>NZ_NOZR01000035.1 GCF_002250655.1 Mycolicibacterium sphagni
GGTGTCGCCGCCCCCGCCTGAGGCACGGACCTACACCGTCGTGGCCGGCGACACCCTGTCAGCGATCGCGGAACGCTTCTATGGCGACGGAAACAGGTACCAGCAGATCGCCGACGCAAGTGGAATCGCCAATCCGGACTTGATCCAGCCGGGACAGGTGCTGACGATTCCGTAGCCTCGCTGACGTGTGCCCGAGCTGCGGTATGGCCGGGCACACGGTGGGAAGTCATTTTCTCGGCGCACGGTGCCGCCGGGTCTGATTCCTGCCTGCGTTTGGGCACCCCGGAGAGCCTGTGGCAACCTCGTCACCCGCTCGTAGATCGGGTTGTGACGCGCTGCCCGGCACTTCGCACTTCAACGCATATTTGCGAGTGGAAATTGTCACTGGTGTAACTGCTTCAACACCGCTTCGCAACAGTTCGGTAACCCCCAGAATGGTTCGACTGCTCCCTTACTTACACGTCTGTAGTTTGCCCTTCAGGCCTCTCACAGAAACGGGGAAAAATGTCGCGGACCACGTCTCGCGTGGCGGCAATTACCGCCATGGCGACTGCGGGGTTTTTCTGGACCGCTCCGCTGTTCAGTCCCCGTGCGGCTGCCGACTATGGCACCCCGGGCATTCCGTGCATGGGCATCACGCATCAGCTCCTCACCACGCCGCCCGACCTGTCCCAGGGCATCCCCGGAACGTCGAACTCGCTTTTCACCAACAACCCGCCCACCGTGGGTGGCCCGGTGCCGCCCGCGACGGTTCCCGGAACCGTTCGCATCCCGCCTGCAAGTGCTCCCGGATCGCCTGGAATGCCAGGTACCGGCGGTACGCACGTCCCGCCGGCGTCGGTTCCCGGCACTCCCGGCACGACCACCGCCCGGAGCATTCCGACTCCGCCTGCTGCAGTTCCCGGCGTTCCCGGTGGTGGCGGTGGTGGCGGCCTGCCGACGCCGCCCGCCGCAGTTCCTGGTGCTCCCGGTGGTGGCGGTGGTGGCGGCCTGCCGACGCCGCCCGCCGGTGTTCCCGGTACGCCGCCCGGTGGCGGTGGCGGTGGCATTCCGACCCCGCCCGGTGGCGTGCCCAGCGCTCCCGTCGACGATGCCGCAGGCGTGCCCGCCGCACCCGTCGGCGCCCCGGTGATCGACGCCGCCGGCGCGCCGCCCGCCGCCGCCGGCGATGCGGGCGCTGCCGTTGCTCCGGGCGCAGCCGGTCTGCCTGGCGGTGCAGGTGCAGGTGCAGGTGCCGGCTCGGGCGGAGGCGCCGGTGCGGGTGTTCCCGCTGCTCCGCTGGCCGACGCGGCTGCCGGCTTGCCCGCCGCTGGCGATGCGGGTGCACCGATCGCGGACGCGAGCGGCCTGGTCCCGCCGCCTGGGGCCGCCATTCCCGCGGCCCCGCTGGCTGACGCTTCCGGTGGCGTTCCCGCTCCGCCGGCCGTCGTTCCTGCCGCGCCGATCCCCGGTGGCGGTGCAGTTCCTCCCGGCCCGCCCGCTGCGGTGCCCCCGCTGCCCGGCGGTGGTGGCGGTGGTGGTCTGCCGACGCCGCCGGCTGGTGTGCCCGGTGGCCCCGGTGGCGGTGGTGGTGGTGGTCTGCCGACGCCGCCGGCTGGTGTGCCCGGTGGCCCCGGTGGCGGTGGTGGTGGTGGTCTGCCGACTCCGCCCGCCGCCGTACCCGGCGGAAACACCAACGAGTCCGTCGTGACCCCGCCCGCTCCTGGGGCTTCAGTTCCCGGTGGCGAAGTGCCCGGCGGTGGCGGCACTCCGCCGGCCCCGCCCGCCGCAGTTCCCGGTGGCGACGTGAACACCTCGGTGTCGACGCCGCCCGCGGCGGTTCCCGGCGGACCGGGTGGCGGCAACAACCTGTCGCTCAACACGCCAGGGATCCCGCCTGCCGCGACGCCGGGCAACGTGCTCAACGATTCGTCGGGAACTCTTCCCCCTCCCGGCGCATCGATTCCGGGCGTCCCGACGCCCGGCGGGATGATCAACGTCCCGGGCACACCCGGCGTCACCCTGCCGGGCGTTCCCGGCGCGGCCTCCATCCCGGGCGTCTCCACGCCGCCGGCTGCGGTGCCGGGCACCCCGGGAGCTCCGGTGAACGTCAACGTGCCGGGCACCCCGGCCGCGTTTCCCGGCACCCCTGGCACCCCCGGTGCGGCGACCCCGCCGACTCCCGACACGGTGATCCCCGGCACGCCGGGAACCCCAGGCGTCGAGAACCTTTCGACCCCGCCCGCAGCCGTTCCCGGTGCGCCGGGTGAGGGTGGCGGCGGCGGTGTCCCCACGCCGCCGGCCGCCGTCCCCGGCACCCCTGGCGGCAATGTCGTCGAGACCGGCTCGACGCCGCCCGCTGGCGTTCCGGGTGCCCCCGGTGAGGGTGGCGGTGGTGGTCTGCCGACGCCTCCGGGTGCGGTTCCGGGTGCGCCGGGTGAGGGTGGCGGTGGTGGTCTGCCGACGCCTCCAGGCGCAGTCCCCGGCGTACCGGTCGGTGAGGGCGGCGGTCTCCCCGGTGCCGGCGGTGTTCCAGCCGCGCCCATCGCCGACAACGCGGGCGGTGTGCCCGCAGCCCCGATCAGCGACAACGCCGGTGCGGTCCCGGCGGCTCCGATCACCGACAATGCTGGTGCCGCAGGCCCTGCGGCCGCGGCGCTGTCCGACAGTGCCGGTGTCGCGGGTGGGGCATCGGCCGGCGCTCCCGCCGCAGCTGCTGCCGGCGCTGTTGGCGCACCTGTTGCTGACGCCTCCGGTGTGCTGGCACCGTCGGCCGGCGTTCCTGCCGAAGCGATCGCCGCCGCCGCTGCGGGTCTGCCCGCAGACGCCGGCGCTGCAGTCCCCGCGGCCGCTGTCGGCGGTGGTGGCACGGGCATTCCGACGCCTCCGGGTGCGGTTCCCGGTGGTCCCGGTGGTGGTGGCGGTGGTGGTCTGCCGACGCCTCCGGGTGCGGTTCCCGGTGGTCCCGGTGGTGGCGGTGGCGGTGGTCTGCCGACGCCTCCGGGTGCGGTTCCCGGTGGTCCGGGTGGTGGTGGCGGTGGTGGTCTGCCGACGCCTCCGGGTGCGGTTCCCGGAGCCCCGTTCACCAACAACGTGGTGACCCCGGGCACGCCGCCCGCCGCGGTTCCAGGCGGCCCGGGTGGCGGTGGTGGCAGTGGAATTCCGACTCCTCCCGCGGCAACCCCTGGCACGGTCGGCAACAACCAGCTCGCGACGCCGCCTACCCCGCCACGGGTACTGCCCGGTGGGCCCGGTGGCTACGTGGGGCCGACGCCCGGCGGACTGGGGACGCTGATTCCGTCGGCGCCGCTGTCCGATTCCGCCGGCACCCTGCCAACCCCGCCTGCGGGGCTGCTGCCGGCGCTCTCGCAAGGTGTGGCCACGCTGCTCTCGCCGCCGCAGATCACGATCCCCGGCATCCCGGGCTTCGGAATCCCGTTGCCGTCGACGATCTCGGCGCCGCGTGACCTGCTGTGCACGGGCACCGGGTGGTCGGCACACGCGTCGGGTTCGGAGTCGGGAGCACCCGCCGGTGCCCTCCTCGGAACGGATCTGCCGCCGGCGAGCCGGTGGTTCGGCAACTAGACCGGACTACCTCGCCACGTTGGCGAAGATGTCGGGGTAGTACAGGCGGGCCAGGAAGTGCCCGCCGGGCCGCTCGTGCAGCGTCGCATCAGGAATGCGACGGGCGAGCAAGCGCGGCCAGCGCCATGGCACTGAAGCAGGGCTTCACCAGCCACGGCACTCGCTGCGACAGCCGGGTGAAGGCACCAGGCTCGGTCAGCGGCAGCGCTCCAGCGATGATCGCTACCCGGGTCACCCGGCGGGGGAGCGCCCAGGCGAGCGCGGCGGCGTACTGACCGCCCATCGATCATTCCATCGCCGAAAACTGCTCGACCCCAAGATTATTCAATATCTCCGAGATGTCACCGGCCCAGTCCAGGATGGTGCGTCCCGGCTGCGGATCGGATTCACCGATTCCCGGTCGGTCCGGTGAGATCAACCGGACACCGGCTTCGCGTGCCGCGGTATCGGCAGCTGCCACATCGAGTCGACATGCCAGTCCGCCATGGGCGTTGACGATGACGGTGCTGTCGGGCGCGCCGTACTGCGCGTACCCCACCGCTCGGCCGTCGCCCAGCCGCATGGTGAGATTCTCGCGGCCAAGGGCAGATCGCTTGCTGCCCAAACCTGGCTAATTCATGGGGTTTTGAATTCAGGTGATTGGTCATCATTGATGTGTGGCGGGGCTGACAATCGCGAATCCGATGCGATGTGGATTTGTAATTGCCGAAGCTGTCAGAAGGCTCACGCCGTGGCTGGGCGCGCTGTTTTCCCCGCTAGAGTGGCTTCGCGCGGCGGTCAGGAATTGCCGCGTGGCGTGAATCGCACCCTTGCATGGTGTTGAGGCGTTAGTGTTCCAAGCGGCGTTGAAATTGGAGACTGGAGGGTACGAATGGGCGGTTACAAGACCGTGGTCGTCGGCACGGACGGCTCGGATTCATCGCTGCGTGCAGTCGACCGGGCGGGCTACCTCGCCTCCGAGCCCGGTTCCAAGGTCATCGTGGCGACCGCCTACTTCCCGGCTTCAGAGGACACCCGCGCGGCCGATCTCCTGAAGGATGAGGGCTACAAGATGGCGGGCAATGCCCCCATCTACGCGATCCTGCGTGAGGCCCGCGACCGCGCCAAGGCTGCCGGTGCCGCCGAGGTCGAAGAGCGCGCGGTCGTCGGAGCTCCGGTCGACGCCCTGGTCGAACTGGCCGAAGAGGTCGGCGCCGATCTGCTGATCGTCGGCAACGTCGGCCTGAGCACGATCGCCGGCCGCCTGCTGGGTTCGGTGCCTGCCAACGTGGCTCGCCGGTCCAAGACCGACGTGCTGATCGTGCACACCACCGGCTAGTCGCCTACGGGCTGGGCGCACACTGGACTGATGTCCCACTGCCGAACCCGTTTGTGGGTCAATGGCGAACTGAAGGCCGAGGACTTTCCCCTCCAAGAGGTCTCGGACCACCTCGCCGAGGACGGGTCCTTGGTTTGGGTCGACATGTGCAACCCGGATCACGATGTGCTGTGCCAGCTGGCCGACGAACTCGGCTTTGATCAGCACGCCATCGAAGACACCGTTGCCCATGCCGAGCGCACCAAGGCCACGCGGTACGCGTCGCACACATTCCTAACCGTGTACGCCACCGCGCTGGCCCCACCGCTGGCCAATGATCTCGAGTCGCGGCTCCTGCTGGCGCGGGTGTCGATCTTCGTGTTGCCCGCCGGAGTTGTCACCGTGCGGCACGAAATCGACCCGCAGCGACCGGTTTTCGACATCGATGAGGTGGTTCGCCGGTGGGACGATAATGCCGACCTGCTGAAGATGGGTCCGCCGGCTCTGTTGCACGGACTTCTCGACGTGATCGTCGACGGTCAGTTCGACACCATCCAGCAACTCGACGACGCGATCGAAGCTCTCGAGGACGGGCTCTTCGACGACCGCGCGGTGTCCCGCACGATCCAGCGTTCGACCTATCGCCTGCGTAAGGAGCTTGTGGAGCTGCGCAGGGTCGTGTTGCCCATGCGCGAGGTGATCAACACCATCATGCGCCGCCGTGCCGAGCGCGCCGACTCCGTCGAGCTCGACGGCTGGTACTCCGACCTGTACGACCATGTCATCCGGGCGGCGGAATGGACCGAGTCGTTGCGCGACATGATCACCACGGTGTTCGAGACGAACCTGTCGCTGCAGGACGCCCGACTGAACACGATCATGAAGAAGCTCACCGGCTGGGCGGCCATCATCGCGGTGCCGACCGCGGTCACCGGTTGGTATGGCCAGAACGTGCCGTATCCGGGATTTCAGAGCGTGGTCGGGTTGGTGTCCAGCGCGTTGATCATCGTGCTGGTGTCAGGACTGCTCTACGTCGTGTTCAAACGCAAAGGCTGGCTGTGAGTTTCAGGCGTATGGCTCCGCAGCCCGGACAGTCAACGCCCAGAGGGGCTTTCGTCGGGCAGATAGGAACAAAAGCCGCCGGGTGCGCCGCGCATGCCACCCAGGGTTTGCCAACCGGCTGGTTGACAGCTAGCCCGCCGTTTCACGCATCTGGCTGAGGACTCGGACAACCACCTTCGCCGCCAGCCACAGTGCGACTTGATCGTCCTCGGACACCGTAGGCATCCACTCCGCGATGCGCCGGGTCCGCGCAGACGCGCGTGCAGCCCAGTTTCGTTGGCCCGCTTCCCCAAGCATGACGAGCGATGCCCGACCGTCGTCGGGATCGCTCCACCTCTCCAGTAGTCCTTGACGCTCCAAGCGCTGAACCAACTGCGTCATGCCCGACTGGCTGGCGCTCTCGGCAGCGGCCAGTGCTGTCAAGCGCATCGGACCCTCGCGATGCAAGCGATTGAGCACCAACAGTGCGCTCGCACTGAGCTCGTCGCGGTCGATCAGATATCGCCACATGGTGTCCGTGGCGAGCGAGATCATCTCGGATATCGACTCGACACCGTCCGTGGCAGCTGATTCCATGCCCGCTTTATATCACTGAAGTAATACAAAGGGAATAAACGAGAGCGCCGCAGTGTTCACAACGAACCGGTGTGAAAGCTGCGCTGATTACCGAAAGGGCTGACAGCAACCGCGCAGGAACCATAGAGGCGATGCACTGGTGCACCCGGTTGTGGTTGAACAATCTATTCTGCATGGGATATAAATCCCCAAGGTCTGAGTACCGGGTTCCGGAAGGCGATCGAATGGGACAAGCTGTGGAGGGCCGGCGTTGGACGGGACGGGCGATCCTGGCCAGAGCCTGGCTACCCCTCGTGGTAGTCGTAGCACTCAGCGTCGGTGCGCTGTGCATGTACAAGGTTCACCAGTCGACGGCTCCAGGCCCAGTGCTGGCGGTCAACCCGCCGCAGGCGCCCGAGGAGTTCACGCCCAAGCGGCTCACCTACGAGTTGTTCGGGGATGTCGGCAGCGGCGGCATGTTGGACTACATCGATATCGACGGCCATCCCCACAAGGTCGATCTCACCGAACTTCCGTGGTCGCATACCGAAACCACAACGCTCACTGTGGTCTCGGGCAGCATCTCGGTGCAGGTGCACGGCGGACACGTCGGTTGCCGGATGTTGGTCAATGACGTTGTGCGGGATGAACAATCGGCGACTCGGGACGATGCCGACGTCACCTGCCGGGTGAAATCCGCGTGAGTGCACACCAGGCAAAGCGCCCATTCTTTCCCAGAATGGTGCGCCTGCTGGCAATCCCGATCATCATCTTCTGGGCCCTACTGGCAGTCGCGACCAACACCTTCGTCCCAAAGGTCGAGGACGTCGCCACCGAACTCGCCGGGCCCGAGATCCCGACCTATGCGCCTTCGCAATTCGCCCTGCTGCACATCGGCGCCAAATTCCAGGAGTCCAACTCCACGAGTCTGACCATGGTCGTGCTGGAGGCTGACCGCCCGCTCGACGATCAGGACCATCGGTACTACGAAGGCCTGGTACAGCGCCTCAGGCAAGACACCCAGCACGTCCAGTACGTCATGGATCTCTGGGGCAAGCCGATCACCGCGGCCGGTGCGCAGAGCATCGATGGCAAGGCCACTTACGTGCTGCTGCGCCTGGCGGGCAACGTCGGGCAGATCCAGGCCAACGAGTCCGTGGATGCCGTGCGGGACATCGTCAAAAACGACAGTCCGCCGCAGGGTCTGAAGGTCTACGTCAGCGGTTCGGCGCCGATGGCGTCGGACACACTGTCGATCGCGAACTCGAGCCTGAACAACATCACGATCGTCACGATCATCTTGATCCTGGTGATGCTGCTGCTGGTGTATCGCTCACTGACCAACGTGGCTGTGCCGATGTACAGCGTGCTGTTCGAGATTCTCATCGCCAAGGGCGTCGTCTCGACCCTGGGGCACTACGGGTTCATCCCGATGTCGTCGTTCGCGGTGAACATCGTCGTGTCGCTGACGTTGGGCGCGGGTACGGACTACGGCATCTTCCTGCTTGGCCGCTATCACGAAGCCCGACAGTTGGGTGAGAGCCGGGAAGATGCCTATTACACCGCCTACCGGGGGGTGGCCCCGATCATCATCGGCTCGGGCCTCACGATCGCCGGTTCGTGTTTCTGCCTGACGTTCGCGCGTCTGGACTACTTCCACACCATGGGCCCGGCGGTAGCGATCAGCATGCTGTTCACCATCGCGGCGGCACTGACGCTCGCGCCGGCGCTCCTGACGTTGGGCACTCTGTTCGGGCTGTTCGACCCCAAAAAACCGCACCGGGGACGGCTGTACCGGCGGATCGGCGCCAGTGTGGTGCGCTGGCCGGTGCCGATCCTCGCAGCCAGTACCGCGGTGGTGGTGCTCGGGGCGATCTTTGTGCCGAGTTACCGGGTGAGCTACGACGACCGGGCCTACCAGCCGGTCTCAGGCGCGGCCAATCAGGGCTTCACGGCCGCCGACCGGCACTTCCCGCAGAGCAAGCTCTTCACCGAGATGATGATGGTCGAGTCCGACCACGACATGCGCAACTCGGCAGATTTCATCTCCCTGGACCGCGTCGCGAAGGCCTTGATCCGGCTACCCGGCGTGGCCATGGTGCAGAGCATCACCAGACCGCTCGGCCGGCCGCTGGACCACGCGAACATCCCTTACCTGTTCACTGTCCAGGGCGGCGCCGCCGGTCAACAGCTGCCCTTCAACGAACACGCCAACGACAACACTGACCAGCAGGCTCAGATCCAGGCCGACACCGTGGCGACACTGGGCAAGACCATCGACCTGACCCAGAAGCTGGCCGACGACCTGCACACCACCGTGCTCACCCTGGAGAACCTGCAACAGGTCACCGACGAGATCAACGAGGACATCTCGAACCTCGACGACTTCATCCGGCCCCTGAAGAGCTATTTCTATTGGGAGCCACACTGTTACGACATTCCGATCTGCTATTCGTTCCGGTCGCTGTTCGACGGGCTCGACGGCATCGACGCCCTGGACGCACAGATCCACAACGCCGTCACCGACTTCCAGGCCGTCGACGCCCTGATGCCGCAGATGGTCGCCCAGCTGAAGGTCACGCGCGACGAGACCCAAGCACTGCAGACCGTCATCGTCAACAACTACGGCCCGGCGCACCTGCAATCCACGCAGACCGACCAAACGTTCGACGACCAGATCAACGTCGGCAACGATTTCGACGCGTCACGCAGTGACGACTACTTCTACATGCCCCGAGAAGCCTTCGACAACGAAGACGTGAAAACCGGTATGCAGCTGATGATGTCGCCGGACGGCAAGGCCGCGCGCTTCGTCATAACCCACGAGGGCAACGCGATGGCCCCCGAGGGCATCGACCACGTCAACGCCTTTCCCGACGCGGTGAAGGCAGCGCTGAAGGAAACGTCATTGGCCGGCGCGAGGATCTATATCGGCGGTGCGGCGGCGAACAACAAGGACATCAAGGAGTACGCCACCTCGGACCTCAAGATCGTGGCGATCGCCGCCTTCGTGCTGATCTTCCTGATCATGCTGGTGCTGACCCGAAGCCTGATGGCAGCTATCGTGATTCCCGGCACCGTGGCGTTCTCGTTCGCGGGTGCGTTCGGACTGTCGATCCTGTTGTGGCAGCACTTGATCGGACTACACCTGCACTGGCTGGTGTTGCCCATCACGTTCGTCATCCTGGTCGCGGTCGGTTCGGACTACAACCTGCTGCTGATAGCAAGAGTCAAAGAAGAGATCGGAATCGGTTATCAGACAACCGGATTAAACACCGGACTGATACGCGCGCTCGGCAGCACAGGCGGCGTGGTGACGTCGGCCGGTCTGGTGTTCGCCTTCACGATGCTCGCGATGCTCGCCAGCGACTTGAAGACGATCGCCCAGGTGGGCTCCACCGTGTGTATCGGCCTACTGCTGGACACCTTGATCGTGCGGTCGTTCATTGTGCCGTCGCTGATTCGGCTTCTGGGGCCATGGTTCTGGTGGCCGACGCTGGTGCGGTCGCGCCCGCTGCCGCCGAAATTCCTGGAGGTGACGCGATGAGTTTCAGCACCCACACTTCGGGCCTGGGGCTCTGGGGCTTCTTGATGTTCGTCGCGTTGGGATTCGAAGTGGTGTTCGCCAGTTGTGCGTTCGTCTACACCAGACGGCTCATGCGCCTGGGAAGCCTTCCGCTCAGCGATGAACTGAACAGCTATCAGAGGGCACTGCGCAAGCTGCGCAAGGGCGAACCCATGTCGCAGGACGAATGGAACCTCGCCGAGCGCATCATCGACATCCGCAGGTCACCGCTGGCCTACTCGGTGCCGCTGTCGTTCATGACAATGGGCATCTTCTACGTATTCGGCAGCCTGGAGTACCTGCACGGTCACACCCCGTCGGAGCGCACCTTCCTCGGCGCGATCCCGATGTTCACTGCCACCAATCTGATCATTCAGATGCGCAAGAGCGCACGGCTGAAGAAGCGATTGGGCAAGGCGACGATCGTGGAGCCGGACGCCGAAACCGGGCCCCTGCAATTCTCTTCTGCGTCGAGCTAGACGGCCGTCACCAGCCGCGCTCGCACCACGCAGCGAGGTGCGGACGCTCGACTCCCAGGTCTTGCCGACCCCGCCGGGGAACAGGCAGTCGCCGGTCATCGGCTTATCCGTGCTGGGTATTTACTCGGTGAGGGTTATGCGCTCGCCGTAATATGTGGGCCTCGCAAGGAGCAAGACGGATATCGGGGGCTTGGATGAGGATGTCTCAGACGACGGCCAGCGGCGTGCTGGCAGCTACGGCGCTGGTCGTGTCGGTGGCCGGTTGCGGTAGTACGTCATCGTCATCGACGACCAAGTCGGCATCGGCCACCTCGACTACGACAGCCGAGTTCACCACCAGTGGGACGACCTCAGCTCCGAGTTCTTCAGCGCTCGCACAGCCGACCGACTACACCGGGCTGCTAATCCAGGTGACAGATATCGACGCGCCGATACCTTTCACCGCGGGGCCGCCGACAACCAATCCCAATGGCCAACCGGGTGCGGCGATAACCTTCAGCAGCCAACCTCACCCCGAAGATCAAAATGGCCTCACGGTCCTTGAGGTCTCTATCCGCGACACCATCCAAGTCCTGCCAGATCCGGCCGCCGCCGCGGACGCGCTGAACTCGGCAAGGGCAGGACAGGAGAGCGTCGTCAAAGACCCCAAAACGGACGCGACCAATGTCGGCAGCGGCGGAATCATGTTGTCGGGGAAGTCACCAGACGGTTCAAAGGGCGTGGCGGTCTTGCTGTTCGCCGAAGGCCGAGCTTTCGTAACTCTGGAGTTTGACGGCCCGGCGGACTCGCTGCCGCCGCCGGACTTCGTCACCGACGTCGGTCAGAAGCAAGCCGCCGCCATCAAGAAGGGCCTCGGCAGCTGACCGCCTTGCCCTGACTCACCAGCCGCGCTCACGCCATTCGGCTAGGTGCGGCCGTTCGGCGCCGAGGTTCGTGTCGTCGCCGTGTCCGGGATAGACGACGGTGTCGTCGCCATACGCGCCGAACACCCGGCTGTCGACGTCGCCGAGCAGTTGCTCGAAAGCGCCGGGCTCCCAGGTCTTGCCGACCCCGCCCGGGAACAGGCAGTCGCCGGTGAACAGATGCGTGGCGGTCCGGTCTTCGGTGGGCCTGAGCGCCAATGCCACCGAGCCGGGGGTGTGGCCGCGCAGGTGGATGACGTCGAAGATCAGGTCGCCGACGACGATGGTGTCGCCACCGGCCAGGAAGCGGTCCGGCGTGACGGACAGGGGCTCGGCGTCGAGCTGGTGGGCCGCGGTCGGTACCCCGGTCGCCGCGGCCAGGGCTTCCAGCGCCTGCCAATGGTCGAAATGCTGATGGCTGGTCACGATGAGCGTCAGCTTCGGCGCTTGCTCACGTACCAGGTCGACGAGCAGCTCCGGGTCGTTGGCGGCGTCGATCAACAGGCTCTCGCCGGTCCGGGAACACGTGACCAGGTAGGTGTTGTTGTCCATCGGGCCCACCGACATCTTGATGATGGTGGCGCCGGGCAGGGTCCGGCGGGCCGCGGCCTGCGGTTCGACGTGTCCGGTGTAGGTGTCGTCGACGACTGTCATGGTCGCCACGTTACTTGTCGGTGGGTCGACATAGCATGGGGATCAATGAGCCGCGTACGAGATGGAATGTCCTCTCGGCGGCTTCTTCGTGCCCACAAAACTGCAGGAAGGGGCGCTCGTGGCTGATCGCCTGATCGTCAAAGGCGCGCGCGAGCACAACTTGCGCAGCGTCGACTTGGACCTGCCCCGGGACAGCCTGATCGTGTTCACGGGACTGTCCGGGTCGGGCAAGTCGTCGCTGGCGTTCGACACGATCTTCGCCGAGGGGCAGCGCCGCTACGTCGAGTCGCTGTCGGCCTACGCCCGCCAGTTCCTCGGGCAGATGGACAAGCCGGACGTCGACTTCATCGAGGGTCTCTCGCCGGCGGTGTCCATCGACCAGAAGTCCACCAACCGCAACCCGCGCTCGACCGTCGGCACTATCACGGAGGTCTACGACTACCTGCGCCTGCTCTACGCTCGCGCCGGCACCCCGCACTGCCCGGTCTGCGGTGAGCGGATCGCCCGGCAGACCCCGCAGCAGATCGTCGACCAGGTGTTGGCCATGGACGAGGGCATCCGGTTCCAAGTTCTGGCCCCGGTCGTGCGCACCCGCAAGGGTGAGTTCGTCGACTTGTTCGACAAGCTGAACAGCCAGGGCTACAGCCGGGTCCGGGTAGACGGTGTGGTGCACGCGCTCACCGACCCGCCCAAGCTGAAGAAGCAGGAGAAGCACGATATCGAGGTGGTGGTCGACCGGCTGACCGTCAAGGCCAGTGCCAAGCAGCGGCTGACCGACTCGGTCGAGACGGCGCTGAACCTGGCCGACGGCATCGTGGTGCTGGAGTTCGTCGACCGCGAGGACGACCACCCGCACCGTGAGCAGCGGTTCTCCGAGAAGCTCGCCTGCCCCAACGGCCATCCGCTGGCCGTCGATGACCTCGAGCCGCGGTCGTTCTCGTTCAACTCGCCCTACGGCGCGTGCCCGGAGTGCAGCGGCCTTGGCATCCGCAAGGAGGTCGACCCGGATCTGGTGGTGCCCGATCCGGACCTCACGCTGGCCGAAGGCGCGGTGGCGCCCTGGGCGATGGGCCACACCGCCGAATACTTCACCCGGATGATGGCGGGCCTGGGCGAGTCGATGGGCTTCGACGTCGACACCCCGTGGCGCAAGCTTCCGGCCAAGGCGCGCAAGGCAATTCTGGAAGGCTGCGACGAGCAGGTCCACGTCCGCTACAAGAACCGATACGGCCGGACCCGTTCGTACTATGCCGAATTCGAAGGTGTGATGGCTTTCCTGCACCGGCGTATGGAGCAGACCGAGTCCGAGCAGATGAAAGAGCGCTACGACGGGTTCATGCGCGACGTGCCGTGCCCGGTCTGTAACGGCACGCGGCTGAAGCCGGAGATCCTCGCGGTCACGCTGGCAGCGGGGGAGCACGGCGCGAAGTCGATCGCCGAGGTGTCCGCCCTGTCGATCGCGGACTGCTCGAAGTTTCTCAACGATCTGACCCTCGGCGCCCGTGAGTCGGCCATCGCCGGGCAGGTACTCAAGGAGGTGCAGTCCCGGCTGGGCTTCCTGCTCGACGTGGGGCTGGACTATCTGTCGCTGTCGCGCGCAGCGGGCACGCTCTCTGGTGGTGAGGCCCAGCGCATCCGGCTGGCCACCCAGATCGGGTCGGGTCTGGTCGGCGTGCTCTACGTGCTCGACGAGCCCTCGATCGGACTTCATCAGCGCGATAACCGTCGTCTGATCGAAACCCTCACTCGCCTAAGGGATTTGGGCAACACGTTGATCGTCGTCGAACACGACGAGGACACCATCGCGCACTCGGACTGGGTGGTCGACATCGGTCCGGCGGCCGGCGAGCACGGCGGCCGGGTGGTCCACAGCGGGCCGTATGCCGATCTGCTGCGCAATCCGGATTCCATCACCGGGGCCTACCTGTCGGGCAAGCAGAGCATCGACGTGCCGGCTGTCCGGCGTCCGGTCGATCGGCGCAAGCAGCTCACGGTGATCGGCGCCCGGGAACACAACCTGCGCGATATCGACGTCGCGTTTCCGCTCGGGGTGCTGACGTCGGTGACGGGGGTATCGGGCTCGGGTAAGTCCACGCTCGTCAACGACATCCTGGCGTCGGTGCTGGCCAACAAGCTCAACGGTGCCCGCCAGGTCCCGGGGCGGCACACCCGGATCAACGGCCTTGAGCATGTCGACAAACTGGTCCGGGTCGACCAGTCGCCGATCGGGCGTACACCGCGGTCGAACCCGGCCACCTACACCGGAGTGTTCGACAAGATCCGCACCCTGTTCGCGGCCACCACCGAGGCCAAGGTGCGCGGCTATCAGCCCGGCCGATTCTCGTTCAACGTCAAAGGCGGCCGCTGCGAGGCATGTTCGGGCGACGGCACCATCAAGATCGAGATGAACTTCCTGCCGGACGTGTATGTCCCCTGCGAGGTGTGCCACGGTGCGCGCTACAACCGGGAAACCCTCGAGGTGCACTACAAGGGCAAGACCATTTCCGAGGTGCTGGACCTGTCCATCGAGGACGCTGCCGAATTCTTCGAGCCGATCTCCTCCATCCACCGGTATCTGCGGACACTCGTCGACGTCGGACTGGGCTACGTGCGGCTGGGTCAGCCGGCGCCCACGCTGTCCGGCGGTGAGGCGCAGCGCGTCAAACTGGCGGCCGAACTGCAGAAGCGCTCGACCGGGCGCACCGTCTACATTCTCGACGAGCCGACAACCGGTCTGCATTTCGAGGACATCCGCAAGCTGCTCAAGGTCATCAACGGCCTGGTGGACAAAGGCAATTCGGTGATCGTCATCGAGCACAACCTGGATGTCATCAAGACCTCGGACTGGATCGTCGACATGGGCCCCGAGGGCGGTTCGGGTGGCGGCACCGTGGTCGCGCAGGGCACGCCGGAGGATGTGGCGGCGGTACCGGAGAGCTACACCGGCAAGTTCCTGTCCGACGTGCTGGGCGCGGTGCCCGCGCCGCCCAAGCGGACGACACGGCGGCGTAAGGTCAGCTAGCCCTGCACCGTCGGCCGGATGGTGATGTCACCGATCTCGACATCACGAGGCTGCTCGATGGCGAAAGCGATTGCCCTGGCGACTGCTTCGGGCGGCAGGCCGAAACTCTCCATCGCCGCGCGAGTCTGACGGCGGGCCTCGGGGTCTTCGATCGACGAGTCCAGCTCGGTGTTGACGTAGCCCGGTGAGATGGACATGGTCCGGATGACGCCGTCGGTGGATTCCTGACGTAACGCCTCCAGGAGGGTGCGCACGGCGTTCTTGGTGGCTGCGTAGACGCCCATGTTCGGAATGATCTTGATACCGGCAGTCGACACGACCGTGACGAAATCGCCCTGGCCCTGGCGGCGAAAAACCGGCAGGGCCGCGGCGATGCCGTGCAGCACACCCCGAAGGTTGACGTCGATCATCGTCGACCAGCCGTCCACGTCGAGTTCGGTGGTCGGCCCGATCTTGCTGATACCGGCATTGCCGACGAATACATCGAGCCGGCCGAACGCCTGCACGGCGGTATCGACCAGCCGCTCGACGTCAGCGCGCTGCGTCACGTCGGTAGGGACGGTCACTGCCGTGCCGCCCGCGGATCGAATCTCGTCTGCCAGCGCGCGCAGTCGATCCTCGCGGCGCGCACCAAGAACGACAGCCGCGCCGCGGCCGGCCAGCAGCCGCGCGGTCGCGGCGCCGATACCGCTGCTGGCGCCGGTGATCGCGACGATGGGTCTACTCAGGGCTGGTCCGGCTTGTGCATAGAGGCGCGGATCTCCTCGAGGCGCTCAGTTGCCGCCTTCTGCCGGGCCTCGTACTGGTCCTCGATGGTGCGGCCCTCGGGCGTGTCCGCCGCCAATTCGGCTGAACCGAGCGCGGTTCCGAATCGGGTCTCGATCTTCTCCTGCACCGACTCGAACGTCGGCACCCCGGAGTCAGGTTCGTCGGGCATAGGGCTCACCGTACTCCCGGCGGCCTCCCTGCGGCTGCGATCGTGACGGGGCCTGGCTGGGGAACCGGCGGCCCTGGTAGGTCCACCGACGGGACACCCGGTGTCTCGATCTTGCCGGCCAGCCAGGGCAGCGCGGCGGCGAAGGCGCGTGCCGCGAACGGCCAGTCGTGCTTACCAGGCTGGGCAACGACCGAACAGTCGATGCCGTTGGCGGCGCCGAGCCCGCAGAGCGCGTTGGCTGCGGCGTTCGGATCGCTGGGGGTCGCGGCGACTCGCAGGGGTGTGCGTGAAGCCGACGGATTACCCGAAACCGCGAACCAGGCTGAAACACCCTGGTATCGACCGTGTTTGGCTATCACCTCGGCGGGGTTGAAGTCGGCATACGCGGCAGCGTTACCGCCGAACAGCCGGGAGATCGTCTGGGTCTTGGTGCCGGAGTTGGGGGCGAAGTCGCCGGCGATGTCCTCGAAAGCGCTGAACTTGTCGGGATGCATGGTGGTGAGGTCGACGGCGCAGGTGCCGCCCATCGACCAGCCGACGATGCCCCAGTTGGCCCGGTCGGTGCTGACCCCGAAGTTCGAGACCATGAACGGCACAACATCTTTGATCAGGTGGTCGGCGGAATTGCCGCGCGGGCCGTTGACGCATTCGGTGTCATTGTTGAACGCCCCGCCGGAGTCGACGAACACGAACACCGGGGCATTGCCGTGATGGGCAGCCGCGAAATCGTCGATGGTCTTGACGGCGTTACCGGCCCGCAGCCAGTCGGTGGGTGTGTTGAACTCGCCGCCGATCATCATCACGGTGGGCAGCTTCGGCGGCGGATTCGTGGCGAAGTAGGCCGGGGGCAGATACACGAGTTCCCCGCGATGCGGGAAATGCGAAGCGTCTGCCGGAATGGTCACCGGCACGATCGAGCCGGTGGCGGGGATCACGTGCTGGGCCACCATCCGGGTGACGGTTGCGCGGTCGGTCTGGTCCGGCAGCTGGCCCGCGGTCATTTGGTTCCAAGCGGTGTCGACCGTGGGGAAGTACCCGACCCATAGGTTGAGCATCAACGCCGTCGAGAGCGCGCACAGCGGCACCGCAAGCACCGACATCCCGCGGCGCCACCACCGGGCGCCGCGCCAGCCGACGACCGCCACCACGGCGGCCACGCCCGTCACGGCGGTCCACACCCACAGTTGGTGCGGGGCCGGGTCGCCGGCCAAGCCGTCATCGGAGATGCTCCACTGGGCGTACCAGGCGACGGCAATGCCGACGATGGCGGCGAGCGGCAGCCACAGCAGGCGCCAGCGTCTGTTCCGCCAGCCCACAGCCAACACCAGAACGAGCCCGGCCACGATCTGCACCGCCATTGGCAACCATCCGTGCATCAACGAAATGTGTTGGTGATCGGCGGTTGTCACGCATTCATGGTGACGAAGCTTCCTTGGCGATGGCTGTGAGGAGACGTCTTCTGGCTAACGCGGTTTCGCGAGCGGGAAGGGTAAGGTCTCGCGGATGCTGCGCCCGGTGATCAGCATGACGACCCGGTCCACGCCGACGCCCAGACCGCCGGTCGGCGGCATGGCGTACTCCATCGCCTGTAAGAAATCCTCGTCGAGTTCCATCGCCTCGGGGTCGCCACCCGCGGCCAGCAGGGACTGTTCCTGCAGCCGACGGCGCTGCTCGACCGGATCGGTCAACTCGCTGTAGGCAGTGCCGAGCTCGACACCCCAGGCCACCAGGTCCCAGCGCTCCGCCACCCCCGGCTTACTGCGGTGCGGGCGGGTCAGCGGCGACACCGAGGTCGGGAAATCGGTGTAGAACGTCGGCGCCTCGGTGCTGTCTTCCACCAGCCGTTCGTACAGCTCCAATACCACCGCGCCGGCGTCCCAGTGCGACAGGTAGGGAACGTGCGCCGCATGGCACAGCCGGCGCAGCGTGGTGAGGTCGGTTTTGGCGTCGATTTGTTCGCCCAACGCCTCGGAGACCGCGTCGTGCACGGTCTTGACCGTCCAGGTGCCGGAGATGTCCACCGGCTCCAGCTGATCGGGAGCGCCGTCGCGGGGGCGCATCACGACCGCGGAGCCGTTGGCGGCCACTGCCGCGTTCTGGATCAGCTCGCGGCACCCGTCGATCCACACCTCGTAGTCGGCGTGGGCCTGATAGGCCTCGAGCAGGGTGAACTCCGGATTGTGGCTGAAGTCGACGCCCTCGTTGCGAAATGCCCGGCCCAGCTCGAAGACTCGCTCAACACCACCGACGCACAACCGCTTGAGGTACAGCTCGGGGGCGATGCGCAGATAGAGGTCAAGGTCGTACGCGTTGATGTGGGTCTTGAACGGGCGGGCATTGGCGCCGCCGTGGATCTGCTGCAGGATCGGAGTTTCGACCTCCAGGAATCCCTTGGTGAACAACGTGTCCCGGATCGAATGCAGGATGCTGCTTCTGGCGCGGATGAGGTCGCGGGCCTCGGGGTTGATCGCGAGGTCGACATAGCGGGCCCGGACGCGGGCCTCCGGGTCCTGCAGTCCTTTCCACTTGTCTGGCAAGGGGCGCAGGCATTTTCCGAGCATGCGCCACTGCTGGACCAGCACCGAGCGGGTGCCGTTCTTGCTGTAGCCCATGTGGCCGGTCACCTCGACCAGGTCGCCGAGGTCGACGGTGGCGAAGTCCTCGGCGATGCCTTCGAGGGCGGACATGTCCAGCAACAACTGCACGTCACCGGACCAGTCTCGAAGGTGGGCGAACACCACGCCGCCGTAGTCGCGGGCGCGCAGGATCCGGCCGGCGACGCTCAGCGTGACGGCATCGTCGGCGGCCAGCGCCTGTGCCACCGTATGGGTGGGCGGCTGGCCCACCGGGTACGCGTCGATACCCTTGTGCTGCAGGGCTTTCAGCTTGGCCATCCGAACCCGCACCTGGTCAGGCAGCCGCTGTCCGCGGTCGCCTTTCGTATCGGTCGGTTCGGCGGGATCCGGTGCACTGCCGTCGGCGTGCAGGCGCCCGGTAGCGGCCAGGTTTTCGGGGACAGCGGAGTAGTGGCCGGTGTGTTGCTTGCTGCGCCGGGTGAACGGCAACACCAGGAAGCCCTCGGCGATGACGGATGCGATGCCGACCCGGGGGATCAGGCGTGCGTCGTCGTAGCAGGCGTACCGCGGGACCCACTCCGGCTGGTACTTCATGTTGGACCGGTACAGCGTTTCCAGCTGCCACCATTTCGAGAAGAACACCAGCAGCGCCCGCCACAGGCGGGCGATCGGTCCCGCACCCAACTGGGCACCTTGCTCGAAGGCCGCGCGGAACATCGCGAAGTTCAGCGAGACACGGCTGACCCCAATGTCTTCGGCGTTCTGCAGCAATTCGGAGACCATCAGCTCGATGGTTCCGTTCGGGGATTGCGGCGAACGGCGCATCAAGTCCAGCGATAACCCGCTGTTGCCCCACGGCACCAGCGAGAGCATCGCGACGACCTGATCGTCGCCTTGTACAGCCTCGACCAGCAGGCAGTCACCGTCGGCGCTGTCGCCGAGCCGGCCCAAGGCCATCGAGAAGCCGCGCTCGGTCTCGGTGTCGCGCCAGGCGTCAGCACGCCTGATCACCGCGGCCATCTCGTCCTGCGAGAAGTCGCGGTGCCGCCGCATTCGTACCGTCAGCCCGGCCCGTCGCGCGCGGGTGACCGCCTGGCGGACGGCGCGCATGTCCGGACCGGACAGGTGGAACTGGTCGGGGTACAGAATCGCCTCGTCGCCGAGCTGCAGCGCGTTGAGGCCTGCCTCGCGGTATGCCTGCGCACCGGTGGAGCTGGCGCCCATCACGCCGGGTGCCCAGCCGTAGTCCTGGCACAGCGACAGCCACGCGGAGATCGCCTGCTGCCAGGCCCGCGGATCGCCGATCGGGTCACCACTGGCCAGGCAGACGCCGACCTCGAGGCGGTAGGTCACCGCGGCGCGGGCGTTGGGGGCGAACACCACTGATTTGTCGCGCCGGGTGGCGAAGTACCCCAGCGAGTCGTTCTTGCCGTAGGCCTGCAGCAGGCCGCGGATGGCGGACTCGTCTTCTCCGGTCAGCGCGTTCTCGGCGCGCTGGGACTGGAACAGCACCACCGCGGCCACCATCAACGCCACCGCGCCGAACAGACCGAGCAGGGCGTTCACGAACGTGTGCGGGTGCCCGGTGAAGGATTCGGCGCCGGCACCGGCGAAAGCGCTGACCCGGTTCAGGGCATACCAGAAGCGATCTTCGCGCGCGAGCGTGCCAGGGAAGAATTCGAGCAGGCTCCAGCCGATCAGCGTGCCTGCGGTCAATCCGGCCACCAGTGCGGCGGCGGCCTTGAGCAGGGCACCGCGACGGACCCTGGCCCAGAACTCCTTGTAGGCCAGCACCAGCGCGCCGGCCGCGGCCACATGGAACACCAGGCCGATCACTTCGCCGGCGTCCACGGCGGCCGTCTCGTCGCCGGTCACCAGGTCGGCGATGTTCCAGACCGAGGCGGCCACCATGTAGAAGACGAGGATCCACCAGGCGACGCGCTTGCGAGCTGCGAGCGCGGCAGCCAGGAGCGCCAGAACGAACGCCCAGGCGAAGCTGGTGTCGGGGAAGTTGAAGAGGTAGCTGTTGATGAACTCCCGGGGGATCCGGATGATGTGCCGGACGATGGTGGACACGCTCGACAGCAGCGACAGCGTCGCGATGATGCCGATGATCCAGCCAGCTGCTGCGGGCACCCAGCGGAACCGTGACGTTGGCCGACGCGTAGTGACGGTCATAGGCCGCGAGGATATTCCTTCGATATGCGAATTGTCTGTGGTGCGCTACCAAACAGGGCCGGTGTATTTTTCGCCCGGCCCGCTGCCGGGTTCGTCGGGGGCGGCGCTGGCTTCCCGGAAGGCCAACTGCAGACTCTTCAATCCGTCGCGGACCGGGCCGGCATGCGGGCCGAGATATTCGACCGAGGCGGTCACCAATCCAGCCAGCGCGGTGATCAGTCGGCGGGCCTCGTCGAGGTCGCGGTGTTCGCTGGTGTCCGGGTCGGGGGAGGACAGCCCGATTTTCTCGGCGGCGGCGCTCATCAGCATGACCGCGGCACGGGTGATCACCTCGACGGCGGGAATGTCCGCCAGGTCGCGGGCGCGCGGGTCACTCGTGGCAGATGGCTGTGCATGTGGATCCGTCATGCCTGCTAGACTGGCACGCACGACCGTCCCGGCGTACGCCAGGGACAGCAAGTGGAGTCCCACTCCCACCGCTCGCCACGGAGATTTCCGCAGGTGTAGCGGTCCGGTCACGGATACCGACACGGTATCCGTTCTGCGGTTTCGCAGACGGCGACAGCCGTGATCGGTCGGCATCGGGCCCTGCTTTATGCAGGGCCCTTCTGTTCGATTGAGCAGAGTGCTGATGGCCTTGGCTCCCCTGTTGCTCCCGGTGGCTGACACCGCGATGGTCCGCAGAGGAAAACGAACCAGGGAGGCCCCATCAGCACTGAGACCCGCGTCAACGAGCGCATCCGCGTACCTGAAGTCCGTTTGATCGGACCAGGCGGGGAGCAGGTAGGCATCGTGCGCATCGAAGACGCCCTCCGCGTTGCCGCGGATGCCGATCTCGATCTTGTCGAAGTAGCCCCGAATGCCAGGCCTCCGGTCTGCAAAATCATGGACTACGGCAAGTTCAAGTACGAGACGGCTCTGAAGGAGCGCGAGTCTCGCAAGAACCAGCAACAGACCGTCGTCAAGGAGCAGAAGCTCCGGCCCAAGATCGACGACCACGACTACCAGACCAAAAAGGGTCACGTCATCCGCTTCCTGGAGGCGGGTTCGAAGGTCAAGGTCACGATCATGTTCCGCGGCCGCGAGCAGTCCCGGCCCGAACTCGGGTACCGACTCCTGCAGCGGCTGGGCGCCGACGTCGCCGACTACGGCTTCGTTGAGACGTCCGCCAAGCAGGACGGCCGCAACATGACGATGGTGCTGGCCCCGCACCGCGGCGCGAAGACTCGCGCCAAGGCGGCGCATGACGCCGACGTCCCCGCGGGACGCCCGGCCGAGCCGCAGCCCACCGAAACACCCGAGACCACGTAAGAACTGAGGACCAATGCCCAAGGCCAAGACTCACAGCGGCGCTTCCAAGCGATTCCGCAAAACCGGCACCGGGAAGATCGTTCGGCAGAAGGCGAACCGTCGCCACCTGCTCGAGCACAAGGCCACCAAGCGGACCCGCCGCCTGGACGGACGCACCGTGGTGTCGGCTAACGACACCAAGCGCGTCAACGCGATGCTGAACGGCTAAGCGCCGTAACCCGTTAACTTTTGACCGAACGAGAATAGGAAGACCGCAATGGCACGCGTGAAGCGCGCACTCAATGCCCAGAAGAAGCGGCGCACAGTACTAAAGGCGTCCAAGGGCTACCGCGGCCAGCGCTCGCGGCTTTACCGCAAAGCCAAAGAGCAGCAGCTGCATTCGCTCACCTACGCCTACCGGGACCGTCGGGCCCGCAAGGGTGAGTTCCGCAAGCTGTGGATCTCCCGCATCAACGCGGCAGCCCGCGCCAACGACATCACCTACAACCGGTTGATCCAGGGTCTCAAGGCCGCTGGCATCGAGGTCGACCGCAAGAACCTCGCCGAGATCGCCGTCAGCGATCCGGCCGCGTTCACCGCGCTGGTCGAGGCCGCCAAGGCCGCACTGCCGGAGGATGTCAACGCACCTTCCGGTGAAGCCGCCTGATAACGGCACTCACTGAACGATCCGCCCGGGTGGTGGCTGCAGTTAAACTGCAGCGCCACACCGGGCGTCGTCGTGCTGGGCGCTTTTTGGCCGAAGGGCCGAATCTGGTTGAGGCAGCGGCTCGTCGCGGACTTGTGGTGGAGGTGTTCGCCACCGCGGCAGCTGCGGAGCGCCACGCCGAGTTGCTGGGCGGCCTGACGGTCCATGAGGTGACCGAGCGGGCAGCCAAGGCGCTGTCGGAAACGGTGACGCCGTCGGGGCTGGTGGCAGTGTGCACGACGCCGGACGGCGATCTTTCCGACGTGCTGGCCGGACGGCCGCGGCTGGTGGTAGTCGCCGTCGATCTGTCGGAGCCCGGGAACGCCGGCACGCTGATCCGGCTGGCCGATGCGATGGGCGCAGCCGCGGTGGTTTTCGCCGGCCACAGCGTGGATCCGTACAACGGCAAGTGTCTGCGCTCGTCGGCGGGCAGCATCTTCGCGGTGCCGGTGATGGTCGCTGCGGATACCGACGACGTCGTGTCGGGCCTGCGTGAGGCGGGTCTACAGGTGCTGGCGACGACGCTGGACGGCGAGGTGAGCCTGGACGACGCCGAGTTGGGCGGCCCTACGGCCTGGGTGTTCGGTGGGGAAGCGCAGGGGTTGTCCGCCCAGACTGCGGCGCTGGCCGATCGCCGGGTGACGATCCCCATGGCGGGTGGTGCGGAGAGCCTGAATGTGGCTGCCGCCGCCGCTATTTGCTTGTATCAGAGCGCGCGGGCACACCGGAGGCGCTAATCTCGCGCTGCACCGACGAAGCGGGAGACCATGACCGAATACGACTACATCGTCGCAGGCGCCGGTTCGGCCGGATGCGTACTGGCGAATCGGCTCTCAGAAGACCCGCGCATCACGGTGCTTCTGGTTGAAGCAGGCGGCCCGGATCGCAATCCGATGATCCACGTTCCCAAGGGTTCGGCGGTTCTCCTGGAAAACGAGAAGTACGTGTGGCGCTACGCCACAACGCCCTTCGGCCCCAACAACAAGTCGGAGTTCTGGACCCGCGGCAAGCTTCTCGGCGGGTCGAGCTCGGTCAACGGCATGGTTTACAACCGTGGCCAGCAAGCCGATTATGACGAACTGGAGCGGCGCGGCAACAAGGGCTGGAACTGGGACGAGATCCTGCCGATCTTCAAGGGTTTCGAGGACAACCAGTTTGGCGCATCCCCGACGCGCGGAGTCGGCGGGCCGCTGCACATTTCGGTCGCCGACGAGCTCGACCCGCTGTGCGACGAGATCGTTGCGGCCGGGGCCGCCAGCGGGTTGCGTGCGGTGGAAGACATCAACGAGTCCGATGACGAGCGGATCGGCTACAGCCCCGCCACCATCAAGAGCGGGCGCCGCGTCAGCGCCGCTGATGCGTTTCTCAAGCCGGTGCGACGCCGGAACAACCTGACCGTGGTGACGGGCACCACCGTCGATCGCATCGTCATCGAGAACGGGCGCGCCGTCGGGGTGGAGGTTCGTACCGGAAGCGGTGTGGAGCAACTGCGGGCTCGGCGGGAAGTCATCGTGTCGCTGGGCAGCATGGGCAGCCCGAAGTTGTTGCAGCTCTCCGGGATCGGGCCTCGCGAGGTGTTGGCCGCCGCAGGAGTGCCGGTGCTGTTGGAGCGAGAGAACGTCGGCCGGCGGATGCGCGAGCACCGCTGCATTGTCGTGCGTTTCCGGCTCAACGCCGACCTCGGGTACAACCGAAAGCTGTCGAGCCCTGTCGGGCAGGCCGCCACAGCCGCCCGCTACTTGCTCACCCGGAAGGGCCTGATGGCGACGCCGACTTTCGACGTGCTGGCGTTCGTCAAGACCTCGCCCGATCTCCCGCGGGTAGACGGGCAGCTGCTGCTCGGGCCGTTCACAATCCCGGCCTACAACGAGGGCGAACCAATGACCATCGAACGCCAGCCGGGGCTCTCGGTGCTGGGGTTCGTGCTTCGGCCGACATCCGAAGGCAGCGTGGAGATCACATCGAAGGATCCCGACGCCGCTCTCCGGTTGGAGCCGAACTACCTGACCAGTGATTACGACCGGGAGACCAGCGCCGCCCTGGTCCGCAGAACGCGGGAGATCTTCGCCCAGTCGCCGATCGCCGACCGCATCAGCCACGAGATGTACCCGGGGCCTGATGTGCGCGGCGACGACGAGCTGGCCGATGCTGCGCTCGACGGGGGCTACAGCGGCTATCACGCGATCGGCAGCTGCGCGATGGGGCCCAGCGACGACGACATCGTCGATGATCAGCTGCGGGTGCGGGGGATCGACGGCTTGCGCGTCGTGGACTGCTCGGCCATGCCCACGATGCTGGCCGGCAATCTCAACGGGCCGGTCATGGCGATGGCCTGGCGTGCCGCCGATCTGATCCTGCACGCCGATTAGCCGGCCGACGCCCGCTCCGCCATGATGCACAATGGCCACATGGCCGACGGCACTCGACAGATCGGGCTCGGTCTCACCCGGGTCGAGGGCCGTGACAAGGTGACCGGCCGGGCGCGCTACGCCGCCGACACGGTATTCGACGATCTCGTCTACGCCGTTGTGGTGCAGTCGCAGATCGCACACGGCACGGTGACCGCCGACTCGCTACGGGACAGCAGCGCCCGCGCTGCCGCGGCACCCGGTGTGCTCCACGTGTTGACGCCACTGAATTGCCCTGTACTGCAACGGCTGCCGACTGATCTGACATTTGATTTGCCGTTGGAGCGCCGACCACCCTTGTCGGACCTGACGGTCCAGCACGTCGGCCAGCACATGGCGCTGGTCGTCGCCGACTCGCCGGAAAACGCCACCTACGCCGCGTCGCTGTTCGAGCTGGACTACGAACGGCGGCCACCGCAGCTCAGCGCTGAGGAAGTCCTGACCAGCCCACAACCGCCGGACGAGAAAGACGGCGAGATTCGGCATGGCAGCTACTTGCCGGACCACTTCGTGAAGCTGGACGAGGAGAAGCTGCAGGACCGTCGCGGGGCGCCGACCGAACCAGAGTGCTCGGCGCGCGTCGACGCGATGTACACAACTGCGCTCAACGCGCACTATCCCATTGAGCTGTCGGCGACCATCGCGCAGTGGCACGGTGCGGAACTCACGATCCACGATGCGACGCGGTGGTTGACCGGTGAGCGCGCCGTGCTGGCGGCCTATCTCGACTTGCCCGAATCGGCAGTCCGAGTGGTCTCACCCCTGGTTGGTGGAGCGTTCGGCTCCAAGAGTTTTCTGTGGATGCATGTCGTGTTGTGTGCGGTCGCAGCCCGCGAGATCGGCCGGCCGGTCAAGCTCGTCATGACGCGCAACCAGATGTTCTCCTCGACGGGCCATCGTCCTCGCACTCGCCAGCGCGTGCGACTCGTCGCCCAGGACGATGGCGCGCTGGCGAGCATCGAACACCACACGGTCACCGAAACGTCCACAGTCGCACACTTTTGTGAGCCGGCCGGGCTGTCCAGTAGGTTCCTGTACCAATCGCCGCGATTGGTCGTATCGCATCGCGTTGCACGGATCAATTCGCCCACACCGTGTTTCATGCGTGGCCCCGGGGAGGCGCCGGGTTTGTTCGCGCTGGAGTCGGCGGTGGACGAGCTCGCCGTGGAACTGGGTGTGGATCCGGTGGCGCTGCGTATCCGCAACCACGCATCGCTCGACCAGGCCAGCGGCAAACCGTGGTCGGGCAAGCACCTCCTGGAGTGTTACGACATCGGGGCGCAGCGCTTCGGCTGGGACAAAAGGCCGCTGGCACCACGATCATTGTCGGCCGGAGGGATTCAGGTCGGCTGGGGTATGGCCACCGCAACCTATCCGGGTCGACGGATGCCCGCGGCGTGCAGTGTCACCACTGCCGCCGATGGTTCCGTCAGATTCGCGTCGGCCACTCACGAGATCGGCACAGGCGTACGTACAGCGATGGGCCAGATCGCGGCCGACGCCAGTGGCTTGTCACTCTCGCAGCTGACCTTCGAGTCGGGCGACTCGCTTTTCCCCGACGCCCCCTACAGCGGAGCGTCGCAGACCACTGCAACGGTCGGTTCAGCCGTCTTCGAGGCAGCCTCACAGTGGGCCAAACGCCTGGTCGCGTTGGTCAGCGCTGACGAGCAAACCCCCTTCTATGGCAGCAACCGCGACGAGATAGCCATTACCGGAGGGGAAGTGGTGAGTCGGAACCATCGCGGGACACTCGCCGACGTGATCGCGCACGGCGGCCAGCGGTACCTCGACGAGCTGAGTTTCACGGTGTCGGTCGACGGGGGAGACCAGCGCGATACGGTATCCCAATCGTTCGGCGCACACTTCTGCGAAGTGGAGGTCGACGAGGAGATCGGGCGCGCGGCGGTGACCCGCTGGGTTGCGGTAATGGACTGCGGACGGGTGATCAACCCGGCGCTGGCTCGCAGTCAGGTCATGGGCGGCATCACCTTCGGCGTAGGCATGGCGCTGTTGGAGCAGGTTCCCTATGACGCTCACACCGCGAAGCTGATCGGCGAGTACTACGTTCCGACCCACGCCGACCGACCTGATTTCGACATCACGTTCATCGATGAACCCGACTACGCGCTGGACCCGATCGGCGTCCGGGGAATCGGTGAGATCGGCGCCTGCGGTGTCGCGGCGGCGGTTGCCAACGCGATCTTCCATGCCACTGGTCGTCGGATCCGGGACCTGCCCATCACTATTGAACAACTGTTGACGCCCGACATTGCGACGCAGGAGAGCTGATGGTTCCCGAGCATGCGATCACGTTGCACATCAACGAAACTCCTCACGAGCTGACAGTCGACGTCCGCACCACACTCCTGGATTTGCTACGCGAAGAGCTCGGGTTGACGGGCACCAAGAAGGGTTGTGACCACGGCTTGTGCGGTGCCTGTACGGTGGCCGTCGACGGCGAACGGGTCGTCAGCTGCCTGACCTTGGCCGTCTCGATCGACGGCTCAGCGGTAACGACGGTCGAGGGCCTCTCCGCCGGGGACGACCTCGACCCGGTCCAGCAGGCTTTCCTAGACCACGATGGCTTCCAGTGCGGTTACTGCACATCCGGGCAGGTCTCGTCGGCGCATGCTCTGCTGCGCGAGCACGCCCGCGGGGACCTTTCGGTGGTCTCCTTCGAGGGTGACAGCCGAGCCGCGCTCGATGGATGCACGGTGCTGAACGAGGACGAAATCCGGGAACGCATGGCAGGCAACATCTGTCGGTGCGGCGCGTACGCCAACATCGTCGACGCTATTGTCGCGGCCGCTGAAAGGACTTCTCGGTGAAGACATTCGAGTTTCAGCACGCGGTCACGGTGGACGGCGCCATTTGTTCCGTTCTCGATAGCGGGGGTGCCTTCCTCGCCGGCGGTACCAATCTCGTCGACCTGATGAAAAACGGTGTGGCACAACCACCTGCCCTCGTCGACATCCGCCACCTTGGCCTGACATCGGTGACGGCCACCGCGTCGGGTGGGGTGCGCATCGGGGCCGGCGTCAGCAACAGTGCGCTGGCGAACCACCCGTTGATCCGCACCCAGTACCCGGTGTTGTCGCAAGCTATCCTCAGTGGTGCCACCACGCAACTTCGGAATATGGCGACTGTCGGCGGAAACTTGTTGCAGCGCACCAGGTGTCCCTATTTTATGCAGATCGAATTCGACCAGTGCAACAAGCGGGTACCGGGTTCGGGGTGCGCCGCACTCGAGGGCTTCAACCGCGAGCATGCGCTGTTCGGGGCTAGTGAGCACTGCGTCGCGATCAACCCGTCGGACATGGCCGTCGCGCTGACGATTCTTGATGCCGTCGTGTGTACGCAGGGGCCGGACGGTGTTCGACAGATCCCGATCGCCCAGTTCCACACTCTGCCAGGGGATGCCCCGCAGCATGAGAACTGCCTATTGCCGGCAGAGCTGATCGTCGCCGTCGAGCTGCCGCCGTCGCCGTATGCATCTCATTCGTGGTATCTCAAGCTTCGAGACCGGCGCAGCTACGCCTTCGCGCTGGTGTCCGCGGCGGTGGGCGTCGAGGTGGTCGACGACGTGATCGCGTCGGCATCGGTGGCCCTCGGCGGGGTGGCAGCCAAACCGTGGCGAGTGCCCGCTGCAGAGCAGATTCTGGTCGGCAGCCGGCCGGACGACTCGGTGCTACGGGCGGCGGCGCAGCGGGCGATGGCGGATGCCCGCCCCCTGAGCCAAAACGCGTTCAAGGTCCAGCTCGGACGAGGGGCAGTTCACCGTGCACTCGCCCGAGCCCTGGAACTCACTCGCTGAGCAGCCCCTTGGCCACATGCGTGATCTGCACCTCGTTACTGCCGGCGTAGATCATCAACGACTTCGCGTCGCGGGCAAGCTGTTCCACCCGGTACTCGGTCATGTACCCGTTGCCGCCGAACAACTGGATCGCCTCCATGGCCACATCGGTCGCGGCCTGCGAGCAGTAGTACTTCATCGCCGAGGCCTCGGACAGCGAGATCGGCGTACCCGTCTGCCCGCATTCGATCACGCGGAACAGCATGTTGCGCACATTCATTCGGGCTACCTCCATGTTGGCCAGCTTGAGCTGGATCAACTGGAACTGACCGATCTCCTTGCCCCACAACGTGCGAGTCTTGGCGTAGTCCGTGCACAGCCGTAGACACTCTTCGATCACCCCGAGGGCCATCGACACCACACCGATGCGCTCCGCGGCGAAACTTGACCGGGCGCTGTCGCGGCCGTCGCCGGAGGAATTGTTCTCGGTCTCGCCCAGCAGCCGGTCCCGGCCGAGCCGGACGTTGTTGAAGAACAGCTCACCGGTGCGCGAACTGTGGATTCCCATCTTGCGGAACGGCTTGGCCTGAACGAAGCCTTCCATGCCGCGGTCCAGGACGAACGTCAACACCTTGCGGTCGCGCTTGTCCACCGTGGGGTCACCCTCGTCCAGCTTGGCGTACACCACGACGACGTCGGCGTCGGGCCCGTTGGTGATGAACGTCTTCTGCCCGTTGAGGATGTAGTCGCCTGACCCATCGGCGGCACGCACTACGTAGGACTTCATTCCGCCGAACGCATCCGAGCCTGAGTCCGGCTCGGTGATCGCCCAGGCGCCGATCTTCTCGTAAGTCACCAGCTCGGGCAGCCAGCGCTCCTGCTGGGCCAGCGTGCCACGGCTCTGGATGGTGGGGACCGTCAGCCCCAGGCTGACCCCCATCCCGGTGACCAGACCCATGCTGACCCGGCACAGCTCACTGATCAGCACGAAACCCATTCCGGCCGAGCCGCCGTCGCCGAACATGCCGCCGCCACCGCTGGACTTCTTCTCGGTGCCGGCCCGCATCCGCTCCAACCTCTTGGTCAGCGACTCCCGCGCCATCTCGTCGATACCGAAGGTGGCGAACAGTTTCCGGACGATGGGGTAGGGCTCCAGATCGCCGCTCTCCAGCTCGTCGATGTGCGGGCGCACCTCTTTGTCGACGAACTCGCGAACGGCGTCGCGCACAGCGATATCGACGTCGGACCATTCGATCATGGGTTCTCCGGTTCAGGCGGCGGCGGTACGTCCTCGGGCGGGCCGCAAACCGGCTAGTGAGAACGTCGTGTGGACCAGCGACCCCGCACGGGCGACGAGGCTCTTGTGTCGAGGGACATAGTGCATGGGCATGCCACGACGGTCTTTAGGGGGTGCCATGAAACCCGGTGCCTCGACCAGCGGCGCGTCGGCCGGGATCTGTCCGGCGGCCCGCCGATACGCCGACAACGCCCGCGGATGCAACCGGATTTCATCGGGTACCGCCCAGAACGCCAACTCCACTGCCTTGCCGAACAACCGAAGCGCCACCTCGTCGCCGGGTGTCCAGCGCATCCCGGCCTTCTCCCGGACCGCCGGGTCGAACAGTCCGGCCGCAATCCAGCGCTGCCCGGCCACCATCGGCTTGAACAACTGGTCCCATACCGGCGTCGGCATCAACACGAACTTCGGCTTCGGGATGCGGATGTCGAAGATCTCCAGCGTCGCCTTGTTGATCTCCAGCTCGTCGCGGCAGACCCGGTCCCAGTACTCGCAGAACTCCTCCCACGTGTCGGGGACCGGCTTCATGCTCATCCCGTACATCGCATACCACTGCACGTGCTCGTCGAACAGCTGGCGTTTCTCGGCCTCGGTCAACCCGCCGCAGAAGTATTCGGCCACCTTCAGGATCAGCATGAAGAACGTGGCGTGTGCCCAGTAGAAGGTCTCGGGATTCAGAGCGTGGTAGCGCCGGCCCGCGTTGTCGACGCCTTTGATCCCGCGGTGAAAGCCCTTGATCTGCTCACCGGTTTGGCGGGCGCGCTCGCCGTCGTAGACCACGCCCATGATCGGGTAGACCGACCGCGCGACCCGCTGCAGTGGCTCGCGCAGCAGGATCGAGTGTTCTTCCACTCCGGCGCCCAGCTGCGGATACATGTTCTGCAACGACCCGATCCACACCCCGAGCATGCCGGTGCGCAGGTCGCCGAAGTATTTCCAGGTCAGCGAGTCCGGCCCGAGCGGGGTCGGCGTGGCGGGGCGAGTGGTCGTCGTTGACCTCATCGATTGACGATAAGTCTGACAACACGTGTTGTCCATGTTGGCGACGAAGCTGTGACCACACATTTGGCATAGCGATACGTTGGCCGCGTCACACAGGCCGGCTTCCGTAAATCCGTTCACTAGGCTGGATCTCGTGGACGTCGAGCCGTTCGACGATCAACCAGACCCCCTCGTTGACGTCAACCAACCCGGGCGTGGACCCGCGGCATGGTGGCACAACACCAACCACAACCCGGGCGTCATCGCCCTGGTTCGTCGTGCTCGCCGGATCTTGCCCGGCGACCCCGACTTCGGTGACCCGCTCTCCGCCGATGGCGCAGGCGGCGCCCGGGCCGCCGCGCGGGCGGCCGACCGGCTGCTGCGCGACCGGGAGGCCGCCAGCCGCGAGGTGAGTCTGGCCACCCTTCAGGTGTGGCAAGCCCTCACCGAACGTGTCTCCGGGCGGCCGCGCGACCGCGAGGTGACGCTGGTCTTCACCGATCTCGTCGGCTTCTCCAGTTGGTCGCTGGCGGCAGGTGACGACGCGACACTGCGGCTGCTCCGTCGCGTCGCCCAGGTCGTCGAGCCGCCGCTGCTCGACGCAGGCGGCCACATCGTCAAGCGGATGGGCGACGGCATCATGGCCGTTTTCGCCGACCCGCTGACCGCGGTGCGCGCCACCATGGCTGCCCGCGACGCCGTCCGAACCGTCGATATCGACGGCTACACACCCCGGATGCGTGCCGGTGTCCACACCGGCCGCCCGCAACGTATCGGCGCGGATTGGCTCGGAGTCGACGTCAACATCACTGCCCGGGTGATGGACCGCGCCACTCGTGGCGGCCTGATCGTGTCCGAGAAGACGCTGGAGCTCATCGAGCCCGACGAGCTGGAGTCGCTCGGGGTCACGATCAAACGGATCAGGCGTCAGGTATTCGCTCCGCGGGCTACCGGGGTGCCCACCGACCTGGTTATGTACCGCTTCAAAACCCGCAGGGATCTGCCAGTCGAGGACGACGGGGACGATCTCGAGTTCCAGGCATAGATCTCGAGGTCCAGGCATAGTAGGTAGGGATGGTTATCGCACTGCTGTCGCGGCTGGACCGCGTTCGGGTCACCTTGGGCTACTCCGCCGCGCTTGCGGTCGTGGCGGTCACGCTGGTGGCCCTCGGGCCGCATGTTCGCGACCAGGTCGTCTGGCGTGTGAGCACCAATCTGCACAACCTCGGTGAAGGCCATCTGGGCACGCTGATCGCCAGTGCCTTCGTCACCGAGCGAGGGCCCATCTACGTGTGGCTGCCGGGCCTGTTCGCCATTCTCGGCCTGGCCGAACTGCTGTGGCACAGTCGCCGGATGGTGGTGGCGTTCGTCGTCGCACACGTCGGGGCGACGATGCTGGTCGCCACCGGACTCGTCGCGGCACTCGCGGCCGGGTTGACCTCGTGGTCGATCGCCAACGTCACCGACGTCGGGATGAGCTACGGCGCGGTCGGCGTCCTGGGTGCGCTGACCGCCGCCATACCGCGCCGTTGGCGTGCGACGTGGACCGGCTGGTGGCTGGCCGTGGCATTCGGTGCGGCGATCAGCTCGGCCGGCGACTTCACCAATGTCGGCCACGGCATCGCCCTGATCCTCGGCATGGTGGTGGGCACCCGGTTCGGCCGTCCGGCGCTCTGGACGACCGCGCGGTACGCACTGCTCGCGGTGGCGGCGTCGTTCGGCTACCTGATCATGGCCAACACGATGCCGTCGATCCTGGCGACCTCGACGCTCGGTGTGTTCGGTGCGTTGGTGGCCACCTGGATAGCTCGCCGGCGAGCGGTGCGCCGGGCCCTGGTTTCCACGACGCAATAGCTCAGCGGAACTCCTCGGCGGACGCTTCGATCCAGTCCGACCGCCATGACTCCGGCGGGTCGTCGAGCAGCTCGCCAGGCATCAGCCATTCGTAGATCTCGGCGTAGGTGCGGGTTCGTTGGCCTTCGATGCGGCGGTTGAGCATGGCCGGCTCGAGTTCGTCGAAGCCGTTGAGGCCCATCGACGCAACGATTTGCGCGGCACTGGCCACCGTCGCCCGCTGGAAGTTGACCACCCGCTCGGTCTTGTCCGGCACGTAGAGAGTTCGTGCCCGGCCCTGGTCCTGGGTGGCCACCCCGGTGGGGCACTTGTTGGTGTTGCACTTCATCGCCTGGATGCAGCCGACCGCGAACATCATCGCCCGGGCCGACATGGTGAAGTCTGCGCCCTGGCAGATCCGGGACACGATGTCCACGCCGCTGGCGACCTTGCCCGACGCGCCGACCCGGATGTGGGTGCGCAGCCCCGTCCCGACCAGAGCGTTGTGCACCAGCATCAGCCCCTCGGTCAGCGGCATCCCGACGTGGTCCTCGAATTCCTGTGGCGCCGCACCGGTTCCGCCCTCGGCGCCGTCGACGATGATGAAGTCGGGCGTGATCCCGGTGTGCAGCATCCCTTTGCAAATGGACAGGAATTCGGTGCGCGCCCCGATGCAGAGCTTGAACCCGATCGGCTTGCCGCCGGACAGGCTGCGCAGCGTCGCGATGAAATGCATCATCTCCGTCGGCGTGTGGAACGCGGTGTGCGCCGGCGGCGATACGACCGTCCGGCCGACCGGCACCCCCCGCGTGGCCGCGATCTCCGCGCTGACCTTCGCCCCCGGGAGCACACCTCCGAGCCCGGGCTTGGCGCCTTGGGACAGCTTGATCGAGATTGCTTTCACCGAGGGCAGCACGGCCTTCTCCTCGAACAGGCCGGCGTCGAAGTGCCCTTCGGCGTCGCGGCAGCCGAAATAACCCGAGCCGATCTCCCAGATCAGGTCGCCGCCATGCTTGAGGTGATACGGGCTGATCCCGCCCTCTCCGGTGTCATGGGCGAATCCGCCGCGGGCCGCGCCGCCGTTGAGTGCCTCGATGGCGTTGCCGGACAACGCCCCAAAGCTCATCGCCGAGACGTTGAACAGGGCGATGTCATACGGGGCCGCACATTCCGGGCCCCCCAGCCGCACCCGCGGAGCCACCTCGGAGGCGACGTGCGCTCGCAGCGAATGCCGCAGGAATTCATAGCCCAGCGCGTTGACGTCGCGCTCGGTGCCGAACGGCTCGTCGCTCTTGGTGCCCTTGGCGCGCTCGTACACCATGTCGCGGGTCTCCCGGTCGAACGGGGTGGCCTCGGTGTTCGACTCGATGAAGTACTGCCGGATCTCGGGCCGCAGCAGTTCGGCCAGGAATCGGGCATGCCCGAGTACCGGATAGGACCGCAAGATGGTGTGCCGCGTCTGCAGCAGATCCCAGGTGCCCAGGCCGGCGACCGCCAGCAGCGGCCCCGCGAGCAGCCACCACCACGGGCTGAGCGCCACCGTCAATCCGGTGACGGCCAGTGCCGCCACCCACATGGCCGCGACGACGAGGGCTCTGAGCATGGGACATCCTCGGGTGGGACTGGGCTGGCGCTGCGCTGGCGAGGGGAAATGCCCGCGAGGCGTCATTCTGGCATCACCTATGATCGGCACTTGCGTCACATCCGTGGCGCGAATAACCCCGGCAACTGAAGGAGTGTCTTGCCGCGTGGGTGACCAACCAGTCGACTTGTCGCAGGAATCGTTGACCGCAGCCGTCAGCGCGGCCCGGCATGCCTTCGACCTGGCTGCCGACCTCGACGCGCTGGCGCGCGCCAAGACCGAGCACCTCGGCGACCGCGCCCCGCTGGCGCTGGCCCGCCAGGCGCTGGCCACTCTGCCCAAGCAGGATCGCTCCGAGGCAGGCAAATTGGTCAACGTCGCCCGGGGCGACGCGCAGCACAGCTACGACGAGCGTCTGGCGGTGTTGCGTGCCGAACGCGACGCGGCGGTCCTCGTGGCCGAGGCCATCGACGTCACTCTGCCCTCGACCCGCGAGCCCATCGGGGCGCGACATCCGATCACGATCCTGGCCGAGCACATCGCCGACACGTTCGTCGCGATGGGCTGGGAGCTGGCCGAGGGGCCCGAGGTCGAGACCGAGCAGTTCAACTTCGACGCGCTGAACTTTCCGCCTGACCATCCGGCTCGCAGCGAGTCCGACACCTTCCACATCGCGCCAGAGGGGTCGCGGCAGCTGCTGCGCACCCACACCTCCCCGGTGCAGGTGCGCACGCTGCTGGATCGCGAGCTGCCGGTGTACATCGTGTCCATCGGCCGCACGTTCCGCACCGACGAGCTCGACTCCACCCACACGCCCGTCTTCCATCAGGTGGAGGGTCTGGCGGTGGATCGTGGCCTGACGATGGCCCACCTGCGCGGCACGCTGGACGCGTTCGCCCGTTCAGAGTTCGGGCCGACCGCGCGCACCAGGATGCGGCCGCACTTCTTCCCGTTCACCGAGCCCTCGGCCGAGGTCGACATCTGGTTCCCCAACAAGAAGGGCGGCGCCGGCTGGGTCGAGTGGGGCGGCTGCGGCATGGTCAACCCGAATGTGTTGCGCGCCGCGGGCATCGACCCCGACGAGTACTCGGGCTTCGCGTTCGGCATGGGCTTGGAGCGCACTCTGCAGTTCCGCAACGGCATCCCCGACATGCGCGACATGGTCGAAGGGGACGTGCGGTTCTCACTGCCGTTCGGGGTCGGAGTCTGATGCGCCTTCCCTACAGCTGGCTACGCGAGGTCGTTCAGCGCGGCGCCCCGGGCTGGGACGTGGACCCGCACGACCTGGAACAGGCGCTGATCCGCGTCGGCCACGAAGTCGAGGACATCATCACGCTCGGGCCGGTCAGCGGGCCGCTGACCGTCGGACGGGTCACCTCGATCGAGGAGCTCGCGGAGTTCAAGAAGCCGATCCGGGCCTGCAAGGTCAACGTCGGTGAGGAACTCGACCGCGACATCGTCTGCGGTGCAACGAACTTCGCTGTCGGCGATCTCGTGGTGGTGGCATTGCCCGGCACCACGCTCCCCGGTGACTTCCACATCGCCAGCCGCAAGACCTACGGCCGGCTCTCCGACGGCATGATCTGCTCGGCCGCCGAATTAGGCTTGGGCGCAGATCATTCCGGTATCATCGTGCTGCCCCCGGGCACCGCAGAGCCAGGAGACGACGGTATCGCCGTGCTCGGCCTCGACGACGTCGTATTCGACTTGGCAGTCACCCCGGATCGGGGCTACTGCATGTCGGTGCGTGGCATCGCCCGCGAGATCGCCTGCGCCTACGACCTGGATTTCGTGGACCCCGCCGACGTTGCACCGTTGCCTGCCGAGGGCCCGGCGCTGCCGGTGACCGTCGAATCCGGCACCGGCGTCAGCCGTTTCGCGCTGCGGCCGGTCTCCGGGATCGACCCGAAGGCGCTCTCGCCGTGGTGGCTGCGCCGGCGCCTGATGCTCTCCGGCATCCGGCCGATCTCACCGGCGGTCGACGTCACCAACTACGTGATGCTCGAAATCGGCCATCCGATGCACGCGCACGACCGAAGCCGCATCAACGGTGAATTCGTCGTCCGGTTCGCCCAGCCGGGGGAGACCGTCGTCACGCTGGACGACATCGAACGCAAGCTCGATCCGGGTGATGTGCTCATCGTCGACGATGTCGCGACCGCCGCCATCGGCGGCGTGATGGGTGCCGGGACCACCGAGATCGACGACGACTCCACCGACATCCTGCTGGAGGCCGCGGTCTGGGATCCTGCCGCGGTATCCCGCACGATCCGCCGTCTGCACCTCGTCAGCGAGGCAGGCCGGCGCTACGAACGCTCCGTCGATCCGGCCATCTCGGTGGCCGCCCTGGACCGGTGTGCCGCGCTGCTCGCCCAAATCGCCGGCGGCACTGTCGAACCCGTTCTCACCGACTGGCGCGGCGACCCGCCACGGGACAACTGGTCACCGGCTCCGGTGCGGATGCGATTCGATCTGCCCGACCGGATGGCCGGGGTGGAGTACGAAGCTGGTGCCGCCTTCAAGCGCCTGACCCAGATCGGCGCCGACGTCGCTGAGGACGGTGCCGACCCCGCGATCCTGGTGGTGACACCGCCGAGCTGGCGGCCCGATCTGATACAGCCCGCCGACCTCGTCGAGGAGGTGCTGCGGCTGGAGGGCCTCGACAAGATCCCTTCGGTGCTGCCCACCGCACCCGCCGGCCGTGGGCTGACCGCAGTGCAGAAGCGGCGCCGCGCGGTGGGCAAGTCCCTGGGACTGTCCGGCTACGTCGAGATCCTGCCCACCCCGTTTCTGCCCGCCGGGATCTTCGATCAGTGGGGCCTGTCCGACGACGATTCGCGGCGCGCCACCACCTTGGTGCTCAACCCATTGGAGGCCGACCGGCCGAATCTGGCCACCACACTGCTGCCGGCATTGCTGGAAGCGTTGTCCCGCAACGTCTCCCGCGGTTTCGTCGACGTCGCGCTGTTCTCCATCGCCCAGGTCGTACATCCGACCGAGGAAACCAGAGGCGTCGAGCTGATCCCGACGCATCGCCGGCCGACCGACGACGAGATCGCGGCGCTGGACGCCTCGCTGCCGCGCCAACCTGTCCACGTGGGCGCGGTGCTGACCGGGTTACGGGAGCCACGCGGCCCATGGGGGCTGGGCCGTCCGGTCGAGGCTGCCGACGCTTTCGAGGCGGTGCGGATCATCGCCCGCGCCTGTGGTGTCGATGTGACACTGCGAGCCGCGCAGTACCTGCCGTGGCACCCGGGGCGCTGCGCCGAGGTGGTCGTCGACGGGCGCGTCGTCGGGCATGCCGGCCAGCTGCATCCCGCGGTGATCGAGCGTTCCGGCTTGCCGAAGGGCACCTGTGCCGTCGAGCTGTGTCTGGACGCCGTGCCGATCGCCGAGACGCTGCCCGCCCCGAAGGTGTCCCCCTTCCCGGCGGTGTTCCAGGACGTCAGCCTGGTGGTCGCGGCCGACGTCGCCGCCCAGGCCGTGGTGGACGCGGTGCGCGACGGCGCCGGGGACCTACTTGAGGATGTGGCGCTGTTCGACGTGTACGTCGGGCCGCAGATCGGCGAGGATCGCAAGTCGCTGACCTTGGCGCTGCGGTTCCGGGCGACGGACCGGACGTTGACTGAGGACGAGGCCAGCGCCGCGCGAGACGCCGCCGTTGCCGCGGCGGCCGAGCGCCTCGGCGCCGTACTCCGCGGTTGATGGACGCCCAAACCAACAGGCGGCCGAACTTTGGCGAGTGGATCGCTGCACGTCGTCGACCCCGACGGTAATTAGTTTGCATTGTGTTGCATAACCATGCAAATATCGGGACATGACTTCGGTGGCGATTGCCGGCGCCAGCGGCTATGCCGGCGGTGAGATCCTGCGTTTGTTGCTCGGGCATCCGGCCTACGCGGACGGCCGTCTGACCATCGGCGCGCTCACCGCCGCCGCCAGCGCGGGCACTCACCTGTCCGAGCACCACCCGCATCTGCTGCCGCTGGCCGATCGGGTGCTGGAACCCACCGACCTCGCCGTCCTGGCCGGTCATGACGTGGTTTTTCTGGCCCTGCCGCACGGCCACTCCGCGGCGCTGGCCGAGCAGCTCGGCGACGGCACTCTGGTCATCGACTGCGGCGCCGACTTCCGGCTCACCGACGCCGGCGACTGGGAGCGCTTCTACGGCTCGCCCTACGCCGGCAGCTGGCCGTACGGGCTGCCCGAGCTGCCCGGCGGCCGGGACCGGCTGCGTGAGGCCACCCGCATCGCGGTGCCCGGCTGCTATCCGACGGCAGCGCTGCTGGCCCTGCTGCCCGCGGTCGCCGAGGATCTCGTCGAACCCCATGTCACCGTCGTGGCGGTCAGCGGCACCTCCGGTGCCGGCCGCTCCGCCAAGGTCGACCTGCTGGGCTCCGAGGTCATCGGCTCGGCGCGGGCCTACAACATCGCGGGCGCGCACCGGCACACCCCGGAGATCGCCCAGGGGTTGCGCGCGGTGACCGACCGCACCGTCACCGTGTCGTTCACCCCGGTGCTGATCCCCACCTCCCGGGGCATCCTGGCTACCTGCACGGCCCGTACGCAGGCGCCGCTGTCCCAGATTCGCGCGGCCTACGAAAAGGCTTATGACGCCGAACCGTTCATTCACCTGCTGCCCGAAGGGCAGCTGCCTCGCACGGGCGCGGTGATCGGCAGTAACGCCGCACAACTCGCGGTGGCCGTCGACGCCGACGCCGGTGTGCTGGTTGCGGTGTGCGCCATCGACAACCTGGTGAAGGGCACGGCCGGTGCCGCGGTCCAGTCAATGAACCTTGCGCTGGGCTGGGCGGAGACCGAAGGACTGTCGATTGTGGGGGTGGCGCCGTGACGCTCATTGAAGGGACCAAACTGGTTCGGAATCAAGGGGTTACGGCACCGTCCGGCTTCCGCGCAACGGGCATCGCCGCCGGTATCAAGGCATCCGGCGCGCTCGACCTGGCGCTGGTGTTCAACGAAGGTCCCGATTATGCGGCCGCCGGGGTGTTCACCCGTAACCAGGTCAAGGCCGCCCCGGTGCTCTGGAGCCAGCAGGTGTTGTCCACCGGCCGGCTGCGTGCGGTGCTGCTGAATTCCGGTGGCGCCAACGCCTGCACGGGAGCTGGTGGTTTCCAGGACACCCACGCCACCGCCGAAGCGGTCGCCGCGGCGCTGTCTGAGTGGGGCACCGAGACCGGACCCGTCGAGGTCGCTGTCTGCTCGACAGGTCTGATCGGTGACCGGCTACCGATGAACAAGGTCCTTGCCGGCGTCACCGAGATCGTCCATGAGCTCGGGGGCGGACTCACCGGCGGTGAGGAAGCCGCACGCGCCATCATGACCACCGACACTGTGCCCAAACAGGTTGCCCTGCACCATTCGATCGAGTCGGGGGAGAACTGGACCGTCGGCGGTATGGCCAAGGGTGCCGGGATGCTTGCGCCCTCGCTGGCCACCATGCTCGTCGTACTGACCACCGACGCCGTGGCCGACGCCGCCGCCCTGGACACCGCGCTGCGCCGCGCCACCGCCAAGACCTTCGACCGGCTCGACGTCGACGGCAGCTGCTCAACCAACGACACCGTTCTGCTGCTCGCCTCGGGTGCCAGCGAGATCGCACCCAGCCAAGAGGATCTGGACGAGGCCGTGCTGCGGGTCTGCGACGACCTCTGCGCACAGCTGCAGGCCGACGCCGAAGGTGTCACCAAGCGCGTCGCGATCACCGTCACCGGTGCGCCGAGCGACGACGACGCCGTCATCGCGGCCCGGATAGTCGCCCGCGACAGCCTGGTCAAGACCGCGCTGTTCGGCTCCGACCCGAATTGGGGCCGGGTGCTGGCCGCGGTGGGCATGGTGCCCTTCGAGATCAACGCGCAGCGGATCACCGTGTCGTTCAACGGCTTCCCGGTCTGCGTCGACGGCGCCGGCGCGCCCGGCGCCCGCGAGATCGACCTCGCCGGCGCCGATATCGACGTCACTGTCGACCTGAGGCTCGGCGACGGACAGGCCACCATCCGCACCACCGACCTCTCCCACGCCTACGTCGAAGAAAACTCGGCCTACAGTTCATGACCACGACCATCAACACCAAGGCCGCAGTGCTCGCCGAAGCGCTGCCGTGGCTCAAGCAGCTCAACGGCAAGATCGTCGTGGTCAAGTACGGCGGCAACGCGATGACCGACGACCGGCTCAAGGCCGCGTTCGCCGACGACATGGTGTTCCTGCGCAATGCGGGCATCCATCCCGTCGTCGTGCACGGCGGCGGCCCGCAGATCAGCGCGATGCTCAAAAAGCTGGGTATCCCAGGTGAATTCAAGGGCGGCTTCCGGGTCACCACTCCCGAGGTGCTCGACGTCGCACGGATGGTGCTGTTCGGTCAGGTCGGTCGTGAACTGGTGAACCTCATCAACGCCCACGGCCCCTACGCCGTCGGGATCACCGGGGAGGACGCGCAGCTGTTCACCGCGGTGCGCCGTGGTGTCACCGTCGACGGGGTGCTGACCGACATCGGTCTGGTCGGCGACGTTGAGCACGTCAACACCGCCGCCGTCCTGGATCTGATTGCCGCCGGGCGTATTCCGGTGATCTCGACGATCGCCCCTGACGGCGACGGTGTGGTGCACAACATCAACGCCGACACCGCCGCGGCCGCGGTCGCCAGAGCGCTGGGTGCTGAGAAGCTGCTGATGCTCACCGATGTCGAAGGTCTGTACACCCGCTGGCCTGACCGGAATTCGCTGGTCAGCCAGATTGACACGGACACGCTGACCGAGCTGCTGCCTAACCTGGAAACCGGCATGATCCCTAAGATCGAGGCGTGCCTGCGTGCTGTCGAAGGCGGGGTCCCCAGCGCGCATGTGATCGATGGCCGCGTCGAACATTGTGTGCTGGTGGAGTTGTTCACCGATGAAGGCACCGGCACGAAGGTGGTTCACTCATGACTCTTCTGGAGCGCTGGTCCGACATCATGATGGACAACTACGGCACTCCGCCGCTGGCTCTGGCCAGCGGTGACGGCGCCGTCGTGACCGACGAGAACGGCAAGACCTACCTAGACCTGCTCGGCGGTATCGCGGTCAACATCCTCGGCCACCGGCACCCGGCGATCATCGAGGCCGTCACCACCCAGCTGAACACCCTGGGCCATACCTCGAACCTGTACGCCACCGAACCCGGTATCGCGCTGGCCGAGGCGCTCGTCGACCAGCTCGACACCCCGGCGCGGGTCTTCTTCTGCAACTCCGGTACCGAGGCCAACGAGGTCGCCTTTAAGATCACCCGGCTGACCGGGCGCACGAAACTCGTTGCCGCCCAAAACGCATTCCACGGCCGCACCATGGGGTCGCTGGCGCTGACCGGGCAGCCCACCAAGCAGGCGCCGTTCGAACCGCTACCGGGCGACGTCACCCACGTGCCGTACGGCGACGTCGATGCGCTCGATGCAGCGGTCAGCGACCAGACCGCCGCGGTGTTCCTCGAACCGATCATGGGTGAGGGTGGCGTCGTGGTGCCGCCGGAGGGCTACCTGGCCGCCGCGCGCGAGATCACCAGCCGCCACGGCGCCCTGCTGGTCCTCGACGAGGTCCAGACCGGCGTCGGGCGCACCGGCGCGTTCTTCGCCCATCAGCACGACGGCATAACTCCCGACATCGTGACGCTGGCAAAGGGTCTCGGCGGGGGACTGCCGATCGGGGCGTGCCTGGCCCTCGGCGACACCGCAGACCTGTTGACCCCTGGGCTGCACGGCAGCACTTTCGGCGGCAATCCGGTGTGCACAGCGGCGGCGCTGGCAGTGCTCAAGGTGCTGGCCCAAGAGGATCTGGTCAACCGCGCCGACCTGCTCGGCAAGACACTGAGCCACGGCATCGAATCGTTGGGCCATCCGCTGGTCGATCACGTCAGGGGCCGGGGCCTGCTGCGCGGCGTGGTCTTGACCGCTCCGCAGGGCAAGGCCGTCGAAACCGCCGCCCGCGATGCCGGATTCCTGGTCAATGCCGCTGCCCCGGATGTGGTCCGGCTGGCCCCGCCGCTGATCATCACCGAAGTGCAGATCGACGACTTCCTGACCGCATTACCGGCAATCCTTGACGAGGCGGCCCAATGAGCACACTGAGGCACTTCCTGCGCGACGACGACCTGGCTCCCCAGGAGCAGGCCGAAATCCTCGAGCTGGCAGCCACACTCAAGAAGGACCCGATGGGCCGTCGTCCGCTGGAGGGGCCACGCGGGGTGGCGGTGATCTTCGACAAGAACTCCACCCGCACCCGGTTCTCCTTCGAGGTGGGTATCGCCCAGCTCGGCGGTCACGCTGTCGTCGTCGACGGTCGCGCCACCCAGCTCGGCCGGGAGGAGACGCTCGAAGACACCGGCCGGGTGCTGTCGCGCTACGTCGACGCGATCGTCTGGCGCACCTTCGCCCAGCAACGGCTCAACGCGATGGCCTCGGCGGCAACGGTTCCCGTGGTCAATGCGTTGTCCGACGAGTTCCATCCGTGCCAGGTGCTCGCCGACCTGCAGACGCTGGCCGAGCGCAAGGGCTCTCTGAATGGGCTGCGGATGACTTACTTCGGTGACGGCGCCAACAACATGGCGCACTCGCTGATGCTCGGCGGGGTCACCGCCGGCATCCACGTCACGATCGCCGCGCCAGCCGGTTTCGAACCTCACCCGCTTTTCGTGGCCGCCGCCGAGCGCCGGGCCCGGGAGACCGGCGCTACGGTCACCCTCACCTCCGATGCAGTGGCCGGGGCAAAGGGGGCGGACGTGCTGGTCACCGACACCTGGACGTCGATGGGGCAGGAGAACGACGGCCTGGATCGGGTTTTACCGTTCCGGCCGTTCCAGCTCAACGCCGGCCTGCTGTCCCACGCTGATTCGGAAGCTATTGTGCTGCATTGCCTTCCGGCGCACCGTGGCCACGAGATCACCGATGAGGTGATCGACGGCCCGCACAGTGTGGTGTGGGACGAGGCCGAGAACCGGCTGCATGCACAGAAGGCACTCCTGGTGTGGCTGTTGGAGCACCGATGAGCCAGCAGGAGCACCGATGACCAGCGAGGTCAGCACCACCCGGGCCGGGCGGCAAGCCCGGATCGTGGCGCTGCTGTCCTCACGTTCGGTACACAGCCAGAGCGAACTCGCCGCGCTCCTGGCCGGCGAGGGCATCGACGTGACCCAGGCGACCCTGTCACGCGACCTCGAAGAACTCGGGGCGGTCAAGCTGCGCGGTGCTGACGGCGGGGTGGGCGTCTACGTCGTGCCCGAGGACGGCAGCCCGGTACGTGGGGTGTCTGGCGGCACCGAGCGCGTATCGCGCCTGCTCGCCGACCTTCTGGTGTCCACCGACGCCAGCGGTAACCTGGCCGTACTGCGCACCCCGCCCGGAGCGGCGCACTATCTGGCCAGTGCCATCGACCGCGCGGCGCTGCCGGACGTGGTGGGCACGATCGCCGGCGACGACACCATCTTTGTGGTGGCCCGCGAGCCGATGACCGGCGCGCAACTGGCCACCATGTTCGAGACCATCCACTAGAGACCAAAGACAAAGGAGCACTTCATGTCCGAACGCGTCATCTTGGCGTATTCCGGCGGCCTGGACACCTCGGTGGCGATCAGCTGGATCGGCAAGGAGACCGGCAAAGAGGTGGTGGCCGTCGCCATCGATCTCGGCCAGGGTGGCGAGGACATGGACGTCGTTCGCCAGCGCGCCCTGGATTGCGGCGCCGTCGAAGCGGTGGTGGTGGACGCTCGCGACGAGTTCGCCGAGCAGTACTGCCTGCCGGCCATCCAGTCCAACGCCCTCTACATGGACCGCTACCCGCTGGTGTCGGCACTGAGCCGACCGCTGATCGTCAAGCACCTGGTGGCCGCCGCCCGCGAACACCGCGGCGGCATCGTCGCGCACGGCTGCACCGGCAAGGGTAACGACCAGGTTCGCTTCGAGGTCGGATTCGCCTCACTGGCACCCGATCTGGAGGTGCTCGCTCCGGTCCGTGACTACGCCTGGACCCGCGAGAAGGCGATCGCGTTCGCCGAGGAGAACGCCATCCCGATCAACGTCACCAAGCGCTCACCGTTCTCCATCGACCAGAATGTGTGGGGCCGCGCGGTGGAAACTGGTTTCCTGGAACATCTTTGGAACGCGCCGACCAAGGACGTCTACGACTACACCGAGGACCCGACGCTCAACTGGAACACCCCCGACGAGGTGATCGTCGGCTTCGAGCGCGGCGTGCCGGTCTCCATCGACGGCAATCCGGTCACGGTGCTGGAGGCCATCGTCGAACTCAACCGGCGCGCCGGTGCCCAGGGCGTCGGCCGCCTCGACGTCGTCGAGGACCGGCTGGTCGGCATCAAGAGCCGCGAGATCTACGAAGCCCCAGGCGCAATGGTGTTGATCACCGCGCACACCGAGCTCGAGCACGTGACGCTGGAACGCGAGCTGGGCCGGTTCAAGCGGGGGACCGACCGCAAGTGGGGCGAGCTGGTCTACGACGGGCTGTGGTTCTCGCCGCTGAAGCGGTCGCTGGAGGCCTTCGTCGCCAACACCCAAGAGCACGTCACCGGCGAGATCCGGATGGTGTTGCACGGTGGGCACATCGCCGTCAACGGTCGGCGCAGCCCGACGTCGCTGTACGACTTCAACCTCGCGACCTACGACGAAGGGGATACCTTCGACCAGTCGTCGGCCAAGGGCTTCGTGCACGTGCACGGCCTGTCGTCCAAGATCGCGGCGCGCCGGGACTTGGCAGGCAATCAGACGTGACCACCAACGAGGGCTCGCTGTGGGGTGGGCGTTTCGCCGACGGGCCTGCGCCCGCGCTGGCGGCGCTGAGCAAGTCCACGCATTTCGACTGGGTGCTCGCGCCCTATGACGTCGCCGCTTCCAAGGCACACGCCAAGGTGCTCCACCGGGCAGGCCTGCTGACCGACGAGCAGCGGGACGGGCTGCTGGCCGGCCTGGACAGCTTGGGCCAGGACGTGGCCGACGGCAGCTTCGCACCGCTGGTCAGCGATGAGGACGTGCACGGCGCGCTGGAGCGCGGCCTGATCGACCGGGTCGGAGCTGACCTCGGCGGCCGGCTGCGAGCCGGGCGGTCCCGCAACGACCAGGTGGCCACACTGTTACGAATGTGGCTGCGCGACGCCATGCGCCGGGTCGCCGACGGCGTGCTGCAGGTGGTGTCGGCGCTGGCCACCCAGGCTGCCGCGCACCCGACGGCGATCATGCCTGGTAAGACGCACCTGCAGGCTGCTCAGCCTGTCCTGCTGGCGCACCATCTGCTGGCGCATGCGCACCCGCTGTTGCGTGACGTCGACCGCATCGCCGACTTCGACGACCGCACCGCGGTGTCGCCGTACGGTGCGGGCGCGCTCGCCGGCTCGTCGCTGGGCCTGGATCCGGACGCCATCGCCGAAGAGCTCGGATTCGCTGCGGCGGCGGACAATTCGATCGACGCGACCGCCTCCCGCGACTTCGCCGCCGAGGCCGCCTTCGTGCTGGCGATGATCGCCGTGGACTTGTCCCGGCTTGCGGAGGACATCATCCTCTGGAGCACAACCGAATTCGGCTATGCCAGATTGCACGACGCCTGGTCGACCGGCAGTTCCATCATGCCTCAGAAGAAGAACCCCGACATCGCCGAGTTGGCTCGCGGCAAGTCCGGGCGTCTGATCGGCAACCTCACGGGTCTGCTGGCCACCCTCAAGGCCCAGCCGCTGGCCTACAACCGGGACCTGCAGGAGGACAAGGAGCCGGTGTTCGACTCCGTCGCCCAGCTGGAACTGGTGCTGCCGGCAATGGCGGGTCTCGTCGGCACCCTGGTCTTCGATACCGAACGGATGGCCGCACTCGCGCCGGCCGGTTACACCCTGGCTACCGACGTCGCCGAATGGCTGGTGCGCCGGGGCGTGCCGTTCCGGGTCGCCCATGAAGCCGCCGGCAAAGCGGTGCGGACCGCCGAAGGCCGCAGTGTCGGACTCGACGAATTGACCGACGAGGAGTTGGCGCAGATCAGCGATCAGCTGACTCCCGACGTCCGCGAGGTGCTCACCGTCGACGGGTCGGTCTCGTCCCGCGACGCCCGCGGCGGCACCGCGCCGGTGCAGGTGGCCAACCAACTGAAGGTCGTGCGGGACACCGCGGACAGATTGCGCTTGCGTCTGCGGTGAGCAACCGGGGGTCAGGCGGGGGATACAAGCTGTTTCGTCAGCGCCAGTTCCGTGAATTGTGGGCGGCCAACCTGCTTTCCAGCATCGGTCTGGTCATGCTGTTGCTCGGTTCGGCGTGGGTGATGCTGTCGTTGACCACGAACCCCCTCATGGTGAGTATGGTGCAGACGGCTACCAGCCTGCCGTTCCTCCTGCTCGCTTTACCGGCCGGGATCATGTCGGACCTCTACGGTCACCGGCGCCTTCTGCTCGGTGCGCACACCTGGATGCTGCTCGCGGTGGCGGGTCTGGCGGCACTCACGTTCAGCGGGTACCTCAACGCCTGGTCATTGTTGGTGGCTTTGTCGATCATCGGAATCGGACTGGTCTTCCAGCAGTCGGCATGGAAACCCTTTCTGCACGACCTACTTCCGTCGGATCAGCTGGTCTCGGCGATCTCGTTCAACTCCCTGAGCAACAAGCTCGCCCAGGTCGTCGGCCCACTGACCGGTGGACTGCTGGTCGGATTCAAAGGCGCGATGCTGGTGTTGGGAACCAGGGCGCTATCTCACCTGGTGATGATCGCCGTCGTCCGGCGAGTGCCCAGGCCAGCGGCCGGAAAGCGCAGCGACGCAAGGTCTTCCCGAGAAGCGCTGGCCTCCTTCTCCGACGGATGGCGTGTGCTTCGGGCATCGCGCCAGCTGTACGGCCCGCTGATCCGATTGGCCGTGTTCATGATGCCGTGCACCGGCATGGTGGCGTTACTCCCGCTGGAGGCCAAGGAGAACATCCAGACCGAGGTCATCGGATACGGCGGCCTGCTGACCTCGCTCGCACTGGGGACGGTCTCGGCGGTGTCGCTGATGCCGTGGCTGCAGGGTCGGGCACGCATGGGCACGTTGAGTTCGACTGCGCTGGGCGGTTTTTCGCTCGCTGTGCTCGGCATCAGCCAATGGGACAGCATGCTGCTCGACGCCTCGTTCCTGCTGGTTGCCGGATTCTGCTGGGGCATCCTCACTGTGGCGCACCAATGGGCGATCCAGACGGCGTCACCGGCCGACATGCGTGGTCTGATGACATCCTTCTACTCGCTGGTCCTGCAGGGCTCGCTGGCTACGGGTAGTTTCCTGTTCGGCCTGATCGCAACTCAGGTCGGGGTGAGCCACACCATCCTGATCTGCGGCATCGTCGCGGCGTGCGGGCTGCTGCTCGTCCGCGTGTTTCCCATGCCGGACGCCGTCGCGCACGCGACCTAGTCGACCAGTTCGGAGAGCTCCAGCCAGCGGTTCTCCTTCTCGGCCACCTCGGACTCCAGCTCGCGCAGCTCCTTGGTCAACCGTCCGAGGCCGACGTGGTCGGACTGGTCGTGCTCGGCCAGCTCGACATGCTTGGCGTTCACCCGGTCGGAGAGCTTGGCCAGCGCCCGGTCCAGGGAGGCGATTTCCTTTTCCACACTGCGCAATTCGGCGCCGGAGAGTGCCGGGGAGTCAGGCTCGCGGGCCGGCCCCGACGTGCCACTGAGATCTCGGCGTGCCTTGATCCGCAGATACTCGTCAATGCCGCCCGGCAGATGACGCAGATGTCCGTCGAGGATCGCGTACTGCTGGTCGGTCACCCGCTCGAGCAGATACCGGTCATGCGAGACCACGATCAGCGTGCCCGGCCACGAGTCGAGCAGATCCTCAGTGGCCGAGAGCATGTCGATGTCCACGTCGTTGGTCGGCTCGTCGAGCACCAGCACATTGGGTTCCTCGAGCAGCGTCAGCATCAGCTGCAACCGCCGGCGCTGGCCGCCGGACAGTTCACCCACCCGTGACGACAACTGTTCGCGGCGAAAACCCAAGCGTTCCAACAACTGTGTCGGCGTGATGTCCTTGCCGTCCACCTGATAGTCCGTCTTGAGGCGGCCGACGACCTCGCGGACCATGTCGCCGGCGATGTCGGTGAGCTGGCTGGACTGCTGGTCGAGCATGGCCAGCTGCACCGTCTTGCCGCGCTTGACCCGACCGGAATCGGGGGCCACGGTCGCGGCGATCAACCCCAGCAGTGTCGACTTGCCTGCGCCGTTGGCCCCCACGATGCCAGTGCGCTCGCCGGGTGCGATGCGCCATTCCACTTCGCGCAGAACCGGTTTCCCGTCGAACGAAACCGACACGTCGAGCAGGTCGATGACATCCTTGCCCAGTCGGGCGGTGGCCAGCTTCGCCAGCTCCACCCCGTTGCGGATCGGCGGCACGTCCTCGATCAGCTGGTTGGCCGCGTCGATGCGGAACTTCGGCTTGGAGGTGCGGGCCGGCGCCCCACGCCGCAGCCAGGCGAGTTCCTTGCGCATCAGGTTCTGGCGCTTGGCCTCGGCCGCCGCCGCCACGCGGTCGCGCTCGACCCGCTGCAGCACGTAGGCGGCATAACCGCCGTCGAACGGTTCGACGACCCCGTCGTGAACCTCCCACGTGGTGGTGGCGACCTCGTCGAGGAACCAGCGGTCGTGGGTGACGATCAGCAGTCCGCCCACGGTGCGCGCCCAGCGTGTCTTGAGGTGCTCGGCCAGCCAGGTGATGCCTTCGATGTCGAGGTGGTTGGTCGGCTCATCGAGGGCGATCACATCCCAGTCGCCGATCAGTAGTGCCGCCAACTGGACTCGGCGCCGCTGGCCACCGGAGAGTTGGGCCACCGGAGTCTGCCAGTCGATATCGGCGACCAGACCGGCCACGACGTCCCGGATGCGAGGGTTACCCGCCCACTCGTGCTCGGGAATGTCGCCGACGAGCAGCGAGCCGACGGCGGCCTCCGGGGCCATGGTGTCGGCCTGATCCAATTCGGCGACGCGAAGGCCGCCGCGCTGGGTCACACGGCCTGAGTCGGGGGTGAGGCGCCCGGTGAGCATGCCCAGCAGGCTGGACTTGCCGTCGCCGTTGCGCCCGACGATGCCGATGCGCGCACCGTCGTTCACGCCGACGGTCACGGATTCGAAGACCACCTGAGTCGGATATTCGAGATGGAGCGCTTCGGCGCCGAGCAGGTGTGCCACTGGAAAGACCCTACGGGTGGCGCACCAAACCAGCGGGACGCGGATCGCCGTTATGCCATGATGTGCTGGCTGTCGGGGCCTCAAGCAGCAGCGACGTGGGACAGGGGAGTAGACCCGTGGATCTGAACTTGTCGGCGTTCACCAGGCCTGTGGAACGTCTGATGGCGACGGCGCAGAACGGTTTCGAGGTGCTGCGCTGGGGTGGGTTGGAGACGGGCGCGGTGCCCTCGCCCTATCAGATCGTCGAGAACAAACCGATGTACAAACTCCGGCGCTACTTCCCGCCGGACAACAGGCCGGGGCAGCGGCCCGCCGGCCCGCCGGTGCTGATGGTGCACCCGATGATGATGTCGGCGAACATGTGGGACGTCACCCGCGAGGACGGCGCCGTCGGCATCCTGCATGAGGGCGGGATCGACCCGTGGGTCATCGACTTCGGCTCGCCCGACGAGGTCGAGGGCGGCATGGAGCGCACCCTGACCGACCACATCGTCGGGCTCAGCGAGGCCATCGACACCGTCAAGGAAGAGACCGGCCAGAGCGTGCACCTGGCCGGCTACTCGCAGGGCGGCATGTTCTGCTACCAGACCGCGGCCTACCGGCGCACCAAGGACATCGCCAGCATCGTCGCGTTCGGTTCGCCGGTCGACACCCTGGCGGCCCTGCCGATGGGGATCCCACCCAACCTCGGCGCGGTTGCTGCCGACTTCATGGCCGACCACGTCTTCAACCGCATCGACATCCCCGGCTGGCTGGCCCGCACCGGATTTCAGATGCTGGACCCGCTCAAGACCGCCAAGGCGCGGCTGGACTTCCTGTTCCAGCTGCACGACCGTGACGCACTGCTGCCACGCGAGCAGCAGCGGCGCTTCCTGGACTCCGAGGGCTGGATCGCCTGGTCCGGCCCCGCGGTCTCCGAGCTGCTCAAGCAGTTCATCGCGCACAACCGGATGATGTCGGGCGGGTTCGCCATCAACGGCCAGCTGGTGACGCTGTCCGACATCACCTGCCCGGTGTTGGCGTTCGTCGGCGAGGTCGACGACATCGGTCAGCCCGCGTCAGTCCGCGGTATCAAACGCGCCGCACCCGGTGCCGAGGTTTACGAGGTGATGATCCGGGCCGGACACTTCGGCCTGGTCGTGGGATCCAAGGCGGCGACGTCGACCTGGCCGACGGTGGCGGATTGGGTGCGCTGGCAGTCCGGGCAGGACTCCCGGCCGGCCAATATCGCCCCCATGCAGGACAACACCGCCGAGCCCGACGACACCGGGGTCGCGCTGTCCGCGCGGCTGGTGCACGGCGTGGCCGAGGTGTCGGGCCTGGCGCTGTCGGCGGCCCGCGGGGCGGCTGATGCGGTGGTCAACGCCAACAAGTCGATGCGCACCCTGGCGGTTGAGACCGCGCGCACGCTGCCGCGGCTGACCCGGCTCGGCCAGATCAACGACCACACCCGGATCTCGCTGGGCCGCATCATCGACGAGCAGGCGGCGGGCGCCCCCAACGGCGAGTTCCTGCTGTTCGACGGCCGAGTGCACACCTACGAAGCGGTCAACCGACGGATCAACAACGTGGTGCGCGGCCTGATCGGGGTCGGCGTCCGCCAAGGAGGACGGGTCGGCGTCCTGATGGACACCCGGCCCTCGGCGCTGGTGGCCATCGCCGCGCTATCCCGACTGGGTGCCGTCGCCGTATTGATGCCGCCCGACGCCGACCTCGACGAGGCCATCCGGCTGGGCGGCGTCACCGAGGTCATCACCGACCCGGGCAACCTCGAGGCCGCGCTCAAGCTGCCCGTCCAGGCATTGGTGCTCGGCGGCGGCGAGAGTCGCGACCTCAACCTGCCTGGCGACAGCAACGTCATCGACATGGAGAAGATCGACCCGGACGCCGTCGAGCTGCCGGGCTGGTACCGGCCCAACCCCGGCTTCGCCCGTGACCTGGCGTTCGTCGCGTTCAATTCGGTCGGCGGGGTGCTGGTGCCCAAGCAGATGACCAACTACCGGTGGGCTTTGTCGGCGTTCGGCACCGCGTCGGCCGCTGCCCTCGGTCGCGGCGACACCGTCTACTGCCTAACCCCGCTGCACCACCAGTCCGGGCTGCTGGTCAGCCTCGGTGGCGCGGTTGTCGGCGGCACCCGCATCGCCCTGTCGCGCGGGCTGCAACCCGAGCGCTTCCTGGCCGAAATCCGCCAGTACGGCGTCACCGTGGTGTCCTACACCTGGACGATGCTGCGCGACGTCGTGGATGGCACTGACGACCCGTCCCTCTCTCTGCGCGGCAACCATCCGGTCCGGTTGTTCATCGGCTCGGGTATGCCGCCCGGGCTGTGGCTGCGAACCGTTGATGCGTTCGCACCCGCCAACATCGTGGAGTTCTTCGCCACCACCGATGGTCAGGCCGTGCTGGCCAACGTGTCCGGCGCCAAAGTGGGCAGCAAGGGCCGTCCCCTACCCGGCGGCGGCCACGTCGAATTGGCCGCCTACGACCCGGTCGACGACCTGATCCTGGAGGACGACCGCGGGTTCGTCGTGGTTGCCGAACCGCATGAGGTCGGTGTGCTGCTGGCCCGGCCATGGGGACCCATCGACCCGACCGCGTCCGTCAAGCGCGGCGTCTTCGCCCCGGGCGACACCTGGATCTCTACCGAATACGTGTTCCGCCGTGACGCCGACGGCGACTTCTGGCTGCTGGGGAATCGCCCGCTGCTGATCCGTACCGCCCGCGGAGTGGTGTTCCCGGAGTCGGTCACCGATGCGGTCACCTGGATCACCGCAGTCGACCTCGCCGCGACGTACGGGGTCGAGGTGCCAGGCGGCACCATCGCCGTCACCGCGATCACGCTGCGCCCCGGCATGACGGTCACGTCCGCCGATCTCACCGACGCGTTCGCGGCAATGCCGTTCGGGCCGCCTCCTGACGTGGTCCACGTGGTGCCGGAAATCCCGCTCAGCGCCACCTATCGGCCGACGGCATCGGCGTTGCGCGCCGAAGGGGTGCCCAAGGCGACGCGTAACGCCTGGCATTTGGAGCCCGATACGGGGAAGTACAGGCGCTTCACGGCTGCGGCACGTGCTCATCTCAGTGGTACCCAAGACTGAGCTTCTGCCCAGGTCGCGAAGCGCTGTTAGGCTCGCCGAGAGTCCCAGGTGCCAACGCGTCGGAGGAATGCATGCCCACCCAGACCGTTTCACGTCACTGGCGTCGCGCCGTTCGCGGCACGGCGATCGGTGCCCTGGCCGCTGGGGTCCTGGTGGCAGTCGGTACCCAGCCGGCGCTGGCCGATCCGACGACTGCACCGGCCACCCCGGACTCCGGCTCCGGAGTTCCGCAGTTCCAGACCGCCGACCAGCTGCTGGCTTTCATCGACCAGAACTATGACCAGGGCGCCGGCGGTGGTCAGCTGTCGAATCTGATCAAGTCAGTGATGAAGCTGCGGGCCCAGGGCATCAAGCCGTCGCGCGCGAACATCGCCGAGATTCAGAATGCCCTGCAGTACCGGCCGAATCAGAAACCGCTGATCGACGCGCTCCAAGACACGCTCAGCTATCAGAACAGGATCTTCGCGCAGATGCAGATCCTGCAGCAGGCGCAGCAGCGGCAGCAGAACAACGCCGTGATGGGCGCCGGTCAGATGCCCAGCGACGGCGCTCCGACCATCGGCGGTAACACCGCGCCGGTGATGCCCGCACCTGCGAGCCCGTAGCCGTGCTCGACGAGAAACTGCTCAACATCCTGGTGTGTCCCGCTGATCGCGGGCCGCTGCTTTTCGTCGACGACCTTCTCTACAACCCCCGACTGCACAAGGCCTACCGCATCGAGGACGGCATCCCGGTGTTGCTGGTCGACGAGGCCACCGACGTCGGTCCTGAGGAGCATGAGCGCCTGATGGCGCGCGCGGACTAGACCGCGGGCAGCTCCCCGGTGAGGTAGCGCTGCAGGTTCGGTGCGATCGTCTCGGCGATGCGGTCCGGTGACAGTGACGCGAAGGGCTCGATGCCGATGATGTACCGCGCTATCACCACACCCACCAGTTGCGACGCGACGAACTGGACGCGTAGTCGCCCACTGCCCGGCGGGTTGTCCACGCGGGGGGCGACTTCGGCGGTGATGATCTCCTCCAAGAACGACCGGATCAGGCTGACATCGGACCCGCTCAGCAGCGACCGGATCGTGGCGATGAGGCCAGCGCCCATCTCCGAATCCCACAGCGGCAGCAGGATCGCCGGCAGGACGTGGCCGAGTCCTTCGACCGGGGTGTCGCGCAACGGAATCAGGATGCTCATCGGGTCGATCGGGAGTTTGATCGCTGCGGCGAACAGTTGCTGCTTGGTGCCGAAGTAATGGTGCACCAGAGCCGAGTCGACGCCGGAGGCGGCGGCGATCGCGCGGATTGACGTCTTGTCGATACCGTTGCGGGCGAACAACTCTCGGGCATTGGCCAAGATCCGGTTCCGGGTGTCGGAGGTGCCGCGAGGGCGGCCTGGCCGTTTGGCCTGTGGCGTCGCGGTCACGGAGTGCGCCGCCGCAGGGTGGCTGCGGCCAGCGCCATTGCCGCGACCGCGAAGGCCAGGACCACGACGATGTCCCGGATGGCGGTCTCGTTCAGGCCTGTGTGGGCGTTGACCTCCCGCAGGGCTTCCAGCGCATAGCTGGCCGGCATCGCGTTGCTGATCCACTGAAGCCAGGTCGGCATCTGATTACGCGGCACGATGATCCCGGCCAGCAGCAACTGCGGGACGATGAACACCGGCATGAACTGCACGGCCTGAAACTCGGTGCGGGCGAACGCACTTGCCAGCAGGCCGAGGCCCACGCCCAGCACGGCGTTGATGACGGCGATGACGAACACCCAGAACGGGCTGCCTTTGGTGTCGAAGCCCAGCACCCAGAACGCGACGACGCAGGCCAGGATCGCCTGCGCGGCGGCGGCGACGGAGAACGCCGTGCCATAGGCGGCCAGCAGGTCCAGCCGGCGCAACGGTGTGGTGAGGATTCGCTCCAGCGTGCCCGAGGACCGTTCGCGCTGCATGGTGATCGACGTGATGAGGAACATCACGAACAACGGGAACAGCCCGAGCAGGATCAGGCACGCGGTCTGAAACGGTGACCCCGCGCCGGGGGACGACCGAACGTTGTCGAACATGAAGTACATCAGCGTGATCACCGCGCTGGGGACCACGAGAATCATCGCGACACTTCGGCGATCGGCACGCAGCTGGCGAAGAATGCGGGCCGTGGTCGCCAGGTAGGCGCGCGGACTCAGCTTGCTGGTGCGGTGCTGCGCCTGATGATGGACAGGAATGCTTCCTCCAGTGATGTGCATCCGGTGTCGTCTCGCAGTGAAGCCGGGGTGGTGTGGGCCAGCAGCCGGCCCTCGCGCATGAGCAGCAGGTCGTTGCAATGGTCGGCTTCGTCCATCACATGACTGGACACCAGTAAGGTGGTGCCCCGGCGGGCGAGCTTGTCGAACTGGGCCCAGAGGTCCACTCGCAACACCGGGTCCAGGCCGACGGTCGGTTCGTCGAGTACCAGTAGGTCGGGCCGGCTGACCAGGGCGCAGGCCAGCGACACCCGGGTGCGTTGGCCGCCGGACAGATTGCCGCAATACGCTCCGGCGTGATCGAGCAGGCCGACGTCGGCGACCGCCCGGTCGGCCGCTTGCGGGGCGGCGCCGTAGAGAGCCGCGAAATAGCGGACGTTGTCCATCACCCGAAGGTCGTTGTAGATCGTGGGGGCTTGGGTGACGTAGCCGACGCGGTGGCGCAGCGCGGGGGAGCCGGCCGGATGCCCGAGAACGGTCACGGTTCCGGACCCCACGATCTGAGTGCCGACGATGCTGCGCATCAATGTGGTCTTGCCGCAGCCTGAGGGGCCGAGCAGTCCGGTGATCGTGCCGCGCGGGATCGTGACGGAGAAGTCGTGCAGCGCGACGCGTTTACCCCGCACCACTTTCAGGTTCTTGGCCTGGACGGCAGCCTCGACGCCGTCTCGCAGTAATTCATCACTCGATGAACTCATCACATGATGAATAATCCACGCGCGGCACCCACGCGGTCAATGCCTGGGGCAGAATTTCTTACGATGGACGTCGACCTGCTGGACACCGACCCCGTATCGGCGGCGCGCCTGATGCTCGGCGGGGTGATCTGCTGTCGAGGCGTCAGCGCACTGATCGTCGAGGTCGAGGCGTACGGCGGGCCGCCGAACGGGCCGTGGCCGGATCGCGCGGCGCACTCGTTCCGGGGCCCGGGCATGCGCAACAAAGTGATGTTCGGGCCGCCCGGCCGGCTCTACACCTACCTCAGCCACGGCATCCATGTGTGCGCCAACGTGGTGTGCGGGCCGGATGGCACAGCCGCGGCGGTCCTCATCCGGGCAGCCGCGATCGAGTCGGGGCTGGATCTCGCGCATGAGCGGCGCGGCCCGCTGGTGCATCCCAAGACGCTGGCGCGCGGGCCCGGCAACCTCTGTTCAGCGATGGGCATCGTGATGGACGACAACGGAGTCGACGTGTTCGACCCGGACTCGCCGGTCACCATGCAGCTCGGCGGAGGAGTGCCGGAAAGCAGCGGGCCACGGGTCGGGGTGTCCCAGGCGGCCGATCGGCCGTGGCGGTTGTGGCTCACCGGACGTCCGGAAGTTTCGGCCTACCGTCGCAGCCCGCGCGCGCCACTCCCGGGCGCGAGCGACTGACCGCACCCCATGCGGGAAGATCATCGGATGGGCACGACGATTCTCGATGAGCTGGGCTGGCGCGAACTGATCGCCCAGTCGACCGATATCGACGCGCTCGCCGCGGCGGCCGCGCAGCCGCCGATGACGGTCTACTGCGGATTCGACCCGACCGCGCCGAGCCTGCACGCGGGAAATCTGGTGCCGTTGCTCACACTTCGGCGATTCCAGCGGGCCGGGCATCGCCCGATCGTGTTGGCCGGCGGTGCGACTGGCATGATCGGTGACCCCCGCGACACCGGCGAGCGGACGATGAACACCACCGACACCGTCGCCCAGTGGGCCGAGCGGATCCGCGGTCAGCTGGAGCGGTTCGTCGACTTCGACGATTCCGCGAGCGGCGCAGTCGTGGAGAACAACCTGAGTTGGACCTCGCAGTTGAGCGCAATCGACTTCTTGCGCGACGTCGGCAAGCACTTCTCGGTCAACGTGATGCTCGACCGCGACACGATCCGGCGCCGGCTGGACGGGGACGGTATCTCCTACACCGAGTTCAGTTACATGCTGCTGCAGGCCAACGACTACGTGGAGCTGCACAAGCGGTATGGCTGTGCACTGCAGATCGGCGGCTCGGATCAGTGGGGCAACATCATCGCCGGGGTGCGGCTGGTCCGTCAGACGGTAGGGGCTTCGGTCCACGCGTTGACGGTGCCGCTGGTCACCGCGGCCGACGGGACGAAATTCGGTAAGTCCACTGGCGGGGGAAGCCTATGGCTGGACCCGGAGATGACCAGTCCCTATGCCTGGTACCAGTACTTCGTCAACACGGCCGACGCCGACGTCATCAAGTACTTGCGCTGGTTCACGTTCTTGTCGGCCGGCGAACTCGCCGAGCTGGAGGAAGCGACGACATTGCGACCGCATGAGCGGGCGGCACAGCGCCGGTTGGCCCAGGAACTGACCACATTGGTGCACGGACAGAACGCGACGGAGGCAGTCGAGCACGCCTCGCAGGCGTTGTTCGGCCGCGGTGAACTGTCGCGGCTCGACGAGCCCACCTTGGCCGCAGCGTTGCGCGAGACATCGGTGGCCGAGCTGGGACCAGGTTCGCCGGACGGCATTGTCGACCTGTTGGTGGCCACCGGCCTGTCGGCGAGCAAGGGCGCCGCCAAACGGACGATCGCCGAGGGCGGGGTATCGGTCAACAACGAGAAGATCGACAGCGAGGACTGGGTGGCACAGCCGTCCCACTTCTTGCACGGCCGCTGGTTGGTGCTGCGGCGCGGGAAACGGAATATCGCTGGGGTACAGCGAGTTTGAGCGTGCGGGCGCCGTAGGAAACCGGGATCTAGCAGGCGATTTGACTCCCTGTTAGCACTCACGTAACTTAATCCACGTCGCCGCGACGCGGTCAGCCGCAGAGCGCGACGGCATCTTCGAGGAATACTCCCGGACTCCGGGAAGTTCCTAACTGTCCGCCCTACCGCACGCGGCGAAAGTCGCGGGGTGGTTTGCGCGGCCGGTGAGGGTGCCGGGTGTGTTGTTTGAGAACTCAATAGTGTGTTTGGTGGTTTTTAAGTTTGTTGTTGTTTTTTGCTGCATTCTGA
>NZ_NOZR01000036.1 GCF_002250655.1 Mycolicibacterium sphagni
TCAGAATGCAGCAAAAAACAACAACAAACTTAAAAACCACCAAACACACTATTGAGTTCTCAAACAACACACCCGGCTGACACCCGCCAGCAGGCAACCCTGCCAGCTTACTAGTCTTTCTTGGCGGCGTCAACTCCCGCTGCCTTCCCGTCTCCGGGTCCGGCGCGGTTGGCCGACCGCCTACATTACACGCGTTCTATCTCAGCTCCAAGTCGCACCAGATTCTCCACGAAAAGCGGGTAGCCCCGGTCGATGTGGAAGACGTCGTGCACTTCGGTCTCGCCGTCGGCAACCAGCCCTGCCAGCACCAACCCGGCACCGGCCCGGATATCCGAGCACCACACCGGCGCACTGGACAGCTGCGGCAGCCCGCGCACCACGGCGTGGTGACCGTCAGTCCTGGCGTCGGCCCCGAGTCGGATCATCTCCTCGACGAATCGAAATCTCGCCTCGAACACGTTCTCGGTGATCATCGACGTCCCGTCGGCGATGGACGCCAGCGCGATCGCCATCGGCTGCAAATCGGTCGGAAAACCCGGGAACGGCAGCGTCGCCACATTGCCGGCCTTCGGCCGCTCGTACTGAACTACCCGAAACCCGTTGTCGTGCTGGGTGACGGTGGCACCGGCGTCGTGCAGCTTGTGCAGTACCAGTTGCAGGTGAGACGGGTCAACGCCGGTGACCGAGATATCGCCGCGGGTCATCGCGGCCGCAATCCCCCACGTCGCCGCAACGATCCGGTCCCCGATCACCCGGTGCTCGGTCGGATGCAGCCGCGGAACGCCGGTGATCGTCAGCGTCGACGTGCCGGCACCCTCGATCTGGGCACCCATCTGGTTGAGCATCTCGCAGAGGTCGACGACGTCAGGCTCCCGCGCCGAGTTGTGGATCGTGGTGACGCCCTCGGCCAGGACGGCCGCCATCAGGATGTTCTCGGTCGCTCCCACCGACGGGAACTCCAGCTGGATCTCGGCACCGCGCAGTTTCTCGGCAGTGGCGACCACACAGCCATGCTCGATATTGCAGTCCGCGCCGAGCTGCCGCAGGCCGGCCTGATGCATGTCCAGCGGACGCGAACCGATCGCATCGCCGCCAGGTAGCGCCACCCGGGCGCGTTTACAGCGCCCGACCAGAGGGCCCAGCACGCAGACCGAAGCACGGAACTGACGCACTGCCGCGAAGTCGGCCTCGTATTTGGGCTCCTCGGGCGACGTGATCCGCACAGTCGGGCCATCGAGCTCGACGTTGGCGCCGAGACCGCGCAGGACCTCGGCCATCAGCGGCACATCGAGAATGTCGGGGCAGTTCGTGATCGTCGTGGTGCCCTCGGCCAGAAGGCTGGCAGCCATCAGCTTCAACACGCTGTTCTTGGCGCCGCCCACAGCGACTTCGCCTGACAAGCGATTGCCGCCGGTCACCACGAAACGCTCGCCCACGGCCGTTAGTTTAGTGGAGCCAGCGCCCGGTACCCGCACACTCGGCCGGTACCGTTCTTCCATGGCCGTGCATCTGACCCGCATATATACCCGTACCGGCGATGACGGCACCTCGGGACTGAGTGATTTCTCACGGGTCGAGAAGAACGACCCCCGCCTGATCGCCTATGCCGACTGCGACGAAGCCAACGCCGCCATCGGTGTGGCCGTGGCCCTCGGCGATCCCAGCGACGACCTGCGCAAAGTCCTACTGCAGATCCAAAACGACCTGTTCGACGCCGGTGCGGACCTCTCCACCCCGGTCGCCGAGAACCCGGAATATCCGCCGCTGCGGATCACCGCGCCCTACGTCGAACGGCTCGAGGCATGGTGCGACCACTACAACGACGGCCTGCCGGCCCTGAACTCGTTCATCCTGCCCGGCGGCACTGCCCTGTCTGCCCTGCTGCACGTTGCGCGAACCGTGACACGGCGCGCCGAGCGCTCGGCGTGGGTCGCGGTGAAGGCCTACCCCGATACCGTCAGCGCGCTGCCGGCCCGCTACCTCAACCGGCTGTCGGACCTGTTGTTCATCCTGTCCCGGGTGGCCAATCCGGAGGGTGATGTGCTGTGGCAGCCCGGCGGGGCGAAAGCCGACCGGCCCGAAAAGAAATAGCTCACGCCGTGCGACGGCGCGCCCGAGGCGACGGACTGGACTCGACCCAGGACAGGAACGCCGTCAGCGCCCCGCGGTCCAGCGCGATCTCGTAGCCACGCCACCGGTCGATCGTGGTGTCGTGCAACTCGAGCACGACGATCGCGTCGCTCATGATGTCGAATTCATCCCCGCGAGGACTCCGTCGGGAAATGATCTCCAGCCCACGCCGGCTCAGGCGGCGATCCGGCCACCACCGTAGGCTCGAAAGCCGGTAATACCTGGCTTCGTCACCGCGGTAACGGATCACCCCGTGCCGCCAGCCATGGCCACCGACCGCGGGGATGTCACGCAGGATCGCGGCGGTACCGCCCTGGCGCAGCTTCCACAGCCGGTACGTCAGGGCAACGACGACGAGCAACAGCACACCGACGAGCGCGGCCATGAAGATCATTGGCGCGCTCATCAGTCGCTGGCCCGCGGCTAGTCGAGCTGGCCTAGGGCGCGCAGACGCGCCCTACCGCGAGCGGCGGTCTGTGGATCGTCGGAAGCCGCGTCAGACTTGGCCGACTCCGCGTCGATCTCGGACTCGAACTCGGCAGACTCCGCGAGGATCGTCACGCTCTCCTCCGTCACCGACAGGTATCCGCCATCGACGGCGATGCGAAGGTCGTCCTCACCCTCGCGCTCAACGCGCACCATCGCGTCGTCCACCAGCTGTGCGACGAGCGGGATGTGACGCGGCAGAATGCCGATCTCGCCCGACGTGGTGCGAGTGAAGACGAAAGTCGCCTTGCCCGACCAGATCTTGCGCTCGACGGCGACGATATCGACGTCCAATTCGGCCATCTCACACCACCTTTCGCTTTAGTTGAATGCTCTTCCCGCACGCGCTCATCGCACGACGACCATGATGTCTACAGCTTGGCGCCGAGGCTTTCGGCTTTCTTCGCCAGGTCGTCCAGGCCGCCGATCAGGAAGAAAGCCTGCTCGGGCAGGTGGTCGAATTCGCCCTTGGCCAGCTTGTCGAAGGCCTCGACGGTCTCCTTGAGCGGCACGGTCGACCCCGGCTGGCCGGTGAACTGCTCGGCCGCCATCATGTTCTGGCTCAGGAAGCGCTCGATCTTACGAGCGCGGTACACCAGAACCTTGTCCTCTTCGGAGAGCTCGTCGATACCGAGGATCGCGATGATGTCTTGAAGGTCCTTGTAGCGCTGCAGGATCCGGATGACTTCCTGTGCGACGCGGTAGTGCTCGTCGCCAACCACGCTCGGGTGCAGGATCGTCGAGCTCGACGCCAGCGGATCCACCGCCGGGAAGATGCCCTTGGAGAACACCGCACGCGAGAGCTCGGTGGTGGCATCGAGGTGCGCGAACGTCGTGGCCGGCGCCGGGTCGGTGTAGTCGTCGGCGGGCACGTACACGGCCTGCATCGAGGTGATCGAGCGACCACGGGTCGAGGTGATGCGCTCCTGCAGCTCACCCATTTCGTCGGCCAGCGTCGGCTGGTAACCCACGGCCGAGGGCATACGACCCAGCAGGGTCGACACCTCGGAGCCGGCCTGAGTGAACCGGAAGATGTTGTCGATGAACAGCAGCACGTCCTGGCCCTGCTCGTCGCGGAAGAATTCCGCCATGGTCAGCGCCGAGAGCGCCACCCGCATACGCGTGCCCGGCGGTTCGTCCATCTGGCCGAACACCAGCGCGGTGTCCTTGAGCACGTTGGCGTCCGCGAGCTCGACCCACAGGTCGTTGCCCTCGCGGGTGCGCTCACCCACGCCTGCGAACACCGACGTACCACCGAAGTTGCGGGCGATGCGGTTGATCATCTCCTGGATGAGGACCGTCTTGCCCACGCCGGCACCGCCGAACAGGGCGATCTTGCCGCCACGCACGTAGGGGGTCAGCAGGTCGACGACCTTCAGACCCGTCTCGAGCATTTCCGTACGGGGCTCGAGATCGGCGAAGGCCGGCGGCTTGCGGTGGATCGACCAGTGCTCGAAGTCCTTGCCGTAGCCCGGCTCGTCGAGGCAGTCACCAAGGGCATTGAAGACGTGGCCCTTCACGCCGTCGCCGACCGGTACCGAGATCGAGGCGCCGGTGTCGCTGACCTCGACACCGCGGACCAGGCCGTCGGTGGGCTGCATGGAGATGCAGCGGACCAGGCTGTCACCCAGGTGCTGGGCAACCTCCAGGGTCAGGGTCTTGGCAAGCGGACCGTAGGCGATGTCGGCGTGCAGCGCGTTGAACAGTTCGGGGACCGAGCCACGCGGGAACTCGACGTCCACCACGGGTCCCGTGATGCGGACGACCCGGCCGGCGGTCTTCTCTGCGGTAGCAGTCATTTCCTCTTCGCTTCTCTAGCTCTCGATGGGGCCTATGTAATTGATTGGGCTAGCGCGCGTCGGCCAGCGCGTTGGCGCCACCGACGATTTCGCTGATTTCCTGGGTGATCTGCGCCTGACGTTCGCGGTTCGCCGCCAACGTGAGCGCCTTGATCAGATCGTCGGCGTTGTCGGTCGCCGACTTCATGGCACGACGACGAGACGCCGACTCCGAGGCCGCCGCCTCCAGCAGCGCCGCATACACGCGAGTCGCGATGTAGCGCGGCAGCAGTGAATCGAACAGCTCTTCGGCATTGGGCTCGAACGAGAACAGCGTGTGCGGGCCGGCTTCCGCTTCGCCGACGTACTCGACGACCATCGGTGCGATCCGCAGCGCGGCAGCTGTCTGCGAGAGCATCGACTTGAACTCCGTCGACACGATGTGCAATTCGTCGACGCCCAGGATGCCGTCAGCACCGGCGTCATCGCCCTCGTCGTCGACACCGGACATGAACGCCGTCACCAAGCTGTCGGCGATGGCCTTCGCGTGGTCGTAGGTGGGCCGCTCGGAGAAGCCGGTCCACGACTCGGTGACGTCGCGCTGGCGGAAGCTGTAGTAACCCAACGCCTTCCGCCCGACCACGTAGAGCACCGGATCCTTGCCCTCGTCCCGCAGCAACGAGAACAGCTCCTCGGCCCTGCGCAGCACGTTTGCGTTGTAGCCGCCGCACAGACCGCGATCCGACGACACCACCAGCACACCGGCTCGCCTGGGGTTCTCCCGCGCGACCAGCAGCGGGTGATCCAGCGCGCTGGCGCCGGCGAGTTCGGTGAGCATGCTGGTGATCTCGGCGGCATAGGGCCGGGCCGCGTTGACCCGGGCCTGCGCCTTGGCGATCCGCGACGTGGCGATCAGCTCCTGGGCCTTCGTGATCTTCTTGATCGACGAAGCGGATTTGATACGTCCGCGTAGCTCGCGAAGTGTGGCTGCCATTGGTTACCTAGCTCTTCTTCGGAGCCGGCTTACGGACCTTGACGGATTCCTTCTCCAGGTCCTCGGGGTCCAGTGCCTCGGTCTCCTCGTCGCCGACGACCACCGAGCTGCCGTCAGTGGCGGCAAAGCCCTTCTTGAAGTCGTTGATGACCGAAACCAGGTTCTCCTCGGCCTCCTCGGAGAGCTTCTTGGACTCCTTGATGCCGGTGAGGATGTCGCCGTGGCTGGCCTTCACGTGCTCCAGGAACTCCGACTCGAAGCGCGAAACATCCTCGGCGGGAACCGAATCCAGGTGACCCTGGGTACCGAGGAAGATCGCGACGACCTGATCCTCGACCGCCATCGGGCTGTACTGGGCCTGCTTGAGCAGCTCGACCAGCCGCACACCGCGGTCCAGCTGGGCCTTCGATGCGGCGTCCAGGTCCGAGGCGAAGGCTGCGAAGGCCTCCAACTCGCGGTACTGCGACAGGTCCAGACGCAGCGAACCCGCCACCTCTTTCATTGCCTTGATCTGTGCGGCGCCGCCGACGCGCGACACCGACACACCGACGTTCACGGCCGGGCGCACACCCTGGTTGAACAGGTCGGACTCCAGGAAGCACTGGCCGTCGGTGATCGAGATGACGTTGGTCGGGATGAACGCCGAGATGTCGTTGGCCTTGGTCTCGATGATCGGCAGCCCGGTCATCGAACCACCACCGAGCTCTTCGGAAAGCTTGCCGCAACGCTCCAGCAGACGGGAGTGCAGGTAGAACACGTCGCCGGGGAAGGCCTCGCGACCCGGCGGGCGGCGCAGCAACAGCGAGATCGCGCGGTAGGCGTCGGCCTGCTTGGACAGATCGTCGAACACGATCAGGACATGCTTGCCGTTGTACATCCAGTGCTGGCCGATGGCCGAACCGGTATAGGGCGCAAGCCATTTGAAGCCGGCGGCGTCGGAAGCCGGGGCGGCGACGATGGTGGTGTACTCCATCGCGCCACCCTCTTCGAGCGCCCGCTTCACCGAGGCGATCGTGGTGCCCTTCTGGCCGATCGCGACATAGACACAACGGACCTGCTGGTTGGGATCACCGGTCTCCCAGGCTTCCCGCTGGTTGAGGATGGTGTCGACGCAGACGGCGGTCTTGCCCGTCTTGCGGTCGCCGATGATCAGCTGGCGCTGGCCGCGACCGATCGGGGTCATCGCGTCGATGGCCTTGATACCCGTCTGCAGTGGCTCACTGACAGCTTGGCGCTGCACCACCGACGGTGCCTGCAGTTCGAGGACGCGGCGGGTCTCGGCCTCGATGTCGCCCTGACCGTCGATCGGCCGGCCCAGCGGGTTGACGACACGGCCCAGGAAGGCGTCGCCGACCGGCACCGAGAGCACCTCGTTGGTGCGCTTGACCTGCTGGCCCTCTTCGATCTTCTCGAACTCGCCCAAGATGACCGCGCCCACGCTGTGCTCGTCGAGGTTGAGCGCGACGCCGAGCACGCCACCGGGGAACTCCAGCAGTTCCTGGGTCATCACCGAGGGCAGACCCTCGACGTGGGCGATGCCGTCGCCGGCGTCGAGGACGGTGCCGATTTCCTCGCGCCCGGAATCCGCCTCGAAGCTCGAGACGTACTCCTGGACGGCGCCCTGGATGTCGTCAGCCGAGATTGTCAACTCTGCCATGGCTTTTCGTCTTCCTGCCTTTGTTTGGGTCTTGGGGTTCGTTAGGCGTTTCGGCCGGTTAGTCGGGTAGTTGAGTCACGGCTGCGTCCAGCCGTGAGGACAACGTCCCGTCGATCACCTCGTCGCCGACAGCGACCGAAAGGCCGCCCAGCACTGTGGGATCGATGTTCAGCTGCACCGAAACGGGGTGGTGGTAAATCCGGGTCAGCACCTCGGTCAGGCGGGTGCGCTGCGCAGTGCTGAGTTCGGCGGCCGCATCCACATGGGCGACGATCTCACCGCGGCGGGCGACCGCAAGCTGGGCCAGTGCCAGCACCGCCTCGTCGGCGCGCTCGCCGCGGAGCAGGCCGACCGTCTGCAACAGCAGGGCGGACGCGGTCGCGTTCGCGCCGCTGCCGTCGCTGATGAGCTTGCGCAGCAACGCGACCCGGCCGTCGGCGGGTGTGGTGTAGTCGCCCAGCAAGGTGCTCAGCCGGGGCTGCTCGTCGAGGATGCGGGTGAAGCGGAAGAGCTGCTCCTCGACTTCGTCGGCCTGATTGTCCAGCTCGGCGCGAACCAGCAGGGCCAGCCGGGCGACGTGCTCGATGACGTCGACCAAGTCTTCGGTGTGCGACCAGCGCACCGAAACCGCGGTCTCGAGCACCTCCAAAGCGCTGGCTCCGACCTTGTCGCTCAGCAGCCGGTGCACGAGTCGCTTCTTGGCCTCTGTCTCACCAGACGACTCGGCCAGATGGCGGGCCAGGATCGGTTCGCCGATCAACAGCCCGGCCACCGACGCAAGGTCATCGGACAGGGTGGACAGGGCGTCGCCGGACAACCCCGATGACACCGCGTCGAACTTCTCCACCACCGCGGCCTGCGCCTCACGGCTGGCCGAGCGCAGAACCGACCCCGTCTCGGGAGAGAAGGCCGCCGGCGCCATCGATTCCAGTTCGTCGAGGAACCGGTCGACGGTGGCCGACTGCGCCTGCGCGTCGGCGACGTGTGCACGCACCAACTCGCCGGCGCGCTGCACCGACTCGCTGCCGAGGTCCTGGCGCAGCTGGCGGATCAGCTGGGCGCGCAGCAACTGAACCTGTTGCGCACCTTGAACTTTGATCCGCTCCACCTCGACGTCGGCCTGCGCGCGGAGCTGCTCGACGATGCGCTCGGCATCGATACGGGCCTCTCCGACGATGTGCTTGGCCTCGGCCTTGGCTTCGTCGACCCGCGCTGCGTGGTGCTTGTCGGCGTCGGCCAGGCGCTTGGTGGCCTTGGCGCTGTCGGCGATCTGCGTGCGGATCGCGTCTTGCTGGCTGGTCATCATGCGCTTGACCGGCGGCACTACGTACCGCCAGATGATCGCCACGATCACCACGAAGCCGATGAGCTGTCCGATGAAGGTTGACATGTCCTACCGTCCCGGCGCCGTAGTCGCCGACTCGCTGGAGACCTCGACACCAAGAACACGACTGGCCAGCGTCGCAGACAGCGCGTCAACCGACGACCTCAGATCGGCCGCGATGGCATCACCCTGCAGCTTCAGCTCGTTGGCCGCCTGCTGCAGCGTCGCGGCTGCTTCCTCGCTGGCGCGACCCTTGTGCTCGTCGAGGATCTTGCGACCCTCCGCCCGGGCCTCGTCGCGGATACCGGAAGCCTCACCGCGGGCCGCGGCCATCTCCTTGCGATAATCGGAGTCGGCAGCGGCCTCGAACTCGTTGGCCTTGCGGTTGTCCTCGGTGGTCTTGGCGACCATCTTCTCGCGCTCACCAAGCACCTTCTGGATCGGCGGCACGACAAACTTGCCGATCACGCCCAGCACGATCAAGAAGATGGCCAGTACGAAGAAGAAAGTGCCGTTGGGGACGAGGAAGTTCTGAGTGCCACCTTCCTCGGCCGCCAACAGGGTGACGCTGTGCTCCCCCATGCGTACTAGGAGGCGCCAGGCGTGGCGAACACGAACAGGGCCATGAACGCCAGGTTGATGAAGTACGCCGCCTCCACCAGACCAACGGTGATGAAGAACGGAGTGAACAGCCGGCCCTGGGCTTCAGGCTGCCGGGCGATGCCGGAAATCAGGGCGTTACCGGCGATGCCGTCACCGATGCCGGCGCCGATGGCACCGCCGCCCAGGATGAGGCCGCCGCCGATCAGGGCGCCAGCGACGATGGTGGGGTCTGCCATTCCTTATCCTCCTTGATTGCTGGTAGGACTCCTACCAGGCTGTGGGTGGTTCGGGGGTCGAACACGTCTTTTAGTGGTGCTCCTCATCCAGTTCCATGGACTGGCTGAAGTAGAGAATCGTCAACAGCGAGAAGATGAACGCCTGGATCAGGCCGACGAACAAGTCGAATGTCTTCCAGATCGCGTTGGGCGCCCACATGATGTACGGCGGGAACAGCGCGATCAGCGCGACCATGATGCCACCGGCAAAGATGTTGCCGAAAAGTCGGAGCGACAGCGAGATCGGCTTGGCGATCTCCTCGACCAGGTTGATCGGGGCGAGGAATGCCACGTGGCCTTTCAGCACCTTCACCGGGTGGCCGAGGATGCCGCGCCGCCAGATGCCGGCCGCGTGGTAGCAGAGGAACACGAACAGGGCCAGCGCCAGCACGAAGTTGATGTCGGCGGCAGGCGGCTTCAGCAGCTCGTGGGTACCGCCGTCGGCAGTGCCGTACTGCACCGGCAGCACCGAGATCCAGTTGGCGATCAGGATGAAGATGAACAAAGCCACCGCCAGCGGCAGCACGAACGGGGCGATCTTCATGCCGATCGCCGATTCGATCTGTCCGCGCATCTGGGTGGTGAGGGTCTCCCAGAGCAACTGGACACCGCTGGGCACGCCGGTCGAGGTGACCTTGGCCCGCAACACGAACGCCAGCGCAATGACGATCACCGCGGCGATCGCCGTCGCCATGATGGTGTCGACATTGACCGTGAGCCCCAGCCATTTGGCGGTCTCGTGGTGGCCGACCTCGATGGCGGCCTCGGCGAGGATTCGTTCACTCATCGAATGTTCAATCCTTCGGTGCTTCGTCTGCGGAGCCAGCAGCCCCGGGAGGTGTCGTGATGCCAGCCGCGTCGTCTTCGTCGCCGGTACGAATCTTCTTCCATACCGGTAACGCCGTGCTCAAAACCAGCAGAACTTGGAACAGCGCCAAGCCGAAAAGCACGCCCAGGCCGAGCGGGCGGAAGAGTATCGCGATGGTCAGCCCGATCGCCGTGATCACCAGCAGGCGGGTGGCGGAGTTGAGCGCCATCTTGCGCTTGAGCGGATGGTCACCGGCGGTGATCGACTCCACCGACCGCTGCACCAGCACCGCATTGAGCAAACCGAGCGCCAAGCCGATACCGAAGAACACGCCAAACATGAGGTACGGGCCGGCTGTCGCAGCCGCAATCACCGCCAACGCTGTCAGCGCGGCACAGATGGCAAGCAGCCGAACGGGCCGGAAGGCAACGGACGGAAACACCAACGGCGCATCTTGCGCTGGCGTCGTCACAGGTTCACCTCAATCTTGCGTTCTCGAGAGCCGGTCGAGCGATTTCTGCGTGCTGGTCCGCCGAGCGTATCGGAGGGCGACAGGCGCGCTGGAATCACCCAAGGGGCAGCTCCCTTTGTCGGTCGTAAATCGGCGCCGATCGGTCGTGACTCCGATGGGCCGGGCCGGCAACCCGCGAGGTTTCAATCTGTGTCTCGGCTGGGTTCTGCCAGCACCGTACCACATGGTAGACGGCAGAAAACACGTCTACTACTTACTGTCGTAAAGTCCCTCGTAATCGTCGTCGCGACGACGCAACAGCGGGATCAAAGTGACCACTACCGCGACGACGATCGCGGCCAGCATGACCGCTCCGGTGTAGCGCGGATCGAAGAAGATGGTGGCCGCCGCGCCGAACGCGATGATGCCCACCCACAGGTAGATCAGCAATACGGCGCGGCGATGGGAATGCCCGATCTGCAGCAGGCGGTGATGCAGGTGCATCTTGTCCGGGCTCAGCGGACTCCGGCCGGCGCGGGTGCGCCGCACGATCGCCAGCAGCGTGTCCAGCGCCGGCACCAACATCACCGCGACCACCAGCAGGAACGGCGAGAGCAGCGCGAAGACATCGCGTGCCCCGTACGCACTCTGTGAGATCGGGCCCGCCGCGGTGGTCGAGGCAGCCGCGAGCATCAGGCCCACGAGCATCGAGCCGGAGTCACCCATGAAGATCTTGGCGCGATAGAAGTTGTGCGGCAGAAACCCCAGACAGGCACCCGCCAACACCACCGAGATCACCGCCGGCGGATAGAACAGCACGTCGCCTCCGTGATCGCGCAGCAGGCCGACCGAGAAAATGCAGATGGCCAGCGCGGTGATCAGCCCAAGTCCTGCGGCCAGCCCGTCGAGGCCGTCGACGAAATTCATCGCGTTGACTATCGACACCGTCAGCGCCAGGGTCAGCAAGATCGAGGACACCTGGTCCAACACGATGGTGCCGACGCCGCCGATCGGGATGTACAGCACGCTCCACGCAACGCCCATGGTGACCAGCACGCTCGCCGCGGTGATCTGACCGGCGAACTTTGTCAGCGCATCCAGGCCCCAGCGATCGTCGATCAGTCCGATCCCCATGATCAGCCCGCCTGCGACCACCACGGCGGGCATGCCCGATGAGTAGATGAAGCCACGGGTCAGCGCCGGCAGCTGGGACGCCAGGAACACAGCGACGACGACCCCGAGGTACATCGCCAGCCCACCCATCCGCGGGGTCGGCTTGATGTGCACATCCCGTTCGCGGGGGTAGGCCACCGCACCCACCCGGGTGGCCAACACGCGAACCCATCCGGTGGCGAAGTAGGTGATGATCGCGGCGGTCAGACCGACAAGGGCCAACTCTCGCAACGGAACACCGGCGCCGCGGTCAGCCAGCGCGAGCGTTGTGGTTCCAGAGGGCAGGAGCGAAGCGACTCGGGGATCAGCGAGTGCGAGGAATTCGGATGTGCTGACCATCGCAAAAACCGTACTGCACCAATCTGTGGTCGATCAGGCGGTCAGGGATGCGACATCGGTGCCGAGGACTTCGGCGATCGCCGCGGCGCTGATCGGCCCTTCACGCAGCAGTCGCGGGGTGGATCCGGTCAGGTCGACAATCGTCGAGGCGGCCTGCGCCTGAGACGGCCCGGCATCCAGATACACCTGGACCAGATCGGCGAGCTGGCGCTGCGCCTCCACGGACGTCGTGGCCGCGGGGCGACCGGACAGGTTGGCACTGGACACCGCCATCGGCCCGACCTCACGCAGCAGTTCGATCGCCACCGGGTGCAGCGGCATCCGCAGCATCACGGTCCCGCGCGCGTCTCCGAGGTCCCATTGCAGCGACGGCGCTTGTTGCACAACAAGGCTCAGCGCGCCCGGCCAGAACGCGCGGATCAGTTCACGGGCGCTGTGCGGCACCGAGTAGACCAGGCCTTCGATTGTGTGCCAGGAGCCGACCAGCACACCGACCGGCATGTCGCGGCCGCGACCCTTGGCGGCCAGCAGCGCCGCGACGGCCTCGCTGTCGAAGGCGTCGGCACCGATGCCGTAGACAGTGTCGGTGGGCATCACGACCAGCCGGCCGCTCTTGATCGCGGCGGCGGCCGAGGTGATGGCCTCGGCACGCTGGCTGGCGTCGGTGCAGTCGAACACCTGGGTCACGCTGCCTCCTTCGTCCGGCATGCCGTCACGAACCGCGGGCGGCCCGCCAGATCGCGACGTGGGGTGATGTCAGTAAAAAGCTTTGTGTTTTCGATGGTTTCGACAGTCTTGCGCGACGTGGTGTCGTCGTGTTCAACCGCGAACAGGCCGCCGGGTGTGAGCCAGCCACCCGCCAGCCGGGCGATCGGCGTGATGACAGCCATACCGTCGGCGCCACCGAACAGGGCGTGCGCCGGGTCATGGTCGGCCACTTCGGGTTCCAAGTCTGCCCCGGCAGGGATATACGGCGGGTTCGATACCACGAGGTCGACGCTACCGGTCAGCTCGGCCAGCAGCCCGGGGACGGTGACGTCGGCCTGTACCAGTTCGACTGTCGTCGCTTCGGCGTTGCTGCGCGCATAGTCCAGCGCGGTGGCATCGTCGTCGACCGCGATCACCCGCGCGCGCGGCCAGTGCGCGGCCAGGGCGATGGCCAGTGCGCCGGATCCGGTGCACAGGTCCACGATCACAGGGCGCTCGGGCAGGCGTTGGGCCAGCGCCCATTCCAGCAGGGCCTCGGTCTCCGGGCGCGGAATGAACACCCCGGGCCCGACCCGGAGCTCCAGCGGGCCGAATGCCGCCGAACCGGTGAGGTGTTGCAGCGGAATACGCCGCGACCGGGCACCGATCAGCTCGTCGTAGCGGCGGAAGAAGTCGGCATCGGGTTCGTCGATTACGGCCAGACGGCCACGGTTGACACCGGCCAGGTGCGCGGCCAGCAGTTCGGCGTCGGTGCTCGCGGAGTCGATGCCGGCTTCGGCGAGGGCGACGGTGGCCACCTCGATGGCCTGCCGCAGTTTCGTCATGGCTCGGTTCCGCGACTCACGCCTGCTGCAGCCGGGTCTGCTTGTCCGCCTCGGCCAGCGCGTCCAGCAGCGGGTCGAGCTCACCGTCGAGCACCTGGTCGAGGTTGTGCGCCTTGAAGTTGATCCGGTGATCAGCGATCCGGTTCTCCGGGAAGTTGTAGGTGCGGATCCGCTCGCTGCGGTCGACGGTCCGGATCTGGCTGGCCCGGTCGGCAGAAGCATCGGCCTGGGCCTGCTCCTCGGCCAGCGCCTGCAAGCGCGCCGCGAGCACGACCATCGCGCGGGCCTTGTTCTGCAGCTGGGAGCGCTCGTTCTGACATGTCACGACGATGCCGGTGGGAAGGTGCGTGATGCGGACCGCTGAGTCGGTGGTGTTGACGCCTTGGCCACCCTTGCCCGACGACCGGTAGACGTCGATGCGCAAGTCGGACTCGTCGATCTGGACCTGCTCGACGTCTTCAGGCTCGGGGTAGACGAGCACGCCGGCGGCCGAAGTATGTACGCGCCCTTGGGATTCGGTGACCGGAACCCGCTGGACCCGGTGCACTCCGCCCTCGAACTTCAGCCGCGACCACACGCCGTCGGCCGAATCGCCCTTGCTGCGGATGGACAGTGTGGCGTCCTTGTAGCCGCCGAGGTCGGACGTGGTCTCGTCGAGCATGGTGACCGTCCAGCCGCGCCGCTCGGCGTAACGCAGGTACATCCGCGCCAGATCGGCGGCGAACAATGCCGACTCCTCGCCGCCCTCACCGGATTTGACCTCGAGGACGATGTCGTCGGCGTCATGCGGATCGCGCGGGGCCAGCAGATCGGTGAGGTGCGCGTCGAGTTCGGCGACCTTGGTTTCCAGCTCGGGCACCTCAGCGGCGAAGGATGCGTCCTCGGCGGCCAATTCACGGGCCGCTTCAAGGTCTCCACGCGCGGTCTCGAGCCGGCGATAGGTCGTCACGATCGGGGCCAACTGGGCGAAGCGGCGGCCCACCCGGCGGGCGTTGCCGGCGTCGTTGTGCAGCGCCGGATCGGATAGCTGACGTTCGAGGTCGGCATGTTCGGTCAGCACGGCGTCAACAGTTGCGTGCGTCACGATGCTCTCCTCCTCTCAGCTGGGTCCAAACGCAAACCGACGCCCGGCCTGCGCGCATGGCAGCAGAGCGGGCGTCGGTGAAGCAGCTACTTGTCGGCAGCCTCGCCGGTCTTCTGTTCTCCCGTCGCTGCGCTCGCCCCGGTCCGCTTGCCGTAGCGCTTCTCGAAGCGGGCCACGCGGCCGCCGCTGTCGAGAATCTTCTGCTTGCCGGTGTAGAACGGGTGGCACTGCGAGCACACCTCGACGACGATGTGGCCGCCGTCCTTGGTGCTACGAGTGGTGAACGAGCTGCCACAGCCGCAAACCACGTTGGTCTCGCCGTAAGCGGGATGGATCCCTGTTTTCATGGTGTCCTCTGCATTCGTTGGTCGCCGGGTCGCCCGAGCTGTTTTCCCTGGTAATCGAGCGTGAACCGGTACCTGAGGTGGTCGACGATCCAGTATGCCAGGTTGACCGCCACCTGCCCAAACGCGTCGCCGCCCCCGGCTATTCCGCTCAGCCGACGTTGTAGCTCTTCGCGCGCGCCGCGCGCGTCCAGACCCGGCCGTTTTCCGCGCCGTTTTCCGGGTGGATGCCGCGCTCGATGAGCTCCCGCTTGAGCACCTTGTTGGTGGCGGTGGCCGGCAGCTCGTCGGCGATCCAGACATATCGCGGCCAGGCCTTCGGCGACAGGTCGGACTGCCCGGCCAGGAACTCGGCGAGCTCGGAGGGGGTGAGGTCGGCGCCGTCGGCGAGCACGATCGCGGCCATCACCTGATCGCCGACGTGCTCGTCGGGCACCGGGTACACCGCGACCTGGCTGACCTGGGGCAATCGCAGGATGATGCGTTCGATGGGTGCGGCGGCCATGTTCTCGCCGTCCACCCGCATCCAGTCCGCGGTACGCCCGGCCAGGTAGATCCAGCCGTCGGCGTCGCGGTAGCCAAGGTCACCCGACCAGTACATGCCATGCCGCAGTCGCTCGTCGGTGGCTCCCGCGTCGTTGTAGTAGCCGCCGAACATGCCACCGCCGGTGGTGTTGACGATCTCCCCGACCGCCTCGTCCGGGTTGGCCAACGCGCCGCTATCATCGAAAACCGCTGTGGCACATTCCTTCTGGGTGTCCGGATCGAAGATGGCCACACCGGGAAAACCCCGGCCGACCGAACCGGGCGGGCAGTCGTCCTCGCGGGTGATGACGACCGCCCCCTCGGTGGAGCCGAAGCCGTCCCACACCGTGCAGCCGAAACGGCGGCTGAACTCGTCGATATCGCGGTCGGTGGCCTCGTTGCCGAAGGCGACGCGCAACGGATTGTCATGATCGTCAGGCTGCTCCGGCGTCGCCAGCACGTAAGCCAGCGGCTTGCCGACATAGTTCATGTAGGTGGCCCCGTAATGGCGCAGATCGGCCAGCAGGCCCGATGCCGAGAACGACGCGGGCGCCATTGCCGCGCCCGCGTTGAGTGCCACCGCCCAGCCCGCCATCAGCGCATTGGAGTGGAACAGCGGCATCGAGAGGTAGCAGACGTCGGCGGCGGTGATCGCGAACCGCTCAGCCAGTGCGACACCGGCGAACGGCACCATCATGTGGGCGACCTGGACAGCCTTGGGTTCGCCGCTGGTTCCGGAGGTAAAAATCAACATGAATGTGTCGGTCGCGGCGACCTCGCGGTGCGGCGTCAGCTCCCCCGCGCCGGCCAGCAGAGCCGACCACTCGGCGGAATCGACGTCGAACACCCGCACGCCCGGCAGCTCCAGGCCGTCGAGCAACTCGTGATGCGCCGAATCGGTGAGCAGGATTTGGCAGTCGGCCTTGACGATGTCGCGGGCCAGAGCGGCGCCGCGACGGGTGTTGTTGACCCCGCACAGCACGTACCCGCCGAGTCCTGCCGCGGCCATCGCGGTGAGCATCGCGGGGGTGTTGCCCAGCAGCGTTCCCACGTGCAGCGGCCGGTCGGCGTCGGCGAGCGCGATCAGCGCCGCCGCCTGCCGGGACGCCTCGTCGAGATGTTCACGCCAGGTCCACACCTGATCGCCGAACCGCACCGCCGGGGTGGATTCGTCGAGGCGCTCACGTAGCAGCTGTTGGACGGTCTCGGCCACGGGTCTCCCGTCTCCCATCTTTGGCATCACCCCGCGTTCTCGCGGTGCCTTACGTCACAATAGAAGCGCAATAGTAAACAGAATGACAAATCTGTCTACCGACGCCGAAGACCCGCCGGGCGTCCTGGTTTGGAAGGATGTCCGCAACGGGACCGTCGCGTCGACATGAGGAGGACAACCGAGGTGACTGCCAGCGCCGATGCCGACAGCCGGCAAGGGGCTAAATCGGTCCAGGAACGACTGGTCGATGCTGCCGAGGCGTGTCTGCGGGCCAAGGGGATCCGGGCGACGACGGTGTCGGAGGTGGCCGAGGCGGCGGGAGTGTCGCGCGGGTGGCTCTACCGGCACTATCCCGACAAAGCATCGCTGCTGGGCGCGGCGATCGTGCGGCTGAACAACGCGTTCTGGGCCGAATCGCATCAGGTGCTGGACGCGATCGACGCCTTCGAAGAACAGTTGACGGTCGGGGTGCGACTGGGCCGCAGCGCCTACGACTCCCCCGGCGCGCTCGTGATGCAGCTGCGCCGCGACGAACCCGAAGAGTTCGCGGCCTGCGCCGGAGCCGGCGTGCAGGGCCTGGTCCCCGACCTCGGCCGGTTCTGGCAGCCCTACCTGGAAGCGGCGCGCGACCGCGGCGAGATCCATGCCGACACCGAGCTCGCCGAGGCGGCCGAATGGGTGGCCCGAGTGCAGATCAGCCTGGGCACCGTTCCCGGCGAGACGCTCGATCCCGACGATTACGACGCGGTACTGCGCTACATGCGGCGATATGTACTGCCCGGCCTCAGCGTGGCACCCGCAACCCAGTAGTTGTCAAACGCGAAAACCGTTGAGCGACAAACGCTGCGATGATCTATTCACGGCGCCGGCCAGCCGCCTGACACAATAGGCCCATGGGCACACGCAGCCGCTGGGGGGCGGTATTGGCCGCAGCTTTGGCGATCGGGCTCACCGCATGCGGTGGATCGACAAGCACACCGGCGACGACGGGCAGCGCAAAGGACGCAACGACATCGGCTAACGCGGGCGCAGCGGCCGCTCCCACCAGCGGCGCCTCCAACAAGCAGACCTACTCCGTCACCCGCTCGACCGCCGGGGATGCCACCACGGACGGCAAGGGCCGCTGGACGCTGGTCGTGGACACCATCACCGGCGGTGATCCACGAGTCGCGAGCGCGTTCAACAGCGCGGTGCACGCGTCGGCGGCCGGTCAGCTCGGACCGGTCAAAGGCGACGCCGACCCGGACGGGACGTGGACCTTCGAGACCCAGCCGCAGATCTACTTCGGCGGCGCCTCGGTATCGGAGCTGATTTCCGGGCTTTATGTGCACGTACCGTCGGCACATCCGACCAGCTCCATCAGCACGGTGGTGATCGACTCACGGACAGCCAAGCCCATCACGCTGGCCGACCTGTTCACCGATAAGCAGGCCGGCTTGAATCGGCTGTCGGACCAGACGAAGGCGCTGCTACCCGCGGTGAGCGGCGTCGGCCCGACGCCGATGCCGGACGAGCCCGGTAATGCGCCGACGGAGGCGAACTTCGCCAACTGGATCCCCACCCCCGAGGGGCTGGAACTCCACTTCGCCGACTACCAGTTCTTCCACGGGACGCCGACGATCACAGTGCCGTGGTCGGCACTGGACGGCCTGCTGGCGCCGGGGATGGACGCCCTGCGGACCTAGCTAGTCGAAATCCCCGCCGCCGTTGCCGCCGTTGCCGCCGGGTGCCGTCTTGGACACCTGGACCAGGAACTCGTAGTTGTTCTTGGTCTTGCGCAGCTGACTCATCAGCAAGTCGATCGCCTGGTGGCTGTCGAGGCCCGAGAGCACCCGGCGCAGCTTGTGCACGACCGCGAACTCGTCGGGGCTGAGCAGCAGCTCGTCCTTGCGGGTACCCGACGGGTTGACGTCGACCGCGGGGAACACCCGGCGCTCGGCGATCTTGCGGTCCAGCTTGAGCTCGGCGTTGCCGGTGCCCTTGAACTCCTCGAAGATCACGGTGTCACCGGTCGAACCGGTCTCGACCATGGCCGTCGCGATGATGGTCAGCGAGCCGCCGTGCTCGATGTTGCGGGCCGCGCCGAGGAACCGCTTGGGCGGGTACAGCGCGGTCGAGTCCACACCACCGGACAGGATGCGCCCGGACGCCGGGGAGGCGTTGTTGTAGGCACGGCCCAGGCGGGTGATCGAGTCGAGCAGCACAACGACGTCTTTGCCCTGCTCCACGAGGCGCTTGGCGCGCTCGATGGCCAGCTCGGCGGCCTGCGTGTGATCTGACGGCGGGCGGTCGAAGGTGGAGGCGATGACCTCGCCCTTGACCGAGCGCTGCATGTCGGTGACCTCTTCAGGTCGCTCGTCGACCAGGACCACCATCAGGTGACACTCGGGATTGTTGCGGGTGATCGCGTTCGCGATGTCCTGCATGATCGTGGTCTTACCGGCCTTGGGCGGCGACACGATCAGGGCGCGCTGGCCCTTGCCGATCGGCATGATCAGGTCGATCACGCGAGTGGTCAGCCGATCGGAGGTGGTCTCCAGGCGCAGCCGCTGATTCGGGTACAGCGGCGTCATCTTGGTGAAGTCCGGCCGATTCTTGGCCGCCTCGACCGGGCCGCCGTTGACGCTGTCGAGGCGAACCAGCGGGTTGAACTTCTGGCGCTGGTTGTTCTGCTCGCCCTCCTTGGGCACGCGGACCGCGCCGGTGACGGCGTCGCCGCGGCGCAGGCCGTTCTTGCGGACCATGTTCATCGAGACGTAGACGTCGTTGGGCCCGGCAAGGTAGCCCGACGTGCGCACGAACGCGTAGTTGTCGAGCACGTCGAGGATGCCGGCGACCGGCTGAACGACGTCGTCCTCGCGAAGTTCGGCGTCGTTGACGCCGCCCTCGCCGCCGGTACGCTCGCCACGACGGCGACGGTCCCGGAACCGGCGGCCGCGACGGCCCTGGCGGCTGTCGTCGTCATCGTCGTCGCGGTTCTGGTTGTCGTCGCGGTTCTGGTCATCGCGGTTCTGCTGGTTGCCGCGGTTCTGGTTGTCGTCGCGGCCCTGCTGGTTGCCACGGTTCTGCTGGTTGCCACGGTTCTGCTGGTTGCCGCGGTTCTGCTGGTTGCCGGACTGCTGGTTGCCGGACTGCCCCTGCCCGCCTTGCTCTGCGGAGTCACGGTTGTCCTGGCGGTTCTGATTCTGGTTGTCCCGCTTTTCGCCCTGCTCGGAGTGGTTGTCCTGCGATTTCTGCTGCTCGGCGTTATCAGCGGCGTCGGCGGCGGCGGCGCCGGCTTGGCGGGTGGCCGTCCGGCGCTCACGGCGCCGCGGCTCGCCACCGTTGGATTAGATGTTGCTCTTGTTCTCGCGGGGCTCACTTGCCTGCTCGGCAGGCTGCTGGACGGGCTGCTCGGCGGGCGCCTGGCCGGCATCGGCCGGACGCTGGTCTGCGCCGTTGCCGCCGTTCTGGTGCTCCTTGATCGCGGCGATCAGATCGCCCTTGCGCATCCCGGAGGTTCCCTTGACACCAACTCGGTTGGCCAGGGCACGAAGCTCGGGCAGGACCATCGTCGACAGAGAGCCAGCCGGGCCGGCGTCCCCACTGGCAGCGGCCGCCGGCCGAGAATCAGGCGCCGAGGGGATTTCTGCGGTCACGGCGGGCGCGTCCGTCTGCGAGGCGCGCTCTCCAGCCGTGATCAGGTCCGTATCGGTCACGGATTTCCTTTCTTTCCCTCGCCGTTTCGTAGGGGCAAGGGGTTCTGGCATTCAGCCGATTCGCTGAATGCGAAGTCTCACCATCGTCTGTGCGTCAACGGTGATCGCCGGGATTCGCGGCAACATGGCGAACCGTCAGTCCACGAGTTGAACACAAGAGAAATTGGTGGTCGTCCTAGTGTCGGCGCAGGAACCGTCGCTGCGATTGCCGGGACGGGACCGAGAATAGCCCCCTTAACCGCTGGAAAGCAAGAATCCCTTACCGGCGTGTGCGCAACTCAACGTCTGACCGCGACACCTGAACTCCAGCGAACTGCCTCGCCGACGCCCATCTCGCTGACGGTGAATCCTACGGCGGTGCCGAACTCGATGGCCTCGGCCGGCAATTCCGCGCTGGTGGAAATCGCCAAAACTGCCGGACCAGCACCCGACAACACCGCCGCTACCCCGCAACGTCGCAGCACCTGCACGTATTCCGCCGAAGCCGGCATGGCCGGGGCGCGCTGAGGCTGATGCAAAACATCGTCGGTGGCCGGCATCAGCAAGTCGGGCCGCTCCGTGAGCGCGACAACCAGCAACGCTGCGCGGCTCAGGTTGAACCGGGCGGCCTCGTGCGTGACGTGGTCGGGCAACAGCACCCGCGTCTCGGCGGTCGACGACCGCACCTGCGGGATTCCCGGGAACAGATGAATGTCGGGATGCAGGCGCAAGGCCGCCGCGGAGTACGTCGGCGGCATTGCCTTGGCGTCGACCCACGACACCACTGCACCGCCGAGAACCGCCGCGGACGCGTTGTCGGGGTGCCCCTCGAACTCCGACGCCAGCTGAATCAGCTGCGCTTCGGTAAGCGGCTCCCGATCCGCTTGCGCCAGAAGACCATTCGCCGCCGCAAGACCGCCCACGACCGCCGCGGCAGAGGAGCCCAGACCCCGCGAGTGCGGGATCGCGTTACGGCAGCGCACGACCAACCCGGGGACGTCCGCGCCGCCGGCCGCCAGCCCGCGATGCAGTGCCCGAACCACCAGATGCTCGGGGGTCAGCGGTACCTGACCGGCCCCCTCCCCCTCGACCTCGACGATCAGCCCGGCGTCAGTGGTCTCGACGAGGATCTCGTCGTACAGGGCCAGCGCCAGGCCCAGGCAATCGAAGCCGGGGCCGAGGTTGGCGCTGGACGCCGCGACGGTGGCGCTGGCACTCAGTCCGGTGGGCAGATTCAGGGTCACCGACGATCCGTCTCTCAGACCAGGCCCAGCTCAGCGACCACGGCACCGGGGTCGACAGCGACAGGTTTGACCGTCGGCATATCGCGAAGTGCGGTGTCGGGATCCTTGAGGCCATTACCGGTGACGGTGCAGACCACGGTCGAGCCGCGCTTGACCCAGCCGTCTTCGACCGATTTGAGCAAACCGGCGATGCTGGCGGCCGACGCCGGCTCGACGAACACCCCCTCGGCCTCGGCAACCAGGTGATATGCCGCCAGGATCTCCTCGTCGGTGGCCGCCAGGAAGCGGCCTCCCGAATCGTGCTGCGCGGCGACGGCACCGTCCCACGAGGCCGGCGAGCCGATGCGGATCGCGGTGGCGATGGTCTCGGGGTTGCTCACCGGCTTGCCGGATACCAGCGGTGCGGCCCCGGCGGCCTGCGTACCCAGCATCCGGGGCAGCTTGTCGGTCAGCCCGTCGCGGTGGTACTCGGTGTAGCCCTTCCAGTACGCGGTGATGTTGCCAGCGTTGCCGACCGGCAGGGAATGCACGTCCGGCGCCGTCCCCAGGGCATCGACGATTTCGAACGCAGCGGTCTTCTGACCCTCGATGCGTACCGGGTTGACGCTGTTCACCAGCGCGATCGTCGGGTAGTCGGCGGTGAGCTTGCGGGCCAGCTCCAAGCAGTCGTCGAAATTGCCGTCGATCTGAATGATCTTGGCGCCGTGCATGACTGCCTGGGCCAGCTTCCCCATCGCGATCTTGCCCTGCGGGATCAGCACCGCACAAGTGATGCCGGCCCTGGCGGCGTAGGCCGCCGCCGAAGCCGACGTGTTGCCGGTCGAGGCGCACAGCACCGCCTTCTGCCCGCGCGCGACGGCGTCGGTGACGGCCATCGTCATGCCGCGATCTTTGAAGGATCCGGTGGGGTTGAGGCCTTCGACCTTCAAATACACTGTGCAACCAGTCTTTTCAGACAGTCGCGGCGCGCTGAGCAGCGGAGTGCCACCCTCGAGGAGGGTGATCGGCGTCCAATCCGGTGCCACCGGGAGCCGGTCGCGGTAGGCCGCGATCAGTCCGGGCCACGGGGTGTGCACGGCAGACGATTTCGTGGAGCTCATTCGCTGGTTCCCTCCAGACGCAGCACGCTGTTCACTTCTTGGACGGCGTCGAGATCGGCCAGGGCCGCGACGGTCTCGGACAGTGCGGCATCGGTCGCCAGGTGGGTCACCACCACGATCCGCGCACCACTGCCGTCACTGATGCCTTCCTGGCGAACCTCGGCGATGCTGACCCCGCGGTTGGCGAATTCGGCCGCCACCGAAGACAACACGCCAGGACGGTCGTTGACCGTCATGCTGACGTAGTACCGGGTCGTGATGGAGCCCATCGGGGCGATCGGCAACTGGGCATATTTCGATTCCCGCGGCCCGCGACCACCCTGTACCCGGTTGCGCGCGGCCATCACCAGATCACCCATGACCGCCGATGCCGTCGGTGCGCCACCCGCACCCTGGCCGTAGAACATCAACCGGCCGGCCGCTTCCGCCTCGACGACGACCGCGTTGAAGGCTCCGTTGACCGTGGCCAGCGGATGGCTCAGCGGCACCAGCGCGGGGTACACGCGCGCCGAAACCCGTTGCTGGCCATCACTTCCAGTGACACGCTCGCAGATCGACAGCAGCTTGATGGTGCAACCCAGCGCCTTGGCCGACTCGAAGTCCTCCGGCGTGATCCTGGTGATGCCCTCGCGGTAGACGTCGTCGGCGGTGACCCGGGTATGGAAGGCGATGGAGGCCAGGATGGCGGCCTTGGCCGCGGCGTCATAGCCCTCGACGTCAGCGGTGGGATCCGCCTCGGCGTAGCCGAGGGCACTGGCGTCGGCCAGTGCGGAGTCGTAATCGGCTCCAGTGGAAGACATTTCAGACAGGATGTAGTTCGTGGTGCCGTTGACGATGCCCGCCACCCGCAGCACGGTGTCGCCGGCCAGCGACTGGGTGAGCGGCCGGATCACCGGGATGGCACCAGCGACCGCTGCTTCGAAATACAGGTCGACATGGGCACGTTCGGCGGCTTGGGCCAACTCGCCGGTGGACTGGGCCAGCAGTGCCTTGTTGGCGGTCACCACCGACTTTCCACCCTCGAGCGCCGTCAGGATCGCCTTGCGGGCGGGCTCGACGGGGCCCATCAACTCGACGACGAGGTCGACGTCGGCACGGGAAACCAGTTCCTCGACGTTGTCGGTGAGCATCTCCACCGGTAGACCTCGGTCGCCGGCGACGCGCCGCACCGCCACACCGCGCAACTCCAGCGGCGCACCGATGCGTGCCGCCAGGTCAGGCGCGCTCTCCTGGATGATCCGGGCAACCTCACTGCCGACATTGCCCAGACCCAATACCGCGACCCCAATGGCCTTCTCGGGTGTACTCATTGTGCTGTTACCTCACTTCCAGACTCAGCAGGTCGTCGATGGTCTCCCGGCGCAGGATCAGGCGAGCCCGCCCGTCGCGCACGGCCACCACAGCGGGACGGCCGATCAGGTTGTATCGACTTGACATCGAATAGCAGTAGGCGCCGGTCGCGGCCACCGCTACCAGATCACCAGGCTGGACGTCGCCGGGCATCCAAGCGTCGCGGACGATGATGTCGCCACTCTCGCAATGCTTTCCGACCACCCGCACCAATATCGGCGCGGCGTCGGTGACTCGGGAGACCAGCCGGACGTCATATTCGGAGCCGTAGAGCGCCGGGCGGATGTTGTCGCTCATGCCGCCGTCGACGCTGACGTAGCGCCGGGTCTTGTCCGACCCGATCACCACGTCTTTGACCGTGCCGACCTCGTAGAGCGTGACAGTCCCCGGCCCTGCGATCGCCCGACCGGGCTCGACGACCAGCCGCGGCGCGGGCAGGCCCACAGCCGCCGACTCGCTCTTCACGATCGCCTCGAGCTTGGCTGCGAGATCCTCGATAGGCGGCGGATCATCCTGCGGCAGATAGGAAATGCCTAGTCCCCCACCAAGATCCACGGTGGCGATCTGAGCAGTCTTATCCACCCCGAACTCGGCCACCACGTCCCGCAGCAGACCGATCACCCGGTGCGCGGCCAATTCGAAGCCCGCGACGTCGAAGATCTGCGACCCGATGTGGCTGTGCAGACCGACCAGACGCAGGTGATCGGTGGCGAAGACCCGACGCACTCCGACCATGGCGGCACCGCTGGCCAGCGACAGCCCGAATTTCTGGTCTTCGTGGGCGGTCGCGATGAACTCGTGGGTGTGCGCCTCCACGCCTACGGTGACCCGAAGCAGCACGTCCTGCACCACACCGGCTTCGCCCGCAACGACGTCGAGACGCTCGATCTCGGCCATCGAGTCCAGGACGATGTGACCTACGCCGGCCTTGACCGCGGTCGTCAGTTCATCGACCGATTTGTTGTTGCCGTGGAACGCGATTCGCTCGGCCGGAAATTCGGCATGCAACGCGACCGCAAGCTCGCCGCCGGTGGCGACGTCAAGCGAGAGACCCTCTTGCTCTACCCAGCGCGCAATCTCACTGCACAGGAAGGCCTTTCCTGCATAGTGCACGTTGTGGCCGCCGCCGAATGCCGCAGCGATCTCGCGACAACGGGCACGGAAGTCGTCCTCATCGATCACGAACAGCGGCGTGCCGTACTCGGCGGCCAGGTCCGTCACGGTCACGCCGGCAATCGCCACTTCGCCATCGGTGCCGCGAATAAGGTTGCGCGGCCACACATTCGGTGCGAGCGTCAGCACCTCAGCAGCAGTATGCGGCCGTGCTGGGGCGCCGCCGTGGTGCATCTCCTCGGCGTGGCGTGGGCCTGCGGGGTGAGCGTTCACATCCGCTCCGGTGCCGAAACTCCGAGGATGCCAAGACCGTTGGCGATCACCTGACGAGTCGCCGCGCACAACGCCAGCCGGGCCTGATGAAGGCTGCCCGGTGTCTCATCACCCATCGGCAACACCCGGCAGGAGTCGTAGAACCGGTGGTAGTCGCCGGCCAGATCCTCGAGATAACGGCACACCCGGTGCGGCTCGCGCAGCGAGGCACCGGCTTTGAGCACACGGGCAAACTCGCCGAGGTTGCGGATCAGCGCGCCCTCTTTGTCGTGGGTGAGCAGTTCCAGATGCGCGGTGTCAGGCGCCAGGCCGAGATCGGCGGCGTTGCGAGCCAGCGCCGAGAGCCGAGCATGCGCGTATTGCACGTAATAGACCGGATTATCGTTCGACGCCGAGGACCACAACTGCAGGTCGATGTCGATCGGGGTGTCCACCGAGGAGCGGGTCAGCGCGTAGCGGGCGGCGTCCACGCCGATGGCCTCGACCAGGTCGTCGAGGGTGATCACAGTGCCGGCCCGCTTACTCATCCGCACGGGCTGGCCGTCGCGCACGAGGTTGACCATCTGACCGATCAGCACCTCGACGGTGTCGGGGTCGTCTCCGAGGGCCGCGGCCGCGGCCTTGAGCCGGGCGATGTAGCCGTGGTGGTCGGCCCCGAGCATGTAGATGCAGAGGTTGAAGCCGCGTTCACGCTTGTCCAGGTAGTAGGCGAGGTCGCCGGCGATGTAGGCGGGCTGGCCGTCACTCTTGATGACGACGCGGTCTTTGTCATCGCCGAATTCCGTTGTGCGCAACCAGGTTGCGCCGTCCTTCTCGTAGATGTTGCCGGTCTGCCGCAGCTTGGCGATGGCCTGGTCGACCCGCCCGCTGGTGTGCATCGAGTCTTCGTGGGTGTACACGTCGAAATCGGTGCCGAACTCGTGCAGCGACTTCTTGATGTGGGTGAACATCAAGTCGACGCCGATGGAGCGGAAGATCTCCTTCTGATCGTCACCGCTCAGACTCAGCGCGTCGGGGGCCTTGGCCAGCACCTGGTCGGCGATGTCCTTGATGTAGTCGCCCGCGTAACCGTCCTCCGGCGCCGGCTGGCCGGTGGCCGCCGCGATCAGCGAGTTGGTGAATCGGTCGATCTGGGCGCCATGGTCGTTGAAGTAGTACTCGCGCACCACGATGGCACCCTGAGTGCTCAACAGCCGGCCCAGGGCGTCACCGACAGCGGCCCAGCGGGTGCCGCCGATGTGGATGGGTCCGGTCGGGTTGGCCGAGACGAACTCCAGGTTGATGTTCTGGCCGTCAAGCAGTTGCGAGGTGCCGTAAGCCGCCCCTGCACCCAGGATGTTCTGCACGATGACGCCCTGCGCCGAGGCTTCGATGCGCAGGTTGACAAAGCCGGGGCCGGCCACCTCTGCGGCAGCGATACCATCGGCGGCGGTCAGCGCGGCGGCAAGCCAGCCGGCCAGCTCGCGGGGGTTGGCGCCGACCTTTTTGCCCAGCTGAAGAGCCAGGTTGGTCGCGTAATCGCCGTGCTCAGGGTTGCGCGGGCGCTCGACAGTCACCGTCGCGGGCAGAGCGGCGGGATCCAGGTCATGCTCGGTGAGCACCGCGGCAGCGGTGGCCCTGAGCAGCTCGGCGAGGTCGGCGGGTGTCACGAGGGTCCATCCTATGGTCTGGCGTGGTCAGCGCCCGAATCCGCATACCCCGGCGGGCAGGAGCGCAGCGGCCCGGGAATCATGCCGGCATATCGGGGGCTCGGCCGCAGGCACTGAGCAGTCGTTCTGATGCGTTAGGCTGTCTGAGCCCAACGGCGCAGCTGTCATCTGCGCCCCCGTAGCTCAGGGGATAGAGCGTCTGCCTCCGGAGCAGAAGGCCGCAGGTTCGAATCCTGCCGGGGGCACCCACGTTCTCGCACCGGCATCGAGATTGGACGTCGGGGAAGACAAACCCGATGGACTTCCTCCCTGACGCCCGCCTGGCCGCAGACGACGACGATCGTCGCAACCCCGCCGGATGCCACCACACAGCTACGGACCCCGTCGATTCCCGGCGGCGTCACTGGTCTCCTCGTCGGAAACGGGACACAACCATTCGTCACGATCGAACCGCTTGAGCCGTACGCGTGAAGCTCACGCCACGCAGTGACATAGCGTGCTGCCCCCACATCCCACCGGGGAGGCAACGACTTTGGTGGTCTAGCGACTACTGTTCTGCTGATTGGCCGACGAGGTACCGCTACCTATGAGCCGCGGCAAATATCTGTTAGAAGACTGTCAGCAGTGGGTGGCGTCCGGTAGGTTCCAATCCAGCAAAGACACTTACAGCAACGGAGATGTCGGTGGGTCGGGTTCGAGACGGACGCAACGCGGCGCTTGGCGCCTTGGTTGCGAGCGCACTCGCGGCCGGGGCATTCACTCCGACACCAACCGCCAATGCGTCGTGCATCTCAGCATTCGGCTTGAACAACGGCAACGGCTGCACAAGCAACCTGACCACGCTCGCGATCGCGATCGGCGACGGCGCAGTGGCGAATGCCGGCAATGCACTGTTCGGCGGTGCTATTGCGATCGGCGACCACGCCAACGCCATCACCAACATCGCGGCATTCATGTTGGCCGGGGCGTTCGGCGCCAACGCGACGGCGGCGACCATGGGGGCGGCGCTCGGACTCAACTTGCAATTCGGCGCCGGTACCGCGTCCACGCTCGGCGGCATCCTCAACTTTGTCCTCGGTATCTCAGACGGCATCACGGCCAATACCACGGGTGCCATCGGCCTCGGCAACGTCGCGATTCAGCTCGGGGCGGGCACGACGTCGACGATCGGCGGCTTCAACACCGCGATCGGCCTTCCCAACGGTGGCAGCGGGACTCAAGAAACCGGCGCCGCCGGATTGTTCAATCTTTCCTTGCAGATCGGCGCGGGCACGGTCACGACCGTCGGACTCCTCAATCTCGCCTTCAGCATGTTGCAGAACGGCGGGGGCCTACAAAGCACTGCTGCGGGCGGCATCGGCGCATGGGCCCTCAACTTTTTGGGCGACGCCGGCTCGGTATTTGCCGAAGGTTTCTTCACCACTGCGGCGAACATTCTCGGCACGAACACCGTCGCGGTGGAGGGCCTCTTGAGCGCGGCCGTCAACTTCATCGGAAACGGCAACGTGGTACAGATGTTGTCGCAGACCGGCTTCCCGGTGGTGCTGGGCCTGGTGATGAACTCGTTCGGCATCGACAACACCCTCAAGGCCCTGAACGGCCCGTTGTCGTTCGTGGTGTCGTTCAACCAGGAGCTCCAGACGCTCCTCCTCAAGGGCCCCGGCATCAACATCAACAACTTCCACCTTCCGAAGTTCTCCTTGTCGGCCGGAGCCGGCAGTTCGAGTAAAAGCGGGGGAAGCTCCTCGACCAGTGGGTCCGGCGGCTCGATGGAGGGCCTCGGGCACAGCGCACGACAAGGGACGTCCTTGAGCGCGACGACCACCGCAGCCGCAGCCAGCGCCGAGAAAACTACGACTACGACCGCGGATGCCACGCCGACCGCGTCAGGCGGCACGGCCACGTCGGGCGACAGCACCACCACGAACGTCAGGGCGGCCGCCGGTCGTCACCGCGCTCCCGACACCGCCAGCAGCAGCACCGATAGCGGTACGACAGCCACCGCAGCCGGAGGCCGTCACCGGAAGCCCGACTCGGCAAGCGCCTCCAGCGACAGCGGCACGAACTCCAGCTCCGCGCACGGCGGCGGCGTCGGCGGAAAACACCGCAAGCAGTAGCTCGATACGGGTCCGCATCGCGCAACGCGGCCCAGCCGAATTTGGCAAAGCACAGTGCTGAAGACTCAAACGTTGCCACCACACTCACTGCAGGTGATGGGACAGTGGGCCGAGGCTGATCAGCCGATTAGGCAACGAGTACTCGGCGTCAACACCCGGGAGTGCTGGACCCTGCGCCTCCCGGACCGTCACCTAACGTAATGAGCTGCGGACATATGGCTTTCGCGGGCCAGCCCACCCTCTCGGATGTGCACGTCCGCCGTAGACAATTCATCGGCACCCAGGAGAGAATCTGTCCAATCACTGGGAACGCTGAGTGATTATCGGCGAGAAAAGCTGTAAGCTCCATCCGCGTCAGGTACGGTCCTATCCAGCAAAGTTGCCTCAAGGTTGCAGGGTTGTAGATGAGTCAGGTTCGCGCAAGAGGTGGCGTGCTGCTTGGCGCCTTGGTTTCGGGCGCCCTCGCGGTGAGCACTCTCGGCGAAGCCCCTCCCGCACACGCAAGCTGCGTATCCATTTTCGGTATCGGCAATGGCGGCGGTTGCACCAGTAACCTGACCAGCTTCGCGATCGGGATCGGCGCCGGTGCAACCGCGAATGCTGGCAATGGGTTTTTGAGCGGCGCCATTTCGCTGGGCAGTAACGCTGTCTCTGCGACCACATTCAGCGTGATGAGCTTCGCGGTGGCGGTCGGCGATAACGCCAGAGCATCGGTACTGCCCGGCCTTCTGAACCTCGCCTGGCAGGCGGGGGCCGGCAGCTCGGCTGCAATGGGTGCCCTGAATTTTGCGATCGGCATCCTGAACGGCACGGGCGCTCAATCGACAGGCGCGGCCGGAGTCGGCAATATCGCGTTGCAACTCGGGCCGGGAATCATGACGAATATCGGCAGCCTCAATCTCACCATTGCCGGCGCGTCCGGCGGTGCCGGGACCAAGACCACCAATGCCGGCGGCTTCGGCAACTTGGCGGTCAACTTCGGCGACGCGGGCACCGTGTGGGTGGAGGGCTTCTTGAGCTCCGTCACGAATATTCTGGGCGACAGCGTCGTCAAGGCGCAGGGCATCTTGACCGCCGCGGGAAACCTTTTGGGCAACGGCAACCTGGTTACTTCGGTGGGCCCCTTTCCGAACACCACACTGAGCCTGGCGTTCAACTTCTTCGGGGACAACAACACGGTGACGGCCGGGTGGGGTCCGTTCGCAATCGCGGGGTCAATCGCCGAGAGCCTCAAGACCATCGTCCAATCGTTGCCCGGCATCAGAATCAATGGCATCACTGGCGCTGGGGCTGCGTCGGTCGCAAGCACTAAGAAAACCTCGGCTGCGGCGGCGTCCAGCACAACCAGTACCGACACCACCACGACGGCATCGGCAGCCGACACCACCGCTGCGTCCTCCAAGCGCGGTCTCGGCCACAAGCCGACCGCCGGCGCGGCCAAGTCCGCCGCCAGCGGCAGTAAGTCCGGTTCCGGCGTCGCCGGCAAGAAGGCCCGCTAAGACCTACGTCGGCTCACGTCGACGCCGTCCGATTCACCGGCCGGATTTCCGCGTGAACCGACGTCAACAGGCATAACCGCGTATTCGCCGTCGGTCGAAAAGCCGGGCAATCGGGAGTTTGCCCAGACTTGGCATCAGGCATTGCTACCATGACACCCTGAGGGCACTAGCAAACTTGGGAGCACACCATGGCTGCACGGCATCGCGGGTCGAACCGTGCGACGTCCAAGGCACGCAGAACCACTGCCCGCCACAGCACACAGCAGCGGCACAGCAAACTCTCATCATGGCTGGGCACAGGGGCTCTTAGCGTCGCTGTTTGCGCTTCGCTGACCGGCGCCACGGGGGTCGCCCAGGCCGACTCCGGAAGCGGCGATTCCTCCCCATCGAGCCACAGCAGCACCGGCCCCAAAGTGGGAAGCACCGGCCGGTCCGCAACTCCGAAACAGCCCACCAGCAGCTCCAAGCCGGTCCTCACCGGCGGATCCACCTCAACGAAACAGGCGCCGTCCGCGGCGGCTAAAACTGTTCAGGACTCGGCGTCCGCGGCCGCCACAGAGTCGGCCTCCGCGACACAGTCTGGCGCCGCGCAGTCGGCCAGGACCTCGACAGGCGCAATCGCCGCAGCGAGCACACTGGCGGCCGATTCCCCCACTCCGCCGCCAAACCTCACCCTGTCGGACGTGATCGCAACGGTCGTTGCGTACGCCAAATCGGCAGGGGACGGCAGCAACGTCCTGATCAGTCTCCAGGAGATCGTCACGGCCGTGGCGACCAACCAGTGGCAGGGCCGCGCGATCATCGGCAACGGCGCGAACGGGACAGCGGCAAGCCCTGATGGACAAGCCGGCGGCTGGTTACTCGGCAGCGGCGGCACGGGATATTCCTGGACCTCCGTAACGTGCACCGACTCTGCGGGATGTGCCGGCGGAAACGGCGGCAGCGCCGGGTTGATCGGCAACGGCGGCAACGGCGGTAACGGTGCGAACGGTGGGGCTGGCGGCGATGGCGGCTCGGCGATCCTGGTCGGATCCGGCGGAAACGGCGGTCTCGGCGGGTCCAACTCGGCCGACGGCGGGACTGGCGGCAACGGCGGCAACGGCGGGTCGGCTGGCCTGATCGGCGGCAACGGCGGCAACGGCGGCAAGGGCGGCGACGGGTCGACCGGCGGAGACGGCGGCACTGGCGGCTCGGTCATCAGCTTCGGATTCGGCTACTTCTTGGGTGCGTATTTCCCAGGAAGCATCGTCGCCGGACGAGGCGGAGACGGCGGCACTGGCACGAACGGCGCGGGCGGCAACGGCGGTGCAGGCGGCGCGGCCGCACTCAGCAGTGACCCCACGTGGAGCTATCTGGTCACCCTCGCGGGCGCGATCACCGGATTGACCGCTCCCGGCACGGCGACCGGCGGCAACGGCGGCAACGGCGGCGGCGGCACCACCAACGGTGGACAGGGTGGCGACGGGGGTTTCGCGTACAACTACGGATCCGGTGCCGCGATCGGCGGCAACGGCGGTAACGGCGGTAACGGGACGACTGCCGGCGGTGCCGCCGGCACCGGTGGGACCGCCTCGGCGACTACCGGCACGGCCACCGACGGCTCAAACGGCAGCAACGGGACGCCCTAGAGGCGAGGGCGCTCAAACGTCCAGGCGGGCGAACTGCTTCGCCTGGTACATGGCCACCGAGCTTTGTCGCCTGAGCTTGCCGCTGGTGGTGACCGGAATCGACCCCGGTCCCACCGGAACGACGTCCGCCGCCGCGATGCCGTGCACATTCGAGATCGCCGTGGTGACGTCCCGCTTGATGTCCTCAACCTTTTGCCGGGCTTCCTCGTCGGAATCGCCGCGCTTTCGGATTTCCATCACCACCACGAGCTTCTCCACGCTGTCGTCCGGAACCGCGATCGCCACGCACCGGCCGCCAGTCACGTCCGTGACCGTAGCCTCGATGTCGTCGGGGGCATGGTTGCGGCCATAGATGATCAACAGATCCTTGATCCGGCCGACCACGAACAGCTCTCCCTCGGAGAAGAAGCCGACGTCGCCGGTCTTCAGCCAGGGGCCCTCGGGCGTGCCCGCCGATGGCGCCACAATCGTGCCGCCAAAGGTGCGTGCGGTCGCCTCGGGGTTTTCCCAGTAGCCGGAGCTGACGTTGTCGCCGTAAGCCCAGATCTCGCCGGTCTGCCCCTCGGGAACTTCGGTGGAAGTCTCCGGGTCGACGATCCGCAAGACCGGGGAACGCGGGCTGATGGGACCGTCGTAGCTGATCAGCGGCGTGCCGTCCGCGCTGTCGACGCGCTTGGCCTGGCCGGCCGCCAGCGCCTCGGTGTCGAAGTGGACGACCCTGATCGGGTCTTCCGGCTTGGGGGTCGACATGTAGAGGGTGGCCTCCGCCATGCCGTAGGACGGCTGGATCACGTTCTCGTTGAGGTTGAAGCGGGCGAACCGGTCGGTGAAGCGCTTGATCGTGGCGGGCTGAACCCGCTCGGCGCCGCTTTGGATGGTGTGCACGCCGCCGAGATCAAGGCCTGCCATGTCCTCGTCGGAGGTCTTCCGCGTCGCCAGGTCGAAGGCAAAGTTCGGTGCCGCGGTGAATGGGCACGGATGGGTCGCCAGCAACTGCATCCAGCGGGCTGGCCGCACCAAGAACGAGGTCGGGCTGGTGAGCACCGCACTCGTGCCCAACACGATCGGTGAGCACACCCCCAGGATCAGTCCCAGGTCGTGGAAGAACGGCAGCCACGACACGAACGTGAGGTCCGGCGGGGTGACCCCCGCATGCCGCGAGTAGTCCGTGGTGATCTGCTGCAGATTGGTCAAGAGATTTGTGTACGAGATCTTCACGCCGGCCGGCGACCGGGTCGAGCCGGAGGTGTATTGCAGGTACGCGGTGTCGTGGTAGTTGTCGCTCTCGTACATGACACCGCCCCGCGTCGGAGCGTCCAGATCCAGCAAATCGACCTCAATGATGGCCGGCGGTGCTTGCCCGGGCTGCGGGACGATGCTCCGGCTCACCTCAGCCACGACAGGAGACGTGGTCAGAACGGCGACCGGCAATGCGTCGCGCAGCACCGATTCGACCCGCTCGTCGGTGACGCCTCCCATCGGGACCGACAGCGGGACCGGGATCACCCCTGCGTGCAGAGAGCCGAGGAAAGCAACGATGTATTCCAGTCCCTGGGGAGCGATGATCATCACGCGGTCGCCAGGTGACGCGCAGTGGCTGAGCTCACGGGCCAGGTTGGCCGCACGCCGATACAGCTGGGGCCACGTCAGACTGGTCGGGACGCCGGCCCAGTCCTGGTCGTAGTCGATAAAGGTGTAGGCCGTGTCGTCCGGCTGCAGGCTGGCGCGTTCGCGCAACAGAGCCGGAATCGAGGCCTCAATCGCCTGTGTCACGGCAAGCAAGCTATCAGTCGGCACCGCCGCTGTACCTTCGAACCCAGAAGTTGAGTGACGCTTCCGTCAACACCTGCACTTAGCTGCGAATCAAGCAAACTTGACCCGTAACGCTGCGTCTGCGTCAATAATTGCCTTGCCTGGGTCGGGGGAACCAGAGCGGGCCAAGGCGACGAACTCATCGCTGAGTCGTTGCTGTGAGGAGAGGGATGGTTTCTTTCGGTGCGATCGATGATCGGGCAAGCGACTCGGGCACGGCGAAACCCCCGGCGACTATGAGCACCAAGTCGACCACTGCGGTCGCTGTCATCGGTATGGCATGCCGGCTCCCCGGCGGAATCGACTCTCCCGAGCAGCTGTGGCAGGCGCTGCTGCGTGGCGACGACTTCGTCACCGAGGTGCCGCGCGAACGTTGGGACAACGACGAGTACTACGACCCCGAGCCCGGCGTGCCGGGACGGACGGTATCGAAGTGGGGAGCCTTTCTCGACGACGTCGCTGGCTTCGATGCCGAGTTCTTCGGCATCAACCCGCGCGAGGCCGCCGCGGTCGATCCTCAACACCGGCTGCTGCTCGAGACCTCCTGGGAGGCCATGGAGCACGCGGGGCTCACTCCGGAAGCGCTGAAAGACTCACTTACCGGCGTCTTCACCGGGCTGTCGCATTACGACTACCAACTGATCTCAGCGGACTCCGACGCCATGGAGGGCCCGTACGGCTTCTCGGGCAACACCTTCAGCATGGCGTCGGGACGCATCGCCTACACCCTGGGCCTCCATGGTCCTGCGCTGGCAGTCGACACCGCATGTTCGTCCGGGCTGCTCGCGGTGCACATGGGCTGCCGCAGCCTGATCGATGGCGAAAGCGATCTCGCACTCGCCGGCGGCGCCTACGTGATGCTGGACCCGCGTAAGTACGTCGCGGGAACCGCGGCAGGTCATCTCTCCCCCACTGGGCGCTGTCATGCCTTCGACGTCGCGGCCGACGGCTACGTGGCCGGCGAGGCGTGCGCGATGGTGCTCCTCAAACGGCTGCCCGATGCCTTGCGGGACCGTGACCGGATCCTCGCGGTCATCCGCGGCACGGCCGCCAACCAAGACGGCCGCACGGTGAACATCTCCACGCCGTCTGTCACCGCCCAGACCGCGGTGTACCGGGCGGCCCTGGCTGCCGCGGACGTCGATGCGGCCAGTATCGGCATGGTCGAGGCACACGGCCCGGGAACACCGGTGGGCGATCCGGTCGAATACGCCAGCCTGACTGAGATATACGGCGTCGACGGGCCGTGTGCCCTCGGCTCGGTGAAAACCAACTTCGGCCATTCCCAGTCGGCCTCGGGTGCCATCGGCCTGGTCAAGACGATCCTCGCGCTGCGGCACGGTGCCGTCCCCCGCAACCTGCACTTCACCCGCCTGCCCGATGATTTGGCCCGGATCACCACGAATCTCTTTGTGCCCCAAGAGACCACCGCATGGCCGACGAGCGGCGAGCAACCCCGCCGCGCGGCGGTGTCGGCGTATGGCGTGTCGGGGACCAACGTCCACGCCATCCTGGAGCAGGCTCCCACCGTGCAGGAGTCGCCGACCACCAACGCAGACGCCGGCGACGCACCGACCGCGCCCCTGGTGTTCCCGCTGTCGTCGTCCTCGCCAGAGGAGTTGCGGCGCACCGCAGGCCGGCTGGCCGACTGGGTGAACGAACACGACGACGTGACATTGCCCGACATCGGCTACACGTTGGCGCGACGACGTGCGCACCGACCGGTACGCACCGCCATCCATGGCCGCAACCGGGCGGAATTGACCGAGTCGCTACGTGCTGTCGCCGACGGCGATTACCCCTATCGCACGGCGGTCGGTCACGATGACCGCGGGCCGGTGTGGGTGTTCTCCGGCCAGGGCTCGCAGTGGGCTGGGATGGGTGCTCAGCTGCTCACGACCGAACCGGTGTTCGGCGCAACCGTCGCGCGCATCGAGCCGCTCATCGCCCAGGAGTCCGGGTTCTCGGTGACCGAGGCGCTCGGCGCCCTAGAGGTGGTCTCCGGCAACGACCGGCTGCAGCCAGCCATATTCACGATGCAGATTGCGCTGGCGGAAACGATGAAGGCCTACGGCGTGCGTCCAGGCGCTGTCATCGGACATTCGATGGGTGAGGTCGCTGCGGCGGTGGTAGCGGGCGCGCTGTCACTCGAGGACGGGGTGCGGGTGATCTGCCGGCGCTCGCGGCTGATGACCACCATCGCCGGCTCGGGGATCATGGCCTCGGTGGATCTGCCTGCCAAGCAGGTGCTTTCGGAACTGACGCTCGGCGGCATCAAGGACGTCGTTGTCGCGGTGGTCGCCTCGCCGCAGTCCACGGTGATCAGCGGTGCGGCAGAGACCGTCCGCGAACTGATGGCAACCTGGGAACAGCGCGATCAGATGGTCCGTCAGGTCCTCATCGACGTTGCGCCGCACTCTCCCCTCGTCGATCCGATCCTCGACGAACTGACGCAGGTGCTTGCCGACGTCAAACCGCTGAGCCCGACGGTTCCCTTCTACTCGGCGACCGGGTTCGACCCGCGCGAGGAACCGTTGTGCAACAACAAGTATTGGGTGCGCAACCTGCGCACCACGGTGCGGTTCGCCGCGGCGGTGCGGGCCGCGCTCGAGGACGGCTACCGGGTCTTCGCCGAACTGGCGCCGCACCCGATGCTCATGCAGGCGGTGGAGCAGACGGCCGCCAGTCTGGACATGTCGCTGGTCACCTTGGCCGCGATGCGCCACGCGCAGGATCAGCCGCACGGGCTGGAGTCCTTCGTCGCGGATCTGCACAGCGGGGGCGCCGCGATCGATTTCTCCGTGCAGTATCCGGTTGGGCGGCTGGTGGATACTCCGCTGCCGACGTGGACACGCCGTCGATTGTGGCTGGATCGCACAGGTCGAGAGTCCCCGTCCCACGGCGCCTTCACCGTGTCGGTGCATCCCATGCTCGGTCCGCACGTCCGCCTGCAGGAGGAGCCGGAGCGCCACGTGTGGCAGGCCCAGGTCAGTACCGCAGCCCAGCCGTGGCTGGCCGATCACACAATCCGCAACGTCGCGGCGCTCCCCGGTGCAGCCTATTGCGAGATGGCATTGGCGGCCGCCGGAGCCGTATTGGGCAGCTCCGCCGAAGTCCGCGACATCCGCTTCGAACAAGCGCTTCTACTCGACGAGCACACCTCGGTCGGCGCCACGGCGTCGTTGTCGTCCCCGGGCGTCGTCGAGTTCGTCGTGGAGTCGGACCAGGGCGGCACAAAAGTGCGACAGGCCAGCGCGATCCTGCAGACCGCCGGCGACGACCAACCGGCGGACTACGACATCGCGGCGCTTCGTGCCGCGTATCCGCATCGCGCGGACGGGGACGAGGTGCGCTCGGGTCTCGAGCGGCACGGTGTGCAATACGGTCCGGCGTTCAGCGGTCTGACTGCCGTCCACACCGGCGAGGACGCGGCCGGTGCGGTGCTGGCCGAAGTCGCGCTGCCCCGGGAGATCCGGATTCAGCAAGGTGCGTACGGCGTGCATCCTGCGCTGCTGGACGCCTGCTTCCAGGCGGTCGGCGCAAGTCCGCGCGTTCGGGCGCTGAGCGAGGGGGTGCTGGGATTGCCGCTGGGCGCGGGTCGGCTGCGCGCCTATGGCTCGACCCGCAGCGCCCAGTATTGCTATGCGCGGGTCACTCAGGCGGATGCCTCCGGCATCGAGGCCGACATCGACGTGCTCGACGATCACGGCGCAGTGCTGCTAAGGGTGCACGGGCTGCGATGCGGCACTGGAGAATCCGAGGAGGCACAGCAGGATCGGATCTTGCGCGAGCGGCTGTTGACCGTCGAATGGCAGCAGCGCCAGCTACCGGTACCAACTCATTCCGACGCGAGAACCTGGCTGCTGATCAGCACCACCTCCACCGCAGACCTGATCGGCACCACGCTGGCGGATGCCCTGAAAACCCAAGGGGCCCAATGCAGCACAATGTGCTGGCCGCCGAATGCCGACCACGCCGCCACTGCCGAGCAGCTGGCCGGACACCTGCGCTCCGGCGACGCCGCCGGCGTGGTGATCCTCACCGGGCAGAAGACCACAGACAACGATGACCAGTCCCCGTTGGCGGGCCGTGAGTACGTCCAGCACCTGACTCGCATCGCCCGCGAATTAGCTGGGACGTCAGGCCAGCTGCCGCATCTGTTCGTGGTCACTCGCTCCGCCCAAACCGTACTGACAGGCGATGTGGCCAACCTGGAACAGGGTGGGCTGCGCGGCCTGGTGCGGGTGATCGGCACCGAACATCCGCATCTGAGCACCACCCAGATCGACATCGACGACGACACCGACGCCGAGCAGCTGGCGCGGCACCTGCTCAGTGGCTCCGGGGAGGACGAGACGGCCTGGCGTGGCGGGTCGTGGTACACGGCGCGGATGACGTCCAGCCCCCTGCACCCCGACGAGCGGCAGACCGTCTTCGCCCACAACGACTCCGACGGGATGCGTCTGCAGATCCGCACACCCGGCGATCTCCAGACGCTGGAACTGGTTGCGTGCGAACGTGTTACGCCGGGCCCAGGACAGATCGAGGTCGCCGTCGGCGTATCCAGTATCAACTTCGCCGACGTACTGGTGGCGATGGGCCTGTTCCCGGCCATCGACGGTGCGTTACCGGAGCTGGGGATGGATTTCGCCGGTGTGGTCACCGCGGTCGGACCTGACGTCACCGATCATCGGGTCGGAGACCGGGTGGGCGGGTTCTCGGCGAACGGCTGTTGGGGCACCTTCGTCACCTGCGACGCCAGGCTGGCCGCCACGGTTCCGGACGTTCTCACCGATCATCAAGCCGTAGCGGTGGCCACCGCTACGGCGACCGCCTGGTACGGGCTGCACGATCAGGCCGGTATCGGCGCGGGTGACAAGGTGTTGATCCACTCGGCGACCGGCGGCGTCGGCCAGGCCGCCATCGGTGTCGCGCGTGCCGCAGGTGCCGAGATCTTCGCCACCGCTGGCAGCGAAGAGCGCCGGCAGATGTTGCGCGACATGGGCATCAAGCATGTCTATGACTCCCGTAGCATCGAGTTCGCCGAGCAGATCCGCCGTGACACCGATGGCTACGGCGTAGACATCGTGTTGAACTCACTGACCGGTGCGGCCCAACGCGCCGGATTCGAACTGTTGGCCATCGGCGGACGTTTCGTCGAGATCGGCAAGCGCGATGTCTACGGCAATACCCGCCTCGGGCTGTTCCCGTTCCGGCGTAACCTGACGTTCTACTACGTCGACCTCGCGCTCATGTCACTGAGCCATCCTCAGCGGATTGGGGACTTGCTGCGCACGGTGTATCAGCTTGTGGCGGACGGTGACCTGCCTCCGGCCAAGCACACCGACTACCCACTGACCGATGCCGCCACCGCAATCCGGGTGATGAGCGCAGCCCAGCACACCGGCAAGCTCCTGCTCGATGTCCCTCGCACGGGCGCCAGTAGCGTCGTGGTGCCGCCGGAGCAGGCCAAGGCATTCCGCCGCGACGGCGCCTATCTCGTCACCGGCGGTCTGGGTGGTCTGGGCTTGTTCCTGGCCGAGAAGATGGCCATCGCCGGCTGTGGACGCATCGTGCTGACGTCTCGCTCGCAGCCGACGCTCAAGGCACTGGAAACGGTCGAACTGATCCGCGCGATGGGCGCCGAAGTCGTGGTGCACTGCGGCGACATCGCCGACCCCGCCACCGCGCAGCGGATGGTGGAGGCCGCGACGGCCACCGGCCTGCCGGTGCGAGGCGTGCTCCACGCCGCAGCGGTGATCGAGGACGCGACACTGGCCAACATCACCGACGAGATCATCGAGCACGACTGGGCGCCAAAGGTTTACGGTGCATGGAACCTGCACAATGCGACCGCCGATCAGCCCGTGGACTGGTTCTGCTCGTTTTCCTCGGCGGCCGCATTGGTGGGATCGCCGGGGCAGGGGGCCTACGCCGCGGCTAACAGCTGGCTGGACTCCTTCACCAGGTGGCGGCGAGCCCGCGGACTTCCGGGCACCGCGATCGCCTGGGGCGCCTGGGGGCAGATCGGGCGGGGGACGGAGCTCGCCGAGAGTGTCGGTGCCGCTATCACTCCCGACGAAGGCGCGTACGCACTCGACGTGTTACTTCGCTACGACCGCGCCTACACCGGGTACGCGCCGATCATCGGCTCCCCCTGGCTGACCACCTTCGCCCAGCGGAGCCCGTTTGCCGAGGCCTTCCGGTCGAACGTGCAGAGCCCCACCGGCGCAAGCAAATTGCGCGCAGAGCTCAGCGAACTGCCCAGACAGGACTGGCCCGCGCGGTTGCGGCACCTGATCTCCGATCAGATCAGCCTCATCCTGCGTCGCAACGTCGAGCCCGACCGGCCTCTCGCTGAGTACGGAGTCGACTCGCTTGGAGCGCTCGAGCTGCGTACCCGCCTGGAAGCCGAAACGGGCATCCGACTGAACGGGAATGAACTGGCAGTCGGCACGGTCCGCGGCCTGGCCGAGCTGCTGTGCGAGAAGCTGGCACCAACTAACAGTGAAGCGACGGCGTAGGCGGCACCACGACGCCGCCACCGCGGCAGCGTCAACGGCACGCCCTACGGGACAGAGAATTTGGGAGGAACGTGAACGCCGTTCTCAAAGTGGCCGCGTTGGGTCTCGCGCAGTTGGTCGCGATCGGACTGCTGGTGTTCGTGCCGGCAGGCACCATCGATTATTGGCAGGCCTGGGTCTTTCTGGCGGTGTTCGGCCTCGCGGCGTGGATCCCCAGTATTTATCTGCAGGTGACGAATCCCGTGGCGCTGCAACGACGGATGCGCAGCGGCCCGGTCGCAGAGGGCCGTAGGGTGCAGAAGGTCGTCATGCTTGGCCTTTACGGGTCGCTGGTGGCGATCTGCGTGGTCAGCGGGTTTGACCATCGGTTCGGCTGGTCGTCGGTACCGGCGGCGCTGTGCCTCATCGGTGACGTTGTGGTTGCCGTCGGTCTTGGCGTGGTGGTGATGGTGACCATTCAGAACAGATACGCGTCGACAACGGTGCAGGTACAGAGTGATCAGCACGTCGTCAGCACCGGACTCTATGGGCTGGTGCGGCATCCGATGTATACCGGAAACGTTTTGATGCTGGTCGGGCTCCCCCTCGCGCTGGGCTCCTATTGGGCGCTCATCTTCGTCATGCCGGGCGTGGCCGTACTCGCGGCGCGGATTCAGGACGAGGAGAAGCTGCTCGGCGACGAACTAGACGGATATCGCGAGTACACGCAGAAGGTGCGTTCGCGGCTGATTCCGCAAGTGTGGTGATGGCGCTGATGATTCGGCTCGATCGACAGGCTCAAGAAAGCAAGGAGCAGTTCAGGTGACGGATCTGCAAGTGCGGAAGATGCGCTTTGGCTTCGCCGACTACCCGGTTCCATTCTGCTGGAACCCTTCTGATCCGGCGTTCTCCTGCGCCGCAAACGTGCTGTCGTTCCTGTTCCTCGCCATCGAGAAGATGATCAGCACGACGGTCCACGAGGCTATGCCGCTGATCACCGACCCGCAGGTCGCTGAGGAGGCCCTGGCGTTCGTCCGCCAAGAGGGCCAGCACAGCATGGCCCACCGTCAGCACGCGAAGGGGCTGATCAACGCATATCCGGTGATGGAGGAAATCCTCGACGAATTGATGGCGGTCTATGACGATCTGGCCGCCACCACGTCGGTGAAGTATCGGTTGGCCTACATCGCCGACCTCGAGGCAACCTTCACACCGACGTTCACCATGATGCTGAACAACGCAGACACCTTGTTCGCGCCCGGTGACGACCGCGTGGCCTCGCTGTTTCTGTGGCACTTCGTAGAAGAGATCGAGCACCGCAGCTCGGCATTGATCATCTACGACGCCGTGGTCGGCGAACCGTGGTACCGCATGCGGATGGCCCCCTCGATATTTGGGCACGCCGGCAACGCGATGGTGACCGTCACCAACCGCTTCAACTCCCACATCCCGCTCGATGAGCGCAAGGTCGACGCGACGTCGATGTTCGGCCCGAACGTCAAACTAGCACTGAAGCAACGGTTTCCCTCACTGAGGAAGTTCAGGCGATTCGATGTGCCTGACTACGGTCCGACGCAAAGGTTCTATCCGCACATACCGCTGCGAGTGCAGGCCGTCGCCGCGATGGGGGTCATAGCCAGTCAGTTTCCAGGGCATAACCCCGCACGACACAAACTGCCTGCACTGGCCGCTGAGTGGCTTGCTCGCTACGACGCGGGTTACGACGTCACCAAGTGGTACAGCGCGGCAAACACGCAAACCTCAGAGGGCTAGCGCGAAGACGACCGCACCCCTGACCGAAAACCGATTGGCAGGCGACGGTGCCGGTGCTATTTTCGTGGAGCCGTGCGACAAGACCAGGAGGTGGTATCCGTGAACGTATCGACGTGGGTGCTCCTCTTCGGAGTCACGGTCGGACGATAGGTCGTCCGGGAGCGCCGTTTTCAGCGCGCACTCCCGAAAGGCACGACCATGCACTTCACTTCCGAACAGCGTCTCGACGACGGCAGCCTCGAACGCGAGTTCATCCTCGACAGCATCCCCGGCATCCTCTGGACGCCGCCGACACCTTCGCCGGCACCGCTGATCCTGCTCGGCCACCCCGGCGGACTGCACACCATGTACCCGCGATTGGTCGGGCGAGCGAGGCGGTCTGCGGCGAGCGGCTTCGCGGCGGCCACCATTGAGCTTCCCGGCAGTGGTGACCGCCCCCGATCAGCCGACGCCGAGCAGGCCCGCGCCGATCTGCACCGGGCATTGGCAGCCGGCCAGCCGGTCGACGAGATCGTCGACCGGCTGGTCATTCCCCTGGTCGACAAGGCAGTCCCGGAATGGCGGTCGACCCTGGATACCTTGCTGTCGTTGCCCGACGTGAGCGGCCCGGTCGGTTACTCGGGCGGCTTGATCGCCATCGGTATCCGGCTGGCGGTGGTCGAGCCCCGCATCGCCGCCGCCGGACTCTTCGCCGGGAGCTTCGTGCCGCGATCGATGTTCGACGAAGCCCGCCGGGTCACGATTCCGCTGCACGTCCTGCTGCAGTGGGACGACGAAAACAATGACCGACAGCTGGCGCTCGACCTGTTCGAAACCTTTGGTGCCCAGGCAAAGACGCTGCACGCCAACATGGGTGGACATGCCGGCGTGCCGGATTTCGCCGGGGACGAGGTAAACCGGTTCTTTACCCGGCACCTGCGGTGAGAGTCAGGACATCTGCTCGCTCAACTGTCGCACTGTCGGCACGTCGAACAGAGTCAGCAGCGATACCTCGACACCGAGCTCGGCCTTGATCGCGGCAACTGTCCGCATCGCCGATAGCGAATCGCCACCGAGATCGAAGAACGAGTCGTCCGCGCCGACGCGTTCCAACCCGAGCACCCGGCCGATAATGTCGCACAGCGCCTGTTCGATATCGGTGGCCGGCGGCGTGTAACCGCCCGCGGTGTCGCGGCGTTCAGCCGGCTGTCTTCGACTGTCCCAGGGCTCCAGCGCGGCCAGCTCTGAGACGGTCGCCATCGTCGTCAACGCCTGATCGAGTTGCCTGATAAACCGCTGAATACTGTTGTCGTCAAATACATCAGTGCGGTATTGGATTCGAAGATCCAGCTCGTTCCCCGGCACCGCTTGGACTGTCAGCGGGTAGTGGTAGTAGTCGCGGCTGTCGACGTCGGTGACGCTCAAGCCGTCCGCACCTGATAGCAAGGACGTGTCGGTGGGATAGTTCTCGAACACGAAGACGGTGTCGAACAGTCGTTCCCGGCCGGCGATCCGGTGAATTTCGTTGAGCCCCAGATGCTCGTGCTCGAGTGTGCGGTAGCGGGCCTGCTGCAACTCATCGAGCAGTTCGGCCACACCCGCGTCGGGCGAGATGTTCACCCGAAGCGGCACCGTGTTGATCAACAGGCCCACCATCGAATCCGCACCCGCCACCTCGGCCGGCCGGCCCGCGACCACGACACCGAAGGTGATCTCACGCTGGCCGGTCATTGCCGCCAACAACTGTGTCCAGGCCGCCTGCAGCACGGTACTGACAGTGGTCTGATGTGAGCGCGCCAGGTCGTTCAGTGCCTGCGTGGTCTCTTCGGAGACCCGCAGTGAGAGGACGTCTCTGGGTCCGGACCTGATGCCCGCTGGTCCGATCAGGGTCGCAGTATCCAGGCCCGCCAACGCTTCTCGCCAGGCTGATCGCGCGGCGTCGATGTCGCGATCGGCCAGCCAGTCGATGAATCGGCGGTACGGCACGGCGGCGGGCAATCGCTGACCGTAGTAGCCGGCGAAAACCTCTTGCAGCAGCACGCCGAGCGACCAGCCGTCGAGCAGGATGTGGTGATTGGTCAACACCAGCCGGTGCTGATCCGGGGCAATGCGGATCAGCACCGCCCGGAAGGCGCTCTGCTCAGCCAGATCACACACCGCGGCCCGCTCGGCCACACACAGCCGTTCGATCTGTTCGTCGCGGTCCTCGGCGCGGGTGAGGTCGACGTACTGCCATGGCACCACTGGATCGGCCGGGATGACCTGGACCGGCTCCCCATCGGCAGGGCCGCAGAACCGTGCCACCAGGTTGGGATGCCGTTGCACCGCCGCCTGGACGGCCTCGTGCAGCCGGTACGGGTCGAGCCGCCCGCTGAGGGCGACGCCCATTTGCACCCCGTACACGTCATCACCAGAACTGTGAGCGACGTTGGCGTGGAACAACAATCCGTGCTGCAGCGGCGTCAGCGGCAGGATATCGGCGACATCGTGGGCTTGGCACAGTTCGTCGATCTGCTCTTGCGTCAGGCGGGCGGGCGCGATATCCGACGGCGTCAGTCCCCCACCGCCGCCGTGCACGTGCGCGCAGATTCCGGCGAGAGCGTCGAACCACAGCCCGGACAGTCGCGCGACCTGTGCGTGGTCCAGCGCCGAGAGCGCCCAGGTCCAGCCCGCCCGCAGGCGCGGCCCGTCGGCCGTTTCCACAGTGCCGGCATTGAGTTCGACGGTGTGCATCAAAGGCATGGGGACCGCCGCCGCGGGGCCGGTCACCTTCCAGCCGTCTTCGCGGATCTCCCAGAAGTCACCGGATACCTGGCCACTGCCGGCGCCCATCCGGCCCAGATAGTTGAAACCGATTGTGGGATCGGCACCGTCGAGGTGGACATCTGTGTTGAGGTAACGCAACAGGCCGTAGGTCAACCCGTCCGGCAAGGCCCGAAGCTGCTCCTTGGCGTCCTTGATGATGGCACCCAGCACCGGGTCGCCGGTCAGCACCTGTCCCCAGTCGAGCCCGCCGACCGCAAGCGATACCGGATACTTGGTGGTGAACCAGCCCACCGTTCGTGACAGGTCGACAGCGTCGATATCGGAGGCCACTTCTTCCTGGCGGCCGTGCCCTTCGGCGTCGATGACGACGGGTGAGTCTGCCGTGCCGAGGAATTCGCCCAGCGCCAACCCGAACGCGATCAACAGGATGTCGTTGATTCCGGCGTGGAACGCGGAGGGCACTTCGCCGAGCAGCATCCGGGTGGTCTCGGTGTCCAGCTCGACTGACAAGCTGCCGGCGTTGGCGTAGGTATCGATCCCAGGTTGGACAGCAGGCAGTGGCGCGGGTACAGCCGTGATGGCCCGCCACCGCTCGGCCTGGCTGACCACCTCCGGGTGGTACGCGTGCTCGGCCAGGATCGACGCCCAGCGGTTGAACGATGTCCGCGGCGCGGGCAGCGACACGGGCTGTCCGCCGTGCAGCTGTGCCCAGGCGAGGTTGAAGTCCTCCAACAAGATTCGCCAGGAGACACCGTCGACGGCCAGATGATGGACGATCATCAGCAACTGACCGGTGGGGACGGCCCACAGCGCGCTGACCATCGAACCGGTCTCCGGGTTCAGCCTCGCCCGGGCCTTGGCCACCGCCTCTTCCGACAACACGTCGACCGTGTGGAGGCACATGCGCGCGTCCACCGATTCGGGCTCGGGCACGGTCAGTGACCACCGGCCGTCTTCTCCGGCCGACACGCGTAGCCGCAACATCGCGTGCCGATCGAGTATGGCTTGCAGAACCACCAGCACGTCGTCTTCTGTCACGCCGACCGGACCCTGGATCAGCACAGTCTGGTTGAACTGATCGACCGGACCGGGCACGTCATGCAGCCACCGCATGATGGGCGTCGCGAGCAACGGACCGACGCCGTCGTCGAGCACATCGGAGTCGGTGCCGGCGAGCGTGGCGACCCGGGCCAGCCCGGCCACCGTCTGTTCGACGAAGATGTCGCGCGGGCGGCAGAGCACGCCTGCGGCACGTGCCCGCGCGACCACCTGCATCGACAGGATGCTGTCGCCGCCCAGCTCGAAGAAGGATTCGTCGACGCCGACCCGCTCGAGTCCGAGGACTTGGGCGTAGATGGCCGCCAGGGTTTCCTCCATCTCGCCTTCTGGCGCTCGGTAGGAGTCGACGTCCTGGTAGTCCGGCGCAGGCAAGGACTTGGTGTCGAGTTTTCCGTTGACCGTCAGCGGCAGCGCGGCGATGGCCACCACAGCCGACGGCACCATGTACGACGGCAGCCGGTCACCCAGCACGGTGCGAGCGCTCGCCACATCCACGTCGCCAGTGACATAGCCGACGAGGCGTTTGTCGCCGGGGCGGTCTTCGCGGGCGATCACCACCGCCTGCTGGACGCCATCCAATTCGCTCAGTGCGGCCTGGATTTCGCCGAGTTCGATCCGATAACCGCGGATCTTCACCTGCTCGTCAGAGCGGCCCATGTAGCGCAGCTCGCCGTCAGCGCCCCAATACATCAGGTCACCAGTGCGATACATCCGCGCTCCGGGCTCCCCGAACGGGCACGCCACGAACCGGGTCGACGACAGGCCGGCCCGGCCGATGTAGCCGTCGGCCACACCACCGCCGGCCACATACAACTCGCCGACCACCCCCGGCGGAACCGGCCGCAACAACGTATCCAGCACGAAAAAGCCCAGATGACCCAACGGCACCCCGATCGGACTGACCGCACTATCCACATCGGCGGCATGGATCTCGCGGAACGAGGCGTGCACCGTCGTTTCCGTGATGCCGTACATGTTGATCAGGCGGGGCGCAAGCGGATGATTCTCCATCCACGAGCGCATCCGTTGCGGTTCAAGCGCTTCCCCGCCGAACACCACCGCCTCCAATGCCAGCCGAGCACCGAGCTCGGGCTGGGCCGCGTCAGCGGACTGCAACGCATAGAACGCGGACGGGGTCTGGCTCAGCACAGTGACCCGCTCGGAGACCAGCAACGCGAGCAGATCCTCCGGCGAACGCACCACCCCATCAGGCACCACGACAACGCGGCCACCATAAAGCAGCGCACCCCAGATCTCCCACACCGAGAAATCGAACGCCAGGGAATGACACTGCGACCACGCGTGTCCCGCCAAGCCCATATCCGCGTCAAGAGTCTGCAGCAGCCGAATCACGTTGTGGTGCGGGATTTCCACACCCTTGGGTGTTCCCGTGGTGCCCGACGTGTAGATGACGTACGCGGCGTCATCGGCACGCGGCACCGGCAGCACGTGGCTGGTGTCGACTCCAGCGTCGGTCAGCTCTTTCGTGTCGATGATCGAAAGATCATGCCCATCAAGCTGTTCGACCAGCGCGGCGGTGGTGACGGCAGCGACCGGCTTGGAGTCGCCGAGCACAAACTGCCTGCGGGCCTCGGGCACCGACGGGTCGATCGGCACATACGTAGCACCGGTCTTCACCACCGCCACCATCGCCACGATCGCCTCGGCCGACCGCGGCAGCAGCAGCGCAACCCGCTCACCCGGCCCCGCCCCACGACCAACCAACACACGCGCGGCACGCTCAGCCGCCACATCCAACTCGCGGTACGTCATCGATACACCCTCGAACGACACCGCCACCGCATCCGGCGTCCGCACAACCTGCGCGGCGAACGTCGACGCGATCGATTCGGGGCTGGCGGCCGGCTGGAGCAGCGCCGCGCGGTTGCCGACCTCATCGAGGCGGGTGTGCTCAGCGGAGTCCAGGACATCCACTGCCGACAAAGGCTGAGCCGGATCGGCAGTCATCTCCACCAGAACCCGCTGCAGTCGATCGACGAGTGCCCGGATGCTGGCCACATCGAAGACGTCAGTGCGGAATTCGACGCCGCCACCAATACCGGCAGGCTCGCCGGCCGCGTTCCACCGTTCGGCAAGGTTGAACGTGAGGTCCATGCGGGCTGTCTGGGTGTCCACCGCCAGCGGCTCGACCTGCAGATCACCCAGCGACAATCCCGCGGCGTCGCCCGCCTGCCAGCCAAAGTTCTGCCAGGCCAACACGACCTGCACCAGCGGGTGATGCGCCATGCTCCGGGTCGGCTTGAGGCGCTCCACCAACACTTCGAACGGCACGTTCTGATGCTCGTAGGCGGCCAGACTGCGTCGGCGGACCTGTGCCAGCAGATCGGCGAACGTCGGGTTGCCGGTCAGGTCAACCCGCAACACCAGGGTGTTGACGAAGAAGCCCACCAACTCGTCGAGCGCGGCGTCGCCTCGCCCGGCGATGGGGAATCCCACCCCGACGTCGTTACTGGCGCTCAGGTTCGACAGCAATACCGCCAAGGCGGTCTGCACCACCATGAAGCTGGTTGCGTTGTTTTCCCTGGCGATTCGGGTGATCTGCTCCTGCAGGTCGGCAGGCCAGTCAATGTCCAAGCGAGAACCGCGATAGTCCGCGACCGCCGGGTAGGGGCGATCGGTCGGCAGCTGCAGGTGTTCCGGCATGCCGGCCAGGGCGTCTTCCCAGTAGGCCAGCTCGCCGGTAATCCGGCTCTCGCTGTCGGCAAGGTCGCCGAGCTGATTGCGCTGCCACAGTGTGTAATCCACATACTGCACCGCCAGGTCGGCCCAACCTGGGGCCTCGCCGGCAGACCGGCTGGCGTAGGCCACACCCAGATCGCCCACCAGTGGGGCCACCGACCAGCCGTCGGCTGCGATGTGGTGCACCACTGCGACCAACACATGCTCGTCGTCCGCGACGCGGAAAAGCCTTGCTTGCATGGGGATTTCGGTGGCCAATTCGAATGTGTAGCGCACTGCGGCATCGATGGCCGCCTGCAGTTGGCCGTCCGACCAACCGGTGGCATCGACGACGGTCCAGCCGAAGTCGGCCGGCCCGGCGGCCACCACCAGTTGATGAGGAACGCCGCCGTCCTCGGGAAACAGCGTGCGCAGGCTTTCCTGACGGTCCACCACATCGGCCAGCGCAGCACCCAGCGCATCGGTATCGAGCTGTCCACGCAGCCGCAACGCCACCGGCAGGTTGTAGATCGGAGACGGCCCCTGCAACTGGTCGATGAACCACAACCGGTTCTGCGCGAACGACAGCGGAACGACGTCGGGGCGCTCCTGGGCCACCAATGGCTCGGACCCGCCGTCGCCACCATCGATACGCGGCGCCAGCTGGGCGATCGTCGGTGCCTCGAAGAGCACGCGCACCGGGATCCCGGCATCCAGGCTGCTGTTGATCCCGGCGATCAGGCGCATGGCAGACAGCGAATCGCCACCGAGGTCGAAGAACGAGTCGTCGACGCCGACGCGTTCCACACCGAGCACCTGGGCGAAGATGCCGGCCAGGATCTCTTCGGTCAGCGTGGACGGCGCCCGATAGCGGTCGGTGCCTTGGTAATCCGGCGCCGGCAGGGCGCGACGGTCGAGCTTGCCGCTGACCGTCAGGGGCAGCGCCGCCAGAGCCATCACCGCGGCCGGAACCATGTACGCCGGAAGGCGTTCGGCGAGCACGGTGCGCGCTTTGGCCGGGTCGGCCGTTCCGGTGATGTAGCCGACGAGGCGCTGGTCGCCGGGGCGGTCCTCGCGGGCGATCACCACAGCCGCCTCGACGCCGTCGACTTCGCTCAGCGCGGCCTGGATTTCGCCGAGTTCGATGCGATAACCGCGGATCTTGACCTGCTCGTCGGCACGCCCGAGGTATTGCAGCTGCCCGTCGGCGCGCCACTGCACCAAGTCGCCCGTGCGGTACATGCGCTCACCGGGTGCCCCGAACGGTGACGCGACGAACCGCGACCCGGTAAGACCGGTGCGGCCGACATACCCGACGCCCACGCCGCGGCCCGCAACGTACAACTCGCCGACCACGCCTTGCGGCACCGGCTGCAGTCGCTCGTCGAGGACGAACAGCGCCGACGTCGCCACCGGGCCGCCGATCGGCGCAACGCCCAGATCCACCGATCCCGCGGTGAGCGGCACGCTCATGGATGCGTAAATCGTTGCCTCAGTGGGGCCGTAGGCGTTGATCACCACCCGACCTGGTGCCCACACGTCGACCACCTCGGCCGCGCAGGCCTCACCGCCAAGTAGCAGCGAGACCGACTCCAGTCCCTCCGGGTTAAGCGCATTCACGGCCGACGGGGTTTGAGTCAGCACGTTGACGTGTTCGGCGACCAGCAGGTCGTGGAAGTCGCTCGGCGAACGGACCACCGCATCGGGCACGACCACCAGCCGTCCGCCGGCCAACAGCGCGGCCCAGATCTCCCACACCGAGAAGTCGAATGCGTAGGAGTGACATTGCGTCCACACCTGCTCGGCGGGCAGCCCGACCGGCGGGGAGTCCGCCAGGTGGGCCAGGTTACGGTGGCTGATCGCAACACCTTTGGGTGTGCCGGTGGTGCCGGAGGTGTAGATCAGGTACGCGATATTGTCCGGGTCCGGGGCCGGCAGCGCGGTGTTGGGCAACGTCACGCCGGCGGTATCGAAGTCGGCGATGTCGAGGACCGACACGTCGTGTCCATCCAGCCGGGACCGCAGCGCCGCCGTGGTGACGACGACGGTCGGTGCGGCATCGGCCAACATGAACGCGATGCGAGAATCCGGCAACGCAGGGTCGATCGCCAAGTAGGAGGCCCCGGTTTTCAGGGCCGCGAGCATGGCCACGACGGCCTGCGCGGAGCGTTCCAGCAGCAGTGCCACGCACGCGCCCGCACGCACACCAGAATCAGAGAGCCAGTGCGCCAACCGGTTTGCGGACTCGTCAAGTTCGAAGTAGGTGATCGACCGGTCGCCATCGCTGAGCGCGATAACTTCGGGTGCGCGGGCTACCCGCGCGGCCAGCAGTTCAGGCACCGATACAGCGGCGTGCGCCCGCTGAGCCAGTAATGCCCGGTTGCCGACCTTGTCGAGATGGGCGCGTTCGGCTGGGTCTAGGACATCGATCGACGACAACCGCTGTGCCGGGTTGGCAGTCATCGCCACCAGCACCCGTTCCAGCCGCTGCACCAGCGTCTCGATGCTGGCTGCGTCGAACACGTCGGTGCGGAACTCGACCATGCCACCGATCCCGGTGGGCTCACCTGCCTGGGTCCAGCGTTCGGTCAACGAGAATGCGAGATCCACACGTGCGGTGTGGGTGTCGAGCGGAAGCTGGGTGACTTGCAGGTCGCCCAACGCCATTGCGATCTCTTCGCTGGTCTCCCCTGGCAGGTTTTGCCAGGCCAGCATGACTTGGACCAGCGGATGATGATTCAGCGATCGGGTGGGCTTGAGCCGGTCGACGACGACTTCGAAGGGCACGTCTTGGTTCTCGTAGGCAGCCAGACTCCGTGTCCGCACCTGAGCCAGCAGCTCGGCGATGGTGGGGTCACCACCGGTATCGACCCGCAACACCAGTGTGTTGACGAAGAATCCCACCAACGCGTCGAGCGCGGGGTCGCGGCGCCCACCGATCGGGAATCCCACTGCCACATCGGAACTCGAGCTGAGCTTGCCAAGCAGCAGCGCCAGCGCTGCCTGAACCAGCATGAAGCTGGTCGCGTTGTGCTCCCTGGCCACCGCAGCGATCCGCTCCTGCAGCTCGATCGACCACTGCCACCCGATGGTCGCGCCGCGCTGATCCGCCACCGGCGGATACGGCCGGTCGGTCGGCAGCTGCAGCCGTTCGGGCATGCCCGCCAAGGCGTCTTCCCAATACGCCAGCTGCGCGGCGATCAGGCTGTTCCCGTCGTCCAGATCACCGAATTGCGCCCGCTGCCAGAGGGTGTAGTCGACGTACTGGACCGGCAGGTCGGCCCACACAGGCTCCAGGCCTGCGGACCGGCAGACGTAGGCCACGCCCAGGTCGTGTACCAGTGGCCCGATCGACAGGCCGTCGGCAGCGATGTGGTGCGCCACTGACACGACGACATGCTCGTTGTCGCTGACGCGGAACAGCCGCGCCTGCATGGGAATTTCGGAGTCTAGATGGAATGAGTGCAGCGCCACTTCGGCGACCGCCTCGTCCAGCTGGGCTTGCGTCCAGCCGGCCGCATCGATGACATCCCAACCGAAGTCAGCCTGCACGGCGGGCACCACGAGCTGCTGGGGGATCCCATCGGGCGCCGCGAACGTCGTGCGCAGGCTCTCATGGCGGCCCACCACATCGGCGAGCGCCGCACCGAGTGCCACCGTGTTCAGGTGGCCCTGCAACCGCAAGCCGACCGCCATGTTGTATGTCGGTGAGGGCCCCTGCAATTGGTCCAGGAACCACAGCCGGTTCTGCGAGAACGACAGGGGGATCACTGCCGGCCGTTCCATGGGTGCCAGCGGCTTCAATCGATCGTCGTCTCCACCGATGCGCGGCGCCAATTGGGCGATCGAAGGTGCCTCGAACAATGTCCGCACCGAAAGGCGGGTGTTCAGACCGGCGTTGACCGCCGCGATCAGGCGCATCGCCGACAGTGAATCTCCACCGAGCTCGAAGAACGAATCGTCGACGCCGACACGATTGAGACCCAGCGTCCTGGCATAGATGCCAACCAGGATCTCCTCGACGGCGCTCGCCGGGGCGCGGTAGGCGTCGGTGTCCGCAAATTCGGGTGCCGGCAATCCTTTTCGGTCGAGTTTGCCATTGACCGTTAACGGCAGTGTCTCGATCACCATGATCGCGGCGGGAACCATGTACTCGGGTAGCCGCTCGGCCAACGCCGCGCGCGCCGTTGCGGGATCCACCGATCCGGTGACGTAGCCCACCAGGCGCTTCTCGCCGGGGCGGTCCTCGCGGGCGATCACAACCGCCTGCTGAACCCCGGGCACTTCGGCCAGGACGGCACGCACTTCACCGAGTTCGATGCGGTACCCGCGGATCTTCACCTGCTCGTCGGCGCGGCCCACGTAGCGCAGCTCGCCATCAGCGCCCCACCACACCAGGTCCCCGGTGCGATACATGCGGTCCCCCGGCGCCCCGAACGGGCAGGCGACGAAACGCGACGACGACAGTCCCGGCCGTCGCCAATAGCCCAGACCTGCTTGCGGTCCCGCCACATAGAGATCGCCGACGACGCCGGCCGGCACCGGGCGCAGCCACTGATCCAGAACAAAGAACGCCAGGTCCGCCAGCGGGCCGCCGACCGGGCTGACATCGGAGTCGCCGGCAATGTCGGTTTGCACGATCTCCCGGAACGACGCGTGCACCGTGGTCTCAGTGGTGCCATAGAGATTGAACAGGCGCGGAGAACCGGGGTGGCCGTCCAGCCAGGTCCGAAGACGTTGTGGTTCAAGCGCTTCACCGGCGAAGATCACCGCGTGCAGCTTCAGCTGTCGTCCGATGGCGGGTTGCAGCGCGTCAGCGGTCTGCAGCGCGTAGAACGCCGACGGCGTCTGGGACAGGACGGTGACCTCTTCGGCGGCCAGCAGAGCGTGGAATTCCTCCGGCGTGCGGGCCACCGATTCGGGCACTATCAGCAGCCGGCCGCCGTACAACAGCGCGCCCCACATCTCGCAGACCGACACATCGAAGGCCAGTGAATGCCACAGCGACCAAACTTGCTCCACCATATCGATCTCGGTGTTCATGGCGTCCAGCAACCGGGTCACGTTCTGGTGCGTAATCGCGACACCCTTGGGGATACCCGTGGTACCCGAGGTGTAGATCAGATAGGCGACGTCATCCGGCGCCGGAACGGCCAGTCCGGTACTGGGCTGGTCGCCGACAGCAGGATCGTTGACATCGACGACCCGTAGATTTCGACCCGCCAGCCGATCAGCCAACTCCGCATTCGTGATCGCGGCCACGGGCGCGGCATCGTCGAGCACCAGCTGCATCCGCGCTGACGGCGCGGCGGGGTCGATCGGCACATAGGCCGCCCCGGTCTTGAGCACCGCCAGAATCGACACGATCGCTTCCGCCGACCGGGGCAACAACAGCGCTATGCGCTGCCCGGGACCAATTCCCTTGTCCACCAATAAGTGCGCGAGCCGATTGGTGGCTTCGTCGAGTTCGCGGTAGGTCCACGAGCGCTCACCCCAGGTGAGCGCGAAAGCCTCCGGAACACGCGCCACCTGCGCGGCGAACAACGAAGGTATCGACGAGGAGGCGGACGGCGGCTGCATTAGCGCGGCCCGGTTGCTCCACTGGTCGAGGTGGGTGAGCTCAGCGTCGCCCAGCACATCGATCGACGACAGTGGGCGCTGCGGATCGGCGATCATGGCCGCCACGACACGTTTGAGCCGTTCGATCAGCGTTTCGACGTCGGCGGTGTCGAACACCTCGGTGTCATACTCGACCCGGAAAGTCAGTTCATCGCCCGGCAGGGCCTGTACGGCGATCGGGTAGTGGTTGTACTCGCGGTGCGCGAAGTTCGTAACGGCAAGGCCGTCGCTACCCGAGAGCTTGGCGGCATCAATCGGATAGTTCTCGTAAACGAAGAACGTGTCGAACAGGTGCTCCTGACCCGTCACACGGTGAATCTCGTTGAGCGCCAGGTGCTGATGTTCAAGCGTTTGGGCGTGATCGTTCCGCAGTTGCTCCAGCAGTCCGGCGGTGGTGGTCGTCGCGTCAATGCGCACCCGCACCGGCACCGTATTGATCAGCAGACCCACCATCGAGTCGGCGCCCAGCACCTCATCCGGGCGACCCGACACCGTCGTACCGAACGCGACATCACGCTGACCCGTCAGCGACATCAACACCCGCGCATAAGCACCCTGCAACACCGAGCTGACCGTCGTATGAGACGACCGCGCCAGTGCGCCGAGCGCCCAAGTCGCCTGCCCGGACATCGTGGACGTCACGACATCGCGTCGCCCCAGGCTCGCCCGGCCCGCAGCACCGACCAACGTCGGCGTATCGAACCCGGCCAGAACCTGCCGCCAGGCCGTACGCGCAGCCTCGACATCACGACCAGCCAGCCAACTGACGAAACGCCGATACGGCGCAGCCGGGCGCAAGCGCTGCCCGTAATAGCTGGCGAACACCTCGCCCAGCAGAATCGGTAGCGACCACCCGTCCAACACAATGTGGTGGTTGGTCAGCACGAACCGGTACTGGTCGGCCCCCGTGCGAATCAACGCCG
>NZ_NOZR01000037.1 GCF_002250655.1 Mycolicibacterium sphagni
AACGAAAGCCGCCCCGGCACCAAAACCGGGGCGGCTTTCACCTGCCTCTTGACAAACAACGCCTACATATCAGCTGTCCCCGTCGCGAATAGGGTTTGGATGTCCGATGAGGGCGTCTGATGCCAAGAACAAGAACCTCGAAGACCCATGCGCGGTGGCCGACAGGCGGGTGGGTTCGGCTTTGCGCGGCCATTGGTGCTGCCAGCGCTTTCCGATGACGAGGGTGCGGCCTTCAATGCGGGTATCGATTCTGCTGCGCGTAGCTACCTCGCCGAGTGTAATTACGGCGATGTTCTGGTGACGCGCGGAATGACGCCTGTCGCGCTCACAGGCGACGGGCGGCTGGTCGAATAGTGGCCCGACGGCAGGGTACGGCCGATCACCGTTCGCTGACTGTCGCGCCGATGCTCCAGGGCTGCTCATTTTGCGTTCATGGGGAACTGGCGTTGATACCAAGCCCAGGTCCGCCGTATATCTGAGAGCCCAATTGGCCCCGCCGTGTTGGCTTCGATTCAGAGTCGTTGGGCCACTGATGTTTAGATGTCGAGTCCGTGGTCGCGGGTGTGTTCGTGGGTGTGGTTGCGTAGGCGGGGTTTGTATTGGGTTTGGTAGGTGTCGCGCAGGGTGTCGCGGCGGGCTAGGAGGTGGGCGGCCTCGCGGTCTTCGGTGGTGACCGGGTCGTGTTGGCGTAGATGTGTTGCGGCGCGGTCGATTGCGGTGTCGCGGTCGGTGGTGAGTGTGCCGAGGCGTTGGGCCCAGGGCAGGTTGTCGGCGAGGGCGTCGATGAGGCTGTGGGCGGGGGTGCGGCTCTTGGTGGGGGTGTGCAGGAGTAGCAGTTTGGTGTTGGTGCGGCCGGCGTGTTCGGTGAAGTAGCGCAGCTGGGCGGGGTCGAGGTGGTCGGCGTCGTCGATGACGAGTAGGTGGCCCGGCGGAATGGTCCACTGCCCGTTGTCGATTCGTTGCAGGGTGGTGGCGGGGTCGGTGGATCGTTCGGCGTAGCGGTGGTGTTCGGCGAACGCGGTGGCGGTTTCGGTGGCCGGCATCGCTAGCACGTGTCTGCCCTTGCCGGTGGCGGCGGCGGTGATCGCGGCCAACGCGTGGTGTTTGTCGGCGTCGGGGCCCAGGGTTAGGACGTGCACCGACTGCATGCTGGCGGTGATCGTCTCCACGACGGCGCGGGCCGGTTCGTCCAACTCCTCCCAGGCCCGGTCCCCGGCCGGGGGTGAGTACACCGTGGCCGGGGACCGCGACCCCGCCGCCTCCACGAAATCCACCTCAGCGCGCAACACCATCAGATCGCGTTCGGTGGTGAGCGTCGCCCCGTGGGCCTGCTCGCGTTCGCGTGCGGGGTTCTCGGCGAAGGTGCGGGCGGTGCGCGCCTCGGCGCGGCTGAGTTGGTTGTCCAGCTCGCGGGCTTCGGCTCGGGCGGTGTTGAGTGCGGCGATGTCGGCGTGGACGGCCGCCGCGCGGCGGGCTTCGATGTCCTCGGCGGTGACGACGCGATCGGGTCCGCCGGCGATCGCGTGCAGGCGCGCGGTGGCGGTGTCGCGTTCGGCGCGGCTGCGCATGACGGCCATGCCGAGGTCAGTGGCATCGGCGGCGAGATCGCCGCGCCGCTCACGGTAGGCCTGGGCGAGGTTCTGGTCGTGTTCGCTCTCGGCGCGGGCGATGAGCTTTTCCAGCTGGGTGATGCGGTACTGCTGGGCCTCGTAGGCGGCTTCGGCGGCGACCCAGCCGGCGTGTGCGTGCGCCACGTCGTGTTGGTAGGGCCGCTGCTCGACGTGGCGGCGGTGCAGCGCGATCAGTTCGCCTGCTGCGGCCTGCTCGGCCGGGCCCCCGCGCGCGGAGAGCACCGCCTCGGCCAGCGCCCGAGCGCGCGCCTTGGCCTCAGCGCAGCGGGCCCGCAGTTCGGTGATGTCGATGTCGAGATTCGGGGTGGCCGCTGGGCGCTCGGTGAGCAGGGAGTAGAAGTCCAGATCGCCGAGACTGTCCTCGAATTCGGAGTCGTAGCTCAGGTACTCGTCCTGGCCGGGATCAGCAAGGTGATCGGTGCCGATTGGGTGCAGCGGCGGCTCGTTCAATGATTGTCCGACGCTGTCGGCGGGGTGCGGGATGTCGGTGTCGATGTCGGCGGCGTAGTGGGTGAGCAGCTCGACGCGGTAGGTCAGAACGCGGGCGTATTCGTCGGGGCGGATCGCGTCGTCGTCGAGGGCGTCGAGAAGGTATTCGGCGGCGGCGGCGAGCAGGTCGGCCGGCGGCCAGTCTGAGGCGTTGACCGCGTTGACCAGTGCGGGCCAGGCCGGGTCGCCGGTGATGGTTTCGGCAGCCGCGCTGCCCAGGATGCGGTGCAGCTCGGCCGTCCACGGTGGGCGGAGCCGTTCGTTGGAGGCGTCGAGGGTGGCCGGGGCCAGGGTGCCGGCCAGCCGCCACCACAAGGCGGCGGCGGGCAGTTCGTCGGGTAGCGCGCCGTGGCGGGCCATCGCCTCGTCGACGAGTGCGGTGACGTCGGCGCCGGCGCGGGCGGCTTGGTCGAGGTGGGTGGCCAGCCGGGGCCAGAACGGGTCGGCGGTGATGTTCGGGTCGACGTTGTCGGCCAGGGTGCGCCACCGGGTAGCGCCGTGTCCGCCGCTGATGAGTGCGGCGTCCAGGCGCTGATGTAGCAGGGCTTGGAAGGAGGCGGAGCGGTTGGCGTGCTGGGTGGGTCCGGTGATGCGGGTGTCGGCCGGGTCGACGTCGTGGGCGGCGCGGAAGACGGCGATTTCGGCGAGCAGTCCGGGGCGTTGCCCGGCCAGCGGGCGCGCCCATATCGGGGCGGTGGCCGGGGTCCAGGCGCGGGCTTTTTCGCGGATCTGCTCGGCGATGTCTTCGACGAGTTGGGCACGCGCGCTGAGGTAGCGCGCCCATGCCGAATTGTCCTGCAGGACGGTGGGAATCGAGGGCAGCCAGCGTAGCGGGCCGACGATGTCCAGGGCGGAGTTGTCGGGGGTGGGCAGGCGCCAATCCAGCACGGCGGCGGGGTCGGTGGCGTTGCCGAGCGGGCGCTGCGCGGCGTGCGCCAGCGCCTGCTGCGGGTCGTGGCCGTCGAGGGCCAGCAGGGCCAGGTTGCGCCGCAACACTGGCCACGCTTCGGCGTTGGTGATGTCGGGGCGCAGGGCGGTGGCGGCGGCGTCGATGCGGGCCATGGTGTCGGTGCCGGCGAGCTGCTCGGCGGCGCTGGAGAGGGCGTCGGTGTACATGTCGGCCGCGCGCGCCAGGCGGGTGAACGGATCGCGTTCGGCACGTTGCGTGCTGTGCGCGGAGATCTGTGCGCCGTCGCGGCGCAGGATGCCTGACAGGATGTCCACCGCGGTCGGGGGGTGGGTGGCTTTGGGGGTGAGGATGGCGTGCGGGTCGGCCTCGCTGGTGGAGAAGTAGATGTGGTTTTCGCGCCTGCCGCGGGTAAGGGCGACGTAGAGCTGTTCGCGGGTCAAGGTGTCGGAGCCGACCACGTGGCATTCGTGGCGGGCGGTCGATCCTTGGGCGCCGTTGATGGTGCGGGCATACCCGAGCGTGGTGTTCGTCTGGACGTAGCGGGCGGGCAGCCGGGCCATGGATTCGGTGTCGGATCCGGTCAGCCGCGACACCGTGATGGTGCCGCGGTCGTTGATGTCTTTGATGACCCAGCGGTGCCCGTTTTTGACCCAGCCGCCGCCGGGGATGTGCAGCCAGCGTGCGTTGCTGCGTGTCAGAATCCAGTCCCCGACGCTGGCGGTCAACCCGTCGGACAGGGTGACGGTGCGGGTGTTGTCCGGGTGCGGGTCGCCGCGCAGCCGGTCCAGGCGGGCGCGTTCGTTGAGTTCGGCGACCAGCTCGTTGGTGGGGGCGATGAGCAGGGCGTCGCGGCCCTCGCCGATGGCTTCTGCCCATGCCTGATAGGCCATGTCGGCGGCGACGTGTTCGGCCCCGACGTGGACCCGGCTGTGGTCGAGGTAGAACGCGATGCCGGTGGGGTCACCGTCACGCAGGGCGAGGCTGGCTGCGCCTTCGGCGGCCCCGATGATGGGGTCAGTGAACCGCACGACATCCGACAGTGTGAGGGCCCCGTGCTGGGCCACGATGTCGCGCAGCACCCCGCCCGCGGCGACTGAGGCGAGCTGCTTGTCGTCGCCGATGAGGCGCACGCTGGCACCGTGGGCCAGGGCGTGGGAGATCACCGCATCCAGCCCTGTGGTGGACGCCATGCCGGCCTCGTCGACCACGATCAGGGTTTGGGGGCCGATGTGGTCGAACCAGGTGCGGGCGGGGTCATCGGCGGCCGGTGGGGGACCGCCGCCGCGCCCGGAAAGTTGGACCAGTTTGTCGATGGTGTCGGTCGCTGCGCCGAGGTCGGCGGCCAAGACTTCGGCCGCCGCGGCGGTCGGTGCGAGGCCGATGACGTTGCCTCCGCTGTTGGCCCACGCGGCCGCAAGGGGGGCCATCGCGGTGGTCTTGCCGGTGCCGGCGGGGGCGAGTGCGAGTTGCACGCGGGCCCCGGAGGTGGCCATGTCGCGCAGCAGGGTTTGTTGGCCGTCGTTGAGTTCCGCACCGTGCTGGGCGTGGGCTTCCAGCAGAGCGAGGCCAATGCTGTCGTCGTCGACGACATGGCCGCCGGAAAGCCCTGCGGCGTGCAGGATTCGGCGCTCTGCGGCGAGGATCTCGGCGCTGGTGTAGGCGGTGGTGTCGTGGCGGGTGTAGACGCTGGCGCCGTCGCGGCGGCGCAGCACGTCGGGCTCGTTCATCTCGGTGTCGGCGGTGGTCGTCAACGCGATGCTGTGGGTGCCCAAGGCGGCTGCGATGATGCGCTCCGCCACCTGTGGCGTGTCGTGGCAGTCGGTGTAGCGCAGGACTCTTGACACCTCGGCGCGAACATGGTTGATCTGCCATGTCGAGCGTGACGCGGAGACCGTGCCGATGACCTTGGCGGCCTGTTCGGCGACCCACTGCTCGGTGACGGTGACGCGTTCGCGTGGGGCCCGCCCGGAGGTCAGTGCGGCGACCATCGCGTCGAGTTCGCGGTGGCTTCCCAGGGCGCCGATGGCCTCGGTCCGCCACTGGTGGCGCTGCTCTGCCAGCGACCGTGGTTCGTGCTTGGCGGCTCGGGTTTCCAGCGTGGCTTGCTGGGACAGGGCCAGCATCTCCACCGCGCTGGGCTCACGCCCGTGGACCTGTTGGAAGTCTTTGGCGAGTTGGCCGACGCGGTGCTCGATGGCCGCCCGGCGCGACGACCACACGTCGATCAGTTGGGCTGACATGCCGACGATTTCGCGGACGGGCCGCTTGCCCGGTTCAGGGGTGTCGTTGGCGAAGCTGACGCCGAGTTCGGCGATCAGATTGGCCTCGCACAACGTGTTGTACAGCTCCGATGCCGACACCTTGGCTTTGTAGAGCGGTTGGCCATCGAGGGCCAGCCAGCGGGGGATGCCATCGGGGCCGATCGCGCATACTTTGTTGCTCACCGCGACGTGGGTGTGCAGGTTCGGATCCCCGGCACGGGAGTCGCGGTGATCGAAGGCGGCGGCGATGAATCCGCCTGCGTCGACCTGGGCTACACCGTTGGTGCCCATGCGGGAGAAGCAGGCTTGGGATTCGAGGAACGCCAGGGTGTCGGCGACGGCTTTGTGGTGGCAGTCTTCGATGGTTTTGGCGATGCTCAGCGGGGCTAGTGCCCACAGTGCGGATACCGATTTGACGGGGGTGAACGTCAGGTCGTACCCGGCTACGGCGGTGGTGTCTAGGCGTGAGAGCCGGGCGATGAACCCGGTCAGTTCGCGCTCGTCGAGGTGGGTGCGGCCGTAGCGTTCGACGAACATTTCCGCGGCGACGGTGGTGCGGATTTCGGCGCGCACTTCCGGGTCGAGCGGGGCGTTGGTGGCGCGGCCGATGGTGTGGTTGTAGCTGCTGTAGGCGCCGCGCAGCCGGCGGGTGAAGTCGTTCTCGTTGGCGCCCAACCGGAATGGGCGGCCGAGCTTGGCGGCGGCGTGTGCGCCGTCGACCCATACCCCGATGCCGGTGAGGTGTTCGGTGATCTTGGTGGCGTTGGGGTGCAGCCCTTCCCCGAAGAGTGCCTTCATCTGATCTTCGGTGACTTCGGAGCCCTTGGGCACCCCCCAAAGCTGTTGGACCAGAGGGTTGTCGGGGTCGCGGCTGACCGGCCGCCCGAGTGCGGCCAGGCCGCTTCCGACCCAGCGTCCGGGGGTCTCTCCCTTGCTTGAGTAGTAGTCGGTGAGGCTGGCCCGGCCCAGATCGGTGCCATCGGCGACGGCGACCTGCCGGAGCAGGTAGGTGTACCCGTCTCCGGCGGTTAATTTGTGTAGGCCCATCACCGCGCGATCACCCCGAAAACGCTAGGGCGCAACCACCCCTACAGCACCGCCCAAAGTTGATGCACCGAGTGCCGTTATCGTTTCGTGACCTCAATGCACTAGGTGTGATCGACACAGAAAGGCGACCTAAGGGCGCAGGTGAAGACGGGCCGAGGGGGCGGTAGGTGGGTGTGCGGCGTCAGATGCACTTGGGGGAGTGTAGGAATGGCCGCTGCGCGGATGCAGGACATGTGGTTGGGGCACTGCTGGCGGGGTGGTGGAGGTTTTAGGTTGAGCGCCATGGCGAACAAAGTGTCGAAATCGAAGTCAGCGGTGCGGGCCGCCCGCGAAGCGGTGAAGGCCTCGCAGAAGGAAGTGCTCGAACGGGCCGCGCGCAATGCCGAGGACCTGGCGGTGTTCTTCTCCAGTCGGGAACGGCTCGACGCGGTGGATGAGTGGCTGGAAGCCAAGACCGCCGGCCTCAAAAAGCAGGCCGAGGGCAAGCGCGCCGAGCATCGCCGCACGGCCGGTCAGGCGGTCGTCGCGCTGCGCAATCGCGGACAGACGCTGCGCGACATCGCCGGCTTGACCGGAGTGAGCGGAAAGGTGCTGCGCGAACTGATCCGCTCCGCAGAATCGACCGCACCGAATGACTTGGGCCCGGACCAGGCGACGCAGACCCGCCGCAACCCCGATGACGCTGGCGCACGGAGCGGTGGCGTTGCCGCGGTGTGCTCCGTGATGTCACCGCCGGTGAGTCCAGCAATCGGCGTGCCAGACGAGACGTGGCCGGCGTCGGGTTAGCGCGAGCGCACGGTGAGGACAGATCGACGGAGCTCGCAACCACCACAACTGGTGGTCGACCCGGTTCGTGATGCCGCCGAGATCGCCCGGTTCGAGCAAGCCGTCGGCCGCCACGAACTGATGGCTTTTCACCGGGGCGATCGTCGGAGACGAGTACGGCAGACACCGCGTCCGCCGCGATAGCCGCCGGATCATGCTGCGTACCAATCGGTACGGGTTGGCGGTGGGTTATCCGACGTCGTTGTGCGCACGGCACCGCCTGCATGTGAGAGTGGTCAGGCGGTGGTCGTCGACCCGCCGCGGCCGGTACTGAGTGAGTACCTGCCGCCCGGGTGGAATGGGCCATGCCTATCCGGCGGCGAAGGTGATGGTGATGTCGTAGAAGTTGGCCATCGTCGGGAAGACGTCGGTCAGGTCGGCGTGGCGCGTGTAGGCACACTCGGCGCCCGCTGAGTGATTGTCGGAGGCGCCAAGGATGCCCGCGAGCAGTCGGAGGCGTTGTGCGGCGTGGCATGGTGGCATGGTGGCATGGTGGCATGGTGGCATGGTGGAGCGTGAATTGGCGCGCATGCTGCTCGCAACCGGCAGCGTGGCGGTGGCGAGGTATTTGCACTGGATTGTCGACGGGAACTCGGAGGCTCAGGTTTCTATCGACATGAGCTGGCCGGCAGCGCCGCTGGTGCTCTGAGCTGTGCGGCCTGGACCGATCGGCCCGCGCCGCCATCCACGCCGCGGAGGTGGCTCGCCAAACGACTACACGAATCTTCCGATCACGACGCGGTGTATCCGTAGCTCGCGTACGGGTTCAGGATCTGCCTGCGCCACAGTAAGTTGCGCTGCGCTCGGGTCAGCTTGGCTAGGTCAGCAGCCTCGTCGAAGTTGTGTTCGATGGCCGCGACTTGGGCATCTACGACTGCACGTCCCTCTGCGGTGGTCAGGCCGTACACCGGCGCAGCGGCAACAACCGCGGCGAACGAGCTGTCGCGGTTTCCCTCGCGGTCGAATGCCAGCGCCTGTGACGAGGTCTCACCAGAGCGGATCTGCGGGCACAGGTCATATGCCGGGGTCAGATCTAAGGCCTTGCCGTCCCAGAAGGCGGCGTGGTTGCGCGCGTGGTCGTCGTTATTGCCGATGGCTACGTTGAACACGATCCGCTCGAACAGCCGTCGGCCGACGGCGGCGTCGGTACTGGTGCGGCGCAGCACGTCGAGCAAGTCTGGGTAGGTGGCGTAGCGGCCTTCCATCTCGTCGAGCCCGAGCATGGTCAACGCCGAGACGATGATCCGCCGCCCACCGCCTGCGGGGCGGTCGAACCGTTCGATGACGAGGACGTCACGGCCCAGCGATGTGGTGACAAACGATGCGGTGGTGTCGATTCCGGCTCGTCGAGCCAGTTCCAGTGCCAGCGCCTCGGCATTGACGACCGGATACGGGTCCGATGCCGAAGAGAACTTGGCGATGTGGCTCCTGCCGTCGACATCGATGAGCGCCTTGGGCCGGGCGCCCCCGATCGAGGTTCCCCGCAGCAGCGCCGCTCCCAATTCCTCGTTCAGTTCGCGGCCCTGATCCAGCGTGTGCGCGGCAGCATGCAGTTCGTCCAACGATGCCGACGCCCCGCGCGGGACGTAGATCTCGGGGCTGGTCTGAAAGTCCAGCCCGCCAATGCGATTGGATCCCGACTCCAGGAAGTAGGTGATCTGGTCCAGGTCGGTCGTATCGGCGTCGCGTCCGGCGACACCGTGGAGTCGTTCCAGGATTACGCGCTGACCCCACGAATCAGGGCCGGCGTCGCGCAGCGCGGATGCAATCGACATATTTGGGGGTGGAGCCTGCCAGTCAGAGCGCAGCGGGAGCTCGGGTTCATAGAGGCTGATGGCGTCATCGCGTTCGAGGTAGCTGCGGCCATAGCCGAACTCGTATCGGCGGCCGCGACTCTGAAAGCGCAACCGTCCGGCTGGGATCGGGTTGGTGTGGCCGGGGAGCCAGACCCAGACGAACGCGTCGCGTGGCGCCTCAGAAGTCGAGAGCGCCATCGGCGTCCGATCCCATCGATCGTGGCTGATACTCACGCGACGGAAGCAGCGCCACACGCTCTTCGCCGCGCCGACGAAGCCGGGCTAGCTCGTCGTCGTCGGCGCCGAACAGTCGCACGCCAACTACTGACGCCGCACTGAACACGGTTCCGATGGAGACTCCGGCTGCGCCGCGTTCAATGGCGGTGATGGTGCGCGGGTCAGCCCCGATGCGCATGCCAAGGTCCGCGGCCGTCCACTTCCTGTCGTGCCGGGCCGCCCGGATCTGTGTACCGAGTACTACAAGGGCGTCCATCGCGGCGCGGGTCGGCGCGATCACTCGCTTCACCATAGCTACCTACCTTTAAATGTCATTAAATGGATTCTATCAACATTTTATCGCTAGTAAAGAGCGTGACAACCCCGGGCGAACGGCGGCTTCGCCCCGACTTTGGACTGCACTGCTCACGCTCTGACGATCGATTAATCCGATCTCCTATGGGCGTAGCACGGCGACGATCAGGCGCTGACAATCAGGAGTATCGCGGCATCACGATCGACTCAGTGAGGTCGCGGTGGGCTGAACGTCAATCCGGGGAGAAGGGCAGGTGCGCCATGGATGCTCGCGGATCCTTTCCTGACTCGGACGTTCATGGAGAGGCCATTGGCATTGTGATGCCCGACGACTACGTGCTGCCGTATGAGGCCGACCGTGCTCTGATACGCGTAATACTGGCGGTACGGGGACGGAAGCTCCGAGGAGGCAAAGGAGTCGCGTGAGCATCAGGTTCGCCTTTTATGGCCGAGTAAGCACCGAGGATGCTCAAGACCCTGAGGCGAGCCGTAGCTGGCAGAAGCGACGTGCCCTGGACCTAATCGCTCCGCACGGCGGAGTTCTCGTCGCCGACTACTTCGATATCGGGCAGAGCAGATCGCTGCCGTGGAAGCGCCGGCCGGAGGCTGCACGCTTGCTTACGGATGTCTCCTCTCGGGAGCGTTCGTTCGATGCTGTGGTGATTGGGGAGCCGGCCCGTGCCTTCTACGGCCCACAGTTCGCGCTCACGTTCCCAGTGCTTACCCACTACGGAGTGGGTTTGTGGGTGCCGGAGGTCGGGGGCGCCGTCGATCCGGGCTCGGAGGCGCACGACCTGGTGATGACTCTCTTCGGCGGCATGAGCAAGGGGGAGCGCGCGCGGATCCAGATGCGTGTGCGCATGGCGATGTCGGCGCTGGCACAGGATTCCTCCCGATATCTCGGTGGTCGGCCGCCGTATGGTTACCGGCTGGTCGATGCGGGTCCGCACCCCAACCCGGCCAAAGCGAATCTCGGTCAACGGATTCACCGCCTCGATCCGGACCCGGTGACTGCTCCGGTCGTCGAGCGGATTTATCGCATGTACGCCGAGGGGGCCGGTTTACGTTTTATTGCCCAGCAACTCACAGATGAAGGAGTGCCCTCGCCGAGTCAGTACGACCCGGCACGGAATCGTCATCGCGACCCGCGCGGCTGGTCCCATTCGGCGATCAGAGCCATGCTCGACAACCCGACATATCTGGGCACTCGGGTGTGGGGCAAGCAGGAGAAGTTCGAGGTCTTGCTGGACCCGGATGACGTCGCTGCGGGGTACGAGACGCGGATGCGGTGGCGTGACGCGGGGGACTGGATCGAACCGAACCAACGCACGCACGAGGCGTTGATATCGGACGACCTGGCAGAGGCCGCCCGGCTTCGGACCCGCGCCCGCAGGGGGCCAAGTCGAGTATCCAATAGGGAATCGACTGTGCCGTACGCGCTGCGCGGCCTGCTGTTCTGTGCAGCGTGTGGACGACGTATGCAGGGAGCGGACCGCTCCGGCAAGCGATCAACACGAATTCTGTACCGGTGCGAGCTCGGTAAATCGCGTTCTGTCCCTGTCGATCTCACAGATCACCCCCGCACCGTCTATGTGCGTGAAGACGACGTGACTGCGCGGCTTGACCCATGGATCGCCAGTCTCGCCGATCCGGAGCATCTCGCTCGTGGGCAGGATGCGGACGCGGCTGGGACTGCTCGCTATGCGGTGTTGCGACGCCAACTCGGCGAGGTGAACCGCAAGATCGCGGCACTCGTAGCCGCGGTGGAGTCTGGTGTGGCCGTCGAGGAGCTGAAGGGTGCGTTGTCTCAGCGCAGTGCTGAGCGCGACGAACTGAAGGCACAGCTTGAACGCACTGAGCGACCGCACGTCATGACTGCCGCCGAGATAGAGGGTTTGATCAAGGAATTGGGTGGTCTCTGCGCGGTCCTGGATGCTGCGACTCCGGCCGAACGTGCCGAGGTTTACGTCAGCTTGGGTCTGCGTCTGGAGTATGACCCGCACCTACGTCAGGTCACTGCGACGGCCGACCTAAGTCGTGTCGCTGGATGTGTCCGAGGGGGGACTTGAACCCCCACGCCCGTTAATAGGGCACTAGCACCTCAAGCTAGCGCGTCTGCCATTCCGCCACTCGGACATCGCCCCTAAGACAGCCAGGGGCAGCTAAGGCTAACGGATCGGGGTCCGCAGCCCAAAACGAGCCCGAGCTAGGCCGTGGGCAGCCGTCCAGCGATCTCACCAGCGATCGCACTGGCCGCCGCCGTCGGGCCATCCAAGCTGCACGCCTCGACGTCCACCGCGACATTGCTGTGCACGGTCAACGCCCGCTGGCAGGCCCAGCGCTGCGGGCTCTGCTGCACTCGCGAGACCGCCAGCACATCGTTGTCGGTGCTGGTCTGGCCGACTGACCACACCTGCGGCGGCCCGATCGGCTGGGCGTAGTTCAGCTGCCGGTTCGAGCAGGCGGCCCAGCCGCGCTGCGACGCGGTGAAGAATTTCGCGGCGGCCTCGGCGCTCGGGAACGACACCACGGCCTGCACGGCGTAGTGCGACCACTCCGGCGCGGTCGGCGGCTCCCGCAACACCTGGCCGTGGACGGCGGTCGACCCGCTGCTCGCGTACACCCCCTGTTGCGCTGCACCGGCGATGGCCAGGCAATTCACGTCCGCGAAGTGCGCACTGTCGTTCCACGGCTTGTTGACGTCGGTGGTGACCACCACGTCGTCGCTGGACAGGGCCGCGCCGACGTCAGGTGCCGGCAACATCAAGGTCGGCAGGGTATCGGGGGTGGTCAATGGCGCTTTTCCGACGGGCATCGCGGTCCCTGTCGTGATGGCCGAACAGCCGCTGACCGACAGGCACAGCGCCGCGGCGAGCACAGGGAGGCGGGGGGTCACCCGCTAAATCAAACCCTATCTCGGCGTGTTGCGCGAGTGGTTGAAGGGAATCTTGTGGTAAAGCGCAACCTCCGCAGCTACGGGCCGGGCCCGCCAGTGGTAGGAAGGGGGACTGTGACTCAACCCGTCGACGAGGTCGTCGATCTCGTCAGCGCCCTGATCCGGTTCGACACCTCCAACACCGGGGAGCTGGCCACCACCAAGGGCGAGGCGGAGTGCGCGCTCTGGGTCGCCGAGCAGCTGTCGGAGGTGGGGTACGCCACCGAGTACGTCGAGTCGGGCGCACCGGGCCGTGGCAATGTGTTCGTCCGTCTCCCCGGCGCCGACCGCACCCGTGGTGCGTTGCTCATTCACGGCCACCTCGACGTGGTGCCCGCCGAGCCGGCCGACTGGAGCGTCCATCCCTTCTCCGGCGCGGTCGCCGACGGCTATGTCTGGGGTCGCGGCGCGGTCGATATGAAGGACATGTGCGGCATGATGATCGCCGTCGCCAGGCACTTCAAACGGGCCGGCATCGTCCCGCCGCGCGATCTGGTCTTCGCGTTCGTCGCCGACGAGGAACACGGCGGTACCTACGGCGCGCAGTGGCTGGTGGACAACCGGCCCGATCTGTTCGAAGGCATCACGGAGGCCATCGGCGAGGTGGGCGGTTTCTCGCTCACGGTGCCGCACAAGGATGGCGGGGAGCGGCGGCTCTACCTGATCGAGACCGCGGAAAAAGGACTGTCCTGGATGCGGCTGACCGCCCGCGGTCGGGCCGGCCACGGCTCGATGGTGCACGACGACAACGCCGTCACCGCCGTCGCCGAAGCCGTTGCCCGGCTTGGCCGTCACCAATTCCCGTTGGTGCTCACCGATTCCGTGGAGCAGTTCCTCAAGGCGGTCAGCGAGGAGACCGGGTACAACTTCGACCCGGCCTCGCCGGATCTCGAGGGCACGATCGCCAAACTCGGTGGTATCGCCCGCATCGTCGGTGCGACGCTGCGCGACACCGCCAACCCGACCATGCTCAAAGCGGGTTATAAGGCCAACGTGATCCCGCAGACCGCCGAGGCGGTCATCGACTGCCGGGTGCTGCCCGGGCGCAAAGAAGCGTTCGAGCGCGAGATCGACGAACTGATCGGCCCTGACGTTACCCGCTCCTGGGAACGCGACCTGCCGTCTTACGAGACGACGTTCGACGGCGACCTCGTCGACGCCATGAACGACGCATTGCTGGCCGTCGACCCGGAAGCTCGAACCGTGCCCTACATGCTGTCCGGTGGAACCGACGCGAAAGCTTTTGCCCGCCTTGGTATTCGATGCTTCGGGTTCATCCCGCTACGGCTGCCGCCGGAGTTGGACTTCGCCGCCCTGTTCCACGGCATCGATGAGCGGGTACCCGTAGACGCGCTGCACTTCGGCACCCAGGTGCTCGAGCACTTCTTGCAGAACTGCTGAGACGACAACGAAAGGAAGCCCGTCACATGGCATTTCCCTACAACCCCTACGAGTTCCTGCCCGAACTCCCCGGTTTCACGCTGACCAGCACCGACTTCGCCGACGGTGAGCCCTGGAAGAACGCTCAGGTGAGCGGCATCATGGGCGCCGGCGGTGAAGACGTCTCGCCGCAGCTGAGCTGGTCGGGATTCCCGGAAGAGACCCGCAGCTTCGCCGTCACCGTCTACGACCCCGACGCCCCGACCGCGTCCGGCTTCTGGCACTGGGCGGTGGCGAACCTGCCGGCCACCGTCACTGAGTTGCCGTCCGGAGTCGGTGATGGTTCGGTGCTGCCCGGCGACGCGCTGACCCTCGTCAACGATGCCGGCATCCGCCGCTTCCTGGGGGCCGCGCCGCCGCAAGGGCACGGCTACCACCGCTACTACGTCGCCGTGCACGCGGTGAAGGTAGAGAAGCTGGAGCTCTCCGAGGATGCCAGCCCGGCCTACCTTGGGTTCAACCTGTTCATGAATTCGATTGCCCGCGCAGTCATTCACGGCACCTACGAGCAGAACTGACCATCTTGGGGCACATCGGAAGTCAGCGCGTCGCACGGATCGGGGCGGTCATCGGGGCCGTACTGATATCAGGTTGCAGCACATCGATTGCGGGTCTGCCGGTGCCGGTGGGTCCGCCCATGGCTCAACCGGCGCCGGTGGAGTGGTCGCCGTGTCGCATGATCGGTGGCGATGGCGCCTCGCAAATACCGGCCGGTGCGCAATGCGGCGAGATCGACGTACCCGTCGACTACGCCAAGGCCGACGGCCCCGTGGCGCATCTGGCACTGGTCCGTTTTCCGGCCACCGGTCAGAAGATCGGCTCCCTGATTGTCAACCCTGGCGGTCCGGGTGAGTCAGGAGTCGACGCGGCGATGGATCTGGTGTCATCGCTGCCACCGGAGATCCGTCAGCGGTTCGACTTCGTCGGTTTCGACCCGCGGGGTGTCGGGTCGTCGGTTCCGGCGCTGTGGTGTAACTCCGATGCAGACAATGACGCATACCGCGCCGACCCCCAGGTCGACTACAGCCCGGCGGGCGTTGCGCACATCGAGAACATCGAGAAGCAGATCGCCCAGCGGTGCGTCGACAAGGTAGGCAAGGACTTCCTGGCCAACATCGGGACGGTCAACGTCGCCCGAGACCTCGATCGGCTGCGGGCGGCACTCGGCGACGACAAACTCACCTACCTGGGCTTCTCCTATGGCACGGAAATCGGCTCGGCCTACGCCGAGGCCTACCCGGACAAGGTGCGGGCGATGATCCTCGACGGTGCCGTCGACCCGAACGCCGATCCGATCCAGGCCAATCTCGACCAGGACGCCGCCTTCCAGAAGGCCTTCAACGATTACGCCGCCGACTGCGCCAAGGCTCCCGGATGCCCGCTGGGCACCGATCCGGCCAAGGCGGTCGACGCCTACCACCACCTGGTGGATCCCTTGGTGGCCAAGCCCGTTCACACCGACGACCCTCGGGGACTGGGTTACGCCGACGCGATCACCGCCACCGTGATGGCACTCTATTCGCCGAGCTTGTGGCGGCATCTCACCGACGGGCTGACCGAGCTTTCCAAGGGACGGGGAGACACCCTGTTGGACATGGCCGACGCATACTGGAACCGCGACAGCCAGGGCCACTACTCCAATTCCAACGACGTTCTGACCGCGGTCAATTGCGTTGACGAGCCGCCCAACACCGACCGAGCGAAGGCCATCGACGAGGATCGGCGGGGGCGGCAGCTGGCGCCATTTGACAGCTATGGAGCGTTCACCGGCAACGCGCCGCTGGACGCCTGCGCGTTCTGGCCGGTTCCGCCGACCAGCGGCCCACACACAGTGAGCGCGCCCGGTCTGCCGCCCGTGCTGGTGGTCTCCACGACTCACGACCCGGCGACCCCGTATCAGGCCGGCGTGGAGCTGGCCAAGCAGCTGGGTGGCGCCCTGCTGACGTTCAACGGCACGCAGCACACGGTGGTGTTTCAGGGAAACAAATGTGTCGACAAGTACGCGGCGACTTATCTGATCGATCTCACAGTGCCACCGCAAGGCGCCACGTGCTGATCAGGAAATCAGTCCTGCCCGCGTGTGCGGCGGCGCTCCTGGTGGCCGCATGTGGTTCGGCCCCAAGCAGCGCGCCACCGCCGGGTGCGCCCTCGAGTGTGCCCTCGAGCGCGCAGGCGGCGGGAACGTACAGCTCGTTCAGCCAGAGCTACACGGTGCCGTGGGTGGGGTCGCCGGACTTCGCGAACCTGACCCGCACACTGAAGGTCGAGGCGTCGGTCAACGGCGGGACGGTGTCGCAGTTCACGGTCGACACCGGGTCGGTCGGTGTGGTGGTGCCGGCCGCCGAGGTGCCGAACATCCCGGCCGACGCTCCCGCGGGGCACCTCACCTACAGCTCCAGCGGCCTGGAGCTGGACGGGGTGTGGGCCACGCTCCCGGTGAGCTTCCCGCAGGCGGTCAACGCCGCCGGGGCCACTACTCCTGCGCGGGCGACCGTCCCGGTGCTGGCCGTGACCAGTTCGAAATGCCTTGGTGTTGGCGTGAATTCGCGCGGGTGCACAGGCGGAATCCCGCACATGATGGGCGTCGGCTTCGGTCGCGGACCGACCGCACATCCACCGACCTACAACCCATTCCTGAACCTCACCGAGATGGCGGCGGGCACGATGCGCCGCGGCTACCTCATCGGGCGTGGCGGGTTGTCGCTCGGGCTGACGGGGGCGAATGTCACCGGCGCGTGGACCATGCAGCAGCTGGCCAGTGCCGGTGCGCCGGCGCAGGGCGCCCACAACGACTGGATGACGCCGACGGGTGGCTTCCAATTGGGCTCCGGCCCAGCCCTTTCCGGCAAGGTGCTGATCGACACCGGCCTGCTGGACATGATCGTCGAGGGTGACGGCCTGCCGTCGAGCGGGATGGTGGCCCGCGGTACCGCCATGACGATCACCGTCGGCGACCTGCACTACAGCTTCGCGGTGGGGGACGGCGGTGCGCAAACGCCGGCCGGTGTCCATCACGCGCTGGCGCGAAACGGGACATTCGTGAACACCGGTCTGCGGGCATTGGGGCACTACGACTTGCTGTACGACGCCGATGGCGGATTCCTGGGGCTGCGTCCCGAGTAAGCCGCTAGATCGCGGACCCGACTGCCTCGGCCAGCGAGCCGAAACCACCGGCGCGCAGCCGCTCCGCGATTCCGTCGTGAATCTGCTTGGCCCACAAGCCGCCGCCGTAGATGAACCCGGTATAGCCCTGGAGCAGCGACGCTCCCGCGGTGATGCGCTCCCAGGCGTCGTCGGCCGTCTCGATGCCGCCGACGCTGATCAGCACCTGCTTGCCACCGACCCGCCCGTACAGCCGACGCAGGATCTCCAACGACCGGCGTGCCACCGGCGGCCCGGAGATCCCGCCGGCCCCAAGGTCGTTCACGCCGGGTGTACGCAGGCCGGCCCGCGAGATCGTGGTGTTGGTCGCCACGATGCCGGCCAGCCCGAGCTCCACCGAAAGATCGGCCACGGCGTCGACATCCTCGTCGGACAGATCGGGGGCGATCTTCACCAGCACCGGGGCTGTCGTCTCGCCCAGCACGGCCGACAGGATGGGACGCAAGGATTCCACCGCCTGCAGATCGCGCAGTCCTGGGGTGTTGGGGGAGCTGACGTTGACCACCAGGTAGTCGGCCAGCGGGCCGAGTAGCCGTGCGCTGCAGCGATAGTCCTCGGCGGCCAGCTCCGGCGGAGTGATCTTCGACTTGCCGATGTTCACCCCGATCGGTCCGTCGGGCCGCTTGCGGGCCAGCTGCAGCGCCAGCTGCCCGGCGCCGTGATTGTTGAACCCCATGCGGTTGAGCAGTGCCCGGTCCTCGGCCAGCCGGAACAGCCGTGGCTGCGGGTTGCCCGGCTGCGGTTGGGCGGTCACGGTGCCCACCTCGGCATAGCCGAATCCCAGTGCCCCCCAGGTGCTCAGCCCCAGGCCGTCCTTGTCGAACCCGGCGGCCAGCCCGAGCGGACCGGGGAAGGGCACGCCGAAAACAGTGCTGGCCAGCACCGGATCCTGCGGGGCGAGGCGGGCGCGCAGAGGGCGGCGGGTGAACTCGGCTGCCGTGGCCGCGCGCAGGGAAGCGAACACCAGCGTGTGGATACGTTCGGGGGGCATCAGGAAGAATGCCCGCCGCAGCGCTTTGTACATCACAGCTCGGGCTGGTCTGCGGTGTGACCGTTGACACGAGATTTCTTGCGCCGCAACAGCACTCGTCGGCTTCCGTCGGTGTAGAGCCGCACTCGGGTGAGCTCCCAGCCGCGGTATTCGGCCTCGATGGACAGTCGTGTCGAGGCACTGATGCGGGTCACGTCCGGAGGCAACCGAAGAGGGATCCACTCGTACTCGTCGGACAGCTCGACTTCCCAGCTCGCCGGCATCCGGCCCCGACCCGCCGCGCTCACCGGACACCGGCCGCGTTGCGGATCATCTGCACGCCGGCACCCGTTGCCGACACGACGTACAGCGTGTCGGACGAGTCGTCGTAAGCCAGCGAGTTCGGTTGCTGCACGGTCGGGTAACGCACCTTTTCCACGGGAATACCAGTAGCTAAATCGTAACCAACGACCATATTCGCCGCGGTCTGAGAAACCCACGCCAAATTCCGCGATCCCGCCAGCCCGTACGGGGCCTCCGGAACGGGGTAGGCCTGCCGCTCGATCAGGGGATCCACCCCGAACACCAGCAGCTGCCCGCCCCGGGTGTCGGCCACCAGTACCCGGCCCAGCGGGTCGGCGACCAGGGTGGTGGCCCCTTCGCCGGCACGCAGTGCTTGCCCGGTCTGCCCGTCGCTGTTCAGAGATGTCACCGAAGTCTGACCGCGGTCCAGGACGACGGCATTGTTCCCCTCGGTGACGATCGCGTCGACGCGCGCGAAAATCTTCACCTTCTCGGCGACGGCGGTCTCCGAACCCATCGTGTAGGCGGTGCCGTCGGCGCTGCCCAGGACCAGTCGGCCGTCGGCGCGCCGGGCGATCGCGGTGAAGTCGGTGCCCGACTCGTCGTTGATGGACACCGGCGCCGCGGTGCCGGCCGCCAAGTCGACGGTGAAGTAGCCGCCCCGGGTGGACAGATACGCCGCGCCCTGACTGTCACCGGCGATCGCGGTGGCCGGACCGGGCAGGGTGAGTTCGCGGGTGACGCCGGAGACCCCGAACAGCGTCAGCGTTGACGGCGACTGCGGGTCGGAGCCGGGGGCCAAGACTGCGAGCGATGCGGTGCGGGAGTCGAAGATCGCAGCCTCTGGGCGTCCGCTGAGCGGCATCAACTCGCCTGCCGGGCGGGTAGCTGGGGGTGGAGACACCGCGGGCGCGGCCGGCTCGATGGTGGGCGGCGGGGCGCTCAGTGGGTTCGACGAACACCCGGCCGTAATTGCCGCGGACGCCAGAAACATGGCCGTCCACCTGCGCAAACCAGCCATGCTTACGAGCATTGCCAACGGGTAGCCCTCAACGTGTTCACGATCGAGCGACGATGTCGCCCACTGTCGAAGACGAAGTCTAAGCGTGGGCGAGGAAGACACTTTGACGTGATTGTCTTTTCTCGCGCCGTAACCCGCGTTATGGTGACCCCATGACCTTGGCCGTGACATCGGAGTCCGACAGGCGAGAGTTTGCCATCGAAGACATCTCCACTGGTGTGTTTGCCAGCGGATTTGGTCACCTCGGTGATGGCCGCAGCTTCTCGTTCCGGGTCCACCGTGCCCAGCTCCTCATCGAGGTCTACCACCCCCGGCTGGCCGGCCCGGTGCCCCACGAGGAGGACGTGGTGGCGACCGCCGCCCGCAGCCTCACCGACTTCGATGTCGATGACGAGCGCAGCCTGACCGCCGCCGTGCGCGACGCGGTGGCGGCCGCCCAGCCGGTGGCCCGCCCGACGCGCTGATACACCCGGTCTATCCAGTACGGTCGGCGGCGTGGATGTCGCGCCGATGTCGTGGTTGCAGGTCGTCGTTCTGTCGATCGTCCAGGGCCTGACGGAATTCCTGCCGATCTCGTCGTCGAGCCACCTGGCGATCGTGTCTCGGGTGTTCTTCTCTGCGGACGCGGGTGCGTCGTTCACGGCGGTGTCCCAGTTGGGCACCGAGGCCGCGGTGGTCATTTACTTCGCCCGCGATATCTGGCGGATCCTCACGGCGTGGTTCAACGGCCTGTTCGTCAAGTCCCATCGAGACAACATCGACTACCGCATGGGCTGGTACGTCATCATCGGCACGCTGCCCATCGTGGTGATCGGCGTGGCCTTCAAGGAGTTGATCCGCGGCGAGGTTCGTAATCTGTGGGTGATTGCCACCGCGATGCTGGTGTTCTCCGCCGTCATCGCCGCCGCCGAGTACGTCGGCAGGCAGAGCCGCCACGCCGATCAGCTGACCTGGAAAGACGGCCTGCTCGTCGGTCTGGCGCAGTGCTTGGCTCTGGTGCCGGGAGTGTCCCGGTCCGGGTCGACGATCAGTGCCGGCCTGTTCCTGGGCCTCGATCGCCCGCTGTCGGCGAGATTTGGCTTCCTGCTTGGCATTCCGGCCGTCTTGGCTTCAGGATTATTCTCGCTGCCGGACGCCTTCCATCCGGTGACCGAGGGGATGAGCGCCACCGGGCCGCAACTGCTGGTATCGGTGGTCATCACGTTCGTCGTCGGCTACGCGGCGATCGCCTGGCTGCTGCGCTTCGTCGCCAACCACGCGATGTACTGGTTCGTTGGCTACCGGGTGGTGCTATCGCTGGTCCTGATGGGGCTGTTGGCGACAGGTGTGGTGGCGGCGAGATGACCGTCATACTGCTGCGGCACGGCCGCTCGACATCCAACACCGCCCACACGCTGGCCGGCCGCACCGAGGGCGTCCAACTCGACGAAAAGGGGCAGGACCAGGCGCAGGCGTTGGTGGACCGCGTCAAGAACCTGCCGATCAAGGCTTTGGTGCGGTCCCCGCTGCTGCGCTGCCGACTCACGCTGGAGCCGCTGGCCGCCGAGCTGGGTCTGGAGCCGCTGATCGACGAGCGCCTCGCCGAGGTCGACTACGGGCAGTGGACCGGTCGCGCGCTGAAGGACCTGGTGAAGGAGCCGCTGTGGTCGGTGGTGCAACACCAGCCGAGCGCGGCCGTCTTCCCTGGCGGTGAGGGCCTGGCGCAGGTACAGGCCCGCGCGGTCGCGGCGGTGCGCGAACATGACCGCCGACTGGCTGAAGAGCACGGCCACGACGTGCTGTGGATTGCCTGTACGCACGGTGATGTGATCAAGGCCGTCATCGCCGACGCGCTCGGCACGCATCTGGACAGCTTCCAGCGAATCACCGCCGATCCTGCGTCGATGAGTGTGATCCGCTACACGCCGATCCGTCCATTTGTGGTGCACGTCAACCACACCGGTGCTGAGCTCGCCTCGGCGCTGTCCGCACCGCCACCGGCAGCCGACGACAAGTCCGACGACGCCGTCGTGGGTGGGTCGACGGACTGAGTCCGGCTCGATTGTCTCGCCGAATTACGACTCAACTCCTTATGCCGGTATTTTGGAAATAACATGGCCCGCGCAATTCACGTCTTCCGCACACCCGACCGATTCGTCGCCGGGACTGTCGGGCAGCCCGGAAACCGCACCTTCTACCTGCAGGCGGTGCACGACGCCCGGGTCATTTCCGTCATCCTGGAAAAACAGCAGGTTGCGGTGCTGGCCGAGCGCATCGCTGCCCTGCTCGTCGAGATCAACCGCCGGTTCGGCACGCCGCTGCCGCCGGAGACCGACATCGACGACCTCAGCCCGCTCATCACTCCGGTGGATGCCGAGTTCCGGGTCGGCACGATGGGGCTGGGCTGGGATTCGGAGGCGCAGACCGTCGTCGTCGAACTGCTGGCCGTCTCCGACACCGAATTCGATGCGTCCGTGGTGCTCGACGATGCCGAGGAAGGTCCCGACGCGGTCCGGGTTTTCCTGACCCCCGAGTCGGCCCGCCAGTTCGCGTCCCGGTCCCATCGCGTGATCTCCGCCGGCCGTCCGCCATGCCCGCTCTGCGACGAGCCGCTCGATCCCGAGGGGCACATCTGCGTGCGTACCAACGGATATCGACGTGGCGCACTCGGCGGAGTCGATGACGATCTGGACTCGTGACGGGCACCGACGAGGCGGCGGCCCGGGAGGCGTTGCGCTGCGGTGAGCTCACGATCCTGGGACGGATCCGCTCGGCCAGCAACGCCACCTTCCTCTGCGAGGCGAACTGGTCCGACCAGGTCGTGCATTGCGTGTACAAGCCGGTCGCCGGTGAGCAGCCGCTGTGGGATTTCCCCGACGGCACATTGGCGGGCCGGGAGTTGGGCGCCTATTTGGTGTCGGCCGCACTGGGCTGGAACATTGTGCCGCACACTATCATTCGCGACGGGCCAGCCGGCCCGGGGATGCTGCAGCTGTGGGTCGACCAACCCGGCGACAGTGACGACGGCGAACCTGAAGGACCTGATCTGGTAGACCTGTGCCCGGCCGGATCGGTTCCGCCGGGCTATCTTTCGGTGCTGCACGCCTACGACTACGCCGGTAATGATGTCACGCTGGTACACGCCGACGACGCACGGCTGCGCCGGATGGCGGTCTTCGACGTGATCGTCAACAACGCCGACCGCAAGGGTGGGCACATCCTGACCGGGGTGGACAACCGGGTCTATGGTGTCGACCACGGCGTCTCGTTGCACGTCCAGGACAAGCTGCGCACGGTGCTGTGGGGTTGGGCGGGAAAGCCCGTCGACGACGAGACGCTGCAGTCGGTTTCCGCCCTGGGTGACCAGCTGGCCGGCCCGCTGGGCGAACAGCTGCGCGAGCACATCACCCCCGCGGAGGTCGCCGCGTTGCGCAGGCGCATCCGTTCGCTGTTGGCCGAGCCGGTGATGCCCGGGCCCGACCGGCACCGGCCGATTCCCTGGCCGGCCTTCTGACGCCTCGTGCCGCGGGGCGACCTGCGGCGCCGATCATGATTCGGCGATACTGGCCTGATGACGATGACCGACGCGGCGCTGGCCGCCGACCTCGCCGAGGAGGCGGGCCGGCTCCTGCTGTCGGTGCGTGAGGAGATCGGCTTCGACTTTCCGCCCGCGCTGGGCGACGCCGGTGACGTGCGGGCCAACGCCCTGATCCTGCGCCGCCTGCGCGCTGAGCGGCCCGGTGACGCGGTGCTTTCGGAAGAGGCGTACGACGACCTCAAGCGGCTCAACGCCGACCGCGTATGGATCATCGACCCCCTGGACGGGACCCGCGAGTTCTCGCTGCCGCGACGGGCCGACTGGGCGGTCCATGTGGCGCTGTGGCAGCGCAACGGAGCCGCCGGGCCGGCCACATCGGATGGCGCCGGACCGGACGGCAGCATCACCGACGCCGCGGTCGCACTGCCGGCCACCGGCGAGGTTTTTCGGTCGGACACGGTGACCGCGCCGCCACCGGCACCCTCCGGGCCGATCCGGATCACGGCGAGTTCCAACCGTCCGCCCGCGGTCCTGTGGCGGCTGCGCGATCGCCTCGACATCGAGTTTCTCCGGATCGGGTCGGCCGGCGCCAAGGCGATGGCGGTGGTGCGCGGCGACGCCGACGCCTATATTCACGCCGGCGGCCAGTGGGAGTGGGACTCGGCCGCACCGGCCGGCGTGGTGCAGGCTGCCGGCCTGCATGCCACCCGGATCGACGGGTCGCCGCTGCGCTACAACCAGCCCGATCCGTACCTGCCGGATCTGCTGATGTGCCGCTCGGAGGTGGCCGACCTCCTGCTCGACGCTATGTGGCTGGCCAGTTGACGGCAGGTGAGGGAATCAATCCGTCCGCTTCGTTGTCACTGTGTGGCGAGAAGGCCGGTCCACTCACCACCCGGAGAGCAGTGAACAGCGAACCCCTTAGAGTCGACGCCATGCAGTCGTGGCCGGCCGTCGATATCCCGCAGCTGCCGGGCCGTGGGCCGGCGCTGCGCCTTTTCGACAGCGCCGATCGCCAGGTCCGCCCGACCGCGCCGGGGGAGACCGCGACGATGTACGTCTGCGGCATCACCCCCTACGACGCCACCCACCTCGGTCACGCCGCCACCTACTTGGCGTTCGACCTCGTCCACCGGGTGTGGCTCGACGGCGGCCACAGCGTGCATTACGTGCAGAACATCACCGACGTCGACGACCCGCTGTTCGAACGGGCCAACCGCGACGGCATCGACTGGCGCGAGCTCGGTGCGCGGGAAACCCAGCTGTTCCGTGAGGACATGACCGCATTGCGGGTATTGCCACCGCGTGACTACGTCGCCGCTACCGACACGATTGGCGAGGTCATCGAGCTGGTCGAGAAGATGCTGGCCTCCGGCGCGGCCTACGCGGTCGACGACGCCGAATACCCCGACATCTACTACCGTGCCGACGCCACCACCCAGTTCGGTTACGAGTCCGGCTACGACCGCGACACGATGATGCGGCTGTTCGCCGAGCGCGGCGGCGACCCGGACCGTTCCGGTAAGGCCGATCCACTCGACGCGCTGCTGTGGCGGGCGGCCCGTCCTGACGAGCCCAGCTGGCCCGCGCCGTTCGGTGCGGGCAGGCCGGGCTGGCATGTGGAGTGTGCAGCGATTGCGTTGAACCGCATCGGTTTCGGGTTCGACGTCCAGGGCGGCGGCAGTGACCTGGTGTTCCCGCACCACGAGTTCTCGGCCGCGCACGCCGAATGTGTCACGGGGGAGCGCAGGTTCGCGCGCCACTACGTGCACGCGGGGATGATCGGCTGGGATGGCCACAAGATGTCTAAGAGCCGCGGCAACCTGGTGTTGGTGTCCCGGTTGCGGGAGCAGGGCGTGGACCCGGCGGCCATCCGGCTCGGCTTGCTGGCCGGGCACTATCGCAGCGACCGGTACTGGAGCGACGCAGTGCTTGAGGAGGCAAACGCGCGGTTGCATCGCTGGCGCTCGGCCGCCGCACTGCCCGCAGGCCCGGACGCGGCAGACGTCGTGGGGCGGTTGCGCCAGTATCTGGCCGACGACCTCGACACCCCCAAAGCGCTTGCTGCCGTTGACGGCTGGGTCACCGACGCGCTGGAGTACGGCGGTCACCACGCCGCCGCGCCGACCGCAGTGGCAGCGGCGGTCGACGCGCTGCTGGGTGTGCCGCTCTAACGCTTAGAGCGTGACCACGCCGTAACTGCCCACCTGAGCACTCAGGAAGCGCAGCTGGTCGGTCGCCGAGCCGAGGGTCTGGTCGATCGCGGTCAGCCGCGCGGCGTAGTGGGCCACCGGGTATTCCGCCGTCACGCCAATGCCGCCGTGCATTTGGATCGACTCCTGGGCGATGTGGCGTCCCGACCGTCCACTCTGCAGCTTGGCCCGGGCCGCGACCACGGGATCGAGCCGACCGTCGCTGACGCACATGGCCGCGTAGTAGTTCATGCTGCGGGCCAGTTCCAGCGAGACGTACATGTCCGCCGCGCGCTGGGTGAGCGTCTGGAATGTCTTGAGCGGCACACCGAACTGCTTGCGGGCGTTCAGGTACTCCGTCGTCAGCCGCAGCGATTCGTCCATGGCGCCAACGGCTTCGGCGCACAGTGCGGACGAATACCGGATGAGCGCGGCGTGAATGCGGTCGCTGACATCGCCGTCGCCGAGCTGTTGGGCCGGGGCGTCGTCGAAGTCGATCTCCGCGCCGCGGAGTCCGTCGAAGGTGCGGTACGGGCGGCGGGTAGTCGCCGCGGCGTCGACGAGGAAGGTGCCGATCCCGCCGTCGGGGAGGCTGGCGGTGACAATGATGACGTCGGCGCTACCACCGGCCAGCACGGGGTTCTTGCGGCCGGTGATGCTCCAAGAGTCGCCGGTTTTGCTTGCGCGGGTGGACAACTCGTCGAGGCCGCGCAGGCCCTTCTCGGTGTGGGCCAGTGCGAGCAGCTTCTCACCTGCGGCGACGTCGTCGAGCAGCGCCCGTTGTTCGTCATTGCCGAGTTCGGCGATCAGGCTGCCGGGGATCAGCGCGGCGGTCGCGACCGGTTCAGGTGCCAGCCGGCGACCGATCTCGGTCATCACGACCATGATCTCGATCTGGCCGGACTCCTCGGGGTCGAATCCCAGTCCGAGAATGCCGATTTCGGCCAGCTGGCGCCACACGTCGCGGCTCCAGCCAAGCTCGGAGTCGACGATCTTGTTGCGGCTCTCGGTGTCGTACGTGCGCGAGAACACCTCGCGAGCGGTGTCGCGCAGGAGTTGCTGTTCGTCGGTCAGGTCAAAGTTCATGGCCGGCCCTCTCCGGAATAGATGTCACAGTCCCAGGATCGTCGAGGAGATGATGGTGCGCTGGACCTCGTTGCTTCCGCCGTAGATCGAGGTCTTGCGGTAGTTCAGGTATTTCGGCGCGGCGTGTTGAGCCCACTGCGGCGATTCGATATCGGCGCCGCCGTCGAACGGCAGGGCATCCGGTCCGGCTACCTCCACCGCGAGTTCGGTGATGGCCTGCTGCAGTTGGCTGCCGCGCAGCTTGAGAATGGATGACGCGGGATTCGGCTTGCCGGTGGCCTCGTCACCGCTGACCCGCAGCTGCGTGAGTTCCAGTGCCAGCAGCTCGTTTTCGATCTCGGCGACCTTGGCCGCGAACAGCGGGTCCTCGAGCAGGCTGCCCGCCCCGACCTTGGTCTGTGCGGCGTTCTCCTTGACGTCGGCGAGCCACAGCTTGGTGGTGCCGACGCGTGCGATGCCGGTGCGCTCGTTAGACAGCAGGAACTTCGCGTACGTCCAGCCCTGGTTCTCTTCACCGACAAGCTGGTTGACGGGCACGCGAACGTCTTCGAAGAAGACCTCGTTGACCTCGTAGCTGCCGTCGATCAGCTTGATCGGCCGGATCGTGATGCCCGGGGTGGACATCTCGACCAGGATGAACGAGATGCCGGCCTGCTTCTTCGGCGCGTCGGGATTGGTGCGCGCAAGCACGAAGATCCAGTCGGCGTACTGGCCCAGCGTTGTCCAGGTCTTCTGCCCGTTGATGACGTACTCGTCGCCGTCGCGAATCGCCACGGTGCGCAGTGAGGCGAGGTCAGAGCCGGCTTCCGGTTCGGAAAAGCCCTGGCACCACCAGATGTCGAGGTTGGCGGTCGGGGGCAGGAAGCGCTCCTTGATCTCCTGCGATCCGAAGTGGGCGATCACCGGCCCGACCATGCTGGCGTTGAAGGCCAGCGGCTCGGGAACGCACGCCATGCGCATCTCGTCGGCCCAGATCTGCCGCTGCAGCGGGGTCCAGTCCTTGCCGCCCCATTCGACGGGCCAGTTCGGCACACCCAGGCCGGCCTTGTTCAGGATCCGCTGGGTCGTGATCGCGTCGTCCGGGAAGTTCAGGGTGTCGGTGCGCGCCCGCTCGCGGATGTCGGCGGGGACTTCGGTGGTGAAGAACTCGCGCAACTCGTCGCGGAACGACGCGTCTTCGTCGCTTAATGCCAGTCTCACGAGGCCAACCTCGATTCGTTGTTACTCGGCGGTATCTCAGTGCACGTTAGCGCAGCCCTACCAACCGGTCGGCAGGACCACCCTTAGACCGGCGATTCGCGACTGTGGCCGGCCCCGTGATCAGCCCCGGAAGCCGGGACCGCGCCTGCGCAGATACCGCTCGAATTCGGCGGCCAGCGCGTCGCCGTCCACCTTGGACAGTGCCTCGTTCATGTCCACGTCGGCGTCACCGCGCTGCTCGAGGGAGGCCACGTACTCGGCGATCTCCTCGTCCTCGGCGGTCATCTCGGTCACCGCCTGCTCCCACTCCTCGGCCTGGACGGGCAAGTCGGCCAGCGGCACCTCGATGTCGAGGACATCTTCGACGCGGCGCAGCAGCGCCACGGTGGCCTTCGGATTGGGCGGCTGCGACACGTAGTGGGGAACGGCGGCCCAGAACGTCACCGCCGGGATGCCCGCCGCCACGCAGGCGTCCTGGAACACGCCGGCGATACCCGTCGGGCCCTCGTACCGGGTTTCCTCGAGGCCGAAGAACTTGGCCGACTCGGGGGAGTAGGCCGCACCCGACACCGGCACCGGCCTGGTGTGCGGCGTGTCGGCCAGCAGCGCCCCGAGGATCACGACGGTGTCCACGTTCAGCTTGTCGGCGATCGCCAGCAGCTCGGCGCAGAACGTGCGCCACCGCATGTTGGGCTCCACCCCGTGCATCAGCACGATGTCGCGGTCCGAGCCGGGCGGTCGGCAGTGTGAAATCCGCATCGAAGGCCACACCAGTTCGCGCGTCACGCCATCCACTTGCCGGATCACCGGACGATTCACCTGGTAGTCGTAGTAGGCCTCGTCGTCGATCTCGATGAGCGTATCGGCTTCCCAGATGGCATCCAGGTGCTCCAGCGCGTCGCTGGCGGCGTCTCCGGCGTCGTTCCACCCCTCGAAGGCCGCGACAATGATGGTGTTCTGCAGTTCGGGCAGGTCCGGGCCTTTCGCGCCGCTGAAGTTCGACGGGGTCACGAGTTCAGCGTAAGGGTTGATCGGCCGCGATGAGCCTTCTCAGACCGACTGCTCGGGCGTGGTGACTGGTGCTGACGATCACGGCCAAGGCGCCGACGGCGAAATACGTTCGGCTGCAAACTGGTTAACCTGGATAACTATGGCGATGCCGACACGATGGGCGACCCCAATCGGATCGAGCTGAGCTGGGCGTCCAGCCGCCGGGCGACGACGTAGACTTTTCACCGTCGAGAGGCGTTGCAACGGTTCTCCGGTCCATGCCGGTGACCGCCACGCTCGGCAGAGTCAAGGACGCCTTCCGTAATGGAAGGAGCGTACGTGGACGCGACCACGGCGAGCGAAGCGACGGGAAATCGCTTTGAACCGCACATCCGCCCAGACTGCACCGACGAACTCACCTCCGCGCTGCGCCAGCGGATCATGGTCATCGACGGCGCGATGGGCACGGCCATCCAGCGCGACCGCCCGGACGAGGCCGGCTACCGCGGCGAGCGGTTCATCGAGTGGCCCACCGCGCTGCAGGGCAACAACGACCTTCTCACCCTCACGCAGCCGCAGATCATCGAGGAGATCCACCGCGAGTACCTGGAGGCGGGCGCGGACATCCTGGAGACCAACACGTTCAACGCGAACGCGGTCTCGCTGTCCGACTACGACATGCACGAGCTGGCCTACGAGCTGAACTACGCCGGCGCCGCCCTGGCCCGTAAGGCCGCCGACGAGTTCAGCACGCCGGAGAAGCCCCGCTACGTCGCGGGCGCTATCGGCCCGACGACGCGCACCGCGTCGATCTCGCCCGACGTCAACGACCCCGGCGCCCGCAACGTCTCCTACGACCAGCTGGTCGCCGCCTACCTGGAGGCCGCCAACGGCCTGGTCGACGGCGGCGCCGACCTCCTCATCATCGAGACGATCTTCGACTCGCTGAACGCCAAGGCGGCGGTGTTCGCCGTCGAGACGCTGTTCGAGGAGCGCGGACGGCGCTGGCCGCTCATCATCTCCGGCACCATCACCGACGCGTCCGGGCGCACGTTGTCCGGCCAGGTCACCGAGGCGTTCTGGAACGCGATCAGGCACGCCAGGCCGATCGCGGTGGGCCTCAACTGCGCCCTGGGCGCACCGGAGATGAGGCCCTACATCGCCGAGGTGTCGCGGATCGCGGACACGTTCGTCTCCTGCTACCCGAACGCGGGTCTGCCCAACGCCTTTGGCGAGTACGACGAATCCCCCGAGCGTCAGGCCGGCTATATCGCCGAATTCGCCGAGGCTGGCCTGGTCAATCTGGTCGGTGGTTGCTGCGGAACAGCGCCGCCGCACATCGCCGAGATCGCCAAGGTCGTCGAAGGCTTGGCGCCGAGGGACGTGCCGCACATTTCGGTGGCCACCCGACTCTCGGGCCTGGAGCCGCTCAACATCACCGACGACTCCCTGTTCGTGAACATCGGTGAGCGCACCAACATCACCGGCTCCGCCCGGTTCCGCAACCTGATCAAGGCCGAGGACTACGACACCGCGCTGTCGGTTGCCCTGCAGCAGGTCGAGGTCGGCGCGCAGGTCATCGACATCAACATGGACGAAGGCATGATCGACGGCGTCGCCGCGATGGACCGGTTCACCAAGCTGATCGCGTCCGAGCCGGACATCAGCCGGGTGCCGGTGATGATCGACTCCTCCAAGTGGGAGGTCATCGAGGCGGGCCTGAAGAACGTGCAGGGCAAGCCGATCGTCAACTCGATCTCCATGAAAGAGGGCGAGGAGAAGTTCGTCCGCGAGGCACGGCTGTGCCGCAAGTACGGTGCCGCCGTCGTCGTGATGGCCTTCGACGAACAGGGTCAGGCCGATAACCTGGAGCGCCGCAAGGAGATCTGCGGGCGCGCCTACCGAATCCTGACCGAAGAGGTCGGCTTTCCTGCCGAGGACATCATCTTCGACCCGAACTGCTTTGCGCTGGCGACCGGTATCGAAGAACACGCGACCTACGGCATCGACTTCATCGAGGCCTGCGCCTGGATCAAGGAGAACCTCCCCGGGGTGCACATCTCCGGCGGCATCTCGAACGTGTCGTTCTCGTTCCGCGGCAACAACCCCGTCCGCGAGGCCATCCACGCGGTGTTCCTGTTCCACGCCATCAAGGCCGGCCTAGACATGGGCATCGTCAACGCCGGCGCGCTGGTGCCGTATGACTCGATCGACCCCGAGCTGCGGGATCGGATCGAGGACGTCGTACTCAACCGTCGCGAGGATGCGGCCGAACGGCTACTGGAGATCGCGGAACGGTTCAACAAGACGGAGCAGACCGAGGACAAGGCGGCCGCCGAGTGGCGATCCCTGCCGGTTCGCGAGCGGATCACGCACGCGCTGGTCAAGGGCATCGACGCCCACGTCGACGACGACACCGAGGAACTGCGGGCCGAGATCGAGGGTGCAGGTGGTCGCCCGATCGAGGTGATCGAGGGTCCGCTGATGGACGGCATGAACGTCGTCGGTGACCTCTTCGGCTCGGGCAAGATGTTCCTGCCTCAGGTGGTGAAGTCGGCCCGGGTGATGAAGAAGGCCGTGGCCTACCTGCTGCCGTTCATCGAGGCGGAGAAAGAGCAGTCCGGTGCGGCTGCGAGCAAGGACACCAACGGCACGATCATCATGGCGACCGTGAAGGGCGATGTGCACGACATCGGCAAGAACATCGTCGGGGTTGTGTTGCAGTGCAACAACTACGAAGTGATCGACCTCGGCGTGATGGTGCCGGCCGACAAGATCCTGGCTGCGGCCAAGGAGCACGACGCCGACATCATCGGACTGTCCGGGCTGATCACACCGTCGCTGGACGAGATGGTCAATTTCGCTGTCGAGATGGAGCGCCAGGGTCTCGAGATCCCGCTGCTGATCGGTGGCGCGACCACCTCGCGCGCCCACACGGCCGTGAAGGTGGCCCCGCGCCGGTCCGGTCCGGTGGTCTGGGTCAAGGATGCGTCCCGCTCGGTTCCAGTGGCCGCCGCACTGCTCGACGACAAGCAGCGCCCAGCACTGCTGGAGGCCACCGAGAAGGATTACGCATCCCTTCGCGAACGGCATGCCCAGAAGAACGAGCGGCCGATGCTGACGCTGGAGAAGGCCCGCGCGAACCGGACGCCGATCGAGTGGGACGGCTACACGCCGCCAGTGCCCGCGCAGGGGGTTGGCGTGCGGAAGTTCGAGGACTACGACCTCGCCGAGCTCCGCGAGTTCATCGACTGGCAGCCATTTTTCAACGCCTGGGAGATGAAGGGCCGCTTCCCCGACATCCTCAACAACCCGGTCTCCGGTGAGACCGCGCGCAAGCTGTACGACGACGCCCAGGAGATGCTCGACACCCTGATCAAGGAGAAGTGGCTGACCGCCAACGGTGTGATCGGCTTCTTCCCGGCGAACGTGGTCGGCGATGATATCGAGGTCTACACCGACGAGGGCCGTACCGAGGTGCTGGCCACGTTGCGCAACCTGCGCCAGCAGGGCGAGCACCGCGACGGCATCCCGAACCGGAGCCTGGGCGACTTCATTGCGCCCAAGGAAACCGGCCTGGCTGACTACGTTGGCGCGTTCGCCGTCACCGCGGGCCTCGGGGTTGGCGAGAGGATCGCCGAGTTCAAGAAGGCTAACGACGACTACAGCGCGATCTTGCTGGAGTCGCTCGCCGACCGGCTGGCAGAGGCGTTCGCTGAACGGATGCACCAGCGGGTCCGCAAGGAGTTCTGGGGATATCAGCCCGACGAGCAGCTGGACAACACTGCGCTCATCGACGAGAAGTACGTGGGTATTCGTCCTGCCCCCGGCTATCCAGCCTGCCCGGAGCACACCGAGAAGGCGACGCTGTGGGAGTTGATGGACGTCCGAGAACAGACCGGTATCGAGCTGACCGAGTCGATGGCGATGTGGCCTGGTGCCGCTGTCAGCGGCTGGTATTTCTCACACCCGCAGTCGCAGTACTTCGTGGTCGGCCGGCTGGCCCAGGACCAGGTCGCCGACTACGCCAAGCGCAAGGGCTGGACTCTGCAGGAGGCCGAACGCTGGCTCGCCCCCAATCTTGGTTACAACCCCGAAGATTAGCCCTACGCCCGCCCGGCTACACCCGCCCGGCCCTGAAGTACAGGTTCCCCCGGAACTGCAGCAGCAGGGCGACGGTTGCCGTCCACCCGGTCTGGTGACTGGCGCCGAGCCCGCGGCCGGTGTCGCCGTCGAAGTACTCGTGGAAGGGAACCAGATCGCGCCAGTGCGGATCGGTCTGGAAATACTCGTTGTCGCCGAACACCGCCCGCCGGCCGGTCTCGTCGCGGACCAGGAGGCCGGTGAGTTGGCGGGCCAACCGGTCGGCCACCACCTGTAGCGACACCTGATCGGCCGACCCTGCCGGATCGGGAACGCGGTAGTCCTCGCCGAGGAATCGCGCGTAGGAGTTGAGTGCTTGGACCAGAAGGAAATTGGTCGGCAGCCACACTGGCCCGCGCCAGTTGGAGTTTCCGCCGAACATCCGGCTGCGTGATTCCGCAGGCTGATAGTCGACGACGTAATCCTTACCGTCGGCGTGGTAGGTGTACGGGTGGTCGCGGTGATATCGCGACAGCGATCGGATTCCGTTGGGGGAGAGGAACTGTTCGGGGTCCAGGAGCCGCTGCAGGATTTTCGTGAGCCGGTCCTGGTGGACGACGCCGATCATGAGATGCGAACCGTCACCGCCCGACATCACCAACTGGACATCGTCCTCGGTGTGCTCGTAGGTCTGTGCCAGCGCTTCCAGGCAGTCCTCGATGGTCGTTGTCACGTCAGTCGCGCTGGTGGGAATGGCGATCGCTGCGAACAGCGGAACGACCGCCTGCATGGAGAACACTTCCAGCGATCTGCTTGTGCCGTCCGGCATCTCGATGACGTCGTGATAGAAGTTCGTGCCCTCGTTCCAGAAGCTGACCCGATAGGTGCCCTTCTCCAGCGCGTTGGCCACCAGCCAGGCATCCCACACCCACCGGCTGAACATGTCGGTGTAGCTCGGATCCTGGTGGGACAGTTCGATCGCCATCTCCAGCAGATGGAAGATCAGCGCCGCCATCCACGCGGTGCCGTCGACTTCGGCGAGTTCACCACCGATGGGCAGCGGCTCGTCCCGGTCGAACACCCCGATGTTGTCCATGCCGAGGAACCCACCCCCGAACACGCCCCGATTGGTGTCGTCCTTCTGGTTGAGCCACCACATGGCGTTGAGGGTCGCCGACCGGTACGCGGTGGCCAGGAAATCCCAGTCACCGACGCCGCTGCGAAGTTGGTCGAGTTGGTAGATCTGCCAGGCTGCCCAGGCGTGCACAGGTGGGTTGGTATCGCCGAATTTCCATTCGTACGCCGGGATCTGGCCGTGTGGATGCTGTGCGGTGGAATCGTGCAGCACGAGCACCTGCGCCTTGGCGAACTCGGGATCGATGAGCGCCATGGCAAGGCAGTGGAACGCCAGGTCCCAGGCGGCGAACCAGGGGTACTCCCACGCGTCGGGCATCAGGATCACATCACTGACGGCGAAGTGCTGCCAGTCTCGGTTGCGGCCGGCCCAGCGTTCGCGCGGTGGAGTCGGTTGTTTCGGATCGCCTTTGAGCCAGCGCCGCACCGCATAGTTGTAGAACTGTTTGCACCACAACAGCCCGGCGAAGGCCTGGCGTTGCACGAGCCGTTCGTCGTCGCTCAAATCTGCCGTCGCGACGTCGAGGTAGAATTCGTCGGCCTCGCGTTGGCGTTCTGCCAGCACCGCATCGGCGCGGCCCGGTGTGGGATCTGCATCCGTGGCGGCGAAATGCACGGTAATGGTGTAGGTTTCGCCGGATTGCAGGGTCGTTGACACGTGGGCGGCCACCTTGCTGCCCTCGGCGGCGGCGACAGCGTCGGAGATCCCGTGGACGACGTAGTCGTTGATGGCGTCCTTGGTGGTGGGTGATGCGTTGGCCGAGGCGAACAGCAGGCGATTGTTGGTCTCGTTCTCGCAGAACAACAATCGAGGACTATCTTCGCCCGACGTGGTGACCGTGAACCACCGCTGACCGAGCTTCGGGTGCCAGGTGCTCGCCGCGCCGTCACCGCAGGCGGTGATCCGCGGCCGTTCCTGGTCCGGGTCCCACGACCAGGTGTTGCGATACCAGAGCTGAGGCAGCACGTGGATCGGTGCGGCCTCAGGCCCTCGGTTGATCACCGTGATCCGGCAGTAGACGTCCTCCGGGCCGTCCTTGGCGTAGGTCACATCGACGTCGAAATACCTTTGCTCCAGCCATTGTTCGCGCAATGCGTCAAACAACTCGTACTCGTCGTCCTGGGGTCCGCGTTGCTGGTTGGTGTGCAGCAGATCCTCATAGGGGAATGAAGCCTGCGGGTACTTGTAGACCATCGACGCATAGGCGTGGGTGGGCAGATTATCGGTATAGAACCAGTAGTCCTTGACGTCCTCGCCGTGGTTGCCCTCCTCGTTCGCCAGCCCGTAGGGCCGCTCCTTCAGGACGGGATCGCGCCCGTTCCACAGTGCGATGCCCAGACAGATGGTCTGCTCGTCGTCGCACCAGCCCGCCAGGCCGTCCTCACTCCACCGGTACGCCCGGCTGTGGGCGTGGTCGAACGGGAAGTACGCCCAGGCATCGCCGTCGGCGCTGTAGTCCTCTCGCACGGTGCCCCAGGCACGCTCGCTCAGGTAGGTTCCCCAGCGTCGCCACGGCGACAGGCCGGAGTTGGCCTCGTCGAGGCGTGTCTGCTCGGCTGTGCTCACTGGCGCGCGGGGAGCCAGGGCTGCCGCCAGGCCGGGTGTCCGGCGACCAGTGCGTCGGCCCCCGACGGTCCCCACGAGCCCGGCTGGTAGATCTCGACCTGCGGCGGAGATTCCAGCAGCGGCTGCACAATCCGCCAGGTCTCTTCGACAGCGTCCTCGCGGATGAACTGGCTGGAGTCGCCGTGCATGGCATCCCCGAGAAGGCGCTCATAGGGTTCGGGTGCGTCGGCCATTTCGTCGGCGAATACCAGACAGAGATTGACAGCGCGGGTGGCGTCGTCGCCGCTTTCCTTGGCCTGCAACACCAGATCGACGCCGGCATCGGGGTCGATCCGGAAGATCAGCTGGTTGGGCTCTTTAGCCGGCGGCAGGAACGGCAGCGGCGGCGGCCGCTTGAAGATCACCCGAATCTCGGTGGCCCGCACCGGAAGAGCCTTGCCTGCTCTGATGAAGAAAGGCACACCTGACCAGCGCCAGTTGTCGATGTGCAACTTCAGCGCCGCGTAGGTCTCGGTTGTAGAACCGGGCGCGACACCGTCGACGTCCAGGTAGCCGGCGTACTGGCCGCGCACGTAGTGGCTGGGGTCGGCGGGACGGATGCTCTTGAACAGTTCGACCCGCTTGTCCCGGAACCCGTCTGGGCCGCCGCTGGACGGTTCGGCCGCGATCAGTCCGATCAGTTGCAGGAGGTGATTCTGCACGACGTCGCGCAACGCGCCAACCGGGTCGTAGAAGCGGCCGCGGTCCGCCACGTCGAAGTTTTCGGCCATCGTGATCTGCACGGCCTCGATCCGGTCGCGATTCCACAGTGGCTCGATGATCGAGTTGGAGAACCGGATGTAGCGGATGTCCATCGCCGGCTCTTTGCCCAGGAAGTGGTCGATGCGGTAGATCTGCCACTCCTGCAGGTGGGCGCTCAACTGATCGTTGAGCTCCTTGGCCGACGAAAGGTCATGCCCGAACGGCTTTTCCACCACGACCCGGGCGTTGGCGGTAAGGCCGGCGCCTGCAAGGCCATCCACCACCCGGCCGAAAAGAAACGGCGGAACCTCCAGGTAGAAAACCGGATTCGTGCGTCCGCTGATGGCTGCGGCCACCTTGCCGTAGGTCGCCGGGTCAGCGAAATCACCGGACACCATCGACAGTCGGGCCGCGAAACGCCCGAAGACAGCATCGTCCACCGGCTCGCCGGTGGCCTCGATGGCGGCCCTGGCATGCTCCCGCAGCGTGTCGGCGGACCAATCGTCGAGCGCGACGCCGACGATCGGGCAGTCAAGCAGTCCGCGCCGCTCCAGGCGGTACAGCGAGCGGAAGGTCATCTTCCTCGCCAGGTCTCCGGTGATGCCGAAGACCACCAGGACATCTGCGGCGGTGCCTTTTTGAGTGCTCACCGGCGTCACTTCTTCTCCGCGTGGCCGCCGAACTCGCTGCGCATCGCCGAACATATCTGGTCGGTGAACTCGCCGAGCTCGCGCGACTGGAAGCGCTCGTAAAGCGCGGTGGTGATGACCGGGGCCGGGACGCCTTCGTCCACGGCGGCGAGCACCGTCCACCGCCCTTCGCCGGAATCGGACACCCGCCCGGAGAACTGTTCGAGTTCAGGGGAGGCGGCGAACGCGTCCGCGATGAGATCCACCAGCCAGGATCCCACCACCGATCCGCGGCGCCACACCTCGGCGACCTCGCCGACGTTGATGTCGTACTGATAGGCCCACGGGTCGCGCAGCGGGGTGGTCTCGGCGTCGACCACTCGATCGACCTTGCCGGCGTTGGCATGTTTGATGATGCTGAGCCCTTCGGCGATGGCCGCCATCATCCCGTACTCGACACCGTTGTGAACCATCTTCACGAAGTGCCCGGCGCCGTTGGGTCCGCAGTGCAGGTAGCCCTCGGGTGCGGTGCCACCAGCGTTTGCCGGCCGGCTTGGGGTGGGGTCGGCGGTGCCGATCCCCGGCGCGATGGTCTTGAAGATCGGGTCGAGGCGGGTGACGACCTCGGTCTCGCCGCCGATCATCAGGCAGTAGCCGCGGTCCAGCCCCCACACGCCGCCACTCGTGCCGCAATCGACATAGTGCAGGCCTTTCTCGGCAAGTTTCTGTGCACGGGTGATGTCGTCGCGGTAGTACGAGTTGCCACCGTCGATCAGCGTGTCCCCGGACGCCAGCAGCGGGACGAGGGCATCGAGGGTCGAGTCGACGATCGCGGCGGGCAGCATCAGCCAGATGGCACGCGGGGCGTCGAGCTTGCCGACAAACTCTTCGAGGGTGGCCGAGCCGGTGGCCCCTTCGGTTTCCAATTCGCTGACCGCGGCGGCGTTCACGTCGTAGACGACGCACTTGTGTCCGTCCCGCATCAACCGTCGAACGAGGTTCGCCCCCATTCGGCCCAAGCCGATCATGCCGAGCTGCATCGGTGTCGCAGTGACCACGTTGTCTCCCCTTGTGTTGTGCTCGTCACCCTAGTGCAGCAAACTGGCACTGATTCGAAGTCAGCGCATATTGCGTGGCACAATCGTGCGGTGCGAGCGGTCTTGTGGGACATGGACGGCACCCTCGTCGACTCCGAAAAGCTCTGGGACGTCGCGATCAACGAGCTATATGCCCGACACGGTCGCGTGCTGGCACCCGAGGTCCGCGACGCTACGGTGGGCGGCTCGGCCGAAGGTGTGATCCGCATCGTGTTCGACGATCTGGGTCTGGACCCGGACCCGCAGCGGATGGCCGAGGTCGCCGACTGGATGCACGATTACGTCGGCGAATTGTTCACCACCGGGTTGCCGTGGTGCTCCGGGGCTCGGGAACTGCTCGATGCGCTGTCGGCCGCCGACGTCCCGATGGCGTTGGTGACGAACACTCGCCGGGAACTGACCGAGAATGCACTGAATAGCATTGGCAGGGAATACTTTTCGGTCACCGTGTGCGGTGACGAGGTACCGGACGGCAAGCCCGCACCCGACGTCTACCTACGCGCCGCGCAGTTGCTCGGCGTCGATGCGGGTGCTTGCCTGGCGATCGAGGACTCGGTCACCGGTGCCGCTGCCGCCGAAGCCGCAGGCTGTCCGGTATTGGTGGTGCCCAACGAGGTCGAGGTGCCCAGCAGCCCGCGCCGGCGCCATGTCTCGTCGCTTACCGATCTGGGTGTCGCGCAGCTGCGGCACATCCACGCAGAACTGCAGCTCGGACTTGGCGAGCGTTCGGCCTAAACCGCTGCCCGATTACGCCCTGCCGCGGCGCTGACTGTGCAATCGTAGTCGCCAACAGATTTCGCAGCGCTGCGGAAAGGACGCGTCATGGCCGGCCAAGGCCCATCCAGCGACACCCCGTCGGCATTCGACGACGAGGACTATTCATCGGGCGGCACGGCCGTCCGAATCGCCTCCGTGGCAGCACTCGGCGGCTTGCTCTTCGGCTACGACAGCGCCGTCATCAACGGTGCGGTCGACTCGATCCAGTCGGACTTCGGCATCGGCGACGCCGAACTCGGTTTCGCCGTCGCCTCGGCGTTGCTGGGCGCCGCGGCCGGTGCCATGTCCGCCGGCCGGATCGCCGACCGGATCGGCCGCATCTCGGTCATGAAGATCGCCGCGGTGTTCTTCTTCGTCAGCGCGATCGGTACGGCCCTGGCGCCCAATGTGACAACGGTCGTCATCTTCCGAATCGTCGGCGGTATCGGCGTCGGCATCGCATCGGTCATCGCGCCGGCTTATATCGCTGAGACCTCCCCGCCGCGCATCCGTGGCCGGCTGGGGTCGTTGCAGCAGTTGGCGATCGTGTCCGGCATCTTCCTGTCGTTCGTGATCAACTGGGTCCTGCAGCACATCGCCGGCGGGCCGAACAAAGAGCTGTGGCTCGGACTTGAGGCCTGGCGCTGGATGTTCCTGGCGATGGCCCTACCCGCAATCCTCTACGGCACTCTGGCGTTCACGATTCCCGAGTCGCCGCGGTATCTGGTTGCCACACACAAGATTCCGGAAGCTCGTCGGGTGCTGACCATGCTGCTGGGCGAGAAGAACCTCGAGATCACCATCAGCCGGATCCAGCAGACACTGGAGCGGGAGGACAAGCCGTCCTGGCGGGACCTACGCAAGCCGACCGGTGGTCTCTACGGCATCGTGTGGGTCGGTCTGGGCCTGTCGATCTTCCAGCAGTTCGTCGGCATCAACGTGATCTTCTACTACTCCAACGTGCTCTGGCAGGCCGTCGGGTTCGACGCCGACCAGTCCGCCATCTACACCGTGATCACCTCCGTGGTGAACGTGGCGACCACCCTGATCGCGATCGCGCTGATCGACAAGATCGGCCGTAAGCCGTTGCTGCTGATCGGTTCATCAGGGATGGCGGTCACGCTGATCACCATGGCGATCATCTTCGCCAACGCCACCCTGGTCGACGGCAAGCCGAACCTGCCCGGTGCCTCCGGGGTCATCGCCTTGATCGCCGCCAACCTGTTCGTGGTCGCGTTCGGCATGTCCTGGGGCCCGGTGGTGTGGGTGTTACTGGGCGAGATGTTCCCCAACCGCATCCGGGCCGCTGCGCTCGGCCTTGCGGCGGCGGGGCAGTGGGCGGCCAACTGGGCGATCACCGTGACGTTCCCGGGCCTGCGTGAGCACCTGGGTCTCGCATACGGGTTCTATGGGCTGTGCGCCATCCTCTCGGGACTGTTCGTGTGGAAGTGGGTCATGGAGACCAAGGGTGTCGCCCTGGAGGACATGCATGCCGAACTGCTGCACGAGGACAAGCAGGCACACGCCGGCTAGGGCACGTCGGTGTACTGCCAGCTGACGCCGGCATTGGAGAACGTGAAGCCGCTACCGGTCTGCTCGCTGAGGCAGGAGATACCCGCTTCCTGCTGAACGTTGCACCGGAATCCGGCGGCCGCGAGGATCTTGTTGAACGGCAAGGTGTTCGCCGTGCCCGCCGGCTGCTTGAACTGATCGGCCGGCACCGAGGCGAATTGGGGGTCGCCCTGCGTGCGCACAAGGATCGCGTTGGGGGCCACGCTCTGCCCGGTGTCGTCGGTCACGGTCTGCGGCGCACCGGCGATGCCGATGCGTCCGGTTCCCGCGCTGGATTGGCAGCCGGCCCAGGTGCGGGGCACGATCACGCAGCGCCAGCTGCCGCTCGGGCTGGTGAAATAGTAGGCCGAGTGGGCCTCGTCGGTCCTGGTGTAGAAATCGAACGCATTGACCAGTTTGTCGTTGCTGGGTCGTGTTGAAGCCGTTGCAGCTGGCGGTGGAGCTGTTTGCTGACCGGTGTCGTTGGTGGTGACGATCGGGCTGGCGCAGCCCGACAGTGCCACGGCCGCGGCACCCACGGCGGTCATTGCCAGGGATGCTCGCACGAGACGCCAGCCTAGTCCTCGATGCGAGGGTGACCGGAAACCGCCGTGACGGCGCATCAGCCCGCATGGAACAATCGCAGGCCGTGAAGACCTTCGAGGAGCTGTTCGCCGAACTAGGGGAGCGCGCGCGCACCCGACCAGCGGGCAGCGCCACTGTCGCTGCTCTGGATGGCGGTGTGCATGCCCTCGGCAAGAAGATCCTCGAAGAGGCCGGCGAAGTGTGGCTGGCCGCCGAGCATGAACCCGACGAGGCGCTGGCAGAGGAGATCAGCCAGCTGCTGTACTGGACTCAGGTGTTGATGGTCGCCCGTGGCCTGACTCTCGACGACATCTACCGGAAGCTGTAGGTGGCTGCCATGTTGCGCGTTGCCGTCCCCAACAAGGGGGCTCTGTCCGAATCCGCCGCCGAGATCCTCTCGGAGGCCGGTTACCGACGGCGCACCGACCCCAAAGACCTCACTGTCATCGATCCGGCCAACGGTGTTGAGTTCTTCTTCCTCCGCCCCAAGGACATCGCGATCTATGTCGGCTCCGGCCAGCTCGACTTCGGCATCACCGGCCGCGATCTGGCCGCCGAATCCGACGCTCCGGTGGACGAACGACTGGCGCTCGGCTTCGGATCCTCCACGTTCCGCTATGCCGCGCCGGCCGGACGGGATTGGACCGTCGCGGATCTGGCGGGCAAACGGATCGCCACCGCATACCCGAATTTGGTCCGGAAAGACTTGGCGAGCAAGGGAATCGAGGCGACCGTCATCCGGCTGGACGGTGCCGTCGAGATCTCGGTGCAGTTGGGTGTGGCCGACGCGATCGCCGACGTCGTCGGTTCGGGGCGGACGTTGAGGCTGCACGACCTGGTGGCTTTCGGTGACTCGCTGTGTGATTCGGAAGCGGTGCTGATCGAGCGGGCCGGTAACGGCGACGATCCCAACCGCGCCGCGCGCGACCAGTTGGCGGCGCGCGTTCAAGGTGTCGTGTTCGGTCAGCAGTACCTGATGCTCGACTACGACTGCCCGCGCTCGGTGCTTGATCGCGCCACCGAGATCACTCCGGGCCTCGAGTCGCCGACCATCGCGCCGCTGGCCGACCCGGACTGGGTGGCGGTGCGCGCGCTGGTGCCGCGCCGCACGGTCAACGCGATCATGGACGAACTTGCGGCCATCGGGGCCAAGGCGATTCTGGCGTCCGACATCAGGTTCTGCCGCTTCTGATTCGTTCCGCAGCGGGTCGTCGGCGGTGTTAGCGTCCACTACGACACCGTCGGTCGGAGGGCTGCAATGAACTACGTGCTTCTCGCTCTGCTGTTCGCGCTGCTGATTGGCATCATTGCGGGTTTGCGAGCGATGACACCCTTGGCCGTCCTGGCTTGGGGTGCGATGCTCGGCTGGATCAACCTCGCTGATGCCCCGCACGGCGCCTGGTCGTCGTGGCTGGGCAACACCATCGCGGTTGTCGTGCTGAGCATTCTGGCGGTCGGCGAACTCATCACGGATCAACTGCCCAAGACTCCGAGTCGCAAGGTGCCGGCCCAGTTCGGGGCACGGCTCGTGATTGGCGCACTGGCCGGCGCAGTGATCGGCACGCCGTTCGGCCACATCTTCAGCGCCATCGGCGCGGGCATGATCGGCGCGGTCCTCGGAACGATGGGCGGGGCGCAGGTTCGCGGCGCGCTCGCCGCGAAGTTCGGCAAGGATTTGCCGGCCGCACTGATCGAGGATGCGGTCGCGATCATCGGCGGGTTCGTCGTCGTCTATCTCGCCGGCGCGAGCCTGACGTGACGGCGCCGATGGGCAGGAGCGGAGCGATCCGCGAATCGATGAAGTACGACGCGATCATTGTCGGCGCGGGACAGGCCGGTCCGCCGCTGGCCGGCAGGTTGACGGCCGCAGGCCAGACCGTCGCGGTGATCGAACGCAAGCTTGTCGGCGGTACGTGCGTGAACTCCGGTTGTATCCCCACCAAGACCCTCGTGGCCAGCGCCCACACCGCGCATACCGCCCGCCGCGGCGCCGAGTACGGAGTTTCCACCGGTGAGATCTCCGTCGATATGTCAAAAGTCAAGGCGCGCAAGGATGGTATCGTCCTAGGCGACCGCGGCGGCGTTGAGTCGTGGATTGAGGGGATGCCCGGCTGTACGCTGATCCGCGGGCACGCCCGCTTCTCGGATCCGCACACCATTCGCGTCGGAGACGATGTCCTGCAGGCCGACCGGATCTTTCTCAACGTCGGCGGCCGCGCGGTGGCGCCGAATCTGCCGGGGCTGGCCGACATCGACTACCTGACCAATGTCGGCATCCTCGAACTCGACACCCTGCCCGAGCATCTCGTGATCGTCGGCGGCAGCTACATCGGACTGGAGTTCGCCCAGATGTATCGCCGGTTCGGTGCCCGCGTCACCGTGCTCGAGCGGGGGCCGCGGCTGACCCCACGGGAGGACGAAGATGTCTCCGCGGCCATCGAGGACATCCTCACCGCCGAGGGCATCACCGTTGTCACTGGCGCCAACGGGTTGCGATTCCAGAAGCGGGACAACGGTTTCGACGTTACCCCGTCGGATGGTGCCCAGCCCATCACCGGCTCACATCTACTGATTGCGGTGGGCCGGCGACCCAATACCGACGACCTCGATCTCGAGCGGGCCGGTGTCGAGGTCGACGGTCGCGGCTACATCGTCGTCGACGACCAGCTGCGTACCAGCGTCGAGCACATCTGGGCGATGGGGGACTGCAACGGTAAGGGCGCCTTCACTCACACCTCGTACAACGATTTCGAGATCGTGGCGGCCAACCTGCTCGACGACGACCCCCGCCGGGTCAGTGACCGAGTGCCCGCCTACGCCCTCTACATCGACCCGCCGCTGGGCCGCGCCGGGATGACCGTCGAGCAGGTCCGCGCTTCGGGCCGGCGGGCGCTGGTCGGCAAGCGGCCCATGACCAAGGTCGGCCGGGCAGTGGAAAAGGGTGAGACACAAGGCTTCATGCAGATCGTCGTCGACGCTGACACCGAAAAGATCCTCGGTGCGGCCATCCTGGGGGTGGGTGGCGACGAGGTTATCCATTCGATCCTCGACATCATGTCGGCCAAGCAGCCGTACACGGCCATATCGCGCACCATGCACATCCACCCAACTGTCAGCGAGCTGGTGCCGACAATGCTGCAGGAGATGACGCCGCTTACGTGATGGTTACAGGTGTATCCCCATGGATCCATCGCTGCGCCAATGCCGTTGGCGGAAGCAGGACTAGCCAGTCGGCTGCCGTGAATGGCCAATTGGGGGATTGCATTCAGCGGCGGCGTTGATCGCAGACCTTGGTCGGCCGGGCCTGTCCAGATCCTGCGTCTGAGCGACTATCCTCATAGCCGCAGTCGTCCGTTGGCTTGGTTTCGGTCATCCGCTGTCACCGACGGCTTCCGGTGGATGCGATACCGACGGGCCCAACGGAACGCGGTCGAGGTAGGGCCTCTCCCGTCGTCGCAGGTAAGGAGGAGCTCAGTGCCAAGAGTGGTTATCGTTGACGACGAGGCTCTGATTCGCTCAGGTTTCGAGCTGATCCTTTCCAACGCGGAGGGCATCGACGTGGTGGCAACCACTGACGGCATCCACGCTGTCGAAGTCATCACCGAGCACGAGCCTGACGTAGTCCTCCTGGACATCCGGATGCCTGGGAAGGATGGGTTAGCCGTCCTTGCTGCGGTGCAACAGCTCCCGTCGCCGCCGGCCGTTGCGATGCTGACGACCTTCGACGCCGACGAGTACGTCGCCGCCTCCCTCCGATCCGGTGCGGCCGGGTTCCTGCTCAAGGACACCGATCCAAGTTCGCTACCAGACATGGTGCGTACGCTGGCCGCGGGAGGTTTGGTGTTGTCGGGCGCCATCAGCCCGAAGGTGATTTCTGGTTACCTCGATGATCACGTCGACTCAGCGTCGGTGGCTGCGATCAAGACGTTGACTCAGCGCGAGACCGCTGTCTTGCGGTTGCTGGCGAAAGGGCTGTCCAACGGTGAAATCGCAACCACTGTGTATTCAAGCGTAAGCACGGTCAAAGACCAAGTTAGTTCTATTCTGTCAAAGCTCGCGGTCAAATCGCGCGTCGAAGCGGCAATCATCGCTCAGCGCGCGGGCGTTCTCGAGGATCCGGGGTCGTGAGTATTCGCCGATTCGCGTTCTCTCGCAGCGTCGTTATCGACGCGCTGCTCATCGCGATGGCGGCGATCGAGGCTACTGAGGCGATCGGGTTCAGCAGGAGCCGACCCCTGGCAGTCGCGACCGCCGTAATTGCTTCGTGTGCATTGCCGTTTCGCCGGCGCGCGCCCTATTGGGTGTTCTTTGCGACAGTACCGTTGCTCGCGGTGACGTTGGCCTCCATCGCCTCGCTGATTGCCCTCTATACCGTTGCCGAACGCCGGCCGGCCCGCTACCCACTTGCTGCTTGCACCCTGATCGTGTTCGTCGACTCGGCGAGGAGCCTTTGGCAGGAGGGCTACCCGGTTTCGGGTTCGCTCCTCGATCTGGTCTACGCAACGTTGTTTGCTGGTGCACCCGTGTTGATGGGCCTTCTCATGCGCGCCCGTACCGAATTGGCCGCGAAGCTTATTGAGGTTCAGCACATGCGCGGATCCCAACAGCAATTGCTTCTGGACAAAGAGTTGGCGCGTGCGCGCACCGAGCTGGCGCGCGAGATGCATGACGTTGTGTCCCATCAGGTGAGCCTTATCGCGGTGCAGGCCGGTGCTTTACAGGTGACCGCTCGCGACGATGCGGTGGTTGAGATCGCTCGCACCATTCGGACACTGAGTGCCCGGACGCTGGACGAGCTTCGTCAAATGGTTGCGCTCTTGCGAGCCTCGGGCAGCCGGTCGCCGGATCTGACCCCGCAGCCGGGGATCGAGGACATCTCGGCTTTGGTCGCAGCGTCCGGAATCGACACGACAGTGCACACGTCCTGCACGACCGCTGAGGAGGTGTCGGCGACAGTGCAGCGCGCTGTCTACCGCACTATTCAGGAGGGCCTGACCAACATTCACCGACACGCACCGGGAGCGCGGGCATGGTTGAGCTTGCAGATAGACCAGGGCGGGGTGCGTCTTTCACTGGTCAATTCACCGCCGCGGCATTCTCCAGACCCAATGCCCAGTGATCAGAACGGTTTACGAGGCCTTCGCGAGCGTGCGGAGCTGCTGGGCGGATCCATCGCCACGCGCCAGATGGCCAGCGGGGGTTACGAACTCGTTCTACTGTTGCCGCTGCACAACTATTCTCCTCGCGCGCCAGAGGATATGTCTCATTCTGTGGGCCCGCCAACACCTGTCAGCGAGATGCCCTAGTTCGTCCCGATTCGTCTTTGGCGACGTTGCAGCGGCGAAGTCGGTCGAGCGCATGCCGACTCGATTCCCCGAACAAATAGCGAACGTCTACTTTCCGGTGTGCCCGCTCTCACGGCCGGCTTGGCCGGCACTCGAATGGGATCGGGTCGGCGCCATGCCGGCCGCCTTTTCGGTTGTGGCTCCCACGCGACTGCCGGTGGCTGCGCTGTCGGGGAGTGCCTTCGCATCAGTCAGATCGCCCGCGCGGGAAGTTCCGACAATCGCTGTTGACGAACTGTGGGCGCGGCCAGCCGTCGCGCCAGGCCTGGCATTCGCCGCATCAGTGGAACCGGTCGAATCCTTTGACAATCGTGGCAGCTGGCCGGTGTTCTTGACCACCGTCGGCGCCGATATGGTCGTCAGAGCAGCGGCAATCGGTATCTTCCCGCGAATTGCCGTGATGGTGAGCACGTAGTCGCCGATCGTGTGAGTCAGTCCCTCCACGCGCGCAGCGACACCTGACAGCGCATTGATCAGGTCGCTCACCTCAGCAAGGGAGTTGAGCGCCGCCGACAGGTTCGTGGCGATCTGACCGGACAAGCCGAGTGACGGAAAAAGCGGCAGGGCGATCGCGAAGAGTGCCTCGCCCAGAGCGTTGTCGAGCGTATCGCCCGCCTCAGCCGGGCTTCCGGCATCGACGCGCACAGAGGCCGTGTTGGACGAGTGTGGCAAGGAGGTGGCCAGGTCGGCGCCCGGCCCCTCGCCCGCGCGTTTGACCGCCGTTTCGTTGCTGCTGCGGTTGCCAGCCCCCGTGGTCAGCGCCTGCCGTCCGACGGGTGGCGGATCAACGAGGTGCACCTGGCCAAGGAGGCCAGCGTCCATCGCCGCATTTGTGAAGAAATCGACCCAAGAGGCGATGCGCTCCGGGGGCTTGTGCCCAGCAGCAAGCGTGACGTTTGCCGTCGAAACGTCAGTCGGAACTCCAATTCGCGACAGCGGGGAAGCGGCCGAGCCGACAGGATGAATAGGGGCCAACGCGACCGTGCCGGCTCCTAGCAACGCAACCCCGGTCACTACCTTTGACCGCAAGCCAACGTCCATGTTCACTCCCCGTCAGGTCATGCACTGAGATGTGGCTAAACGTACATGAGTAGAAGCTGAGAATTGCCGCCATCAATCGATAGTGGGGTCTGCTGCACGAATAGGTGACATCTGAGTTGGCTTGCCCCGTGGGGGCGGGCTGAGAGGATGTCAGTATGCCCA
>NZ_NOZR01000038.1 GCF_002250655.1 Mycolicibacterium sphagni
GCCTGCAGCATCAACTGAGAACGGATCAAACCAACCCGACTCTAAAACCGGGTGGACTCCGTAACGGGGACTCGCCAGAGGAACTCGAGTTCAGAATAAATGTAGAGCGGAGTCTCTCCTGCCAGAATAGCCGCGTCCCGCTCCTCTTGCAGTTCGGCGAGTCCAAGGTCCTCGGCGCATTTGGCGATAATCTTCGTACGCTGCAACAGATCGGGTGGCAGCAAGACGATCTGTTCGTCGATACGCCCCGGGCGCTTGATCGCACTGTCGATGCGTTCGGCGTAGTTGGTCGCGATAACGAACACGGACTGCTTCTTTTCTCGCAGATCATTGAGTTTGGTCAGCATGCTCGGCGTCATAAATTGGAACATGTCGGCCTGCGCGGCGTACACCGGACTGTCACGATCCAAAAGAAGCCGGTCGATCTCATCGAAGAGGATCACCGTTTTCGACTGAGCGAGGAGCACGTCGAAGATGCGCTTTGCCCTAGCTTCGACATCCGCCTCGCCGCCTCTGATGAAGTCGCTGGGGGACACGATGATTAGGTCGTAATTAAGGGCTTCCGCCATTGCTTTAGCGAAAGAGGTCTTACCGGTCCCTGGGGGTCCGTATAGCAAGATCGAGTATCTGCGCGTTGTGGTGTCGCCGACCGTCGTCCTGGGTCGCACAAAGAATTTGTCAATCCGGTCGTATGCACGGAATTTGCTGGTTGGGTCGAGCCCAAGCATCGGCTCTCGTTTCCGCTTATCGTCCCAAGCTTCCGCGCTCTCGTCGGCGGGCGTTTCCTGTGGCCGAAAGTCCAGGCTCCCAGCAATGCGGGATGCGCGCGCGATGTGCTGCTGCAACATCGCGCTGTAGTGCTGCAAAAAAAGCACAGCTTGGCTGGTGGCCCACAAGTGAATCATGTTGGGTTGGTAGGTGTGTTCGGATTGCCAGCCCCGGAAGACATTGTCGGCGTTATCTGGCTTGACTCGCACCTGTGCGGATCGCGATAACAACCAGTCCGTGTAGGACTGGAGCACTTCGATGCTTCGCGTGAAAAGCGGGACGGCGGTGATCCGCTGAGCGAACTTGAGATCGCACGTTCGAAGGAACGAATTGGCAACCTCAACGCTCTGCGGAAGCAACACCAGTCCGCGAGGTGTGGCGGCCAACGGACGTACGGGCCGCCAATGCGTCGTCATGCTTGGCCCCCTGCCAAGTACGCCGACGACCTGATCGAGCATTGCGTCCGTGATGGCTGCGGGGTTAATCGTCATCAGCCCCTCAAGAGCAAACACGAGGCACGCCGGATCGTATCCACCGTCTCTTATGTCGCTGTTGGATAACTCGGTACGCAACAGATTCAGAAATGCCGTCGGGAGCTTGCTTTGCGGAAGGTCGGCCAAGCCCACCGCATTTACCGCCCGCGCTAGCTGCACCCAACGCAATAGAAGAAATGGATGGTGAACCGGGTAGTCATCGGTTTGTCCGGATGGTTGCAGCACCGACTCGGGGGCGTCTGAGATCTTGGCCAGCCGCTCCTCGGCAATAGTCTTGATCATTGCCCGGTTGGGACCACTCTTATCGCTACCCGCTTCGTCGACGAGTAGACCAGCCGCAAGCAATTCGTAGAGCCACGTCAATGTGAGCGGGTCGTTAGAGCCCCACGTGCCCGACTTCGTCATGGGCTTGCGACCACTGCCAAGCGTATTCGTCAGTGCGGCCACACCACCTCGCAACAGGCCGATCACCTCGGCAGGATCACGCTTCTTTCCTGTACCGGTCCGCACTGCCGGCACGAGGACGCTCTTGGAGACCACACCGTACGCGACCGCAACGGCGTGCAGGATCATCGCCGATGTGCTCTGCGAGAGCTTCTGTTCGGGCTCTGGTTTCTTACCTTCAATCAGCGCGTACGGCCAGCCTTTGTCGCCGAGGTAGTTCTTTTCAAGCGTTCGCAAGGCGCTATCCGCTTGGGCCTGAACATCTTTTACCGCAGCCTGATCCATTGCGTATTGCTGATCGAGGTATTCGCTCGGATTCACGGTAAGTCTCCTTTTGCGGGCGACTCGGGACGCACTGGGTCGCAGGCTGACAAGCCCCCAGATTATGGGTTCGAGCGTTGTCGCTGACGCAAATGACCGTAACCGCTATCCACCCCGAACCAGGATTGCCCTTCGCGCGAAGTCCACAGCTAAAACATTCCATTAGCCAAGCCATCGGTTCACTACCGGCGGCGCAGGTTCAGGGCAACCGGTGTCGTGGCGTACCGCGGCCGCAGGAATACCGAGTGGACGCAGCCGGGCTTTGCACCCGCGACACCGGCCTGGATTTCAACCGGCGTCAACGCCATTGAGGACTCGTCAGGAAGCTAGGAGCTCACGGACCTCAGCTGCGTTCGCCGACGGATCTCGGCCGCGATCTCGACGGCAAGCACCGTGGCAGAAAAAGCCTTCACGAAGAGTCGGCAGCACCCAACTGGCGCCGAAAATTAGGGCCATCTGGGCGCGTCGCGGGCCGAATTGCGTAATTCAGTACGGGCCTGCCGATGATGCGATGAGATATGGACATGGATGTCAAGATCCTTCACCAAGACCTCGGAACAGACTTCAGTGCACCCGATTTGACGGATGAAGATACGGACTGGTCCGATGAGACGCTCGACGTCGGAGAGATCCAGGTCCTGACGGCTCTTCACGACTACGCTGCGGACCCCCCTGGACCTGCGGATTCGTTTCTGATCGTCGACGATGATGTGCAACCGGACACCTGGGTGATTAAAGACATCCCCGACTTACAGGGCGGTTTCTCATACGAGGAGATGCCCATCGTCCAGGTCTTCAACTGGGCGGTCCCGGACTACACCGCTGAGTTCAGGGTCACTCCTAATCTGGCCATGGGCATAGAGCGTGGCTACGCGCTCAGTGGCGTTGTGCGGGAGATTGGGCTGAAACGGGGGACGTTTGGCGATAGCAAGATCCAGCTGAAGACAAACCCTGCGATGAGGGGTCCGGTACAGCGGGTTATGGTTCCCGTTCTTCGCCTTCATTGTCCAAAACATGACGGCTGCAAGGCAAGCGAAGAATACGCGGTACAACAAGCGACCCAGGTCCAGGCCAAGGTGTCCCTAACCGCTGTCGGCGCTGGTGGATCGAATACCACTACCTTCCAATGGTCGTCTCAGTGGGAGACTGCAGACGGCCAATGCCTTCAGTACGTTGTGCCCGCTGAGATTTTCACCGAGTACGGGACACTCATTTACAAGGGGAAGGTGTTCGAGTCCCCGGGTTTAGTATCGCTGACTTCACTCCGTTTCGTCGAAGACGAGCCGTCCAGACAGGAGCTTATTCCCCGAACTGAGGATGGCTGCCAACTTCCATCGGGCGCCATCCAATACGATCGCCACCTGACTAAAAGGGAGGCTGTTAGCGCCGGAGTGCTTGGCCATAGCTTCAAAGCTGTGAAAGCCGCACGCGGGACGCTGACGCTCGGGGTGGCTCAACCCGGATGGCCGTCGCTTAACTTCGAGTATGAACGGACCGTCACCAACAGCTTTACTAGATCCGTCAAGCTGGCCCCTGGTGCCACCTACCTGGCCTACACGGCTGAGCCGCCGGCGGACTCGAACCTCCCGGAGCATGCGGAGATCTTGTGGACGACCCTGTGAGGCTGGACAAACGCGGGCTTTTCAGGCCTGGCTCGAGCCCTTCGGCTTAGCTCGCCCAAACCATGGCGGCGGATGGCGGCGGTCCGTGGCTTACGGCCGGCATGGTGGTGGGCGACACGCTCCTGAGCTTTACCGCTTCGTGAGGCACGTGGGTACGAGCGTTGAATCCCCCCTGCGTTTCCGGAGGCTCCACCGGATGTGAAGCATGGAGCCATATCAGAAGATTCGTTGCGGAGGTATCTGGATGAGTTGCGTGTTCGTGCGGTGCGCACGGTCGGTGAGGTCCGTCAGGCATCGTCAAAGTTTCTATCCCCGGATCACGCCCGATACGTGCCAAGGTGGCAGTGCCGCTGGAGGTACCCGATTGCTCGGTTGCGGCCTGCACTTTTGCGTGCGCGAGACTCTGTCCAGTCGAACCGGCATCGACGAAACAGACGATTTTCACGAAGTCATGTTCGACGCGCTGACCGCTGCGGGCTATTCTGGCCGCCCTGGCGGCCCAACTTCGGCAGAGCGGCTATACGCTCGCTTGTGCGCCGCCTCGTCTGGCAGGCGGAGCTTTAAATTTGCTATTGCTGGGCCACGCCGCCACCTGCTGCCAGCTAACACGCAAACGCAAAGACTTCCGATTTGGGAACGGATTTGGGAACAAAACCCTCCGAAACGGGTCGAAATCGGCAAGACGTCCTGAAACAGACCGAAATGTCAATAGTCATTTACCTGCATAAATGAGACTTAACGGACCTAGCAAACTATTGAGACGACAGCTCATAACCCAGAGGTCGCAGGTTCGAATCCTGCCCACGCTAGCAGCGGAAATGGCCCTCACAGACTTCCCACAGGGCTGCCATCTCATTGGCTTTGGGAACGTATTTGCACATCACCGTCGAGGCCGTTATTGGCCATCAACGTGGCGCCCCGAGTGCCTGCCCAAAAGTGTTCGCAACCTTCGAAATCGTGTCTTCCCACCCGAGGACTTCGATGCAGTCGATACCCATTGCCTTGACGGGATAGTCGTTACCGCCGGGGTCCAACCGGTCGCCGAAGAAGAGGATCTCACGTTCGGTCAGGAGCAGTGCCGACATCAGCTTCCTGGCTCCGTAGGCTTTGTCGATACCCCGCCGAGTCACGTCGATCGACGTCGAGCCTCCGCTCTTGACCTCGAGATCCGGCAGTCGTTGGGCCGCGAACGCACGCAACGACTCTTTTTTCGAATTGTCCGGGTCCCACGCCAATTTCACGTCGACGGGCGCGCTCTGGCCAAGTGCGGAATAAGTGATTTGACTGCCGCGGTCTTCGAATGCTGCTCCCCACGTATCGTCCGTCCAGTAGCCGAGCGTCTGTGCCCCGTCCCGAAGAACGTCGCATGCGCGGTTCTTTTCGTCGGCAGACAGCTTCTCGAAATACACGTCGCTCCAGCCGGCCGCTTCCCACCGCAGGTAACGGGTACCGCAGGTGGGCATCAGATGCAGGCGCTTGAGGTCGGGGAGGCCGTCAAGGTGCCGTAAAACTTGCGCCTCGAACTGCTCGAGGCTTCCGCCAGAAATAATGCACACGTCGATGACTGCGAGTAGGGCACAGAGCATTCGAGCCGTGGCCGGTGAAATGTCGCTCTTCGACGCCGCGAGTGTGCCGTCGAGATCGAACATGACGGCACGGTACGGCTTCATGAGGTCGAGTTGCCGCATTGTCCTACTGCACTATTCGTCTCACGACGATGCCGGGGCGAGGGCCCGAGCTGGTTCGGACGTCTTGGTCGTCTTCTTCGGGGGGTCCAGGATGCGATAGGCAATGAGTTTGACGCGATCGCTGATCAGGAACCACGCCAGGGCGTACGCCCAGACCAGTGCCGCCCATTTCCAGCCGAGTGGGGCCATGAATAGCCCGTAGACGGCGATCAGGGTGGCGATGGTCTGGGTGCCGCAGACCGCGATCAGCAAGATGCGAGCCGGGCGGATCGACCAGAACGGGCCGCGGGTCCGCGTCAAGAAGATGGTGAGATGGCCTGCGACGGAAAGCATTAGGTACATCAGGGTTTGCACGCGCGGATGACCGAGGTCGAACACGCGGTCGCCCAGGTAGAACAGGCCGAACGCCGCGATCGGCCCGATCACGCCCAGCACGGTGGCGATGCCGAGCACCAGCCGCATGTTCCAGGCTTCGGGCTCGTTGCGGTAGTGCACGTTGTCGTACGCGATGGACAGGATGGCGCCGTCGTTCAGCAGGGCGAGCATGACGATCATGATCGCGGTCAACGGGTAGAAGTTGAACACCAGGATGGCGACCGTCATGAAGAGCAGCACCCGCAGCGTTTCGGCGATGCGGTACATCGCATAGCTGTTCATCCGTTGAAAGATCTTGCGGCTCTGCTTGATCGCTTCGATGATCACGGACAACCCCGGAGTCAGCAGCACGATGTCGGCGGCCGCCCGGGCAGCGTCGGTGGCCCCGGACACGGCGATGCCGCAATCGGCCTTCTTCAGGGCGGGGGCGTCGTTGACGCCGTCGCCGGTCATGCCGACGATGTGGCCGCGCTGCTGCAGAACGTCGATGATGTGGTACTTGTGCTCGGGGAACACCTGGGCGAAACCGTCAGCGGTCTCTATCGATTCGGCTACCGCCGCCGACTCGCGCTTCGTGGTGTCGCCCAAGCCCGCGGCGTCGAGGATGTGGGTACCCAGACCGATCTTGGCGGCGGTTTCCTTGGCGATGGCCAACGCATCGCCGGTGACCATCTTGACGGTGACGCCCATCGCATGTGCGGTGCCGATGGTAGCCGCCGCGTCATCACGCGGTGGGTCGAACAGCGGCAGCACACCGGCGAACTGCCAGCCGCCGTCGCCAGTGTCGCCGTCGGCGCGGGCCACGCCCAATGACCGGAAGCCTCGCGCGGCGAAGTCGTTGACGGCCTCATCGACGGCCGAGGAAATCTGTGCAGAATTCGCGGCCAGCGCCAGGATGACCTGCGGAGCGCCCTTGGTGACCCGGAACGTCGCCCCGTCGGCGGCGGTGACGGCAGCCTCGGTGCGCTTGTGCACGGGGTCGAAGGGTTTGAAATGGGTGACGCTGTATGGCTTCAAGACCGTGGCGGCGTCGAGTCCGCCGAGCACCGCCCGGTCGATCGGGTCGTCATTGTCGGCGCGGGAAGCCAGGGCGCCGTCGAGGATCACCGTCGCCGGGGCGACGCCGTCCACGGCTAACGGGGTGCCCAGCGTGAGGGAGTTCTGCGTCAAGGTGCCCGTTTTGTCCGCGCACAGCACGTCCACGCCGGCGAGTTCCTCGATAGCCACCAGCCGGCTGACGATGGCCTGTTTCTTGGCGAGTAGTCGTGCCCCGACGGCCATCGTCACCGACAGCACTGTCGGCATGGCCACCGGGATGGCCGCGACGGTCAGCACCAGGGCGAACTGCAGGGTGGTCAGGACCCGGTCCCCGCGCAGGATCGCCGCAACCACGATGAGCGACACCAGTGCGACCGCGAGGATGATCAGGTAGTTGCCGATCTTGAGCACGGCGCGCTGGAAATGGCTGACCGTGTGTGCGTCCTGGACCAATTCGGCAGTCTTGCCGAAGTAGGTGCCGGTGCCGGTGGCATACACCAGGGCGCCGATCTCACCCTGCCGGATGATTGACCCGGAGAACACCGCGTCACCGGTGGCGCAGGTGGCGGGCAGCGACTCGCCGGTCAGCGCCGACTGATCGACCTCGATCTCATCGCCATCCAGCAGTCGCGCATCGGCGGGAACGATATCGCCCAGCCGCAACCGGATGACGTCACCCGGCACTAATTCGCGTGCCGGTGCATTGACCCACGCGCCGTCGCGGACCACGCGCGCGTTGATCGCCAGCTTGGCTTTGAGCGCCTCGATGGCGTTGCCTGCCTGCCGTTCCTCGGTATAGCCGACCACGCCGTTGGCGACCAACAGCAGCAGGATGATGAAGAAGTCCGGCCAGTGCCCGACCGCTCCCGACAGAATGACGGCGATCTCGATCATCCACGGGATCGGACCCCAGAAGTAGCCGAGAAACTTCAACAGCGGGTTGGTCTTGTGTTCGGCGATCTCGTTGGGCCCATACTGTGCCAGGCGCTTCGTCGCTTCGACGGTGCTGAGCCCGTCGGGCGAATAGCCAAGATCCTTCTGCACCTCGGCTAGCGGGGCCGACTTCAGGCCGGTCCCCGGTTGGGCGTCGCCCGCGGCCGTGCCCTGCGGGGCGTGGGGTGTATCGGTCGTCACGGTGCCCGGTCCGTGCGTGGTAAGTCAGCGGCCGGCTCGGGCCGTGGGCGATCTGATTGGTAACGCCGGAGAAGGCACATCACACTGGCGATCGGAAAGTATTGCGCAGGAGCTGGTTTCGGATTCCCCTGCGAGCCTGCGGAGTTCATGGCGATTCCCGAGGATACGGTGATGACCGACGTGTCCGGCACGAGCATTTGCTCTGCGAGAGTCGGCAGCGGGCAGCCGTCCTCATTCCGGACTGGTTGAGCGTCTCAACATGGGTAACGCTACACCCGTTGGGCGTGACCTGCGGCAGCGCAGGAGCGCCTCAGCCCTGGGAGGGTGCCGTGGGTCTGAACGACACTGCGCCGGGTGGGTCCTAAGAGGTGTAACGTCGAAAGTGCTGAGAATTTCAGCTGGTTCGGGATGAGTTCGGCTGTCCGCTGCAGAACTTGAGGAGCGTTGGCTCCGAGGCCCTTCGTGTGTCGGTGATCGTTTGCGTCAGGATCACTATGACTGTCCCTCAGAATTTCTCCATTCGATCGGCCCTGTTGCAGCAGCCCAGAACGACGACTGCTGCCATCGATGATGGCGCGGCCAGTCCCCAGCGCGGCGCGCCGCGGGATGGCCGGCGATGAAGGCGCTCGGCATGGTGGTCGTTGTGGTCTGCATCCTTGTGCTGTTGGCCGTGGCGATGTCGGTGCGGATCGTGAAGCAGTACGAGGAGGGGGTGTTGTTCCGGTTGGGCCGGGTGGTCGGGGAGCGGGCGCCCGGGTTGCGGTTGATCATCCCGTTCGTGGATGTGTTGCATAGGATTTCGTTGCGGATTGTGACCATGCCGATCCAGTCCCAGGGCATCATTACCCGCGACAACGTCAGTGTGGATGTGTCGGCGGTGGCCTATTTCAAGGTGGTCGACGCGGTGAAGTCGGTGATCGCCATCGAGAACGTCCGCGCGGCGATCGACCAGATCGCGCAAACCACGTTGCGCAAGGTGGTGGGCCAGCACACGCTTGATGAAACCCTGTCTGAAACGGACAAGATCAACCTCGATATCCGCGCGATCCTGGATGTCACCACGATCGAGTGGGGCGTGCAGGTCACCCTGGTCGAGCTCAAGGACATTCAGCTGCCCGAGACGATGAAGCGGGCGATGGCGCGCCAGGCGGAAGCCGAGCGGGAGAAACGCGCGAAAATCATTGCTGCCGAGGGGGAATCGCTGGCGGCGGCCGCTTTGGGTGATGCCTCGGACACCATGATGGCCCACCCGCTGGCGTTGCAGCTACGCAATCTGCAGACCTTGGTCGAGCTCGGGGTGGATAAGAACACCACCGTCGTGTTCCCGGCGCCGTTGATGTCGACCATCGCCGAACTGGGAGCCTTCCTCGCCCGGGAGGGCGCCGCGGCAGTCGACCCCCAGCCGCAACCACCGATCCCTGTTCCGACAGTGGTGTCCAACGGAACCTCGACTACCGGGGGCCGGCCATGACCTTTCTGGTGCAGTTACTGCCACTGTTCGTCTACAGCATCTGGATGGCGCGGCGCATGAGTAAGGGGACATCGGCGGCCAAGCCGGTGCGGCCCACCACGGACAACACCACCGCCGTTGGGCTTGAGGACGACCCGGATCAGTGGCTCGCCTGGACCGCGTTGGACGAGCGCCAGCTCGTCCGATTGCTGACCGATTCGGCACAGGTCAACCGGCCGGCCACGAAAGCCAAAGACAACCATGTTCGTCCGACCGAGCGCGAGGACACCCCATGACGATTACCGCACCGAGGACGAGCACCGCAACGTTGGATCCGGAACTGCTGCATAACATGAACGCCTATTGGCGGGCGGCGAACTACCTGTCGGTCGGTCAGATCTACCTGTACGACAACCCGCTGCTGAAGCGGCCGCTGGCGCTCACCGATGTGAAGCCGCTCGTTGTCGGGCACTGGGGGACCACGCCAGGGCAGAACTTCATCTACGTGCATTTGAACCGAGCGATCACGAAGTACGACCTGGACATGTTCTACGTCGCCGGTCCCGGTCACGGTGGCCCAGCGCTGGTCGCGAATACCTACCTGGAGGGCTCCTACTCCGAAATCTATCCCGACGTGAGCCAAGACGAGCGCGGGATGAAGAGGCTGTTCACCCAATTCTCCTTCCCGGGAGGCATTTCCAGTCATGTGGCGCCGACGACTCCGGGATCAATCCACGAGGGCGGGGAACTCGGCTACTCGCTGAGCCACGCGTTCGGTGCCGCGTTCGACAACCCGGACCTTGTTGTCGCCTGCATCATCGGCGACGGTGAGGCCGAGACGGGTCCGCTGGCCACCGCGTGGCAGTCCAACAAGTTCCTCAACCCGATCGCCGATGGGGCGGTACTGCCGATCCTGCATCTCAACGGCTACAAGATCAGCAACCCCACCGTGTTGGCCCGCATCGAACCCGAGGAACTCGACCAGTTCCTGCGTGGCTGTGGCTGGGAGCCGCGCTACGTCGAAGGCGACGATCCCGAAGACATGCACGAGCTGATGGCCACTGTCCTGGATGAATCGATCGAAGCGATTCAATCGATTCAACGCCACGCCCGCGCAGTCGGCGACAGCACCCGACCGCGGTGGCCAATGATCGTGCTGCGCTCGCCGAAAGGCTGGACCGGGCCAAAGTTCGTGGACGGGGTGCAGATCGAAGGCACGTTTCGTGCACATCAGGTGCCGCTGCTGGTCGACGAGGCACATCCCGGCCACGTCGAACAGCTCGACGCCTGGATGCGCAGCTACAAACCCGGCGAGCTGTTCGATGAAGCCGGGCGCCTGCTGCCCGATCTTGCCGCACTGGCACCCCGCGGGCAGCGGCGGATGGGCGCCAATCCGCACACCAACAGCGGGGTGGTGCGCGACCTCGCCATGCCCGACTACCGCACCTACGCCGTGGCGGTAGCGTCTCCGGGCGCGGTGAACTGCGAAGACACCCGCGTGCTTGGCACGTTTCTGCGCGACGTCGTCCGCCTCAATGACGAGGAGCACAACTTCCGGATCTTCGGGCCTGATGAGACGCTGTCGAACAATCTCGGTGCCGTCTTTCAGGTAACCGACCGGCAGTGGGAGGCCCGCACCGTCGACACCGACGAAGACCTCGCGACACAGGGGCGGGTGCTGGATTCGATGCTCAGCGAGCATCAAAGCGAAGGCTGGCTGGAAGGGTATCTGCTCACCGGCCGCCACGGGCTGTTCAACTGCTACGAAGCGTTTATCCACATCGTCGACTCGATGTTCAACCAGCACGCGAAATGGCTCAAAGTCACCAGGCAGCTGCCCTGGCGGCGGCCCATCGCCTCGCTGAACTACCTTCTCGCGTCGCATGTCTGGCAACAGGACCACAACGGGTTCACCCACCAGGATCCCGGGTTCCTGGACCACGTCGTGAACAAGAAGGCCGATATCGTGCGGGTGTATCTGCCGCCGGACGCCAACTGTCTGCTCTCGGTGGCCGATCACTGCCTGCGCAGCCGTCACTACGTCAATGTGATCGTCGCCGGGAAACACCCGATGCCGCAATGGCTGAATATCGAGGAAGCCGAGGTGCACTGCACCGAGGGCATCGGCATCTGGGAGTGGGCCGGAAACGCTGCGGGCGCTGAACCGGACGTGGTGCTTGGGTGCTGCGGGGATACCCCGACACTCGAAGTGCTCGCGGCGGTGTCGATCCTGCGGGAGCACTTGCCCCAGTTGAAGATCCGCGTGGTCAACGTGGTTGACCTGATGAGATTGCAGTCCGCCAGCGAGCACCCGCACGGCCTCAGCGACCGCGACTACGATGCCCTGTTCACCATCGACAAGCACATCATCTTCGCCTTCCACGGCTATCCCAGCCTGATCCATCGGCTCACCTACCGCCGCGCCAACCGCAATCTGCACGTTCGCGGCTACACCGAAGAAGGCACCATCACAACAGAATTCGACATGCGGGTACAGAACAAGCTGGACCGCTTCCACCTCGTCACCGACGTCATCGACCGGCTACCGCAACTCGGTGCGACCGGCGACAACCTCAGACAGGTCATGGCTGACAAACTTGTCGAACACACCCGCTACATCAATACCCACGGCCAAGACCTTCCTGAAGTCCGTAATTGGACCTGGACCGCAAACCGCCCGGGACATGCGGCAAAACCGTCTCAACATCCTTTTCCGGCAAGAGAATCCGAGGCCTCGACATGATCGTCATCGTCGGCTTGATTATTCTGCTCATCGCTGTGATCGTGGCGGTCACCGGTGTGCTCGCTAATGCTGGGCCTGGGCATCCGTTGGGCGGGAATTTCTCGGTGCTCGGCTACCACGTCACCGGGTCGACGGGCACACTGTTCGTGTTCGGGATCGTCATCGGGGCGCTGGCGATGCTGGGACTGAGCGTGTTGCTCGCCGGCGCTCGGCGCACGGCGGGCCGCGGCCGGGATGCCCGGCTCGAACTCAGGCGCTCCCAGCGCGAGTCGGCATTCCTCAATCGCGACCGAGATCAGCTGCTGGAAGAAAAACGCTCCGGCACAGACGACGGCGCGGCGGTGGCTTCGGCTGCGCCCGTCACCCACACCAACCGGATCCCTCTACTCGATCGCTGGCCGCGCAAGCGGCAATCGGCAGGCACGACCAGGGACCAACGACCTTGAAGGCTCTCGTATACCACGGAGCGGGGGAGAAGGCCTGGGAGGACGTGCCCGACGCCGCCATTCACGATCGGACTGACGCGGTCGTGCGCGTTGACGCCGTCACAATCTGCGGAACCGACCTGCACATTCTGGGTGGCGACGTGCCGGAAGTTACGCCTGGCCGGATCCTCGGTCATGAAGCGGTCGGCACAGTCACCGCGATTGGATCCGGCGTCTGCACACTGGCCGTGGGAGACCGGGTTCTGATCTCGTGCATCACCTCGTGCGGACGCTGTCGGTACTGCCGCGAAGCCCGCTATGGGCAGTGCCTGGGCGGGGGCGGCTGGATTCTCGGCCACCTCATCGACGGCACCCAGGCCGAATACGTGCGAGTACCGTTCGCGGACAACTCCACCCACCCAATCCCGAACGGGGTCACCGACGAACAGATGATCGTGCTCGCCGACATCCTGCCCACCTCCTACGAAGTGGGTGTACTCAATGGCGCTGTTCGGCCCGGCGATGTCGTCGCCGTGGTCGGCGCGGGACCCATCGGGCTGGCTGCCATCCTCACCGCCCAGTTGTTCAGCCCCAGCCGAATCGTCGCGATCGATCTCGCCGACTCACGGCTGGAGGCGGCCCGCAAGTTCGGCGCCGACATCGTGGTCAACAACAGTCGTGACGATCCCGCAGCCGTCATCGCCGAACTCACCTCCGGCCTGGGCGCCGATGTCACGATCGAGGCCGTCGGGACGCCGCAGACATTCGACATGGCCGTGCGGCTGGTTCGCCCCGGCGGACATGTCGCAAACATCGGGGTGCACGGCGCGCCGGCCACCTTGCACCTCGAAGACATCTGGAGCAAGAACCTGACCATCACCACCGGGCTGGTCGACACATACTCGACACCAACGCTGATCGGGCTGGTCGCCAGCCATCAGCTCGACACCTCGCCGATGATCACTCACCGCTTCGCCCTCGGCGACTTCGAAGCGGCTTATGACACCTTCGCCCGCGCCGCCCATACCGGGGCGCTCAAGGTTCTGCTCACGCGGTCGGATAGCTGAAAATTGTTGGCATTGTGGGTATCGCGAGGTGACGGGCAATGAGCCCGACTGCCTTCCGGCAGCCTGGCAGCGCCGGTCAAGTGGCTGCGCCCGAGCTGACGGCTGCACGGGTAGCGGGGACGCCCGTCGACGAGGTGCTCCAGTGGCTTGCCACCTCGGTGGAAGGCCTGTCCGTTGCCGATGCGTCCGCGCGGCTGGCCCGCCACGGCCCCAACGCCCTTCGTACGCATCGGGTTCGTGCGATTGCGGTGTTGGGCAGTCAGCTCCGTAATGCGGTGCTGATACTGCTGGCGGTGACCGCGGCTATCGCTTTCTTTCTGGGCGACAGCACGCAAGCGATCATCATCGGTGTCATCCTGGTGGCTAGTGTCGGCCTGGGTTTCGTCAACGAGTATCGCGCTGAACGCGCCTCCGCTGCCTTGCATTCGAGCGTGCATCATTCAGCCGTGGTGCGCCGCGACGGGCAGTTCTGCAGGGTTGATGTCACTGACTTGGTGCCCGGCGACGTGATCCGGCTGGCGCTGGGTGAAGTGGTGCCTGCCGACATCCGGCTGATCGACGTCAACGGCCTGGAATGCGACGAGAGCATCCTGTCTGGTGAGTCATCGGCGTCGGAGAAATCGACACAATCGGTGAATTCCGGTGTGGGGCTCACCGATTCGAGCGATCTGGCCTTCATGGGGACTGTCGTCAGCGCCGGTGACGGGACGGGGCTGGTGTACGCAACCGGCTTGGATACCCAGTTCGGCCGTATCGCCGCGGGTCTGGGCCAACGCCAGCCCGAGACCGAATTCCAAGCCGGACTGCGCCGATTCTCCTACCTGCTGCTATGGGTGGCGCTGACGCTGACCTTGCTCATTTTGGTCACCAACCTGTTGTTGCGCCGGCCGGTGATCGATTCGGTGTTGTTCGCCCTGGCGATCGCGGTGGGGATCACGCCGCAGCTGCTACCCGCAGTGGTGAGCGCCAGCCTGGCGACCGGATCTCGCCGGCTGGCGAAGCTGAAGGTCCTGGTCAAACGATTGGTGTGCATCGAGGACCTCGGCGATATCGACGTACTGATCACCGATAAGACCGGCACCCTGACCGAGGGCCGGATCAGCCTGGTCGATGCCGTCGACCCGGCGGGCGTGCACGCGGACGGGGTACTTCGGGCGGCGCTGCTGACCACCGATGTCGACGCAGCCTCGGCGGCTGTCAGCGCCAACGCCATGGACGCCGCACTGTGGGAATCTCCCGACGCCACCCGCCTGGCGAGCACCACCGCCCACCGGATCGCCACGTTGCCGTTCGACCACACTCGCCGGGCGGTCTCGGCACTGCTCGACGACGGCGGTGAGCGCTGGCTCGTGGTCAAAGGTGCCCCCGAGCAGGTGATGGCCAACTGCCTGACGACCCCAGCACAGGAGCACCTGGCGGGGTCCACGCTAGATGCATTATTCGCTGACGGTCGCCGCGTGGTGGCGGTGGCCAGCAAGCCGGCGCCGGATCTGACTGCCGTCACTGCGGACGACGAGTGCGGGCTCACGCTTAACGGTTTCCTGGTATTCGCCGACGAGCCGAAGACAGCGGCTCGGGATTCCCTGACGCAATTGTCGGCGTTGGGCATCGAGGTCAAGGTGGCCACCGGCGACAACCCGCTCGTCGCCGAAAAAGTCTGCACTGATTTGGGTTTGGTGTCCAAGGGCACGATCACCGGTGCCGAGATCGATACCCTCGACGACGCCGGATTCCTGCTGGCGGCCCAGAACCACACCATTTTCGCCAGGATCTCACCTGAGCAGAAGGCGCGGTTGATCGTGTCGATGCGAAAGTGTGGGCGCTCGGTGGCCTTCCTCGGCGACGGCGTCAATGACGCGCTGGCACTGCATGCAGCCGACGTCGGGATCTCAGTGGACACCGCTACCGATGTGGCCAAGGACGCCGCCGACGTGGTGCTGCTCGAAAAGGACCTCGGTGTACTGGCCGCCGGTGTCGCCGAGGGCAGGCGGATCTTCGCCAACACCATCAAATACGTATTGATGGGCACGTCCAGCAATTTCGGCAACATGTTCAGCGCGGCCGCCGCCTCGGCCGTGCTGTCTTTCCTGCCGATGCTGCCGAGTCAGATCCTGTTGAACAATCTGCTCTACGACAGCTCGCAACTCGCGATCCCGACCGACCACGTAGATGCCGAGCAACTGCAGGCACCCTCGCACTGGAACATCGCGTTCATCCGCCGGTTCATGCTGACCTTCGGCCCGATCAGTTCGCTGTTCGACTTCATTACCTTCGCGCTCATGCTCGGGCTTTTGCATGCTGGGCCGGTGGAATTCCGCACCGGGTGGTTCGTGGAATCGTTGGCTACCCAGACGTTGATCATCTTCGCCATCCGCACCCGGAAGGTGCCGTTCTTCCGCAGCCGACCCAGCGGTGTCCTGACACTGACAACCCTCGTGGTCGTGGGTGTCGGCATCGTCTTGACCGTCTCGCCGTGGGCCCGGAGTCTCGGGTTCACCACCCTGCCGTGGCAGTTCTACATCGCGCTGGCGGTGATGACAGTGGCCTACCTGCTCCTAGTCGAAGTGACCAAAAAGTTCTTCTACGCTGCCGGGGCGCGCCCGGATAACGCTCCGAAACGCACGCGCGCCCGCGAGCACCGCATCCACCGCCGCGCGGCCCGCTTCAGCCACGCCGGCCGCATCGCGTGAAGCACGCGAGCACAAACGGGCAGAAATCCGTCGCTCAGGCGGCTGGGTCCCCGGGTGCGGTGATGGGGTGGCTGCTGTGGTGTCCACGGCCGGCGTGCAGTTGTAGGGCGCTCGTGACCAATGGGAAGTGGCTGAATGCCTGGGGCATGTTGCCAAGCTGTCGCCCGGTATCGGGATCCCATTCTTCACTGAGGAGGCCGACATCGTTACGCAGTGTCAGCAGTCGCTCGAATAACTTTGTCGCTTCGGTCTTTTGCCCGGCCAAGTTCAGTGCATCGACCAGCCAGAACGAACAGGCCAGAAATAGTCCCTCGCCTCCGGACAGACCGTCGTCGGACTCAGAAGTGTTGTAGCGTTTGACAAGTCCACCCTCGGTGAGTTCGTTCTGGATGGCAGTGATGGTGCCCAGCACCCGGGGATCCTTAGGGTCCAGGAACCCGACGCGGGGAATCATCAGAAGAGCGGCGTCAAGACCCGGGGCATCATACGACTGGGTGAAGGTGTTCCGGTCGGCGTCATAGCCGTGAGCGAGAACGTCGGCGTGGATGGTGCCGGCCAGGGCTTCCCAGCGATCAGCTGGGCCGTATAACTCGGGATGAGCACGCACGGCGCTCGCCATCCGGTTGGCGCCCGTCCAGGCCATCACCTTGGAGTGAGTGAAATGCCTTCGCGCACCGCGCATCTCCCAGAGTCCATTGTCTGGTTGGTCCCAGGCTCCCTCGAGATGGTTCATCAACGCGACCTGCAGATCCCAGGCGTCGTCTCGCCGGGCGATCCCGGCGTTGCGGGCCAGGGCCAGCCCGTCGAGGGTCTCACCCCATACGTCGAGTTGGAGTTGATCGGAGGCGGCGTTGCCGGTGCGCACCGGCTGGGAGTTATCGTAACCGGCTAGCCAGGGCAGTTCGGCCTCTGGTATGTAACGGGTCCCGTCGAGGGCATACATGATCTTGAGGTCATCGGGTTCCCCAGCGACGGCGCGTAGCAGCCATTCGCGCCAGGCCTTGGCTTCGGCGAGGTATCCGGCGGAGATCAACGCCTGCAAGGTGTAGGTCGAATCTCGCAGCCAGCAGTAGCGGTAGTCCCAATTGCGGCCGCCGCCAATCTGTTCGGGCAGCGACGTCGTCGCGGCCGCGACGATGCCGCCGGTGGGCTCGTAGGTCAAGGCTTTCAGCGTTATCAGCGACCGCTTGATGGCGTCCCGGTAGGGGCCGCGCACCGGATTGCCTTGTTTCGACCAGTCGGTCCAGAACGTCAAGGTGTCGCGCAGGGCGTGTTCGGCGTCGACGGTCTTGGGAGACGGCAGGTGGCTCGCACTCCAGGTGAGCACGAAGGGCACCCGGTCCCCGGGGCGGACGGTGAAGTCCGAGACGGTGCTCATCTCGTGTCCCTTGGTGGGCACCGGGGTGCGCAGTCTGACCCGGTTGGGCCCGGCGAGCGCCTCGATCCGATCACCGTGGTGCCGGACCCAGGGCACCACCCGGCCGTATTCGAATCGGAGTTTCAAATCGGAATGCATCGCGACGGCGCCGTGCACACCTTCGACGATCCGCACCACATCCGGGGCGTGTCCGCGGGGCGGCATGAAGTCGATCACCCGCACCGTTCCGTCGTGGGTCACCCATTCGGTTTCCAACACCACCGTGTCGTCGACGTAACGACGACGCGTACAGGTGCCGCCCGCTGCGGGCGCCAGCGACCAGTGTCCGGCGTCCGGGGTGTCCAGCAGTGCGGCGAAGCACGCGGGGGAGTCGAATCGGGGTAGGCAGAGCCAGTCGATGGATCCGCCTGTGCTCACCAGCGCCGCGGTCTGTAGGTCGCCGAGCAGGGCGTAATCCTCGATGCGGGCCATGGTCCGATCATGCCACCGGCGACGGGATCCCCAGTGGTTTCGAGATTTTACTGTGTGGGTCCTGCGGGTAAACCGCCAGACTGCCGTGAATTCCGCTGTGCCCCTTCAGTTTGAGCGGGGCTCACACGGGGGACTCGATGGTTTCGCGAAGCGGCATTCACCGCCAGGAGCTCATTATGTTGCTGCAGGACAAGACCGTCGTCGTCACCGGCGGAAACAGCGGTATCGGGGAGGCCATCGTGCTCGCCGTAGCGGCCCAGGGCGCCAACGTCGTCGTCGACTTCGTCGCTCACCCGGAAGAGACCTCCTCGCTGATTGCGAAGGTCGAGGCCGCCGGCGGCCATGCGATCGGCGTCAAGGCGGACGTATCTCGACCGGCGGACCTGCACACCATGATCGGCAAAGCGGTCGATAGTTACGGGCGTCTCGACGTCCTGATCAACAACGCCGGAATCGAAACCCGCACTTCACTACTCGACACCACCGAAGCCGATTTCGACAAGGTCGTCGCCGTCAACCTCAAGAGCGCATTCTTCGCGACGCAGATCGCGGCCAAGCAGTTCATCAGCCAGGGCGGGGGCGGCCTCGTGCTGAACATCTCGTCGGTGCACGAGGACTGGCCGATGCCCGGCAACATCGCCTACTGCGTGTCCAAGGGCGGGGTCAGGATGTTGACCCGCACGGCAGGGGTTGAACTCGGGCCTCACGACATCCGCGTGGTGAACATCGCCCCGGGTGCCGTCGCCACCCCGATCAACGCCTCGACAGAAGACGACCCCGCGAAGATGAAGCAACTGGAGGCGGCCATCCCCCTGCAACGAATGGCGCAACCGTCCGACATCGCCGACGTCGTCGCGTTTCTTGCGTCAGGCCGCGCCCGCTACATGACTGCGACAACTGTCGTCATCGACGGCGGCATCATGCAGGGCAGTGTCGGGCTGTGACGACGTGACCTCGGCGATCGCGTACGTCAGAGTTCAGGACATGAGGCCGTGCGGATTTCGGCCGCACATCGCGGCCGTTCTCACACCGCGTACGACTGTGGTGGCGCACTAACCGTCGTTGCCAAGGGGAGCCGCTGTCGTCATCAGGCGGGACGGCATGATGGGTTCATGAACGCACGATCAACGAACAAGCCGCTGCGGGCCGTCGGGGCGGTGCTCGGCCTGTTGATGACAATGCTGATGTGCGGACCGACCGGCGGCATCGCGCATGCGGCCGTGGCGGCACCGGCCGGCGATGCGCTGTCGATCGGTGACCCCGACGCGTTGGGGCAGATCGACCTCTACGTGGATCCGCTGTGCCCGTACAGCGGCAAGTTGGTGCGTGCTCAGGGCCAGGAAATCGGTAAACGCCTGGAGGACGGCTCGCTGCGGGTCAACCTGCGATTCGTGGACTTCCTCGACAAGTATTCGGCTAGTGGTACCTACGACAGCCGAGCGATATATGCGGCGTACGTGGTGGCAGACCAATCGCGATCCAGTGGCGTCACGTGGCGGTTCATAGAGTCGATCTATTCGTCAGACCATCAGCCCAAGGAGCGGGGGCCGAACGACCTGAGCAACGATCAGCTGGCCGACCTGGCCGGCCAGGTCGGCGCGCCGCAACCGGCGCAGGATCTCATTCGGATCGGCCTGCCGATTGGCTTCGACCCGCAGGCGATCGCAGCCAACAACCTTGCTGTCCTGCACCAATTTTCTGAGCCAGGAGTTCCACTCGTGGTGATCAACGACCAGCCGGTCGACGAAGATTCGGACTGGCTGGCTCAGCTCCCCGGCTGAGGACGCACGCATCAAAGCGTTTAGCCTGGTGAGAGGCGGGGTACTCCGCGACAGCAGGTTCAGATTCGAGCCGGTGATTATTTACGGCGAATCAAAGAGGAGCCTGTTCATGCCTGCGTTGAGTGCGGCCAATTCAGATTATTCAGAAGTCACCCAAATGTTCCGTCGCCTCAAGCTACTCGACCAAGGAACGCCGGCATTTCGCCGTCTTCGTGAGGCCATTATCGAACGCAGTTTGCCGTTGGCCGATCACATCGCGCGGCGCTATAGCGGACGTGGTGAACCATTCGACGATCTTGTGCAGGCCGCACGAGTCGGCTTGGTCAACTCCGTCAACCGCTTTGACGTCGAGACAGGAGCGGCTTTTCTGTCCTTCGCCGTGCCGACGATGATGGGCGAAGTCCGGCGTCACTTCCGCGACTACGGGTGGGCGGTCAAAGTACCGCGCGGTGTCAAAGAGCTTCAGCCGCATATGGTTAGGGCTCGTGCCGACCTGTCGCAGCGGCTGAATCGAGCGCCGACCGCCACCGAAATCGCGGCTTATCTCGGTATTGACCGGGAGCTGATTGTTCAAGCGACGATCGGTGGCGGCAACTACGCCACCGTGTCTACCGATGCGCCGGTGGGACCTGGCGACGGTCCTCGAGTGTTGAGCGACACCTTTGGCGAGGTCGACCCTAACCTGGAAAAGGTGCTCCACGTCGAAACGGTTCGCCCCTTGATTGCCGCACTGCCCGAGCGGCAGCGAATCGTGCTGACCCTTCGGTTCTTCGACAATCTCACCCAAACTCAGATCGCCGAACGAGTCGGCTGCTCGCAAATGCACGTCTCCCGCTTGCTCGCGAAGGCGCTGGAAACTCTGCGAACCCATGCCGGGGAACCCGAACTCGCGGCGACCGCATGAGTTGCTCGACGTGACTCAAACCGTTCGGCGCGCATAGTCGCTCGTGGCCACAGACGACGCCCTGGCCGCGCAGGGGCATGACGACAGGGTCGGCCAACCTCATTCCGATGAGGAAGGGCCGGTGGCTGAAGCCGAAATGCTGGCTGCGGAAATGAGTTCCGAGGCTCAACCACTGGGAACCCGTGGACCGCGTTTCAACCGGCGATCCCCGTTCTATATCGGATTGACGGCAGCTGCCGGTGTTGCAGTGACCTATGGTGCGGTGCAGGTTCTGACAGCGCTGTCGTCGATCCTGGTCCTCGTCGGGGTGGCGTTTTTTCTCGCCCTCGGACTGGAACCGGCGGCGTCCTGGTTCGTCAAACACCGACTTCCGCGGTGGGCGGCGACGGCTCTGGTGTTCCTCATAGTCCTTGCGTTGATGGGTGCCTTCGTGGCCGCCGCGATCCCGCCGCTGGTCCAGCAAGCCGGGGACCTGGTCAATCAGGCGCCGCACTACATTCAGCAGGTTCAGGACCACTCCTCGGCAATCGGGCGGCTCAACGACCGCTTCCATCTCCAGCAGCGCATCACCGACACCGTCAACGGGTCCAGCGGATCAGTGGTCAACGAGGTCGTCAGTGCGGGAACCGCACTGTTCGGAGCGGTCGCAGACTCGCTGATCGTGATTGTGCTGACCGTGTATTTCCTGGCCGACATGCCCCGAATTCGCACTTCCCTGTACCGCCTGATACCCCACACTCGTCGCCCCCGGGCCATTCTGATCGGCGACGAGGTTTTCGCCAAGGTTGGAGCCTACGTATTGGGCAACGTGCTGATTTCGGTGATCGCCGGGGCCGCCACCTTCGTCTGGCTCGAAGTGTTCGACGTCCCCTACCCGCTGCTGCTGGGAATCTTCGTCGCATTGCTCGACCTGGTTCCCGTCGTCGGTTCGACGATCGCGGGTATCGCGGTCGCAGCTGTTGCACTGACGGTTTCGCTTCCGATCTGCATCGCGACGATCGCCTTTTTCGTCGTCTTCCGGCTCCTCGAGGACTATCTGCTGGTACCGAGAATCATCGGCCGCGCAGTCAATGTCCCGCCCTTGATCACTGTTGTCGCCGTCCTGCTCGGTGGCGCTCTACTCGGGATTGTCGGTGCGCTGGTGGCGATTCCGATCGCGGCGGCAATCCAGCTACTCACCCAGGAAGTGCTCTACCCACGTCTCGACGAAGTCTGAATTCTCTACGTCACGGTGCCTTCGACACCGCTAGCCCGTCAGCCCCAACAGCGGGGGAACGAGGTACCGGCGCGCGAATGATCGGGCGGCGTCATCGTCGCCGAGGGCGACGTTCTGCGATGGCGTCAGCACGAACGACACGATGACCCGGACCGTGACCTCCGCGACCTCGAGCAGCTCGATCTGCGTGCGCTTGTCGTCGGGCAGCGCAACCGCCAGCTGGTGGGCGAGGAACGATGAGGCCGTCTGGATGACACCCGCTCCCTCGACGGTCAGGAACGGCAGCACTGTCTCGGGCTCGGTGGCGAGCAATCGCTGCAGGAGCGCGTGATCGCGCATCGTGGTCAGCGTGAACACGAACCCTTCGACCAGCTTGTCTTCGGCTTCGGCGTAGCTGCCGGCCTCCGCGGCGAGTTCTGAGAGGAACCGCTCGAGCTCCCGCAGCAGCACCGCCTCGACGATGGCGTCCTTGTTCGCGAAGTTTCGGTAGAGCGTGACGCGCGCCAAGCCGGAGCGCCGGGTGATGTCCTCCACGGTGGAGCGGCGGATCCCGAACAGTTCGAACTGCTTGAGCGCCGCATCGAGGATCCGTTGGGGGTTGCCTTCCGCAGTCGGCGACCCGAAACGCTGCACAGCCTTGGCGAGCAGGCTGCTGTGCTTCATCGGTGCAGTCTAGAGCCTGCGACGAGCTATTGATACAAATGAACTAAGAATGTATCTTCAGTTCGCACCGCTCAGGACACTCGCGCTAGCAGGAGGGCATCCCATGGCCACGGCTCCTTCGACCAGGACGACGACGCCGAATCGAGAGGAGTTCTCCGATCGGTTGCTCCGGGGGTCGGCCAAAAAGTCGTACGAACCCGTCGTCGATATCGACTGGGATTCGCCGGTAGTGCCGGACAAGTTCTTCCTGCCGCCCCAGGTGGTGTCGCTCTACGGCACGCCGATGTGGGCGGCCATGTCCCGCGAACAACAGATCGAACTGTCGCGTCAGGAATTCATCAACCTGCTTTCGGCCGGGGTGTGGTTCGAGAACATCCTCAATCAGGCGCTGCTTCGAGGCCTCATGCATGCCGATGTCACCGCGGCGTCCACCCACTATTCGTTGACCGAACTCGGTGACGAGACCCGCCACATGGTCATGTTCGGCCGCGCTATCAAGGCCGTCGACGGTAAGCCGTTCCAGCCCGGGCGTTTTCAGCGGATGATCATCAACGCACTGCCATTGGTTTTCCAGAAGTCGGTGCTGTGGATCGCCGCGCTCGTGGGGGAGGAGATCTTCGACGCGCTGCAACGGCAGATCCTGGACGATCCGGAACTGCAGCCGATCGTGCGCCGCGTCATGCGGATCCACGTCACCGAGGAGGCGCGCCACATCCAGTTCGCCCGCGACGGCGCGCGCCGCGACGTCCCAACGATGCGGCCGCGCAACCGGTTCCTGCTCGCCACCGTCCATGGCGCTGGAGGGCCGTTCTACCGCTACCTGTTCACCAATCGCGCCGTGTACCGGCGCGCCGGGCTCGACGGCCGTGCGGCCCGCAGCCAAGCCCGCAGCAATCCGTACTTTCACGAGACTCTGCGATCCGGATTCGCGCCGTTGGCGGCGTTCCTGGAGGAGATCGGCCTGATGAACCGGATCAGCCGGCGCATGTGGAAGCGGTGCAACTTCCTGTGACCCCAGCGGCTGACGAGAGTGGCGTTTTCGACGGCGACGCCGAACTGGACGTGGAGGGCGTGCGCTGCGAGGTCCGGGTCCGTCTCACCGGTCACCTCAACCCGATCGACGGGCAATTCCACTGGCAGGGCCTCGCCTATGGTGCGCCCGACGACCTCGCAGCGGGCAAGCCGGCCCAGCTGCGGATCGGAACGCGCAGCGCCGCAGTGCGGCTCGTGGAGAGGGTTCCATCCGGCCAACTCATGGTCAGCGGAATCGGGTCGCCACCATACGATCTGTTGCCCGCATAGCAACCCTGCGGCGCCATCCGGGACTGCTCCGGTGACGAATTACTGTCATGGATGTTCGGCGGGACAAGCAGTCGACTGTCGCGACGCTGCCCGCGAGGCGTGATCACGTAGGGCCTGCGGATTCAGCGAGATCCGGGGCGGGTGTGTGGATAGGCTATGGCTCGATGAACGGCTCGATGAACGGCTTGTCGCGGCCGCGCGATGAGCTCGAGACATTGCTGGGTCGGGTAGCGCGACAGGACGCTGACGCATTCGCCACGTTCTACGACCTGACCAAGGCGCGGGTGTACGGGCTGGTGCTGCGGATTCTGCGTGATGCTGGCTATAGCCAGGAAACCACCCAGGAGGTCTTCGTTCACGTGTGGCGCAATGCCGCCAAGTACGACCCGTCGGCCGGATCAGCGATGGCCTGGCTGATGACGGTCGCCCACGGGCGGGCTGTCGAGCGGGTGCGGTCCGAAGAAGCTGGGCGTCGGCGCGAGGATCGCTACGGTGCGGCCACCGTCGATCGCCCCGCCGACGACGTCGCCGACGCGGTCATCGGGGGAGAGGACCGCCGCCGGGTCGCCGATTGCCTTGGCTCGCTTACCGATGTCCAGCGGGAGTGTATTGAGCTGGCTTACTACCGTGGATTGACCTACCCGGAGGTATCGGCTCGGCTTTCGGCCAACCTGTCGACCGTCAAGTCGCGGATCCGAGATGCGTTGCGGGGCCTTCGCAACTGTCTGGCGGCGTCATGACGGGCCCGGCGGATTTCGAGCTGATGGAGCTCGCAGCGGTATATGCCCTTGGAGCCGTCGACGATGAGCAGCGCGCCGAAATCGAACGCAGTCTCGACGCCGCACCTGCGGCGGTGGCGCAGGCCTTCCGCGACGAGGTTCGTGAATGCCGCGAAACGATGGCCCTGGTGTCCGCCGGCACCGCCGCCGAGCCTCCGCCCGAGCTGCGCGACCGGATCCTGGCCGCTGCGGCAGCAGAGGCCGGCTCGCCCCGGCGTCACTGGCGCAGGCCGCTCATCGCCGCTGCCGCGGTGCTTGTCATCGGGCTCGGGGTGCTCGGCACGGTCGTCGTATTGCGCCCCCCGAGCGCACCGACACCGACTGCCGCGCGCGTGCTCGAGGCCGCGGATGTGCGAACCGCGGCCGCCGCCATTCCGTCTGGGGGCGTGGCGACGCTCGTCTACTCGCGCGATACCAATGCCGGGGTGCTGGTGATGAACAATGTCGCCCCGCCCCCGCCGGGTTCGGTGTATCAGATGTGGTTGCTCGACGGCGGGACCCCGCGATCGGCAGGCACGATGAGTACCGCTGCGGTGCGGCCGTCGACGACGGCTGTGCTCACCGATCTCGGCAACACCAACGCACTGGCGTTCACCGTCGAGCCCGGGCAAGGGTCGGCACAACCCACGGGACAGATCTTCGCCAAGTTGTCGCTGACCTGATCCGACCGAGGCGTCGTCTCGCCGTACCCATCCGCCGAGCCAGCGGTGGCGAATACCGAAGGTGAACATCGCGCAGCGCCTCGAGGCACTCGTCGGCACGACTCTGGAGATGGAACTGCCGGTCCGCATCCGCGCTTGGGACGGTAGCGAGGCGGGTCCAGAGGGCCCTGTGCTGGTCATCCGGTCACGGCGTGCGCTGCGCCGGTTGGTGTGGGCACCAGGCGAACTCGGTCTTGCGCGAGCCTATGTGACGGGCGACTTCGACGTGGAAGGCGACCTGGCTCAAGGCCTGCGCCAAGCGTGGCGCCGACCCGACGGCGTTGCGCCTGGTGCCCGAAGCCGGACGGTGCGCAGACTAGCGCCCGGACTACGGCTGGCAGCGAGGCTCGGGGCGCTGGGCCCGCCACCGCCGCCGCCACGCACCGAAGCGCGCCTGACGGGGCGTCGACACAGCACACGGCGCGACCGGGCGGCGATCGCACACCACTACGATCTGTCCAACGGCTTCTACCGCTTGCTTCTCGACGGCCACATGGCCTACTCGTCGGCATACTTCACCGACGATCGGCAGACGCTGCAGGAGGCACAGACCGCCAAACTCGACCTCATCTGTCGCAAGCTCGGTCTTGCCGAGGGCATGCGACTGCTTGATGTCGGTTGTGGCTGGGGTTCCTTGGTCCTGTTCGCTGCGGAGCACTATGGGGTGCACGCCACGGGCATCACCTTGTCGGCGCGCCAACGCGATTTCGCGGTCGCCAGGGTAGCGGACCGCGGACTGGGTGATCGGGTCAGCGTGGTCTTGCAGGACTACCGCGAATTCGCCGGCACACCTGAATCATTCGACGCGGTGGCCTCGGTGGAAATGGGTGAGCATGTCGGTGAGGAGCACTATCGCACATACACCGCGATGCTCTATCGCTCGCTCAAACCCACGGGCCGGTTGTTATTGCAACAGATGTCGCGGCGGGCAGACGCCGCCCCCGGTGGCGGAGCGTTCATCGAGTCCTACATCGCCCCTGATATGCATATGCGGCCGGTCGGGGAAACCCTGAATCATCTGCAGGACACCGGGTTCGAGGTGCGCGACGTCGAGGCGATGCGCGAACACTACGTCCGCACCGTAACGTGCTGGATCGAAACGTTCGAGCGCCGCTACGAGCAGTTTGTCGCGCTGGCCGGCGAGGAGGTGGCCAGAGTCTGGCGGCTGTATCTGGTCGGCGGCCGGCTCGCCTTCGAGCAGGGGCGCATGGGCGTGGACCAGATTCTCGCCGTCAAGCCCGACGCTCGGGGAGACGCCGGCATGCCGTGGGGGCGGCCCTGGTCGATGTAGGCTTCGTCACCGAGTGTGTGACCGCGGTGGCAGCGGTACAAAATATGATGTCCGCGAGCAGTATTCGCGAAATCCGGGCCGGTCTTTCATATACCTTTCGGTCAGCCTCGCCCCGGTGACCTGCACCAGGAAGTAGGTCATCACCACCGGGCTGGCCACGGTCGCCAGGGAAATCCACCCTGCGATGCTCACCAGCCACAGCCCCCACCAGACGCAGGCGTCCCCGAAATAGTTTGGGTGTCGCGTCCAGCTCCACAGGCCACGGTCCATGATCGCGCCCTTGTTCGCGGGGTCGCGCTTGAACACCCGCAACTGGTGATCGCCCACGGCTTCACACGTCAGGCCGGCCAGCCACACCGCCGCGCCGATACCGGTCACCACATTCAGAGCCGCCGGAGCGGGGCCCAGTGTCGCCGACAGCATCAGGGGCAACGCAACAACGAGTGTCGCGACAGCCTGGGTGCCAAAGATCCGCCGGATCACGTTGCCCGGTGCGAGGTTTCCGCCCAACAGGTCGCGGTAGCGGGGATCCTCGCCATGACCTTTGGTCTTGACATACATGTGCCAGGCCAGTCGCAAGCCCCACAACGAGGTCAGTGCCAGCAACAGCAGGCGGCGAAAAAGGTCTCCGCTGCCAAGAGTCGCGGCGACGGCGGCGATCGCCACAAATCCAAGACCCCAGGTGATGTCGACGATGTTGTAGCGTCCGATCCGTCGCGCGATCAGGAACGTCACGCCGTGCACCACGAGGACGGCGGCCACCGAGGCTGTTGCAACGATGAGAAAATTCACTGTCCGGCTCCGGTTGGGGCAAATGTCCATTGGTAAACGTCAAGATATCCTGACCGAAAGCCGGCTTCCGAGTAGGCCAGATAGAGGTTCCACATGCGGGCAAAGACCGCGTCGAACCCCAACGTGTCCAAGGCATCTCGCCGTTCGTTGAACCGCTGGCGCCACAATCGCAGGGTTTCTGCGTAGTGATCGCGCAATGACATCATGTCGACGGTGCGCAGCCGGGTCTGATTTTCGGTGATCTGGACGATAGCTTGTGTGGACGGCAGTAGTCCGCCGGGAAAGATGTACTTCTGGATCCAGGTATGGGTGTTGCGACTGGCCAGCATCCGATCGTGCGGCATGGTGATCGCCTGGATCGCGACACGTCCGCCAGGGACGACGAAATCGTCCAGAGCACGGAAATACCCGGGCCACAATGCGTACCCGACTGCCTCGACCATCTCCACTGACACCACCGCGTCGTAGCGTCCCTCCAGCTCGCGGTAGTCGGTCAGGTCGATGCGGACGCGATCGGACAGTCCTGCGGCTGCGACCCGTCGCAACGCATGATGGCGCTGCTCGGCTGACAGCGTCACCGAGCGGACTGTCGCACCCCGGGCCGCAGCTCGAACGCACAATTCGCCCCAGCCAGTGCCGATTTCGAGGACCCGGCTTCCCGGGCCGACCTTGGCCGTATCGAGCAATCGGTCGATCTTGCGCCGCTGCGCATCGGCAAGGTGGTCACTCGACGCGGGCAAATGATCGAACAGCGCACATGAATACGTCATGGTCTCGTCGAGAAACTCGGCGAACATCGCATTGGACAAGTCGTAATGCGCAGCGACATTGCGCCTGGCCTGCTCCGGGCTATTGCGAGCCGACTGGGGCTGGCGGCTCAACAGGATCGGTCGCAGCCACTGCAACCCGCGCGGTACCAGCTCCGCGACCCCTGTCGCCAGCACGGTCAGCGCCCCTGCCAGATCGGCGCAATCCCACTCGCCGGCCATGTAGGACTCGCCGAAGCCGATCAACCCGCTTGCGCCGACCCGTCGGGCAAGCCGATCTGGCTGGTGCAGAATCAAACTCGGCAACGACGGATCCGCGGCACCGACCACCGAACCGTCGGGGTAACACAACCGCAGCGGGAGCGCCGCCACGGCGCCGCGCAACAGCCGGTCGGCCACCGCAGCCGAGACCGCCGCGAATGGTCCACGGGGCACGCGCGCCACGCTGGCCCAACGGGTGTCGTCAACCGTTCCGGCGGAGCTCGGAGCGGACTCGATGGTCATCGCAGGCCCGCCTTCTCGTGGCGCGGCACCACCGGAACTTTGCGCAGCCACAGCGCAATCCCGTGTCGCCGGATGGCCACTGCCGCCACCAGCGGGGCCAACGGAGCGACGACTTGTAGTCGCAGCAGTTGGGCAGCGCTCACCGGCAGTCGATCGCCTCGCATCGCCGCCACGAACGGCGGCTGATCGTTGCGTAACAAGGTGATCGTCACCTCCAGGGTCTCGGCCGGGAGCGGTGCGGTGATCAGATAGCGGCCTGACACGTCGTTGAACGGCGATACGTAAAAGGCCTTGGCCACCGTCGCGAGCCTGCCATCGCCGCTCAAGACATAGGCGTGGCGGCCGCCATACGTGTTGTGCACCTCGGCAATCACATGCCGCACCGTGCCGCCGGCATCGTGGCACCAGTACAGGCTCAGCGGGTTGAACACATAGCCGAGTACGCGGGCCTGCAGCAACGCCGTCACAGTGCCGCCACTCACGTCCAGTCCGTGGCCGCTCAGTACGGCGTCGACGCGATCGCGCAGCGAGTCCCCAGGCTTACCCGCAAGGTGGTCGCGGGCATCGAACCGTGCGAACGGACGCAACCAGCGCGGCAGCGTTGGGAGATCGTCGATATCGACGTACCAGCAGTAGCTTCGGTGCCGAAAGGCATATTCCACCGGCGCGGCTCGGCGATGCGCGATGCGAGTCCGATACAGCGCGGGGCTCAGCATGCGACGTCCTCGAGGCGATGGTCACCTTCGTCCGCGGGCCACGCGGCGCCCAGGCGGCGGGCCGCTTGCAGCCCCGACGCGGCGCCGTCCTCGTGGAACCCCCACCCGTGATAGGCGCCGGCGAAGACTACGCGGGTATCGCCGAGGGTGGGTAGAAGATCCACGGCGGCAACTGATTCCGGTGTATAGAGCGGATGATGATAGGTCATCTCCGCCAACACTTGGGTCGGGTCTATGTGGTGCCTATCGCCGAGGGTGACCAGGAAGCGTCGCGGTCCGGCAAGGCTCATCAGCCGGCTGACGTCGTAGGTGACCACCACGTCGTCGTGGTCGGGGGTCGCGAGATAGTTCCACGATGCGCGGGCTCGACGCCGCCGAGGCAACACCGATTCGTCGGTGTGCAGCCGGGCGTGGTTGGTGCTGTAAGGGATCGCCTCCAACACTCGGCGCTCGGCGTCTGTGGGACCCACCAGCATCAGCAGCGCCTGGTCGGGATGCGTTGCGATCACCGCCGCGTCGAAGTGTCGCGGGGTCAGGCAACCCGCCGTCAGCTCGACGCCGTCGTGGGTGCGTTCAACGGCATGCACGGGGGTACCTGCGTGCACCTCGTCGATGTGCTCCAGCATCCTGGCGACATAGGTGGCCGAACCACCCTGGACTGTGCGCCATTTCGGCGAACCGGACACCGACAACATCCCGTGATGGTCCAGGAAGACGAAGAGGTAACGGGCGGGGTAGGACATTGCCGCGCCGGGCGCGCACGACCACACGGCGGCCACCAGCGGTGTCATGAAATAGGTCATGAAGAACGGTGAGAAAGCGTGCCGGCCCAAGAAGGCACCGAGCGTTTCGAGGGTGTTTGTCGGTTCGCTGGCCAACAACGCGGTGGCGGCGCGGTGAAACCGTTTGACCTCCGCGAGCATGCGCAGATACTGCGGGCGCGCCAACAACGCGAACGACGGGAACAATCCGCCGATGCCGCGTGCACCGGCGTACTCGAGCCCGACTCCGTCCGCGCGCACCGACATCGACATCTCGGTTTCGCGGGTGGCGATGCCCAGTTCGTCGAACAGGCGGCACAACGTCGGGTAAGTGCGATCGTTGTGCACCAGAAACGCGGAGTCCACAGCGACCTTCTGACCGTCACCGCCGTCGACGAAATGGGTGTGCGCATGCCCGCCCAGACGGTCGTCAGCCTCGAACAACGTCACCCGATCGCGCTGCGCCAGCACGTAGGCAGCGGTCAGACCTGCGACTCCACTACCCACGACGGCGATTGATCGCCGACCACCAACGCCATGCCTCATGCCCCGTGATTCGAGGCCGCGGCGTCGGCGGATGGGCGGCAAGTCCACCGGATTCTGCACTTCGACACCTTTACGACGTCGTCGGTCAGCTGGCCGATCTCGTGTCTTCCCGAAACGGCAGGCGCGCAAGAGACTTGGCCTGGTTCACCCCGTCCAGCAGGTGGACTCCCGCGTTGGCCACCGCCGGGATGCCGGCCAATCGGTGGAACAGCCGGCCCTGGCGGTACTCACGACCCCAGATCGACGTGATGCGCTGCTGGTAGTTGGTGAAGTCATCAGGACCGCCGTTGACCAGCGCTGCCACTGCACACTCACCGGCAGCAAGTCCGGACTGCAACGCTTTGGAGATGCCAGCGCCCGACGCCGGTCGGGCCGCACCCAGCGCATCGCCGGCGAACAGCACGCCGGGGCGCCAGGGAGGCCAGGCGGTGAAGCCCATCGGCAGCCGCCAGCCCTGCACAGCCTTGGCCTTGTGCAACTCGTTGATCGCGGGCAGCTCCCACTCGGGAGGCAGGCTAGCGACGAATTCGCCCAGTAGCTGGGTGGCGTTGATCTGCTGCCAGCGCTTGTAGGTGTTGACGTAACCCAGGCCGACGTTGATGCGGCCCCCGCCCATCGGGAACACCCAGCCGTAACCGGGCAGCTGATCCTTCTGGAACGCCAACTTCAGATGGATGGCGAGGGAATCGGAGTCCGGACGATTGGCCTGCATCTCGGCGCGAATGGCGATCGCCGAATAGCCGTTGTACCGCGAGGTGAGCTTCAACGCCCGCTTCACCGGCGAATAGGCGCCGTCGGCGGCGATCACCGCGTCGGCAAGCACTCGCTCGCCGCTCTTGAGCGTCAAGCCCGCCACCCGGCCGTCCTCGTCCACGACTGGACCGGCAACCTCGGCGGACTGCCTCACCTCGGCTCCGGCGGACCGGGCGTGCTCGAGTAGCAGCGTGTCGAGGTCGCGTCGCGCGATGCAATATCCATGGTTGGGCATCCCAGGCCGGCGCGGGAACGACAGCTCCCACTGCGACGGGCTGAAAATCGTGACCCCGTCCACCCGGTGGAATTTGGTGATCTCGTCGGCCAAGCCCATCTTCTGCACAAGGCTGACCGCGCGGGGAGTCAGGCCGTCCCCACACGGTTTATCGCGAGGGAAGTCAGCCTTGTCGAGCACGACCACCCGCGCTCCGGTCTGAACGGCCTGCCACGCCGCGGCCGCCCCGGCCGGACCGCCGCCTGCAATCGCCACGTCATATCGCTGAGTCATACGTCCCGCCTTCGCTCGATTGCCCGACCTCGGACCCGCGGGTGTCACAGGGCGCATGCCATGACATCTCGACCCACGTGCACGCGGGGTCCATATCCGGTATTCGGAGCTGCGCTCGTTGCGGACGGGTGTGAAGGTGACCTGATCAAAACCGCGACCTCGTGAAACCGATCTCGAAGGTGGTAGTTTGGCGGTTCAGGGAGTTTGCTGCACGCGGGGTGGAGGCGTGAGATGGCCGAGTCGTTGAAGGTCGATCCGGAGTCGTTGGTCAGTTCGGGCGGGGTGTTGGACCAGCATTCGCAGAACGTATTCGCCACCCACTCCCAAGCCGACCAGACCATCGAATCATCGCTGTTCAGTTGGGTGGGTCAGTCCCAATCCGCGTTGGCGGCCAAGGCCGCGGCGTGGACGACGGTGACGACCACCCTGACCACCCGCCTCTACGAACACGCCGAGGGCTTGCGAGTCAGCGGGATGACGTTCGCTGCCATGGATCAGCGCGATGCCGAGACCCTCGCCGACGTCGACCGGGGGAACGGTCAGGCGCGTGACGCTTAGCGTCGCCGATATTGAGCGATGGGATCCCGAAGCGGTCCGAGAGGTCTTCCATGCCGCGTCGGCCCGCAGCGGTGCCTCGACCGAGGCGGCCCGGGCTTCTGAGCAGCTGCCGGCGTTCCAGACCTGGGGCGGGGTGGCGGCTGATGCTGCCCGCGACGCGATCCACAAGACGCGAATGGACCTCGACGCCCACGCCCAGGAAGCGCTCGCCGTCGCCCAGGCCGCCCAGAAGGCCGCCCAGGACATCGAGAAAGTCAAAATCGAGCTGCGCAATCTCAAAGACGACGCGCTGAGCGCCGGCCTGGACATCGATCCGGCCACGAGCACGGTCGTCAAAGGCCCCGGGTTCAAGGGCACGCCGGCGGAGCTCGCCACGAAAATCGCGGACCTGCAGACCCGCTTGAACGCGATCCTGACCGAAGCCAACGGTGTCGACGCGGAGCTGGCCGTCGCGATCAACATGGCCGATGGCAAGCTGCCGATTCCCGCCGCACCACTTACGCCGCCACCGCCACCCGAATCGACCCGGCCCGAGGACGTCAAGAAGTGGTGGGATTCGCTGACTCCCGAACAGCAGCAGGCTGAAATTCGGGACAACCCAACGTATTTGGGCAATCTCAACGGCATCCCCGTCGAAGCCCGGGACCAGGCCAACCAAATCGCGATGCGCAACGACATCGAGAACATCCAGGAAGCCGCCAGCCGCCATGGCGTCTCGGCCCAAGATGTCCTCAACGATCCGTTCCGCTACGGCTGCACACCCGACGATGCCACGCGCTACACCAACGCGGTCAAGGTGGAACAAGCACTCGAAACCGACAGCAACCGCACCGGCGCACCGACCTTTCTCCAGGTGTATCAACCCACTCGGTTCGACGGGCAGGGGCGCGCGGCGATCGCCATCGGAAACCCCGACAAGTCAGCCAACACCACGGTGGTGGTGCCGGGCACCAGTCACAGCGTTACCGAGGGCTGGTTATCCGCCGACGACGCCACGAATCTGTTCAACGAAGCCAGCAGGGCCGATCCAACTCATGCGACCTCGGTGGTGGCGTGGATGGGCTACAACGCTCCGGACAGCCTGACCGACCCGCAGGTCGGCCAAACCTCGCTAGCCCATGAGGGCGGTGCCTTGCTGGCCGCAGATGTCAACGGCCTCAACGCTACTCATGGACCCGGGTCGTCCCATATGACGGTCATCGGGCACTCGTACGGGTCCACGACCGTGGCCGACGCCGCAGCCGGCTACGGTATGCACACCAACGACGCGGTCCTGATCGGTTGTCCCGGAACCGATATGGCCCGCAATGCCGGCGACTTTCACCTCGCGCCGGGTGGTCATGTCTTCGTCGGTGCCGCCTCGACCGATCCGATCACTCAGCTCGGCGCCATACCGCAGGTCCATGTGCCGGGCACGGGAGTGAATCTGGCGCTGGGCGCCGACCCCTCGCTCGACGGGTTCGGATCGACGCGCTTCAAAGCCGAGGTGCCCGGGCTGACGTTGAACGACCACAGCCACTACTACGAGCGTGGCACCGAATCGTTGTTCAGCATGGCCGATATCGTCTCGGGTCATGGTGATGCCCTTGAACTCGACGGTATGACGGCCGCGCATCGCAGCGACAACATTTTGACCGACCTCGGTTGGCCGTCGGATCCTGAGCTGTACCGTGCCCCGACATCCGGTCATTACCACTAGGACGGAGCCCTGTTGATCGTGCCGTTCCAGAGAATTCCGCTTGCCGTGACCGTCGCGGTTGCCGCAGCCCTATCAGGATGTGGAGTCATGCAATCCGATGCCGACAGAGTGAGTAATCCGTTGACACCCGAGCAGTCCAGGACGCAGGTCATGGATGCTGCGCACGATATTTTGGGAACCCTCAACAACCTGCAGGTGGTCGAGGCGTTCTTCTGGCGCGGTTCGTGTAATGACCAGGGCGATCCGCCTTTTCGGGGAGAGATGCGGATCGCCTACCCGCCGGCTGCCAGCTTCGCCGAGTCCGAGAGCCAAATCGCGCAAATGGTCGATCAACTCCGCCACGCCGGCTGGGGCTCGGATCCTGATTTCCATTCCCACGGCACCGTGCTGACGAAGGGCAATGTGGTCGCAATCTTCGGCCCGCAGAACGTGAGCACACCCAACCGTGACATCCAGTTGTTGGGTGAGTGCCGCGACGTCACAACCACCAAAGACCAAAGCGGCAAGACGGAGCGCGTGACACTGCCCTGATGCTCAAATGACGTGGGGCGCCGACACTCGCACGTCGCGAAAACGCATGCACCAGATGGCTGTTCGATCGTTACCCGGTGATCTCCGCGATCGCCGCGGCGGTCTCCAGGTCGCCGTAGGCATTGGCGTACCGCTGCGCTAACGCGACCGAGACTTCGAGGCGCTGCCACAGCCCGCCGCCGCTGCTGGCGGTGGCCAGCCACAGCGCCAGCCCGTGGGCGACCGAAGCTCGATACCGCAGCCAGATCTCCTCCATAGACGGCAGATCGTCGGCAGGCAATCCGAGCGCGTCGCGATATTCCTCCAGCAAGGCCCGCTCGTGCCGCCGGCGATCCTCGACGGTCAAAGCGCCCTGCAGGAAGTACCCGACATCCAATGACCAATTGCCGCGACGGGCGACCTGCCAGTCCAGGAAGCCGAGCTCGCCGTCCGGCGTCACGTAGGTATTGCCGATATGAGGATCGCCGTGCAGCAGGGTCTGCGGCGATCTGGTCAACGTCCTGATGTACGGCTTCCAGATGCCCTCCACGAGCTGCTCGATCGACATCGACAACACGTCTGCCGGAGTGCTCTGGTCCAGTTGTTCCAGCGCGCTGGGCAGCGGTGCGTACTGGAGTCCGTCGAACGGCTCGAATGGTTCGAGCCAGTCCAGGGCAGGTTCCCGGGTGACTCGCGATCCCCAGTACCGTCCGTGCAGCCGCCCCAGGCCGCGCATACCCGAGGTCGCTTCCGCCAGCGTCAGAGGTCGTAGGGAGTCCCGCGGGTCGGCACCGCGCGCGGTGAGGTCTTCCATGACGAGGCAGAAGTCGTAGGCATCTTCGTCGATGAGGGCGGCATACACGACGGGGTGTTCCAGAGGCAGCTCGACACCGGAGCTGAACAGGCGAGGTTCGTGGAACATGCCGCTGGTCATCCGGATCAGTTCCTTGTGGTCAGGATCGGCGGCCTTGACGAAGACGGTGGCCGGGCCCTCGCCCGCGGAATAGGACAGGCGAAGGCGCGCACGGCGATTGGTGCCGTCGTCGCGCAGATCGATGGAAACGTCGCTGACGGTGGCACCGGGGTGGCGGGTGGCCAGGGCGCGCGTCATCCACTCGGGCGACACGGCGGCAAAGTCTGTGGGCACCGACAGTTCGGGTGTGCTCATCTCGGTTTGCGCTCCTCTTGTCGAGCTCGTCCGCTATTACGACACGAATCGGGTCGTAATAGCGGGTAACCTACCGCACCCTCAAGCCGGGCCGGAGCTGAATCGGCGAAGTTAAGCTCGCGACATGTCGCAACCGCCCGGCCGGCCCAGGGACGCCTCGCTGCACGCGGCGATCCTCGATGCCGTGCGCGAGTTGCTGCTGGTGTCCAGCTACGCCGAGCTGTCGATGGACGCCGTCGCGGCGCGGGCGCAAGTGGGGAAGAAAACGCTCTACCGGCGCTGGGCGTCGAAGGCACCGTTGGTAGCCGAAGCGGTACTGGATGCCTACGGTCGGGGCGGATCGTTCTCGGTCCCCGACACGGGCAACTTGCGAGCCGACCTGCACACATGGCTGATCGAGCATGGCGAGTTCATCACCGAACCTGCCAATGCGAAGCTCATCCGGGCACTCGTCGCCGCGGCTGCCGCGAGTTCCGGTGACAGCGATGCGCTTTACGAGCAACTCAGCGTTCCGCAGCGCAGCGGCTTGGTTGATCGGGTTCGGGGCGCGGTGGACACCGGAGCCCTGCGTGCTGATGTCGATCCAGACGTGATCGCCAATGCATTGATGGGCACGCTGCTGCTACAGGTCATGAGTGGTCCAGTTGCGGGCAGCCTCGTGGTCGAGCAGTACGTCGCGCTGGTGGACGCGTTGGTGGACGGCATGGTCTAGAACGTGAATCTCGAAGAACTGCAGTGGTTCGTGGTGCTGGCCGAAACCGAGCACGTCACCGAGGCCGCGGCCGAGCTGGGGGTGAGCCAACCCACGCTGTCGCGTGCCCTGACCCGCGTTGAGCAGAAGGCAGGGGCTCCGCTGTTCGACCGGGTCGGTCGTCGGCTTCACCTCAATGAGTACGGCCGCATCATGCTCGAACATGCCCGCCGCAGTATCGCTGAAATTCAAGCGGCACTTGACCGTATCGCCGCACTGCGTGATCCCGACACCGGTCGCGTCCGGCTGGCGTTCTTGCATTCACTGGCCAACTGGTATGTGCCCGAACAGCTTCGGCGGTTCCGGGAAGCCGCGCCGAAGATCGCTTTCGACCTGTTCCAGGGTGCTGCCCACGAGATCGCCGAGAGTATTCTCGACGGTGGCTCCGACGTCGCCATCACCTCACCGCGCCCGGACCCGACAGCCTTTGTCTGGCACCGTCTCTACGTCGAACGACTGTGTTTGGCAGTCCCGGTCGGGCACCGGTTCGCTGCTCGCGCGCGGGTCAGCCTGTCCGCGGCGGCCGATGAGCCCTTCGTCGTCCTGGAGAAGCCGTTCGGACTGCGTCTGCTGACCGATGACCTGTGGGCCGAGGTGGGCATCAGCCCCGAGATCGTGTTCGAGGCCTCTGAGATTCCGACCATGGAGGGTTTGGTGGCAGCCGGATTCGGTGTCGCCGTGGTGCCGGTGCCGCGCGAGGGGTCTGAGTCACGCGTGGTCCATGTGCCGTTATCGAACAGCCGCGCCAAGCGGGAGGTCGGGCTGGCGTGGCGGCGTGACCGTCAGCTGGCCCCGCCGACGGAGCGGTTCGTGCAATTTCTCATCGGCACCTGAGGCACATGCGCAGGCGCTCAACTGCAATCATGCGCTATGCACATGGAAATTCGACATTTCATACATTGGACACATCAGTAGTCGATTCCTACCGTCTTCTGAGTGACCATCGACCATTCCCTGGAACGCGCCTGGACGGGCCATACCCGGGGATCGGCGGCCTACACCCGGCTCCTGGCGGCACTGTTCTGTGCAGGCGTGGCGACGTTCGCACAGTTGTACTCGCCGCAGGCCGTTCTTCCCCTGATCGCCTCGGATCTGGGCGTGGGAGCGGCGAGTTCGGCGTTGGTGGTGTCGGCGTCCACGGTAGGACTGGCGGTCGGCGTGATCCCGTGGTCGGCGCTGGCCGACCGCATCGGCCGGGTGAAGGCGATCACGGCATCCGTCTCGGGTGCCACCGTGGTCGGAATGTTGGTGCCGTTCGCACCCACCTTCGGGCTGCTGATGGCCGGTCGGCTCCTCGAGGGTCTGTTGTTGGGCGGTGTCCCGGCCATCGCGGTGGCCTACCTGACCGAGGAAGTCGACCCGGTGCACGCCGCGCGAGCGGCCGGCACATTCGTGGCGGGAACGACGATCGGGGGCCTGCTGGGCCGACTGGTGTCGAGCCCGGTGGCAGAGTTCGCCGGCTGGCGCATCGGCGTCTTCACCGTCGCCGTGATCTGTGGCCTGGCGGCTCTGGCTTTCGTCAAGCTGGCCCCTGAACCGCGCGGCTTCACGCCGGCGTCCCGCCGCGGCGCCAACCCGGAAGGCAACCTCGCCCATCGGTTGGCCGTCAACCTGCGCACACCCCGCCAGATGGTGCTCTTCGCGCAGGGCTTCCTGCTGATGGGCGGGTTCGTGGCGCTCTACAACTTCCTCGGCTTCCGTCTGACTGCCGCACCCTTTCACCTGCCGCCGTCAGTGGTGAGCCTGGTGTTCCTGGCCTACCTCGCGGGTACGTGGGCCTCGTCGCGGGCCGGCGCCGAGGCCGCTCGGTTCGGGCGCAGGCGGGTGCTGCTGGTCTCCGTCGTGATCATGATGGCGGGGGTGGCTATCACCCTGAGCGACAACGTTTTCGCCATCCTCGTCGGTTTGGTGATTGCCACAGCCGGTTTCTTCGGAGCGCATTCCACCGCGGCCGGGTGGACCGGCCAGGCGGCCCCGATCGGCAAAGCCCAGGCGTCGTCGCTCTACAACCTCTTCTACTACGGCGGCTCCAGCGCGATCGGCTGGCTCGGGGGAGTCGCCTTCGATGCACGCGGTTGGACGGCGGTCGCTGTGACGATCCTGGCGCTGGCCGGCATCGCCGTGGCACTGGCTGCAGTTGTCCTGCGTGAGGCATGATCGCGCCGCCCCTCGCGCACCGTCCTCAGCTGATCTGGCCGTCTCAGCGTTGAAGAAAGGACGCGACGGCGTCGGCATTCGCGCCCGTGCCGAGCATTTCGGCCATAGCCTGGTTTTCCCGGGCCGCCGCGGCGGCGATCTGCTCACGATGCGGCGCATTCAGTAGGCGTTTCATGGTGGTCAGGATGTGGGCGGGCTTGTCGGCCAGTAGATCCGCGTGCCGGTGGGCCTCGGTGAGTAACCCGTCAGGTGTGCACACTTTCCACACCAGTCCGATCTCCCGAGCCTCCTCAGCCGAGATCCACTCCGAGGACATCAGCGCCCACGCCGCGTTCTGCCGGCCCAGTAATAGGGGCAACAGATAGGTCGACGCCGCTTCCGGTGGGGCGCCGATGGAGGTAAACGGGCATCGCAGCCGCGCCTCGCTGGACATGAACGCGACGTCGGCGAAACCGAGGATGGTCATGCCGAATCCGACTCCGACGCCGTTGACCGCCATGATCAGCGGCTTGGGGAACTCGGCCAGCGCATCGATCAGTTCGGCGAAAGCCCCAGTGTCGGTGGGCCGGCGCTCCTCGGTGGCAGCCGAATCGCCGAGGTGCTCGGCGATCTCTTTGAGGTCTGCGCCGGCGCTGAACGCGCGCCCCGTTCCCGTCAGCACCACCACCGAGATCTCGGCGTCGGCGGCGGCCTGCTGCAACGCCGCGCCGAGGTCGGTCACCAACTGGCCATTGAACGCATTGAGCCGCTCGGGACGATTCAGGGCAATCGTGCGCACGTGGCCGCGGTCAGAAGTCTCGATCGTCACGATATATCTCCTTGTGTTGCAACCGAAGCCGTGCGGCATGGATGGCCGCCTGCGAAGCGACCTCAACCTCGTCGCCGATGCCGGCCGCGTACGTACCGGCCACCACCGCAGACCTAGAGTGTCACGGCGCGCGATTCGGGAATCCTCGGGGTCGAGGCGGTAGTGATCCGCGCCAGCATCGAGTGGTGGGCCCGGCGCAGAGCATCGACAGGATCTTCAGCGTGATCGCCCTCGGCAAGGTGCTGCAATCCCCCAACTGTTCGGCGCATACCGCTGGCCCGGTGCGGTACCGTTGAACCAACAGTAAAACCGATAGTTTTACTGGCCTGACCGAGAGAAGGTTCCCGTGCGCAAAGAGGACATGATTCTGATCAGCGTCGATGACCATATCGTCGAGCCGCCTGACATGTTCAAGAATCACTTG
>NZ_NOZR01000039.1 GCF_002250655.1 Mycolicibacterium sphagni
GCGTCGTCGTCGTATCCACGACACACGACCCGGCCACCCCGTACGAGGCCGGCGTCAACCTCGCCCGCGAGCTGGGCGCACCACTGATCACCTTCGACGGCACGCAGCACACGGCGGTGTTCAACGGCGACAAATGCGTCGATTCGGCGATCGTGAACTACTTCGTCGACCAGACCGTGCCGGGCAACTTGCAGTGCTGACCGCCAGGTGCAGCAGGCCCGTAACACGGAATTAACACCCGCTGCATACGCTCGCGTTATGGACCGCCAGAAGGAATTTGTGCTGCGCACGCTGGAGGAACGGGATATCCGATTCGTCCGGCTGTGGTTCACCGACGTGCTCGGGTACCTCAAGTCGGTCGCGATCGCTCCCGCCGAGCTCGAAGGTGCCTTCGAAGAGGGGATCGGCTTCGACGGATCCTCGATCGAGGGCTTCGCGCGCGTCTTCGAATCCGACACCGTCGCCCGCCCGGATCCCTCGACGTTCCAGGTTCTGCCGTGGACCACGAGCGCGGGCCAGCACCACTCGGCCCGGATGTTCTGCGACATCACGATGCCCGACGGGTCGCCGTCGTGGGCCGACAGCCGCCACGTGCTGCGCCGCCAGCTCGCCAAGGCCAGCGACCTCGGGTTCTCCTGCTACGTGCATCCCGAGATCGAGTTCTTCCTGCTCGAGCCCGGCCCGTACGACGGTTCGGTGCCGGTGCCTGCCGACAACGGCGGCTACTTCGACCAGGCCGTGCACGACTCGGCGCCCAACTTCCGCCGGCACGCCATCGATGCCCTCGAACAGATGGGCATCTCGGTCGAATTCAGCCACCACGAGGGTGCACCCGGCCAGCAGGAGATCGACCTGCGCTACGCCGACGCACTGTCGATGGCCGACAACGTGATGACGTTCCGCTACGTCGTCAAGGAAGTCGCGCTCGCAGAAGGGGCGCGGGCGTCGTTCATGCCCAAGCCGTTCGCCGAATATCCCGGCTCGGCCATGCACACCCACATGAGCTTGTTCGAGGGCGAGACCAACGCCTTCCACGGCCCCGACGATCCGCTGCAGCTCTCCGACGTCGCAAAGTCGTTCATCGCCGGCATCCTGGAGCACGCCAGCGAGATCAGCGCGATCACCAACCAGTGGGTGAACTCCTATAAGCGGCTGGTGCACGGTGGCGAGGCGCCGACGGCGGCGTCGTGGGGCGCGGCCAACCGCTCGGCGCTGGTCCGGGTGCCGATGTACACCCCGCGCAAGGCATCGTCGCGGCGCATCGAGGTGCGCAGCCCCGATTCGGCATGCAACCCCTATCTCACGTTCGCGGTGCTGCTGGCGGCCGGGCTGCGCGGTATCGAGAAGAACTACGTGCTGGGCCCGCAGGCCGAAGACAACGTGTGGATGCTGACTCCCGAGGAGCGCCGCGCGATGGGGTACCGCGAGCTGCCGTCCAGCCTGGGTATGGCATTGGCAGAGATGGAGAGCTCCGAGTTGGTCGCCGAGGCACTGGGCGAGCACGTCTTCGACTACTTTCTGCGCAACAAGCGCGCGGAGTGGGAGGAGTACCGCAGCAATGTCACGCCGTACGAGCTGAAGGCCTATCTGTCTCTGTAGCCGACCGCTGCAGCAGGCCGGAGAGCAGGAGCGAAGCGACTCGGGAATTGGCACTGCGCTACCGTCGTGCACGTGGCAAAACCAGCGACGCAGCGCCCGCGCGTTCCCAGCGTGGGCCGTCTCGGTCTGGTCGAGCCCGCCGCCGCCACTGACCTGACGAGGCTGGGCTGGGACACCGACGCCCACGTGGAATTGCTGTGGTCGCTGTCCCGGGCACCCGACGCCGACGTGGCCCTGCAGACGATGACCCGGCTGGCCGACGCACTCGGCAACGACTGGCAGCAACTGGATTCCGCACTGCTCAAAGACCGCAGCCTGCGGGGCCGGCTGTTCGCGGTGATCGGGTCGTCGCTGGCACTGGGAGATCACCTGGTGGCCAACCCGCGGTCGTGGCATCTGCTCGAGGGGAGCGCGACGGTGCCCGACGCCGCCGCACTGCGTCGGCTGTTCGACGACTGCATAGCCGAATTCGGCACCGCCCCCGCCACCATCATGCCGAAGCTGCGCACGCTGTACCGCGACCAGCTGTTGACCCTGGCCAGCCGGGACCTGGCACCGACAGTCGAGAACGAACCCGTGGTGGCGTTCTCCACGGTCGGCGAGCACCTCTCGGACTTCGCCGACGCCGCGCTGGACGCCGCACTCAAAGTGGCCGTAGCGACGGTGTGCAAAGAAGGCACCCCGGCACCCCGCCTCGCGGTGATCGCGATGGGTAAATGCGGTGCACGGGAACTGAATTACGTCAGCGACGTCGACGTCATCTTCGTCGGCGAGCAAGCCGATTCGGTGACCACGAGGGTGGCCGGCGAGATGATGCGCCTGGCGTCGGACACCTTCTTCGAGGTGGACGCCGCGCTGCGCCCCGAGGGTAAACAGGGCGCATTGGTGCGCACCCTGGAATCCCATGTCGCCTACTACCAGCGGTGGGCCAAGACTTGGGAATTCCAGGCCCTGATGAAGGCCAGGCCCGCGGTCGGTGACGCCGAGTTGGGGGAGCAGTACATCGCCGCGCTCATGCCGATGGTGTGGACCGCCTGCGAGCGCGAGGATTTCGTCCCCGAGGTGCAGGCGATGCGCCGGCGAGTGGAAGCTCTGGTGCCCGCCGACGTGCGTGGCCGTGAGATCAAGCTCGGCACGGGTGGGTTACGCGACGTTGAATTCGCCGTCCAGCTATTGCAATTGGTGCACGGACGCACCGACGACTCGCTGCATGTTGCATCGACGGTCGCCGCGCTGGCGGCGCTGGGGGCCGGCGGATACGTGGGACGCGACGACGCCGCCAACCTGACCGCCTCGTATGAGTTCCTGCGGCTGCTGGAACACCGCCTGCAGTTGCAGCGCCTCAAACGAACCCACATGCTGCCGCCCGCCGACGACGAGGAGGCGCTGCGCTGGCTGGCCCGCGCGGCGCACATGCGTCCCGACGGCACCCACGACTCGCTCGGTGTGCTCCGCGAGGAGATCAAACGCCAGAACCACCGAGTATCGCGGTTGCACGCCAAGCTTTTCTACCAGCCGCTGCTCGAATCCGTCGGCCCGTCGGTGGGGCTTGCGCCCGGCCTCACCCCTGCCGCCGCTGAGCGCCAGCTGGCCGCACTGGGCTACGAGGGGCCGCAGAGCGCACTGACGCACCTGAGCGCACTGGTCAACCAGAGCGGGCGCCGCGGCCGGGTCCAAGCCGTGCTGTTGCCTCGGCTGCTGGACTGGCTGTCCGATAGCCCGGACCCGGACAGCGGCCTGCTGGCCTACCGTCGGATCAGCGAGGCGCTGTCCGAACAGCGTTGGTATCTGAGCACTTTGCGCGACGAGAGCGCGGTCGCCAAGCGTCTGATGCACGTGCTCGGCACGTCGGCTTATGTCCCCGAGCTATTGATGCGGGCACCGGAGGTGATCCAGCAGTACGCCGACGGTCCGGCCGGGCCCAAGCTGCTCGACATCGAGCCCGATGTGGTGGCCCGGGCGCTGATCGCCTCGACGGCCCGGCATGCCGATCCGGTGCGCGCGATCGCGGCCGCACGGACCCTGCGACGCCGGGAGCTGGCTCGCGTGGCGTCCGCCGACCTGCTGGGCATGCTCGAGGTCCGCGAAGTCTGCGGGGCACTGACATCGGTGTGGGTCGCGGTGCTGCAGTCGGCGCTGGAAGCGGTCATCCGCGCCAACACCCCCGACGACGGCGTGGCGCCCGCCAAGCTCGCGGTGATCGGCATGGGCCGCCTCGGCGGCGGGGAACTCGGCTACGGGTCGGACGCCGACGTCATGTTCGTCTGCGAGGCGAATGCCGGCGTGGAGGAGTCCCGCGCCGTCAAGTGGTCGGTGTCGGTCGCCGAGCAGATCCGCACGCTGCTCGGAACACCCAGTGCCGACCCGCCTTTGGAGGTCGACGCGAATCTGCGCCCGGAGGGCCGCCAGGGCCCGCTGGTGCGCACCCTCGCGTCGTATGAGGCCTACTATGCGCAGTGGGCGCAGCCGTGGGAGGTCCAGGCGCTGCTGCGGGCCCATCGGGTGGCCGGCGACATGGACCTCGGCGACCGGTTCCTGCTGATGATCGACAAGACGCGCTACCCCGCCGGGGGGGTGTCCGCCGAAGCCGTGCAGGAGATTCGGCGGATCAAGGCGCGGGTGGATGCCGAGCGGTTGCCTCGCGGCGCGGATCCCAACACTCACACCAAACTCGGCCGTGGCGGGCTGGCCGACGTCGAGTGGACCGTGCAGCTGCTCCAGCTGCGATACGCCCACACGGTGTCGTCGCTGCACAACACCTCGACACTGGAGACGTTGGACGCGATCGGTGCGGCCGAACTACTGGCAGAGGACGAGGTGGACCTGTTGCGCCAGGCCTGGCTGACCGCAACCCGGGCACGCAACGCACTGGTGCTGGTGCGCGGCAAGCCGACTGACCAGCTGCCAGGGCCCGGCCGCCAGCTCAACGCGGTCGCCGAGGCCGCGGGCTGGCACAACGACGATGGCGGGGAATTCCTGGACAACTATCTGCGGGTGACTCGGCGCGCTAAAGCCGTGGCACTCAAGGTTTTCGGAAGTTAGGCAGCGATGGATTTCGAATGGGGTGTCATCAGCGCCGACGAGCATGATCGAATCGGCGCGTTGCACGAGCCGCTGGCCGAGGCGCTGCGCAGGCTCATCGAGGCCAGCATCCACAGCGGTGCCGATGCGGAGACGATCCAGGCCGCCCGGGAGACTATCGACTCGGTCAGCGAGATGCTGGAGCGCACGCCGAGCGACCGCCCCCGGGTGCTGCGGCACGAGGAGACCGGACTGCCGGTGGTTTGGCGCAATCCCGCTGTGGGACGGCACAACCCGCTGGCACCGCCGATGACCACCCATCATGAAGAGGGCCGGGTGTGGACCGAGTTCACCCTGGGGCCGGTCTACGAGGGGCCGCCCGGTCTGGTGCACGGCGGCATCTGCGCGCTGCTGCTCGACCAGCTGCTCGGTGAGGTCGCCACCCGGCAGCTCAGCACGCCCAAGTTCACCGGCACGATCACGCTGAAGTACCTCCGTGGCACGCCACTCGGGCCGTTACGGGGCGAGGCGTGGGTTGAGGGTAACGAGGGCTACAAGACATATGCGCGCGGATTTCTCCGCGACGCACAGGGAATCACGGTCGAAGCAGAAGGGGTATTCATCATGCCGGCGTGGGCGAGGGATGCAGGGTGAAGTTCTATGTCAGCGTTGCGTTCCTGGAAACCAGTGAGATCGTCGAGATTGCCAAGGCAGCAGACGATCTGGGCTACGACGGGCTCGGTATACCCGACCACGTGGTGAACCTGGAAACCCTGGCCACTCCATACCCGTACACCAAGAACGGTGAGCGCCGCTGGCAGCCGTTCACCGACTGGCCCGATCCGTGGGTGCTGGTCGGGGCGCTGGCGCAGGCCACGAGTGAGATCAAGTTCGTGACGACGGTGTACATCCCGGGCATGCGCGATCCGTACTCGGCGGCCAAATCGATTGGTACCGCGGCATATCTGGCCAAGGGCAGGGTGGAGCTCGGCATCGGCGTGGGCTGGTGCGAAGAAGAGTTCACCCTGATGGGCCAGCAGTTCGCCAAACGAGGCAAGCGCACCGACGAGATGATCGAGCTGATGCGGGCGCTCTGGCAGCCGGGCTGGACCGAGTTCAACGGCGAGTTCTACCAGACCCCGCGGCTGGAGATGATGCCGACACCGCCGCGCATCCCGATCTACAGCGGGGGACTGTCGGATATCGCGCTACGGCGGGCGGCCCGCCTCGACGGCTGGATCGGTGACCTCATCAGCCTCGACCAAGCGATTCTCCGGGTGGACAAACTGCGTGAGCTGCGCGCCGAAAGCGGTTTGACCATGGATGGTTTCGAGATCCTGACACCACTGACCGACGCGTTCACGATCCCGCACTACGAGCGGGCCGCTGCGGCGGGCATCACCGGGATTGTGACGATGCCGTGGATGTTCTACTCGGGGCCGGATGCGTCGCTGGCGGACAAGATCGACGGGATGCGGCGATTCCGCAAGGATCTGGCGCTGGACGCCTAGCGGCGGCCGCGGACGGCATCCACTGCGTAGGCGCCACCACCGGTGAACACCAGCAGCAGGAATCCGAAGCACAGGGCGACGGCCAGCTCACCGTGGTTGACGATCGGCCAAAAACTGACCTCGATATGCTGGTAGAAATAGGCGAAAGCCATTTCGCCACAGGCGATGAACGCCGCGATCCGGGTGAACAGCCCGACGGTGATCAGCGTGCCGAGGACCAGCTCGATGATGCCGGCGTACCAGTTGGGCCACGCGCCCACCGAGGCGGTGCCGCCGCCAGGCGCGATCGGCCAGCCCACGATCGTCGAGAGGCCGTGGAACAGAAACAGCAGTCCGAAGATGATTCGGAACACGCTGAGCGCCGCAGGTGCGTAGCGGTCGAGCCGAGCGTCAAGTCTCTGCGTCATGGGCCCAACGATACTGATGGGCAGGGGTGCGAACAGGCTCTCCGCGGAGATGCCCAGCTGCACATGTGACTTAGGTAGTCAGAGCATGCGATTGAGAAGATTTCGTGCGACCCCCGTCACTAGGGAGCGGTCGTTGGTGATAGCGACTTCGAAGAGTCGATCACCGTCTTGGCGACCGTGATCGGCGTTGTCAGCGTGCTCGCGGGCGATCAGCGCGGTCACGGTGGTAGCGCCCAGCGTGAGGACGACCCATTCGCAGCTCAGCGGATCGCCGTCGTTAATGGTGAAGCCTCGGACACCGGATCCCAGGTCGGCGGGAACATCGTGACCGAAGACTGCCACCAATGGGCACGGGCCAGCGAGGCGATGGTATTGATCCCTGGTGGCAGTGGTGAAGAACTCAACGCGTTGCAGCGCGGTGAGCACCATCGGTGGATCTGTCGCGGCGAGTGCTTGCTGTTCGATGTAGCGCGACAGGGCCAGCACGGTGTCTTTGCGTTCGGTGCGGGTCGGCACGCTGCCGGCTACGGCGTCGAACGGGGATCCGATGTCCAAAGATGGCTGCTGGGAACGGATCCGGGGGGCCCCGCGCCCCCGGATTGACCGATGGCTGGCCAGCCGGCCCGGGCGCCCGAATCTGAACCCTTGCCCCAACGTTGCGCCTAACGCCAACGCGCGGTCGAGGTGTTCGGCGGTTTCGATGCCTTCGGCGAGTATGGTCGCGCCGGCCCGCTCGTGATGGTCCAGCACCGCGGACCAGGTCCGCGCCTGGTGGTATCGGGATAAGGATTGGACCAGGGCCAGGTCGAGCTTGATAATTTCGGGACAGACAACGTCCAGCAGTGCAAGGGACTCCAGATTCGCTCCCACGTCATCGAAGGCGACGGCGAATCCATCCGCGTGCAGAGCGGCGACCTTGCGTAACAGGGCGGGCGGATCGCTGAGCAGTCCACGTTCGGTGAGTTCGAAGACGATCTGCAGGCGTTCGGCGCCTCGCGCCAACAAGGCATCGTGTGCCCGCGAGACGTGGGCTGTGACGGCTTCAGAGTTGATGAACAACATTGTGTCCGGATCGAATTCGGCAGCCAGTGCGGACTCGATCGCCCTGTGGATGCACAGCCGGTCTAGCTGCATCTGTCTGCCGGTGTCCGCCGCGCGGGCCAATACCGCTTCGGGGGCGCCAAGATCGTCGAGATGATCCCATCGCGCCAGCGCCTCGTACCCCACGACCTCTTCCTCAGGTAGGGACACTATCGGCTGAAACACCAGCTCAAGGCCCTCACCTGTCGCGGCGGCATCCAGACGACTCAACTCCTCGACCGAGGGCGATCGAAGAGATTCCCGGGTGACCTCGTCGGTGCTCTCAGCCATGTTCTGGACCTTTGGGATAGTGCTGCTTCAGTGGCGCGCCTGATCGTCACCTCGACTGTCCTCCGTTTGCACGGATGCGCCAGCCGTTTGCGCCGATGGGTGCTCTGAGTCGTGTTACCGTGGCGGACCCTTAAAATTAGCCAGGGCAGGCAGATGCCGACCAAAGAACCGTCGAATGCTGGCGGCCCCGCCGCCGCTGAGGTGCCGCGCTACTCTTCTGCGACGTCGTGGCTGCTCGCGGCAACCCCGGTCGTTCTGTTGCTGGCGCACTACATCGCCGTGTTGCCGCACGAGTTCGACCACTCGTTCATGGCGTGGATGTGGGGCATCAAGTCCGATCCCCTGAAGATCACCTGGGGCCACGGCAGCATCGGTGACATCCTGCTGCTCATCGGCATCGATGAGAACGTCGATTACCCATCCGCGCTGGCCGAAGGCAATACCGTGGCGGTCGCCTTCACCGTGTTTGCCGGCCCTGCCACGAACGGCCTGCTTTATCTGCTCACTCGTTTCGCAGTACCGCTCTGGCGCACCAGCGGACGTCGCGCATGCGCCACGCGTCGGCGCGCACGACATTGGACGCCTACAGGCATCTATGCCCCGACGCAGACGAGTCCACCCGGTCGACAATCGGTGATGTGATCGCCGAACGGATGGACTCGTATCGAGCTTCTGCGGACCAGCGTTAACTGGGCTACACGTCGTAGTACAGCGCGAACTCGTACGGGTGAGGCCGGATCTGCACGGGCAGGATCTCGTTCTCACGCTTGTAGGCGATGTAGGTCTCGATCAGATCCTCGGTGAACACGCCACCCTCGGTGAGGTATTCGTGGTCCTCTTCGAGCTTGTCGATCACGGCCGACAGCGACGTCGGAGCCTGCGGGATCGCAGCGGCCTCGTCCGGCGGCAGCTCGTAGAGGTCCTTGTCGACCGGGGTCAACGGCTCGATCTTCTTCTTGATGCCGTCGATGCCAGCCATCAGCATGGCCGAGAACGCCAGGTACGGGTTGCCCGAGCTGTCCGGGCAACGGAACTCGAGACGCTTGGCCTTCGGGTTGTTGCCGGTGATCGGGATACGGACGCAGGCGGAGCGGTTGCGCTGGCTGTAGACCAGGTTGATCGGAGCCTCGTAACCCGGGACCAGACGCTTGTAGGAGTTCACCGTCGCATTGGTGAACGCCAGCAGCGACGGCGCGTGGTGCAGGATGCCGCCGATGTAGTGGCGAGCGATATCCGACAGACCCGCGTAGCCGGCCTCGTCGTGGAACAGCGGCTTGCCGTCCTTCCACAGCGACTGGTGGGCGTGCATGCCCGAACCGTTGTCACCGAACAGTGGCTTGGGCATGAAGGTGACGGTCTTGCCGTTGGCCCACGCGGTGTTCTTGATGATGTATTTGAACAGCAGCACATCGTCGGCGGCGGCCAGCAGCGTGTTGAACTTGTAGTTGATCTCGGCCTGGCCGGCGGTGCCCACCTCGTGGTGACCGCGCTCGAGGGTGAAGCCCGCGTTCTGCAGGTTCGTGGCCATCTCGTCGCGCAGGTCGACGTAATGGTCATAGGGGGCGACGGGGAAGTAGCCGCCCTTGGGGCGAACCTTGTAGCCGCGGTTGGCCGAGCCGTCGGCCTCGAACGGCTCACCGGTGTTCCACCAGCCCGACTCCGAGTCGACTTCGTAGAAGGTGCCATTGATCTTCGAGTCGAACGACACCGAGTCGAAGATGTAGAACTCGGCTTCGGCGCCGAAGTAGGCGGTGTCGGCGATGCCGGTGCTGGCGAGGTAGTTCTCGGCCTTGCGGGCGACGTTGCGCGGGTCACGCGAGTAGGCCTCGCGAGTGAACGGGTCGTGCACAAAGAAGTTAAGGTTCAGCGTCTTGGCGGCGCGGAACGGGTCGATGCGCGCGGTCTCGGGGTCCGGCAAAAGCATCATGTCGGACTCGTGGATGGACTGGAAGCCGCGCACCGACGATCCGTCGAACGCGAGGCCGTCCTCGAACACGCTCTCGTCGAATGCGGAGGCGGGGATGGAGAAGTGCTGGACCACACCGGGCAGGTCGCAGAACCGAATGTCGACGTACTCGACCTTCTCGTCTTTGATCAGCTTGAACAGGTCGTCAGCGTTTTTTTCAGCCACTTACTAATCTCCTTCGGTGCGGCCAATTTTGCGCATGTCTCGGCACAGAGGTTTGTTAACCCGCGGTTGACGCTATGAAGCCGATGTTGCATGCCCATCAAGCTCATGTTGCGCCGACGTTACGCATCCTAGGTGGCGGTGGGACGCGGGGTGTTGACGCAGGCCCGCATATCCTGGGGCCATGGCACGTGAGATCGGCTCCTGGCTGTCCGGACCGGAACCGGTGAAGTCCGGCGAGGACGCCGGATGGCCCGGCCACGCGCTGGGCCTGCCGGAATCGGGACCACGCTCGCTGGCGCGGTCGGGCCGGCGCTTCTTGGCGCTGCTGATCGATTGGTTGATCGCTTACGGGCTGGCTGCGCTGGGGATGTCGTTGGGAATCATCAGCGTCGCGATGTTGTCGACGGCCGTCCTGCTCATCTGGTTCGTGCTGGGGGTGCTATCGGTGCGGCTGTTCGGTTTCACGCCGGGACAGTACGCACTCGGGTTGATGGTGATCCCGGTCGATAACCGCCAGCATGTCGGAAGCGGCCGGGCGATCGGGCGCGGCTTGCTGCTGTCCCTGGTGATCCCGGGGTTGTTCACCGACGCCGACGGCCGCGGGCTGCAGGATCGGTTCACGGCGACGGCTGTCGTTCGCCGCTGATTTCCGATGCTCCTATCTCTGTTATGGGTCAAGCGGCGTCGATTTGGTGAGTGTTGAGCCAGTGGCGGTAGTTGGTGGCCAGGGTGTCGTGGCGTTGGAGTCCTCGTTCGAGTCGTGAGATGACGGTGGGCCAGACGCCGAGGTGTTGTGCGGCGCTGGTCAGGGTGATGTTTCGGGCTTGTCTAGCGGGTCTGAGGTCGCTGTAGTCGTCGATTGACCTGTTCCCGGTTTCCCGGACGGCTGATGTGGGTTGTTCACGCCGCCGTGTTGGTGGTGGTGTGAAGTCTTTCGTAGTCGATCGGGCTGTGGTAGTCCAGGGCGCTGTGGCGACGGACGGGGTTGTAGAAGGCTTCGATGTATTCGAAGATCGCCGTGGCGAGCTCGGTGCGGGTGTTCCAGATGCGTCGGTCGAGCAGCTCGATCTGCATCGAGCCAATGAAGGACTCGATCATGGCGTTGTCGAATGCCGAGGCCACCCGACCCATGGAACCCAGCAGGCCGGCTTCGCGCAGCCGCTGCCCGAAAAGCCAACTGGTGTATTGGGTTCCGCGGTCCGAATGAACCACCGTGCCGATGGGTTTGCGGCGCAGCTGGGCCATGTCCAAGGCGTCGGCGGCCAGTTCGGTGCGCAGGTGATCAGCGATCGCAACCACCTCCAGTAGGTGTTGCGACGACTGCTGGAATCTAAGGCGTGCGGTGCTGGGTGATGTCGGTAACCCACAACCGGTCAGGTCCCTCGGCGATGAACTGGCGGTTGACCAGATCCGGCCACGAGGCTGCCTCGGGTTTTGGACCGCGCCAGCGACGGCGGTGCACTCCCTGTAGGCCCACCAGTTTCATGCAGCGCCATACCCGTTTGTGGCTGATCCGCACACCGTGGCCGTAGCGCAGCTCAGCGTGCACGCAGCGCACCCCATAGGTCTGGCGTGAGGCCGCGTGGATGGCGGTGATCGTGTTGGCCAATTCGGCGTCCTCGCGGTCGCGGTCGCACGCCGGTCGGTGGCGCCATTCGTAGAAGCCCGAGGTCGAAACCTTCAGGATCCGGCAGGTCACCGCGACAGGGAAGCCCTGCGCGGCCAGCTCCTGGACCAGCCGGAACCCTATTTTGGGAGGACGTTCTCTCGGGCGAAATAGGCACTGGCCCGTTTAAGGATCTCGACTTCCATCTCTAGCACCCGCTTCTCCCGACGCAGCCGAACCAACTCGGCCCGCTCATCGCGGCTCAGCCCCTCCTTGTGGCCGTCGTCAACATCGGCCTGGCCCATCCACCGGCGCAGACAGGACTCGCTGATCCCGAGATCCTTGGCGATCTGCGCGATCGGCTTTTCCCGCAGCCGGGCCAACTCCACTGCACGGCGGCGGAACTCCTCGGGATGAGCAGCAGGCATCGGTTCGGACTCCTTCCGTCGAGACGATCATCGCCTCAACCTCGGTGTCCGGGAAACCGGGAACAGGTCACCACCCGTTCTAGGCCTGGTGGCGAACTTCGCCGTTCATCATCGTCATCGTCACCTTCGCGCGATGGATATCGTGCGGGTCGATCTCGAAGATGTTGGCACCCAACACGATTAAATCAGCGCGCTTACCCACCTCGATCGAGCCGACCTTGTCGTCAAGCCGGATCTGGTAAGCGGCACCCATGGTGTTGGCGTGCACCGCTTCCTCGACGCTGAGCCGCTGATCGGCCGGCGCCAGCACCGCAGCTTCGGCCTGGCCGACCAGCTGGCGGGTCACCCCGATCTGGATGGAATCCAGCGGCTTGTACGTGGAGAAATACCCCGCGGCGGGCCAGTCGGTGCCCAGCGAGATGCGGCCACCTGAACGGAGGACGTCCTGGGCCCGATAGAACAGATCTTGCCGGGGCTTGCCGTACCGGACCGCAAGGTTCTGCACTGTGTCGGGGTCGGCGGACATCCAGTTGGCCGAAAACTGCGCGATCACACCGAGTTTGCCGAACCGCTGGCTGTCGGGGTCCTCGACGTACACCAGGTGCGCGACGGCGTGCCTGCGGTCGCGCGGCGGATTGGCCGCGATCGCCGCTTCGATGGAGTCCAGCCCGGTGCGTGCGGTGCGCTCACCGCACGCATGGATGTGGACGTCGAAGCCCGCGGCGTCGACCTCACGGACCAGCTGGTGCCACTGCTCCTCGGAGAACGGCGATCCGCCGATCGAATTGGGCTTGTCGGCGTACGGCTCGATGAGCCACGCTGTGTACCCGCCCTGCGTGCCGTCGCCGATGATCTTCACGACGCCCACGTTGACCAGGTCAGTCGAAACCCGGTTCCGGATGTCGGTGATCTTGGCGACCGCGTCGTCGATCGGCGGGGACTTCACGGCGTAGGACGCGACCACTCGGAACGGCAGCTTCCCGCGCTGTTCCAGGTCGGTGTACAGAGCGATCAGCGCACCCTGGTCATCGCCGATCGGCGGCACCCCGGCGTCGAATACCGAGGTGATGCCCGCCGCCGACGCCTTGGGCAGCCACGTCTCCAGCAGTGTCTGCATCGAATGCGGCGAAATCGGATCGACGGCATTGACCAGGCTCAACACCGCCGCGACCTCGAGCACATAGCCGGTGGGCTCACCGTGCTGGTCGCGCACGTAGTAACTGAACCCCGGAATCGGATCGGGGGTGTCGCGGCTGACGCCGGCCTTCTCCAGCGCCTTGCTGTTCGCCCACATACTGTGGCCGTCGATCGCGAAGAAGAACCCGGGACGGTCGGGCAGCACCCGGTCCAGCTCGCCGCGCGTCGGCCCCTCCGGCCCGAACATGTCCACCCGCCAACCGAATCCACGCACCGGGCCGTCGGGATGTTCCTTGGCGTACTCGGCGATCGCGGCCAGCGCGTCCGCGCCGGTGGGCACCTGCAGATCGACACCGCTGCTGAGGAACGAGCCCAGGAACGGGTGGATGTGGCCTTCCACGAACCCCGGCAGCAGCAGATCGCCTTTGAGGTCGACGACGTGGGTGTCCGGCCCCTCCAGCGCCTTCGCCCCGGCCTCGTCGCCGACGTAAGTGATCGTGTTTCCGGTGACGGCCACCGCCTGCGCCCACGGCTGGGCCGGGGACACCGTGTAGATCCGGCCGTTGCGGAACACAAAATCGGCGGTGTTCTTGCCGGTCGCGGCGGGCGGTTTCGCACACGCCGCGCCCGTCGCCACCACAGCGGTCACGGCGGCCGCGCGCAATACCGTCCGACGGGTCAGAGCACCGGTCCCCAGTGCGGCGAAATGCGGAGCCCAATCACATGCAGTACACAAAAGAATCGGCCCCCCAAGCCCGTCAGCGCCTCCGAACGGTCCGTTGCACGCCCTTCATCTTCGCCTGCGCCGGCAGCGGCCCCTTCGGCATCGCAGCCGGCCCCGCCCGCGTACCCAGTGCGGTCAGCTTGGATTCCAGCGAGTCCATCTGCTTGACGGTGATGTTGGCGGGCAGCCGGGTCAGGTGCCGCTCCAGCTTGGACAGCGGAACCTCGCCCTCGCCGTTGCCGACGATGACGTCGTAGATCGGGATATCACCGACGAGGCGGGCGGTGCGCTTCTTCTCCTGCGCCAGGAGCGGCCGCACCCGTGCCGGGGAGCCCTCGGCGACGAAGATCACACCGGGCCGCCCGATCACCCGGTGCACAGCATCGAAGTGCCCGGTGGCCGCGATGCCCGGCGTCACCCGCCACTTGCCTCGCAGGTTGTCCAGGGCCCACGCTGCCGCACCGGTCTGGCCCTCGGCCTTGGTGAACACCGACTTCTGCGCGCGCCGGCCGAAGATGATGAATGCCACCAGTGCGCCGAGCACCACGCCCAGCGGAATCAGCATGTACGTCGTGAACCCGCCGACCAGCACTCCGGCCACCACCGCGGCCGCCACGATCAGCACGAATGCGCCGATCATGTAGGGGAGCAGCCGCTTGTCTTCCTTGCGCTGCATTTGGAACGCCTGCCACAGCTGGCTGCGGCGCTGCTTGGCCGCCGCCTTGCTGGCGGCCTTCGCCTCGGCTTTGGCCGCCTTGTTCTCGGCAGCGGTGCGGGATTTCGCCATAACTACAAAGAATACGGGCCAGCGATCAGTGCGGTGCCGCGGTCACCGGGTTAGCTTGTGGGCCGCCGCGGCCTGCTGGTACAGCCGGCCCGCACGATAGGAGGATCGCACCAGCGGTCCGGACAGCACGCCGGCGAATCCCAGCCCTTCGGCGTAGGACGCCAGGTCGACGAACTCCTCGGGCTTGACCCAACGCTCCACCGGATGATGGCGTACCGACGGGCGCAGGTACTGGGTGATCGTGACGATGTCGCAGCCCGCGCCGTGCAGATCGGTCAGGGCGGTGTGCACCTCTTCGATGGTCTCGCCCATGCCCAGGATCAGATTGCTCTTGGTGACCAGCCCGGCTTCGCGGGCGGCGGTCAGCACGTCGAGGCTGCGCTGATAGCGAAACGCCGGGCGGATCCTCTTGAAGATCCGCGGCACCGTTTCCACGTTGTGCGCGAACACTTCCGGACGCGAAGCGAACACCTCGCGCAGCAGCTCTGGCTCGCCGTTGAAGTCTGGCGCCAACAGCTCCACCCCGGTAGCCGGGTTGAGTTCCTTGATGGCGCGCACCGTTTCGGCGTACAGCCACGCCCCGCCGTCGGGCAGATCGTCGCGGGCCACCCCGGTCACCGTCGCGTACCGCAGCCCCATGGCGGCCACACTCTCGGCCACCCGTCGGGGTTCGTCGCGATCGAGCTCCGCAGGCTTACCGGTGTCGATCTGGCAGAAGTCGCAGCGCCGCGTGCACTGCTCACCGCCGATGAGGAACGTCGCCTCCCGGTCTTCCCAGCACTCGAAGATGTTGGGACAGCCCGCTTCCTCGCACACCGTGTGTAACCCCTCGCGGCGCACCAGACTCTTCAGCGCCGTGTATTCCGGGCCCATCCGTGCCCGGGTCTTGATCCACGGCGGCTTACGCTCGATCGGCGTCTCCGCGTTGCGAACCTCCAGACGCAGCAGTTTGCGGCCTTCCGGAGCCGGCGGGCCGGCGACATTGGACCCCGGAGCCGCTGGGCCGGCGACATTGGACCGAGCAGTGCCTGTCACGTGGTCAAGCTTACGGGCAGGCGGCCGTCGAGGGCGTCGCACACTGTCTCGGCGACCCGGGTGCGGACGTCCTCGACACCGACGCGCCGGCCCAGTTCCGCCGTCAGCGATGTCACCCCGGCATCGGAGATTCCGCACGGCACGATCGCCGAATATGCGCCCAGGTCGCAGTCACAGTTCAGGGCGAACCCGTGCAGCGTCGTTCCCCGTGCTACCCGAATGCCGACCGCCGCGATCTTGCGGGCCGGGCGGACACCGTCGGCGGGCAGCCACACCCCGGAACGGCCCTCGACCCGGCCGGTGTCCACCCCGAAGTCGGCACATACGCGGATCAATGATTCTTCAAGGCGCCGAACGTAATTCAACACATCGAGCGGCTCGGCCAGACCAATTACCGGGTAGCCAACCAGTTGTCCGGGGCCGTGCCAGGTGATCTTTCCGCCGCGGTCGGTGTCGACGACGGGCGTGCCGTCCACCGGCCGTTCGTGAGCTTCGGTGCGCTTGCCCGCGGTGTAGACAGCGGGATGCTCCAACAGCAGCAGGGTGTCGGGTCCGCCCGCCACTCGGGCGTCGGCCACCTCCCGCTGCAGCTGCCAGGCGGCCTGGTAATCGATAGCGCCCAGCTGGCGGATCTCGACGCCCGCTGAGCTGGACCGGATGGTCTCCCGCACCCAACCGACGGTACTACCCCTGGGCCGAGGTGGTCGCGTAGGCCAAAGCCTCGCCGATGGTGTTGTGATGGAAGAGGAACCCGGCCCGCTCCAGCGCGGCGGGGATCGCCCGCTGACCGTCGAGCAGCCCTTCGTCGGCGAACTCGCCGAGCAGGGTGCGCAGGGCGAATCCCGGAACCAGCATCGGGGTCGGCCGGTTCAGCGCCCGCCCCAGCGCCGCGGTGAACTCGGAATTGGTCACCGGCGCCGGTCCGGTGAAGTTCACCGGGCCCGACAGGTGGTCGTTGTTGATCGCGAACAGCAGCCCGCGGATCTCGTCTTCCAGACTGATCCACGGCATGTACTGCCGCCCGCTGCCGATACGGCCGCCCAGGCCAAGGTTGAACAATGGGCGCAGGCGAGCCAACACGCCGCCGCCGGGGGAGAGCACCAGTCCGGAGCGGGCCAGCACCACCCGAGCCCCGGCGTCTTCTGCGGTGAGCGCCGCGGACTCCCAGTCGACGCAGAGCCGGGCCAGGAAACCCGTTCCGGCAGAGGCGGTTTCGTCGACCACCCGACCGCGGGTGTCGCCGTAATACCCGACCGCGCTGGCGTTGATCAGTACCGGGACACCGGCGTCGGCCACCGCCGCCGAGATCACATCGGTGGGGCCGATGCGGCTGTCACGCAGGCTCTGCTTGAACGCGCCGGACCAGCGCTTCTCGCCGACGTTGACGCCGCACAAGTTGATCACCGCGTCGACGCCCTCCAGGCCGGCGGGATCGAATTCGCCGCTGTCGGGATTCCAATGCAGCTCGTCACCATTGGACGGCGCCCGGCGCACGATCCGCACCACCCGGTGGTCGGCGGCGCGCAGCGCCGACACCAACGCGGAACCAATCAGGCCAGATGATCCGGCTATCGCAATGACGCGCCCGGCTGTTGACTGGCTCATGGCGTCACAGGCCCAGATCGGCCTCGAATGCCCCTTCTTCGAGCCGCCGCTTGACGGTGGTCAGGAATCGGCCGGCATCCGCGCCGTCGATCAGCCGGTGATCGTAGGTGAGCGGCAGATAGCAGATGGAGCGAACGCCGATCGACTCGTTGCCGAGCTCGTCGACGATCACCCTGGGGCGTTTGACGATCGCGCCGGTGCCCAGCATCGCCGCCTGCGGCGGTACCAGGATCGGGGTGTCGAACAGTGCGCCCTGGCTGCCGATGTTGGTGATCGTGAAGGTGCCGCCGGAGAGCTCGTCGGGCTTCAGGTTGCCGCTGCGAGCCCGATCGGCGATGTCGTTGATGGCCCGCGCCAGACCGGCCAGCGACAGGTCACCGGCGTTGTGTACCACCGGGGAGAGCAAGCCCTGCTCGGTGTCCACCGCGAAGCCGAGGTTCTCGGCGTCGTAGTAGGTGATCTCCTTGGTGTCCTCGTTGTAGCTGGCGTTGATGTTCGGGTGCGCCTTGAGCGCGTCGATCACCGCGCGGGTGATGAACGGCAGATAGGTCAGGTTGACGCCCTCGCGCTCGGCGAAGCTCTTCTTTGCCTTCGCCCGCAGTGCCACGATCTTGGTCATATCGACCTCGTGGGTCTGCGTCAGCTGCGCGGTTGTCTGCAGTGATTCACGGGTCTTCTTGGCGGTGATCTGCCGGATCCGGTTCGCCTTCTGCGTGGTGCCCCGCAGATGGGCCAGCGGGCTGTCGACCGGAGCGGCCTTGGGTGCCGGGGCGGCCGCAGCGGGTGCGGCCGCGGGAGCTGCCGGTGCCGGCGGCGCCTTCTTGGCCTCGGCGGCGGCCAGCACATCCTGCTTGCGGATTCGTCCGCCGACGCCGGTGCCCTTGACGGTCGCGAGGTCAATTCCGTTCTCGACGGCCAACTTTCGTACCAATGGCGTGACGTAGGGGTTGCTCTCCTCGTCGCCGCCGCCGTCGTCGGTGGCCGCGGCCGGCGCGGGCGCCTGCTGGGGCGCGGGCTTGGGCTCCGGTGTGGGTTCGGGCTTCGGCTCGGACTTGGGTTCGGGCTTCGGTTCGGGCTTGGGTTCGGGAGCGGCCTGTGGTGCGGCGCCGGCATCGCCGATCTTGGCGAGCTCGCCACCGACTGCGACGGTGACGTCCTCCTCGGCGGTGATGCTGACCAGCGTTCCGGCCACCGGCGACGGGATCTCGGTGTCGACCTTATCGGTGGAAACCTCGACCAGCGGTTCGTCGACCGCCACCGAGTCGCCGACCTTCTTCAGCCACCGGGTCACGGTGCCCTCAGTGACCGACTCGCCGAGTTCGGGCATCACCACCGAGGTCGAGGACCCCGACGACTGCGCGGCCGGCTGGGCGGCGGGTTCGGGCTCCGGTTCGGGTTCAGGCTCTTCGGCGGCCGGTTCCGGCTCCGCGGGCTCCTCGGCGGCCGGGGCGGGCTCGGAAGGCGCGGACTCAGCGGCTTCTCCGGCTTCTCCGATGACGGCGAGTTCACCACCGACCTCGACGGTGTCATCCTCCTGGGCAACGATCTTCGTCAGCACACCCGACACAGGCGAGGGAATCTCTGTGTCGACCTTGTCGGTCGACACCTCAAGGAGAGGCTCGTCGACCTCGACGGTGTCGCCCTCTTGCTTGAGCCACCGGGTGACGGTCCCCTCGGTGACGCTCTCACCGAGTGCCGGCATCTGGACGGAGACGGCCATTGTGTTGACTCCCTCGAACGGTCAGTCATGCGGATCGGACTTCTGGCATACCACAGCGTCGTGTACCCATCCTGTCATTGCCGAGCCGCTCACATGCACTCAGGGCGACGCGTGTTTTCTCTGGCACCATCGATGGAAAGAACCACCACGAGGAGTGCATCGGAGTTGGGGCTGTTCGACAGGTTCCGGGCTGGTCGCCGCGGCGATTCCGACGTCGCCACGGACCAGAGACATCTGCGTGAATGGGCCGCGCAGCGCACCGGGGTAGAGGCATACGTCGAGCCCAAGACCAGCGTCACACCGCTGACCGTGGTCCTGGTGGCCGCCGACGGCGAGTGGACCCGCCGTCCCACCGGTGGCGCGTCCGGGGCGCGCCGGATCGGCGAGGAGCTCGGCATTCCCGTCTATGACGTGCAGAAAGTCGGCTATCCGCAGCGGATGCGTGACTACGATGCGCGACGACGCATCGAACGTCGCAGGTCTTGACACCCGCCCCGTCAGGCGGGCAGGGTCAAAAACGTTCGATACCAACGGTATGGGATACCCACCGTCACAATTAGTCGGGCGACCTCGGAAGGTCTGATGACCATGCGCTATGTCGACAGCAACGACGGAGCCCGCCTGGCGGTGTACGAGGAAGGCAACCCCGACGGCCCGACGGTCGTCCTGGTTCACGGCTGGCCCGACTCACATGCGCTGTGGGACGGCGTGGTGCCGCTGCTGGCCGACAAGTTCCGCATCATCCGCTACGACAACCGCGCCGCCGGCGCCTCGTCGGGGCCCAAGGAATACTCGTATTACACGATGGCTCACCTCGCCGACGACTTCGGCGCGGTCATCGCCGAGCTCAGCCCCGGGCAGCCCGTGCACGTGCTGGCCCACGACTGGGGATCGGCCACCATGTGGGAGTACGTCGCCCGTCCCGATGCCGCCGACAGGGTGGCGTCGTTCACCTCGGTGTCGGGGCCCGGGGCTGACCACTTCAGCCGCTATGTCCGCGACGGCCTGAAACGGCCCTACAAGCCGAAGTTGTTCGCCCGCGCGGTATCTCAGGCCGCGCATCTGAGCTACATGGCGGGGTTCTCGGTGCCGGTGCTGGCTCCGGCGCTGATGCGCGCCGCCGCCGCCCCGCTGAAGCTGCTGCTGACGCGGGGTATTCCCGTTGAACACCGGCACTACGGGCAGACCTACGCCGCCGATGCCGCCAACGGCCTGAAGATCTACCGCGCCAACTTCTTTCACTCTCTGCTCCGCCCCAGGCGCGACCGCTACGTCGAGGTCCCGGTGCAGCTCATCGTCAACATCGACGACCCCTACGTGCGGCCCTACGTCTACGACGACACCGTGCACTGGGCACCGCGGTTGTGGCGCCGCGATATTCACGCCAAACACTGGTCGCCGTTCTCCCATCCGCAGGTGCTGGCGGCGGCGGTCACCGAACTGGCCGAGCACCTCGACGGCAAGCCGGCTAGCCGTGCGCTATTGCGCGCGCAGGTGAGTCGGCCGCGAAAGTACTTCGGCGACATGCTCGTATCGGTCACCGGCGCGGGCAGTGGCATCGGCAGGGAGACCGCGCTGGCCTTCGCCCGCGAAGGCGCCGAGGTCGTGATCAGTGACGTCAACGAGGCCGGTGTGAAGAAGACCGCCGCGGATATCGCCGCCGCCGGCGGCGTGGCACACTCCTACGTGCTCGACGTGTCCGACGCCGAGGCCGTCGAACGGTTCGCCGAAGAAGTATCGGCCGAGCACGGGGTGCCCGATATCGTCGTCAACAACGCCGGCATCGGACAGGCCGGATCGTTCCTGGACACCCCCGCGCACGAGTGGGACCGGGTGCTCGACGTCAACCTCGGCGGCGTCGTCAACGGCTGCCGGTCGTTCGCCACGCGGATGGTCGACCGCGGCCTGGGCGGGCACGTGGTCAACGTGGCCTCGATGGCGGCGTATGCGCCCCTGCAGGCCATGAACGCGTACTGCACGTCCAAGGCGGCGGTCTATATGTTCTCCGACTGCCTTCGCGCTGAATTGGATTCCGCCGGAATCGGATTGACGACCATCTGCCCGGGCGTCATCAACACGAACATCATCCACACCACCCGCTGGGATCCGCCCAAGGGTAAGGCCGGTGCGGTGGCGGCCCGGCAGAAGCAGGTCGCCGCCGGATTCGACAAGCGCGGCTACGGCCCGGAGAAGGTGGCCAAGGCGATCATCTCCGCCGTCGTCAAGAACAAGGCGGTCCGGCCCGTCACACCAGAGGCCTACCTGCTGTACGGCACGTCGCGCGTCGCCCCGCAGATCATGCGCAGCGCCGCGCGTCAGAAGCTGATCTAGCCGTTGGCGGCGATGTCCTCCAGGACCGCGAACATCGTGCGGGTCGGCACCCCGGTGCCGCCCTTGCCGGTGTAACCCCATGGCCCCGACGTGTTGTACGCCGGTCCGGCGATGTCGAGATGCACCCACTGCACACCGTCGGCGACGAACTCGCGTAGGTACACCCCGGCGACCAGCATGCCGGCGAAGCGTGTCGAGCTGACGTTGGCCAGGTCGGCCACGCTCGACTTCAAATCGTCCTTGAGCTCGTCGGGCAGCGGCATCGGCCACGCGTTCTCGCCCTCGGCCTGCGAGATCCTGGCCACGCGGTCGCGGAAGTCCTCGCTACCCATCACGCCGGGGGTGCGTGCGCCCAGCGCAACGGTCTGCGCACCGGTCAGAGTCGACGTCTCGATGACGTAGTCGGGGTCGTCCTCACACGCCCGCACGATGGCGTCGGCCAGGATCAGCCGGCCCTCGGCGTCGGTGTTGAGCACCTCGACCGTGATGCCGCCGTACTGCGTCAGCACGTCACCGGGGCGCTGCGCGGTCGATGACGGCATGTTCTCGGCCATCGGGACCGTCGCGATCACGTCGATCGGCAACCCCTGCTTGGCGGCCAGCACCACCGTGGCGATCACCGCCGCCGCACCGCCCATGTCGGAAGTCATGTGATGCATCGAGGCGGCCGGCTTGATCGAGATACCGCCGGTGTCGAACGTGATGCCCTTGCCGATCAGCGCCACGCTCTTGGCGCCCTTCTTGCCCTTAGCGCCGCGGTGCGTCAGCCGGACCAGCCGCGGCGGACGCGACGAACCCTTGCCCACCCCGACGATGCCGCCGTAGCCGGCCTTGGCCAGCGCCTTGTCATCGAGCACCTCGACCTCAAGACCGACCGCCTCGCCCAAAGCCTTGGCGCGCTTGGCGAATTCGGCCGGAAACAGATGACTCGGCGGGGTGTTGACGAAATCGCGGGCGGTGGCCACCGCGGTAGCGATGGCGGTGGCCCTGGCCGCATCCTTCTTGGCGCCGGGCGCGGTGCTCAGCGCGACGATCTTGGCCAGGGCCGCATCCTTCGGTGCCGTCTTGGCGCTGCGGAACTCGGTGAACCGGTACCCGCCCAGGATCAGCCCCTCGATCGCGGCCTCCAGGTGAAGCTCGGTCAGCGTGGTGATCACGGTCTCCACCCCAGACAGCGACCGGGCCGCCACCCCGGCGGCGCGCCGGATCACGTCGGCCGGCCACTCGTCACGCGGGGCGCCCAGGCCGACGGTCACCACGCTGCCGACCGGGAGCGACGGCACGTGCAGGCGGGTGACCTGCTCGGCGCCGCCCTTGGCGCCGAGGGCGCGCAGGCTGACCTCGATCTCGCCGATCGCCTCGGCGTCCAGGAACGGGCCGCCGACGACCTGGGCGGAGCCGTCACTGTCAGAGCTGGTGACGACCGGAACGATCAACACGGCCCCCAGGGCCCGCTTGGGCAGTGCGGTCGCGACGGTGACGGTGGGCGCTGGGTAGCCGGCTTCGGTGCTCACGAGGACTCACACTAATCCCGGGGGATTAGTGTTGTTCGCCGTGACCGAGACATCCGATCTGTTGCAGGGGCCGCTGGAGAGCCAGCACCGCGAGCTGGGCGCCACCTTCGCGCCGTTCGGCGGTTGGCTGATGCCGGTGTCTTATGGCGGGACGGTCGGTGAGCACACCGCCACCCGCGAGGCGGTCGGCTTGTTCGACGTCAGCCACTTGGGCAAGGCACTGGTGGTCGGCCCGGGTGCAGCGGAGTTCGTCAACTCGACACTGACCAACGACCTGCGCCGGGTCGGTCCGGGCAAGGCGCAGTACACCCTGTGCTGCACCCCTGACGGCGGCGTCATCGACGACCTGATCGCCTACTACGTCAGCGACGACGAGATTTTCCTGGTGCCCAACGCCTCGAACACCGCCGCCGTCGTAGACGCGTTGCAAGCGGCTGCCCCCCTTGGTATTTCGATCACCAACGAGCACCGCTCATATGCCGTCCTGGCCGTTCAGGGGCCACGGTCCACTGAGGTCTTGGCCGCGCTTGGGCTGCCCACCGACATGGACTACATGGGTTACGCCGACGCCACCTACTCCGGTGTGCCGGTACGGGTGTGCCGCACGGGCTACACCGGCGAGCACGGCTACGAACTGCTGCCGCCGTGGGATTCCGCGCCGGTGGTTTTCGACGCTCTCGTCGCCGAGGTCCAAGGCAAGGGTGGACAACTCGCCGGCCTGGGCGCCCGCGACACCCTGCGCACCGAGATGGGCTACCCGCTGCACGGCCACGAGCTGTCACTGGACATTTCACCGCTGCAGGCTCGCTGCGGTTGGGCCATCGGCTGGAAGAAGGACACATTCTGGGGCCGGGACGCGCTGCTGGCCGAGAAGGAGGCCGGCCCGCGCCGGCTCCTGCGCGGCTTGCGTGCCACCGGCCGCGGTGTGCTGCGCCCCGATCTGACAGTGCTCGACGGTGAACGGCCGGTGGGCATCACCACGTCGGGCACGTTCTCGCCGACGCTGAAAGTCGGTATCGCCCTTGCCCTCATCGACGCCGACGCCGGTATCGAGGACGGCGCCCTGGTCAACGTCGACGTTCGCGGCCGCCCGCTCGAGTGCAAGGTAGTCAAGCCACCGTTCGTCGAGGTCAAAACTCGCTAGCGAGCCGGTCTACAATTCCACCTATGACGAACGGCCCCCTCGAGTTCACGGTTGAGCGCAACGCAAATCCGGCGAGCGACGAGGTACGGGCACACATTCTGGCCGATCCGGGCTTCGGTCGTTTCCACACCGATCACATGGTCTCGGTGCTCTACACCGACGAACTGGGTTGGCACGACGCCCGCGTCGTGCCGTACGGCCCGATCGAGCTGGATCCTTCAGCCATCGTCCTGCACTACGCGCAGGAGATCTTCGAGGGTCTCAAGGCCTACCGCTGGGCGGACGGATCGATCGTGTCGTTCCGCCCCGAGGCCAATGCCGCGCGGCTGCGCGCATCGGCGCGCCGGCTGGCCATCCCGGAGCTTCCCGAGGAACTGTTCGTCAACTCGCTGCGCCAGCTGATCGCCGTCGACGATGGGTGGGTGCCGCCCGCGGGCGGCGAAGCGTCGCTGTACCTGCGGCCGTTCGTGATCGCCACCGAGCCCGGCCTCGGTGTACGGCCTTCCTCGGAATACCGCTACCTGGTGATCGCCTCACCGGCCGGCGCCTACTTCAAGGGCGGCATCAAACCGGTCAGCGTGTGGCTGTCCACCGAGTACGTGCGGGCCAGCCCGGGCGGCACCGGTGCGGCGAAGTTCGGCGGCAACTACGCGGCCTCGCTGCTGGCGCAGGCCGAAGCCGCCGAGCACGGCTGCGACCAGGTCGTCTGGCTCGATGCCATCGAGCGCCGCTTCATCGAGGAGATGGGCGGGATGAACCTGTTCTTCGTCTTCGGTAGTGGCGGCTCTGCAAGGCTGGTCACCCCGGAGCTGTCGGGCTCACTGCTGCCCGGCATCACCCGCGATTCGCTGCTGCAATTGGCCAGCGACGCCGGCTTCGCCGTCGAGGAACGCAAGATCGACGTCGAGGAATGGCGTAAGGGTGCGGCCGCCGGTGAGATCACCGAGGTGTTCGCCTGCGGCACCGCCGCGGTCATCACCCCGGTCTCGCACGTCAAATTCGGTGACGGGGAGTTCACCATCGCCGACGGCCAGCCCGGTGAGGTGACAATGGCGTTGCGCGACACCCTCACTGGCATCCAGCGCGGCACCTTCGCCGACACACACGGGTGGATGGCCCGGCTCAGCTAGCTACGTACAAGCAGGCCGATGATCACCAGTGTCGTGGTCAGTTCGATGACCGCACCCAGCACGTCACCGGTGATACCGCCGAAGCGGCGGGCGCAGTGGGTCACCAGGATCGTCGCCACCGCGAGCGCGGCCAGCACCACCAGCGGTCCCTGCCACAGCCGGGGGGTCGCCACGGTCGCGAGCCCGGCGACCAGCAACCCCCATATGAAGACCACCGGCAGCGGCTGGCTGCCGGCGACCCGCTCACCCAGCACGCTGCCGGTGGCCGCCGACACCCCGCGCCGGCAGGCCAGCACCGCGGCCACCCGGCCGGCGGCCAGCGCGGTGACGATCGCGAGTAACCCGGTCGGCCAAGGCGGTACCGCGGCGAACGCCAACGCTTGTGCGGAGATCACAACGACGACGGCCGCGACCCCGAAGGGACCCGCCGTGCCGCCACGCATCACCTGCAGCGCGCGCTCCGGTGGTCCGTAACAGCCCAGAGCGTCGACCGTGTCCGAGAGGCCGTCGATGTGTAGGCCCCGGGTAGCGAGCAGCAGGACGGCGACGGCGAGCACCCCGGCGAGCGGGCTGTGCGTGCCGAAGGCCCAGCCGCCCGCCCACACCGCCGCGGCGGCCAGCGCCCCCAGTGTCGCCCCGACCAGCGGCAGTGCCGTCATCGTGGAACGGCCGACCGCCGCACCCCGCAGCGGAACGGGCAATACCGTTCCGAACGCGAAAGCCGTTGCCAGCGAACGGATCACGATCAGTCCGGCGCCCGATCGGACACGCCCGCGCCTTCGAAGGTGGCCATCGACGCCAGTGTCGCCACCGCGGCCCGCAACACCGGGAGCGCCACCGCGGCGCCGGTGCCCTCGCCGAGGCGCAGGCCCAGATCGATGATCGGTACCAACTCCAAGTGGGCCAGTGCCAGCGTGTGCGCGGGCTCGGTCGACCGGTGACCCGCCTGCCACCAGGCCCGCGCGCCCGGTGCCAGCCGGTCGGCGACCAGTGCGGCGGCGGTCACCACGACGCCGTCGAGCAGCAGGGGAGTGCGGCGCACCGCGGCCTGCGCGCAGAAACCGGCCATCGCGGCCAGGTCCGCGCCGCCGCAGGTGCGCAACAAGGCGACCGGGTCGGCACGATGGTGACGGGCCCGGAACATGGCGTCGCGCACCGCGGCGGTCTTGCGTACCCATGCCGCATCGTCGATCCCAGTGCCGCGACCCACCACGGCAACCGGCTCGGTGTCGGTCAGCGTCGCGATCAATGCCGTGGCCGCAGTGGTGTTCCCGATGCCCATGTCGCCGGCGATCAGCAGGTCGGCCCCGGCGTCCACCTCGTCATCGGCCAGCTGTCGGCCCGCCTCCAGCGCGGCGATCACCTCGTCGGCACTCAGCGCGTCCTCCACCGCGATGTTCCCGCTGGAGCGACGGACTTTGTGGGCGCCGATGGCCTCGGACAGCGGCTCGTCGCTGTCCACGGCGATGTCGACCACCCGCACCGACGCGCCGGCGATACCGGCCAGCACGTTGATCGCGGCGCCGCCGGCGTCGATGTTGGCCACCATCTGCGCGGTGACTTCCGGCGGGTATGCCGACACGCCTGTGCGTGCCACGCCGTGGTCGCCGGCGAACACCACAACTCTCGCATGTTCGAATTGCTTTGGCGGACAAAGTCCTTGGCAACCAGACACCCACACCGACAGATCCTCGAGACGGCCGAGCGCGCCGGTCGGCTTGGTGAGGATGTCCTGCCGCCGCTGCGCCGCCGCGGCCGCCCGATAGTCCGGTGGGGTGATCTCGGGAAAGTCCATCAGTTCGAAGCCTTCGTCGGTTTGACCCAGACCGGCAGTCCCGCAACCACCAGGACCACCTGCTCACAGCACTGGGCGAGTCGTTGGTTGAGTGTGCCGAGCTCATCTGTGAAGCGCCTGCCAGAGGCAGTTGCCGACACCACCGTCAACCCCACCTCCGGGCTGACCAAGGCCAGCGGAGCGGTGAATCCGTCCACGGCGCTCACCAGCTCGTCGATGTCGGCGGCCACCGAGCCGCCGTCCCAACCTCGGCGGTCCAGTGCGGCGGTCAGCCAGCCGCCCAGATCGTCGACCAGGGTGGCGTTGTGCGGGTCGTCGCGCAAAACTGCTGCCACATCGGTGGTTTCGGCGGTGCTCCAGGATGCGGGCCTGCGGCTGCGGTGCTCGGCCACCCGCGCTGCCCAGGACCGATCGGCATCGGCGCCCGCGCCGGTCGCGACGTAGCGGACGGAGGAATCGCCGGCCATGATCTCCTCAGCCCATCGTGACTTGCCCGACCTGATTCCGCCGAGCACCAGCGTGCGCACGCGTCGGATCGGCTCAGACGACCTTGGCGCCGCGCTCGACCCGAGGTCGCGGCGCGCGCATACGGCGAATCTGAGATGCCCGGCCCGCGGCATACATCCCGAGCTTGAACGCGCCTTCGGCGTTGTCGGGGAATTTGGCGTTGACCGCCTTGTTGACCTTGCGGCCCAACAGAACTCCGTCGAGGCCCATGATCACCATCAACACCAGCATCGCCGGGGAGATGAACAACTGGACCTGCGGCACCGCGAGCATCACGAAGATCAAGCCCAGCGCCGCGGGCATGAACAGCCCGAGCACATTGCGCCGCGAGTCGACGATGTCGCGGGCGTAGCGGCGCACGGGCCCCTGGTCGCGGGGGAGCAGGTAGGCCTCTTCGCCGGACATCATCCGCTCACGGCGCTCGTTCATCGAGGCGCGGCGTTGCTCCTTGTCCGCGCGGCGCTCCTCCTTGGTCAGGGTGGCGCGCATCTCCTTGCGGCGCTTGCGTGCCTCGGCCGACGTCATCGGCGCCGGAGCCACCGGCCCGCGACGCTTGGCGGACTCGTTGCGCTTGGGGGTGGGCTTGCCCTTAGGCGCAGTCGTACCCGCAGCGACGGCTTGCTCGTCGGCCTCCACCGGTTCGACGTCGCCTTCGTCCTTCTTGCGGCCCAGCAGCTTCACGCGTGCCAGGTTACCCTGCAGGAATGCGGGTGCTGATCGCGCCGGACTGTTACGGCGACAGCCTGACCGCCGTCGAAGCCGCCCAGTCCATCGCCGCGGGTTGGTCCCAGGCCCGGCCCTCCGACGTGCTGACCCTGGCGCCGCAGTCCGATGGCGGTCCCGGCTTCGTCGGTGTGCTGGCCAGCCGCCTCGGCGAGGTACGCCGCGCCCGGGTTTGCGGCCCCCTGGCCGACGAGGTCCACGCCGAATGGGTGTACGACGGCGTGACCAAGACGGCCTACATCGAATGCGCGCAGGCCTGCGGCCTGGCTCTGCTGGGCGGACCACCCACCCCGGATACCGCGGTCGCCGCCCACAGTCGCGGGGTGGGCCAGCTGGTCGGCGCCGCGCTCGACGCTGGTGCGGACACCATCGTCGTCGGTCTGGGCGGCAGCTCCTGCACCGACGGCGGGCGCGGGCTCATCGAGGCGCTCGGCGGGCTGGCGCAGGCCCGAGAGAAGCTGACCGGCGTCGATCTGATCGTCGCCACCGACGTCGAACATCCGCTGCTGGGGCCCATGGGTGCGGCCCGGATCTTCGGCCCCCAGAAAGGCGCCGAGCCGGCCACCGTCGAGCTTCTCGAACAGCGGATGACGGCGTGGGCGGCTGAACTTGACGCGCTGGCCGGCGACCCGGTCAGCCCCCTCTCTGGGGCCGGAGCGGCCGGGGGACTGGGTGCCGCGCTGCTGGCGCTGGGCGGGCGGCGCGAGTCCGGGGCGGCCGTCATCGCCGAATACACCGCGCTGGCCGACGACATCGCGGCGGCTGATGTCATCGTCACCGGTGAGGGCCGGTTCGACGACCAGTCGCTGCACGGGAAGGTGGTCAGCGCCCTGGCCGGCGGCGCCAGAGCCCGCGGCGTGCCGGTGCTGGTGCTGGCCGGGCAGGTCACGCTCGAGCCGGCCGTGCTGGTTGAGGCGGGAATCACCGCGGCCCACGCGATCGCCGACTACGCCGGCTCGGTGCAGGCCGCCATGGACGACGCCGCCAACCAGCTCACCGGGCTGGCCCGCAAGACCGCGGCCGGCCTGGCCGGCTGACTCGGGAATACGGCCAGGACAAGGTACCGTTGACGAAGTGGGTTTAATCCCCACAAACATCTGCTTTAAGGGAGACGCAATGACTGTTTCCGATCAGTCGACCGAGACCACGACCGAGACCCACGGCGCGGTACTGACCGACGCCGCGGCCGCGAAGGCCAAGGCGCTGTTGGACCAGGAGGGCCGCGACGACCTGGCGCTGCGGATCGCCGTGCAGCCGGGCGGCTGCGCCGGCCTGCGCTACAACCTGTTCTTCGACGACCGCACCCTCGATGGTGACCTGACCACTGAGTTCGGCGGTGTCAACCTGACCGTCGACCGGATGAGCGCTCCCTACATCCAGGGCGCCACGATCGACTTCGTCGACACCATCGAGAAGCAGGGCTTCACGATCGACAACCCCAACGCCACCGGCTCCTGCGCCTGCGGCGACTCGTTCAACTGAACAAGTAGCTTTCCGCTCGTCCTGCCAGCGGCCGTCCAGTCAGTACTGGGCGGCCGTTCGCAATAGATACGAGCACACCAGCAACTGATTGCCCTGACGCAGCAGCTGCGCCACGCCTTGCTCCGAACCGCGGTTGCCGCGCGCGGACGTCGACGCCACCTTCATCGTGAACAAAACCTGGGCCTGGTAGTTCGACCAGGGCACGATCGCGTCGATCGACGTCACCTCGGCGCCCGAGAACTGCCTGCGGAACGCGTCGCTTGCCAGCCTGGCCAGCGCCAGATCCGACTTGCGGTCCTTGACCCCGTCGAACATGCCACACAGGTTGTTGCGCGCGATGGTCTCGGTGTCGCCCTTGGACAGCGCCGTCAGATAGTTCGCGATCGCCGACTTGGCGTTCGCCTCGGTGAACCCGCCCGCGGCCGTCGTCGCGGAGCCGCCGCCGCGGATGATCAGGACTCCTGCCACGGCGACACCCACCAGCACCAGCGCGACCAGGCTCAGCCACAGCCCCAGACGTCGCCGCGGCTTGGGCGGATACGGCACCGGCGGCGGCAGCGCCCCCGGGTAGACGCCGGGGTAGGGGCCGGTGGGATACGGTTCGGCGTACGGCGGTGGCCCAGGAATGGGTTGACCATCGGCCCCGACCTGCTGGTGTGGCGGAATCGGGCCAGCCATCGATAAGTCTCCCTGGGATCTGGAGGCCGAAACTTCAAGCACCCGTCGCAGCGGGGCCGATGCCGGCCCATATAGTCGGCTCTTGTAGGCAGGCTAGCGCACCCACGTTAATGAACCGGCGGCGTCGCCCGGGTACGGTTGGCTAGTCCCACTAGTGAATGAAGGGCGGACGCTTCGTGACGATCGCGGTGACCGGATCTATCGCCACCGACCACCTGATGCGGTTTCCCGGGCGGTTTTCCGAACAGCTCCTGGCCGAGCATCTGCAGAAGGTGTCGCTGAGCTTCCTCGTCGACGACCTGGTGGTGCATCGCGGCGGCGTCGCGGGCAACATGGCCTACGCGATGGGCCTGCTCGGCGGCGACCCGACGCTCGTCGGTGCCGTCGGGTCGGACTTCGACGAATACCGGCAGTGGCTGGAATCCCACGGTGTCGACACCTCCCACGTGCTGGTGTCGAAAACCGCGTACACCGCGCGTTTCGTCTGCACCACCGACGAGGACATGGCCCAGATCGCGTCGTTCTACCCGGGCGCGATGTCGGAAGCCCGTGACATCAAGCTCGCGGATCTCGTCGAGCGCAGCGGCGCACCGGAATTGGTGATCATCGGGGCCAACGACCCGGAAGCGATGTTCCTCCACACCGAAGAGTGCCGCGAGCTGGGTCTGGCGTTCGCCGCCGATCCCAGCCAGCAGCTGGCCCGCCTCACCGGTGAGGAGATCCGCCGGCTCATCGACGGCGCCACCTACCTGTTCACCAACGACTACGAGTGGGATCTGCTGCTGCAGAAGTCCGGCTGGTCGGAAGCCGAAGTGATGAGCCAGATTCAGCTGCGCGTCACCACGCTGGGCCCCAACGGGGTCGACCTCGTCGGTCGCGACGGCACCTTCATCCACGTCGACGTGGTGCCCGAGACGCAGAAGGACGACCCGACCGGGATCGGCGATGCCTTCCGCGCCGGATTCCTCACCGCCCGCGGTGCCGGCCTGAGCCTGGAGCGCGCCGCGCAGTTCGCGTCGCTGGTCGCCACCCTCGTGCTGGAAGCGCCGGGCCCGCAGGAGTGGACCTGGGACCGCAACGCCGGGATCGCCCGCATCAGGGATGCCTACGGTCCCGAAGCGGCCGAAGAGATTTCGGCTGCGCTCGCCTAGAGCTGGACGGGGTACTGCGGCTCGCTGATCGTCGGCACGACACTGCGCTCGACGAAGATCGCGTGCCACAGCATGAAGATCAGCACCGTCCATAGCCGGCGGCTGTGATCGCCGTCGCCGGCGCGGTGCGCGTCGAGCATCGTGCGCACGGCGCCGATGTCGACAAGATGACCGGTCTGCGACGCGTCGATCATCCCGTACGCCCAGTCCATCAGCTCGCCCGCGCGCAGCCAGTGCCGGATCGGCACCGGGAAGCCCAGCTTCGCTCGGTTCAGCACGTGCGGCGGCACGATCGGTTCCAGCGCACGGCGCAGCGCGTACTTGGTGGTGGCGCGGGTGATCTTCTGGTCGAACGGCAGCCGGGATGCCACCGCGAACACTTCGGGGTCCAGGAACGGCACCCGGAGCTCAAGCGAATTGGCCATGGTCATCTTGTCGGCTTTGACCAGGATGTCGCCGCGCAACCAGGTAAACAGGTCGATGTGCTGCATCCGCGCGACCGGGTCCCAGCCGTCTGACTCGCCGTAGATTCCGGCGGTGACGTCGGTGTGCGTCCAGGCCGGATCGAAACCGCGCAGCACGGCGCGCAGCTGCGCGTCGGAGAAGCTGCGGGCATTGCCGTAGTAGCGCTCCTGAAGGGTCAGCGATCCCCGGTGCAGCAGGCTCTTGCCGCGCATCCCCTCCGGCAGCGGGCGCGACGCGCGGCCCAGCGACTTGCGGACCGGGCGGGGGAGATAGTCGAAAGGCTTGAGGGACAACGGCTCCCGATAGATCGTGTACCCGCCGAAGAGCTCATCGGCGCCCTCGCCGCTCAACACCACTTTGACGTGCTTGCGGGCCTCGCGGGCGATGAAGAACAGCGGCACCAGCGCGGGGTCGGCCACGGGTTCGTCGAGATACCAGACGATTTCGGGCAGCGCGGCCACGAATTCGGACTGGCTGACCACCTTGGCCACGTGTCGCGCACCGATCGCCTCGGCCGATGCCACCGCCACGTCGACCTCTGAGAAGCCCTCGCGCTCGAATCCGGTGGTAAAGGTGATCAGCCGCGGATTGTGCCGGATCGCCAGGGCGGCGATCGCGGTCGAATCGATGCCGCCGGACAGGAACGCCCCGACGGTCACGTCGGCGCGCATGTGCTTGGCCACCGAGTCCTCCAGGACCGCGGTGATCTCGTCGTAGCGGGCCTGTTCGCCACCGGCGAGAAAAGGAACAGCGCTGAACTTTGGTACGAAGTAGCGGGTGACCTTCGGCTGCCGGCCGGGATGGATCACCGCGTAACAGCCGGACTCCAGGCGGCGGATGCCGCGGTGCAGCGTCTCGGGCTCGGGCACGTACTGCAGCACGGTGTAGTGCTGCACCGCGCGCTCGTCGATGGCCAGGTCGACGCCGATCTGCGTCGCCAGGTCGAGCAGGCATTTCTTCTCACTACCGACCGCGGTGCCACCGGGCCCGGTCGCCATGAACAGCGGCTTGATGCCGAACGGGTCACGGGCGCAGAACAACTCCTGCTTCCTGGTGTCCCACAGTGCGAACGCGAACATGCCACGAAGCCGGCTCAGCGCCGTGGTGCCCCAGTGGTGGTAGGCGGCCACGACTGCCTCGCCGTCGCCGTCGGTGGCGAAGACGGCACCGAATTCGGACCGCAGTTCCTCGCGCAACTCCAGGTAGTTGTAGATCTCACCGTTGAACACCAGCGCGTAGCGGTCGGGGTCGTCGGCCGGGCCCCAGCGCAGCGGCTGGTGCGAGTGGGCGATATCGATGATCGAGAGCCGGTTGAACCCCAGCACCACCCGATCGTCCGACCAGGTGCCCGGCTCGTCGGGGCCCCGGTGGCGCATCAGATGCGACGCGCCCGCGACCGCCCTGACGATGTCTTCAGTAACCGGGACCGAACCGTCTGTAACCAGGGCCAGCAGTCCGCACACCGGGCCTAGTATGCCGGAACCCGGCGATCAACCGGGCTGGGTGTTCGGGTGTGGTCTACGCTGCGTAGTATTCGTTTCGCGAAAAAGTTCCCGCGAGCAGGAGGCGCCTACGTGAAGACCCGCGGTTCCCGGTTTCGGGTGCTGGCGCTAGCCGTCACTTTCGGTGCGCTGGCGCTCACTCTCAGCGGGTGCAGCTGGCAGGAAGTGTTCGGCCTGGGCTGGCCCAAGGGCATCACCCATGAGGCGCAGACCAACCGCGACCTCTGGGTCTGGTCGGTCATCTCCGCGTTCGTCGTCGGCATCATCGTGTGGGGCCTGACCTTCTGGGCGATGGCCTTCCACCGCAAGAAGAAGGGCGCTCCCGTCGATGCGGAGCTGCCCCGCCAGTTCGGCTACAACATGCCGCTGGAACTGGTGCTCACGATCATCCCGTTCCTGATCATTTCCGTGCTCTTCTACTTCACCGTCGTGGTGCAGGAGAAGATGATGCACCGGGATCCCAATCCCGAGGTCGTCATCGACGTCACGGCGTTCCAGTGGAACTGGAAGTTCGGCTACCAGAAGGTCGACTTCAAGGACGGCACGCTCAACTTCGACGGCGCCGATGCCGCGCGCAAGGCCGCGATGGTGTCCAAGCCCGAGGGCGTTGACGAGCATGGCGAGGAGAAGGTCGGCGCGGTGCGCGGCCTGAACCCCCAGGACCGCACGTACTTGAACTTCGACAAGGTCGAGACGTTGGGCACCAGCAACGAGATCCCGGTGCTGGTGCTGCCGGCCGGCAAGCGCATCGAGTTCCAGATTGCCTCCGCTGATGTCATCCACTCGTTCTGGGTGCCCGAGTTCCTGTTCAAGCGCGACGTCTTCCCGAACCCGGAAGCCAACCACACCGAGAACAAGTTTCAGGTCGCCGAGATCACCGAGACCGGAGCGTTCGTCGGTCGCTGCGCCGAGATGTGCGGCACCTACCACTCGATGATGAACTTCGAGGTTCGGGTGGTCTCGCCCAGCGACTTCAAGACCTATCTGGAGCAGCGGATCGCCGGTAAGACCAACGCCGAGGCGCTGCTGGCCATCAACCAGTCACCGGTGGCGATCACCACCCACCCGTTCGACACCAGGCGGGGCGAGCAAGTGATCCCGCAGGCGAGCAAGTAGGGGACCGCAGATGCATATTGAAGCCAGGCTCTTCGAAATCCTGACCGGCTTTTTCGTCCTCGCCGCGATCGTCTACGGCGTATTGACCGCGGTCTTCCAGTACGGCGGCATCGAGTGGGCCGGCACCACTGCGCTGGTGCTCACCGCGGGTTTGTCGTTGATCACCGGTACCTTCTTCCGCTTCGTGGCGCGTCGTCTCGATACTCGTCCCGAGGACTACGAGGAGGCTGAAATCAGTGATGGTGCAGGGGAGTTGGGCTTCTACGCGCCGCACAGCTGGTGGCCGATCCTGATCGCCCTGTCGTTCTCGACCGCCGCTGTCGGTGCCGCGCTGTGGCTGCCCTGGCTGATCGCCGCCGGTGTGGTCTTCGTGATCGCGGCCGTGTGCGGGCTGGTGTTCGAGTACTACATCGGCCCCGAGAAGCACTGACGGTTCGAAGGTCACAATCGAGACATCACTTGGCGCCAACGGTGTGCTGCGGCATACCTGGCCCTGCCTGTTCGGTAGGGTTTTGCCAGGGCAACGGGAGCCGTCGGCGCGCTGCGTGCCAGTCCTTGGCCCGCGTGCCGCGGTGATGTAGTCGAAAGAGGACAGGCGAGCATGAGCGGGCCGAATCCGCCGGATGAGGAGTCGGGCGGTCAGCACTCGGATCAGTCATCCGAGGAGCACCGGAGCGAGACGCCGACCGGCACGGGCTTTGAGGCCTACTCCGCGCCGGAGGCCGAGCAGTACACCGCGGGCCCCTTCGTCGCGCCCGATCCCGGGCTCTACGACTACGACAGCTACGAAGCGGGTACGGAGTACATCGAAGAGCCGCGGCCGCCGAAGTGGCCGTGGGTGGTCGGGGTCACCGCGATCATCGCCGCCATCGCACTGGTGGTGTCGGTGTCACTGCTGGTGACCAGTACCGACACGAACAACCTGGCCACGCCGGCGACGACGACCGTCAAACCCCCGCCGGTGCAGGACCAGATCATCACCACCACCCAGCC
>NZ_NOZR01000003.1 GCF_002250655.1 Mycolicibacterium sphagni
AACGAAAGCCGCCCCGGCACCAAAACCGGGGCGGCTTTCACCTGCCTCTTGACAAACAACGCCTACATATCAGCTGTTCTGGCCGACGAACTCGACGATCGCGGCGGCCACCTCCCGGTGCACCGTCTCGTTGAGGATGTCGTGATGCGCGCCGGGGAATTCCAGCAGCCGCAGCGGTTCGATCTCTTCGGCGTAGGCGCGCAGCGCGCTCACCGGCGCGATCGGGTCGAGTTCGCCGTGAATGGCCAGGGTGGGGACGGCCAGCTTCGGCAGTTCCGCGCCGAATCGGTTCCAGGCGCGGTCGAGCTCACGGGCCAGGGGCACACTGTCGGCTTCGACGAACGCAAGCGGATCGTTCACCATCGCGTCGATATAGAACGGGTCGTCCGACAGCCAGTGCGGGTCGAGGTCCAGTGAAGTATCGGTGTCGAGCAACTCCGGCACCGGCACCACTGGCGCGCCGGAGATGATCCCGGCGCGGTAGCGCTGCGGTTGGTCGAGCAAGCGGAACAACGTCACTATAGATCCGTACGAATGTCCTTGTGCGATAAGCGGAATACCCGGGTTCGCCTGCTCGGCCAGGCTGGTGAGGCTGTCGGCGAGCGCGGAGCTGTCCTCGATCCTGCCGAAGTCTCCACGTACGCCGGGCGATAGGCCATGGCCGAACTGATCGACCGCCCACAGGTCGATCCCAGCGGCGTTGAGGGCGAATCCCAGGCGGTGGTAGACGCCGGTGTGCTCGCCGAACCCGTGTAGAAAAATGACGGCCGCGCGGGGCTCCAGGGCGGCCCAGTGCCGGTAGTAGGCGTTGCCAAGCTCGTGGGAAATGAAGGGCATGCCATGAGCCCACCAGCTGCGGTGGTGTCCCGCAATAGTTGTGCTCACTGCGGTAAGACTGTGATGTGGCTGTGATCACATGCAGGCGGACGCGTCGATTGGCGTGGCCAATATGGCGAGCGCGCTGCGCAAGGTAGTCGGCACGGACCTTCAGCGGGCTTAGCGCGCCAGCCAGGGGCCCAGTCGACGCAGTGCCTCGTCGATATCGCTCGACGGGCCGGCGAACGACAGCCGCACGAACGATCCACCGCGTGCGGGGTCGAAGTCGATACCGGGAGCTATCGCTAATCCGGTGTCGGCCAAGAGCTTTTCGCAGAAGGCCAGCGAGTCCGACGTGAAGTCCGAGACGTCGGCGTACACGTAGAAGGCGCCATCAGTGGGCGCCAGCCGGGTAATGCCGATCTGACGCAGACCGGCCAGTAGCATCTCCCGATTGGCCGCATAGTGATGCAGATGGCCCTCGGCCTCGGCGACGGATTCGGGCGTGAATGCCGCCACCGCGGCGACTTGAGGCAGCACCGGCGGGCAGATGGTGAAGTTCCCGGTGAGGCAGTCCACCGCACGCCGCAACTCCTGGGGCACCAACAGCCAGCCCAGCCGCCAGCCCGTCATCGCGAAGTACTTCGAAAAGCTGTTCGCCACAACGGCATTGCGGGACGTCTGCCACGCGCACGACGTCTCGGGCGCCCCGGGATAGACCAGCCCGTGATACACCTCGTCGCTGATCAACCGCGCCCCGGTCTCGTCGCACCAGGATGCTATCGCCGCGAGCTCCTCAGGCGGGATCACCGTGCCGGTGGGATTGGCCGGGCTGGCCACGATCACGCCCTGCACCGGTGGATCCAGCTCGGACAGCAGCTGCACGGTCGGCTGGAAGCGCGTTTCGGGACCGCACGGGATCTCCACCACCTCACAGCCCAGTGCGGACAGGATGTTCCGGTAGCAGGGATAGCCCGGACTGGCGATGGCCACCCGGTCGCCGACGTCGAAGCAGGCCAGGAACGCCAGCAGGAAGCCACCCGACGACCCGGTGGTGACCACCACGTCCTCAGCGCTGACGTGCAGGCCGAACCGCGCGGCATAGGAGCCGGCGATCGCCTCGCGTAGCTCGGGGATGCCGAGCGCAACGGTGTAGCCAAGCTGATTGGCTTCCAGCGCGGCCGCCGCTGCCGCACGCACAGGTTCGGGGGCGCCGACGCTGGGTTGGCCCGCTGAGAGGTTCACCAGGTCGCCGTGGGTGCGTTGCCGTTCCGCGGCGGCCAGCCACACGTCCATCACATAGAACGGCGGTATTCCGGCTCTCAGCGCAATGCGGTTGTTCACTCCAGTCAGGCTAGAGCACTTCGGATTCGAGCCGGCGGAGTTGCTCGGACACCGACCCCAGCAACTGGGAGCTGCCGTGCGCGCGTTTGAAGTACAGCTGGATGTCGTGTTCCCAGGTGATCGCGATGCCGCCGTGCAGCTGGATGGCCTCGCCGGCCACCTTGGTGAACGCCTCGGTGGCGGCCAGGCGCGCCAGCGCCGCGCTCACCGGTGTCGGTTGTGCTAGCGCATCGCCGACGACGGCGCGGGCCGATTGCACGGCGACGTACAGGTCGGCCATCCGGTGCTTGAGCGCCTGGAAGCTACCGATCGGGCGGCCGAATTGCACGCGTTCCTTGGTGTAGTCGACGGTGAGCTCGAGGCAGCGTGCGGCCGCGCCGATCTGCTCGGCCGCCAGCAGGATTGCTGCGGTGTCGGCCAGGCCGGGATCGGTGCCGATGGTGTCGGTGGATCCGGGGGATAGGCGGGCCAGTCGGCGGGTCGGGTCCATGGCCTGCACCGCCTCGGCGGTGACGTCGCTCCACCGGGTCAGTGAGGCGCCGTCAAGCCCGACAACCACATCGGCGATATCGCCGTTGACCACATAACCGGGGTCGAACACCACCGTGCCGATGGCCTCGCCTGCGGCCAGTTGTTCGAGGGTGTCGGTGTCGGGTTCGTCGGCGGCCAGCAGTGCCAGCTCGGCCAACGTCGTTCCGAGCAACGGTGTGGGGACAAGCCCGCGAGCCAGTTCTTCGAGAACTGCTGCGGCATCGGCCAATTCGCCGCCGGCGCCGCCGAGCTCTTCGGGCACCAGCAGGGCGGCGACGCCGACCTGCTCGCAGAGCTTGCTCCACAGCGACTCGTCGTAGCCGCGTTCGGACTCCATGGCTTCGCGTACCGCGGCGGGGGAGGCGTGCTTATCGATCAGCGCGGCAACGGTGTCGCGCAGCATCTGCCGTTCTTCAGTGGATGTCATGCCAGTGCCTCCAGCAGTCGACGTCGATGGCTGGTCGGATCACCCCACGCTGAATGCAGCGCCTGTACTCGCAGCAGCCACAGCGACAGATCGTGTTCGGAGGTGAAACCGATGGCGCCGTGCGTCTGCAGCGACGACCGCGCCGCCAGCAGTGCCGCATCCGATGCGGCGGCCTTGGCCGCGCTGACATCCCGTGCGGTGTCGGGGGATCCGTCGGCCAGCGAGAGTGCCGCACCGTAGACGAGGGGACGGGCCAGCTCGACGGCGATGTGGACGTCGGCGAGCTTGTGCTTGAGCGCCTGGTAGCTGCCGATGATGCGGCCGAACTGGCTACGCTGCTTGGCGTATTCGACCGACATGTCCAGCATCGCCTGGCCGGCGCCGACCAGCTGGGCGGCGGTGGCCAGCGCCCCGAATTCGTAGGCCCGCGCCACGTCGGCGTCCTTGGCGTCGCCGGTGGCGGTGACGTCGAACAGCGTGCGGCTGGGGTCGACGGATTCGTGACCTTCGCCGACGGTGGCGTCGCTGACCCGGCCGTCTTGTGCCAGCAGTGTCAGCCCGGCGAAGTCGGCGTTCACCGCGCGCGGGACGGCCGGCGGCAACGCGACTGTCGCGATCAGTTCACCGGTGGCCAAACCGACGGAACGCTCAGCCCAATCATGCAGGCCGGCCAGCAGAATCGGTGCCACCGCAATGGATTCGGTGACCGGTCCCGGCACGTTCCAGCGGCCGAGCCGTTCGAGGGCGACCACCAGATCGACCGGGTGAGCCTCGATACCGTCGTACTTCTCCGGCACCAGCAATGCAGTGACACCCAGGTCGGTCAGCACCGACCACACCTTGCGGGCGGGCTTGGTATCGCCCTGCGCCCAGGCCCGGACTGCGCCGGGCACATCGGCGGCCCCCAGCGCGGCGTCGATGCTCGCGGCGAAATCCCGCTGCTGTTCGTCGAGTGCGAATTTCATTTGCTTTTCCCGGCGCTCTCTCTGGGCAGCCCGAGCAGGCGCTCGGCGATGATATTGCGCTGAATCTCGTTGGTGCCGGCGTAGATCGGGCCGCCCAGTGCGAACAGCAGACCCTCGGTCCATGAGTCGGTCAGCTCGGCGTCGGAACCACGAAGCTCCAATGCAGTCTGATGCAGGGCGACGTCGAGCTCCGACCAGAACACCTTGGTCACCGACGATTCAGCGCCCAGCTCACCGCCGCCGGCCACCCGTGTCACGGTGCCGAAGGTGTGCAGCCGGTAAGCCTGCGCCTTGATCCAGGCGTCAGCCACCCGGTCGGCGAACGCCGGCTCGGATCCCCGTTCGCGCCACTGCGTCACGAGCCGTTCAGCCGGCGCCAGGAACCGCGCCGGGCTGCGCAGCGACATGCCGCGCTCGTTACTCGACGTGCTCATCGCGGCGCGCCAGCCGTCGTGCACGCCGCCGATGACATCGGCATCCGGCACGAAGACGTTGTCGAAGAAGATCTCGCCGAACCCGGTGTCGCCACCGAGCTGAGCGATCGGGCGCACCGTCACGCCGTCGGCCTTCAGGTCGAACATGACATAGGTCAAGCCTTTGTGGCGCTCGGCGGACGGGTCGGACCGGAATAGTCCGAATCCCCGCTCACCGAACACCGCCCGCGAGCTCCAGATCTTCTGACCGTTGAGCAGCCAGCCGCCATCGGTCTGGGTGGCCGTCGACCGCAGTGAGGCCAGGTCGCTGCCGGACTCCGGCTCAGACCAGGCCTGAGCCCAGATCTCTTCGCCGCTGGCCATTTTCGGCAGCACACGATCGAGCTGCTCCTCGGTGCCGTGCGCGAAAAGGGTCGGGCCCAGCATCGAAGTGCCGTTGGCACTGGCGCGCCCGGGCGCGCCGGCGCGGAAGTACTCCTCCTCGTAGACCACCCACTGCAGCAAGCTGGCATCGCGGCCGCCGTATTTCTCCGGCCAGGTGATCACCGACAGGCCGGCGTCGAACAGGACGCGGTCCCAAACCCGGTGCTGTGCGAAGCCTTCGGCCGTGTCGTAGGACTTCGTCGGGAACGAGTCCGTGTTGGCCGATAGGAACGTGCGCACCTCGTTGCGGAACTCTTCGGTGGCGTCGTCGTAGCGCAGATCCATCAAACCATCTCTCGCAGTGTCGGTTTGACCACTTTGCCGCCGGGGTTTCGCGGCAGGGTCGCCACGAAGACCACCGAGCGCGGGGTCTTGAAATTGGCCAGGTGCTTCTTGGTGTAGTCGATGACGGCCTGCTCGTCGAGCTTGCTGCCATCGCGGCGGACGATGAATGCCCGGCCGACTTCGCCGAGGCGTTCGTCGGGCACGCCGATCACCGCGGCGTCGGCAACCCCGTCCAGGCGGGCCAGCACCTGCTCGATCTCGGCGGGGTAGACGTTGAAGCCGCCGCAGATGTACATGTCCTTGAGCCGGTCGGTGATTCGCAGATTTCCCGCGTCGTCGACGGTGCCGACATCACCGGTGTGCAGCCAGCCGTCGGCGTCGATCGCCGCCGCGGTGGCTTCTGGATCGTCGAGGTAGCCGAGCATCACGTTGGGGCCGCGCAGCAGTACCTCGCCGGCACCGGTCTCTGAACCCGATGTCGCCGACCCCTCAGCTCCGGGAGGGCAGTCGATGCGCAGTTCGAAGTCGGCGATCGGGCGCCCGCAGGTGGTGGCGACGGTGACGGCGTCGTCGTCGGCCCGGCACATGGTGCCGAATCCGTTGGCTTCCGTGAGCCCGTAGGCGGTCAGCACGATGTCGAAATCGAGTTCGGCCTGCATGCGCTCGATCAGCACGACAGGCACCGTGGCCGCACCGGTCACCGCGAAGCGCAACGAGCTCAGGTCGTAGTTCTTGCGCGCAGGGTGGTCCAGCAGCGTCTGGAAGATCGTCGGCGGCCCCGGCAGCACGGTGATGCGTTGCTCAGCGACCACCCGCATGGCTTGCTCGGGGTCGAAGGTGAGCTGGGGGATCAGGGTGGCGCCGGTCTGCAGACAGGCCAGGATGCCGGCTTTGTACCCGAAGTTGTGGAAGAACGGGTTGATGCACAGGTAGCGGTCCGCACTGGTCAGCTGCCCGCACGCGGCCCAGGCGGCCGGGGCGGACAGCGACTGCCGGTGGGCGCACAAAACACCTTTGCTGCGCCCGGTCGTGCCGGAGGTGAACAGCACGTCAGAGGGATCGTCGGGGCGCACCGCCGCCGCGCGCGCAGCCACCTCGGACAGCGGGGCCTGCGGCCCGGCGAGGAATTCGTCCCAGGTGCCGGCCAGGTTGGTGTCGTCGGAATCGATGGGGATGCCGACGATGTGCCGCAGCGCCGGCAGCGCGGCGCGATCAAGGTCGGCCACCCGGTCGGCACCCAGGAACCGGCCCATCCCGAACAGCACCGGCGCTTCGGTGCGCGCCAGGATGTCGGAGGCCTCGGCGGCGGTGTAGCGGGTGTTCAGTGGCACCATCACGCCGCCGGCGTACTGGATCGCCAGGCAGGCGATCACCCAGTGCCAGGTGTTGGGAGACCAGATCGCGACCCGGTCGCCGGAGGCGACACCAAGGCCGATCAGCGCTGCCGCGGCGCGGCGAACCTCCTCGCGCAGTTCGGCGAAGGTGAGGGTGCGTTCCTCGGTGACCAGGGCATCGTGGTCGGCGAAGTCGACGGCCATCCGGTCGAGCACCCCAGGTGTGGTGCGGGGCTCGGACATCCCCGGGTCGCTGCGCTCCTGCCCGCTGTACCTCGTCATCGAGACTCCTCAGGGCGTGACACCCGGCTCATCGTCACCGGGCTAACAAAGCAAGTGCTTGGTAGGTTAGCCTACAAGGGTGATCACGGTCGAGGAGTTCCGGGCGGAGGTCCGCGAGTGGCTCGCCGACAATCTGGTCGGTGAATACGCCGCGCTCAAGGGCCTCGGCGGCCCGGGTCGCGAGCATGAAGCTTACGAAGAGCGACTGGCCTGGAACCGCCACCTGGCCGCGGCGGGACTGACCTGCCTGGGCTGGCCGGTCGAACACGGCGGGCGCGGCTTGTCGGTCGCCCACCGGGTGGCCTTCTATCAGGAGTACGCGCAAGCCAACGCCCCCGACAAGGTCAATCACTTCGGTGAGGAGCTGCTCGGCCCGACGCTGATCGCGTTCGGCACGCCTGAGCAGCAGCAGCGGTTCCTGCCGAGAATCCTCGACGTCACCGAACTGTGGTGCCAGGGCTATTCCGAGCCCGGCGCGGGCAGCGACCTGGCCAACGTGGCCACCTCGGCCACCCTGGACGGTGACGAGTGGGTGATCAACGGCCAGAAGGTGTGGACGTCGCTGGCGCACTGGGCGCAGTGGTGCTTCGTGGTGGCCCGCACAGAAAAGGGCTCCAAGCGGCACGCCGGATTGTCCTACCTGCTGGTGCCGCTGGATCAGCCGGGCGTGGAGATCCGCCCGATCATCCAGCTGACCGGCGACTCGGAATTCAACGAGGTCTTCTTCACCGACGCCCGCACCGACGCCGACCTGGTCGTCGGCGAGCCCGGCGACGGCTGGCGGGTGGCGATGGGCACACTGACCTTCGAGCGCGGGGTGTCCACGCTCGGCCAGCAGATCCGTTATGCCCGTGAACTTTCCGGGGTCGTCGACCTGGCCAAGTCCAACGGCGCGATCGACGATCCACTGATCCGGGAGCGGCTCACCCGGTCCTGGGCGGGCCTGCAGACCATGCGGTCTTATGCGCTGGCGACCATGGATGTCGAGGAGCCGGGCCAAGACAACGTGTCGAAGCTGTTGTGGGCGAACTGGCATCGGGACCTCGGAGAGCTGGCCATGGACATCAAAGGCCGCTCCGGCCTGCTGATGCCCGACGGTGAGTTCGACGAATGGCAGCGGCTGTTCCTGTTCTCCCGTTCGGACACGATTTATGGCGGTTCCAACGAGATTCAGCGCAACATCATCGCCGAGCGGGTGCTCGGCCTACCTCGTGAGGTGAAGGGCTAGTGGCGTCATTGTCGGAGGTGCCCAAGGAGATCGAGGGCCACGGTCTGCTGACCGGCAAGGTCGTCGTGGTGACCGCGGCGGCGGGCACCGGCATCGGTTCGGCGACCGCACGGCGCGCGCTGCTCGAAGGTGCCGACGTCGTCGTCTCCGATCATCACGAACGCCGGCTTGGCGAAACCCGGGACCAGCTGGCCGAATTGGGCCTCGGCCGGGTCGAGGCCGTGGTGTGCGACGTCACGTCCACCGCTCAGGTCGACGCACTGATAGCCAATTCCGTGGCCGCCCTGGGTCGTCTCGATGTACTGGTGAACAACGCCGGCCTCGGTGGGGAAACCCCCGTCATCGACATGACCGACGAAGACTGGGATCGGGTGCTCAACGTCACGCTTACGTCCGTGATGCGGGCAACCCGCGCGGCGCTGCGGTACTTCCGCGATGCAGGCCACGGCGGCGTGATCGTCAACAACGCCAGCGTGCTGGGCTGGCGGGCGCAGCATTCCCAGTCGCACTACGCGGCCGCCAAGGCTGGCGTTATGGCGCTGACCCGCTGCAGCGCAATCGAAGCGGTCGAACACGGGGTGCGCATCAACGCCGTCTCGCCGAGCATCGCGCGGCACAAATTCCTGGAGAAGGTCAGCTCGACCGACCTGCTCGACCGACTCTCCGAAGGCGAGGCATTCGGCCGCGCCGCCGAGCCGTGGGAAGTGGCGGCCACCATCGCCTTCCTGGCCAGCGATTACTCGAGTTACCTTACCGGCGAAGTCATTTCGGTGTCGAGCCAACGCGCATGACCGAGCCGCCGGTCAGTCGTCGCGACGAGCTTCTGGTGCTCGCCGCGACGATGTTCGCCGAACGCGGTCTGCGCGCGACTACCGTGCGCGATATTGCCGACTCGGCGGGCATTCTGTCCGGCAGCCTGTATCACCACTTCAAGAGCAAGGAGCAGATGGTCGAGGAGGTCCTGCGGGACTTTCTGGACTGGCTGTTCGAGCGCTACGAGCAGATCATCGCCACGGAGCCCAATCCGCTGGAGCGGCTCAAGGGTTTGTTCATGACGTCGTTTGAAGCGATCGAAGACCGGCACGCGCAGGTGGTGATCTACCAGGACGAGGCCAAGCGGCTGTCGTCGCTGCCGCAGTTCGACTTCGTCGAGGCCCGTAACAAAGAACAACGCAAGATGTGGCTTGACCTACTCAACGAGGGTGTCAAGCAGGGGTACTTCCGCCCGGATATCGACGTCGACGTCGTGTACCGGTTCATCCGGGATACAACGTGGGTGTCCGTGCGTTGGTATCAACCAGGAGGACCGCTGACAGCCGAGGAAGTCGGCCGCCAATACCTCGCCATCGTCCTGGGCGGCATCGCCGCGCCCAACAACTGACAAGGAGATCGACATGGCCCCCGCATCACAGGCATACGTCATCGATGCCGTGCGCACCGCGGTCGGCAAGCGAAACGGATCGCTGGCCCCCGTCCATCCCATCGACCTCGGTGTGGTGGCGTACCGCGGCATCTTTGATCGGGTCGACGTCGACCCGGGCGCCGTTGACGACGTAGTGGCCGGCTGCCTGGACACCATCGGCCCGCAGGCCGGCAACATCGCCCGCAACACCTGGCTGGCCGCCGGCTATCCCGAAGAGGTACCCGGCGTGACCGTCGACCGGCAGTGTGGCTCGAGCCAGCAGGCGATTTCCTTTGGCGCACAGGCCATCATGGCCGGCACCGCCGACCTGATCCTGGCCGCCGGCATGCAGAACATGAGCCGTATCCCGATCTCGTCGGCGATGACAGTCGCCGAGCAGTTCGGCTTCACCTCGCCGACCAACGAGTCGGAGAACTGGCTGCACCGCTACGGCGACCAGGAGATCTCTCAGTTCCGCGGGGCGGAGATGATTGCCGAGAAGTGGGAACTGTCTCGTGAGGAGATGGAGGAGTTCTCTCTGAACAGCCACCTCAAAGCCTTCGCTGCTATCCGCAATGGGAATTTCGAGAACGAGATCGTGCCGGTCGGGGAGTTCCGCACCGACGAGGGGCCGCGCGAGTCGAGCCTCGAGAAGTTGGCCGGGCTCAAGACGCTGCGCGAGGGCGGTCGGCTGACTGCGGCCATGGCCAGCCAGATTTCCGACGGTGCCAGCGCGGTGTTGCTCGCCAGCGAGCAGGCGGTCAAGGACCACAAACTGACTCCGCGGGCCCGCATTCACCACATCAGCGCCCGCGGCGCCGATCCGGTGTTCATGCTCACCGGCCCGATCCCGGCCACCAAGTACGCGCTGGACAAGGCCGGCCTGACCATCGATGACATCGACGTCGTCGAGATCAACGAGGCGTTCGCGCCGGTGGTCATGGCCTGGCTCAAGGAGACCAAGGCCGACCCGGAGAAGGTCAACCCCAACGGCGGCGCGATCGCACTCGGTCACCCTTTGGGCGCCACTGGTGCCAAGCTGTTCGCCACCATGCTCAACGAGCTCGAGCGCCGCGGCGGTCGCTACGGCCTGCAGACAATGTGTGAGGGCGGCGGCACCGCCAACGTCACTATCATCGAACGGCTCTAACGACTTTCGCCGCCGGGCGCGCGTCAGGTGTCGTGAAGGACGACTCCGCGGATGTTGCGCCCGGCGAGCATGTCTTCGTAGGCGTTGTTGATCTCGCCCAGCTTGTACTCGTGGGTGACGGTCTCGTCGAGCAGCAGCTTGCCCTCGCGATACAGGCTGAGCAGCTTGGGGATGTCAGCGCGCGGGTTCGCTTGCCCGTAGAGGCTGCCGAGCAGGCGCTTCTGGAACAGCGTGAACATCGTCATCGGCAGTACCGGCGTCACGTCGGTCATCGCGGCCAACGCGGTCAGCACCACAGCGCCCCCCTTGCTGACGAGCTCCAGTGCGTCGTTGATCATCGGGCCTTCGACCAGCCCTACGGTCAGCAGCGCGGAGTCGGCCATGACACCGCGGGTCAGCTCCCGAACCAGCTCCGTACCTTCGGCAATGGATGTCGCGAAATGGGTGGCGCCGAACAGAAATGCCTTGTCTCGCTTGCTCTCCACGATGTCGATCACGACGATCTTCTCCGCACCGGCCAGGCGGGCACCCTGGATGGCGCCGCTGCCGATGCCGCCGCAGCCGATCACCACCACGGTGTCGCCCGGGCGCACGTCGGCGGTGTTGACCGCCGAGCCCCAGCCGGTGGTGACACCACAGCCGAGCAGGCATGCCCGGGTCAGTGGGATGTCGTCGTCGATCTTGACCAGCGACGCCTCAGGCACTGTGCCATAGGGGGCAAAAGTGCCCAAACCGATTGCGGCGTAGATGTCTTGGCCGCGGGCGTGCCGCCGGAAGGTACCGTCGGGCTGCAGGCCCATGAGGATCTCGGCACCCATATCGCACAGGTTTGATTTGCCGGTCGCGCACCACCGGCAGCGGCCGCAGGCGGGCAGGAACGCGGCGACGATGTGATCGCCGACCTTGAGGTCACGGACTCCCGGCCCGACCTCCTGCACGATGCCGGCACCTTCGTGTCCGCCGATCAAGGGGATCGGCGCCACCAGGTCACCGTCGCGGATGTGGTGATCGGAGTGGCACAGGCCGGTGGCCTCGAACGAGACGAGAACCTCGCCGTCCTTGGGGGGATCGAGCTCGACTTCCTCGACGCTCCAGTCTTGCCCGTACTCCCACAGGATGGCGGCATTCATTTTCATGATGCACAAGGTATGCCGCCGACGCCGTCCACCGACGACGAATCGTAAACCTAGCCCGCCATCGTGAGTGCCAGCCCGCTGAGCGCGACGATCCAGCTCGCGAAGCTGCCCACCAAGAAGTACTCGGTGACGTCATCGATGCCGATACCACCGTTCTCCCGGGCCTTTTGGGCATTGATCTCGGGGAACCGGATGATGCTCTTGGCTGCCACTACGGCGGTCGCGGCGGCCGGCTGCCCGGCAAGGCTCAGCCCGAAGATCAGCAGCCGCTCCATCGGGCCGAGCAGCCGCCCGCCTTTGAGCTGATCCGATGCCTGCGGCTCACCGACGGGTCTGACTGATCCCACCGACCCGAGCAGCAGCCGGACCAACTGGTTGCCGGTCACCAGTTGCAGCAGAATCACGCCCGCCACCAACACGATTCGCGTCGGGTCGGCCGCCCCCAGCCCGGTCACCTTGGCCCAGCCCGCCCAGACCTTGACCAGTCCAGCCACCGGCGAGCCGAATCCGGTGAGCACGATCAGCACCGCCAGGGCGGCGGCGAACAACACCAGCGGTGCCACCTGCCTGCGGCCCCCGACCCGCTCGGCATGGCTGCAGGACAGTTCCCACGCCACCGCCGCCACCGCGGCGGTACCGACCATAAGCAGGTCGCCGAGATGCCAGAGTCCGCACAGCGCCGCGGTGACTACCGCGACCACCGGCCCCGTGACCACGGCCGGCCAGTGACCCGTGGTCAGCCGGCGCACGATATCGGCACAGCCGATGGCGATCAACATCAGCGCGACGCCACTCATCAGACGGGCTCGGTTGTTCTTTTCGCTTCGGTCATCGGACGGCCCGCAGTTGCTCGGAGGCCAGCACCACCAAGTCCAGGCCGTCGCGCGCGGTGCGCTGCGAGACCGCTGAGCCGCTGATGCCTTCCATTGCCGCCAGTTCCTTCTTCGTCTTGTGCTCGAGCAGCCCCCGCAGCAGTCGCAGGGACCTTGCATCTATCGATCCAAGCAGGTGGTCCCGACACAACAGCGCGGCGTTGACGGCGTCGGGATCCGGTCCGGCGTCGCCGTGGCGGCGGTATGCGGTGCGTACGGTCGCCAGCGCCGGCTGCCGTTGAGTGGCCGCGGTCCATTCGATGGCTTCCCGCGCCGACCACCAACCAGGGCCGTCCTGGATACCGGTGCCGGGGTCGAGCACGGTGACCTCACCCCAGCCGATGCCGAACCGGACATCGATCTCGGGCGCCACGGCCAGCCGCACCGTTAGGGCGGCGTCGATCGCGTCGCCGACCGTCGGATAGCTGCCCTGGAACTCGTCACCGACGGTGAACGCCAGGGGAGTGCCGGTGAGCACTTCGCTGATTCGTCGATGCAAGTGGCCGCGGTCGGACGCGCGCCGCGAATCCACGACGTCGCCGATCAGCGCGGCACGCTCTGATGAAGCGTTACGCTTCACTCCAGTCATATGAAGAGTATAGCTTCATTTCAACAAAATGAAGCTATAGCTTTATTCGACGAACGCGGCGGCGGCCTGCAGGTGTTTGACGGCATCGGCGACGATGGTCTCGACCAGCTCGGCGCACGACGGCAGGTTCTCGATGATCCCGGCGACCTGCCCCGACGCCAGCACGCCCGCCTCGGTATTCCCCTCGACCAGTCCGGCCTTCAGGAGCATCGGGGTATTGGCGGCCATGAGCACCTGCGACCAGGTGAGGTCCTTGCCGTGCCGCATAGCGAGGCCATCGCGGACCATCCCGGCCCACGTCATCTGCGACATCTTCTTGAACTTGGCCGCGTTGCGCACCGCCGCAGTGAAACCGCGGATCGGCGAGCCGCTTTCCAGCTTCTCGACCAGTTCGGTGCGCAGCACCCGGTGCGGCATGCCGTCCACGCGGGTAGAGACGACGGTGCCGTCCAGCGCGGCCTTCAGATAGCGCTGCTTGACCTCTTCGGGCACAGTCGAATCCGAGGTCAACAAGAACCGCGTTCCCATCGCGACGCCCGCGGCTCCGTACGACAGTGCCGCGGCCAGACCGCGCCCGTCGAAGAAGCCACCAGCGGCGATGACCGGGATATCCACCGCGTCGAGGACCGAGGGGAGCAGAAGCGTGGTGGCCACCGGGCCGGTGTGGCCGCCGCCTTCACCGCCCTGCACGATCACGGCGTCGGCGCCCCAGCTCGCCACCTTGCGAGCGTGTTTGGCCGCGCCAACCGATGGAATCACCACGGAGCCGGCCTCTTTGAGCTTCGCGATCAGCTCCTGCTTGGGAGCCAGCGCGAACGACGCGACCTTGACGCCCTCGCGGATCATCAGGTCGACGCGATCGCCGGCATCGGCGCCGTCGGCCCGGATGTTCACCCCGAACGGACGGTCGGTGGACGCCTTCACCTTCTTGATCGCGGTCGCCAGCTCGTCGATCGTCATCGTCGCCGAGGCCAGGATGCCCAGGCCGCCGGCGTTGGACGTGGCCGACACCAGCCGGGCGCCCGCGACCCAGCCCATTCCCGTCTGCACGACGGGATGTTCGATGCCGATCAGTTCGGTCAGCGGGGTCTTGAGGTGGGCGGTCATTTGACTTCTTTGTCTCGCAACGATTTCGGGTCGATGACCTCTTGGATCAGCTTCTGCTCTTCGCCGGAGGGCAGGCGGCTGGTCTCGGCGTCACCCAGGCCGTGCACCTCGAAGGAGGTGTTCTCGGCGACCTCGTCGGGCTCGACGCCGGGGTGTAGCGACACCGCCCGCATCTGGTGGTCGGGGCCGTTGAAGTCGAACACGCCGAGGTTGGTCACCACCCGGAAGACGTTGACGAAGCGGTAGGCCGGGTTGTCCGGATCGACCTTGTCCCAGCCGATTCCGGAGACGATGTCGACGGATTCGCCGAACACCCGCTTGGAGTGGTTGCCTACCCAGTAGCTGGTGGCGTGGTTGATGGTGTTGCCCGGTGCGCCGCGCACGCCGAACATCTGCCGCGTCGGATGCTGCAGCGGGCCGAATGCCGATAAATTCTGGTTGCCGTAGCGGTCGATCTGGTTGGCGCCCATCACCACATGGCGCCGGCCCCACGAGAGCGTCTCGAAGACGCGGCCGAACGGCATCCAGCCTTCGATGGCTCCGGTGGCGCCCATCGCCGGGGTCTCGGCGTAGATGCGCGCCTCGCCGTCGGTCAGCAGGATGTCCGGGGAGAACGTCAGGCGGGCCAGCCGGGCGCCGATCGACACGATATTGGTCATCGGCGAGACCATGATTTCGCCTGCGTCGCGGAACAATTCGGCGCATGCGACGGCGCACACCTCGGCGCGGGTTGCGGAGATCATGCCTGTTCCTCCTTGAACTTACGCACGGCGGCTTGGTAATCGGCCTCACTGCCGGACAGGTAGGTCGAGACGAACTGTGCCCAGGTCTCGTCGGATGCCGCGGCTTCTGCGTAGTGGCGCTGGAACTTCTCGTCGCGGCGGTAGTCGGGCTCCGCGGTGGTGAAATGCGCACCGTTCGGCGCCTCGACGACACTGTCGACCATCATCCGGTTGATCAGAAGTGCTTGGACCGGAACGGATTTCACCAGCTCTTCGGTGGATACCACCTTCTCCACCGACAGGAGGCGCTTCTGCGCCGACATCAGGAACAGGTCGTCGAAGTAGGGGTCGATGCCGGTGTAGGCGGCATTGCCTTGTGCGTCACCGAGATTCAGGTGGGCGAACGCGACATCGAGGTTCAGGGCCGGCATGGCGACGAGTTCCTCAAAGCCGTCGCCCGTCGGGTAGGGGGACTTGACGGTCTTGAGCTCGTCACCCCAGAACGCCCTGACATCACTGCCGAGGCCAGCGCGGATCGGCAGGAAGGGCAGCCGTTGTGCTGCAGCCTGCAGCCCGCAGCGCAGCATGCCCTCGTCCACCTCGCGTGATTCGATCGCGCCGGTCGTGCGGGCCTTGGCGAACCATGGGTCGTAGAACGGCGGCGAGTCCAAGGACACGAAGCCGTAGTAGACGCGCTTGACCTTGCCCGCCGAGCACAGCAGGCCCAGATCGGGGCCGCCGTAGGTGACGACGGTCAGGTCGGTGACGCCGGTGCGCAGCAGTGCCCGCACCAATGCCATCGGCTTGCGGCGGGATCCCCAGCCGCCGATGCCGATCGTCATCCCGCTTTCGACGACCGAGACCGCCTCATCGAGTGTTGTTCTCTTATCTGCCATTTACTTGGCCCCCTTGTCCGTCCCGGCGAAGGCATCGCGGTGCTCATCGGAGACGCCCGCCAGATTCAGCTCGAACGTAAAGCCCTGCTCCATGCGATACCGCGCGTTGACCGGCTGGACGTCAATGAAATTCAGTGCCTCCTTGGCGGCGCGGATCACCCGGGTGTCCTTCGAGGCGATATCGCGGGCCACGCGCAACGCGGCTTCGTCGAGCTCGGCACGGGGAACGACCTCATGCACCGATCCGAAGTGGTGCAGCGTCTCGGCGCTCACCGTCGCGGCGGTGAAGAACAGCCGGCGCATCATGTGCTGGGGCACCAGACGGGACAGGTGAGTGGCTGCGCCCAGGGCGCCGCGCTCCACCTCGGGCAGACCGAACTTCGCGTCGTCGGACGCGACGATCACGTCGGCGTTGCCGACCAGGCCGATCCCGCCGCCGACACAGAATCCGTTGACAGCCGCTATCACCGGCACCTCGCACTCGTACACCGCGCGGAACGCGTGGAAGCACCCGCGGTTGGCGTCGATCAGTGCGGTGAAGCCCTCGGTGTTCTGCATCTCTTTGATGTCGACACCGGCGTTGAATCCGCGGCCCTCGGCGCGCAGGATCACCACGTGGGTGGCCCGGTCGCGGCCGGCGGCGGTGATGGCGTCGCCGAGTTCGAACCAGCCGCGGGAGGGGATCGCATTGACGGGGGGATAGTTCACCGTGACGGCGACAATGCCCGGCTCGACGGTGCTGGTGGTAATGGTCATCGAGATACCTGAGCCACTTCCTGGACGGGGTGAATACCTAAGCAAGCACTTGCTTGGTACGCTAGCACAGTGACCGACGCGGCTGACACGGGTATCAATCTGCAACTGAGTGGCCGGGTCGTCCTCGTGACCGGCGGCGTGCGTGGTGTCGGCGCCGGCATCAGCGGAGTCTTCGCCGCTCAGGGCGCCACCGTCATCACCTGCGCCCGGCGGCCGGTCGAGGGATCCCCGTACGAGTTCCGCGCCTGCGACATCCGCGACGACGAGGCCGTGAAGGCGCTCATCGACGGTATCGTCGCCGACCACGGTCGCCTCGACGTCGTCGTGAACAACGCGGGCGGTTCTCCCTATGTGCTCGCGGCCGATGCCTCGGCGAAGTTCAGCACCAAGATCGTGGAGCTCAACCTGCTTGGTGCGCTGTCGGTTTCGCAACATGCCAACGCCGTGATGCAGGCGCAGGACTCCGGTGGGTCGATCATCAACATCACCAGCGTGAGCGGCAGGCGCCCCACGCCGGGCACTGTCGCCTATGGGGCGGCCAAAGCCGGCATGGAGAACATGACCGCCACGCTCGCCGTGGAATGGGCCCCGAAGGTCCGGGTGAACTCCGTCGTCGTCGGGATGGTCGAGACCGAGCAGTCCGAACTCTTCTACGGCGACGCCGATTCGATTGCGGCCATCTCCAAGAACGTGCCGCTGGGCAGGTTGGCCAAACCCGAGGACATCGGCTGGGCCACTGCGTTTCTCGCCTCTTCGGCGGCGTCCTACATCAGTGGTGCGTCGCTGGAGGTACATGGTGGCGGGGAACCGCCGCATTACTTGTCGACCACCACTGCCGACATCAAATAAGGAGACAACAACAATGGGACTTCTCGACGGTCGCGTGGTCATCGTGACGGGTGCGGGCGGCGGCATCGGGCGAGCGCACGCGCTGGCCTTCGCCGCCGAGGGTGCGCGTGTGGTGGTCAATGACATCGGCGTCGGGCTCGACGGGTCACCGGCCGGCGGCGGTAGCGCCGCGCAGGGCGTCGTTGACGAAATCACCGCCGCCGGTGGGGAAGCCGTCGCCAACGGCTCCAATGTCGCCGATTGGGCGCAGTCGGCCGAGCTGATCCAGACCGCCGTCGACACCTTCGGCGGGCTCGACGTCCTGGTGAACAACGCCGGCATCGTCCGCGACCGGATGTTCGTCAACGCCACCGAAGACGAGTTCGACGCCGTCACCGCCGTGCACCTCAAGGGACACTTCGCCACCATGAAGCACGCCGGGGCGTACTGGCGCGGCCTTGTTAAGGAAGGCAAGGCCGGGGCTGATTCCCTGAACGCCCGCATCATCAACACCAGCTCGGGTGCCGGCCTGCAGGGCAGCGTCGGCCAGGCCACCTACAGCGCCGCCAAGGCGGGTATCGCCGCCCTGACGCTGGTCGCCGCCGCCGAGATGGGCCGCTTCGGCGTCACCGTCAACGCGATCGCGCCGTCGGCGCGCACCCGAATGACCGAGACCGTCTTCGCCGACATGATGGCCACGCAGGACAGCGCTTTCGACGCCATGGCGCCGGAGAACGTCTCGCCGCTGGTGGTGTGGCTCGGCAGCGTCGAGTCCAAGGACATCACCGGTCAGGTGTTCGAGGTCGAGGGCGGCATCATCCGGGTCGCCGAGGGCTGGAACCGCGGCGGGACCATCGACAAGGGTGCCCGCTGGGATCCCGCCGAACTCGGCCCGGTCGTCAACGATCTGCTGGCCAAGTCGCGCACCCCGCTGCCGGTCTTCGGCGCCTGAATTACAGCGGTTCGCATACCACCAACGGGATGCGTCGATCCGCGGCGGCCTGATAACCCTTGTACGGCGGGTAGATTCGCGTGAGCTGGCGCCAGTAGAGTCGGCGCTCGTCGTCAGTGGCGTCGCGAGCTGTCATGTCCCGAACGTTGTCGCGAATCTGGACCCGGACCTTCGGGTCGGTTTTCAGATTCAAATACCACGCAGGGTTGGCGTCGCGGCCGCCGTAGGACGCCGGCAGCACGACCAGCTCACCGTCGCTCAGATACAGCGTCGCGGTGGTGCGCGGCTGACCGGACTTGCGGCCGGTGGTCGTCACCAGCGCTGCCGGAAACCACAGCAGCTTGGCGCCCCACTTGCCATTGGTGCGGCGATAGACCGCAATGTGGGCGCGCGCGAAGTACTTCATGGCCTTCTTCAGAAGAGCCGAGTTGCGGATGCGGTGGGGGCGTTCGCTCACGCCTCTAACGTGCCCAGGATTGCCGATCGCGAATCACGACCGGGATGTGACGGACCTAGGTGCCCGCCGGGTCGCAGATGATGATCGGGATCTTCCGGTCGGTGTAGGACCGGTAGTTCGGGAAGTCCGGATACATCTCGTCGAGCTTGGGCCAGTACTCGTCGCGTTCGGCGTCGGTGGCCTCACGTGCGATGAGCGGGAACTCGCCCTTCTTGGTGCGGAACGAGACGCTGGGGTTGGCCTTGAGGTTGAGATACCACATCGGGTCGGTGGCTCGACCGCCTTGGGAGGCAACGAGAACGAACCGGTGTCCCTCCTGCAGGAACAGCAGCGGGCTTTCCCGGAGCTGGCCGGACTTGCGTCCGGTCGTCGTGAGAATGCCGACTTCCGCGCCATGCAGGAATTTGTCGCCGAAGCGCCCGTTGGTCTTCTTGAAGATCCATGTGTTGGCCTTCGACATCCACTTGATGGCCTTGCCGGCGGTGTCGGAGTTGAGGTTTTTGACCTGCTTGGGACTCAGTGGGCGAGGGGTTTTGGCCATCTGCGGAACCTATCGCGTGATGAACGGGCGAATGCTCGCCCGGATGTGGTGGATCAGGCCATCGGAGGCCGGAATCAGGAACGTCTCGTCGATATGGGCGCCGACGCGTCGTCCCGCCAGCGACGGTTTGGTGACCAGATCAAACCGGGCCCGCACCTCGTCGCCGGACACGCTGAATTCCGGTTCGGTGACCGATGCGATGACCTTGTACTGCAGACCATTGTTGAGGCTGCGGCGCAAGTGATTTCCGGAGAAGCCGGTCTTGAGCCCGACCTCGATCCGGGTGCAGCCCGGGGCGAACGGAACTTTGTCGGCCTGGTGGCTGGCCAGAGCGTCGATATAGGCCCGCGCCGCAGCGATCCGATCCGCTTCAGTTGCCACTAGATCCGCTCGATGATGGTGCCCGTCGACAACGCGCCGCCGGCACACATGGTGATCAGGGCAGTGCTCTGGTCGGTGCGCTCCAGCTCATGCAGCGCGGTGGTGATCAACCGGCTGCCGGTGCTGCCGACAGGGTGGCCCAGCGCGATGGCGCCGCCGTTGACGTTGACCTTTTCCATGTCGGCCTCGTGTACCTGGGCCCAGCTCAGCACCACCGACGCGAACGCCTCGTTGATCTCGACCAGGTCGATATCGCCCAGCTTCATGCCGGCCTTCTCCAGGACCCGGGCGGTGGACTGCACGGGGCCGTCGAGGTGGTAGTAGGTCTCGGAGCCGACGAGGGCCTGGCTGACGATGCGCGCCCGCGGCTTCAACCCCAGCGCCCGGGCCTTGTCTTCGTCCATCCACAGCACCGCGGCAGCGCCGTCGGAAATCTGCGAAGAGGTGCCCGCGGTGTGGATCGCGCCTTCCATCACCGGCTTGAGCCCGGCCAGCCCCTCCATCGTGGTATCCCGCAGACCCTGGTCGCGGCTGACGATGTGCCGTTCCGCGGTGGGCCGCTTGTTCTCGTCGATCACCGGCGCCTCGATCGGGGAGATCTCCCGGTCGAAACGGTGCTCGTCCCAGGCCCGCTTGGCTCGTTGCTGCGAGAGGAACCCGAGGTGGTCGAGGTCGTCGCGCGTGATCCCGCGACGCTTGGCGATCCGCTCGGCGGCGGTGAACTGATCGGGCATGTCGATATCCCACGACGCGGCGCGGATCAGCGACCGGTCCGGCCCGGCGTTGGCGCCAAGACCGACGCGGCTCATCGCTTCGATACCGCAGGCGATGCCGACGTCGATGGCGCCGGCGGCAATCAGTCCGGCGATCAGGTGATTGGCCTGCTGCGCGCTGCCGCATTGGCAGTCGACGGTCGTCGCACCGATCTGCTCGGGCAAGCCCGCGGTCAGCCACGCCACCCGGGTGATGTTGTTGGACTGCTCGCCGTACTGGGTGACGCAACCACCGATGACCTGCTCGACCTCGTTGGCGTCGATACCGGCCTTGTCGATCACGGCCTTTTGAACGGCGCCCAACAATTCGGTCGCATGCAGGCCGGACAGCCAACCGCCCCGCTTACCGATCGGGCTGCGGGTGGCTTCGACGATGACAGGATTACCCATGAGGTCAGGCTAGAACACGTTCCATTACTCTGACAAGCGAGGATGCCGCGGTGCCTTTTGTCTGCGGTGAAGCCATGTTTTACTGGCACTAGAACACGTCATATTGAGGAGCGCATGACCATGCCAACCCCCAACATCCCGCCCGGCTTCGACTTCCTGGACCCCGACCTCTGTGTCCAGCGGCTGCCGGTCGAGGAACTCGCCGAGCTGCGCAAGGTCGCGCCGATCTGGTGGTGCGAACAGGCTATCGGTAAGGGTGGCTTCAACGACGGCGGCTACTGGGTCGTCTCCAAGCACAAGGACGTCAAGGAAGTCTCGCGCCGTAATGACGTCTTCCTCAGCAATGACAACACTGCGATCCCGCAATTCCCGGACGAGATGGCGCGCGAAGACATCGACCTGCAAAAGGTCGTGATGCTCAACATGGACGGCGAGTACCACGACCGGTTGCGCCGAATCATCTCCAAGGGTTTCACCCCGCGGGCGATCAATCAGCTGCGCGACGAGCTCGACCGTCGGGCCCAGAACATCGCCAAGGAGGCCGCCGCCCAGGGCAGCGGGGACTTCGTCGAGCAGGTGGCCTGCGAGCTGCCGCTGCAGGCTATCGCCGATTTGCTGGGTGTGCCCCAGGAGGATCGAGACAAGCTGTTCCGCTGGTCGAACGAGATGACCGGCAACAGTGACGAGGAATTCGACGTCGACCCCAAGCAGTCGTCGATGGAGGTGCTGGCCTACGCCATGCACATGGCCGAGGTGAAGGGCAAGAACCCCGGCGACGATATCGTCACCGCGCTGATCAACGCCGACATCGACGGCGAGAAGCTCTCCGACGACGAGTTCGGCTTCTTCGTCATGATGCTGGCTGTCGCCGGCAACGAGACCACCCGCAACTCGATCACGCACGGGATGATCGCCTTCGCGAACAACCCCGACCAGTGGGAGCTCTACAAGAAGGAGCGCCCGGAGACCGCGGCCGACGAGATCGTCCGCTGGGCTACTCCGGTCACCGCCTTCCAGCGCACCGCTGCCGAAGATGTCGAATTGTCCGGCGTGCAGATCAAGAAGGGCCAGCGGGTGGTCATGTTCTACCGCTCGGCTAACTTCGACGAAGAAGTCTTCGAAGATCCGTACTCGTTCAACATCCTGCGCAACCCCAACCCGCACGTGGGCTTCGGTGGCACCGGGGTGCACTACTGCGTCGGGGCGAACCTCGCCAGGATGACGATCAACCTCATCTTCAACGCCGTCGCCGACCACATGCCCGATCTCACCTCCGCGGGAACGCCGGAGCGGTTACGTTCGGGGTGGCTCAACGCAATCAAGCACTGGCAGGTCGACTACACCGGAGCTTCGGCTTAACCGCTTTTCGCTTGCGAATCAAGGAGGATTCTTCGTGGACTTCAGTCCGGACGAAGGGCAGCAGGCTGTCACCGATGTGGTGACGTCTGCGCTCGAGCGGGACAACAGCTGGGATGCGTTGGTCTCCGGCGGCATCATGGCGTTCGGCGTCCCGGAACGGCTCGGCGGTGACGGCCTCGGGCTGGCCGAGATCACCTCGGCGCTCACCCAGATCGGCAGGTTCGGCAACGTCAGTCCAGCGTTCGCGACGCTGGGCTTGGGGCTGCTTCCGTTGCTGGACTTGGCTTCCGACGAGCAACAGGATCGCTACCTGGCTGGTGTGGCCAAGGGTGCGGTGTTGACCGCGGCGCTCAACGAGCCGGGCCACTCGCTGCCCGAGCGCCCAGCGGCGCGGCTGGCGGGCGGCAAGCTCAACGGCACCAAGATCGGCGTTCCCTACGCGGAGCGGGCGGACTGGATCATCGTCAGCACCGACAGTGGTGTCGTCGTGGTCTCGCCCAAGGCCGCTGGGGTGAGCCTGACGAAGACCCCGACGTCGAATCACTCCGACGAATACGTCGTCACTTTCGCCGACACTCCGGTCACCGACGCAGATGTGTTGGGCGGCAGTGATTCCGTGCGCAGGCTGAATCAGCTGGTGGTGGCCGCAGTCGGCTCCTACGCTTCCGGCTTGGTGGCGGGTGCGCTGCGGCTCACCGCCGACTACGTCGCCACCCGCGAACAATTCGGCAGGCCGTTGTCGACGTTCCAAACCGTCGCCGCCCAGCTTGCCGAGATCTATATCGCGTCGCGGACCATCACGCTGGCGTCGACGTCGGTGTCCTGGCTGCTGTCCGAAGGCCGGGATGCCACCGAAGACCTTGACGTCCTGGGCTATTGGGTGACGTCTCAGGCGCCACCGGTCATGCAACTGTGTCACCACCTGCACGGCGGGATGGGGATGGACATCACCTATCCGATGCACCGGTACTACGAGTCGATCAAGGACCTCACCCGGCTGTTGGGTGGTAAGCAACATCGCCTGGAACTGGTGGGAGCATAATGTTCATCGAGCTGACACCCGAGCAGAAGCAGCTGCAAGCCGAACTGCGGGAATACTTTTCGAATCTCATTTCACCTGAGGAAGCTCAGGCGATGGAGTCCGACCGGCATAACGAGGCCTATCGGGCGATCATCAAGCGGATGGGTTCTGACGGCAAGTTGGGCGCCGGTTGGCCCAAGGAGTACGGCGGCCTGGGCTACGGCCCCATCGAGCAGTCGATCTTCGTCAACGAGGCCCAGCGTGCCGATGTACCGCTGCCCGCGGTAACGCTGCAGACCGTTGGGCCGACGTTGCAGCAGTACGGGACCGAGGCACAGAAGAAGAAGTTTTTGCCCGCGATCTTGGCCGGTGAGGTGCATTTCGCCATCGGTTACAGCGAGCCGGAGGCCGGCACCGACCTGGCCTCGCTGCGGACCTCGGCCGTTAAGCAGGGCGACGAGTACATCGTCAACGGTCAGAAGATGTGGACCACCGGCGGCCACGATGCCGACTACGTCTGGCTCGCTTGCCGGACCGACCCCGAAGCGGTGAAACACAAGGGCATTTCGATTCTCATCGTCGACACCAAGGATCCGGGGTATTCCTGGACGCCGGTCATCTTGTCCGACGGCGCCCACCACACCAACGCCACGTACTACAACGATGTGCGCGTTCCTGCCGACATGCTGGTCGGTGAGGAGAACGGCGGTTGGCGGCTGATCACCACCCAGCTGAACAACGAGCGGGTGATGCTCGGACCGGCCGGACGGTTCGCGGCGCTCTACGACCGGGTACACGCGTGGGCGTCCAAGCCCGGCAGCAACGGCGACACCCCGCTCGACCACGACGACGTCAAGCGCTCGCTCGGCGAGCTCAAGGCGATGTGGCGGATCAACGAGCTGCTCAACTGGCAGGTCGCGGCGTCGGGGGAGACCATTGACGTCGCGGACGCGGCCGCCACCAAGGTCTTCGGCACCGAGCGCATCCAATACGCGGGCCGGCTGGCCGAGGAAATCGTTGGCGCTCATGGTAATCCGGCAGACCCGGATACCGCCGAGTTGCTGGAGTGGCTGGACAGCCAGACCAAGCGCAACTTGGTGATCACATTTGGTGGTGGAGTGAACGAGGTGATGCGGGAGATGATCGCGGCTTCTGGTCTGAAGGTCCCGAGGGTTCCGCGGTGAGCGTCGTCGACGACATCAAGGCCGCGGCGGAGCGGGTCAAGGCCGAGGGCAAGAGCAAGCCGCGAGTGGGCCGGCATCCGGTGAACCAGCCGATGATCGACCATTGGCTCGATGCGATTGGCGACAAGAACCCGATCTACGTCGATGAGGACGCCGCCAAGACGGCCGGCCACCCCGGTTTGGTCGCCCCGCCCGCGATGATCCAGGTTTGGACGATGATGGGCCTCGGTGGCGTCCGCCCCGACGACGACCCGCTGGGCAAGATCATCGAGTTGTTCGACGAGGCAGGCTATGTCGGCGTCGTCGCTACCAATTGTGAGCAGACCTACCATCGGTACCTGCGCCAGGGCGAAGAGGTCAGCGTCGCTGCCGAACTGACCGACGTCGTCGGCCCGAAGCGCACCGCGCTCGGCGAGGCGTTCTTCATCACCCAGACCATCACGTGGTCTGTGGGCGACGAGGACGTCGCCGAAATGATGTGGCGAATCATGAAATTCATTCCGGCCGACACAGACGCCAAAGCGGAGGCGTCCACACCGTCTTCTGCGGTACCGGACGACCTGGACGCGGATTCCGCCATGCGGCCGGCGTCATCGCGGGACACCAAGTTTTTCTGGGACGGCGTCAACGCACATGAGTTGCGCATCCAGAAGCGGGATGACGGCACACTGGTCCACCCGCCCGTTCCCGCGCTGTGGCTGGACAAAGAGCAGGAGACCGACTACGTCGTGGCCAGCGGCAACGGCACCGTCTTCAGCTTCGTGGTGCACCACGCACCCAAGGTGCCTGGCCGCACGCTGCCGTTCGTCATCGCCCTCGTCGAACTCGAGGAAGGCGTCCGGATGCTCGGCGAACTGCGCAATGTCGACCCCTCGACCGTGGAGATCGGAATGCCGGTTAGCGCACTGTATATCGACTTCCCGGCCAACGATGTCGGCCCCGCCTGGACCAACTACGCGTGGGAGCCAGCCAAATGAGTGCGCATGGGTCTGATGTCGCCGCCGGGGCGGCTCCGGGGTCTGATGTCGCCGCCGGGGCGGCTCCGGTGTCTGATGTCGCCGCCGGGGCGGCTCCGGAAATCGAGGTCGGCACCAAGCTGCCGGAGCTCAAGTTCTACGGCGACCCGACATTCATTGTCTCTACGGCGATCGCCACCCGGGATTACCAGGATGTGCACCACGATCGGGACAAGGCGCAAGCCAAGGGTTCCAAGGACATTTTCGTCAACATCCTCACCGACACCGGTCTGGTGCAGCGGTTCATCACCGACTGGGCCGGGCCGACCGCCGTCATCAAGTCGATAGGTCTGCGCCTGGGCGTGCCCTGGTACGCCTACGACACGGTGACGTTCTCGGGTGAGGTCACCGCAGTGGAGGACGGTTTGATCACGCTGAAGATCGTGGGCAGCAACAGTCTTGGCGATCATGTGATCGCCAACGCCACGCTCACGGTGGGGGCCGCCTGATGCCGGGCGAGCTGTCGGGGAAGGCCGCGATCGTCGGTATCGGCGCGACTGATTTCTCCAAGAACTCTGGTCGCAGTGAGCTGCGGTTGGCCTCGGAGGCCGTGCTGGACGCGCTCGATGACGCCGGCCTGACCCCCGCCGACGTCGACGGTATGACCACCTTCACGATGGACTCCAATACCGAGGTTGCGATCGCGCGGGCTACCGGTATCGGCGACCTGAAGTTCTTCTCCAAGATTCACCACGGCGGCGGCGCGGCCTGCGCCACCGTGCAGCAGGCCGCCATCGCGGTGGCCACCGGTGTCGCGGATTGCGTTGTGGCATACCGCGCTTTCAACGAGCGCTCCGGGATGAGATTCGGCCAGGTGCAGATGCGGCTGGTCGAGAACGCCGACTCCACCGGCGTGGACAATTCGTTCTCCTACCCGCACGGGCTCTCGACGCCTGCGGCTCAGGTCGCGATGATCGCCCAGCGCTACATGCATCTGTCGGGTGCGACCAGTCGTGATTTCGGCGCGGTGTCGGTCGCGGACCGCAAGCACGCCGCCAATAATCCGAAGGCGTACTTCTACGAGAAGCCCATCACCATCGAGGAACATCAGGCCTCGCGGTGGATCGCTGAGCCGCTGCGGCTACTCGATTGCTGCCAGGAGACAGATGGCGGCGTCGCGTTGGTGATCACGTCACCGGAGCGGGCCAAAGACTTGAAGCACCGGCCGGCGATCATCGAAGCGGCCGCGCAAGGGTCGAGCCCGAATCAGTACTCGATGACCAGCTACTACCGGCCCGAACTCGGATTGCCGGAGATGGGGCTGGTCGGCAGGCAGCTCTGGGAGCAGTCGGGGCTGACCCCGGCCGACATCCAGACGGCGATCCTCTACGACCACTTCACCCCGTTCACGCTGATTCAGTTGGAGGAGTTGGGGTTCTGCGCTCAGGGCGATGCGAAGGACTACATCAAGGACGGCGCGCTGGAGATCGGCGGACGGTTGCCGATCAACACCCATGGCGGTCAGCTTGGCGAGGCCTACATCCACGGTATGAACGGCATCGCTGAGGGCGTGCGGCAGCTGCGCGGAACGTCGGTCAACCCTGTGCCTAACGTCGAGCACGTGCTTGTCACCGCAGGCACGGGCGTCCCGACGTCGGGCCTGATCCTCGGCTGAGCTCGGCTCCTTTCGCGCCACCGTTGCGCCGACAGGAACGCCACGGCAGGACATCGGGGGATGTCGCGCCGTGGCGTTACCTTCGATAAGCGTTGTGCCGAAAAGCTATGCGGGCAGGTTGTTTTTGATCTGGGTGTCCTGCATCTTGGCGATCGTCAGTGCGGTCTCCGGCTGCACCGGGTCGTTCGGCGCGCTCTCGAACTCGATGTTGACCATCGCCTTACCTGTTGTGAAGTACACCTCCGTCACACCCTTCGAACCGTCGGGGGATTTCCCGGTGGCGATGAACCCGCCGTCACCGACATCGGCAGGCTGCGGTGCTCCGTCGACCTCCTTGGCGAGCGTGTCCTTGAAACCCTGCAACGACTGGACCGCAGCGGCTGGGTTCTCGTCGACGAAGATGACGAACAGGATGTTCTCATTCTTGCCAGGGTTGGTCATCGTCTGACCAATCCCCGGCACACCGTTAGGGTTTTCGGTCGGCGCGCTGGCGGTGAAGCTCGGGTCGATGTCAGACGCCTTCAGCAGCAACTTGCTGTAGTCGCCTGCCTGCGCCGACGGGCTTGCCGCAGCGCTAGAAGTCGCCGACGCGGCTTCCGAGGTGGTTGCTGCGGCGGAGCTCGAAGAGGACGACGACGATGATGACGATGAGGATCCCTTGTCGTCGCTCCCGCAGCCGACGGCTGCCGTGCCCACCAGTAATGCCACACCGATCAGGCCGACAGATGAGGCCTGCGTAATCTTCATGGGGTTCCTTTCAAAGCAGCGCCGATGTTTGCCCTGGATAATTTAGTACAGTGCTGCCGAACCTGGGAGAAACCCGTCAAAATGCTAGGTATTGTTTGCTGTACCCAGGGGTGGGTACGGTGGATCCGTGATGGAGCACTTCACCTTCGGTCGGCGCAACGGCCTTCGCGTCTCGGAGCTCAGCCTCGGTACCGGCAACTTCGGTACCGGATGGGGTTACGGCGCCGACTTGCACACCGCTACAGCTATTTTCAATCGATTCGCCGAAGCGGGTGGAACATTTATCGACACCGCGGCCAGCTACCAGCGCGGTGAATCGGAGCAGATGCTGGGCACCCTGCTCGCCGGCAGGCGCGACGAATTCACCCTGGCGACCAAGTTCGGCATCGGCAGTCCCGACGGTTCCGGTGTCCTACAGACGGGCGCTGGCAGGCGCGCGGTGTTCCGAGCCGTCGACGGCAGCCTGCGGCGCTTGGGCACCGATTACATCGACCTGTTCTGGGTGCACTTCCCGGACGCGATCACCCCGGTGGAGGAAACCATCGGCGCGCTGGCCGACCTGGCTCGCGCGGGCAAGATTCTCTACGCCGGGTTCTCGAACTTCCCGGCCTGGCTGACCAGCCGCGCAGTGACCATCGCGGAGCTGCGCGGGCTCACGCCACTGGCCGCAGTGCAGTTCGAGTACAGCCTCGTCGAGCGCACCGGCGACCGCGAGGTCCTCCCGATGGCCGAAGCGCTCGGTCTCGGGGCGGCCCTATGGTCGCCGCTGGGCGGTGGCCTGCTCACCGGGAAGTACCGTCGCGGCGAGGAAGGTCGGATGACGGCGTGGAATCGATTGGTGCACAAGGAAGATGGCGGCCGTAAGTCGGCGACCGTCGACGCTGTGCTGGCGGTGGCCAATGACCTCGGCGTGCAGCCGGCGCAGGTTGCGGTGGCCTGGCTGGTGGAGCGCGCGCGACGTTCGCCAACCGGCGTGGTCCCGGTGATCGGTCCACGGTCGGTGGAGCAGCTGGACGACTATCTGGCCGCGCTGACCCTTGAAATCGACACTCAGACCTACGACCGGCTGGACCAAGTCAGCCACATCGATCTAGGCGAGCCCTACAACAAGTTGGCCGAAAACGATGCCCCCCGAGGAGGTGACGACGCGGCGATCCGGTTCCATCCGGTACCGCAGAGCTGAGCGATCAGACGGGGATGAACTCCACGTCGGACAGCACGACGGCATCGTCACGGCCCGGCGCGGTGACCACGCCGACGTAGCGACCGTCGTCTTTCCACACGTTCACCTTGATGGTCTCGCCCGGGTACACCACCCCGGCGAAGCGCGCACCGTAGGTCTTCACCTGCGACACGTCAGCGTCCAGCAGCGTGTCCACCAGCGCCTTGCACGTCATCCCGTAGGTGCACAGGCCGTGCAGGATCGGCTTGGGAAAGCCTGCCGCAGCGGCGAATTCGGGATCGGAGTGCAGCGGGTTGCGGTCGCCGCACAGTCGGTACAACAGCGCCTGCTGGGGCAGTACCGGTACCGAGATCTCGTAGTCCGGCGCGCGATCCGGGGCGGCCACCGACGTCGACGGGCCGCGCTCGCCACCGAAACCGCCCTCACCGCGGGCGAAGATCGACCGTTTGGTGGTCCACAACAGCGTGCCGTCGGGGTCGGTCACCGTCGTCTCGCTGACGATGACAGCCGCCTTGCCCTTGTCCCAGATTTCGGTGAACCGCTGCACTGAGCGCGCGGTACCGCTGGGCGGCAGTGGGGCCGGCACCGTGACCGCCTCGCTGGCGTGCAGCACCTTGCTCAGCTCGATGTCGATGCCGGGGAACTTCACCTCGGGCGGCTCGGTCATGTGGAAGCTGGCCGCCACGTTGCCGAAGCTGGGCAGCACCTGCGGGGTACGGTCGGCGAGGTAGCGCAATTCCTTGGGGTCCATGGGATCTGCGCCGGCTCCGAGGCCGAGTTGATAAAGCTGCACATCGCTACTCGTCCAGGCGAACTCGACAGGTTCCAGTTCGGCCGCGAGTGCGACGGAGACATCGATCGGCATGTCAGCCCTTCCCTGTGCTGGATGTCGCCGGCCCAGCGGCTCCGGCGATATGCAACGCAGCGAGGTACCCGAACGCCATCGCGGGGCCGATGGTGCCACCGGGTCCGGGATAGGTGTGGCCCATCACCGGCGAGCTGACATTACCGGCCGCATACAGGCCGTCGATCACCGAACCGTCGTCGCGCAGGGCCCGTCCGTGCACGTCGGTGCGGATGCCACCCTTGGTGCCCAGGTCGCCCGGCACCATCTTGGCGGCGTAGAACGGCCCGTTCTTGATTTCGCCGAGGTTGGGGTTGGGCTTGTTGGTCGGATCGCCGTAATACCGGTCGTAGGCGCTTTCGCCGCGGTGGAAGTCCTCGTCCTTGCCCGAACGGGCGAACCCGTTGAACCGCTCGACCGTGGACAGGAAGGTGTCGGCCGGAAGGCCGGTCAGCTTGGCCAACTCCTCGAGAGTGTCTGCCTTCACGATGACGCCGGATTCCATCCACTTCTTCGGAATCCGTTGCCCCGGTTGCAAGCCCGCGAAGATGTAGCGGTCACGGTACTGCTGGTCGAAGACCAGCCAGGCCGGCACATTCTCGCCGGGGCCGGGTCCCTGCCCGTACTCGCCGCCGTACATGTGGTGGCAGGCCTCGACGTAGGGCATCGACTCGTTCATGAAGCGCTTACCGGCAAGGTTGACGATGATCGAGCCGGGGGAGTTCCGCTCCGACAGTGCGAACCACGGCGCGCCGACCAGTGGAACCGTCGGGCCCCACCAGGCGTCCTCCATCAATTCCAGTGCAGCACCGAGCTTCTCGGCCGCCACGATGCCATCGCCGGTGTTGGCCTCGGCCCCCACCGTCCAGTCCGCGGTGATCGGCGCTCGCTGGTACTTCACGCGCATCTGCTCGTTGCGCTCGAAGCCGCCGCTGCCCAGGATGACGCCGCGTCGCGCGCGGATCAGTTGCGGGTCAGCCGATTCGGAGTCCCCCGCCTCCTTGACATAGATGCCGCGCACGACACCGTCCTCGACGTAAAGGTCGGTCAGCGCGGTGTTGAGCAGCACGGGAACTCCGGCCTGGCGCAGGCCGATTCGCAGCGGCGCGATCAGTGCCCGGCCCATGCCCACCAGGTTCTTGCCCCGCGCTCCGGCCCACATCGTGCGCGCGCCGACCTTCAGGCTGCGCAGCACACCGCGGGGATGGCGCTTGAGCTGGTTGAGACGCACGTAGTCCTGCTGCATCACAACCACATTGAGGGGCACCTTGCCGTAAGGCGGCTCGAGGAATTTCTCGTCCGGGCCGAGCTTCTTGGCGTTGAACGGCTTGGGTTCGATCGACCGGCCCGCCGGACGCCCGCCGGGCGTCTCTGGGTAGTAGTCGGAGTAGCCCGGCACCCAGCACATCTTCAAGGGCGAGTGCTTGAGCACGAACGACAGCATCTCCGGGCCGCGCTCGAGATAGGTGTCGATGCGCTCCGGCTCCACCACGTCGCCGATGATCGTGTGCAGATAGGTGCGTGCGGCTTCCTTGGTGTCGGTAACGCCGTCCCGCTTGAGGATCTCGTTGTTAGGGATCCACACGCCACCACCGGATCGCGCGGTCGAGCCGCCGAAGTGCGCGGCCTTCTCCACGACGACTGCCGATAGTCCCTGGTGAGCGGCGGTGAGCGCGGCGACCATACCGGCGGCACCGCTTCCGACGACGACGACGTCGAACTCCTGAGCTGTCATACTAGAACACGTTATAGAATTGCCCCGTCCGGGCGCTACTGACCCCTCCTTTCCGATCAGCGGAACGCTTATCCCAACGGCTCTCGGACCGCACTAGAATTGCCCGCACCGGGCGCCGTTCGCCCCGGTCACACCGACGATGGGACTCCCGGGAATGCTGAGCGTTTCGACGCGCGACGAGCTTGCCGCCGACCTTGCCGAGGCGGAGCGCACCCGCGTCCCGATGACTCCGTTGACGTCCAAGCACCCGGATATCGACGTGGTCGACGCCTACGAGATCCAGCTGATCAACATCCGGCAGCGGGTCGCCGAAGGCGCCCGGGTGGTCGGCCACAAGGTGGGCCTGTCGTCGGAGGCCATGCAGAAGATGATGGGCGTCGACGAGCCCGACTACGGCCACCTGCTGGCCGACATGGAGGTGTTCGAGGACCAGCCGGTGCCCGCCGGGCGCTTCCTGTTTCCGCGCGTCGAGGTCGAGGTCGGATTCATCCTCGCCGACGACCTGCCCGGCGCCGGGTGCACCGAGGACGACGTGCTGGCCGCCACGGCCGCCTTCGCGCCGGCGATCGAACTCATCGACACCCGGATCACGGACTGGAAGATCGCGCTGTGCGACACGATCGCCGACAACGCGTCCTCGGCCGGCTACGTGCTCGGCAAGGAGCGCGTGTCACCGAAAGACGTTGACATCAGGGGCATTGACGCGGTGCTCACCCGCAACGGGGAAGTGGTGGCCGAGGGCCGCAGCGACGCCGTGCTGGGTAATCCGGTCACCGCGGTCGCGTGGCTGGCCCGCAAGGTCGAAAGCTTCGGGGTACGTCTGAAGGCGGGCGACATCGTGCTGCCGGGGTCGTGCACCAGGGCCATCGACTGCCGCCCTGGCGACCAGTTCGTCGCTGACTTCGCCGGGCTGGGTTCAGTCCGGCTGTCGTTCGAGTAAGAGGAGTCCCATATGGGCCAGAAGAGCTCAGTTGCCATTGTCGGGTCGGGCAACATCAGCACCGACCTGCTGTACAAGCTCCTTCGTTCGGAGTGGCTCGAGCCGCGCTGGATGATCGGTATCGACCCCGAGAGCGAAGGGCTCGCCCGGGCTCGCAAGCTGGGGCTGGAGACCAGCCATGAGGGAGTCGACTGGCTGTTGGCGCAGCCGGAGAAGCCGGATCTGGTGTTCGAAGCCACCAGTGCCTACGTGCACAGGGCCGCCGCTCCGCGGTACGAGGAAGCCGGCATCCGCGCGATCGACCTGACCCCGGCTGCCGTCGGCCCGGGCGTGATCCCGCCGGCCAACCTGCGCGCACACCTCGACGCCCCCAACGTCAACATGGTCACCTGCGGTGGCCAGGCCACCATCCCGATGGTGTACGCAGTGGCTCGCGCAGTCGCGGACCAGGGGGGCGTGCCTTATGCGGAGATCGTGGCGTCGGTGTCGTCGGCGTCGGCCGGCCCGGGCACCCGGGCCAACATCGACGAGTTCACCAAGACGACCAGTGCGGGCGTCGAGGTCATCGGTGGCGCCAAGCGCGGCAAGGCGATCATCATCCTGAACCCTGCCGATCCGCCGATGATCATGCGCGACACCATCTTCTGCGCAATCCCCGAGGACGCCGACCACGCCGCGATCACGCAGTCGATCAAGGACGTGGTAGCCGAGGTGCAGACCTACGTGCCCGGCTACCGGCTCCTCAACGAGCCGCAGTTCGACGAGCCGACGGTCTACAACGGTGGCCACCACCTCGTCACCACGTTCGTGGAAGTGGAGGGTGCCGGTGACTACCTGCCGCCCTACGCTGGAAATCTGGACATCATGACTGCCGCGGCCACCAAGGTGGGCGAAGAAATCGCCAAGGAACGGGCCTCTGCGGGAACAGGAGCGCAAGCATGAGTGCAGAAGTGTGGTTCGACCCCAGCTGGGATGTCCGGATGACGGACACATCCCTGCGTGACGGCAGCCATCACAAACGCCACCAGTTCACCAAGGAAGAGGTCGGCGCCATCGTCGCGGCGCTCGACACGGCCGGCGTCCCGGTCATCGAGGTGACGCACGGCGACGGGCTGGGTGGCTCGAGCTTCAACTACGGGTTCTCCAAAACTCCCGAGCAGGAGCTGATCAAGCTGGCCGCCGAGACGGCCAAGGAATCCAAGATCGCCTTCCTGATGCTGCCCGGCGTGGGCACCAAGGAAGACATCAAGGAGGCGCAGAACAACGGCGGCTCGATCTGCCGGATCGCCACCCACTGCACCGAGGCTGACGTCTCGATCCAGCACTTCGGCCTGGCCCGGGAACTGGGTCTGGAGACCGTCGGGTTCCTGATGATGAGCCACACCATCTCGCCGGAGAAGCTGGCCGCCCAGGCCCGGATCATGGCCGACGCCGGATGCCAGTGCGTCTACGTCGTCGACTCGGCCGGCGCGCTGGTCCTCGAGGGCGTGGCCGACCGGGTAGCGGCGCTGGTCGCCGAATTGGGACAGGACGCTCAAGTCGGTTTTCATGGCCACGAGAACCTCGGCCTCGGCGTCGCCAACTCCATCGAGGCCGTCCGCGCGGGCGCCAAGCAGATCGACGGGTCGTGCCGCCGCTTCGGTGCCGGTGCGGGTAACGCGCCGGTAGAGGCCCTCATCGGGGTGTTCGACAAGATCGGCGTCAAGACCGGCATCGATTTCTTCGACATCGCCGACGCCGCCGAAGAGGTCGTCGCACCGGCCATGCCGGCCGAGTGCCTGCTGGACCGCAACGCGCTGATCATGGGCTACTCCGGGGTGTACTCCAGCTTCCTCAAGCACGCGATCCGTCAGTCCGAGCGTTACGGCGTGCCGGCGCATCAGCTGCTGCACCGGGCGGGTCAGCGCAAGCTGATCGGCGGCCAGGAGGATCAGCTGATCGACATCGCGCTGGAGATCCAGCAGGAGCAAGCAGCGGCTTCCGGCGGGCAGGAGCGAAGCGACTCGGGGATTATCACCGCCAAGTAGTTCGCGGCCTCGTCGGACCGAACGGGCACCATGGTGCCATGGTGACCCGCGACGACGCTCAGGCGATTCTCGAGCAGCTGGCCGGTCCGACCGCCCTGCTGCGCGACGACCAATGGACCGCTATCGAAGCGCTGGTGGTGCAGCGCCGCCAGGCACTGGTCGTCCAACGCACAGGGTGGGGCAAGTCGGCGGTGTACTTCATCGCGGCCAAGCTGCTGCGCCAGCGGGGCCACGGTGCGACGGTCATCGTCTCGCCCTTGCTCGCCCTGATGCGCAACCAGGTCGCCGCCGCGCAACGCGCGGGTGTTCGGGCGGCCACCATCAACTCCGGCAATGTCACCGAGTGGGACGAGATTCACCAGCGGGTCAACAGCGGTGACCTCGATGTCCTGCTGGTCAGCCCGGAACGGCTGAACAATCCGGAGTTTCGCGACACCGTATTACCGGCGCTGGCCGCCGACGCCGGTCTGGTGGTGGTCGACGAGGCACACTGTGTCTCGGACTGGGGCCACGACTTCCGGCCCGATTACCGGCGGATCCGCACGTTGATCGCCGAACTGGGTTCGGACGTACCGGTTTTGGCGACCACCGCCACCGCCAACGATCGTGTCGTCAACGATGTCGCAGCGCAGCTGGGCGTCGGCCGTGCCGACAATGTGCCGGGTGGCGGCCGGGACACGTTGGTGCTGCGCGGTGGGCTCGATCGCGAGTCGTTGCGACTGTCGGTGGTCCAGGCCGGCGGCGGTGCACAGCGCATGGCCTGGCTGGCAGAGCACCTGGATTCGCTGCCGGGGTCCGGAATCGTCTACACGCTGACCGTAGCCCAGGCGCACGATGTGGCAGCGCTGCTTCGCGAGCGCGGATTCGAGGTGGCCGCGTACACCGGCTCGACGGAAACCGCCGAGCGAGAACAACTCGAGGCGGATTTGCTGGGCAATCGGGTGAAGGCACTGATCGCCACCTCGGCTCTGGGCATGGGATTCGACAAACCGGATCTTGGCTTCGTCGTGCATCTCGGCGCGCCTTCCTCGCCGATCGCGTACTACCAGCAGGTCGGTCGTGCCGGCCGCTCGACGGACAGCGCCGAGGTGGTTCTGTTGCCCGGTCGTGAAGACCAGGACGTCTGGCGGTATTTCGCTTCGGTGGCGTTCCCTTCGGAAGCCATGGTGCGCAACATCATTCGTCAACTGGAGCCCGACCGTCCGCTGTCCACTCCCGCCCTGGAGCCGCTGGTGGATCTGGGCCGCACCCGGCTGGAGATGGTGCTGAAGGTGCTCGACGTCGACGGTGCGGTGCGACGGGTCAAAGGCGGTTGGCTCGCCACTGGCCAACCATGGGACTACGACGAGGCGCGCTACCGTCAACTCGACGAGGGCCGCCGCCGTGAACAGCAGGCAATGCTGGACTACCAGAGCACCGACGAGTGCCGAATGACGTTTCTGCGCAGGCAACTCGACGATCCCGGTCTCACCCACGGCGAACGGTGCGGCCGGTGCGACAACTGCGCCGGAGCACGCTTCGGTGCGGCGGTGGACGACGGTGCGGCGGCACTCGTCCAGGAGCGACTGATGCGACCCGGTGTCGAGATCACTCCGCGTAAGCAGTGGCCGTCGGGACTCGGGAAGTTGGGCGTCAGCCTCAGCGGACGCATCGGGGACGGTCCCGCGCCGGGCCGGGCGATCGGGCGACTGACCGACCTGGGCTGGGGTCCGCGCCTACGACGCGTGATCGACGAACCTGACGGCGACGTGCCGTCGGATGTGGTGCAGGCGGCGGTCAAGGTGCTGGCCGCCTGGGACTGGGCGGACCGTCCGACGGCGGTGCTGGCTCTGGATTCGGATACGCATCCCGTCCTGATCGGGTCCCTGGCCCGTGAATTGGCACGTGTCGGCAGACTGACCGACCTGGGTGTGTTGCGGTACGCCGCGGGGCGCCGGCCGGTCAGCGCCGCCAACTCCGCCTACCGCGTCGCCGCCCTCGATGGAGCGTGGTCGGCGCCGGATCCGGCGGCCATTGCGGCAGCGGGTGGCCCGGTGCTGCTCATCGACGATGTGACCGATACCGGATGGACGTTGACGATGGCCGCGCGCCTGGTGAAGGAGGCCGGCGCGCCTGCCGTGCTGCCGCTGGTGCTCGCGGCGACCAGCTGACGCGGGGGTAACACCGGCTCGGTACCGCACGAAGTTCCCTTCAGTGGCCGTGCAGCGAGTGTGCTGTGCGCCTCGAAGGGAGAATCGCAATGCTCGTCCGTCGTGTCGTCCTGACAGTGCTGGCCGCCGGCGCGGTCAGTGCCGTGTCGATTACGTCCGCCGGCGCCGATCCTGCGCCCGCTCCCGCGGCCGCATCCGATTGCACCGCCGCCGGCCTGTCGTCCACGATCAGCTCGGTCACCAAGAACCTGTCGGACTACTTCGCCGTGCACCCCGAGGCCAATCAGGCTTTGATCGACGCCACCCGGCAGTCGGCGTTCTCCGCGGTCGGCGCGTTCAACACCTACTTCAATGATCATCCGGACCAGGCCAACGACATCCGGGCCATCAAGGCGCCGCTGGTCGATTTCCAGAACCGCTGCGGCCTTCAGGTGGAGCCGGCCGAGGCCCTGGTCGTCATCGGCGAGCTGTAGTCACCACGGCGGCTTGGTGCCGCCCAGCTGTGCGGTGAGCGCGTCGGCGCTGGCCACCAGGCCGCGCGCATGCTTGGCGATCTCGGAATCGGTGAGCGCGCGGCCGATCTGGAGCGACACCACCATCGCCTGCCGGTGGTGGTGGTCGTAGACGGGCGCGGAGATGACGCTGACGTCGTGGCGCTGCCGCGACCCCTCGGCTTCACTACGCAGGTAGACCCGCTCGCCGATGTCCGAGATCAGCTCGCCGAGCAGCGCCCGCAGCTCGTCGGGCAGCGTGCTCGACATGCCCGCCATCATCGCGTAGAGCCGCCGGCCGCCGGGGGTGAGGCGCTCGACGAGATAACCCGCCGTGCGGCACTCTGCGACGACGCGGTCCAGCCGCTGCGTTTCGGTGCGCAGCGGGATGGTCGGGGCCCTGCCCAGCCAGCTGTTCAGCGCGTCGTCGTCCCACAGCACGAACATCAGGCCCACTGGCGGTGCGAACGGATAACTCTGCCCGACGCGCACTCCGACGTCGGCGCCGGGCGGTTGGACCAGTTCCAGCAGCGTGATCCGGTCGTCGATGACGGCGGCCAGCGCCGCTGTGGTGTCGAAGGTTCGCGACAGCTGGGCCAGCTCGGCGCGCGCGGCCGGGTTGACCCTTAGCGACTCCTGCGCGAGATGGCCCAGCGCGATCAGGCTGGGGCCAAGCCGGTAGGTCTTGTCGGCGGCGTCGCGAACCAGGTAGCCGGACTCGGTCAGGGTAGTGACGATGCCGAGGCACGTTGGCTTGGCCAGGTGCAGTCGACGGGCCAGCTCCGAGAGGCCGAACCGGTCCTGCGGGTGTTTGGCCAGAAAGTCCAGAATCGCCACCACGCGCTGCGTGGGGGGAGATGATCGACCTGGAGTCGACGAGTCTGGCATTGCAAAATCCTACCTCTACGGTCCACATATGGACCGGCGACTTGGTTGACTGGAATTAGAACGCGTTCTAGTCTCAGTCGGAGAACGTACCAGGTCGGTCCAATATTGAAACGCGAGGCGGTCGATGTACACCCAGCCACTAGTGGACGCCATTGTCGAGTCCGAACGTCTGGTTCGGGAAGCGCCGTTCATCGAAACCGAGGCTGATCTGCTGGAGGGGCTGCAGTACCTCGCGGGCTGCGTGGCGGCGTGCACGCATGTCGCCTTCGACTACGACCGTGACCATCCGTTCCTGCATTCGGGCACCGGGCCGTTCACCAAGATGGGCCTGGACAACCCGGACACCATGTACTTCGGCACCCGCGTGGTGGCCGGGCACGAGTACGTCGTCACCGGCACGCGCGGCACCACCACCGACGTCAGCTTCCAGCTCCTCGGTGGCGAATACACCGACGAAGTCGTCCCTGACAGCGAGACGGCATTCGATGACCGCAAGCTCGACATCGCCGCCGACGGCACCTTCGAGTGGCGGTTCACCCCGGATAGCAACGCGCAGCTTGTCATTCGCGAGGTTTACAACGACTGGTCGGCTCAGCGCGGCAACTTTGCGATCGCGCGCACCGACACCGCGGGCACCGCACCACCGGCGCTGACCACCGACCTGATCGAACGGCGCTGGGCGAGCGCGGCGAAGCAGTTGGTGCAGCGCGTCAAGACCTGGCTGCAGTTCCCGAAGTGGTTCTACGACAACCTGCCAGTCAATACGCTCACCGCGCCCCGGCTGACCCCGGGTGGGCTGGCCACTCAGTATTCATCGGTCGGGCACTACGACCTCTCACCCGATCAGGCCATCATCATCACCCTGCCGGTCACCGACGCCCCCTACCTCGGGTTCCAGCTCGGCAGCCTCTGGTACATCTCGCTGGACTACATCAACCACCAGACCTCGCTGAACGGTACTCAGGCGCAAGCTGATCCGGATGGCAAGATCCGAATCGTCGTCGCCGACCAGAGCCCCGGGGTGACCAACTGGGTCGAGACGCTGGGGCATCGCAAGGGCTACCTGCAGTTCCGCTGGCAGCGGGTCTCCCGCCAGCTGACCGAGGCCGACGGCCCCACCCTGGAGGTCGTCGATCTCGACTCGGTCGCTTCCAAACTGCCCTACTACGAGCAGAACAAGATTTCCGATGACGACTGGCGTCAGCGAATCGCGTTGCGCCAGAAACTAATTGGCAACAGGATGGTGGGATAACGTATGGCCGGCTTGCTCGAGAACAAGGTCGTCGTAATCAGTGGCGTCGGTCCGGCGCTGGGTACGACGCTGGCGCGCCGATGTGCCGAGGAGGGTGCCGATCTGGTGCTGGCGGCGCGGACCGTCGGACGTCTCGACGATGTGGCCAAGACGGTCACCGACCTGGGCCGCCGCGCGGTGTCGGTGGGCACCGACATCACCGACGAGGGTCAGGTCGACAATCTGGTCAAGCAGACCCTGGACGCCTTCGGCAAGGTCGACGTGCTGATCAACAATGCGTTCAAGGTGCCGTCGATGAAGCCCTTCGCCAACACCACGTTCGACCACATCCGCGAGACGGTGGAGCTCACAGTGCTCGGTGCGCTGCGGCTCATCCAGGGCTTCACGCCGGCACTGGTCGAGGCCAAGGGGTCGGTGGTCAACGTGAACTCGATGGTGCTGCGGCATTCCGACCCCAAGCAGGGTGCCTACAAGTTGGCCAAGGCGGCGCTCCTGTCGATGTCCCAGTCGCTGGCAAGTGAACTGGGGCCGCAGGGCATCCGGGTGAATTCCGTTCTGCCGGGCTACATCTGGGGTGGAACCCTGCAGGGTTATTTCGAACACCAGGCCAGCAAATATGGCACGACCGTCGACGAGATATACAAGGCCGCCGCGGTCAACAGCGATCTCAAACGGCTGCCCACCGAGGATGAGGTCGCCTCGGCCATCCTGTTCATGGCCAGCGATCTGTCCAATGGCATCACCGGCCAGACCCTGGACGTGAACTGCGGGGAGTATCACAACTGATGAGCTCCGACTTCCTTTCCGTCGAGGCGGTACGCGCCTCCGCCGTCAAGGCCACCGGCTTGGACGACTTCGGTGTCGACGATGACAACTACCGTGAAGCGCTGAGTGTGCTGCTCGAATCGTTTCGCAACGATGCGGACCTCACCGAGGTCGGCAGCAAGATGTCGCGGTTCTTCGTGCGAAATGCCTTGGTGGCCAGGCTCGTTTCCGAGGCGGCCTTCAAGCAGTATCCGCAGCACGTCGACGTCCCGATCGAGCGGCCGATTTTCGTCACCGGTCTGCCGCGCACCGGGACCACCGCGCTGCACCGGCTGTTGTGCGGCGACCCTCGGCACCAGGGACTGGAGCTGTGGCTCGCGGAGTTCCCGCAGCCCCGTCCGCCGCGGGAAACGTGGAAGGACAACGCGGTCTTCCAGCAGCTCGACGCGCAGTTCACCAAGGCTCATGAGGAGAACCCGGATTACACGGGCTTGCACTACATGACGGCCGATGAAGTGGAGGAGTGCTGGCAGCTGCTGCGGCAGTCGCTGCACTCGGTGTCGTACGAGACGTTGGCCCACCTACCGACCTATTCGCAGTGGCTGTCCCATCAGGATTGGTCGAAATCGTATGCGCGGCACCGCAAGAACCTGCAGCTGATCGGTCTCAATGATCCCGAGAAGCGTTGGGTGCTCAAGAATCCCAGCCACCTGTTCGCACTGGACGCGGTCTTCGCCACCTACCCCGATGCGCTGATCTTGCAGTGCCATCGCCCGGCCGAGACCATCATGGCGTCGATGTGCTCGCTGTCCCAGCACACCACCGAGGGTTGGTCGAACACGTTCACGGGCGAGGTCATCGGGGCCGATTCGCTGGAGACCTGGTCGCGAGGACTGGAGCGGTTCAACATCGAACGCGCCAAGCAGAATCCGGCCCAGTTCTACGATGTGGACTACTTCGAGCTCATTCGCGAACCGATCGCCACCGTGGAGAAGATCTACAGCCACTTCGGCATCGAGATGACCGACGATGCGCGTGCGGCTATCCAGCGCACCGACGACGAGAGCAAGCAAGGGCCACGCGCGCCCAAGCACACCTACTCGCTGGCTGATTACGGTCTCACCGAAGATCAGGTCAAGGAGCGCTTCAAGGGGCTGTGAGCCCGGTCGATATCGACGAAATGTCGGACAGTACTAGCCGTCGCCGGGGGCGGGGGCGCTGGAGTACTCCTCCAGACAGCCCTCCGCCACGGCGTGTTTGATGCTGTCCGACAGTTTGGGGCAGGACCGGGTGCGGGCACTCGAGCCGCCCGCTTCGCGAATCTCGGTGAAGTAGGCGCAGCGCTGCTGTGCTTCGGTGCTCCACTGCACCGCGGTGTGCGCGGCGCCCAGCTTCTTCACCTTCACCGCGATATGGCAATACCGGCAGTCGATGTCGGCCAGGCCTGCTGTCAGGTAGCGCTCTTTGTCCTGGCGGGTGGCCTCGTGGATCGCGGCTGCACGCTCCGGATCTGAAGCGAAATCTGGTGCCTTGGACCAGGATCCGGGCGTGCCGTCGTCGTGCTCTTGCGGCTCGTCGTGCTCATGCACGCCGAGCAGCTGGAGCATGGACCGCGCCAGATCGTCTACGTCGGGCGTGGGATCCCCGGGGGTCATATTCACACCTGGGTCGGCTGTCCTTCAGAAGCGGCCTGCTTCTTGAGGTTCTCCTGAACCTCGACCTGCCACTTCTCGTTGGCCGGGGCGGTATCGACCTCGAGCTCGAAGCGGTCGGTCATATCAGGGCTGACGTCGGCCACGTCGACGTAGAACTGCTGATACCACCGGCGCATCTGGTACACCGCGCCGTCTTCCTCGACGAGCAGCGGGTTGTCGATGCGGGTCTTGTGCTTCCAGATTTCGACGTCCTGCAGGAAGCCCTTGCTGACGCCGACGACCATGGCATCGGAGAGCTTGTCGCTCATGGCGTCGTCCATGCCCTTGGGCTTTTCGACGATCACACCCCACTGCAGCATGAACGAGTCCTGCGACACCGGGTAGTGGCAGTTGATCAGGATCGACTCGGCCTTGTAGCCGCCGTAGTTGTTGTGCAGCCAGTTGATCATGAACGATGGCCCGAAGTACGAGGCCTCCGAGTCCAGGTGGGACTCCGTGTAGGCCGAACCGCCCAGCGTGACGTCGGGCCGGCCGACGTTGTGCAGATACTGCGAGGCGATGTGGCCCTCGAAGACGTTCTTGAAGTACGTCGGCAGGCCGAAGTGGATGTAAAAGAAGTGCGCCATGTCGGTGACGTTGTCGACGATCTCGCGGCAGTTGGAGCCCTCGATCAGCATCGAGTTCCACTTCCACTCGGTCCACTCGCCGCTGGTGTATTCCGGGATCTCCGGAATCCGCACCTCGGGCTGCGGTGGGTTGCCCTCATGGTCGTGCCAGACGAACAGCAACCCGTTGCGCACGTCGGTCTCCCAGGACCGGGTGCGGGCCAGCTTGGGGGTGCGCTTGGCGTAGGGCACCAGGCGGCAGCGGCCGTCGCCGCCCCAGCGCCAGTCGTGGAACGGGCACGCCAGGGTGTCGTCTTTGACGGTGCCCTGGGACAGGTCTCCGCCCATGTGACGGCAGTAGGCGTCCAGGACGTGGACCGCGCCCTCGGAGTCGGCGAAGACCACCAGTTTCGTCCCGAATGCATCGATCGGGTGTGGCTTGCCGTCCAGGTAGTCACTGATGGGGCCCAGGCAGTGCCAGCCCCGGGCATACCGGTCTGGCAGGGTCCCGGTGTCGATCTCGCGAATGCCGGTTGTCACCTCGAGCCCTCCCTAATTTCGTCTCTAACTAGAACACGTTACAGTTTTATCGTCTGATCGCGCAATCACAGCCGCGCTAGCTGGGGATTACCCACCTGAATTGCGGTATATGTGAACGATGCCGATGTATTCGTTCGAGGGCCGGTCACCCCGGGTCGATCCCACCGCGTTCGTGGCACCGACTGCCGTCCTCGTCGGAGACGTCACTGTGGAGGCCGGCGCATCTGTGTGGTTCAACGCGGTGCTGCGCGGGGATTACGCGCCGATCGTGATCCGGGAGGGCGCCAACGTGCAGGACGGATCGGTGCTGCACGCCCCGCCGGGCATTCCGGTCGACATCGGCCCCGGCGCCACGATCGCTCACATGTGCACGATCCACGGCGCGCACGTGGGCGCCGAGGCGGTGATCGCCAACCACTGCACGGTGCTCGACGGAGTGGTGATCGGCGCCCGCAGCATGATCGCCGCGCACTCGCTGGTGGTCGGCGGCACTCACATCCCGAATGAGGTTCTGGTGACCGGATCGCCGGCGAAGGTCAAGGGACCGATCGCCGGAACCGGCGCCGAGGTGTGGGTGAACCTCAATCCCAAGGCGTACCAAGACCTCGCCCAGCGCTATTTGTCTGGCTTCGAAGAGATTTAGCGAGACAGTTCTACAGGGGCGTCGCGCTCGCGGTTGCCTTGTCGAGCTCCCAATAGGCCCGCAGCGCAACGATCTTGCCCTGCGCGTTGACCCGGTAGGTGAACACACCCTCGGCGACCACCCGGTAGCCGCTGGACTCGATCACGATGTGGCCGACGTTGGCTTCCTCGTCGCCGCACTGGTAGGTCTTCTCGAAGTTGAAGGTCAGCTTGCTCGGCGCGATCGCCATGTCGTAGAACTTTGCGATCGCTTCCTTGCCGCGGTGGCCCTTGCCCTCGGGGTCGAAATGCGATGGCCCGATGGGATCTTCGACGATCGCGTCATCGGCGAACACCGCCAGCCAAGCTTCTTTGTCGCGGGCTATCGCGGCTTCGCGTGAGCGACGCCCCGCCTCGTGGGCCGGCGAGCTCATCGTACTTTTACCTCGCTCGCTCCGGTCCTCGCTCGTTCCTCGCTGCGATCCTCACTCACTCCCACCATCAGTCCTGCCAGCCGGAGTGGATGTAGGTCTCGGCGAACCGCTTCATCGCGTCGATCTTCTTGTCCACCGGGGCGTCGAAGCCGAGGCCCTCGTACACCCACGGAATGCCGATGTAGTCGGTGACACCGGCGTCGACCAGGTCGCGGTGGCCGTCGACACCGAATTTGTCGATGCACACGGCCTGGTACTCGAACGGGTCGTCGGCGCGCCCGGCCTCGGCCAGCAGTTTCTTCAGCTGGTTGATCGTCTCGGCCAGCTGGTCGCACGTCATCATCGCGCTGGTCCAGCCGTCACTGACGCGCACCGCACGCTTGAGTGCCGCATCGGTGTGTCCGCCGACGTAGAACGGCACCGGCTTGGACGGTGCGGGGCTCATCTGCAGCCGGTCGAAATCGTAGAACTCGCCGTGGAACTCGACCATGCCGCCGGCGAGCACCAGCTTGATGACGTCGATCATCTCGTCGACGCGCTTGCCCCGCTTTGCGTAGGGCACCCCACACCACTCGAATTCCTCGGGAGCCCAGCCGATCCCGACACCGAAGCCGAACCGGTTGTTGGTCAGGTTCGCCACAGAGCCCACTTGGCGGGCCAGTAGCAGCGGATTGCGCGAACCGAGCTTCATCACGTTGGTGTAGAAACGCACCTTCGACGTCACCGCACCCAATGCGCCCGCCAGGATCAATGGATCGACCCAGGGCGAGTTCTCATCGAACATCCGCTTGCCGTCGGCGGTGTAGGGATAGTCGACGGACTGTTTCTCGAAATAAAAGATCGAGTCGGGCAGCGCGATGTTGTCGAAGCCGAGTTCCTCGGCTGCCTTGGCGATTTCGATGAGCTGGTCGAGCGGGCTGAACGCGATGCTGACCGTGTACTGCATCACGCGGACTTGTCCACCGGTTTATCCGAGCTGACCACCCACATCGAGTAGTACTGCGCGCCGCCGCCGTACGCATGGCCCAGTGCCTTGCGCGCACCCTCGACCTGGTGGTCGCCGCCCTTGCCCATCACCTGGATGGCCGACTCGGCGAACCGGATCATGCCCGACGCCCCAATGGGATTGCTGCTCAGCACTCCGCCGGAGGGGTTGAAGGGGATACGCCCGCCGATCGCCGTCTCGCCGGCCTCGGTGAGCTTCCACCCTTCGCCTTCCTTGGCGAAGCCGAGGCTCTCCAGCCACATGGGCTCATACCAGGAGAACGGCACATACACCTCGGCCACGTCGATCTCGTCGATCGGGCTCGTGATGCCCGCGTCCTTCCACAAGGCGGCGGCCGCATCCCGGCTGGCCTGCGGGTTGACCTGGTCGCGTCCGGCGTATGCCAGGGGCTCGGTGCGCAGGGCGGTCGCGTGTATCCAGGCGACCGGATGTCCGGCGGCCACCCGGGAGTCGGCGGCTTCCTCGTCGCCGATCACCATCGCCGCCGCGCCGTCCGAGGACGGGCACGTCTCGTCGTAGCGGATGGGGTCCCACAACATCGGGGACTCCATCACCTTCTCGACGGTGATATCGGGCTGGTGCAGATGGGCCAGCGGGTTCTTGGCGCCGTTGAGCCTGTCCTTGACCGCCACGATCGCGCCGATGTGCGTGGGCGCGCCGGATCGGCGGATGTAGGCGCGCACGTGCGGGGCGAAGTATCCGCCCGCGCCCGCGCCGACCGGCTTGGTGAAAGGCACCGGAATGCTCAACGCCCACATGGCATTCGATTCGGACTGCTTCTCCCACGCCATGGTCAGAACGCGCTTGTACTTACCCGATTGCACCAGGCTGGCCGCCACGATCGCGGTCGAGCCGCCGACCGAGCCCGCGGTGTGCACGCGGATCAGCGGCTTGCCGGTGGCGCCGACCGCGTCGGCCATGAACAGCTCGGGCATCATCACGCCCTCGAAGAAATCGGGCGCCTTGCCGACGACGACGGCGTCGATGTCGTCGAACGTCGAGCCCGAGTCGGCGAGCGCCCGGTCGATCGCCTCGCGCACGAGGCCGTTCATCGACACGTCCTTACGCTTGGCGACGTACTTCGTCTGTCCGGTGCCCAGAACGGCTGCGAGTTTTTTAGCCATCAGTTCTTGCCCTCCAGGACCGCGACCAGATTCTGTTGCAGCGCAGGGCCGCTGGTGGCGTGCGCCAGCACGCGGCCCGCCGAACGAGAGAAGATGTGCTGTGCGGCGAAACCGATCCGCTCCAGGCCGGCCGAGAACATCGGGTTGGCCGCCAGTGCGCCGCCCGACGGATTGATCTTCGTCGAGGCCGGCAGGCCGATCGCCTCGGCCAGAATCAGCTGCTGATGGCTGAACGGCGCGTAGAGCTCGGCGACCTCGATCGAGCCGGCGTCACCACCGGTAGCGACCGTGGCCGACGCTGCGGTCGACGGCGAAGTGGTCAGATCGCGTGCGCCAAGGATCGGTGTCTCGATGCGGTGCTCGAAACCGGTGATCCAGGCGGGGTTCTCTCGGAGCTCGCGTGCCCTGTCGCCGGCGGCCAGCACGATCGCCGAAGCGCCGTCGGTGATCGGCGCAATGTCGTGGCGCCGCAACGGATCTGCGAAGTAGGGCCGGGCCAGTAGCTCATCGATGCTCTTGGCCGGCTTCTCGGAGTCGGTGCGCCCGGCGGCTGCGAACGAGTCCAACGCCACCTGTGCCATCTGCTCAGCGGTCCACTTGCCCGCGTCGAGGCCCAGGCGGGCCTGCAGGCCTGCCATCGACACCGAGTCGGGCCACAGCGGTGCGACCGTGTACGGGTCGGTCTGCAGCGCGAGCACCCGGCGAAGCGTGCCCGCCGAGGGCTTGCCGAAGCCGTATACCAGTGCGGTGTCGACCTGCCCGGTCAGGATCTTGATGTAGGCCTCGTACAGCGCCCAGGCTGCGTCCATCTCGACGTGCGACTCGTTGATCGGCGGTACCGCGCCGATCGAGTCGATGGCCGAGATGAACGAAAAGGCACGGCCGGCAAGGTAGTCCGAAGAGCCGGAGCACCAGAAGCCGATATCGGTCTGCTTCAGGCCGAGTTCTTCGTAAAGCTGATGGAAACACGGCATCAGCATCTCGACGCCGTTGGTGGTTCCGCTGGTGCGTCGGACATGCGGGGCATGGGCGAAGCCGACGACCGCTACATCGCGAAATGTCATGTGGCGAGTCCCTTTAGAGGTGGTGCTTGTAGGTGTCGTATTCGGCGTCGGGTTCGCCGGTCGGTTTGAAGTACTCGATGTTGTCGATGCCGAGACCCCATTCCTCCTGGGGCTTCCACACCGCCTGCACGCGCATGCCCATTCGCACATCGGCGACGTCGATTTCCTGAATCAGGTGCAGGAACGGGATATCGGCGCCGTCGAGCAGCACGTAGGCCGCGACGTACGGCGGCTTGATGCGCTGGCCCGCGAACGGGATGTTGATGATGGCGAACGTCGTCACGGTGCCCTTGTCGGGCAGCTCGAGGAAGTTGTCCAGCTCCAGGCCGGTGGCCGGATCGGCTTCCTTCGGCGGGAAGTACACCTTGCCGCCGGTGCCGGTGCGAGCACCGAGCAGCTTGCCGTCTTCCAGGCCGCGCAGGAAGGCGCTCTCCGGAAGTGAAGCGGTGTGCTGGATTTCGATGCTGCTGGGCGCCACCTGGATGGTGACCGGCTCCCGATCGTCGGGTTCGTCGGACACCGGTTCGGCTTCATCCCCGAGCGCGAAGTACGCGATATCGGTGATCGCGCCCACGGGTTCGTCGACCCAGTGCGCATGAACCCGCGCACCGGTGCTGATCGCGTCGGAGGAACCCGCGGCGACCGCGTGCAGTAGTGCGGTGTCGGCTCCGTCGAGCTGGATCAGCGCCCACGCGAACGGCTGGTCCAGCGGCTGGCCTTCCAGCGGCTCGGACTGCCAGGTCCACGACAACACCGTCCCGACGCTGTCGACCGGTACCACCTCTGTTAGCGGCGCATAAGTCACGGGGTCATACTCAGCTGGCGGTACGAGCACGCGTCCGTCCGAACCGCGGACGCCGAGGATGCGTCGCCCGCGCAGGGCGGTGAAGAACTGGCCGAGGAGTGGTCCGACTGAACGGGTGTAGTCGAATGACAGCTTCAGCGGTGCCGAAAGGGGCTTCTGATGCGCGTCGATCTGCACCGGGCTGCTTTGGCTGGTGGTCACAGCATCGAGTAGAACAGGTTCTAAGAATCGTGGCAAGGACCGTGTCCCAGACAGAAAGGCGGCACCGATGAAGCTGGGTCTGCAACTCGGATATTGGAGCGCGCAACCTCCGACGAATCATGCGGAGTTGGTGGCTGTGGCTGAAGAGGCCGGCTTTGACACGGTCTTCACCGCCGAGGCGTGGGGGTCGGACGCCTTCACTCCGCTGGCCTGGTGGGGCCGCGAAACCACACGCATGCGGTTGGGTACCTCGGTGGTTCAGCTCTCGGCGCGCACCCCCACGGCGTGCGCGATGGCCTCGCTGACGCTGGACCATCTCTCCGGTGGCCGCCACATCCTCGGGTTGGGGGTGTCCGGGCCGCAGGTGGTCGAGGGCTGGTACGGGCAGAAATTCCCCAAGCCGCTGGCCCGCACCCGCGAGTACATCGACGTCATCCGCCAGGTCTGGGCCCGTCAAGCCCCGGTCACCAGTGCTGGCCCGCACTATCCGCTGCCGCTGTCGGGAGAGGGCACCACCGGTCTGGGTAAGCCGCTCAAGCCGATTGTGCATCCGCTGCGCGCTGACATCCCGATCATGCTGGGCGCCGAAGGGCCCAAGAACGTCGCGCTGGCCGCCGAGATCTGTGATGGCTGGCTGCCGATCTTCTACTCCCCGCGGCTGGCCCCGATGTACAACGAATGGCTCGATGAAGGTTTCGCCCGCCCCGGTGCCCGGCGCAGCCGCGAGGACTTCGAGATCTGTGCCACCGCCCAGGTGGTGGTCACCGAGGACCGCGCGTCGATCATGGAACTGATCAAGCCGCACCTGGCCCTGTACATGGGCGGAATGGGCGCTGAGGACACCAACTTCCACGCCGATGTGTATCGGCGGATGGGCTACTCCGAGGTCGTCGACGAGGTCACCCGACTGTTCCGCAGTGACCGCAAAGACGACGCCGCCAAGGCCGTGCCCGACGAACTCGTCGACGACTCGGCGATCGTCGGTGACATCGACTACGTGCGCAAACAGATCGTCGCCTGGGAAGCCGCCGGCGTCACCATGATGGTCATCGGCGCCCGCAGCCCCGAACAGATCCGCGAAGCCGCGGCACTGTTGTAGACACTTCTTGCGAGTTGTCTAGCCCGGGCTCTAGATTGACCGGATGACGTTCGGCTTAGCGCAGGATGTGGGCGTCGCCGAACGTCATCTCGACGTTGGCGACCGATCCCGACACCATCGCGCGCTTCGGCAGCCCCAGCGAGGCGAGCTCCTTGGCGTAGGGATGGTCGCCCAGGCGCAGGTTGGCACCGCCGGGCCGGAAGCGCACCCCGGAGTTCTTCATCTCCCACGGCACCTCTCGCGTGGTGCCTTCGGAGAAGGTGTAGGTCGTGAGCACCTGGCTGCGCGGTCGCAGCGAGGGCAGCGGCAGGCCCCGGTGGAATTCGATGCCGGCGATCAGCGATCCGCCCTCGCTGACATCGAAGGTGAACGATTTGGCGTCGCGCACGTTGAAGTCGGCCATGATCTTGGGGAAGCCCCAGATGGTGCGGCCGGCCTCCAGAGTGAAGGACTGGTCGACCGGCAGGTGATGGATGAACGCCGCGGCGTCGCCAAGAGCTTTGAGGCCGCTGGCATCCGAGCCCGGGGGATTGACCATCACGCACGTACCGAACTCGTGATACTTGCCCAGATCGCCGTCGATGTAGCGGGCAAGCATCAGATTCACCACCGCACGGCCCGGCCGGAACTGGCAGACCTGCAATCCGCTGTAGTCGACGAGTCGCTGCGCGGCATCGGCCGGAACCGAGAACATCGCCGTGTGAACGTCGGCCTTGCGAATGTGCACCGGCATGGTGAGCACCGTGCCGGCAATGGTGTGCTGCGAAACAGACATGCGGACACTGTAATCCGCTTTGACAGCCTGCGTGGACAGAAGTATGGAGGGAAGTAGATGACAGGCACCCTGGCTCCGGCCAAGCCGAATGTTGATCTGACCGAGGGCAGTTTCTACGCCGACGGTGGTGCGCGCGACGCGTATCGCTGGATGCGCGCCAACGAGCCGGTGTTCCGCGACCGCAACGGTCTGGCGGCCGCGGCGACCTACCAGGCGGTCCTCGACGCCGAACGTGACCCCGAGACGTTCTCCAACACCGGGGGCATCCGGCCCGACAACCCCGGTATGCCGTACATGATCGACATGGACGATCCCGGACACCTCTTGCGCCGCAAGCTCGTCAACGCGGGCTTCACCCGCAAGCGTGTGATGGACAAGCTCGCCGGAATCGACACCTTGTGTGACACGCTGATCGACGCGGTCTGCGAGCGCGGGGAATGCGACTTCGTTCGCGATATCGCCGCGCCGCTGCCGATGGCCGTTATCGGTGACATGCTCGGCGTGGCGCCCGAAGAACGTTCGACGCTGCTGAAGTGGTCCGACGATCTGGTGTGCGGCTTGAACTCGGCTGCCGACGCCGAGACGTTGCAAGCGGTGATGGACGCCTTCGCCGGGTATTCCGCGTACGCAACCGAGACCATCGCCAAGCGCCGGGCCGAACCGACCGATGACCTGTTCTCGATCCTGGTCAATTCCGAGGTCGAAGGCTCACGACTGGATGATCAAGAGATCATCATGGAGACCCTGCTGATCCTCATCGGTGGGGATGAGACCACTCGGCACACGTTGTCGGGCGGCACCGAACAGCTTGTGCGCCACCATGATCAGTGGCAGAGGCTGGTGGCCGACGTGAGCCTGCTGCCCAATGCCATCGAGGAAATGCTGCGCTGGACCTCGCCGGTGAAGAACATGGCCAGAACGGCGATGCGGGACGTCGAATTCCACGGCACCCAGCTGCGTCAGGGCGAGAAGATGCTGCTGATGTTCGAGGCGGCCAACTTCGACGAGTCGGTCTTCGGCGACCCGGAAAACTTCCGCATCGACCGGAACCCCAACAGCCACGTGGCATTCGGCTTCGGAACCCACTTCTGCCTGGGTAATCAGCTGGCCCGGTTGGAGCTCAGCACGATGATTCGCAAGCTCCTCGAGCGGCTACCGGACCTGCGACTGGCCGACGAGACCGCACTGCCCCTGCGGCCGGCCAACTTCGTGAGTGGGTTGGAAGCGATGCCGGTGGTGTTCACTCCGTCGAAGCCGGTGCTGGCGTAAGACGGCAGGTCGTCACCGGTTTTTTGCGAACCCTCGCTCGCGCGAGGGCTGTCGTTGTCGTGCCAGTCACTGGAAACTTCCGCTCAGGAGCAACAGCCGCGGCGGAGTCTGTGGGTTTGGGCTGTCCCACTTTTGGGAATCACGAACGCACCTCGTGCTTCAGCGATGGGGCTGGCCGAGGTGGCATGACACGATACGAACTGGGGCGACATGACTGTCATCGAATCCGATCGGACCCAATGCGTGCGCCGGCTGTTTTTGGCCGCGATGCTCACTCTCACCGCGCTGACGGCGGCGCCGTTCGGGGTCCCATCAGCAGCGGCGGCAGAGGGTTGTCCCGATGTCGAAGTGGTGTTTGCCCGCGGAACGTTCGAGCCGCCAGGCGTGGGGGGAATCGGCCAGGCCTTCGTTGACCAGCTGCGGGGAGAACCTCAGCTGGCCGGAAAATCGGTCGATGTTTACGCGGTGAATTACCCTGCCTCGCTGAACTTCTCGACGGCAGCAGACGGCGTCATCGATGCCAGCGACCGGGTCCGCGACATGGCGGGGAGATGCCCGACCACCAAGATGGTGCTCGGCGGCTACTCACAGGGGGCCGCGGTGGCCGGTTACGTGACCGCCGACAAGATCCCCGACGGCTACGTCCCGCCGAACGGCATCAACGGGCCCATGCCTCCCGAGGTCGCCAACCACGTCGCCGCCGTTGCGTTGTTCGGTAAACCATCGAACGGTTTCTTGAACGCCATCGACCGCAGTGCGCCGCCGATCACCGTGGGCAACCTGTATGCCGGCAAGACCATCGACCAGTGTGTGCCCGAGGACCCGATCTGCTCACCGACGGGGAGCGACAACGGCGCCCACCAGGCCTACGCCGACAACGGAATGACCGCACAGGCCGCTGCTTACGTTGCGCAGAAGCTCACTTCGGCCGCCGCGGTGAACACCGCCAGCAACTAGCGCATCTTGAACTGCGGGGCGCGCTTCTCCTTGAACGCCAGCGGGCCCTCCTTGGCGTCATCGCTGAGGAACACGGGCACGCCGTTGGCGGTGTCGGGCTTGAACGCGTCCAGTTCGTGCAATCCCTCGGCCTCGCGGATGGTCTTCAGGATCGCCTGCACGGCCAGTGGGCCGTTGTTGTTGATGACCTCGGCGATCTCGAGGGCTTTCTCCAACGCCGTGCCATCGGGCACGACGTACCCGATGAGCCCGTAGGACAGCGCTTCCGCAGCAGTGATGTGGCGTCCGGTCAGCAACAGGTCGCACGCAATGGTGTACGGGATCTGCCGCGGCAACCGCACTGCCGAGCCACCCATCGGGTACAGGCTCCACTTGGCCTCGGAGATGCCGAATTTCGCGCTCTCGCCGGCGACCCGGATGTCGGTGCCCTGCAGGATCTCGGTACCGCCCGCGATGGCCGGGCCCTCGACGGCGGCGATGAGCGGCTTGGTCAGCCTGCGCCCCTTCAGCAGCCCCTCGATCTTGGTCGGATCGAACGCGCCACTCTTGAAGGAGTCACCGGGGGGTGCCTTGGTGGCGTTCTTCAGGTCCATGCCCGCGCAGAAGTAGCCCCCCGCGCCCGTCAGGATGCAGGTTCGGATCTCGGGATCCTCGTCCACGCGGTTCCAGGCGTCGACCATGATCGAGAGCATCTCGGTGGAAAGCGCGTTGCGCGCCTCAGGCCGGTTCAGTGTGACGATGAGGGTGTGTCCGCGCTGCTCAATGAGGGCGTCGGCTTCTTTTTTGGGCTCGCTCACGGGTATCCGCCTTCCAGCATCTTTGCCACAGACTTGTGTCGAAATGTAACACGTTCTAGTTTGGGTCCGTGGCCCTGAACATAGCTGATCTAGCCGAACACGCAATCGACGCCGTGCCTGATCGCGTGGCCTTCATTTGTGGTGACGACCGAATCACGTTCGCCGAGCTCGAGGAGAAGGCGAATCGCTTCGCCCACTACCTCATCGACCACGGCGTCAAGAAGGACGACAAGGTCGGGCTGTACTGCCGGAATCGGATCGAGATCGTCATCGCGATGCTCGGCACGATCAAGGCGGGCGCCATCCTGGTGAACGTCAACTTCCGCTACGTCGAGGGCGAACTGCGCTACCTGTTCGAGAACTCCGACATGGTTGCGTTGGTCCACGAGCGTCAGTACGCCGATCGGGTCGCCAACGTGCTGCCGGAGACCCCTGACGTGAAGACGATCCTGGTTGTCGAAGACGGCAGCGACCTGGATTACCAGCGCTATGGCGGCGTGGAGTTCTACGAGGCCATCGCAGAGAGCTCGCCGGAGCGGGACTTCGGGGAGCGCAGCGAGGACGACATCTACCTGCTCTACACCGGCGGGACCACCGGTTTCCCCAAGGGCGTGATGTGGCGTCACGAAGACGTCTACCGGGTTCTGTTCGGTGGCACCGACTTCGCGACGGGTGAGTTCGTCAAGGACGAATACGACCTGTCCCGTGCGGCCGTCACCAACCCGCCGATGGTCCGCTACGCGATCCCGCCGATGATCCACGGCGCGACCCAGTCGGCCACCTGGATGTCCATCTTCTCCGGCCAAACCACCGTTCTGGCACCCGAATTCGACGCCGACGAAGTCTGGCGCACCATCCATGAGCACAAGGTGAACCTGCTGTTCTTCACCGGTGACGCCATGGCACGGCCGTTGCTCGACGCGCTGCAGGCCGCCAACGACAGTGGGAAGGAATACGACCTTTCGTCGCTGTTCCTGCTGGCCAGCACCGCGGCGCTGTTCTCGACGAGCCTCAAGGAGAAGCTGCTCGAACTGCTGCCCAACCGAGTGATCACCGACTCGATCGGTTCGTCGGAAACCGGCTTCGGTGGCACCAGCATCGTGGCCAAGGGGGAGCACCACAACGGTGGTCCGCGGGTGACGATCGACCATCGCACCGTCGTGCTCGACGAGGACGGCAACGAAGTCAAGCCCGGTTCCGGGGTGCGCGGCGTCATCGCCAAGAAGGGCAATATCCCGGTCGGCTACTACAAGGACGAGAAAAAGACCGCCGAGACGTTCAAGACCTATAACGGCGTGCGCTACGCGATCCCCGGCGACTACGCCGAGGTCGAGGCGGACGGCTCCGTCACGATGCTGGGCCGCGGCTCGGTGTCGATCAACAGTGGCGGCGAGAAGATCTACCCCGAAGAGGTCGAGGCTGCGCTCAAGGGCCATCCAGACGTGTTCGACGCCCTCGTCGTCGGCGTGCCGGACCCGCGCTTCGGCAGCCATGTCGCCGCCGTGGTCGCACCCCGCAAGGGTGCCCGCCCGACGCTGGCCGCGCTGGATACGTTCGTGCGCAAGGAGATTGCCGGCTACAAGGTGCCGCGCAGCCTCTGGCTGGTCGACGAGGTGAAGCGCTCGCCGGCCGGCAAGCCGGACTACAAGTGGGCCAAGGATCAGACCGAGTTGCGGCCCGCCGACGAGGTGCACGCCAAGCACGCGGGCGCCACCAGCTGATGCACACAGAACTGTGCGATCGGTTCGGCATCGACTACCCGATCTTCGTTTTCACCCCGTCGGAAAAGGTCGCCGCGGCCGTCAGCCGGGCCGGCGGCATGGGTGTGCTGGGGTGTGTGCGGTTCAACCGGCCCGACGACCTGGAAGCCGTCCTGGGTTGGATGGACGCGAACACCGACGGTAAGCCGTACGGCGTCGACGTCGTGATGCCGGCGAAGGTCCCCACCGAAGGCACCGCCGTCGACATCGACAAGCTCGTGCCGCAGTCGCATCGCGATTTCGTCGCCAAGACGCTCGCCGACCTCGGGGTGCCCCCGCTGGCGCAGGATGCCACCCGCAACGAGGGCACGCTGGGCTGGCTGCATTCGATCGCGCGCTCACACGTCGAGGTCGCGTTGCGACACCCGATCAAGTTGATCGCCAACGCGCTCGGCTCGCCGCCCAAGGACGTCATCGACCAGGTGCACGAAGCCGGTGTGCCGATCGCTGCGCTGGCCGGTTCGGCCAAGCATGCGCAACGACATGTCGACAACGGCGTCGACATCGTCGTCGCCCAGGGCCATGAGGCCGGCGGTCACACCGGCGAGATCGGATCGATGGTGCTGTGGCCGGAGATCGCCGACGCAGTAGCCGCAGTGTCGCCTCAGACCGCGGTGCTCGCGGCCGGCGGGATCGGCACCGGTCGTCAGGTCGCGGCCGCGCTGGCCTTGGGTGCTCAGGGCGTATGGATGGGTTCAGCGTTCCTGACCTCGGCTGAATACGACCTCGGTGTTCGGCTGCCGTCCGGACAGTCGGTGATCCAGGAGGCGATGCTGGCTGCGAGCTCGGCCGACACCGTGCGCCGCCGGATCTACACCGGTAAACCGGCGCGCCTGCTCAAGAGCCGGTGGACCGATGCCTGGGATGCCGAAGGGGCGCCGGATCCGCTGCCGATGCCATTGCAGAACGTGTTGGTCAGCGAGGCGCATCAGCGGATGAGTGAATCCTCGGACCCGACCACCGTCGCCATGCCGGTCGGCCAGATCGTCGGCCGGATGAACGAGATCCGCCCGGTCGCCGACATCATCGCCGAACTGGTCGCCGGCTTCGAGGACGCATCCCGGAAACTGGACACGATCCGCGACAGCTAGCTTGCGACCCAGCCGATCTGGCTATGCTCGGTCGGTGAACGGCGCACAGGCACTGATCACCGCGCTCGTCGACAACGGGGTGCGGGTCTGTTTCGCCAACCCCGGCACATCGGAGATGCACTTCGTCGCCGCGCTGGACACCGTGCCGGAGATGCGCGGCGTGCTCACCCTTTTCGAAGGGGTGGCCACCGGTGCAGCCGACGGCTATGCCCGGATCTCGGGCGACCCGGCCGCGGTCCTGCTGCACTTGGGTCCCGGGCTGGGCAACGGCCTGGCCAACCTGCACAATGCCCGCCGCGCCGTGGTTCCCGTGGTCGTCGTGGTCGGTGACCACGCCACCTATCACAAGAAGTACGACGCACCGCTGGAGTCCGACATCGACTCCGTTGCCGGCACCGTATCCGGCTGGGTACGGCGCAGCCTCTCGGTCGCCGATGTGGCTGCCGATGCCGGCGAGGCCATTGCCACCGCCCGCGCCAAACGGCACATCTCCACGCTGATCCTGCCCGCCGACGTCTCCTGGGACGAGGGCGCGACGCCACTGGAAAGTGCTGTGGTGCATCTGGATCCGCCTGAGGTCGATCTCGGGCAGGCTGAGGCCGCGCTGCAGTCGGGGGAGTCGACGGTGATCATGGTCGGCGGTGACGCCACCGGTGCGGCCGGTCTGTCCGCGGCGGTCAGGCTCGCGCAGGCGTGTGGTGCGCGCGTGCTGTGTGAGACCTTCCCGACCCGGCTGGAACGCGGGGCGGGCCTGCCCGCGGTGGAGCGGCTGGCCTATTTCGCGGAGGCGGCCGTCGCGCAGCTCGCCGGTGCACGGCACCTGGTGTTGGCGGGCGCGCCCCATCCGGTGTCGTTCTTCGCCTACCCCGGCAAGGCGAGCGACCTGGTGCCCGAGGGCTGTGCCGTGCACACGCTGGCAGGCCCGGTCGGTGCCGCCGCGGCAATCGAGGTGCTGGCAGACCGGATCGCACCGTCCGAGATCGCCGCCACCGCGGAGCCGGCGCGGCCTGCGCTGCCGCACGGGCCGCTCACCGCGGCGACCTCAGCCGACGTGATCGGGGCGCTGCTGCCGGAGCGGGCCATTGTCGTGGACGAGTCGAACACGTCGGGAGTCCTTCTGCCACAAGCGACGGCGGGCGCCCCGGCACACGATTGGCTCACGCTCACCGGAGGGGCGATCGGCTTCGCACTGCCGGTGTCCGTCGGTGCCGCGATCGCCGCACCGGACCGTCCGGTGCTGTGCCTGGAGTCCGACGGCTCGGCGATGTACACCATTTCGGCGCTGTGGACCCAAGCCCGCGAACGGCTCGACATCACCACCGTCGTCTATGCCAACCGCGCCTACGACATCCTGCGGATCGAACTGCAGCGGGTCGGTGCCGAGGCCGCGGGGTCCAGGCCAGGCCCAAAGGCCGAGTCGCTACTCGATTTGACCAGTCCCACACTGGATTTCGTCCGGATCGCCAAGGGTATGGGCGTACCCGCGCGCCGGGTCGGCACCGCCGAAGAACTTGCCGACGCCCTGCAATGGGCGTTCGATGAAACCGGACCGCATCTGATCGAGGCGGTCATGCCGTCGATGGTGGGTTAACGCGATTCAGCGCGCGATCTCAAACACTTGGTCGGTGCAGTCCAGCGCCTCGGCAGACAGCTGGCGCTTGATGATCTTGAACGTCTCGGTGCTCGGCAGTCCGGTACTCACCCGCACGAACGCCGGCCACTGCTTGGGGCCGAGATCGTCTTGGGCGGTGAGGAATTCGCGGAAGGCGGCCGGGTCGAACTCCGCGCCTTCCGGGAGCACCAGTGCGGCCATCACCCGATCCCCGACCGCAGGGTCGGGGATGGGGTAGACCACGGCCTCGGTGACGTCGGGGTAGCGCATCAACACCCGCTCGATTGGCGCGGTGCCAAGGTTCTCGCCATCGACCCGCATCCAGTCGCCCAGCCGGCCGGCGAAGTGCACGAACCCGTCGCCGTCCCGGTAGGCCAGATCGCCGCTGTGGTAGATCCCGCCGGTCATGCGCTCGGATTCGGCGTCGGGTGCGTTGTAGTAGCCGCGGAAGTTGCCGGGACCGGTGAGGTTCACCAGCTCGCCGATCACTCCGGGCGGGCACGGCTCTCCGGTGTCGACGTCGACGATCTCGAGGCCCTCGGGCAGCGGGCCGAGCGCACCCTCGGGGGTGTCCGGGGTGCGGGCGATGTTCACCCCGCCCTCGGTGGAGCCGAACCCGTCGACGACTGTCACGCCGAAACGCTCGGCGAAGCGGTCGATATCGCGCGGCGCGGCCTCGTTGCCGTAGACGATGCGCAACGGGTTGTCGGCGTCGTCCGGCCGCGCCGGAGTGGCCAGGATGTAGGACATCGGCTTACCGACGTAGTTGGCGTAGGTGGCATTGAACCGGCGCGCGTCAGGGATGAACTGTGAAGCGGAGAATTTGCGGCGCAACGCAATCGATGCTCCGGCAGCGACAGCCGGCGCCCAGCCGGCCATCACCGCGTTCGAGTGGAACAGCGGCATCGACAGGTAGCACGTGTCGGTCGGTCCCAGCCCGAATCGCTCGGCCAGCATCACTCCGGGAAACGCCACCTTCTCATGCGTGCACCGCACCGCCTTCGGGTCACCGCTGGTGCCCGAGGTGAAGATCAGCATGAAGAGGTCGTCGAAGGCGCTGGGCGCGAACGTGATCGGCGACCCACGGAACTGCCCGAGCTCGTGCGCCCATCCGGCTGTCCCCACGTCGATGACGGCCATGCCCTCGGGGGCGAACCCGGCGCCGTAGGCCTGCGGGCCCACGTCGTCGCCATCGGCGAGGACTAGCTGGCAGTCAGCCCGCTGGATGTCGCGCGCGAGCGCTTCACCGCGGCGGGTGGGATTCAGCCCCACCGGAACCACCCCGGACAGTGCGGCTGCCACCAGCAGCGACGAGAAGAACGGGGTGTTGCCCAGCAGCACGCCGACATGGGGCGGCTTGGCCGGATCGAGCCGGGCCTTCAAAGCGGACGCCAGGTCGGCGGCGTCCTGAATATGTTGGCGCCACGTCGAATACGAGCCGTCGTCGCCGTGGATTCCGCGATCGTCGACGTCAGCCAGCCGCACCAGCAGATCGGTGACGGTCGGCTGGTCGCTCACGGGTCCGGTCAAGCCGGCGTGTCGGCCAGCTCGCGGCCGATCTGCCGCAGCTGGGCGGTGGCGCCACCGAGCGCGAACTCGATCTGCTTGGCGGTGATGAAGTAGCGGTGCACCGGGTGGTCCATGTCGATTCCGACACCACCATGCACGTGCACAGTGGTGTGGGCGACGCGGTGGCCGGCCTCTGCCGCCCAGAACGCCGCGGTGGCCACTTCGACGTCGGCCGGCAGGTCTTCGGACAGCCGCCACGACGCCTGCACGAGTGCCAGGCCGAGGCCCTTGATCTCGATGTAGTCGTCCGCCAGCCGAGCGGAGACAGCCTGGAAGCTGCCGATCGGCCTGTCGAACTGCTCTCGGGTGCGGGCATATTCAGCCGTCAGCTCGAGCGCGCGCTCGAGCACACCAAGCTGGAAAGCCGTCTGGCCCAGTGTCTTGTGGGTGGTCAACCAGGCCAGGGCGTCGGCGTCGCCGACGATCCGGTCGGCGCCGACCTCGACACCGGCGAGGTCGAGCTCACCGGCACTGCTCAGGCCGGTGGTCAGCAGCGGCGTCACGGAGACGCCGGCGTCGGCTGCGGTCACCAGGAAGACCTTTGTGCCGGAATCGGTTTCGGCCGGAACCAGGAATGCGTCCGCGACCGGGCCGAACTCGACCTGGGTGCGGGTTCCGGTCAGCTTGAAGCCGGTGCCGGAGGTGGTGGCCTGCACCGGGCCCTGGCCGAGTTCCCCGTCGAGGGCCACGGTCAGGATTTTCTCGCCGGTCACCGCGGGGGCGGCCCACTGCTCACTCAGTTCCGGCGTGCCGAATCGGGCCACTGCCCCTGCTCCGAGGATCACCGACTGCAGGTACGGCACCGCGGACAGCTGGCGGCCCAGCGCGGTCAGGATCGCGGTCTGCTCCAAGACACCGAACCCGCCGCCGCCCACGGATTCCGGTGCGGCAGTGGACAGGATGTCGGAGTCGATGAGCTTGCGCCACAACTCCGTGTCGAAGCGCTGATCGAGATCATCGAGCGCGCGCTGGTGCTGGGGGGTGCACACCGCATCGACGATGGTGCCGACCAGCCCCGAGAGATCCTGCGCGGCTTCTGTTCTGGTGAAATCCATGTCAGTCCTATGTCTTTCAGGTCGCTGGTCGTCGTTAGCGGTTGACTCGGGGCAGGCCCAGCGCGACCATACCGATGATGTCGCGCTGGATCTCGTTTGTGCCGCCACCGAAAGTGAGGATGAGGGCGGCGCGGTGCATACGTTCGACGCGACCGCGCAGAAGTGCGCCGTGCGAATCCTGGCGCAGCGTGGCGGACGGTCCGAGGATCTCCATCAGCAGCCGGTAGGCCTCGGTGGCCAGCTCCGTGCCGAAGACCTTGGCGGCCGAGGCATCCGCGGGGTTGAGAGTGCCGCTCTTGGCGGAGGCCAGCTCCCAGTTGATCAGCTTGAGGTACTCAGCCTTGGCCAGTACGCGGGCGAGGTTGAGCTGCACCCACTCGGAGTCGATCAGGCGGTTGCCGTGGACATCCTTGGTGTTCTGCGCCCACTCGCGAACCTGGTTGAGCGCCAGGAAGATCGGCTGGGCGGACACCAGGGCGACGCGCTCGTGGTTGAGCTGGTTGGTGACCAGCTTCCATCCGCCGTTCTCTTCGCCGACGCGGCTGGACACCGGCACGCGCAGATCCTGGTAGTAGGTGGCGCTGGTGCCGACACCTGCCATCGTGCGCACCGGGGTCCACGAGAAGCCCTCCGCGGTGGTCGGGACGATCAGCACCGAGATGCCGCGATGCTTCTTGGCCTCGGTGTTGGTGCGCACCGCGAGCCAGACGTAATCGGCGTACTGGATCAGGCTGGTCCACATCTTCTGACCGTTGACCACGTAGTCGTCGCCGTCGCGAACCGCGGTGGTGCGCAGGCCCGCCAGGTCGGTGCCGGCGCCGGGCTCGGAGTAGCCGATCGCGAAGTGCAGATCCCCGGAGGCGATCTTGGGCAGGTAGAAGCTCTTCTGCTCGTCGGTTCCGTACGCCATAATCGTCGGCGCGACGCTGTTGATGGTCAGGAACGGCACCGGCGCCCCGGCGATGGCCGCCTCGTCGGTGAAGATCAGGGAGTCCATCGGGGCTCGGTTCTGGCCGCCGTACTCCGTCGGCCAGTTCAGGGTGAGCCAGCCGTCCTTGCCCATCTGGGACACGGTCTCGCGGTAGACGTTGCCGGTGCCGATCTCGCCGCCGGTGGTCGACATGAGCGCTTCCTGGCGCTCCGGGGTCATCAGCTTGCCGAAGTACGTCCGGAGTTCGCGGCGAAGCTCCTCTTGTTCAGGCGTGTAACTGATCCGCATCGGTTCGATCCTTCGCTGAGTTGGCAAGCTGGCGGCGACCCGCCGACACTCCTGGTTGTAACACGTTCTAGTCTTGTGGTCCAGCGCCGGTTCAGGCCAGCTATTGAATGGTCTGGTCGTATCGTGGTGCTGCGAATGCTCCCTTTGCCGGGTCTGTCAGCCAAGGAGGTTGTCATGCGAGTAGAAGTCGACCGTGATCGCTGTGAAGGTAACGCCGTCTGTGTGGGAATCGCCCCGGACCTGTTCGAACTCGACGACGAGGACTACGTCGTGGTGACCAAAGACCCGATCCCCGCCGACCATGAGGACGTGGCCGAGCAGTCCATCGCCGAGTGCCCCCGCGCCGCCCTGACCCGCAAAGACTAGAGGTATTCGTAAGTTGACTGCACAAGACGTGTCTGATCTGTCCGGACGGGTCGCCGTGGTGACCGGCGCCGCCGCGGGCCTGGGCCGCGCCGAAGCCATCGGGCTGGCCCGCTCCGGTGCGACGATCGTCGTCAATGACATGGCCAAAGCGCTCGATGAATCCGACGTTCTCGAAGAGATCAGCGCGGTGGGTTCCAAGGGTGTGGCCGTTGCCGGCGACATCAGCCAGCGCTCGACCGCCGACGAGCTGGTCGCGACCGCCGACGGACTCGGCGGGCTGAACATCGTCGTCAACAACGCCGGCATCACCCGCGACCGCATGTTGTTCAACATGACCGACGAAGACTTCGACGCGGTCATGGCAGTGCACCTGCGCGGGCATTTCCTGCTCACCCGCAACGCCGCGACCTACTGGCGCAACCAGGCCAAGGACTCCGGCGGGTCGGTGTACGGCCGCATCATCAACACCTCCTCGGAGGCTGCGATGTCCGGGCCGATCGGTCAGGCCAACTACGGCGCCGCCAAGGCGGGCATCAACGCGCTGACGCTGACGGCGTCACGCGCTCTCGGGCGCTACGGCGTACGGGCCAACGCGATCGCCCCGCGGGCGCGCACTGCGATGACTCTCGAAGTGCTCGGCGGCGTTCCCGAGCTCGCCGAGGGGGAGGTCGATCCGCTGTCGCCCGAGCATGTGGTGACTTTGGTGCGTTTCCTGGCCTCGCCGGCCTCGGACAAGATCAACGGCCAGGTGTTCGTCGTCTACGGACCGACGGTCACTCTGGTCGCGGCTCCGACGGCCGAGCACCGGTTCCACGCCGACGGCGACGCCTGGGATCCGGTGGCGTTGGGTTCGTCCATGCAGGACTACTTTGCCGAGCGCGACCCCGAGCGCACTTTCGGCGTCATGGGCCTGATGGGCGACTGAGGCATCTAGTCGGGATCGCCCTGGCTGTTGGCATTGGCCAGCACGTCGAGGAAGGACCGCGCCCAGCGGTCGACGTCGTGGGCGAGCACCTGGCGCCGAAGTGCCCGCATGCGCCGACGGCCCTCCTCGGGAGTCTGGTTGACGGCGTCTTCGATGGTGTCCTTGACACCCTCCAGATCGTGTGGGTTGGTCAGGTACGCCTGGCGCAGTTCGGCTGCGGCACCGGTGAATTCGCTGAGCACCAGGGCGCCGCCCAGATCGCTGCGGCACGCCACGTACTCCTTGGCGACCAGGTTCATGCCGTCCCGAAGGGGTGTCACCAGCATGACGTCGGCGGCCACAAAGAACGCGATCAACTCGTCGCGGGACACCGGCCGGTGTATGTAGTGCACCACGGGGTGGCCGACTTCGCCGTACTCGCCGTTGATGTGGCCGACCTGTTGCTCGATCTCATTGCGAAGGATGCGATAGCTCTCCACCCGCTCCCGGCTCGGCGTGGCCAGCTGCACCAAGACGGTGTCGTCGCGCTTGGCGCGACCCTCGGCGAGCAATTCCGAAAACGCCTTCAGCCGAACGTCAATGCCTTTGGTGTAGTCCAGCCGGTCGACCCCGAGTAGGACCTTGCGGGGATTGCCGAGCTCGGCGCGAATCTCCTTGGCCCGCCGCCGGATGTCACGATGGCGTGCCGTGCGGTCGAGGTCCGCGGAGTCGATGGAGATCGGGAAGGCGCCGACCTTCACCGTCCGGGAGCCCAGCTGCACTTCGCCGAACCGCGACCGCACACCGACGGAGGCGCGAGATGTGTTGGCGCCGACCAGCCGTCGCGACAGGAATAGGAAGTTCTGTGCCCCGCCCGGCAGATGGAACCCGACCAGGTTGGCGCCCAGCAGGCCTTCGATGATCTCGGTCCGCCACGGCATCTGCATGAACAGCTCCACGGGCGGAAACGGAATGTGCAGAAAGAACCCGATGGTCAGATCCGGCCGCAGCGTCCGCAGCATCTTGGGCACCAGCTGTAGCTGGTAGTCCTGGATCCACACGGTGGCACCCTCGGCAGCGGCCTTCGATGTCGCTTCGGCGAAGCGCCGGTTGACGTCGACGTAGCGATCCCACCACTCGCGGTGGTACATCGGCTTGACGATCACATCGTGGTACAGCGGCCACAGCGTTGCGTTGGAGAAGCCCTCGTAGTACTCGGCGACGTCGTCGGCGGACAGCCGCACCGGGAAGAGCTGAAGGTCGTCCTCGACGATGGGCTCCTCGGGGCCGTCGACGATGCCCGGCCAGCCGATCCAGGCGCCGCGCTGCTTGCGCAACAGCGGCTCCAGTGCGGTGACCAGACCGCCCGGGCTGCGTTTCCAGGTGAGGCTGCCGTCGGGCAGTCGCTCCATGTCGATCGGCAGCCGGTTGGCCACCACGACGAAGTCAGAGTCTCCGGAGCGGGCTACTTTCCTGCTCCCGGACACGGACTACGCCTCGAGCTTTGACGGTCCAATACCGAGCATCGACAAGAAGACCCGACATTCGTCGGCGTCGATTGCGTAGGCCGCGACCACGCGCCGGGCTTGGCGCGCGGTGCTGTCGGCCAGCGGTTCCACGTCGTCGATGTCCGTGGGATCTGATTTTGCAGGCATCTGTCAACCTTAGCGAAGGAGTATTTGGTGGTTACGGGCTCGATGAAATAGTCGACTTCGGCTGGACCGCCACTTCGTCTTGATCCTCGGAGTAGCAAACTGTCGATTCCCAGTAGCCGGAGCAGGGGTCGCCGTTGATATTGGGCACCAGGTCGGCGCCGACACCGGTATCCGAGGCCGAGGTGATGTCCTGCGTTGTACGCGTCGGCAGACCACCGGTGGCGTCATCGCCTTGGGTGTTACCCACCGACGACATGTCTGGCACGCAGTTGCCGTTTGACGAATCCATGGACTGGCCCGACGGGCAGCCCCCCGGACCACCCGGCTGGGACGCGACCGGCTGGGGTCCCACCGGCCCGGGTGAGGGGATTCCGCCGTCGGCATGCGCTAGCGGAGCCGCGGCGATCGCGAGCGCGAACAGGCCCCCGATGAACAGCGTTCTCGCCCGGGTGGAATGGACCGGCATCGTTGCCTCCCTGATGTACCCGCTGACTACGGGCTGGACGAAATGCTCGAGTGCGGCGAGACCGCCGGAACTTGGTCTTCCTGCAGACCGATGCATTGGCCAGTGTTGGCTCCCGTGCACGGAATGCCCTGAACCTCCGGCAGACTCCCGGAATCACCCGGCGTCGACAGCGACGTGGTTCCGCCGTTCGCCGCCGTGGGGTAATTGCCGCCCGGCTGGTTGGGCACCAACTCGGGAACACACACATCGGTGTAGAGATCCTCCGACTCGCCGGCCGGACACGACGCGACGGCCGGCCCAGGCGGTGCGCTCGGCCCAGACGCCAAGAACCCAACAGCAGGGGCGGCCGCGATCGCGATCGAGAATCCACCGGCGAGGAGAACTCGGCGGCCGACTGAGGCGGAAATCGCCATACTTCTCACTTCCTAAAGAAGTCGACGGAGTTCCGAAGCCGGCCCTCCGTTTCTACGGACTGGACGAGATGGTGGAGCGGGGTTGCACTGCTGCAGGCTGATCTTCCTGCAATCCTATGCACTGACCTGTGTTTGCGCCTGTGCACGGTATCCCCTGAACTTCGGGCAGGCTGTTCGAATCGCCGGGAGTCGAGTAGCTGACGCCGCCGGGCGGGGCGTCGGTGGGCTGAGCTTCACACGCGCCCGTTGCCGGATTGGCGGTCTGGCCGGGCGCACATGCCGCCACTGGGCCGGCGGACGGCACGGCGAAAGCCGCCAGCGTCGGCGCCGCCGCCACCACGAGCGCAAAGCCGCCCGCCAAGGCCAGGCGCTGCGCAGAATTCTTCAAATTAGCCATGATCGTGCCTTCTTCTTGCTATTTCGTTTGCTGAGTGGCCGTCAAGCCAGTGTATGGCGGCCTTCACCGTCCATGCAGTTGTTCAGCTAATTCATCGCAATTCACAGCTCGCCCGTTACATGGGGGTCAATATGCCCGGGACGGAAATGATCTCGGACCTTCGACCGTGTCTCATGACGGCCGATGTCAAACTCCCCGGCGTATTCGCGGCGGAATTTCGACGCGGTGCGGGCCAGGGGAGAATTGTCAATCAGTCCTGTTTTGGTGCAGCAATATCGGCGCGTCGAGCGGCGCGTGCGGGTCGGTCATTGCGGTCGAATTTCGCTCTGAGAGAAATTCGCTGGGGGAGCGATCGGGTTTCGGCAGGTTCCCACCTTTCCTGCCGTCCTGGGAAGGGGTGCGCGGCGGCCGGACCCGAGGTGGCGGGGGCAGTGAGACGGGCTCTATGCGACGACGCGGCCCCGTGGTTCTATACGTAGAACCTGTTTCAGTTTCGTGTGAGGAGTGCGGCGTGCAGCTCTCGTTCGAGGATCGGACGTACCTGGTCACCGGTGGTGGCAGCGGTATCGGCAAGGGCATAGCGGAAGGGCTGGCCAAAGCCGGCGCCAACGTCATGATCGTCGGCCGCAACGCCGACCGCCTCGCCGCGACAGTCGAAGAGATCAAGGCCGTCGCACCGGCGGGCAATGTCAACTACGAGCCCGCCGACGTCACCAACGAGGACCAGATCGCCGCCGTGGTGGACGCGACAACGGCGTGGAACGGCCGGCTCAACGGTGTCGTGCACTGCGCAGGCGGTTCGCAGACCATCGGCCCGATCACGCAGATGGACTCCGAGGCTTGGCGTGCGACGGTGGACCTCAATATCAACGGCTCGATGTATGTGCTGAAACATTCGGCGCGCCAGATGGTGCGCGGCGGCGGCGGCTCCTTCGTCGGGATCTCTTCGATCGCGGCCAGCAACACCCACCGCTGGTTCGGGCCGTACGGCGTCACCAAGTCAGGGCTGGACCACCTCATCAAGCTGGCCGCCGACGAACTCGGGGCGTCCTGGGTGCGGGTCAACGGCATCCGGCCCGGTCTGATCCGCACCGAGCTCGTACAGCTGGTGCTCGACTCACCCGAACTCAGCGGTGATTACGCCGAGTGCACGCCGCTGCCGCGTCCCGGCGAGGTCGAGGATGTCGCCAACACGGCGCTGTTCCTGCTCAGTGACGCCGCCCAGTGGATCACCGGTCAGATCATCGGCGTCGACGGCGGGCAGAACCTGCGCCGCGGGCCTGACTACTCGGCGATGCTCGAGCCCGCGCTGGGCGCCGAGGCGCTACGCGGAGTGGTCTGAGGCTCCCGCGTCCTGGGCCGCCAGTGTGCTGATCGCCGACCAGTCCAATTCGTCGCCGCCGGCGGCGAGCAGGCGCAGGAACCGGTCGCGCAGCAGGCTGGCGATCGGTAGCGGCACCCGCAGCTCCTCGGCGGCCGTCAACACCAGTCGAATGTCCTTGAGCCCCAGCGGCGCCGCGAACCCGGCCGGCTCGAACTGTTCGCTGGCGATCAGTCCGCCGTAGGTCTTGTACACCGGCGCCGAGAACAAGGTCGACGTCAGGATGTCCAAGTACTGGTGCTTGTCGACGCCGCCGCGATCGACCAGCGCCATCGCTTCACCGAGTGACTCGATCACCGAAGCGATGAGAAAGTTGCCGCTGAGCTTCACCAGATTGGCCGCCGACGGGTCTTCGGACACCACGAAGGTGCGTTGACCGATCGCGTCGAACACCGGTCCCAGCGCGTCAACGGTGTCGGCCGGCCCGGCGGCGACGACGAACAACGCTGCCGCCGCGGCGGCCTCCGGACGCCCGAACACCGGGGCCGACACGAACCCGCCCCCGGCGGCGGCATGTGCCTCGGTCAGGCGTTTGGACAGTTCGACACTGATCGTGCTGGACGATATGTGAACGGTGTGCGGTCCCGCCGACGTGATGATTCCGCCATCGCCGAATGCCACCGCGGCCACCGCGTCGTCGTTGGCGAGCATCGTCAGCACGACGTCACCCCTACACGCGTCGGCGACGCTGTCGGCCGGCGTGGCGCCCTGGGCCGCCAGCGCGTCCACTTTCGGCCGGGACCGGTTGTAGACGGTCACTTCGTGACCCGCCTTGATCAGATTCGCGGCGATGCCCGCGCCCATATTGCCCAGTCCGACGACTCCTACGCGCATGACGTACATCGTGACTATGCGGGCTGGGAAGCGCCAGGGTCAGTTTCGCGGCACCAGCCTCAATTGACGCAGGGAACCTTGCCGCCGTCGATCGGGGCGCCCTGGTCGGGGGTGGGGGTGACGGTCAGGTCGTACCAGGTGTTGCGGGTTGTCGCGGTGGTCGAGGCGCCATCCTGGGTCTGCGGCTGCTCCTGCGGAACGTCGTAACCCTGGCCCAGCACGACGCGGACGTGGCCGGCGGCCAGCGCGCTGGTGGCTTGCGGCGCGTTCTCCACACCGAGCAGGGAGGCCACCGAGTGCGCGTCGGTCTCCGCCCCGGGGCCGTAGGTGATCACGGTGTCGATCGGCTCGCCGGACTCGCGGTCACGGACTTCGTCGATGGTGAAGTTGTGCTTGCCCAGCAGTGAGGACGCCTGCGAGGCCAGGCCCGAGGTGTCGCTGGCATTGACGATGCTGACGACGGTCTGCGGGCTGGGTGGTGGGATCGGTTGCGGCGCAGCGGTTGTGGTCGAGGTCGCCGCGTCGCCGCCGATGGCCTTGGCAATCTCGGCGCGAATCTTGGTCGGGTCGACGATGTTGACGTCCTGGCCGTTGATGTTGTCGTAGCGCACCACCGGCAGCGTCCGGAACTCGACATCGCCACCGGCCAGCGCAGCCATCCGGCGGAACTGGTCCTCGCCCCAGCCCTCCGAGAGCACGATGTCCTGGCGGGCGACTCCCATCAGCTGCTTGAACTTATCCAGGTCGGTGAATGAGCCGGACTCCTGCAGCTGATACATCACCGACAGCAGGAAGGCCTGCTGTCGATGGGTGCGGTCGAGGTCGCCGTTCTCCAGTCCATGCCGTTGCCGCACGAATGCCAGGGTCTGGGCGGCATCGAGGGTTTGAGGGCCGGCCGGGAAGTTCGCTCCGGAGTAGTCGTCGTGCACCGCATGGTTCAGACAGACCTCGACGCCGCCGAGGCTGTCGGCGAGGTGGTAGAAGCTCGCGAGATTGACCTCGGCGAAGTAGTCGATGGGCTGGCCGGTCAGATTGCGCACCGCGCGGATGGTGGCCTTGCGCCCCGCCTCGCGGCCTGCACGCTCCAGCTCGGCGCGATCGGAGATGCCCTCGTCGACCAGTTTCTGTTCGGTCTGCGCCTTGGTCAGCCCGTAGGCTTCTTTGATCTTGATGTGGTTGTAGCCCTTGATGCCGCTTACCGCCACGTAGTCGTCGCGCGGGATCGAGAAGGCGACGACGTGGTCGTCGGCGCTGATGTGGACGAGGATCAGGGTGTTGGTGTTGTAGCCGCCGGCGTCGGAATCGCCTGCGTGCAGCTTGTCCAGGAGTTCGTCGGGCAGCTCGTTACCCTGCTGGTCTTTGCGGGAGTCCAGCCCGATCAGCAGGATGTTCATCGCGCCGCCGGAGGAGCGCGGTTCGTCGGCCCCCAGCGCCTGGGACACCGTGATTCCGCTGAGGAGGCCGTGGGCCTGTGAATAGGCCAGGCCGGTGAGCATCACGATCACGACCGAGACCAATCCGATCGTGGATCGGACGACGATTCGCAAGGCCCGCCGGCTGGTGTCGGACCGCCCGCGATGACGACCATGGCGGTTGCCCGCCACGGCCGCCGGCGGGGGCGGCGACGGATCCATGACCGACAGTATGCGGGCAAACGCTGGCGCGGCCCCAGCGAGGCCGACTCTGCAGCGCTTGCCGCACCACGGCCGTTATGCTGTGCGCGTGCTTAGCATGATGCGTGGTGGCGGCCGTCGATGAAGCCGGCGCAATTCGACTACCACCGGCCGGACAGCGTCGCCGAGGCGGCGCAGATGCTGACCGAGTTCGGCGACGACGGCAAACTGCTGGGCGGGGGACAGAGCCTGGTTCCGATGCTGTCGATGCGTCTGGCGTTCTTCGACCATCTGATCGATATCTCGCGCCTTGCGGAGTTGAAGGGCATCGAGGCACGCGACGGCGAAATCTGGATCGGTGGCGGCACCACGCATGCCGCCGTCGGGACCGACGAGCGGGTGCGCGCGGGCGTGCCGCTGCTGACCCGGGCCACCCCGTTGATCGGGCATTTCCAGATTCGCAGCCGGGGAACCATCGGCGGCTCGATCGCACACGCCGACCCCGCCGCCGAATACCCGGCCGTCGCATTGGCGCTGGACGCGACGATGGAGACGGTGTCGACCTCGGGCCGCCGCGAGATCGCGGCTGATGAGTTCTTTTCCGGCGTGTGGGAAACGGCGATGGCGCCCGACGAGATCCTGGCGGGTGTGCGGTTCCCGGTCTGGTCGGGCCGGGTCGGATTCGGGGTGGAAGAATTCGCCCGTCGCCACGGCGATTTCGCGATCGCGGGCGCGGCGGCGGCTGTCGAACTCGACGACGACGACCGGGTTCGGCGCAGCGGCATCGGGTTGCTGGGGTTGTCGGCCACACCGCGGCGGGCATCGGCCGCGGAGGCGGCGATCGCCGGTCGCAAGGTTGGTGAAGTCACCGCTGAAGAGATCGGTGAGCTCGCGATGAGCGGACTGGACGACATTCCGGCCGACCTGCACGGTTCGGCCGATTACCGACGCCGGGTCGGGGCGGCGATGGCCGCGCAGGCGTGGCGGGCCGCGGTCAAGGAGGCATTCGATGCATGAGCGACCGATTCATCTGTCGGTCAACGGAATTCCCGTTGAGTCGATCGTCGAGCCGCGGCTGACCCTGGCTGATTTCCTGCGCGAGCGGTGCGGCCTGACCGGCACGCACCTTGGTTGCGAGCACGGCTCGTGCGGCGCCTGCACCGTGCTGCTCGACGGGGCTGCGGTGCGGTCCTGTCTGGTGTTCGCGGTGCAGGCCGAGGGTGCTGAGGTGTCGACCGTCGAGGGGGTCGCCTCACCGGGCGGGGAGCTGTCAGCGGTGCAGGCTGCCCTACGTGACTGCCATGGTCTCCAATGTGGTTTCTGCACACCAGGTTTCGTCATGTCGATCACGGCACTGCTGCGAGATAACCCCGATCCCACCGATGAGCAGATCCGCGAGGGTCTGTCGGGCAACTTCTGCCGTTGCACCGGGTATCAGGGCATCATCAACGCGGTGCATCAAGCCGCTGAAACCGGTGTGGCGCAGGCCTAACCGGCTGCGGCCGCCTCGATCAGGGCCACGATCTGCGACGGTGTCGCGGGCAGCTTGGTGACAGTCACTCCGAGTGGCGCCAGGGCGTCGTTGATCGCATTGATCACTGCCGGAGTGGATCCGATGGCCCCACCCTCACCACAGCCCTTGTAGCCGCCGACGCCGGGGCCCGGCACCTCCAGGTGGCCGTACTCGATGGGGGGCACCTCGGTGGCGGTCGGCAGCAGATAGTCGACGAACGTGGTGGCCAAGGGGTTTCCGTCGTCGTCGTAGACCAGGTTCTCCAGCAGCGCGCCGCCGATGCCCTGCACGGTCCCCCCGGCGATCTGCCCCTCCACGATGTTGGGGTTGATCATCGGGCCGACGTCCTCGCTGACTATGTAGCGGGTCAGCGTGACCCGCCCGGTGGTGACGTCGACCTCGCAGGTGCACGCGTGAGTGGCGTTGGCCCAGTGGATCATCGTCTGCGACGTGAACCGCGCGGTCGCCTCCAGCGTGGCCGCCATCCCCGGCGCCAGCTGCTGGGGTTCGTAGTAGGAGCGGTACGCGAGATCGGCGAAAGTGACGCTCTTAGAAAAGTCTTCGCGTGAGGTGGCCCTGGAGTTGGCGAGCTCGATGTCAGCCTCGTCGACACCGAGTGTGTGGGCAGCCATCGCCACGAGCTGCCCGCGCAGGATGGTGCCCGCCTCGTTGACCGCACCGGCGGTCATCGGCCCGCTGCGGCTGCCCTGCGTGCCGGCGCCGTACGGAGTGACCGCGGTGTCGCCCTGGATCGTCGACACGTCAGCGATATCGGCGCCCAGCGCGTCGGCGGTGAGCTGCACGACGGTGGTCTCGATGCTATTGCCGCTCGAGCCGCCGTTGACGTAGACATTGATCTTGCCGGTGGGCTCCATGCGGATGGTGCAGCCCTCGGTGGCCAGGTGGCCGGTCGCGGCGCCGGTCGGCTCGATGTAGGCCGAGAACCCGAGGCCGAGGTAACGGCCCTGGGCTAGCGCCTCGGCCTGCTCCTTGCGGAACCCTTCGTGGTCGAGGATCTTGACCGCCTGCTCGAACGTCTCCATCGGGGCGCAGTGGTCATAGGGCATACCGTTGGGGTTGAAGTAAGGCATCTCGTCGCGGCGCAACAGGTTCTTGCGGCGCAGCTCAACCGGATCGATGCCCATCTTGCGGGCCGCGATGTCGAGAAGTATTTCACGCGTGAGGGTTTCGTACTGCCATGGCCCGCGGTAAGCGACCAGTCCGGCGGTGTTGGTGAATACCGTCTTGTAGTTGAAGCTGGACTTGGGCACCCGGTAGGGCCCGGGAAAGAACATTCCGATCGCCGCGGTGGTCAGCACCGGGTACGGCGTGGGGTAGGCCCCGATGTCCTGAAGGAAGTCGATCGCGACGGCGGTGATGGCCCCGTCGGCGTCGAACGCCATCCGGGCGCGGCCATCCACGTGGCGGGCCTGCCCGGCGGCCATCAGGTTCTCGCGGCGGTCCTCGATCCACTTGAGCGCCGTGGGCACCTTGCGGGCAGCCAGCATGATGCACATGTCCTCGCGCATCGGGACGACCTTCTGGCCGAAGCCGCCGCCGGTGTCGCGGGTGATGACGCGGACACCTTGGGCCGGGATGCCGAGCAGTCGTGCGGCGAAAGCCCGTAACTCGTGCGGGGTCTGGGTGGACGCCCACAGGGTGAGCTCTCCGGTAGTGGCCACCCATTCGACGACCAGGCCGCGGGTCTCGATGGGCACCGGCACATGGGTCTGCTGATAAATCTGTTCGTCGGCCACGTAGGCCGCCGCGGCGAACGCCTCTTCGTCGGGTGGGGCTCCGGCAAGACCGCCGGCGACGTTGTCGGGGTAGGCGTCGTGGACTACCGCGTCGGCGTTCACGGCCTGGGTGAAATCGGCGATGGCGGGCAGCGGGTCGTAGTCGACGTCGACCAGTTCGATGGCGTCCTCGGCGATGTACCGGTTCGCGGCGATGACGATGGCGACCGGGTCCCCGACGAACTTCACCTCACCCTCGGCCAGCGGGGGGCGGGGCGTGTCGGCGACGTCCTTGCCCGCAACGGCGTGCCACGCCTCTTTGACGTCCGGGTTCAGGTCCGCGGCGGTGAGTACGGCGTGCACGCCGGGTAGTGCCAGCGCCGCCGAGGTGTCGATGCTGTTGATCCGGGCGTGCGCGAACGGGCTGCGCACGAAGCAGGCGTGCAGCATGCCCGGCCGGACGATGTCGTCGACGTAGGTGCCGTGCCCGGTGAGCAGGCGAGTGTCCTCGACCCGCGCGACGCGCGTCCCTGCGTAACGGGTGACAGGTGCGGCCATGGCAGGGGCTCCAATGCATCGTCGACGAGCGGCTCGCGACAAGCTAAGCAGTCGCTCAGCGGAGCGTACCGAAGCGTGCGGGTGCCGTCACCAAGAGTTGGTCATACCGGTCGGGCAATCCGCACAGCCGGGGCGGTGCGGACAGCGTCCATACTTCGTATCGTCGAGGCATGAGTAATTGGCCGGAACCGGCGCAAGCTGACGAGGGCCAGGAATCAGTGTGGGATTTCCCGCGTCCGCCCCGGCTCGAACCGTTCGCCGGCGCGATCACCATCGAACTCGGCGGTCGCGTCATCGCGTCCACCACCCGGAGCTGGCGAGTGCTCGAGACCAGCCATCCCCCGACGTACTACCTGCCCCGCGAAGCGTTCGAGGCCGGTGTCCTTCGTGACGCGCCGGGTGCGTCGATGTGCGAATGGAAGGGGCAGGCGCGCTACTACGACCTGGTGGCCGGCGCCACGGTGGCATCCAGAGCGGCGTGGACCTACCCCCGGCCGACGCCCGCGTTCGCCGAGATCGCGGGGGCCATTGCGGTGATGGCCGGCCAGGTCGATCGGTGCACCGTCGACGGCGAAACGGTCGTGCCTCAACCGGGCGGCTTCTACGGCGGGTGGATCACCAGCCGGGTGGTGGGCCCGTTCAAGGGAGTCCCCGGCTCGATGGGTTGGTGAAACGGACTGAATCCCCGGGTGGCTTCGCTCCTGCCCACCCGCGAAACACGGTGGAAACACAAACGCCGCATCCAGGAAACACCGCGCCGACATTCTCGTCGGGACCGTCGAAGGAGCCGGACTTGCACGCGATCGATCCCGCCGCCACCGCGTGGCTGCTGGCCAGCACAGCACTCGTCTTGTTGATGACCCCCGGGTTGGCTATTTTCTACGGCGGCATGGTCCGCACCACCGGTGTGCTCAACATGATCATGATGAGCTTCATCTCGATCCCGCTGGTCACGGTGGCGTGGCTGCTGTTGGGCTACACCCTGGCGTTCTCCGGAACCAGCGTGGGCGGTTTCATCGGCGACCTGTCGCATATCGGGATGGCCGGCATCGGGCCGGACACGGTGCACGGCTCGGTTCCCGAATTGCTCTTCTCCACCTTCCAGCTCACCTTTGCGATCATCACCGCCGCGCTGATCAGCGGCGCGATCGCCGACCGGGCCAAGTTCGCCGCGTGGATCGTCTTCGTGCCAGTCTGGTCCATCGTGGTGTACGCCGTTGTGGCGCACTGGGTTTGGGCGCCCAGCGGTTGGCTGTTCAAGCTCGGTGTGCTCGACTACGCCGGCGGGTTGGTCGTCGAAATCGTCTCAGGGTCCTCAGCGCTGGCGCTGGCCCTGGTGCTCGGGCCGCGCATCGGATTCAAGGTCGACGCGATGCGCCCACACAACTTGCCCTTCGTCCTGCTGGGCGTCGGACTGCTGTGGTTCGGGTGGTTCGGCTTCAACGCCGGGTCCGCGCTGGCCGCAAACGGCACGGCCGCGGCGATCTTCCTCAACACCCTGGTCGCCGGCTGCCTCGGCATGCTGGGCTGGCTGTCGGTCGAGCAGATTCGCGACGGGCGCCCCACCACCTTCGGTGCGGCCTCCGGTGTGGTCGCCGGGCTGGTCGCGATCACGCCGTCGTGCGGCACCGTGAACACCCTCGGCGCCGCGGTGGTCGGCGTCGCGGCGGGTGTCGTCTGCTCGTTCGCGATCGGGCTCAAGTTCCGATTCGGCTACGACGACTCCCTGGACGTGGTGGGGGTGCACTTCGTCGGCGGGGTGGTCGGGGTGCTGTTGATCGGCTTCCTGGCCACGGCGGTGATGACCGGCGGGCCTCAGGGGCTGTTGTACGGCGGCGGCGTCACGCAGCTGGGCAAGCAGGCGCTCGCGATGATCGTGGTAGCGGCATACGCCTTCATCATGTCGTTCGTACTGGCCAAGCTGATCGACCGGGCGATCGGCTTCCGGCTCAGCCCCGAGGACGAAACCGCGGGGGTGGACTTCACCCAGCACGCCGAAACCGCCTACGCCGAGGGAGTGCACGGGCATCAGCCGCTTCGGCGGCCGCTGTTCGGCGAGCTGCGTCCACGGCCGGATACCACCGACGAGGAGTGACCTCCGTCTCGAAACTGCGCTGCGCGCAATGCTGGCGTCCTCGGGGCGGACTGCGTAGCTTGGCGCTGCTGAGCGGAGGTGGTCGTGTCGGGTGATGGTGCGTCGGTGTTTGCCGAGCTGATCCCACTGGCGTTGGTGGTGGCGTTATCGCCGGTGTCGGTGTTGCCGGCGCTGCTGCTGGTGCTGTATTCGGCACGCCCCCGGGCGGCCGGGCTGGCCTTCGCCGTGGGGTGGGTGGTCGGCCTGACAACGTTGACGGTGCTGTTCGTCAATGTCCCGAAACTACTGGGAGCGTCGGCGGACACCACGTCGTCATCGCAGCTGTGGCTGCGCATCATCGGCGGCGCCGTATTGATCGTCAGTGGCGCGGTGTTGTGGCTGCGCCGCAAGCAAGCGGCGCGCTCCGCGCGGTGGCTGGACGCAGTCGGCAAGCTGTCGCCGGCCCGCACCGCGCCGATCGGACTGGTCCTGGCGCTGGTGAACCCGAAGATCATCGTCGCCTGTGCGGCAGCAGGTTTAGCCATCGCCGTTGCGCCGCTGGGCACGGTCGGCCGCGGTGCCGCCGCCGTCTACTTCGTCGTGCTGGCGGGATCGAGCACGCTGCTGCCGGTGCTGGCCCATGTGGTGGCGGCCAACCGCTTCGATCACGTGCTGGACCAATTGCGCTCCTGGATCCAACGCCGGCAGGCCGAGATCAGTGCCGTCGCCCTGGTCGTCATCGGCGTGGTGCTGATCCTCACTACGCTGGGCGGACGCTAGGGCCGATTCATCAGGTCTGTTGCGGCCCATCGGGAGTTCGCCGGGTCTAACATGACCGGCAACGATAGGGGGCCCGATGAATCCTGGCGATCCCGATCCGCTGCGTGGATCTCTGCAGCCCTACTACAACCAAGGCCATCATGACGGCTCGATCGTCGTCGACGACTGGGCGGGCGGAATCCCGGAAACTCGGGCACAGCTCCCCTCGGTGCGGATCGGCCGACGCTGGTTCAGCACTCTCTGGCTGATTCCGCTGGGTGCGGTCGGCCTGGTGCTATCGATCGCGGTGGTACGCGAAATAGCGCACTACCAGTGGTATCACGAGTTCATTGCGGCTTATCCCGGGACCTCGATGCAATACGTGCAACCCGTGGAGTCCGGGTTCCCGTGGTGGCTGCGCTGGCAGCACTTCTTCAACCTGCTTTTCATGATGTTCATCATCCGGGCCGGGCTACAGATACTCGCCGATCATCCACGTTTGTACCTCAATGCCGGCAGCAAGCCGGACACCGAATGGATGCGGCTGCGCGGCCCCGTGCCCGCCGACCGCCGCGACAGTGCCGACGCCGAGAACATCTGGACCGCCAAGGAAGACTCGGTGGCACTGCCGAAGCAGTTGGGAATACCGGGTTTTCGACACTCCATTGGCCTTGCCCGCTGGTGGCATTTCAGTTTCGACCTGTTGTGGTTGATCAACGGGCTGATCTTCGTCGTGCTGCTGTTCAGCACCGACCAGTGGAAGCGGTTGGTGCCCACATCCTTTGACGTCTTTCCCAATGCAGTATCGACTGCGCTGCAATACCTGTCGCTGCAGCTGCCCGAGAATGCCGGATTCAGCACCTACAACGCGCTTCAGTTGATCGCGTACTTTCTTACGGTGTTCATCGCCGCCCCGCTGGCGTTCATCACCGGTCTATTGCAGGCGCCGTCGATCGCCGGCAAGTTCGGTACCGGCGCAGGATTGCTGAACCGTCAGGTCGTGCGCACAATCCATTTCGGTGTGCTCGTCTGGATGCTGATCTTCATCGCGATGCATACGCTGATGATCTTCATCACCGGCTTCGTGGGCAACGTCAATCACATCACCCTGGGGACGAACACCAATTCCTGGTGGGGCGTTGCGCTGTACGTAGCGTGGATGGCCGTCGTGGTCGGGTTCTGGTGGGTCGCTTCCCCACTGACAACCAAGCACCCCAGGCTGATTCAGCGAGCCGGTCAGGCAACCGTCGGCTGGCTCAAAGGTCTCTTGGAACGAACCAACCCCAGCGCCGACTATTCCGAAGATGACATCTCGCCGTACTTTTGGACCAACGGCGAAAAGCCCGAGTCCGAAGAGTTCCGGCGCCTCAAGGAGACGGACTGGGCGGACTACCGGCTGCGGGTGGACGGGCTGGTGGACAACCCGCTCGAACTGTCTTACCCACAGCTGCTGGCCTTGCCGCATCAGGACCAGATCACCCAACACTTTTGCATCCAGGGCTGGTCGGGCATAGCCAAGTGGTGCGGAGTGCCGATGAGCGTCATTTGCGAGATGGCCCGGCCGCAGGCCGAGGCCAAGTGGGTGGTCTTCTACTCCTTCGCCGACGGCCCCGAGGGCGGTCGGTATTACGATTGCCACCCGCTGGCCAACATGTTTCACCACCAGACGATCCTGGCGTACGAGATGAACGGCGAGCCGCTGAACGTATCGCACGGTGCCCCGCTGCGGCTTCGTGACGAGGTCGAGCTCGGCTTCAAACAGGTCAAGTGGATCGAATCGATAGAATTCGTGGCATCTTTCGATCATCTGGGTGCGGGGCAGGGCGGGTACAACGAGGACCAGGAGTTCTACGGCTACCGCATGCCTATCTGAGCCGGGCCATCTGGGTGCACACCCAGTTCGCCTAGCAGAGTTCGCACGCGCCTTTCGATCTCATCGCGGATCGGTCGAACGGCGGCAACGGATTGGCCCGCCGGGTCAGGGAGAATCCACTCCTCGTAGCGGCGGCCGGGCAGCACCGGGCAGGTGTCACCGCACCCCATCGTGACGACGACGTCGGCGGCCTCGACCATGTCGGGCGTCCACCGTCTCGGTTGCTCCGCGGAGATGTCGATGTGCTTCTCGGCCATCGCGGCGACAGCCGCCGAGTTGACCTGTTGGGCGGGCTCGGAGCCGCCGGAATAGACATCCGCCTGACCGGCCGCGAGATGCTCGAAGAAACCCATCGCCATCTGTGACCTGCCGGCGTTGTGGGTGCAGAGGAAAAGGACAGCAGGCCTGGATTTTTCGGCCATCTCAGTTCCCGTCTTGTGCGATCGGCGTTGTGGCCGTGAGGGGATACAGGACGACAACCACCGCCAGCCCGGCGAGTCCGCCGATCGCCTGAGCCGCGACGAACGCGGGTATCGAGCTCGGTGCGATCCCGGCGAAGGTGTCGGAGAACGCGCGCCCCACCGTAACGGCAGGGTTGGCGAACGACGTAGAACTCGTGAACCAATAGGCAGCACCGATATAGGCGCCGACCGCTGCCGCCGACTGCGCCGCACGTCCGGTGCGGGCCAGCGCGAAAATCAGCGCGATCAGGCCAGCTGTTGCGACCACCTCTGCGACGAAATGCCCGCCGGTGAGCCGGTTCTTGGTAGAGAGTTCCAGGACTTGCCGATCGAACATGAGATTGGCGAGCAGGGCGCCGCAGACACCTCCGATGATCTGAAAAATGCTGTAGGCGAGCACTTCCTGCAGAGATAGCCCGGCCTTGGCGGATCGGCCCAGTAGCCAGTCGACGGCCGAAACCACGGGATTGAAATGAGCCCCCGACACCGGACCGAAGAGCAGAACGAGAACTGCCAGGCCCAGCGTCGTGGCGATCGAGTTCTCGAGCAACTGCAACCCGACGTCGTTGGGGGAGAGTTGGGCTGCGGCGATGCCCGATCCCACGACGACTGATACCAATAGCGAGGATCCCAGAAACTCCGAGACCAGCCGGCGGGGCAGGGGAAGGTCAGCCTCCCGGCGTGCCACAGCACGAACTCTCAGTCGCGGCTTCTCGGTGCCCCGACTCGGCCCCGAAGATGTCGGAGTCAGCGAGAACGGTGTAGATCTCCCACCTTTCACCATCGGGTCCGGTGACCCAGACCTTGTCCTGGGTGGCAAAGCAACATGTGGTGCTGATTTCCTTTTCGATGGACAACCCTGCATCAGCGAGCCGGGCGATCTCGGAGTGAACCGAATTGCTTGATCCGACCTCGACTCCGAGGTGGTTGATGGTCGCGCCGTGTCCGGGATTCTCGACGAGCACCAGTTTGAGTGGTGGATCGCTGATGGCGAAGTTGGCGTAGCCATCCTTGATTTTGGCCGGCGTCGCATCGAACAGCTTGGCGTAGAACGTGATGGCCTCGTCGAGGCTGTCGACGTTGATTGCGAGCTGGATGCGGGACATGACGACTCCTATACCTGTGTGGCTTATGTCGAAACCCTGCGAACCATAATGGCACCTCTTCGATATATGTCAATAGCCGTGGCATGATGGTTTTATGCCCAAGGCCCTGCCCACGGTCGACATCTCCACCCCGCTGTGTTGCTCGCCCGTCGCCGCGGGCCCGATCACCGACGACGCCGCACTAGAAATTGCGTTGCGCCTCAAGGCATTGGCGGATCCGGTGCGGGTCAAGCTGGTGTCATTGTTGTTCGGCAGCATGGAGGGTCAGGAGTGCAGCCGCGACCTCGCCGCTGCAGTGGGCCTCGGCGAGTCCACCGTGAGCCATCACCTCTCGCAATTGCGGCGAGCGGGTCTGATCGATTCGGAGCGTCGAGGCATGGCTGTGTACCACCGCCCGCGCCGCGACTCGCTGATCGCGTTGTGCGCAGTGTTGGATCCGAACTGTTGCCGTTAGGCGGCGACGGCAACGCGCTGCTTGCGACGGCGAACGTACATCACACTGATGAGCAGCACTCCGCCGACGGCGGACTGCGACACCATGGTGTATCCGAGATCCTTCATGATGCCGATCTCGGCGGCGCTGAGCGTCCTGACGCCCATTCCGGTGTCGGAGGCGGCGTTCATCAACTGCTCAGCGTGGCCAGCGGACCCGTTGAACGTTTTGTCGTCCAGGTGCGAGATGGAACTTCCGGACTCCCACGGGTTCGGGGTGAACAGAGGCACTCCTGTGCCGTAGGCAGCGACCGCGTTGGTGCCGCCGAAGTACAGTCCGCCGTTGCCGCCGGTCAGGTTGGTGTTGTAGGCCGTGTTGAACGTCGTGCCGTTCCACACCGAGGTTCCGTTCGACGTGGTGATGAAGCTGTCGAAGGTCGTGTAGTTCGATCCGGTGTTCTTGCCGGCGCTGTCCACTACGGAGATGAAGCCGAAGGTGTGCAGCAGCTCGTGCATCGCCGTGGACTCGAAGTCGTACTGGCTGCTGCTGACCGAATTTCCAAGGCCCCAGGGATAGCCGAAGTTCCAGGTGATGGTGCCGTCAGCGGCCGACCCGTTGGAGTCCACACCGGTCAGAATCTTGTTCTGCACCACCGTCGGATAGAAGCCGGCGTCAGAACTGGTCAGATCGCTGCCGGCGAACGCAAGCGTCGAGCCTCCCAGCGAGTACTGGCCGGTGACGTTGTAGGTGACGTCGACGTTATGAGTGGCGACAAAATAGCTCGACAGATAGATCGCCGTCGCCGCCAACTCGGCCCGCGCGGCACTGGACCACCACTGAGACCCGTTGACGTAGTTGAACGTGAACGTGATGCGGTCGGTGCCGGCAGGCTGCTCGTAGACACCGACTGCGGTGGAAGTGCTTGCGCTGCGGAACCAATTGAGCAGATTGATATGTGTGCCGGTGTCGGTGACGGCGACGGTGAACGAGTCGATGCCGTTGAAGGTCGAGTTTGGGGTGTAGGTGTAGGAGCCGGTGTTGGGATCGATCGTGACAGTGCCGTAGTGGGGTTGCTCGGTGACTTTGTAGACAAGCTTGTCGTGTTCGGGATCGGTCGCCACCACCCCGCCGTTGAGGGGCCCCGTCGTCTCACTGGAGACCAGCTGCACCGCTGAGACGGTCGGGGCTTCGTTGAAGAAGGTGCGCCGGACCAGGAGCGCCGCGCCTTCGAGGTAGCCCTGCAGTGTGTTCACCAGTGCGGTGATCGGATCGGCCACCGTGGACGCGGAATTCCTGGCGGACGTGCTGACGGCCGTCATCTCGGCGGTGCTGGTGGCGGCGGCCGGTGTGCTGGTCGTGGTTACCGCGTCGGTGGTCGAGGTTGTCGACGACGTCGACGAGCTGCTCGACGATCCTGTGGGTGCCTGTGTGGTCGTGGTGGTCGCGGCGGTTTCCTGCGCGCCGGTCGACTCGCCGGTGCTGGCGGTCGAGCTGGCTGACGTCGTCGTCGTGTCGGTCGTAGCCCGTTTCGAATGCGCGGTGGCCGACGGGGTGGAGGAGGTAACGGCTCCGCTCGCCGTACGTGCGGCTGACGCGGTCGACGATGTGCCGCTGGTGGTGCTGGTCTCAGCGGCGGACGATGACGCGGTTGTGGTCCCGGTTGCGGCTTTGGGGCTGCGGGCGGTGTGCCCGGTACCAGCCTTTGAATTTCCTGTGCCCGAAGTTGCCGAACTCGATGAGGATGAGGTTGAACTTTGGCCAGTGCCGTCTGCGCTGGCAACTGCGACGACGGGACCCGCCAGCGACAGTCCGAGTATGAGTGCGGCTACTCCCGCACGCGCGCCACGCTGAACGTTCGCCACCAATGCACCGCCTTCGCGCAGTTTGTGTGTTGCCCGTGAAGTCGGTGAACTTCCGGCAAACCCCCGTTGGGGCGCCAATCCGGTCACGCCGGAAGGCACCCGTTTGCTTTCTCAGCGAATCCTAAGCTCTGGCGGCGTTCGGAGGGAATGTTTGCGCGGGATGTTTGCGGATGACCGTCTCAGAAACCTCGCTTCGGAGGTTGGCCCACTACATGGTGCGCGGCACGTGGTCGACGACTGACGCGAGGATGCGGCGGTCGTAGACCTCAGTCGCGGTCGCGGGACATGATGGGCTGATGTCGGAAGTGAAGAAGCGCGAGACTGCTGCGCGAGCGCACCACGGTGGCAACCGGTGGGAGCTGTTCACGTGCGCGCGCCGAGGGCACGTTACCTATGCACCCGACGACATCGCGCTCGCCGACCGGTTGAGCGGAACGACCGGATTGGGCGAAGTCTGGCGATGCCTGCGCTGCGGTGAGTTCGTCCTCGGAGCTCCGCACGGCCGCGGCCCCGCAGACCACGCACCGCTGGTCCGTCGGGGTCGTGCTCTGCGACAGGCGATCATCGTGCGTGGGCTCGCCGTGGAACGGTGGTTCAGAGCGCTGTTGATCGCGCTCGCGGCGTGGGCGGTATGGAAGTTTCGCGGCGCACAGGGCTCGATCCAGGCAACCGTGGAGCGCGACTTGCCACTGCTTCGCGCCTCGGGGATCAAGGTCGATCAGATGACCGCGATCCACGAGCTGGAAAAGGCGTTGGCCACCAAGCCCAGCACGTTGATCCTCTTGTTCGTCCTGCTCGCGCTCTACGCGCTGCTGGAGATCGTCGAAGGTGTCGGATTGTGGTTGCTGGCCCGATGGGGCGAGTACTTCGCCGTGGTGGCGACGTCAATCTTCTTGCCGCTGGAGGTATATGACTTGGCCAGCAAGGGCATCACGCTCACCCGCGCGGGGGCATTCGTGATCAATGTGGCGGCCGTCGTGTATCTCCTTATTTCCAAGCGGCTCTTCGGCATCCGCGGCGGTCGCGAAGCCTACGACGAGGAACGGCGCGGTGAGCAACTTGTCGATGTCGAACGAGCCGCCCTCGCCGATTAGGCAACAGGGGCAGTTCCGGCCCCGGCTGTTGCGCCAATCGATCACCCCATGATTACACTGTGATCCGCAGCCACCGGAAGGACCTGATTGGCCATGGCGTGGGATTTCGAAACCGACCCGCAGTTCGCAGCACAGCTGACGTGGATGCGCGAATTCATCGACGGTGAAGTGATCCCGCTCGAGCCGATTCTCGGCGAACTTCCGGCCGACGAGTGGTCGGCGGTCAAACGGCACCTGCAGCAGCGGGTGAAGAACCAGGGCCTGTGGGGAATGTTTCTCGATCCCAGCCTCGGGGGTCCCGGCGCCGGCCAGCTCAAACTGGCCCTGATGTCGGAGATCATCGGACGCTGCATGATCTCGATGGAACTGTTCGGTGTGCAGGCCCCCGACAGCGGCAACATGGAACTGCTCGCCCACGGTGCCGACGAAGCGCAGAAGCAGCGCTGGCTGTTCCCGAACCTGCGCGGCGAGATCTCCAGCGCTTTCGCGCTGACCGAGCCCTTCTTGGCCGGTGCCGACCCCACTGTCATCGCGACAACCGCGGTGCTCGACGGTGACAGCTGGATTATCAACGGGCACAAGTGGTTTACCACGAACGCGTCGTGCGCCGACATCATTCTGGTGGTCGCCGAAACCGATCCGAACAAGCGGCCGCATCGGCACGCCTCGATCTTCGTGGTGCCGACCGATACGCCCGGCCTCGAGATCGTGCGTGAGATCCCCACGATGGCGCACGCCTATCCGGAGTATGGCCGCCGCGGCAACCACGCCGAGGTGATGTTCCGTGACTGCCGGGTGCCGGCCGATCATCTGATCGGGGATCGCGGTGCGGGATTCCTGCTTGCCCAACAGCGGCTCGGCGGCGGCCGAATCCATCACGCCATGCGATGGCTCGGGCAGGCGCAGCGTGCGCTGGACATCATGGGGGAGCGTGCGGTGTCGCGCCCGTCCCACGGCCGGCTGCTCGGCGAACACCAGATGGTGCAGGACTATATCGCTTTGTCACACACCGAGATTCAAGCCGCCCGGCTGTTGACTTTTCACACCGCATGGCAGATGGACCGCGTCGGAGCCGCCGCGGTGCGTGCCGAACTGGGCATGGTCAAGGCCCACGTGTCCAAGGTCGTGCTTGCGGTGCTCGACCGCACGATCCAGGTCTGCGGTGCGCTGGGCTACTCGGGCGACCTGCCCGTCGAGCAGTGGTACCGGATCACGCGATTCGGCTCGATCGGCGACGGGCCTGACGAGCTGCACAAGTCGGTGCTGGCCCGCCACGTTTTGAAGAAATACCAGCCGGTCAAGGGGTGGCCGACCGAACACCTGCCGTCGCGTCGCCCTGCCGCGCAACGCAAATGGCAACAGCTGCGACAGGAGGCGGGAATCGCGTGAGCGACGAAGGAACCCAGGTTGCCTTGGTGATGGACGCCCAAGGGGCGACCCCCGAACCCGACCGGCGAACGATCCCGACTCCGGGCGCGGGGCAGGTACTGGTGAAAGTCGCTGCGTCGAGTGTCAACTACCACGACATGGTAAACCTGGCGGGCCTGATCTGGGGTGAGTGGCCGCGGGTTCCGATGTCCGACGGCGCCGGCGAGGTTGTGGCGGTCGGGCCGGACGTCACCGATTTCTCGGTGGGGGACCGCGTGATGGGCGCGTTCCACCCTGATTGGCAGGACGGTCCGCCCACGCCGCAGGCCAAGGCCGAGTTGCCTGGGGACAGCGGGGATGGCTGGTTACAGCAGTACCGGGTCGCTCCGGTGACCGGACTGGTCGCCACACCCGTGCACCTCACCGACCTCGAAGCTGCCACCTTGCCGTGTGCCGGCGTCACGGCATGGAATGCCTTGCTGGAGGCCGAGATCGGGGCAGGCGACGTCATCGTCACCCAAGGCACGGGCGGGGTCTCGCTGTTCGCCGTGCAGTTCGCCCGCGCACTCGGCGCGGACGTCATCTTGACCTCGTCATCGGATGAGAAGCTCAAGATCGGATCACGGCTTGGCGCAACGCATCTGATCAACTACCGCAGCACGCCGGACTGGGAGAACGAGGTCAAGCGGATCACCGACGGCCGCGGTGCCGATCTGGTGGTCGACCTCGGCGGTCCCGAAACGCTCGCGCAATCCGTGCGTGCCACCCGCATGGGCGGCACCGTTGCGGTGATCGGCGTGCTCACCGGGTTCGACCACGCGCCGGTGCCGGTCGCGGACGTGATGCTCAACAACATTCGTATCATCGGGATCACCGTCGGCAGTGTGCTCAGCTTTGTAGAACTGTGTGAGCTGATCACCACGGCGCAGATCAGGCCGCACATCAGCCACGTCTTCGACTGGACCGATCTCACCGAGGCGGTCCGCGTGTTGCAGGCCGGCGAGCACGTCGGGAAGATCGCCCTGAGGATCACATGATCGGCTCGACGTGACCGCCGAATTCGATTTGCGCCCTGAACAAATCGTGGCCGCCGCTGTGGACATTCTGCGCCAGAACGGCCTCGATGCCGTGAGCATGCGCAGCGTGGCCAGCCGCCTGGGTGTGACGCCGCCGCCGGTTTATGCGCGTATCGGCAACAAGGACGCACTCCTAGATGCGGTCGCCGACCATTTCCTGGCCGACCTTGCGCCTGCGCTGCAGCGCGGCGAACTATGGCCGGACTATGCGCGGCGATGGACTGGGCAACTGCGCCAACGGCTTACTGAAGCTGCCGACAGCAGGCTCTTTCTCCAGGTGAAGCGCCCGGCGTATCTGGAGGCGTCACGGCCGTTGCTCAAATGCATGCGGCGCGATGGCATGGACCGCGACCGTGCGGTGCGTGCCTGCCGGCTGCTGACCTGGGCAACGGTGGGTTTCGTCGCGATGGACCATCCGCCTGTGGAAGCTCCTCGACGCCGGAATCGCCTGGCCGGTAGTGATCCGGCCGGGGTGACGGCCGACGAGGTCGACGAATTATTCTGCGCGCACATCGATTATCTGATCGACGGCATCCGCCGCGACAGCTGACGGTTATCCTGCGACGCCGCCGTCGATCGTCATCAACGATCCCGTGGTGTAGCTCGACGCATCGGACAGCAGGTAGACCACTGCGCCGACGATCTCGTCCGGGCGGCCGACTCGGCCCAGCGCAATCGGTTTCACGACCTCGGGCAGCGTGTCCGGGTTGCGCACGAATCCTGAGGCTGCATCGGTGTCGAATGTTCCGCAGATGATGCAGTTGACGCGCACGCCGACGCCGGCGTATTCCAGGGCGGTAGCTGTGGTCAAGGCGTTGAGGCCAGCCTTGGCGGCGCCGTAGATCGGGGCGACCGGGGTCTGCTTGACCGAGGCCAGTGAGCTGATGTTGATGATCGAGCCGCCACCTGTTTGCGACATGGCGGCCGCGGCCAGCGCGGTCAGCCGTGTCGGGCCTTTGAGGTTGACCCCGATCACCTTGTCGAACAACGTCTCCGACGTCTCCAGCAGCGAGGGGGCCAGTGGGCTCATGCCCGCGTTGTTCACCAGGCCATCCAGCCTGCCCCAGCGTGATGCGGCGGCGTCGACGACGGCGTCGAGCGACTCCCACTCGCCCACATGGCATTGCAGTGGGTAGGCCTGCCCGCCGGAGTCGGCGATCTGGGCGGCGAGCTCCACGCAGGATTCCAGCTTGCGGCTGGCGATGACCACTCGCGCCCCGCGGGTGGCCAGACCGAGGCTCATCGCCGCGCCCAGGCCGCGGCTGCCGCCGGTGATCAGCACCATCCGGTCGGAGACATCAAAGAGCGGGTCGGTCATTGAGCAAACCTCCGAGCGCGGATGAGCAGGTCGTCGACGATGGCGCCGAAAACCTCGTGGACCGGGTTGCGGGATTGGCCGCGAACATGTTTGGCGTAGGAGCCCTCCAGCACGATCGCAAGTTTCCACGCGCTGAAGACCTGGTACCAGTCGAAGGCGGACAGGTCGCGCCCGGTCGCGGCGGCGTACCGGTCGACCAGCTGTGACGGCGTTTGGCAGTGGTCGGTATCGATGCCGTTCGGGGTGCCGGGGGCCGCGAGCGCGATGGGGTTGCCCTGCTCGGGCCAGAAGATCATCGCCCACGCGAGATCGACGAGTGGGTCTCCCACCGTGGTCATTTCGAAGTCCACGACGCAGGCGATCCGCGGCGGGGCGGTGGGTGCCCACATGACGTTGTCCAGTTTGTAGTCGCCGTGCATGACGGTCAGGTCGCCGCGCTGCGGCAGGTGCGCGCGCAACCACGACGCAAGCTCGTCGATGCCGGGTAGGTCCCGGACCCGGTAACTGTCGAGCTGGCCCAGCCAGCGGTTTACCTGCCGGTCGAGGAATCCGTGCGGGCGGGACATCTCTGCGAGTTCGGTCGAGGCCCAGTCCACGGCGTGTAATTGCACCAGGGTGTCGATGAGTTGTTCACCGATGCCGTCGTTAGATCCGGGATCGTTGCGCAGTGCCTCGGGCAGTCCGTCGCGGCGGATGACGTCGCCTTCGACGAAGGACATGACGAAGAACGGTGCGCCGAGGATGCTGGGGTCTTCGGTGCGTGCCAGTATCTGGGGAACCGAAATCCCTTGTGATCCGAGGATTTCCATGATCCGCGCTTCTCGGATCACCTGGTGGGCGGTGTCGGAGACAGTGGCCGCGGGAGCGCGTCGCACCACCCATGATCGGCCGAGCCGGTCGACACGGAACATCTCGCAGCTGCCGCCGCCGCGGATCGCCGTCACTGTGATGTCGGAACGCTCGCCGGTGACCTCGCCCAGCCACTGGGTGAAGCGGGGGACGTCAAAGTCGGTCACCACTCAAGCGTTGTACACCTTGGGAACTGGTGGTGTCACCACGCCAGTCTCACATCAGTGTTGCGGTACCTCGATATCGGAGAACAGTACGCGCACACCGCCGGTGGACAGCCGCGCCATGGCTTCGAAGAATGCGCCGGCTTCCGGCGTGGTGACGGCTGCGCTGGCAGCGTCGTAGTCGGGGTAGTACAAGTCGATCGAGCGGTACGCGGGCGTGGGGCTGCCGTCTTCCTTCGGCCACACCTTCGACGCCTCGAATCGGATGTATCCCGGAATCCGGCGGGCCGCCTCGAGCTGCTCGGCGCCGTACGCGGCCTCGAAGGCCTCGGGGTCGGTGGGGTTGTCGTAGATGACGGTGATCTTGGTTTCGGACATCGACTCAGCTCCTCGCGCGCGGGCAATCCAGGTAAGTCAGACGTTAGCCGCTCTCGCAGTGGGCCGTGGGGCTGGCGGAGAACCAGCGCGGGCAGGCCCGGGTCAGCACGGATTGTTCGGAATAGCCGAGTAGCCGGGTGAAGTGATCGAGGCTGATGTCGGTGTCGCGCGGGTAGCGTTGCGTGGTTTGGCGGCGGAGGTCGCCGATGAGCACGGCGAAGCTGGTGTTTTGGGTGGCGAGACGACGCTGGCCTACTGGCAGACCTACGACATCACCGCGCTGGCCGCCTTCGACGAAGTCGAGGGCATTCACCTGGCTGATCCGCACCGGCCAGTACATGGGTCCGGTCAACGGGTTCTACAGTATGGTCGGCGGCGGCACGGCCGGCTCCAATCCGTTCAATCTCATGGAGCTCATCCGGCGCGCCCCACGGCTCCAGCTTCACCTACCAGTCGGTGTTCCGTTTGGTGCGGCCGATCTCGACCCTCTGCATCGCCCTGGGGCAACATGTGCGGGCCATGTCCCGTGGGGTGGTGTATGAGCGTTCGCGTGAGGCGCTGTGGTTGTTCGCTATGCCGTGAGAGCCGCTGTGGGGGCAATGGTCAATGCGGCACAGGGAAATCGGCGAACGCGGTGATATCAGTGCCTTTCTGACGGCCTTTCTGACGTCTGATTCATTGCGGGCCACTGACCGGTCAGCGGGTTGGTGGAATCATCCTCATCAGGAGTGCGTCGAGCAGGGTTTCGATGGGGGGCCACGGGAAGCTGGGCTTGTTGATGCGAAGTGACACGAGGCCGTGCAGTCCGGCCCAGATCAGCGTCCCCAATTCATCAACGTCGTCGGAGCTGCAGTCGGAGATCAGGGCCAACAAGCCGCGGCGGAGCTCGTAGCCCGGAAGGTCGGTCAAAGGGGCCTCTACCTGTTCAGCAGACCAGCTTTCGAAGAGCACCCGATAGTGACCGGGATGAGTGAGTCCGAAGCGGCAATACGTCAGGCACCACGCGCGGAGCCGGTCGTACGGTCGATCGAATTGTGCTGCGGCCCGGGTGGTCTCGGCGGTCAAGACGCCGAACAGGTGCTCGAGGACGCTCCACACCAATGCGCGCCGGTCTGCGAAATGTGGGTAGAGGGCTGTCGCGCTGACGCCGGCCGAGCGGGCCACCGCACGCAAGCTCAGCACCTCCACCGGCTGCTCCTTGAGCAGGTCCTCGGCGGCGGCGATGACATCGCCGCGGAGCCGGTCGCCGTGACCGCGAGGGTTTCGCGTCCGCGTCTGCTGCCTCGCCGCATCGGCCATGATTTCCTCCTTGACACCGATGAGTTTACACATGCAAACTTACGGCTGTAAGTTAACAGGTGACAACATAGGAGCGCGAATGGCCACCACCACCCTCACCCGCGTCGCACACGCGAGTGTCCTGCTCGACTTTGACGGGCACACCATCCTCACGGACCCCTGGTTGAGCGAGAAACCAGGCTATTACCAGGGTGAACGGCGTGCGTTCGAGTCCGCTGCCGACTTGCCTGAGCTAGCCGGCGTCGTCGTCAGCCACGGCCATTACGACCACTTCGACATGGATGCCTTCGCTGCGTACCCGGACAAATCAGTTCCCATGGTGCTCAAGAGGGGTTTGGCTGCCCAAGCCCGAGCTCACGGCTTCACCAACATCACCGAGCTGGACGCATGGGAGAGCACCACGGTCGGACCCGTGCGCATTACCGCTGGGCCGGCCAAGCACAAGGTCCCCGAGGTCACCTATGTCCTGGAAGGTGCGGGCAGCCGGGTCTTCTTCGGCGGAGACACCATGCGCATCGCCGAACTCGACGACATCGCCCACCGATTCGGTGACATCGACTTAGCCCTGCTGCCGATCAATGGCCTGACCATCCGACCCTTGCTCAACAAGCAGGTGGTGATGAACGCGGTGGAGGCCGCGGATCTGACCCGGGCGCTGCGCCCACGAATGGCCGTCCCGATCCACTACTCTTTCACCGGCGGTCCGCTGCGCGACAAGCTGCTGCTGAAAACCGATGGGCGTCCCGAAGTGTTCGTCGACGCCGCCGCCGAGGCCGCACCCGACACCGACGTCCGGGTGCTCGAACCCGGCGAACTACTGGCCCTGTAAACGGGCCACTCATGACCGACATCCTCAATGCCGGCGACGGTGACATCATTGAGCTCCCCGGGGCACACCTGCTGATGAAAGTTGCCGCGACCGACACCAACGGGCGCTACGCGCTGCTTGAGTGCCGGAACGACCCCGGATGGGAAAGCGAACTCAACCGACACGCCCGCGACAGCAAAACCATTTACGTGCTCGCCGGGACCTATACGGTGTATCTCGACGGTCGTTGGGGCACAGCATATCCCGGTGACACACTGCTGATCCAGGCAGGGAGCGTGCACGGTTTCAGAGCCGGACCCGACGGCGGGGTCGCCCTGGTCATCTACCCCGGCAACGCCGCGAATTGGTTCACGTCCCCCGCTCAGAGTCCGCGACACCAATCCTTCAACAACCCCTACCCGAACCCCTACCCGCTACCCGACGTCGAATCCCTCGGACCGCTACCGCAGCGAACAACATGCACACCGCACGACGGCTAAAGGGCACCAAGGCCAGTCCCGTGGAGTGGTGCAAGAGTGTTCGCGTGAGCCTCTGTGGTTGTCCACTATGCCGTGAGAGCCGCTGCGGGGGCAATGGTTTCGGCGCTATGGGTGTTGACGGTTCCTCTCGGTAGTGATCCTTGGTCGTTTCACCACAGAGACTCACGAGATGGCCCCTCTACATCGGCACGACACGCCGCCGCTACTTACACCACCCCGCGGGATGTTCCCCATGTGCGCGCTGGCTTGGCTGCCGCCCAATCGCGAAGTGGGACAACGAGGTGTCCTCACCTACGAGACCGACGGACACATCCGCACGGCGGGTGGACCACCTCCGGACCCAGATACGTTCTCTAGGGTTAGGTCTGGCGCCGAAGTCTCTGTCGCACAACTAAATTCCTGTCGGTGCCTAGGTATAGCGTCAGCGCATGCCGACCAAATGTGTCGGGTGCGGGATCGAAATCAACAGCCGTCAGGCGAGGGTCTTCTGCTCGAACGCATGCCAACAGGTGCACCGGCGCAGCTTGCTGCTGAAAGCCTGGCTCGAAACTGGAATGTGTGGCCGCACGTCTTACCAAGGTCACTTCGTTCGGGATTACCTGCACGCGGAGCAGGGCGGGTGCTGTGCGATCTGCGGAATCGAGAGCAAGTGGAATGGCTGCCGACATACAAAGCCAAGAATCGCGGAATTGGGCGCTACTACCGACGGCAGCGGTACGCCGACGGGAAGTCATTCTGATCATTGTTTGCTGGATTGTCGGGCCGTGGCGGGCCAAGCGGTCTAATGGATGTTGATGCAGCGCCAGATAGTGCCGTTAAGCTGCAGATATACTGCAGCATGCGAGCCCCCTATCGGGATTGAACCGATGACCTACATATTACAAGTATGTTGCTCTACCACTGAGCTAAGGAGGCGCGGCAGGCCCAAAAAGGGCTGAACCGTCTTACAGACTAGCGAAGTCACTGCTCGTCGTCGTCGATGACCAACCGGTCGCTGCGTACTCGTTCGGAGCTGATCGTGCGCGGCGGCGTATACCCGCGCCGACGGCCCGGCAGCGGGATCCGGTCGGCGATGTTGCTCAACGGGTTGACCACCAGGCTCAGCGTGGTCACCGCCTCGCGCAAGGTCTCGATCGTCGGCGCCAGCGCCTCAAGCCCCGGCGCCAAGCGGTTGAGGGTGTCGGCGACGTCGGCCAGTTGCTCCAAGGGCCCGTTACGTGCCGTCAGCTTGTCGACCAGACCACCGTCGGCCAGCAGCCGGTCAGCCAGCCCGTCCTCACCCAGGATCCGCTCGATCAGGCCTTCCTCGTCGAGCAGCTGGTCGACCAGGCCGCCCGGCGCCAGTGAGCGCTCCAGTCCGCCGCCCTCGGCCGTGAGCCGGTCCAGCACGCCATCGGGCGCCGTGACCCGATCGATCAGGCCGCCCGGCCGCATCAGCCGGTCCAATGGACCGTCCGGAGCCAGCGCCCGGCCCAGCGGTGCGTCGTCGTCGAGCAACTGTGCGAGCTTGTTCGCCCGCGCGATGGTGTCCTCCAGGCCGAACATCTGCGCCACCGAACTCGGCGACCCAGGCACCCCGGACTCGCCCAATGTCCGTTTGGTGAGGTCAATGCCCAATTTGGCGACATCGAGCCCGGCCTCCGCCGCGGCCAGCCCCACCCGTACCGGTGTGGTCGCGATCCCTACCAGGGTCTTCGCCAGGTCCATGTCATGAGTGTAGGAGGGGGCAAAGTTTGGAACCGGAGGTATCGGATAACCCACCAAGAGACCAACTCACAGCAAGTCCACAGGGGGTATACAGCCCTATTTCACCAGGGTAAGAGGAAATTGTCAGCATGGCCGCACCAGCAACACCCGAAGTCAAGCCCGAGGCGCGCGTTCTTGTTGTGGACGACGAGACCAATATCGTCGAACTGCTGTCGGTAAGTCTGAAATTCCAGGGTTTCGAGGTCCACACCGCTTCCAGCGGGCCCGCCGCCCTCGACCGGGCTCGTGAGGTGCGTCCCGACGCCGTGATCCTCGACGTGATGATGCCGGGCATGGATGGTTTCGGTGTGCTGCGCCGGCTGCGCGCCGACGGCATCGACGCCCCCGCGCTGTTCCTGACCGCCCGCGACAGCCTCCAGGACAAGATCGCCGGACTCACCCTCGGTGGCGACGACTACGTCACCAAGCCGTTCAGCCTCGAAGAGGTTGTCGCCCGGCTGCGCGTCATCCTGCGCCGCGCCGGCAAGGGCGTCGAGGAGCCGCGGAACTCGCGGCTCGTCTTCGCCGACATTGAGCTCGACGAGGACACCCACGAGGTGTGGAAGGCCGGCGAGCCCGTCTCGCTGTCACCGACCGAATTCACCCTGCTGCGCTACTTCGTCATCAACGCCGGCACCGTGCTGAGCAAGCCGAAGATCCTCGACCACGTCTGGCGCTACGACTTCGGCGGCGACGTGAACGTCGTCGAGTCATACGTCTCCTACCTCCGCCGCAAGATCGACACCGGAGAAAAGCGCCTCCTGCACACCCTGCGCGGGGTCGGATACGTGCTACGGGAGCCGCGGTAATCCGGCGCGGCGCGCCGTTCGGCGCGAACAATAGAGAAATGCCCAGTCCGTACCACCGAGCGCTGCCGCTAAGAGTCGGCCTGGTTGCCGCGATGTTGCTGCTCGTCGGTTGTGGCCTGCTGGCCTCCGGGATCGCGGTCACCTCGACCCTGCAGCACGATCTCATCGACCGCGCCGATCAGACCCTGCTGGACGCTTCCCGGGGCTGGGCGCAGGCCCCGCGCCGCATGCCCCCGCCCGACGAAGGTCCCAACCCGGCCCGCCCGCCGTCGAACTTCTACGTGCGCGGGGTCGACGCCGACGGTCACATCTGGATGGCCGTCAACGACCGCGATGCCGAACCGGCACTTCCCGAGGACAACGACGTGGGATCCGCGCCGGTGACCGTCGGCTCACTCGACCACTCGGCGGTCCAGTGGCGCGCGGTGTCGGTACGCGGGCCCAGCGGCGAACTGACCACCGTGGCCATTGACCTATCCGACATCCAGTCCACCGTCCGCAGCCTGGCCTGGTCACAGGTCGCGATCGGCACCGCGGTCTTGGTGATCCTCGGTGTCGCCGGCTACTGGGTGGTCCACCGCAGCCTCCGGCCCCTCGTGGAAGTCGAGAAAACCGCCGCGGCGATCGCCGCCGGACAGCTCGATCGCCGTGTGCCGGAACGTGATCCACGCACCGAAGTCGGCCGGCTCTCCCTCGCGCTCAACGGCATGCTCGCCCAGATCCAGACTGCGATGGCGTCGTCGGGCGAATCCGCCGAACAAGCGCGCACGTCGGAGGAACGCATGCGCCGGTTCATCACCGACGCCAGCCACGAGCTGCGCACCCCGCTGACCACCATCCGTGGATTCGCCGAGCTCTACCGGCAGGGCGCCGCCCGCGACGTCGAGATGCTGATGTCCCGCATCGAAAGCGAGTCGCGGCGAATGGGCCTGCTGGTGGACGACCTGCTGCTGCTGGCTCGCCTCGACGCCCAGCGCCCGCTGGAACGACGCCGGGTCGACCTGCTGGCACTGGCCACCGACTCCGTGCATGACGCCCAGTCGATCGCCCCTAAACGCACCATCACCATGGAGGTCTTCGACGGGCCCGGCACCCCCGAGGTCCTCGGCGACGAGGCCCGGTTGCGTCAGGTGCTGGGCAATCTGGTGGCCAACGCTCTGCAGCACACCCCGGAGACCGCGCGGATCACTGTCCGGGTAGGTACCTCCTCCGACGACGCGGTGCTCGAGGTCGTCGATGAAGGCCCGGGCATGACGCGCGAGGACGCGCAACGGGTGTTCGAGCGGTTCTACCGGACCGACTCCTCCCGCGCCCGCACCAGTGGCGGCACCGGGCTGGGCCTGTCGATCGTGGACTCGCTGGTATACGCCCACGGCGGGCGGGTCACCGTGCGGACCGCGCCAGGGCAGGGCTGCTGTTTCTCGGTCAGCCTGCCGCGGATCGCGGACGTGCCGGCCCCGGTCCCGTCTAACTGAGTTCGGCCAGCGCGGCCTTGATCTTGACCTGTGCCTGGTCCAGCGACTCCGGCGACGGGTTGCGGTTGACGTTGGCGAACCCGAAGTCGGCCAGATTTCGCGCCGGGAACACGTGCACGTGCAGGTGCGGAACTTCCAGCCCGGCGATGATCAACCCGGACCGCTCGGCGCCGAACGCAGCGCATACCGCCTTGCCGATCCGCTGTGACACCGCCATCACCTTGTTGAACAGGGCCGGGTCGACGTCCTGCCAGTTGTCGACCTCGTCGCGGGGCACCACCAGAGTGTGCCCCGGGGTCATCGGCTCGATGGTCAAGAACGCGACGACCTCGTCGTCCTCGTAGACGAATCGCCCCGGCAGTTCGCGGTTGATGATCTTGGTGAAGACGGAGGCCATGGCGCCAAGCATATGAGGAGCGCACCGCGGCAGGTTATGGAGCTGGCTCACAGCAACTTGTCAGATCCGGCCCAGTGCTACGGCAGCTTGAACCCTCACCATCATGGACATGACCGACACCCTGCCGGCCGAACAGCGCACTGCTGAGATCAGCCCGAGGGGTCGCTACATTCTCGACATCGTCATCCCCGTCTACAACGAGGAGAACGACCTGCCGGCCTGCGTTCGCCGGCTGCACCAGTTCCTGCGCGACGAAGTTCCTTACCGTGCGCGAATCCTGGTGGCCGACAACGCAAGTACCGACAACACGCTTGCGGTGGCGCGTCAGCTCAGCGAGGACCTGCCCGACGTCGAGGTGCTCCACCTCGACGCCAAGGGCCGCGGCGGGGCACTCGCCGCCGCATGGGGGTCCTCGCCGGCCGACGTGGTGGCCTACATGGACGTCGACCTGTCGACAGACCTGTCCGCGCTGATGCCGCTGGTGGCCCCGCTGGTGTCCGGGCACTCGGACATCGCCATCGGGTCGCGGCTGGCCGCGTCCTCACGGGTGGTGCGGGGTGTCAAACGCGAAGTGGTGTCCCGTGGCTACAACCTGCTGCTGCGCGGATTCCTCGGCGCCCGGTTCTCCGATGCGCAGTGCGGCTTCAAGGCTCTGCGTTCCGATGTTGCCCGTCAACTGCTGCCGCTGGTCGCCGACACCGGCTGGTTCTTCGACACCGAACTGCTGGTGCTGGCCGAGCGGGCCAACCTGCGCATCCACGAAGTGCCGGTCGACTGGATCGACGACCCCGACTCCCGCGTCGACATCGTGGCCACCGCGATCGAGGATCTCAAAGGCTGCTGGCGGGTGGGCCGCGCACTGGCCACCGGCGCGTTGCCGCTGCGCGATCTGCAGGCCGCGCTTGGCCGCGAACCGCTGGTGCCTGGGGTGCCCCGCGGCATGGTCGGCCAAATGGTCCGCTTCGGTCTGATCGGCATCGCCAGCACCATCGCCTTTGCGCTTCTGTATCTTTCGCTGCATCCCGCCCTAGGTGCGCAGGCCGCCAATCTCACCGCGCTGCTGCTGACCGCGCTGGCCAACACCGCGGCCAACCGGGCGTTCACCTTCGGCATCCACGGCCGCGCCGGCGCCGCGCGCCATCACGTACACGGCCTGCTGATCTTCGGATTCGGACTCGCGATCACCAGCGGCTCGCTCTATCTGCTCCATCGCTTCGACCCGACAGTCGGCAAAGGTGTCGAACTTTCGGTTCTCGTCGTCGCGAATCTCATCGCCACCCTGGTGCGCTTCGTCGCGCTGCGCCGGGTGTTCGGCGCCTCGACACGCTAGATGCCATGACGGCTACCGCCGAGCCGGCGACAACCGGCACAGCTGCGGCCATTCCACGGCGGGGGCAGCTCACCCCGCACCGGTGGGCGCTGCTGGTGCTGTTGGCCGCGACGGCCGTGCTCTACCTGTGGGATCTGGACCGCTCGGGCTGGGCCAACGCGTTCTACTCCGCGGCTGCGCAGTCCGGCGCGGCGTCGTGGAAGGCTTTCCTGTTCGGATCCTCCGACGCCGCGAACTCGATCACCGTCGACAAACCGCCGCTGGCGCTGTGGCTTCCGGCCCTCGGGGTACGCATCTTCGGGCTCAACTCGTGGAGCATCCTGGTGCCCCAGGCTCTCATCGGGGTTGGCGCCGTAGCCCTGCTGTGGGACACCGTGCGCCGCCCCTTCGGCGAGACCGCCGGGTTGATCGCCGGCACGGTCCTGGCGCTAACCCCGGTGGCCGTCACGATCTTCCGCTACAACAATCCCGACGCGCTGCTGGTGCTCCTGATGATCGCCGCGGTGTGGGCGCTGCAGCGGGCCGTCACCGACGGGCGGGTGCGGTGGCTGCTGCTGTGCGGGGTCTTTCTGGGCCTGGGATATCTGACCAAACAGCTCGAGGTGGCGTTGGTGATCCCGGCGCTGGCCATCACCTATCTGCTGGCCGGGCCACGATCATTGCTCGGCCGGGCCGGCCAGCTTCTCGCCGGCCTCGGCGCCGCGGTGGTCGCCGCCGGCTGGTGGGTGCTGCTGGTGCAGCTGTGGCCGGCCGGGAAGCGCCCGTGGATCGGTGGCACCCAGACCAATTCGATTCTCGAGCTGACCTTGCGCTACAACGGCTTCGGCCGGCTCAACGGTGACGAGCCGGGCAGCACCGGCTCACCGGGCTTCGTCTCGCCTGTCCACCTGGGTGGCCGGACCTCGGCGCACCCTTGGGGCGAGCCCGGAATCGGCCGGTTGTTCGAGCCGGAGCAGATCGGCGGCATCGGCTGGCTGCTGCCCGCCGCGCTGGTCTTCGGGATCGCGCTGCTGGTGTGGCAGGCCCGCGCCCCGCGGCGTGACCCGCAGCGCGCGGCCGTGGTGCTGTGGATGGTGTGGCTGGTGACCACCGCGCTGGTATTCAGCTACATGGCCGGTATCTTCCACGCGTACTACACGGCGGCGCTGGCCCCTTCGATCGCGGCGGTGATCGGTATTGGCGCCACGACATGCTGGCGCGAACGTGAAAAGACCTGGGCCAAAGCCGTATTGGCGGTAGCTCTGGTACTGACCGCGACGACATCGGTGCTGGTGCTTCGGCACGTGCCCGACTACCACCCGTGGTTGCGCTGGGCCGTCCCGCTGGGCGCGATCGTCCTATTGGGCTGGCTGGTACAGACGGTGAGGGGAACCGACCGCATCCCGACGCCCTTGATCATCGCGGTCGCGGCACTGGTGGCCCTCAGCGGCCCGGCGGCCTACAGCGTCACGACGGTGATGCGAGGCAACGTCGGCGCAATGCCGATTGCCGGGCCCGTTCCCCGGGTCGTGACCGCGATGACCAAGGGCGTCGGGCCGGTCCAGCGTGCCCAGATCAAAGTCGCCAGCGGCCCCGGATTCCTGCTGCCCGCAGGGTCTCCCGGTGGCGGCATGCATCTGGCCGGGTGCTCGCTACTTGACTCGGGAGTACCCGACCAGCAGCTGGTCGACCTACTCGACGCCAATGCCGATCGATACACCTGGGTGGCCGCCACGATCGGATCGGTTTGTGCGGCCGGCTACCAACTGGCCTCCGGGCATCCGGTGATGCCGGTCGGTGGCTTCAACGGCACCGACCCGTCGCCGGCACCCGACGAATTCCTGCGCCTCGCGCTGTCCAAGCGGATCCACTATTTCATCGTCACCAACCCTGTCCACGAGGATAAGTGGGGGCACCTGGACACCAATGCGCTGATCCAGCAATGGGTTCAGCGCAACTTCACCCCGACCATCGTCGGCAGGGTGATGGTCTACGACCTGACGACCTAGTTCAGGCCAGCATCTCCGCAATCTCGTCGATCGACCAGGGCGGGGTGCCGTTGTGCTCCCGGTAGCCGATGAAGCTCGGGGTAGGTCGGTCGAAGCGGCCAACGAAATTCCCTGCGGCGATGAAGATCTGGCCGGTGATCTTGCTGGCGAGGTTGCTGACGAGGTAGGCGTACGTCGGGGCGACATACTCCGGCGGCGCGGCATCGACCGCGCCCTGCGCGCTGACCTCGTCGAGTAGGCCGCGCCGCTGCAGCGACGCGATCTGTTCCTCGAAGTCGGGCCCGGTCGACAGCCGGGTCTTGGCGCCGGGGCACACCACGTTCGCCCGGACCCCGTGTTCGGCGAGTTCGGCCGCGATGGCCATGGTCAGTCCGTTCACCCCGCCCTTGCCGGCCGGGTAGCCGGTGCCACCGTAATCACCAAGGAATGCGAAGGAACTGGTGTTGACGATCGCACCACGGCCCCTGGCCACCATCTTCGGTGCCGCCGCACGGCACGTGGCGAACGTGGTCAGCAGGTGGATGTCGATCAGGTGGCGGAATTCTTCGGTGGTGACGTTGAGGATCGAGGATCCGGGCGGTTCGGGTGCTCCGGCGCAGTTGACCAGTGCGTCTACGGCACCGAATTCCTTCTCGCACAGGTCGATCAGATCCGCGGCGACCGCGTCGTCGGAGGCTGAGCCGGCGTGTGCGACGGCTCGGCCCCCGGCTTGGGTGCTGTTGATGGTGGCGACTGTCACTTCGGTGGCCGCCGCATCGCGCCCGTTGACCACCACATTTGCGCCGCATTGGGCCAGTAGCGCCGACACTGCGGCCCCGATACCCCGAGAACCGCCTACGACTACCGCGCCGAGTCCCTGCAGCGGCCGGTCACTCACCGTCGGCGGGCGCCTGGCCGAACTGCATGCCGTCCATGTTCCAGTAGCCGCGCATGTTGATGATCAGGCCGGCGTCGTTGACCTTGTAGGTGAATACGCCGCGCACCGTACTGGTCAGGCCGCCCTCGAACTGGCTCCGCAGCACCAGGATGTGCGCGACTTCGTTGGGCGAGCTGGACGGGAACGTCTCTTCGCAGGTGACCCGGAGGTTATTGATCGAGATGTTGGCGTCGTAGAACGCCGCGACGGCTTCCTTGCCGCGCACGCCGTCACCGTCGGGGTTGGTGATCGCCTGCCCGATCGGATCCTCGACGACGACGTCGTCGGCCATCAGGGCCAGCCATCCCTCACGGTCGTGCGACATCACGGCCTTCCAGGATGCCTGCGAAGCGGCCAGTGCCGGTGTCTGCTCGGTAGTGGTCATGATTCGTCTCCTTGAATGATTTCCGGGCCGTGCCCGCGCCCTAAGGCAAGGCGGGCACGGCCCGGAAGGTCCTCCGACGACACGCTTAGGTCAGCGGTCCTCGTCGGTGTAGCGGATGACGCCACGGATGTTGCGGCCCTCGAGCATGTCCTTGTAGCCGTCGTTGATCTGTTCGAGCTTGTACTGCCTGGTGACCATGTCGTCGAGGTTGAGCTTGCCCGCCTTGTACATCGACAGCAGCTGCGGAATATCGAAGTGCGGGTTGCCGCCACCGAAGATGGTGCCCTGCAGGTTCTTCTGCATCAGGGTCAGCATCGCCAGATTGATCGTTGCCTCGTTCTCCATGATGCTGCCCATCGCGGTCAGCACGCAGGTGCCGCCCTTGGACGTGATGCCCAGATAGCTGTCGACATCCTTGCCGTGCAGCTCGCCGACCGTGACGATGACCTTGCGGGCCATCAAGCCCCAGGTGGCCTCGGCAATGCCGGCCGCGGCCGCTTCGATGTCGGGATAGACGTGCGTGGCACCGAATTTCAGCGCCTGATCGCGTTTCCACTCGACCGGGTCGATCGCGAAGATGTAGCGCGCACCGGCGTTGACCGCACCCTGCAGCGCCGACATGCCAACGCCACCGATGCCGACGATCGCGACGTCCTCACCGGGACGGACGTCGCCGCTGCGGACCGCTGAGCCGTAGCCCGTCGTGACGCCGCAGCCCACCAGGCACGCCACCTCGAACGGGATGGACTTGTCGATCTTCACCACCGAGCTCTTGTGCACCACCATGTACGGGCTGAATGTGCCCAGCAGGGTCATCGGGAAGACGGGCTGACCCTTGGCTGTGATGCGGTGGGTGCCGTCGGAGACGGCCTGTCCACCGAGCAGCCCGGCGCCCAGATCGCAGAGGTTGCGCATGCCGGCCTGACAGGACGGACACTCTCCGCAGGACGGGATGAACGAGAGCACAACGTGATCGCCGGGCTCGAGGTTATCCACGCCGGGACCGACCTCGGTGACGATACCGGCGCCCTCGTGGCCGCCGAGCACCGGGAAACCGAACATCGGGATGCCACCGGTGACCAGATGGTGGTCCGAGTGACACATGCCCGAAGCTTCCATCTGGATCTTGACTTCGTCCTTGACCGGATCGCCGATTTCGATTTCCTCGATCGACCACGGCTGGTTGAACTCCCAGATGAGAGCACCTTTTGTCTTCACAGCGAACCTCCACTCGCGAAACCCGGCCCCGGTCTCCTCCAGGGCGGCCGGCTGTGCCGGATGGTCAATCTAGGCCAAAATTAGAACGTGTTCCTGTCCTGCGGACCATTATGACCTCCGTCACCTATTAAGTCACTGCCGGGGGCCGGTTTCTTGACGGCTGTCGAGTATTCACCAGATCGGGACGGGGGCCTCACCGAGGGGGTAGTAGCCGGGTAGCTTCTCGCCGGCGAGGCTGCGCTCGATGCGCTTCTGCATGGTCGCAGTCAGGTCTCCCGAGGAGATGAGGTTGACGAACGCCTTCTGCACGTGGCCGAAGTCGAAGAAGTCGCGCTGCCATTCGATCAGCAGATCGTCGTTCAACCGGAACCAGCTGCCGCCGATGCCGTAGATCTCGTCCTTGGTTCCGTCGGACTTGTTGGCGATCTGCTTCCAGAAGCCGACGATCTCGTTCTGCTTCTCGTCGATCAGCACCTTCTGGTACTCGTAGACCCAGTTCTCCAGGCCTTCCATCTCCAGGCCCAGCGCGACGTCGCGGATCTGGTCCTTACCGACGCACATGACGTCTTCCTTGGGGCCGATGTTCCAGCCGTAGGTGGCGTCGTCGGTGTAGAACTCCGCCAGATTCGTCCAGTCGCCGGCCTTCTCGCTGTCCTTGTTGGCCTGCAGCCAGCGCTGGACCCAGTCGTCGAGTGCTTCTCGTGTGGAGGATGAAGTCATTGTTCCGCCTTCTATTTCTCGGTGATGGATAGGGCTCGGGTGGGACACATCTCTATGGCGCGCTCGACGTCATCGCGTATCTCGTCGGGTGGCTCGGAATCGACGATCTCGACAACGCCGCGCTTGGGCACCTTGAAGACGTCGGGCGCCTCCAGTTCACACATGGCGTGTCCCTGGCACAGATCCTCGTCGAGTTCGACTCGGTAGCAGCCCACCGGAATTACGCCTTCACACGCTTGCGGTAGCGGGCTTTTGCCGGCCTGGCCAACTGGACCACCATCTTGGAGTGGTCGTTCTGGTAACTCTCCGCGGGCTGCGCCATCTCGAACTCGTACTCGCGCAACAGGACCGAGAAGATCGCCTTGATCTGCATCTGTGCGAACGCCGCGCCGACGCAGCGGTGTTTACCTGCGCCGAACGGAATCCACGTCCACCGGTTCGCGATGTCGGCCTGTTCCGGCTTGTTGTAGCGATCGGGGTGGAACGCGTCGGGGTCTGGGAAGTCCTCCGCGATGCGGTTGGAGATCGCCGGCGAGGCTGCGACGAAGTCGCCTTTGTGAATCGGATAGCCCTGCACCTCGAACTCGTCCTGAGCGACGCGCATCAGGATGATCAGCGGTGGATGCAGGCGAAGCGTCTCCTTGACGACGTTGTCCAGCTTCGGAATCTGGCGCAGCGCATGGAAGCTCACCTCCTGGCCGTCGGCGTACAACTCGTCGAGCTCGCTGCGGACCTCGGCGTAGGTATCCGGGTGGCGGATCAGTTCGATCAGCGTCCACGCCGAAGTACCCGAGCTGGTGTGGTGACCGGCGAACATCAGCGAGATGAACATGCCGGTGACCTCGTTGGCCGAGAAGCGGGGATTGCCGTCCTCGTCCTTGATCGACACCAGGACGTCGAGAAGGTCGCGATCCTCTTTGCCCTTGGGCGGGTTGGCGATTCGACCGTCCATGATCTCCTGCACCAGCGCGACGAGTTTGGCGCGCGACTCGTCGCGAATGCGGAAGCTCTCGATGTCGAGATAGGGGTCGACGTAGCACAGCGGATCGGTGCCGCGTTCGAGGTCGTGGTAGTACTCGGCGAACCGGCGATCCAGCTGCTCGCGGAACTTCAGCCCGATCAGGCACGCCGTCGAGGTGTAGATCGTCAGCTCGGAGAAGAAGTCCAGCAGCTCGATCTCGCCTTCGTCACCCCAATCGGCAACGATTTTTTTGACCTCGTCCTCGATGGTGGCGGCGTGGCCCTTCATCTGCTCGCCGCGCAGTGCGGTGTTGTGCAGCATCTCGGCCCGGCGTTCCGGGTCGGCGTCGAACACCACACCCTCGCCGAAGATCGGCGTCATGAACGGGTAGGCCTCGGCCTGGTTGAGCTCGGCGTCGCTGGAGCGGAAGAAGAACTCGTTGGCCTCGGCGCCCGACAGCATGACGACCTGCTTGTCGACGAGCTGGAACCAGCCGACATCCCCGCACTCCTCGCGGACGCGTTTCATCAGGCCGATCGGGTCGGTGCGGAATTCCTCGAGGTGGCCGTGCTCCTCTGCGCCACCGGAGACCCGCTGAACTTCTTTGGTGATCGTCACTAGATCGATTCCCTTCTCGCTTCGCTCGCGCCCGCCGGACCGGGCATTCCTTCCTCGCCGAGGGCGAGCTTCTGACGAGATGTGTTGTCGGCCAGCGGAGCTTCGGGCTGGAGCTCCATGTTCGCGATGAAGCTGCCGCGGGGGGTCTCCGCGACAAATGTGATGGCGCGCGCGAGGTCGGCGGCGCGCATGAAGTAGTCATGTCGCGCTTGGCCCCACTTGGCCCAGTCTTCCAGTGCAGGTCCGATGAGTTCGGCCGGCAGGCTCCAGCCCATCGAGGTCTTGGTCGGGCCGGGATGGACGATGGAGGCGCGCACCCCGGTGCCTTCCAGTTCCATCTGGTAGTTGGTCACCATCGAAACCAGGGCGGCCTTGGCCGCACCGTAGGCGCCCATGTGGGGCCGTGGCCGCAGCGACACATCAGATCCCACGAAGATCAGGTCGCCGCGCTGCCGATCGAGCATGCCCGGCAGGACTGCGGAGGCGACCCGGTAGGCGCCGACCAGATGGATCTGCATCTGGGACTCGAACTCGTCGATGCTGATCGAGTCGAGCTTGCCGAAGTACGTGTCACCCGCACCGGCCACCAGTACCTCGATCTCGCCGAGTTCGGAAGTGGTCTGCTCCACGGCGGCCTTCACCGAGTCGGGGTCGGTGACGTCCAGGTGCACCGCGATTGCCTCGCCACCGTCGGCACGGATCTTCTCGACGATCTCCCGCAGCTTGTCCACCCGACGGGCGCCGAGAGCGACGGGAAAACCGTTGGCGGCGAGCTTGATCGCGGTGGCTTCACCGATTCCGGATGACGCACCCGCGACCAGCGCGGGCCTGCGGTCGGGAAGAGGATCGAAACGTGGCAATTCAACGGCTCCTTCTAGCGAGACTGCACTGTCATGGGCAGATGGGCGAAACCGCGGACGTTGCTGGAGTGGACGCGCACCGAATTGGCCTCGTCGACTTCATATCCGCGGATACGTTTCAACAACTCTTCCAGGGCTACCCGGGCCTCCATGCGAGCCAGGTGGGCGCCGAGGCAGAAGTGCGCGCCGCTGCCGAAGCTCTGCAGCTTGGCGCCGATGTCGCGGCCGATGAGGAAGTCGTCGGGATTCTCGAAGGCCCGCTCGTCGCGATGCGCCGACCCCGGCAGGAGCAGGACCACATCGCCGTCGGGAAGGACAGTGTCGTACAGGGTCAGATCGCCAACCACGGTACGCGCCAGGATCTGGCTCGACGTGTCGTAGCGCAGCGTCTCCTCGACCCACAGCGGCACCCGGGACAGGTCGGTGTAGACGTCGGTCAGCTGGTCGGGGTTCTTGTGGCCCCAAAAGGCCGCGTTGGCAAGCAGTTTGGTGGTGGTCTCGTTGCCGGCGATCACCATCAGGAACATGAATCCGAGGACCTCGTCGTCGGTCAGCCGGTCGCCGTCGATCTCGGCGTCCAGCAGGGCCGTCGTCAGGTCGTCGCCTGCGCTCTTACGCCGCTCCTCGACCATCGCCTGGTAGTAGACGATCAGGTTGAGCGACGCCTCGACGGCCTCCGGCGGAACGTCGGTGACCCCTTCGTCGCGGTGCATCACGCCGTCGGCCCAGGCCCGGACCTGCACGCGGTCGGCCTCGGGCACGCCCATCAGCTCGGAGATCACGTCCATGGGCAGCTTGCCTGCGAACTCGTCGACGTAGTCGACGGTCTCGCCGGCAGCCGCCTTCTCGAGCATGGTGTCGAGGTGCTTGACCGCGATCTCGGTGACTCGGGGCTCGAGTTCGCGAATCCGCCTGGGCGTGAACCCTTTCGAGACCAGCGTGCGCAGGCGTAGATGGGAGGGATCGTCCATGGCGAGGAAGGACATGGTCTTCGATGCGTGTGGCCCGCGGGACGCCGGATCCAGTGAGACGCCGAACTTGTTCGAGAGCGTGGTGCTGTTGCGGAAGCCCTGCAAGACATCCTGATGCCGGGACAGCGCCCAGAACTTGAGCTCTTCGTTGTAATACAGCGGTGCTTCGTCGCGCAGACGCTTGTAGTACGGGTACGGGTCCTCGTGGAAGTCGTAGTTGTAGGGATCCAGCGTCACGTCTGGAGTCTGTACGTTCATTCGTTCTCTCCCACGTGGTCTCCTAAAATGAGTCCCGCGACGTACCCGATCCGGTCGGCGACCTGGCGGTAGCTCATGGTGCCGGTGCCGGCGTGCACGAGCGCGCCGTAATACGTCATCTCCAGCGCGGACACGATCTGCGGGTCGGCGTCCGGCCCCAGCGCCGATTTGATCCGTTTGTGGATTTCGGCTCCGATGCGTTCGCGTGCCGGGAGTACCCCGGCGTCGTTGCTCAACATGGCGGTGGTGCACGCCGCAGCGAACTCCGGCTCGTCGGCGATCACCAACGCCAGGCTGCGCAGTGACTGCTCGACGCGCTGCAGGCGGGTGTCGTTGACGTCGGTGAAGTAAGGGACCTCGCGCATCAGGTCGAGGTAGACCTCGGCGATCAGATGGTTCTTCGAGGAGAAGTAGGTGTAAGCGGTCGCCGGTGCCACCTTCGCGCGGGCGGCGACCGCGCGGACCGTCAGATCGGTGTAGGAGGACTCGCGCAGCATCTCCAGGCCGGCACGCAGCACCTTGCGGAACGTCTCCTCCTGGCGGCGATTGCGCGGCGCGGCATCGTCACCTGGGGTGACGGCAAGCACGGCATCGCTGGACACATGTCCAAGTTATCGGACAGGCACCGCCGTAGGCAAGTGATTGCATTGAAGTCCCATGTCACAGGCTTGACGTGAGTTCGCTTCGCGAAGAACCTTGCGCCACCGAGGCGTCTGTGGCTATGGTGCGAAAGACAGAATCTCGGACACGTGTCCAATGAAGCAGACGGGAGTCGGGATGGCGATTGCGGCCGACAAGAACAGCGATCTCTTCATCGACGGCAAGCTGGTGCCAGGCGGCAACGGCCGATACCCGACGATCAACCCGGCGACCGAGGAGATCTTGGGCACGGCCGCCGACGGGAGTGCCGAGGACATGGGTCGCGCCATCGAGGCCGCGCGCCGTGCCTTCGACACCACCGACTGGTCCACCAACACCGAACTGCGGGTGCGGTCCATCCGTCAGCTGCGCGATGCGATGAAAGCCAACATCGAAGAACTGCGCGACATGACCATCGCCGAGGTCGGCGCCCCGCGCATGCTGACCTCGGCCGCCCAGCTCGAAGGTCCGGTCGACGACCTGTCGTTCTGTGCGGACACCGCCGAGAACTATTCCTGGCGGCAGGATCTCGGCGTTGCCTCGCCGATGGGCATCAAGACCCAGCGCACCATCGCCCGGGAGGCGGTCGGCGTCGTCGGAGCGATCACCCCGTGGAACTTCCCGCATCAGATCAACCTGGCCAAGCTCGGTCCCGCGCTCGCGGCGGGCAACACCATCGTGCTCAAGCCGGCACCCGATACCCCTTGGTGCGCCGCGGTTCTCGGCGAGCTGATCGCCGAGCACACCGACATTCCGCCGGGTGTGGTCAACATCGTCACGTCCAACGACCATGCGGTGGGGGCGCTGCTGTCCAGCGACCCGCGGATCGACATGGTGTCGTTCACCGGCTCGACCAACACCGGCCGCGCCGTGATGGCTGCCGGCGCAGCCACCATCAAGAAGGTCTTCCTCGAACTCGGCGGCAAGTCGGCGTTCCTGGTGCTCGACGACGCCGACCTCGCGGGCGCCTGCTCGATGGCGGCGTTCACTGCGTCGATGCACGCCGGCCAGGGCTGCGCGATCACCACCCGGCTGGTGGTGCCCAAGGCGCGCTACGACGAAGCCGTCGAGGCGGCCGCCGCCACCATGGCCGGGCTCAAGCCTGGCGACCCGACAAACCCCGGAACCATCTGCGGGCCGGTCATTTCCGAGCGTCAGCGCGACCGCGTGCAGTCGTATCTCGATCTGGCGATCACCGAAGGTGGACGGTTCGCCTGCGGCGGCGGGCGTCCCGCCGACCGCGACACCGGCTACTTCATCGAGCCGACCGTCATCGCCGGGCTGGACAACAGCGCCCGGGTCTCGCGTGAAGAAATCTTCGGGCCGGTGCTCACGGTCATCGCCCACGACGGTGACGACGACGCGATCCGCATCGCCAACGATTCGCCATACGGCTTGTCGGGGACCGTGTTCAGCGGCGACAACGAGCGTGCGCAGGGTGTCGCGAACCGGCTGCGGGTCGGCACCGTCAACGTCAACGGCGGGGTGTGGTACTCCGCGGACGTGCCATTCGGTGGATACAAGCAGTCCGGTGTCGGCTCCGAAATGGGTGTCGCCGGCTTCGAGGAATACCTGGAACTGAAAGTCATTGCCACGGCTGTCTAGATGCGGCCAGCACCAGAGGAAGAGCAGAAGAGCATGGGACAGTTCGACAACAAGGTCGCCATCGTCACCGGTGCCGGTGGCGGCATCGGGCAGGCGTATGCCGAGGCCATCGCCCGGGAGGGCGCGGCAGTGGTGGTCGCCGACATCAATACCGAAGGCGCGCAGAAGGTTGCCGACGGCATCAAGGGTGAGGGGGGCACCGCGATCGCACTGCCCGTCGACGTCAGTGACCCGGTGTCGGCCAAGGCGATGGCTGACCAGACGTTGGCCGAGTTCGGCGGGATCGACTACCTGGTGAACAACGCCGCGATCTTCGGCGGGATGAAGCTCGACTTCCTGATCACGGTGGACTGGGACTACTACAAGAAGTTCATGAGCGTGAACCTCGACGGCGCCCTTGTGTGCACCCGGGCGGTGTACCGGAAGATGGCCAAGCGCGGTGGCGGAGCGATCATCAATCAGTCGTCCACGGCGGCGTGGCTGTACTCGAACTTCTATGGCCTGGCCAAGGCCGGGGTCAACAGCCTCACCCAGCAGCTGGCCACCGAGCTCGGCGGCCAGAACATCCGGATCAACGCGATCGCGCCCGGCCCCATCAACACCGAGGCAAACCGCACCACTACACCGCAGGAGATGGTCGCCGACATCGTCAAGGGAATTCCGTTGTCGCGCATGGGTGAAGTCGACGATCTGGTGGGCATGTGCCTGTTCCTGTTGTCGGATCAGGCCAAGTGGATCACCGGTCAGATCTTCAACGTCGACGGCGGACAGATCTTCCGCTCATGAGTGATATCAAGGTCGGCTACATCGGGCTGGGCAACCAGGGCGCCCCGATGGCCAAGCGGCTCGTCGAGTGGCCCGGCGGTCTCATCGTGTTCGATGTGCGCACCGAAGCCATGACGCCGCTGGCTGAACTCGGCGCCGAATTAGCGGACAATGTGGCTGATGTTGCGAAAGCCGATGTCATCGAAGTGACGGTGCTGAACGACGCGCAGGTTCGCGATGTGGTGGGCCAGCTCGCCGAGCACGTCAAGCCGGGCACGGTCATCGCGATCCATTCCACGATCGAGCCGGACACCGCCGCCGAGCTGGCGGAGCAGTTGGCCCCCAAGGGTATTCGTATCGTCGACGCGCCGGTCAGCGGCGGTGCCGGCGCGGCCGACAAGGGTGAGCTGGCCGTCATGGTCGGCGCCGACGACGAGGCCTACGAACTCGTCAAGCCGGTGTTCAAGCATTGGGCGTCGATGGTGGTCCGTGCCGGCGAGCCCGGTGCCGGAACCCGGATGAAGATCGCTCGGAACATGTTGACCTTCATCGGTTTCACCGCCGCGACCGAGGCGGCCAGGCTTGCCGAGGCGGCCGGAATCGACCTGCAGAAGCTGGGCCGTGTGGTGCGGCACAGCGACGCGCAGAGCGGCGGGCCCGGTGCGATCATGGTTCGGGACGACACCAAACCGCTTGCGCCGGACCATTTCGTCTACAACATGTTCATGCACACCCGCGGGCTGGCCGAGAAGGACCTGAAACTGGCGCTGGCCCTGGGCGAAGCCACCGGCGTTGAACTGCCGCTGGCCGAGATCGCCCTGCGGGACTTGGCCGAGGGTCTCGGTGTACCGCATACCTCTTCGACCGCGAAGGACTAGTGATGGACGAGCTGCGCCGCAAGGGCCTGGACAAGATGAACGAGGTCTACGGCTGGGAAATGCCGGACTCGCCGGGCGACTATTTCGCTCTGACGGCCGACCACCTCTTCGGCACCATCTGGACGCGTCCGGGATTGACCATGCGGGACAAGAGGATCATGACGCTGACCGTCGTGACCGCGCTCGGCATCTCGGACCTGGCCGAGATCCAGGCCAACGCCGCCCTGCACAACGAGGAGCTCACGCCCGAGGAGCTCAAGGAGATGGCGATCTTCTTGACGCACTACCTCGGTTTCCCGCTGGGTTCGAAGCTGGACGGAGTGGTCACCAAGGTCACCGCCAAGCGCAAGAAGGCTGCCGAAGCGGGCCAGGGCGAGGACAAGAAGGCCAACGTCAACGACGCGCTGAAGATGCACAGCGGCAAGACGCTGGACGGCTAGCTGCCCGGGCGGCCCTAGGTACCGGCGATGACGTGACCCACCCCGCGAACGATGCGCCGCCGCAGAGTGATCCGGGACCCCGTCAGCGTTCTGGCAAGCGCCAGCCGGGCATCGACGATTGCTTTGCGCCGAGTTGCCCGGGCCACCAGCAGCTCGTCGACGAGATGCGCCCAATCGGGGACGGCGAGCGTTTCAGGTTGAGCAGTTGCCGCTTCTCCCGATCGTTGTCCACTGTCCATCGGTAACTCCTCTCTGCACTGCGTTCGATGCGGCCGCGTGGCTACTGCGTTGGGGCCGCAGCAGTTTCTCAGTATTGGTTGCAGGTGTTGGCGACTTGAATCACGGTGTTTTCGTACTGTTGTCCCTGCGCAGTGCCGACTCGCTGATTCAGCTGAGCCTCCCACTGCGGGTGCGCGGCGCTGGCCTGCTGCAGTATCTGCTGGCGTTGGTTGACCGGCGCGGCGAGGAAGCTCTGAAGCCGGGACTCAGCTTGCGGGAACTGTGAGAGCTCCTTTGCCAGATCCGGAGCCTGCGCATTGAGCGCCGCCACCACCTGCGAGTAGTTACACGTCGTGTTGACCAACGGACTCAAATCGGGCGCTGCGTAGGCCGGCGCGCTCACCGCGGCGAGAGCCATTCCGACCACCGACGCGCAGACTACCGCCATACGTTTGCCCCATTGCGCTGTGACCATATCCGAGCCTCCTGATCGATATTCCTAAGCCGTTGGGAACGGTCGACATTCACTTCATCACTTGCCGTGTTTGGTCTCTGCTAGGAATCGCCTGCGTTTGACGTGAATCACCGGTGAGTGCTGCTCGCCTCGATCGTTGGTCGGTTGCACACCAACGACGACCTAACAGCGTCGGTGTTGCACTGCTTGTGGTGGACCGTTCATCCTCGGCCGACTTGTGCTAAGTGGTTGACGCCCAACAGTTTCGACCGATGTTCGGACGATCCGCCGCCGATGTGAAGTCGCCAGAAAGGAAAACGAAATGTCGAATACACGAACCAGGGCTGCAGTGCTGATCGGTGCGCTCGGTGTATCAGTACTGAGCGCGTTCGCCGCTCCGGCGGTGGCCTCGGCCGATCCGTGGCTGCCGTACTGGTCGGGTCCCGAGCATCCCGTGCGCCACTACGTCGGCGATGCCGAACACCCGATCTGGGCGTTCACTCATCCCTTCCGCGCGCTGACTCCCTGACGGGGAGCGGAGCTCGCCGCCGAGTCGGCCCGCTGCCCGGTCAGATAAGACGGGTGGCGGGCTCGGTGGCCGGCAGCGATCACGGAATCCGATAACCCGATCCGGTTTCGGTGTCGATGATCGGTGGTGGCCCGAGTTTTCGACGCACCATCATGATGGTGTAGCGCACCGCGCCGGTGAACGGGTCGGCGTGCTCGTCCCATACTTTCTCCAGCAGATGTTCAGCGGACACCACGGCTCCATCGGCTCGAAGGAGTTCCGCCAGTACCCCGAATTCTTTGCGGGACAGGCTGATCGGTGTGCCGTCGCGCGTCACCGTGAGCATGTGGGGATCGAGTCGGATACCGGCACGTTCCAGTATCGGCGGCACGGCCGCCTGTGACCGCCGGCTCAGCGCCTGCACCCGTGCGACCAACTCTGAGAAGGCGAACGGCTTACTCAGATAGTCGTCGGCACCGAGTTGAAGACCGTTGACACGGTCGGCTACGGCGCTGGCCGCGGTCAGCATCAAGATCCGGGCGAGACGGCCGCTCGTGGACAGCTCCGCGCAGACATCGTCGCCAGAGAGCACAGGAAGACCGCGGTCGAGGACGATCACGTCATAATCGTTGACCGTTGCGCGTTCGAGTCCGCTGGCTCCGTCGTAGGCGACGTCGACTGCCATCGCATGGCGGCGCAGACCTGCGGCGATTGCGTCGGCGAGCACGACTTCGTCTTCGACGACCAACACCCGCATGACCGAAAGTATGCTCCCGGCCTCGTTAGGTGGCTGTTTGGCGCAGAGTCATCCTGCTGGTTCGGGCGTGCGACGTGAGGTTTGCACCCCGCGTCGCACGCCCGACTTCAGCTGGTCAGATCAAGCCGGGACCGGGAAGGCCGAGTCCTGCGCCGGGCAGCACTCCGAGACCTGACAAGGGTCCGCCGAGGCCGCCGAGTCCCGGCCCGGGCAGGATCCCCGGGCCGGGAGCGCCCAGTCCTGCGCCGGGGAGCAGCCCAAGACCGGAAGCAGGGCCCCCGACACCGCCGAACCCAAGTCCCGGGAGAAGGCCGGGCCCCGGTGCGCCCCAGCCCAGACCCGGGTCTGCGTTTGCCACGCTTGACAGCGCGATCAACGGTGCGGACAGCAGTGCGGCGCATGCCAAGCCAACCAGCGCCCGTTTGGTGAATCGCCGATAACTCATGGTGAGTTCCTTTCATGTGAATTGATGCGGCAGTTGGCAACTGGTCTCGACGTCGGGACCGCCAACGCCGAATCAGTCTGGTGCGCAGGATGTTCGATCACGGTGAGGAATGTCCTCACGCCCACCAAACAGCGATGACGACAGGATGACCTGGCGTCCGGCAATCGCCGGGCGCTCTGTAGCTGACCGAGAGGATCGGTGACCACATGGCCATCAGCCCCAGCACTTCGGCGTCGGTACTGCGACGCGCTTTCGTCGGTATCGCCGTCTCCGCCGCGGTTGTGGTCGTGGTGCCGGCCGCACCCGCAGTGGCATCCGACGATTGCACCGCCAGCGGACTGGCCCGCACGGTGTCTGAGGTGGCCAGCAGTACGGCGGACTACCTTGACGCCCATCCCGACGTCAACGACGCGTTCACGAGGCTCAAGGGGGAGTCGCGCCCGCAGATGCGGGCGGATGCCCAGCAGTACCTGAATGCCAACCCGTCGGTTCGTGCTGACCTGCAACATCTGCGGTCACCGCTCAACGATCTCGCCCAGCGATGTGGTGTCGCGCTGCCGCCCGGGCCGCTCGGCAGCTGAGCGCCGCATGTGACGGTCGCTTGCCGCGCACCCTCACGGCGAGCAAACAAAAGATCAGCGACGATTAGACGGTGCAGTCATTCGAGACATCGCAGGTGCTGGGCTGGCCGCTGCGGGGCAGGACTATCAGGATCAGGTTGACCGTGCTCTACGGCGGGGCCTTCTTTGTCGCGGGCGCGTTGCTGATCGCCGTGATGTATTTCTACGTACGGCAATCGTTGGACAACAGCCCTGGTGTCAACGCGCTGGAGACGGCCCAGACCTTTCTGAGTCAGCGCGGTCTGCAAGCCCACCCGATTCTCGAGGACCTCATCATCGGCTTGAACAAGCAGGCCGAGCAGCAGCGCCGTGACACGCTACGGGCGGTGCTGGTGTGGTCGCTAGTGTGCTTGGCGGTCGTCGGCGTGGTGGCCTTCGCATTCGGCTGGGTGGTTGCCGGCCGTTTCTTGCAGCCGTTGCAGGAGATCACTGCGACCGCGCGCCGCGTCGTCGACAGGAACCTTCACGAGCGCATTTCGCTGAGTGGGCCGTCCGACGAGATCAAAGAGCTCGCCGACACGTTCGACGCGATGCTCGAGCGCCTCGACCGGGCGTTTGAGAGTCGATATCGGTTCGTGGCCAACGCTTCTCACGAGTTGCGCACCCCACTCGCCATTAACCGCACGGTCATCGAAGTAGCACTGGAGGATCCCGAGCTGGTCGAGCCAACCCGCCGGCTCGCCGAGACACTGCTGGGCGTCAACAAACGGCACGAAAGGCTCATCGACGGGCTGCTTGTGCTGGCGAGCAGCGACCAGCGCATCGACAGGCTCGTTCAGGTCGAGTTGGCGGAGTCGGCCACCCAGTCGATCGTCAATGCGAGTCAACAGGCGGCACAGGCCGGTATCCACATCACCTCGACCATCAATCCTGCGCGGGTGGCCGGTGATCCGGCTCTCCTGCAACGCCTCATCGACAATCTCGTCGACAACGCGGTGCGCTACAACGTGCCTGTCGGAGGGTGGGTACACGTCGGCGTGACGGCCGACGCCCGCGAGGCCCGGGTGCGTGTGGAAAACGCCGGCCCCGTCGTTTCACCGGCCGATGTGGAGCGCATGTTCGAGCCATTTCGCCGTCTGACCAACGACGACCAGCAGGCGGGCACCGCGGTTTTCAGTGGGGCCGGCCTCGGACTTTCGATTGTGCGCGCCGTCGCCGAGGCGCACGGTGGAAACGTCGTCGCGACACCAGGCCCTCGCGGTGGGATGACGGTCGAGGTCGTGTTCCCCCGCGCACCCCAGTAGTTGTCTTCGTCTCCGCACCAATTGCGTTGCCCTGCAAACGCTGAACCAACACCTCAGTTGATGAACTAACGTGCGTGGCGCATTTTGGTGAGCGCCGCGGAATCGCTCCAACTTTGGATGTGAATCCAACCGATTCACAGACACTCTAAGAGACAGGAAAACGATGACCGTCATCAATCAGGCGCAGCGTTCGCCGATCGCGGCGATCGCGGCGATCGCCGCGATCACCGCCACGGCCGCAATCTCGGTGTCAGCCCTCGCGGCGGGCCCGCTGGTGTCCAACTACGCGTGGAAAATGGCAGCCTCGTCGCTGCCTGCCGACATCGCCTCGGCCATTCACGAGGTGCTGGTCGCGACGCACACCGCCGTTCAGGCTGACCGCGCCGATATTGCCGCCGACCGACAGGACATTCGGGCCACCCGTCGTGATTCGGTCGAGGCCATCGGCGCCAGCATTGTTGCCGGCGCGATCGGCGAAGGGCAGATCGTCTCGATTCTCGACGATGCTCACACCGCCAATCATGATGCGCGGCAGTCGATCAGCGCATCTCGCTTCGATATCCATCAGACTCGGCAGGGGGCGGCGGCGGATATCCGCGACATCATCGCCGGCACCCAGGACCCAGGCGCCGAGGCGCCGCTTGTCGTTGCCGGTACCCACGACGGCAGCATTGCGCAGGCGGTCCGAGCCATCATCGACACGGCCAAGATGGACAATGCTATGACCCGCTCCGCGATCGTCGCCGATGCCCAGGAGAACGCTTCAATCCGGCAGGCCACGGTCACGGCCGACGTCGCGGTCCGGCAGAGCGTGCGGGCAGGCGATATCAGCAAGGCGGACGCCGCACAGCAGATCAGTACAACTCGCCGCAGCGCTCATGCCGAGATCGCCGGTAATCGCAGCCAGATGGTTTCCGACCACAAGCAGATCGTCACCACCCGTCACCAGGCGGCTCGTGACATCGCGCAGACGGTTCACCAAGGCCGTACCGGGAACTGAGCCGATGGCGGCCGGGGCTCTTCTCACACTTCGTCGGCGAAGGGGGAGGGGCTCCGGTGCCAGGGCGCTCTTAATAACAAAGAGGTCGGTAAGACAACGGTAAGGAAACGGCTAGATCGCAAACAGTTATCGGGCCGTGTCACAAATGTGACATGAGTGCATCAGTGTTACCGAAGTGAAATCGAGTAGCCGGTGGGTCTCGATCAAAGGGCAGGAGTGGCAATGACTTCCATGACCATGTACGACTCGTGGACCGCCCCAACCATGCTCAGCCTGTGGACGGAGAAAGCGCCCAAGCAGACCAGGGTGGCTCGACAGGTTTCGCAGTGGGTGAAGGTCGTCGACACGACCGTGACAATTCTCTGCCCGCCGGTGGTATCGGTGTGCGCCATCTTCGCCGCCGTGGTGTGGCCGGTACATGTGGACGCCGATCTGGTCGGCCACGCCGCGAAGGCCGCTCCGGCAAACGCCCAGATGCAAGACGCGCCGCCGGCTCCCTAACCCGTTGTGCGCGTTGGCCGGTGGTCGGAGTCGAGCAACGCCGCACCGACCCAACGACGCAGGTACCGGCGCAGCTCGTCCCCGTGACGGGGCGGGCGGCCCGGGTCGACCATGAACGATTGCACGATCCTCAGCAGATGTTCTCCAAGCTCGTCAAGCTCGTTATCACCGAAACCGTGTGCAGCCCAGTCGACGTCGAAGCGACGCAACAGCGAGCCTGCGAACGCCAGCGCGACATCAGAGGTGACTTCGGCGCTGAAGGCGCCGACCCGCTCGGGCCCGAGCAGCAGGCCCATGTGCTTATCGTTCGGCAGCGATTCCACCGCTGCCGCAATTCCTTCGGTCACTGCCTCCGCCGGATCGGTGATATCGGCCAAGTGCGCGGCCATCCGGTCGAGGAATCCGGTCGCCGACGCCATCGCGGCGGCCTGGAGCAGCGCGTCGGTGCTGGGGAAGTAGCGATACACGGTCTGCCGGGTCACGCCGAGGGTGCGGGCGACGTCAGCGATGCTGAGATCTGCGCCGCGGACGTCGATGGCCTTGTTGGCCGCCGCCAGGATCCGGGCGACGGCCTCCTCGTCGGTGGCCGGCGCTGATCCCGACCAGCCATGAGTGCGCACGATCTACCCGCCCACGGCCGCGTAGAACCCCACACCGCCGAAGAACAGCGCCGCCAACGTCAGCACCAACGTGCCCACGGCATAGGGCCACGCCTTCTTGCGGGCCACCAGCACGACGATCGTGACGATGATGCCGACCACGCCGACCAGCGCGGCGGCCCCGACCCCCGTCATGACCGCGGTCACTGCGCCCTCGACACTGCACGTCGCGGGCGGGCAGCTGTCCAGGAACGCCAGCGAGAACATGCCCAGGAACGCGCCGACGGCACCGACCACCACCGTCAAGACCAGCAGAATGATCGAGATCGTCAGATCGGCTGCCGAGCGCGGCGGCTTGGCGGGCGCGGGCGGATAGCCGGGGTACGGCGGTGGATAGCCCGGGTAGCCCATGATCCGCGATGCTATCTGCGGCCCCGCCCTAGTGGTAGGCGACAGGCAGTTCTTTGACCCCGTTAAGCCAGCCCGACCGCAGCCGCTGCGGTTCGCCGAGCTTGCTGATGTCCGGAAGCTGATTGGCGATCTCGTTGAAGATCAGCTTGATCTCCATGCGCGCGAGGTTGGCGCCGATGCAGAAGTGCGCGCCGTTGCCGCCGAACCCGAGGTGTGGGTTGGGGTCGCGCAGGATGTCGAACCGGAACGGGTCGTCGAAGACGTCCTCGTCGTAGTTGGCCGAGCTGTAGAACAGGCCGGCCCGCTGACCTTCCCGGATCGTGACGCCCCCGAGTTCCACGTCTTGCAGCGCGGTGCGCTGGAAGCAGTGCACCGGGGTCGCCCAGCGGACGATTTCATCGGCTGCGGTCTCCGGGCGCTCGCGCTTGAACAGCTCCCACTGGTCAGGGTTTTCGAAGAACGCGTTCATCCCGTGGGTCATCGCGTTGCGAGTGGTCTCGTTGCCGGCCACCGCAAGCAGGATCACGAAGAACGCGAACTCGACCTCGGATAAGGCCTCACCATCGATATCGGCCTCCACCAACCGCGTCACGATGTCGTCGGCCGGGCACTTCCTGCGGTCCTCGGCCATCGAATACGCGTAGCCCATCAGCTCGGCGTTGGCGACGATCGGATCGACGTCGTTGAAGTCCGGGTCGTCGGTGTTCATGATGCTGTTGGTCCAGTGAAAGAGCTTCTGGCGATCGGCTTCCGGGACGCCGAGCAGGTCGGCGATCGCCAGCAGCGGCAACTGCATCGCGATGTCGTCCACGAAATCCCCGGTGCCCTTCGCTGCGGCTGCGGCGACGATGTCGCGGGCGGCGTCGGCCAGCTTCTCCTCCAGCTTGGCCACCGCGCGCGGGGTGAACAGCCGCGCGACCAGCTTGCGCAGCCGGGTGTGTTCGGGCGCGTCGTGGTTGATCAACAACGCCTTGGTGATCTCCACCTGGTCTTTGGTCATGTCGTCGGCGAAGCGCATCACCACGCCCTGCTTGTTCGTCGACCACAGGTGGCCGTCGCGGGAGATGTCGCGGATGTCGCGATGCTTGGTGATCACCCAGTAGCCGCCGTCGTCGAAGACCGTGCTGCCCAGCGGCTGCTCGTTCCACCACACCGGCGCGGTCTTGCGCAGTTGCGCGAACTGGGCGACGGGCATGCCCTCTTTGATCAGGTCAGGGTCGGTGAAATCGAAGCCGGAGGGCAGGAGCGACGCGACCCGGGAATTGGGTTCCGCTCCGAACGGGCATACGTCCGCGGTGGTCATGGTCTACCTCGCTGTTCCTGTGATGTAGCGCACCTTGGCCTAGACCATACACCTGATTGTTGAGTGTATGGCCACTAAGTTCAGCTGATGACTGATCGCCCCGACCTCGCCGACCTGCAGCGGCGACGCGCGTTGACCGAGGACGCGGCCCGCCCCGACGCGGTGGCCCGCAGGCACGCCGCAGGCGGGCGCACGGCCCGCGAGAACATCGCCGACCTGATCGACGCGGATTCCTTCGTCGAGTACGGGCGGTTCGCGATCGCCGCCCAGCGCCGCCGCCGCGATCTGGACGACCTGATCGCCCGCACGCCGGCCGACGGGCTGATCGCCGGAACGGCCACCATCAACGGACACGCCTGCGCGGTGCTGGCCTACGACTACACCGTGCTGGCCGGCACCCAGGGCGTCTTCGGGCACCGCAAGAAGGACCGGCTCTTCGAGCTCATCGAACGGCTGCGACTGCCTACCGTCTTCTTCGCCGAGGGTGGTGGCGGCAGGCCCGGCGATACCGACTATCCAGCGGTGTCGCAGCTGGAAACGCGGGCCTTCAAACTGTGGGCGGCGCTGTCGGGCATCGTTCCGCGCATCGCCGTCGTCAAGGGCCGCTGCTTTGCGGGCAACGCGGTGATCGCCGGGTGCTCGGATCTCATCGTGGCCACCGCCGACACGTCGATCGGCATGGGCGGCCCGGCCATGATCGCCGGAGGCGGGCTGGGCGATGTCGCGCCCGACGACGTCGGCCCGATCTCGGTGCAATCGCCCAACGGGGTCGTCGATGTCGTCGTCGCCGACGAAGCGGAGGCCGTCGCCGTCACCAAACGCCTCATCGGGTATTTCCAAGGCAGCACCCCGCCCGGCCCGGCCCCGGACCAAACCCCTTTGCGCACAGTCATTCCCGAGCGGGCCCGGCGCGCCTACCCGGTCGCCCCGATCATCGAAACCCTCGCCGACGACGACACCGTCACCTTCCTGCGGGAGAAGTTCGCCCCGGAGATGGTCACCGCGCTGGCCCGCATCGAAGGCCGCCCGGTCGGCGTCATCGCCAACAACACGATGGTCATGGCCGGCGCGATCACCGCCGCGGCAGCCGACAAGGCGGCGCGCTTCCTGCAGCTGTGCGACACCTACGGTCTGCCCGTCGTCTCACTCATCGACTGCCCCGGCTACATGGTCGGCCCGGCCGCCGAAGCCGAGGCGTTGGTGCGGCGCGCCTCGCGGATGTTGGTCGCCGGGGCCGCGATGCGGGTGCCACTGGTGGCCGTGGTGTTGCGCCGCGGCTACGGGCTGGGGGCACAGGCGATGACCGGCGGCAGCCTGCACGAGCCGGTGCTCACTGTGGCGTGGCCCAACGCCCACCTCGGACCGATGGGCCTCGAAGGTGCGGTGCGGCTGGGGATGCGCAAGGAACTCGAGGCCATCACCGACGACGCCGAGCGCGAACAGCGGGTCCGGGAGGCCACCGCGGCGATGGAGGACAACGCCAAAGCGCTCAACGCCGCGCAGATCTTCGAGATCGACGATGTCATCGACCCGGCCGACACCCGTGCGGTGATCGCCGCGACGCTGACCGCCGCGACGGCGCGCGGTGATCTCCCGGCGCCGAGGCGGTTCGTCGATACCTGGTAGTCGCAGTGGGCGATAGGGTGTGAACCTGTGCGCGTCCTCGTGATCGGATCCGGTGCCCGCGAACATGCCCTGCTTCTGGGCCTGCGCGAAGACCCCCAAGTCGACTTCCTGGCCATCGCGCCCGGCAACGCCGGCACCGCGGCGGTAGCCGAGCAACACGACCTCGACGTCACCTCGGCTGAGGCTGTCACCGCCTTGGCCCGCACGCTTGCCATCGACCTGGTGGTCATCGGCCCCGAGGTACCGCTGGTGCTCGGTGTGGCCGACGCGGTGCGCGCCGCCGGTATCGCCTGCTTCGGACCCTCGAAGGAAGCCGCCAAGATCGAAGGCTCCAAGGCATTCGCCAAGGATGTGATGGCCGCCGCCGGTGTGCGCACTGCCGGCAGCGAGACCGTCGACAACCCGGCGCATCTGGATGCCGCGCTCGACCGGTTCGGCCCCGCCGCCGGCCAGGCCGCCTGGGTGGTCAAGGACGACGGCCTGGCCGCAGGCAAGGGAGTGGTGGTCACCGCCGACCGCGACCTGGCCCGCGCACACGCCGCCTCGCTGCTGGATTCCGGACACCCGGTGCTGCTCGAGTCGTTCCTCGACGGCCCCGAGGTCTCGCTGTTCTGTCTGGTCGACGGCGCGACCGTGGTGCCGCTGCTGCCGGCCCAGGACTTCAAGCGTGTCGGCGACAACGATGCCGGCCCGAACACCGGTGGGATGGGCGCGTATTCACCGCTGCCGTGGCTCGGCGCCGACGAGACCGCCGCCATCGTCAGCGGCGTCGTCGAACCCGTTGCCGCCGAACTGGTTCGACGTGGCTGCGCGTTCTCCGGTCTGCTGTATGCGGGACTGGCGATGACGTCTGCAGGGCCGGCCGTAGTCGAATTCAACTGCCGATTCGGCGATCCTGAAACGCAGGCGGTATTGGCGCTGCTGGAATCGCCGCTGGGGCAACTGCTGAACGCCACGGCCACCGGCACGCTGGCCGGCTTCGGGCCGTTGCAATGGCATGACGGCTACGCCGTTACCGTCGTGGTGGCCGCCGAGAACTACCCCGGCCGACCGCGGGTCGGTGATGTGATAACCGGCTCGGAGGCCGACGGCGTGTTGCACGCGGGCACCACCCGACGCGACGACGGCGCCGTCGTCTCCTCCGGCGGGCGGGTGCTCTCGGTGGTCGGGGCGGGCGCCGACCTGGTGGCTGCCCGTGCGGCGGCCTACGCGATCCTGTCGTCGATTCGCCTGCCCGGCAGCCATTTCCGCACCGACATCGCGCTGGCCGCCGCCGAAGGACGAATCACACGAGCTTGACCGGCAGTCGCTTCACGCCGTGAATAACGTTGCTGTGCAGGTATTCCGGCTCGCCGACCGCGACCTCGGGAAGCCGGGTGAGCAGCTGGTGGAACAGTTGGCGAAGTTCGGTCCTGGCCAGGTTGGCGCCGAGGCAGAAATGCGGACCGCCGCCGCCGAAACCGAAGTGCTGGTTGGGTGCTCGGGTGATGTCGAACTCGCCCGGACGGTCGAACACGGCTTCGTCGCGGTTGGCCGAACAGTAGAACAGCGCGACCTTCTCGCCGGCCTTGATCGCGGTGCCGGCAAGTTCGGTGTCGACGGCCGCGTGCCGGGCGAAGTTGAGCACCGGGGTGGCCCACCGGATGAACTCCTCGGCCGCCGGGCCGATCCGGGCATCGAAATCCTCAAGCAGCCAAGCCTTCTGGCCGGGATTGTCGGCCAGCGCCTTGAAGGCGTGCGAGGTCGTCTGCTTGGTGGTGTCGTTGCCTGCGGCGCCGAGCAGCACCATGAACGAGCCGATCTGGATATCGGTGAGCCGGTGACCGTCGACCTCGGCGTTGACGATGTTGGTCATCAGATCGTCGTGCGGTTCGCGGCGGCGCAGCTGGGCCAGCTCGATACCCGAACCGGTGAGAATCCCGATCTGCGTCAGCGCGTGGGTGGCCCGCTCCTCGAAGGTGGCGTAGTCGTCGTCGGTGGCGCTGAACAGGCTTTCGGCCGCGTATGCCACCGCCTCCTGATCGGCGGGGGCGATGCCGATCATGTCCGAGATCGTCCGCATCGGCAGCTTCGCCGAACACTCGGTGACGAAGTCGATTTCCTCACCGTCGCAAAGCTTTTCGATCAGCCGGTCGACGATATCGGCGGCGTTGGCCTGGATCTGGGCCTCGATGCGGCGAACCTGCTTCGGAGTGAACGCGGCGCTGATCAACCGCCGGTACAAGGTGTGCTCCGGCGGATCCATGGCCAGGAAGAAACTGGTGGCCTGCTGCACCTCGGCGGGCAGGGGGTCGACGCTCATGCCGAGCGCTGAGCTGAAGATCTCGGTGTGCTGGCTGACGTACTTGACGTCGGCGTGGCGGGTGATCGCCCAGTATCCGGTCTCCTCATGCGGGAAGACCGACGACACCGGCGGATGCCACGACAAACCCCCGGCCGCGCGCAGCCGCGCGAATGTGTGGTCGCGGGTGGCGAAGTCGGCCGTCCAGAAGTCCGGTGCCGAAATGTCCAGCGGGTGGTACGGCCGCGGGGAAAGCGGCAGACTGTCGACGGTCATGGTCTCCTCGGTGCGCTGTCGAAAGGCTTATCGAATGGCTGACAGTAGTAGCGACTGTAGACAATTCCACAACGGGAGACAATCATGACCGACGTGACACCGGACCCTGGTGCGGCGTTCAAGGCCGAGCGCGCCGACATGCTGGCCTTCTGTGGCGGCCTGGAACCCTCGGAGTGGCGGATGGACAGCCGAGCGCAGGGCTGGCGCATCCAGGACGTCGTTGCACACATGGGCACCGGCTGCCGCGCGATGTTCAGCCCCGCCGCGGCAAAGATCATGCGCACCAACGACATCGAAGCCGCCAACGATCTGATGGTCGACACGCGCCGGGATCGGTCCGCGTACGACGTGCTCATCGAATACCGCCGCTGGAGCGGTGTCGCCGCGGTCGTCTTCCCGATGATGGCGCGCAGGCCGGTCGCCGGTCTACAGGTGCCGCTCGGTGAGCTCGGCCGCTTTCCGCTGCGGGTGCTCACCGGCGCCATGGTCTTCGACCACCACACGCACCTGCATCACGACATGGCCCCGGCGCTGGGGCGCCCCGCCCCCGGCACCGACGCCAACCGGATGGCCGTCGTCCTGGAGTGGATGCTGGCGGTGCTGTCCAACCAGCTGCGTGCGGCCGCGCCGTCGTGGCTGGACCGTCCGCTCGCGATCACGCTGACCGGGCCGGGCGGCGGCACGTGGCGGGTCGCACCCGGGGGTGCGGTGGCGCGGGGCTCGGCAGCCGGGGCGGCCGCGCAGATCACCGGTGCGGCACTGGAATTCCCGGAATGGGGAACCCGGCGGGCGAGCTGGCGTGACCGTGACGTGCAGATCGCCGGCGACACCGACTACGCGACGGCGTTGCTTGACACCGTCAACGTGGTTTAGGCCGTCAGCAGGGGAGCCATCCAGGTCAGCTCGCCCGGCAGCTGCGAGCTCCAGTAACCGCCGTCGTGCCCGCCGGGGGAGAAGCCACCGGAGGGCGGATGGGGGAGCTGGGCGATGAACTGCTTGGTGGCCGAATAGAACGGATCGCTGTCACCGCAGTCGATCCGGATCGGGATCGACGCCAGCGCGGGCAGGCCGAACACGCTGTTGGCGGCGAAGTCGTCGGGTCCGTCGAACGCGCCGGGTGCGGCCGCGCCGGATGACAGCCACAGTGCCGGGCTGACCGCGGTGATCGCCGCCGTGCGGGGCGCGCCGAGCCGAGCACCCAGCAACAACGCACCGTAGCCGCCCATCGACCAGCCCAGGAAGGCCACCCGCGAGGTGTCCAGCCCCTGGCTGCCGAGCATCGGAATCAGCTCATCGAGCACCATCGCCCCGGAATCCTCGCCCGAGGCGCGCTTGTGCCAGTAGCTGCCCCCGCCGTCGACGGCGACCACGGCGAACGGTGGGAGTCCGGCGGCCACGGCCTGGGCCAGGCCCTGTTCGACGCCGCCCGCCATCACGCCCGCGGCGTCCTGGCCCTTGCCATGCAGCGCGATGATCGGCCGCAGCAGCGCGGTTTGACCGGGCGGACGTGCGATCGCCCAGTTCGTGTTGACCCCGCCGCGTGCGGCCGAGACGAACGATCCGGTGACCATCGTCGGAAAGGGGGTGCCTGCCGAGGCCGGCTCGAGCGGGGCCGGTGGCGACAGAGGTGCGCCGACGCCGGTCATCGCGATATCCGGGCCGACCAGATGCGTGGGCGACTCCAGCATGCGGCCGGCAGCGAAGGCACCCGCGGCGCCCGCCGCGGCCCCGGCGCCGAGTCGCAGGACCGCGCGACGGCTCAGGTTCGGCATGGGGCCATAGTGCCATCGGATGCTGGTGGACCCGAATCGTGCGCAGACGCTCGTCGGCCCGTCATGTCAAAGGGACGTTAATGATTCTCCTGAAAGACCGATGTCCGCTGCACGCTGCTGGCAGCATTGCTGTACGTGACGGCAGCTGTGACTCCCAAAGGGGAACGACGACGGTATGCGCTGATCAGCGCTGCTGCCGAGCTGCTTCGTGAAGCGGGATTCGAGGCGGTGCGCCATCGCGCGGTGGCACGTCGTGCAGGTTTACCGCTGGCGTCGACCACCTATTACTTCTCGTCGCTGGACGATCTGGTGCACAAGGCCGTCGAGTACATCTGCGCGGTCGAGACCGCGCAGCTGCGCGCCCGTGTCGATGCGCTCCCGCGCCGTCGGCGAGGTGCCGAGGCGATCGCTGATGTGCTGGTCGATCTGCTTGTCGGAGACCCTGACGGCGAGGCGAGCAGCGAAGAACTGATCTCCCGCTACGAGCGCTACATCGCCTGCGCCCGCCAACCCGAACTCCGGGAGATCCAGCGCCGACTGCTTCAACAGCGGGTGGACGCCGCGATGGAGGCGATCGCGCGCTCGGGCCGCAATCTGCGGGTCGACCTGGTGACCGCCTTGGTCAACGCCGTCGACGGCGCGGTGGTCTCAGCGCTTGTCGGCGACGGGGACGGCCCGCGCGAACTGGCCAGGGCGACCCTGATGGACGTGATCGACGTGTTGGCGCCCATCGACGAGCGCACCATCAGGGTCTAACCGATTACGTTCGAAGGCATGAATTTCTCCGGGCTCACCCGGCCCGCTGCGGAACTGCTCGACGGCGCGATGGACCGGGCGCTGATCGTCGGCTACACAAAGATCGGCTCGGGACTGCGGCGACGCTGGTGGGCCGCCGACGCCGGGGCGCGCGCGATGGTGGGCAAACGGGTACTGGTCACCGGGGCCACGGCCGGCATCGGGCTGGCGATGGCGCGGTCGTTCGCCGGGCTCGGCGCGACCGTGCACCTGCTGGGCCGCAACTCCGCCAAGGTGGATCAGGCGGTGGCTTCGATCCGGGAATCGGTGGCCGACGCGCACGTGGTGGCCGAGGTGTGCGACGTCTCCGATCTCGACGCGGTGCGGCAGTGGAGCGCTGACTTCGCCAATCGGGTGCCTGCGCTCAACGGGCTGGTGCACAACGCCGGGCTGATGCCCAAAGACCGGACCCTCACCCGGGAAGGCCACGAGGTGCAACTGGCCACCCACATCTTGGGCCCGCACCTGATCACCGAGCGCCTGCTGCCCCTGCTGCGTGCCGCCGGCGGCGCCTCAGTGGTGTTCGTGTCGTCAGGCGGTATGTACGGCTCGCCGCTGGTCGTCAACGACCTGGAATTCCGGCGCGGCTACAACGGGGTGCGCGCCTATGCACGCACCAAGAAGATGCAAGTGGTGCTGGCCGATTCGTGGGCGCGCCGGCTGGCCGGCACCGACATCCGCGTGGAGAGCATGCATCCGGGCTGGGTCGACACCCCGGGGGTGGCCGAGTACCTGCCGCGGTTTCGCGCCGTCACCCGGCCGCTGTTGCGCGACGTTGCCGACGGCGCCGACACCGCGGTGTGGCTGGTGGCCACCCGGCCGGAGTCCAAGCCGGGGCATTTCTGGCATGACCGCAGCCAGCGGCCGACGACGTTCGGCTGGCAGCGCCACGAGAACCCGGTCAAAGTGCGCCGCTTTCTGGAACAGGTGAGCCGGCTGACCGGAACGTCGGAAGCCTGGCCGGGTTTGCGGGCCTAGCCGGGATCGGTGCGCAGCCGCTGAAGCCGGGTCTGCAGCAATTCCACGCGGTGCGCGTTGCCGGCGAGCCCCACATAACGACTCCCGTAGGTGGCCAGCAACGCGTCGTCGAGGCGGCGCACCGCGCCGGCGGGGAAACGGTATTCCATCCTGGCGTCGACCGCCTCGGTGTCCACGCCAGTCAGCAGTTCCTCGAGTTCATCGAGCGTCTGGATGCCCAGTTCGCCGAGCAGCTCGGAGATCCACGCGTAGTGGTCGGTCCGGGACCAGCCCGCGTCGGGGAAGCGGTGCCCCAGATAGGTGGCGAGCACCGGCGTCGCGATCCCTGCTCCCGTCGCCGACGGGGTGTGATCGTCGGTCATCGAGGCGCGTAACCGATCCCGGATCTCGGTGAACTCCCGGTCGGCCAGCTCGAGCAGGCCCGCGGCCAGGGTGAACCGGCGATCCAGCTCGGGTGCATCAGCGGCGGGCACGCTGCCCTTGTACCGGATGTCGTGTTCGAACTCCGCCCACGCGTGTTGCAGAACGGTGCGCACCTGCACCGAGGCGGGCTGCGTTTCGCCGCGCGCGGTGACCAGCAGATGCCGGCTGGCGTAGCCCCACCGACCTTCGCGCGCGGTCACCTGGCCCATGTCGAGATCGGCCAGCACGTCCATCTCGCCGGCCAATAGGGTGCCGACGGCGGTGACGTCCTCCCGCAGATACGTGATCACGCGCACGCCGACCTGGTCGGTGATCTGCGTCGCCGGGTCGGTGTAGAGCCGCTGCCCGTCGACGCTGCGGTCGGCCTTGGCCGCGAACGACGCCACACTCTTCGTGCGCGCGGTGACGCTCAGATAGTTGATGCCCGCGTCGTCGAGCAGGCGGGTCACCAGCGCCAGATAGTGGGCGGTGGTCTCGACCAGCGCCGGCCGTCGCTCCACATAGCTGGCGACGGCATCGCCGACCACGCCCGGCGTCGGCTCCGGCGGCGCAGGCGTGAGATCCGGCGGGAGCGTCGGCGTCACGATATAGCCGGTCGCGAAGTCGCCGTAGATGGTCACCGAGGCCGGTCGTCGCGTCGCGTACAACCCGACGTAGGCACACACCACGGCATCGATGGGATCCTCGGCGCGCCGCAGATCGCTCTTGCGCTCGGCGTTTTCGGCGGTGTGTCGCAGTGCGATCCACTCGGGGTGGTCGCCGACCCGCAGCGGCACCGAGGCGTGTGCGAGTCGTTCGATCTCGTCCATCAGCCGCAGGAGCTCGGTGCGCAGCTGGACGAGGGTACGGCCCTGCTTGGCCTTGTACTTCAGGGTTCGGCCGAGCCGGAACAGCACCACGGTCGCCGGGTGCGGGTACACCTCGATGGCTCGCCGGGAGGCCCGCGAGTACGGGTCCATATCCAGACCGAGTGCCTCGGCGATGCGGGCGCCGCGCGGAGTGTCCGCGAATTCGGGCTTCCCCTTGTTCGCCGGATGGGCGCCGGCCTGGAACTTGGCGAAGTCCCGGTTCAGCTCTGTCTCGCAGCTGCGTTGCCCGGTCAGGTTCGTCACGATCAGTGGCGCGTCGATGGCGACCAGACAGTCGCCGCCGGCATAGGGGCGTATTTCGGCGAGGATGCTCGAGTCGTCTTGCGCGGCAGCGAGATGAACTAGCCGGCCGTCGGCGTCGAGAACGGCGACTCCGGTGGGCTTCCGTTCACCCCACGCCAGATCCAGTCCGACGAAGTACATGCGCTTACCTTGCCTTACGGCCGCCGTAAGCTTATGCGTTGTGACGATCCCGAATGTCTTGGCCGGACGGTATGCCAGCGCGGAAATGGTCGCGATCTGGTCGCCTGAAGCCAAGATCGTCGCCGAGCGCAAGCTGTGGCTTGCGGTGCTGCGCGCCCAATCCGAACTCGGTGTGGCCGTGCCTGACGGCGTTGTCGAGGACTACGAGCGAGTGCTCGAGCAGGTCGATCTGGCGTCGATCGCCGCGCGGGAGCGCGTCACCCGCCACGACGTCAAGGCCCGCATCGAGGAATTCAACGCACTGGCCGGCCACGAGCACGTGCACAAGGGCATGACCAGCCGGGACCTCACCGAGAACGTCGAGCAGCTGCAGATCCGCCGGTCGTTGCAATTGGTACACGCCCACGGTGTGGCCGTTGCGGCCCGGCTGGCGGAGGCAGCGGTGCTCTACCGCGATCTGGTGATGGCCGGGCGTTCGCACAATGTCGCGGCGCAGGCCACCACCCTGGGCAAGCGGTTCGCCTCGGCCGCCGAGGAGACGCTGATCGCGTTGCGGCGCATTGCCGAGCTGATCGAGCGGTACCCGCTGCGCGGTATCAAGGGCCCCATGGGCACCGCACAGGACATGCTCGACTTGTTCGACGGTGACGATGTGCGGCTGGCGGAGCTGGAACGCCGGATCGCCGAATTCCTGGGATTCAACGATGTTTTCAGCAGCGTCGGGCAGGTGTACCCGCGGTCGCTGGACCACGACGTGCTCTCGGCGCTGGTTCAGCTGGGCGCCGGCCCGTCGTCGTTCGCACATACCGTGCGGCTGATGGCCGGCCACGAACTGGTGACCGAAGGGTTCGCTCCGGGGCAGGTCGGTTCGTCGGCGATGCCGCACAAGATGAACACCCGTAGCTGTGAGCGGGTCAACGGGCTGCAGGTGATTGTGCGGGGATACGCGTCGATGGCCGCGGAATTGGCTGGCGCGCAATGGAATGAGGGCGACGTCTTCTGCTCGGTGGTGCGCCGGGTGGCGCTGCCGGACGCCTTCTTCGCCATCGACGGCCAGATCGAGACGTTCCTGACGGTGCTCGACGAGTTCGGTGCCTACCCCGCGGTGATCAAGCGTGAGCTCGATCGGTACCTGCCGTTCCTGGCCACCACCCGCATCCTGATCGCGGCGGTGCGGGCCGGGGTCGGGCGGGAGACCGCGCACGAGGTGATCAAGGAGCACGCGGTGGCGGTCGCGTTGGCGATGCGCGAAAAAGGTTTGGAGCCAGACCTTTTGGACCGACTGGCTGCTGACGAGCGACTGCCGTTGGACCGGGCTGCGCTGGATGCCGCGCTCGCCGACAAGCAAGCGTTCACCGGCGCTGCGGGGAGCCAGGTCGACCAGGTGGTGGCCGCGGTGCAGGAACTGGTCACCGCCTACCCCGACGCCGCCAAGTACGCGCCGGGCGCGATCCTGTAAGACCCAACGCTCACATCACCGCGTGACCGGCATCGACCGGTAGCGCGACGCCGGTGACATAGCGTGCCTTCGGGCTCGCCAGCCAGACCACCGCGTTGGTGACATCCTCGGCTTCCACAAACGGCACCGGCAGCAGGTTGCCCGACAGGGCGGCGCCGTTGGGGTTCTCCTGGAATGTGCGGATCGTGTGGTCGTTGAGGATCATCGGCGTGCCGACACCGCTGGGGTGCACGGTGTTGACCCGAATATTGTGCTGGGCATAGGCATTGGCTGCCGAGCGCATCAGACCGACCACACCGTGCTTGGCCGCGGCGTAGGCGAACATCGCCGCACTGCCGTCGCCACCCTTCCCGACCAGACCCTGTGCGGAGCTCGTCAGGATGATCGAACCGCCTCGGCCCTTGCGGATCACCGAGGGCACGGTCGCCACGATCGTGTGCCACACGCCGGTGAGGTTGGTCTCGACGATGTCGCGGTAAAGCTGTTCGTCGACCGGATCTTTGCGGCCGATCGCCACCACCCCGGCGTTGGCCACGACGACGTCGACCTCGCCGAGCGCGTCCACCCCGCTCTGCACTGCGGCCTGTAGCGCGGCGAGGTCGCGGACGTCGGCGATCACCGGAACGATCCGACGGCCCTGGGCCTCGACGAGGCGGACGGTCTCGTCGAGATCCTCCTTGGTGGCCAGTGGATAGGGGATCGACTCGATGTCGGCGCAGCGGTCGATGGCGATGATGTCCGCGCCTTCGGCGGCCAGTGCCACGGCGTGGCTCCTGCCCTGCCCGCGGGCTGCGCCGGTGACTACTGCGACGGTGTCGATGAGGTCTGCCACGACGCGGACTCTAACCGATCTGGTCGACGAGTCGATCGAAACTCTTACTGGCCGGATTCGATGAAGTCGGCGCACCGCTCGCCGACCATGATTGCCGGCGCATTGGTGTTGGCCCGGGGGATGCACGGGAACACCGAGGCGTCGGCCACCCGCAGCCCGGCCACGCCGCGCACCTTCAGTCTCTCGTCGACGACGCTGCCCATGGCCGCCGAGCAGGCAGGGTGACCGGTGGTGGCCACTGAACTTCGCACCCACGCCTCGATCTGGGCGTCGGTGACGACGTCGGGGCCCGGATGCAGTTCGGCGGTGATGACCGATCCGAACGGTTCGGTGGCGACGATCTCCCTGGTGCGCCGCACCACCCGGACGAACGCCGCAACGTCGTCGGGGTGGGCCAGGGTGTTGAGCCGGATCTCCGGAGGCTCATGGGGATCCGCCGACTGCGCGAGAACGGTGCCCCGGCTCTTGGGCGTCCAATAGGACTGCAGCACCGACGATGCGCGGCGCAGCTCCCGCTCCATCGCCTGAAGGTTGACGTAGCTCGGGGCGTGGATCAGCTGGAAGTCCGGCGCAGGCAGCTCCTGGCGAGTCCGGATGTGTGCGAGTGCCTCCATCGCATTACTGGTCATCTTGCCGGTGCGGCGAAACAGCCAGCGCAGCAACCACTGTGGCTTCTGCGCATCCGAAAGCCCGACGAACTCCGGGTGCACATCCCAGCTCATCGCCGTCGCCGGATGGTCGGTGAGATTGGTTCCCACCGCCGGGTTTTCGACGATGGGCGTGATGCCGACCGCGCGCAGATGGTCGGCCGCCCCGATACCGGAGAGCTGCAGCAGCTGGGGTGTGCCGTAGGCGCCCGCCGACAGGATGACTTCGCGGTCGGCCCCGGCGATCAGTCGCCGTCCCTTGTGTTCGTACTCGACGCCCACCGCGCGCCCATCGCGGATTACCACCCGGTGCACCAGCGCGCCGGTTACCACGCTGAAGTTCGAACGGCGCAGCGCGGCAGGCAGATACGCGCGCGCGGTGTTCCAGCGCTGCCCCTTCCAGACCGTCACCGGCGCGATGGACGTGCCGTCGAGATCCGGTCCGCCGATGTCCTCGTTGTCGGAGACCCCGGCAGCCCGGGCGGCCGCCAGCCAGCGGGTGGACGTCACGTCGGGCTCGGCCAGCCGGGTCACCCGGATGGGGCCCGAGGTGCCGTGTGCCGGGCCGCCGAGGTAGTGCGATTCGATGCGGCGGAATACCGGCTCGACGTCGGACCAGCCCCAGCCCGGCAGCTGCCAGCCGTCGTAGTCGATCTGGGTGCCGCGCACCCACACCATCGCGTTCATCGAGCTGGTGCCGCCGAGCACGCGCCCGCGCGGTTGCGGAATGGTGCGGCCCTCGCAGGCGGGCTCGGGCGCCGAGCGGTAATCCCAGTCGGTCGGACCGCCCATCTGTGCGGCGTAAGCCAGCGGCGCGCGTACGGTCAGCCGCTTGTCGGAGCCGCCGGCTTCCAGCAGCAGGACGCTGGCGCTTCCCGCAGCCAAGCGGCCGGCCAGCGCACAGCCCGCCGACCCGGCACCGATCACGATGTAGTCGTAGTCAGCCACGGTTGCGGACGCTAGCCCCCGTCGACCTCGATCGCGTGCTCGGGGCAATCGTGCGATGCCTTGGTGACGAGATCGGCGTACTCCGGCGGGATCTCGTCGAGAACCACCTCGGCGAAGCCGTCGGCGGTCCAGGAGAACACCGCCGCGCATATCGATACACAGTCGCCGTGCCCGGCGCACCGGTCGGAATCGACGGAGGCTTTCACGACGCTAGCTTAACGATTTCGGCGCGATTTCCGGTGTACAGCACCGGTTAGCGCGCCGAAATGGCAGCGCGGATCTCACCCAGGACCCGTTCCGGGTGCTGGGTGAGGTCCAGCCAGGTGAAGCGCAGTACCTGCCAGCCCTGCAACGCGAGCCGATTCTGGCGAACCCGGTCGTTCTGAAACGCGGCGTGATCGCTGTGGAACGCCCAGCCGTCGATCTCGATCGCCACTCGCTGCGCCGGGAATGCGAAGTCGACGACGTAGCCGCCGACCGAGAAGTTCGCCCGCCAGCCGGTGATCCCGGCGCCCTTGAGCAGTTGGACCGTCAGGCGCTCGGCCTCCGATCTCGCGCCGCTGGCGGCCGCATGCAGAAGGCGCTGGCTTGCTGCGGACCCACGACGACCCCGATTGCGCGCGTGCGCCTGCTCGAGATGAGCCAACTCGAGGCGGCGTTGCAGAGCGGCATCCATGATCGCTGCGCCGGGCCCGTGCTGAGCTGCCGCTTCGAGCACGGTCAAAGCCGGCGCGGTGACTCGCAACGAGCGGTGTTCGAAGACGTCCACTTCTGCGAGGTCACGCCTACGGATGCAGGTGCCGGGAGCGGCACGTCCGTGGCTGTTGCGCGGGACGGTGATCTCGACGATGCCGGGCGCCTCGTGGAAGAGTCCGAGCCACCATGCGGCCGCCAATCCGCTTGCTGCGGAACGGGTACCGCGACTCCACACCGCCGCCCGGATTCGCGCTGCGGTGGTGAACGGTCGATCATCGGCGAAGTAGACCCCGGGCCCGCATCGCCGCCATTGCCCGGAGCGAATCCGGTGTCGCACGGCATCCTCGCTGAGTCCGGAGCGCCGGGCCTGGGTTAGCGTGACGACTCCGTCTTGCCGGCGAAGGTAATCCTCGAGCACATCAGCTTCGACGCGCTGGCAGCAGTGCAGGTTCCGCTATCCAATTCGGCGCGATTTCCGGTGTACAGCACCGGTCAGCGCGCCAGATTCCGCCAGGCCCGGGGGACGCCCACGCCGGCCGAGCGCAGTTCGAGTGCGGCCAGCCCGCGAATCGCGTACGGATCCTCGCGCCGCCAGGCGCCGACCGGGTCGAAGCTGACCTCGGTGAGCCTGCGCAGCGGGCGGTTGGCCAGCGCCCGCAGTGCCAGCAGCTGTTCACCGGCCGGAGTTCTGGCCAGCATGATCACCGTCCACTTGCGGCGGAAGAACCGGATCCGCAGGAACAGCCACGGCATCCCGATCGCCAGAATCGGCGGCGCGGCCACGGCGATGCCCAGCAGCACCGACAACCAGGTGGCCGTGGTGTCGAGGTTGTGCCCGGCCCCGGCCAGATCGAGGGCGGCCTCGCTCGCCGCCCGCAGGGGTTTGGACACGGTGTCGCCGACCAGCGGGATCTTGTGCGCGCTGTCGCCGGCGGAGTGCAGATTGTCGGAGATTCCGGTGGCGCCGTCCTTGACCTGGCGGCCCACCTCGGCGATGGTGGCGACCGCGGAGTGCACGGCCAGCCCGACCAGCACCCAGACCGTGATCCACGACGCGACCAGCAGGTCGCTGACCAACTGCGCCACGAGCCGGCCTGGTGTGGTGGCGTAGGGCAGGAACCTCGATCTCATGGCTTGATCCCAGCACAGTCGCGGGGTATGAGCGGCCGATAGGCTGACGCGATGCGCCCTGCTCTGAGCGACTATGAACATCTGGCCAGCGGTAAGGTTCGCGAGCTCTACCGCATCGACGACAAGCACCTGCTGTTCGTCGCCAGCGACCGGATCTCGGCCTACGACTACATTCTGGACAGCCTGATCCCGGACAAGGGGCGCATCCTCACCGCGATGAGCGTGTTCTTCTTCGATTACATCGACGCGCCCAACCACCTGGCCGGGCCGCCCGACGATCCCCGCATCCCCGACGAGGTGCTGGGCCGTGCACTGGTGGTGCGTCAGCTGGAGATGGTGCCGGTCGAGTGCGTGGCGCGCGGCTACCTGACCGGCTCAGGCCTGCTCGATTATCAGCGAAACGGCAAGGTCTGCGGCATCGCGCTACCCCCTGGCCTGGTCGAGGCAAGCAGGTTCGACGAGCCGCTGTTCACCCCGGCGACCAAGGCCGAGCTGGGTGAGCACGACGAGAACATCTCGTTCAGCCGGACCATCGAGCTGGTGGGTGCCGTGCGTGCCAACCAGCTGCGAGAGCGCACCCTGCAGATCTACCTCCAGGCCGCCGACCATGCCTTGACGAAGGGGATCATCATCGCCGACACCAAGTTCGAGTTCGGTGTCGACGCCGACGACCGGGTGGTGCTGGCCGACGAAGTGTTCACCCCGGACTCGTCGCGGTATTGGCCTGCGGACACCTACCAAGCCGGTGTGGTGCAGCCCAGCTTCGACAAGCAATTCGTCCGCAACTGGCTCACCGGGCCCGAATCCGGCTGGGACCGTAACGGCTCCACGCCGCCGCCGCCATTGCCCGACGACATCGTCGAGGCCACCAGAGCCCGCTACATCGAAGCCTACGAACGCATCTCAGGACTGTCGTTCGCCGACTGGATCGGACCCAGCGCATGACCCCTCCCGTCGCCAAGCGCGTCGATACCGAGCGCGTCTACCACGACGACGTTTTCGTCGATCCCTATGAATGGCTGCGCGAGAAGTCCGACCCGGAGGTCATCGCCCACCTGGAAGCCGAGAACACATACGCCGACAAAGCGACCGAACACCTCGAGCCGTTGCGGCAGAAGATCTTCGACGAGATCAAGGCCCGCACCAAGGAAACCGACATGTCGATCCCGACTCGGCGCGGCGAATGGTGGTACTACGGGCGCAGTTTCGAAGGCAAGCAGTACGGCGCGCATTGCCGGTGCCCGATCGCCGGGCCCGATGACTGGGACCCGCCGGTGTTCGACGAGGACACCGACGTCCCCGGCGAGCAGGTACTGCTCGACGAGAACGCCGAAGCCGACGGCCATGACTTCTTCTCGCTCGGCGCCAGCAGCGTGAGTCTGGACGGCAACCTGCTCGCCTACTCGGTCGATATCGTGGGCGACGAGCGGTACACGTTGCGATTCAAGGATTTACGCACCGGCGAGCTCTTCGCTGACGAGATCGCCGGTATCTCGTCCGGGGTCACATGGGCGGCCGACAACGCGACGGTCTACTACACCACCGTCGACGAGGCGTGGCGTCCGGACACCGTGTGGCGCCATCGGCTCGGCTCGACCGAGCCCGACGAGCAGGTGTTCCACGAACCCGACGAACGGTTCTGGATCGGGATGGGACGCACTCGCAGCAACAAGTACGTCATCATCGCGGCCGGCTCGGCGATCACCTCGCAGGTCTGGTTCGGCGACGCCGCGGACCCGAATACCGAGTTCACCAGCGTTCTTCCGCGCCGAGACGGTATCGAGTACTCAGTGGAGCACGCCGTCATCGGCGGTGAGGACAAGTTCCTCATCCTGCACAACGACGGCGCGGTCAACTTCACCCTCGTCGAAGCCCCGGTCGGCGATCCCACTGACCAGCGCACCCTGATCGCTGCGCGTGACGACGTTCGCCTCGATGGTGCCGACGCATTCGCCGACCACCTGGTGGTCAGCTACCGGCGAGAGGCATTGCCCCGAATCCAGTTGTGGCCCATCAATGCTGACGGTTACGGCACGCCCGAGGAGATCGCCTTCGATTCGGAGCTGTCGTCGTCGGGTATGGCGGGCAACCCCAACTGGTCGACACCCAAGCTGCGGGTGGGCACCACCTCGTTCGTGACGCCGCTGCGCATCTACGACCTGGACCTGGCCACCGGTGAGCGCACGCTACTGCGCGAACAACCGGTGCTGGGCGGCTACCGCCGTGAGGATTACGTCGAGCGCCGGGACTGGGCCGTCGCCGAGGACGGCACCCGGGTTCCGATCTCCATCATCCACAAGGCCGGAATCGAATTCCCCGCACCCGCGGTGCTCTATGGCTACGGGGCTTACGAGTCGTCCGAGGATCCGCGCTTTTCGGTGGCCCGGCTGTCACTGCTCGACCGTGGGATGGTCTTCGCCATCGCCCACATTCGCGGCGGCGGTGAGATGGGGCGGCTCTGGTACGAGCACGGCAAGCTCCTCGAGAAGCGCAACACCTTCACCGACTTCATCGCGGTGGCACAGCATCTCGTCGACACCGGCCTGACCCGGCCGCAGAACCTGGTGGCACTCGGCGGCAGTGCCGGCGGTCTGCTGATGGGTGCCGTCGCCAACCTGGCGCCAAGGCTGTTCGCCGGAATCCTCGCGCAGGTACCGTTCGTCGACCCCCTCACCACGATCCTGGATCCGTCGTTGCCGTTGACGGTGACGGAGTGGGATGAGTGGGGAAACCCGTTGGAGAACAAGGACGTCTACTTCTACATGAAGTCCTATTCGCCGTACGAGAACGTGGAAGCCAAGGAGTATCCGGCGATCCTGGCGATGACGTCGCTCAACGACACCAGGGTTCTCTACGTCGAGCCGGCGAAGTGGGTTGCCGCGCTTCGGCACACCAAGACCGACGCACATCCGGTGTTGCTGAAGACCCAGATGGCCGCCGGCCACGGCGGGATCAGCGGCCGCTACGAACGCTGGAAAGAGGCGGCGTTCCAGTACTCGTGGCTGCTTGCCACCGCGGGTGCTTGCTAGTGTCTCATCGCATGAGTCTGACCGACATCCCGCTCACCACGCTCACCGGCGCATCCACCTCGCTGGCCGACTATGCCGACCGCGCGGTCCTCCTGGTCAACGTCGCCTCCAAGTGCGGCCTGACCCCGCAGTACGCAGCGCTGGAGCAGCTGGCCCGTGACTACGCCGACCGGGGCCTGACCGTCATCGGCGTGCCGTGCAACCAGTTCATGGGCCAGGAGCCGGGAACGGCGGAGGAAATCCAGACCTTCTGCTCGACTACCTACGGTGTGACGTTCCCGCTGCTGGCCAAGACCGACGTCAATGGGTCTGACCGGCATCCGTTGTACGCCGAGCTCACCACTTTCGCCGACGGTGACGGTGAAGCCGGCGACATCCAGTGGAACTTCGAGAAGTTCGTCATCGCGCCTGGCGGTACGGTCGTCAACCGGTTCCGGCCGCGCACCGAACCGGATGCCCCCGAAGTGGTCGCCGCGATCGAGGCGGTCCTGCCGGGCTGAACCCGATGGTCGCCTGACATCTGACTGGCAGACACCGTCTGGACACTTGAAATTGCCACACTGCGAAGGTGGCTGGCCAACTCCTCGTGTCGGTGTCCGGGATCAGTGATCGGACGCGCCACGACGTTGAAGAGTTCTGCGGCGCACTCGATGCCCGCACAGTTCCGCTGTCACTGCTCGTCGCGCCGAGGCTCAGGGATGGCTACCGCCTGGAATCCGACGCACGCACCATCGGCTGGCTGACGGGCCGCCGGGGCGGCGGCGACGCGGTGGTGCTGCACGGGTTCGACGCGGCCGCCACCAAGAAGCGCCGCGGCGAGTTCGCCGCGTTACGCGCCCACGAGGCCAACCTTCGGCTGATGGGCGCCGACCGGGTTCTCGAGCACGTCGGCCTGCGCACCCGCTTGTTCGCGGCGCCGGGTTGGACGGTGTCCTCGGGAACCGCATTGGCGCTGCCCCGCAACGGCTTCCGACTGCTCGTCGATCTGCACGGGGTCACCGACCTGGTGTCGGGCGTTACGGTGCGCACCCGGGTGCTGGGCATCGGCGGAGGTTTCGTCACCGAACCGTGGTGGTGCCGCACGCTGGTGCTGTCCGCGGAGCGCACCGCGCGCCGCGGCGGTATCGTCCGATTGACCGTCACCGCGCGGCAATTGGGCAAGGTCGGCCCGCGACAGGCCATGCTCGACGCGATCGACCTGGCCTTGATGCACGGCTGCACACCCACTGTGTACCGGTGGGAAAAAGACGCCACCGCCGCGTCTGCGGCGTGACTAGCGGCCTGACCCGCTCGCCGTCGTCGCCATCCCGCCGTCGACCGGGATGATCGCCCCGTTCACGTAGGCCCCGGCCCGGCTGGCCAGAAATACCGCGATACCGGCCATGTCGTCCTCGCGGCCGATCCGCCGCATCGGCGACGAGGCCGCGATCGCATCGCCGAACGCGTCCAGCGTGGCGGCCATCATCTTCGACTGGAACGGGCCGGGGGCCACAGCGTTCACCGTGACATGTTGTGGTCCAAGCTCTTTGGCCAGCACCCGGGTCAGCTGATGCAGCGCGGCCTTGCTGGCCGAGTAGGAGTAGGTATGCGTCACCGGGACGTGGATCCCGTCGATACTGCCGATGTTGATCACCCGCGCGGGGTCGTCCGCAGTGCCGGCCGTGCGCAGCGCATCCGCCAGCTCCTGCACCATCCAGAACGGCGACTTCACGTTGAGGTCGAGCACCTTGTCCCACGCCGATGCGGGAAACGACTCCAGCGGCTCACCCCACGTCGCTCCGGCGTTGTTGACCAGGATGTGCAGCTGGTCGGGGTCGGTGCCGGCGAGCACCTCGGCGGCCAACCGCTTGCACTCGTCCTGACTGGACAGATCGGCCGGAATGGCACGGACCGCCCCGAACGCCGAGAGCTCCTCGACGGCCTGCTCGCACTTGTCGGCCTTGCGGGAACTGATGATCACGCTGGCGCCGGCCTGCAGCAGACCGCGCGCGATCATCACCCCGATGCCGCTGCTGCCGCCGGTCACCAGCGCGGTCTTGCCGGACAGTCCGAATAGGTGATCCAAATCAGCAGAACTCATCAAAACCCTCTCAGCGCAGGATATTTCAGAACCGGAACGACTTCTCTTCCGGCAATACCCTGAAGTCGGTGTCGGTCATCTCGGTCAGCCGACCGTAATAGATTCCCCGCGCCTCCGGTGCCACTACGCCCTGATGAATCGGCACGGCGTGCTCGGGCGCGACCGCCCGCAGGTAGTCGACCGCCTCGGAGATCTTCATCCACGGCGCGGCTGCCGGGGTGGCCAGCACGTCCACCGGCTCGCCGGGCACGAACAAGGCGTCGCCGGGATGCATGAGCCGGGCGGGGTGCTCGGCATCGCCGACCAGATACGAGATGTTGTCGATCACCGGGATCTCCGGATGGATCACGGCATGCCGGCCGCCCACTCCGCGGATGGTCAGCCCCGCCACGTCCAGCTGGTCGCCGACATGCACCGCCCGCCACGGTTCACCGAGCTCGGCCGCGGTCGCGGGATCGGCGTACAGCACCGCGTTCGGGTTGGCCTCCATCAGCGCGGGCAGTCGATCCCGGTCGGCGTGGTCGGGATGTTGATGGGTGATCAGGATGGCCGATAACCCCGTCACACCCTCGAAACCGTGGGAGAAGTTGCCCGGATCGAACAACAGCGTCGCGCCGTCGAACTCGGCGAGAAGACATGAATGCCCGAAATGCGTGAGTTCCATGTTTACGATTGTGCGCGCATGGGGAGGCGTGAACACGTGCGATTGGTCGTCGCGATGATGCTGGTGGCCTGCGGGCTCGCCGTCGCACCGCCCGCTGCCGCCGAACCCGACCTGTGCCCGCCCAATTGCGACCGCATCCCCGACGCAGCCTGGATCGCGCCGTGGGCGATGCCGCTCAATGCCCGCTACACCTGGCCCCGCCTGGCCGGGGTAGCAGTCACCGCCCCCGCACCCCGGTTCCGCTTCGAGGAACTGTGCGGCACGCCGCCGGTGGCTGCCGACCCGCGCGCTTACGCCGTCGCCGAACGGGCCACCGTAGTCAATCCCGACGGCCAGTGGCAGCTGCAAGCCACTGTGGTGCACTGGCGCGGCGAGACCTGGCGCGGCGGTCAACTGGCCGACGATGTCTTTCACACCGCGGTCGCTTCGCTGCGGTCCTGCCAGCGCACCAATCCGATGGCCTCACCGTCGCTGACGGTCGACGAGCCAGACCGGGTGGCGGCAGTGATCAGCGGACCGGTGATCCTGCACGAGTTCCTGGTGGCCAGCCCGGCCAACAGCACGGTGACGGAATTGGCGCTGTGGGCTAGCGCTCCGCCGCTGATCGCGTGGCCGATGGGCGGCGACGAGACGGTGCTCGAGGAGCTCGGCGCGCCGCTGTGCACCGCCTACATCGGGTCGTGCCCGTGACCCGCCGGTACAGTTACAGCGCAACATTCGTCGACGTCAGCAGGAGCGACTGTGGCCCGTGTAGTGGTCAACGTGATGCCCAAAGCCGAGATCCTCGACCCGCAGGGTCAGGCGATCGTCGGCGCATTGGGCCGGCTGGGACACGCCGGAATCTCAGATGTCCGGCAGGGCAAGCGATTCGAGCTCGAAGTCGACGATTCGATCAGCGACTCGGAGCTGGCTGAGATCGCCGAGTCGCTGCTGGCCAACACCGTCATCGAGGACTGGTCGGTCACCCGGGATCCCTCGTGAGCGCGCGGATCGGGGTCATCACCTTCCCCGGCACGCTCGACGACGTCGACGCCGCCCGCGCGGTGCGGCTGGCCGGCGCCGAGGCGGTCAGCCTCTGGCACGGCGACGCCGACCTCAAGGGCGTCGACGCTGTGGTGGTGCCCGGTGGTTTCTCCTATGGGGACTACCTGCGCTGCGGCGCGATCGCCAAGTTCGCGCCCGTCATGGGTGAGGTCATCACCGCGGCCGGCTCGGGGTTGCCGGTGCTCGGCATCTGCAACGGTTTCCAGGTGCTGTGCGAGGCGGGACTGCTGCCCGGCGCGCTGACCCGCAATGCGGGCCTGCACTTCGTCTGCCGCGACGTGTGGCTGAAGGTCAACTCGATCACCAGCGCGTGGACGTCGCGCTACGAGTCCGGCGCCGAGCTGCTGATACCGCTGAAATCCGGGGAAGGCCGCTACGTGGCCAGTGAGGCCGTGCTCGACGAACTCGAGGGCGAGGGCCGGGTGGTCTTCCGCTACGCCGACAACCCGAACGGCTCGATGCGCGATATCGCCGGAATAAGCTCGGCCAACGGCCGGGTCGTCGGGCTGATGCCGCACCCGGAGCACGCCACCGAAGCGCTGACCGGCCCGTCGGACGACGGGCTCGGACTGTTCTACTCCGCGCTGGACGCCGTGCTGGCCGCCTCCTAGACAGTCCGGCTCAGGCGGTCAGCGCGACCGACGCCTCTGCGGTGTAGCAGAGGAACGTCAGCGTCTCCTGCATGTACAGCTGCACGCTGTCGGCGTCGTGGCTCAGGTAGCCGATCGCGACATCGGTGCCCAACTGGAGGTCGAAGTCCCCGCCGCGGGTGCTCAGCAGGAACGCGCCGTCGATCGCGGGCGCCCAGATGATCTCGCCATCGACCAGCCGGTTGAGGTGCTCGCGGATCGGATAGCCGTGCTCGGTGGTCTCACTGACCTTGGTGTAGGCGTCGGCGGACAGCAGCACCGAGTAGGGCCCGTCCACGCCGGCCAGCCGAAGCTCGGACAGCGCCTGGGCGAAAACGTCCGGGTACTCGCGGGCATCCTCGGGCAGCGCCAGCGCCGGGTTGGAGCTGCAGCTGCGGATGCCGTCGATCGACGCCGCGGAGTAGCCCTCGAAGATCGCCCGGTCCTCGATGAACGCCAGCTTCTTGGCGGCGTCCTTGACCGGATCCCAGTCGGAGTCCTGGGCGCCGCGCTCCACGTCGTCGATCGCGTTGCGCGACACGGTGAAGGGCACCCGCAGCCGCACCAGCGGCTTGGACTCGCGAAGGTGGGCCACCACACCGTCGGCCGGCGCGGGCACGTCGCGCAGATGGCCGGTGCTGACCGCAGCCGTCACCGGCCCGCCCGGCTCGCTCACGTCCACGACCCGACGACCGGCGATGTGTCGCTTGAAGGTCCGGGTGGCCTCCAATTCGATTTCATCCCAAGCGGATTCGGTGATCGGGGCGAGCTCGCGGTAAAGGTTGTTCATCAGGGCTGTCCTTTCAGGCTGCCGATCGCCAATGTGCCGTCGGAGGGGGTGGCGAATGCCGGGGGAGCTGTCGCGATCTCACCGAAGTCCGGCAAGGGCGGGGGATCGTCGAGGAAGTCGACGACGGGGGTGAAGAACAGGGCGCCCGTCAGCGCCGTGGAGAAGTCGAGGATGCGGTCGGTGTTGCCTGGCGGGTCCCCGATGAACATGTTCTCCAGCATCTTCTCGGTGACGTCCGGGGACCGCGAATAGCCGATGTAGTACGTCCCGAACTCGCCCTTGCCGATCTCGCCGAACGGCATGTTGGCCCGCACGATCTTGCGCTCGTTGCCGTCAGCGTCCTCGATCACGTTCAGCGCGAGGTGGGAATTCGCAGGCTTCACGTCGTCGGCCATTTCGATGTCCTCGAGCTTGCTGCGCCCGATCACGCGTTCCTGCTCGGTCACCGACAACGACTCCCACGACGACATGTCGTGAACGTACTTCTGGATGTGCACGTAGCAGCCACCTGCGAAATCCGGGTCCTCGTCGCCGATCTCGGTGGCGCTCACCGCCACCGGGCCGGCCGGATTCTCGGTGCCGTCGACGAAGCCGAGCAGATCGCGGTTGTCGAAGAACTTGAAGCCGTGCACCTCGTCGACGATCGTGATCGCCCCGGCCATCGCCTTGGCTACCCGCCCGGCCAGCTCGAAGCAGACGTCGAGCACCTCGGCGCGGATGTGGAACAGCAGATCGCCCGGTGTCGAGGGCGCGTGGTGACGGGCACCGGTCAGCTCGATGAACGGGTGCAGATCCTTGGGCCGCGGCCCGGAGAACAACCGATCCCAGGCGTCGGACCCGATCGAGGTGACCATCGACAGGTGTTTGGACGGATCGCGAAACCCGACCGCCCGCGTCAGACCCGACAGATCGGCCAGTGCATCGTGCACCACCGCCTCGCCGCCGTCATCGATGGTCGCCACCAGAAAAATGGCCGCCGGTGTCAAGGGCGCCAGCACCGGTTGCGGCTGTGGAGGAGGCACCGTTAGACCCTAACCAATACGACGTCGGCGATGATGGTGAACATGTCCACAGGTGCCACCGCGCACGGGTTGTGCGAATTCATCGACGCGTCACCGTCGCCGTTCCACGTCTGCCAGACGGTGGCGGCGCGGCTGCGCGCCGCCGGCTACACCGAGCTCGCCGAGACCGACCGATGGCCGGACCAGGGCGGCGGATCAGGGCGGTACTTCACGGTGCGGGCCGGCTCGTTGGTGGCGTGGAACAACGCGGGGCGCAGCTCCGACAATTCTCAGCGCCCGTTTCGTGTCATCGGCGGCCACACCGACAGTCCGAACCTGCGGGTCAAACAACATCCGGATCGGGTGGTCGCGGGCTGGCAGGTCGTCGCGCTGGAGCCCTACGGCGGGGCGTGGCTCAACTCGTGGCTGGATCGCGACCTCGGGGTCAGCGGCCGGTTGTCGTTCCGCGACCCCGACGCCGAGGGCGGCGTGTCGCACCGGCTTGTGCTCGTCGACACGCCGATCCTGCGAGTGCCGCAGCTGGCCATCCATCTCGCCGAGGACCGCGGGGCGGTGAAGCTCGATCCGCAGCGGCACGTCAACGCGGTGTGGGGCCTGGGGGAGACGCCCCGCTCGTTCCTCGAGTGGGTCGTCGGGTGGACCGATGTGGACCCGGCCGACCTGTTGTCCGCCGACCTGATGACCCACGACCTGACCCCATCGACACTCGTCGGCGCCGACGGAGAGTTCGTCAGCGCGCCCAGGCTGGACAACCAGGGCACCTGCTATGCCGGGCTGGAGGCGTTCCTGGCCGCCGAGCCGAACGGCTACCTGCCGGTGCTGGCGCTGTTCGACCACGAGGAAGTCGGCTCGACCTCCGATCACGGCGCGCAGTCGGATCTGCTGCTGACGACGCTCGAGCGGATCGTGCTCGCGGCCGGCGGCGACCGGGAGGATTTCCTGCGCCGGCTCACCGCGTCGATGGTGGCCTCCGGCGACATGGCGCACGCCACGCACCCGAACTACCCCGACCGCCACGAACCCGGCCACCTGATCGCCGTGAACGGCGGGCCGGTGCTCAAGGTGCAGCCAAACCTGCGCTACGCCACCGACGGCCGGACGGCGGCCGCGTTCGAACTGGCCTGCCGGCAGGCCGACGTGCCGCTGCAGCGCTACGAGCACCGCGCCGATCTGCCGTGCGGCTCGACCATCGGGCCGATGACATCGGCACGCACCGGCATCCCCACCGTCGACGTCGGGGCTGCCCAGCTGGCCATGCACTCGGCTCGTGAACTGATGGGCGCCGACGACATCGTCGCGTATGCGGCTGCGCTGCAAGCATTTTTGTCACCCGCCTAAGCCGCCCCGTTCACCAGCCGGACGCTTTGCGGACGGTCGCCAAACGCCGCGGCCGCCTATCATCCGCCCGGTGCCGACAACCACGTTGCCGCCAGGTCCGCCGATCCCTCGGGCCGTTCAGGCCGCGTTGGCCGTAGCCGACCGCCGGGCTGCACTGAGAATGGTGCGGCGCCACTATGGCTCCGCGTTCACGCTGAACCTGCCGATCTTCGGCCGCATCGTCGTACTCAGCGATCCCGGCCAGATCCGGGAGCTGTTCACCGCCGGCGCCGACGTCGCCGACACCACCGACGCGAATCTCGGCCGCGTCTTGGGACCCGACTCGATGTTCGCGCTGTCGGGGCAGCGTCATCGAGCGCACCGCAAACTGCTGACACCCCCGTTCAACGGCCGGCGGTTGGCCGCCTACGAGGCGATCGTCGAACGTGAAGCCATCGCGGAATTCGAATCCTGGCCCCAGGAGCACACTTTCGCGGCTCTACCCGCGATGATGCGGATTACCCTGAACGTCATTCTGCGGGCGGTGTTCGGGGCGGACGGCGAGGAGTTCACCCGCCTGCGGGAAATACTCCCCCCGGCCATCCAACTCGGGTCGAAACTCGCACTCATCCCTGTGCCGCAATGGGATTGGGGGCACCTGAGCCCGTGGGGCCGGTTCGGTCAGTACCGCCGCGAATACGACCGGATCGTCGACCGCCTGATCGAGAAGGCGCTGGCTGATCCTGATCTCGAGACCCGTGATGACGTGCTGGCCCTGATGCTACTGAGCCGCTATGAGGACGGTTCGGCCATGACCCGCGGCGAGATCGCCGACGAGCTGATCACTTTGCTCACCGCCGGCCACGAGACGACTGCCACCACGCTGGCCTGGGCCGTGGAGCGGCTGCAGCGGCATCCGGCGCTGCTGGGCCGCCTCGTCGCCGATCTCGACGACGGATCCGAACAATTCCTGTCCGCCACGATCCTGGAGGTCCAGCGCACCCGCCCCGTCATCGACGTGACGTTCCGGCAGGTCACGGCGCAGGAGCTGACACTCGGCCCCTGGACGCTGCCCCAGGGGCAGAGCATCGTGGCCAGCATCGGGTTGGTGCATACCGACGAGACGGTTTTCCCCGACGCCGGCCGGTTCGATCCCGAGCGCTTCCTGTCCCGGTCGCCCGACCCGGGGGAATGGATTCCCTACGGCGGTGGCATCCGGCGCTGCATCGGTGCCGCGTTCGCGAACATGGAGATGCGGGTGGTGCTGCGAACCCTGCTGCGCGACTACACGATCAGGCCGTCGAGAGCGCGCGACGAATCGCAGATGTCCCGCGGGGTGGCGATCGCGCCGGGCAAAGGTGCGCTGTTGCGCACCACGGCCCGGACGCGCGCACACCACTTCGGTGAGGGATGATGCGTACCTGTGGTGCAGTCCCTGATCGCGCTCTCGGTGGTCCTGGCGATCTGGTCTTTGCTCGCCCGCCCGATGCAACGGGGCCGGATCACCGCGCCGATCCTGCTGGTCGTCGTCGGGGCGGGCATCGAATACGGCACCTATAACGCCGTCGCCGACACGCTCAATACCCAGGTCGCCCAGCATCTCGCTGAGCTGATCCTGGCTGTGCTGGTCTTCGTCGACGCCACCGATGTGCGCGGCGGTCTGTTGGGCCGGGATCCCCGCTCGGCGCTGCGGCTGCTGAGCATCGCGCTTCCGCTGAGCATCGGACTGGCGTTCGTGCTGGGGTACTGGCTGTTGCCGGGTGTCACCTGGCCGGTGGCCCTGGTTCTCGCCTGCATCGTGGTGCCGACCGACTTCGCGCCCGCATCCCGAATACTGCGCGACGCACGGATTCCCGAGCGAGTGCGCGACCTGCTCAACGTCGAGGCGGGATACAAAGACGGCATCATCGCTCCGGTACTGGTCTTCGCGCTGGCGCTGGCCTCGGGGCCCGAAGACGCCGAACCGCCGATGGACGCGTTCGCCGAGGCGGTCCCCGAGGTCGGTATCGCCCTCGTCGTCGGCCCTGTCGTCGGATGGGTACTCGGCAAGCTGGCCAACACCGCCGAACGGCGCAACCTGATGACCGACCAATCCAAACGGATCATCTTCGTTGCCGCCCCGCTGCTGTCCTACTCGCTGAGCGTCGGTCTCGGCGGCAACGGGTTCGTATCGGCGTTCCTCTGCGGGATGGCACTCAACTACGTGCGCCGGGCGCAGGGCAACCGCAGGGAGCTGGAACTCATCGACGACGTCGCCGTGCTGCTGACCGCCTTCATGTGGTTCGTGGTGGCCGGCATCGGCGTCATCGCGCTGATGTCGGGCGGCATCACCTGGGGCATGGTCGGCTACACCGTGCTGGCCGTTGGCGTCGTCCGGCTGATTCCGGTGCTGCTCGGGCTGCTCGGATCGCGGCTGGACTGGCGGGAGCGGCTGCTCGTCGGCTGGCTGGGGCCACGGGGGACCACCTCGATCGTGTTCGGTCTGCTGGCATTCAACGTGCTCGAGGGCGACGTCGAGAAGACGGCGTTGTTGATCATGGTGCTGGTGGTGCTGAGCAGCGTGCTGGTACACGGCCTCAGCGCGTCCTACGTCGCGCACGTCTTTGCGCGTTCCACTGTGCGACGGCGGGGCAGCGCGGCGCTGCGCCACTAGACTGTTCTGCGTGACATCTGGGCTCACTGGAGCTGTCGACAGCGTCGACCATGCGACGACCACCCCCGAGCACCCGCAGCCGTACCGCGAACTCGGCCTCAAAGACGACGAATATCAGCGGATCCGGGACATCCTCGGCCGCAGGCCCACCGACGCCGAACTCGCGATGTACTCGGTGATGTGGAGCGAACACTGCTCCTACAAGTCATCCAAGGTGCACCTTCGGTACTTCGGCGAGACCACCACCGACGAGATGCGCAAGTCGATGCTGGCCGGCATCGGCGAGAACGCCGGCGTGGTCGACATCGGCGACGGCTGGGCGGTGACCTTCAAGGTGGAATCGCACAACCACCCGTCGTACGTCGAGCCCTACCAGGGCGCGGCCACTGGGGTGGGCGGCATCGTCCGCGACATCATGGCGATGGGCGCGCGGCCGGTGGCCGTGATGGACCAGCTGCGGTTCGGTGCGGCCGACGCCCCCGACACCCGCCGGGTGCTCGACGGCGTGGTCCGCGGTATCGGCGGCTACGGCAACTCCCTGGGCCTGCCCAACATCGGCGGAGAGACCGTCTTCGACGCGTCCTATGCCGGCAACCCGTTGGTCAACGCACTGTGCGTGGGCGTGCTGCGCAAGGAAGATCTGCACCTGGCGTTCGCCTCCGGCACCGGCAACAAGATCATCCTGTTCGGAGCGCGCACCGGGCTGGACGGTATCGGCGGGGTGTCGGTGCTGGCCAGCGACACCTTCGGCGGCGACGAGGGATCCGGCCCCGGCCGCAAGAAACTGCCCAGCGTGCAGGTCGGCGATCCGTTCATGGAGAAAGTGCTCATCGAGTGCTGTCTCGAGCTGTACGCCGCCGGTCTGGTGATCGGGATCCAGGACCTCGGCGGTGCCGGATTGTCCTGCGCTACTTCCGAATTGGCTTCGGCTGGTGACGGCGGTATGGCGATCCAGCTGGAGAAGGTGCCGCAGCGGGCGGCCAACATGACCCCGGCCGAGATCCTGTCCAGCGAGTCGCAGGAACGCATGTGCGCGGTGGTGGCCCCGGAGAACGTGGATGCGTTCATGGCGGTCTGCCGCAAGTGGGAGGTGCTCGCCACCGTGATCGGTGAGGTCACCGACGGCGACCGGCTCCAGATCACCTGGCACGGCGAGACTGTCGTGGACGTGCCGCCCCGAACCGTGGCCCACGAAGGTCCGGTCTACCAGCGGCCGGTCGCCCGTCCCGACTGGCAGGATGCGCTGATCGCCGACACCTCGGCCGCACTGCCGCGCCCGTCGACCGGCGACGAGCTGCGAGCGACCGTGCTTGCGCTGGTTGGCAGTCCGCACCTGTGCAGCCGGGCGTTCATCACCGAGCAGTACGACCGCTACGTGCGTGGCAACACGGTGCTCGCCGAGCACGCCGATGGTGGTGTGCTGCGCATCGACGAAGCCACCGGGCGGGGGATCGCGGTGTCCACGGACGCCTCGGGCCGTTACACCCAGCTCGATCCGTACACCGGCGCTCAGTTGGCCCTGGCCGAGGCATACCGCAATGTCGCCGTCACCGGCGCGACACCGATCGCGGTGACCAACTGCCTGAACTTCGGCTCGCCCGAGGACCCCGGTGTGATGTGGCAGTTCTCTCAGGCCGTTCGCGGACTGGCCGATGGCTGTGCGACCCTTGGCATCCCGGTCACCGGCGGTAACGTGAGCTTCTACAACCAGACCGGGGCGACGGCGATCTTGCCCACCCCGGTGGTGGGGGTGCTCGGCGTCATCGACGACGTGAGCCGGCGGCTGCCCACCGGGCTGGGCAATGAGCCGGGCGAGACGCTGTTCCTGCTCGGTGACACCCGCGACGAGTTCGACGGTTCGATCTGGGCGCAGGTCACCGCAGACCACCTCGGGGGTGTGCCACCGAAGGTGGACCTGGCCCGCGAGAAGCTGCTGTCCGAAGTGCTGGCGGCGGCATCCCGCGACGGTCTCGCCTCGGCCGCGCACGACCTGAGCGAAGGCGGCCTCATCCAGACGCTGGTCGAGGCGGCGCTGGCCGGCGAAACCGGTTGCCGCATCGTGCTTCCCAGTGAATATGAGTCAGCGGTGGATGCCTTTGTTCTGCTGTTCTCCGAATCCGCTGGCCGTGCCCTGGTCGCGGTTCCGCGCACCGAGGAGAGCCGGTTCGTATCGATGTGCGAAGCTCGCGGACTGCCGGCCACCCGCATCGGGGTGTCGGACCCCGGCTCGGACGCCCTTGAGGTCCAGGGCCTGTTCACGGTGACGCTGGAAGAGCTGCGCACCACCTCCGAGAAAGTGTTGCCCGGGCTCTTCGGATGACCAGTGCGGTCGAATTCCATTGATCGACAAGCAATTTGGCAATCCTGCAGTAGGAGCGGCAGCCGGCACCGGGCTGGCTCTGGCGGTGCGTGCGCCGCTGGGGCTGCGTCCGCCGCAGTTGTGGTCCGGGCTCAGGTACGGCGGGGCCGTGGCGGGAGCGGTGAGCGCGGGCGTCGCAGCGACCACTGCGCTGCCGCGGGTGCGCGCCGCGATGCACGATCGCGACCTACCCGCGGGCACGCGACGCTGGCTGGCGCTGGACATTCCGCTTGGCACTGTGTGGACGGAGGAGACGCTCTTCCGCGGGATGCTCCAGACCCTCGCCACGCGGGCGGTCGGGCAAAGCCGCGGACGGTTACTGCAGGCCGCCGCCTTCGGGCTCTGGCACATCCCCGATGCCAGGAAGACCGGCGAGCCGGTCGTGGGCACCGTGCTGGTGACCGGTCTGGCGGGGTGGGCATTCGGCTGGCTGGCCGAGCGCTCCGGCAGCGTGCTGGCTCCGGTGCTGGCTCACCTGGCGATCAACGAAGCCGGTGCGGTGGCCGCCCTGCTCGTGCAGCGGCGGACGGTACGGTGGAGGAGATAGCGCCTAGGGTTCCGGCACGCGTGCGTCTGGTCCGAGCGGCGCCACCGTAGTCCTGGACGGAGTGCGGTCATCTGAACGGATAAAAGCCTGGAGGATCTCCGTCGGCGTGCCCCACGTCGGCGAGAAGGTCCTGCGATGTCGGCTCTCGTCTGTGTTTTCGTTCTCGCGCTCGGCGCCGGTGCACTCGGCGGTCTGGTCGGCACCGGATCGTCGCTGGTGCTGCTGCCGGTGCTGGTCCTGTTGTACGGGCCACGGGCTGCGGTACCGATGATGGGGATAGCCGCGGTGATGGCCAACGTCGGACGGGTCGCCGCCTGGTGGTCACGAATCAGGTGGCGACCGGTGCTCACCTACACCGCATCAGGTGCTCCGGCCGCCGCGCTGGGCGCGCACACACTGCTGACGATCTCCCCGATGATCGTCGACGGATTCCTGGGTGTGTTCTTCCTGGTGATGATCCCGATCCGCCGGGTGATGATGGCGCGGTCGTGGCGGGTGCGGTTGTGGCAACTCGCGCTCGCCGGTGCTGTGGTCGGCTTCTTGACGGGTGTGGTGTTGTCGACCGGGCCGTTGAGCGTGCCGATCTTCACCGGATACGGGCTCAGCGGCGGCGCATTTCTCGGTTCCGAGGCGGCCAGTGCGCTGGGACTCTACGCGGCCAAGCTTGCCACTTTCGGTCAAGCGGGTTCTCTGACAACGGATCTCGTTGTTCGCGGGCTGGCCATCGGTGCGGCATTGATGGTCGGCCCGTTCTTGACCCGTAGCGTCGTGCAGCGGCTCCGCGCGCGCACCTACGCGCTGCTCATCGACCTCGTCCTGGTGGCCGCCGCCGGCGGAATGTTCGTCGCCCTCGTCGCCGGCTGAGCCGGGCTCTAGTTGCTCGTCGTCGGCACGTCGCGACTGTCCGGCACCAGGTCGTGCGGCTCGGTGTCGGTGTCGCCGATGCCGAAACTGATGATCCGTTTCGGGGTGATCCGGATTATCGCGGCATCGATACCGTCGTCGGTCTGAGCTTCGGCTTGCTCGGCGGTGCCGCGGATCTCCAGGCAGCGCACCCGCCACGGGCTGCGCGACGCGATGTCGTCGACGACGAAGGCGACCGTGTTGTTTGTGGCGAGATTGCGGAACTTGCGGCTCTTCGACATCCGGTAGCCCACGACGTCGATGGTGCCCAGCGCCTCGTTGTAGGTGAAGCCGACGGGGCTGTTCTGCAAGGTGCCGTCGGGCGCGATGGTCGCGAGCCGGCCCAGATCCGCCGACTTCAGGTAATCGATTTCTAGCGGTTTGAAGGACATCAACCCACGCTAGGACCTCAAGTTTGGTTGACGTCAAGGTCGCAGGCCGATTGTCTCGCTCCTCCGCCGCCTCGTCCCTTGGCGGCATCGTCCCTTGGCGGCATCGTCGACTCGACGGGAGATACTCGAGTCCATGCCCGCCCGCCGCGACGCCGATCCTGAGGCCACTGTGGCTGCTGTGCAAGCCGTGGCGCCCTGGCTGACCGACGACAGTGCCACCGCCCCCGATCGCGCCGCGATCGCGACAGCAGTGCGGCTGACCGCCCGCACTCTGGCGGCAGTGGCACCGGGCGCCAGCGTGGAGGTCCGCGTCCCACCTTTTGTTGCGGTTCAATGCATCTCGGGTCCCCGACACACCCGCGGCACGCCACCCAACGTCGTCGAGACCGATCCGCGGACCTGGCTGCGGTTGGCCACCGGCCTGCTCGACGTCGAGGAGGCGGCCGGCCGGGGGGTGCTGCGGTTGTCGGGGTCGCGGGCCGGCGAGGTGGGATCCTGGCTTCCGCTGGTGACAATCGGGCCGTAAACGCACCGACACTCGGCGTTCAATTCCGCGATTCCCGCCGATGCCCGTAAACTGAGTTACGTCACCGAACCCCCGCCAGGGAGCAGCCCATATCGTGACCGAAGAAGTCGAAAACCCACCTGCGGAAGAATGCGGCGTCTTTGGAGTCTGGGCTCCGGGTGAAGATGTTGCCAAACTCACTTATTACGGCCTCTATGCGCTGCAACACAGGGGTCAGGAGGCGGCAGGTATCGCCGTCGGCGACGGATCGCAAGTGTTGGTGTTCAAGGATCTGGGCTTGGTCAGCCAGGTCTTCGACGAGCAGACACTGGCCGCAATGGAGGGCCACGTCGCCATCGGCCATTGCCGGTACTCGACGACCGGCTCCACCACCTGGGAAAATGCCCAGCCGGTATTCCGTAACACCGCGGCGGGCACCGGAATCGCATTGGGCCACAACGGAAATCTGGTCAACACCACCGACTTGGCCGCGCGGGCGCGGGACGCCGGGTTGATCAACCCGAACGCGCCGGGCGCGGCGACCACCGATTCTGACATTCTCGGTGCCCTGCTGGCGCACGGTGCCGCGGACTCCAGCATCGAGCAGGCCGCCCTCGAGCTGCTGCCCAGCGTGCGCGGCGCGTTCTGCCTGACCTTCATGGACGAGACCACGCTCTACGCCGCGCGCGACCCGTTCGGGGTGCGCCCGCTGTCGCTGGGCCGGCTGGACCGCGGCTGGGTGGTGGCCTCGGAGACCGCCGCGCTCGACATTGTCGGCGCGTCCTTCGTCCGCGACATCGAACCCGGCGAGTTGCTGGCCATCGACGCCGACGGCGTCCGTTCCACGCGCTTCGCCAACCCGACTCCCAAGGGCTGCATCTTCGAGTACGTCTACCTCGCCCGCCCGGACAGCACGCTGGTCGGCCGCTCGGTGCACGCCACCCGTGTCGACATCGGCCGCCGGCTGGCCCGAGAGAGGCCCGTCGAGGCGGACCTGGTCATCGGCGTGCCGGAATCCGGCACCCCCGCCGCGGTTGGGTACGCCCAGGAATCTGGCATCCCGTTCGGCCAGGGCTTGATGAAGAACGCCTATGTCGGGCGCACATTCATCCAGCCGTCGCAGACCATCCGCCAGCTCGGTATCCGGCTCAAGCTCAATCCGCTCAAAGAGGTGATCCGCGGCAAGCGGCTCATCGTCGTCGACGACTCGATCGTGCGCGGCAATACCCAGCGCGCCCTGATCCGGATGCTACGTGAAGCCGGCGCCGTCGAGCTACACGTACGCATCGCCTCGCCGCCGGTGAAATGGCCGTGCTTCTACGGCATCGACTTCGCCACCCCCGCCGAACTCATCGCCAATGCCGTCGACAACGAGGAGGAGATGCTGGAGGCGGTGCGGCATGCGATCGGAGCCGACACCCTGAGCTACATCTCCCAGCAGGGCATGATCGCCGCGACCGAACAGCCGCCAACCCGGTTGTGCTGCGCCTGCTTCGACGGCAACTACCCGATCGAGTTGCCCGGCGAGGCGGCGCTAGGCAAGAACGTCGTCGAACACATGCTGGCCAGTGCCGCCCGCACCGGCCTTCCGATACAGCCGGTGCAGGCCGACAACGCCAACGTCTCGGCGCTCAGCCGGCCCTGACCGCCGCGCTGGCGATACGTCGCACCCGCGCGGCCGACGACATCGCGCGCAGCGGTCGTCCCACGTACCAATACATCCGGCCCAGCAACCCACGCGGGTAGACGATGTCTCGCTGCTCGACGCAGCTGCCGCCCGGCGCGGAAGTGACTCGCATCTCGAGCCACCGTTCACCCGCGTGCCGGCCTTGAGCACGAAGGCGCAGGGCGGTGCCAGGCTCACGATCTTCCACACGCCAACGCCGAGGGACGTTGTCCCGCACCACTTCCCAGAGCCGCTCCGGAGTCGCCGGGGTGTGCTGGTAGCGGGTGTCGGTGTAGACGATCGGGCCTGCCCAGTCCGGATCGCTGGGCAGCTGCGACGCGATTCCGGTATCCCAGGTGGGCGTGCAGCCCGCGCGAGCCAGGGCCGCCGAGACCGCCCGCCGGTACGGGGTTAGTCCGTCGGGCGGCGGATCGACGACGGTGTCGATGTCATGGTTGTTCATGATGGCGTCACAGTGCAGCGACTCGACCAGCGGTCGGGCCAGCCCGGATGGAATCGGCGTCACCAGCCCTACCCACAGCGCGGCGATCCGCGGGGTCAGTACCGGCAGGACGAGTATGCGCCGGCGAGACAGCCCGGCGACCTCGGCGTAGATCCGCATCATGTCGCCGTATTCCAGGACATCCGGGCCGCCGATGTCCCAGGCACGTGATATCGGTACCGCCGCGGTCGCGGCGGCGGACAAGTAGTAGACGGCGTCGGCGATCGCGATCGGCTGGATCTTGTTGCGCACCCACCTCGGCGTGGTCATCACCGGGAGCCGGTCGGTGAGATGACGGATCATCTCGAACGACGCTGATCCCGAGCCCACCACGACACCGGCCTGCAGCACGACGGTTTCGATGCCCGACCCGATGAGGATTTCGCCCACCGCGGTGCGGGACGCGAGGTGTGTTGACAACTCCGTGCTTTCGGGGTGCAGTCCGCTGAGGTAGACGATGCGCCGGACGTTGGCACGGCGGGCGGCGGTGACGACGTTCTGTGCGGCGCGACGCTCCTCGGCGGCGAAATCCTCGGATGTGCCCATCGAGTGCACCAGGTAGTAGACGACGTCGACGCCGGTGAAAGCATCGGTCAGGGAGTCGGCGTCGACCAGATCGCCGCGGGCGACCTGCACTCTGTCGCGCCACGGCACGGTCGCCAGTTTGTCGGGCGTGCGCGCCAGCGCGCGCACGGCGAAACCGTCGTCCAGCAGGCGCGGAATGAGACGGCTGCCGACGTATCCGGTAGCGCCGGTCACCAGGCACCGAGTTTGTTGCGCCGACATGTGGTCCTCCGTTCGCCGGCGATTTCGGTGCCGACGGTCCTAGGGATTACCTCTTATTGGAAAGGGCAACCAGGGTTGGGCATGTCCACGGCCAGCGGGCTGCCGGCCGGATCGATGTAGAGCACCCACATCACCAACGGGGTGGAGCCTTCATTGCGGCCCTCGTGCACATAACCCGTCCCGCTGCGTTCGGTGATGGCGTCGCCGGCGCTGTAGACGCCGTCTACCGAGCAGTCCCCGTCGTAGTGGGTCAGTGTGCCTGCGCGGATCACGCCGAAGACCTGCCCTGGGTGGTAGTGCCACCCGGTGGTTCCGCCCGGAGCGATGGTGATCTCGCGGCTGATGTAGTCCTTGCCGTTGAGCGTCGCCTGCGACATGACGATGCCGTTGACGCCGTCGGCGGGGGTGGCCGACGCCGAACCGGGCGCTGCGATCGCAAGTCCGAGGGCGACAGGCACTGCCAACGATAAGAACTGCACGGGCTTCATGGTCGCCAGGGTCTCACAGGGAAGACTCAGCCCGGCACGTTCTATAGGTCTTCTACAGGTCGAGGCCCTCGACGGTGGCGCCGGGGTTGGGCCCCAGTAGTGCGCCGAGGCGCGGGCTGAGGTCGCGGGACGCACCGAGTAGCGGCCCCGCCAAGCGGGTCAGAACATCGCAGGAGAGGTGGCTCGAAGGTCCGGCAACGGTGATCGAGCCGAGTGCCACAGGCGGACCGCCGGGGTCGTCGGCCTCGGCGAGTAGCGGAACCGAGATGCCGTTGATGCCGGGATGATTCTCCCCGCACGACATTTCGTAGCCGCGTTCGCGGATCTCGGCAAGGCGTTCGGTCGTGACCCCGTGAAGGTCGATACCGGCCAGCTCACTCGGCGGCAGGTAGGCGAGGATTACCCGTCCGCTGGCTCCGACCGCCAGTGGCGACCGCTCGCCGAGAACGCCCGCGGGGTCGACCACGGGACCTGACGGCGCCGGGACGCCAAGGACAAGCACGCGCGTGTCGCCGGCGCGCAGGTGCACGACAGCCGCTTCGCCGCTGATCGACGCTAACTTGGCCACCACCGGATGCATCAGACGCAACATCGCCGGCCGCGGGCCGATGAGTGTCGCGAGGGCGATCGCCCGGCCGGCCAACCGGTACCCGGATCGCCCGAGATGGTGCAGGTAACCATCGTGCTCGAGCGACCGCAAGATGCGGAACGCGTAGGAGTCCGAAAGTCCGGTGCGCTCGGCGATGTCGTGTAGCGCGGCTGGTTGGCGCATGCCGGCCAGGGCCTCCAGTAGCTGCAGCCCGCGCAGCGCCGTGGTAGCCATAGGTCGATGTTACTTGCGTATTAGGCAAGTAATCTGGCGAGCCGTCGACGTATTGAGTGCAATGGGCCGCATGAACATTCCGCCAACCGGCCCGAGTGCACCCGATGGCGCGACCGGCCTTCTGGTCGACTGGGCTCTGGGGCTGACGTGGGACGAGATTCCTGATCCGGTGCGCCAGCGCGCCCTGCACGTGCTTCTCGACGGCCTCGGGTGCGCACTGGTCGGCGCCCAGCTGCCGTGGTCGAGGGTGGCCACCGAAGCCGTAGTGGCCATCGAGGGCCGTGGCACCGCTGCGGTCATCGGCACCGGCCTGACCACGACACCTGCTGGAGCGGCGCTGCTGAACAGCACCTTCATTCAGGGCTTCGAGCTCGACGACTTTCATCCGCTCGCACCGCTTCATTCCGCGTCGGTGCTGCTGCCCGCACTCCTGGCCACCACCGCCCAGATGGACCGTCCGGTGTGCGGGCGTGAACTGCTGCTGGCGGTGATTGCGGGATTCGAGACGGGCCCGCGGATTGGATACGCGCTCGGCGGAACCGAGATGCTTTCTCGCGGTTGGCATTCCGGGCCGATATTCGGGGGCATCGCTGCGGCCCTTGCGTGCGGCATCCTACGCGGCCTGACCGGTGCCGAACTCGAGGACGCCGTCGGATTCGCCGCGACGCAATCGGCGGGACTGATGTCGGCGCAATACGAGGCGATGGGCAAGCGAATGCAGCACGGCTTCGCGGCGCGCAACGGTTTCTATTCGGCCGCACTCGCCCACGCCGGTTACACCGGCATCGACCAGGTTCTGGAGCGTCCCTACGGCGGATTCCTGGCCGTCTACGGCGAAGGCCACCACCCCGATGCGGAGGCGATCACTCGCGGGCTGGGGCAGAACTGGGAGACCACCGTCATCATGGTGAAGTCCTGGGCGGTGATGGGCGGATTGCACGGCGTGGTCGAAGCCGCCCGAATGTTGCGACAGCGCATCGGAAGTCGCACGATCGACCGAATCGACATCCGGGTCGGAGACGTTGTCTACCACCACGGCTGGTGGACACCCGAACGGCCGCTGACCGCCATCGGTGCGCAGATGAACATCGGCTACGCGGCCGCGGTCACCCTGCTCGACGGGACGGCGCTGCCCGAGCAGTTCAGTGCCGACCGTCTCGACGCCGACGACGTGTGGAACCTCCTGCAGCGCACCCATGTCGAGCTCGACCGGACGATCGACGAGCTGCCGATCACCGAGCGTTTCCAGACGCACGCGACACTGAAGTTCAGCGACGGCAGCACCGAGTCGACGTCGGTGATTGCGCCGCATGGCAATCCGCTCGATCCCGTGACCAACGACGAAGTGGTCGCCAAATTCCACCGTCTGGTCAGCCGGGTGATGCCCGCGCACCGGGCATCCGAAATCCACGACGAGGTCCTGAGCCTGCCCGATGCCGGCGATATAGCACCGCTTGTCGATCTCCTGGCCGGCGCCGTCGGAAGGGCGCTGGACTGATGACGACGAAAGCCCGTGCACGCCTTCGTGAATTGCTCGACGAGAAGCGGTTGATCGTCGCCCCTGGGGTGTACGACGGACTCTCCGGCCAGCTGGCCAGACGCACCGGCCATGCGGCGGCGTATCTCACCGGCGCCGGTGTCGCCGCCGCGGGATTCGGGTTGCCCGACATCGGGCTGGTCACCCAGACCGAAATGGTCGAGCGTGCCCGGATGGTGGTGCGCGCGCTCGGCGACGTGCCGCTACTGGCCGACGCCGACACCGGCTACGGCGCGCCTATCAACGTCATTCGCACCGTCGGTGAGTACGAGGAAGCGGGGGTGTCCGCAATTCAGCTGGAGGACCAGGCTTTTCCGAAGCGGTGTGGTCACCTGCCCGATAAGGAATTGGTCAGCACCGACGACTTCGTCCGCACCATCGACGCTGTTGTGGACGCGCGCACCGACGACGGGATGCTGCTGATCGCCCGGACAGACGCCCGCGGCCCGCTCGGGCTGGATGAGGCGATCCGGCGCGCCAACCGCTACGCGGCTGCGGGTGCTGATCTTCTCTTCGTGGAAGCCCCGCAGAGCGCCGACGAGATCGAACGGATCGCCGCCGAGGTGGACGCGCCGCTGTTGCTGAACCTCGTCATCGGCGGCCTGACTCCCGAGCAGTCCGAGCAGCGGATGCAAGAACTCGGTTTCGCGGTCGCCATCCACCCGTCAGCGGTGCTGGGGCGGGCGACCTTGGGTGTGCTCACCGCGCTCTGCGAGTTGCGCGGCGTCGCCGTCGACGAGTTCTTGCCGACCAAACCGGAGGAGTTCTTCAACCTGGTCGGCATGGCCGAATGGTTCGCGCTCGGCCAGAAATACCAGCCCGGCACCGAAAGTGAGTCCTGAGATGGGCATGACGATGATCGAGCGGATTCTGGCCCGCAAGGCCGGCCGCTCCGACGTGTACGCCGGCGACACCGTCACCGTCGAGGTCGACATGACTGTCCTGATCGATCTGCAGTTCGCCACCATGTGGATGCAGCCGCTGCGGATCAACGACGCCGCCAAAGTCGCGATCGTCATGGACCACGCGGTCCCGGCGCCCACCATCAAAGACGCCGCCGGTGGTCCGAAAGCCCGTCGCTTCGCATCCGAGTTCGGCATCGAGCGCTTCTACGATGTCGGCCGTCACGGCATCTGTCATCAGGTCATCGCCGAGAACGGGCTCGCCCGGCCCGGCGAGATCTTGGCCTGCACCGACAGCCACACCTGTGCCGGCGGCGCTTACAACACCGCGGCACGTGGACTCGGACCGGCCGAGGTCTACTCGATCCTGTGCACCGGGGTCACCTGGTTCCACGCTGCGCCGACCATCCGGTACGAGTTGACGGGGGCGCTGCCGGCAGGTGTCAGCGGCAAGGACGTGTTCTTGTACATCGCGAACGAGTACGGCGATGCCGCCAACACCAATCTGGAATACGGCGGCCCCGGACTCGCGTCAGTTCCGCTCAGCGATCGGCGGACGATCGCCACTCAGGGAGCCGAGGTTTCGGCCGACTTCTCCACCTTCGCCTTCGACGACGTCCTCGCCGAACACTTCGAGACGCTCGGGATCAGCGGCTACGAACCCAGCTACGCCGACCCGGATGCCGCCTACCTCGCCGTCCGCCCCGTTGATCTGTCGGTGCTGGTGCCGTATGTCGCCCGCCCCGGGACGGTGTCCCGCAACGGACTTCCGGTGAGCCAGGTCGAACCCCGCAAGATCGACCAAGCTTTTATCGGATCCTGCGCCAACGGCCAGCTGGACGACCTTCGCATCGCCGCAGAGATCCTGCGCGGCAGGCAGGTCGCACCCGGCGTCCGGCTGATCATCACTCCGGCCAGTCAGCAGGTGTACCGCGACGCCCTGCGGTTGGGCTACCTGCAGGACCTCGCTGATGCCGGCGCTGTGGTGACCAACTCCACCTGCGGGGCGTGCTTCGGGTACCACATGGGTGTCGTCGGCCCCGGCGAGGTGTGCTTGACCTCGAGCACCCGCAACTTCACCGGCCGCATGGGCTCTACCGAGGCCGAGATCTTCATGGCCTCACCCGCTACGGTCGCTGCCTCCGCGGTAGCCGGACACATCATCGACGCCAGGGAGGTCGTCGCCCGATGAGCATCGAACTCAGTGTCACCGGACGCGTCTGGGTCTTCGGGGACAACCTCAACACCGACGACATGTACCCGGCCGAAGCGATGAAGCGCGAGCTTCCCGAAGCGGCCACCATGGTCCTCTACAACGTGCGTCCGGGATGGACTGGTGAAGTCCGCACCGGCGATATCGTCATCGCAGGCAAGAACTTCGGCTTGGGTTCGTCGCGCCCCGTCGCTGCGCTCTTCAATCACCTCGGGGTCGCCGCACTGGTGGCCGACGAGTTCAACTCGCTGTTCTTCCGCAACGCCGTCAACGCGGGGCTGCCGGCCATGACGGTTCCCGGCATCACCGCGGCATTCTCCGACGGTGACAACGGCACCTTCGACCTGCGTGCCGGAACGTGGCGAAACGACTCCACCGGTGTATCCGGCGCTGTGCCGGTGCTGCCCGACCTCGTCCTGGACATCCTGGCCAGCGGCGGGGTGCTGCCTCGCCTTGCCGAACAGGGTTATCTGCCTGCCGAACTCGCTGATCAGCTCCGCTCGCCGACAGTTGCCGCGGCCGGCCAGGGCAGTGGCGCGTGAATCTCGTCGACCACGTCGGGCAGATACTGCGGCCCGTCCGAGCCGGCGCCCGACGCAGCCGATTGACCACGCTGCCATCGCCGTTCACCATCGAACTGAGCAGCCCGGCGTTCGCCGACGGCGATGCGATGCCGATCGCGCACGCGGGTCGGGGTGTCGGCGCCAACGTGTCTCCCGCGTTGTCCTGGCGTGGCGTCCCGAAGGACACCGCCGCCTTGGCGTTCATCATCGAGGACGACGACGTTCCGCTGCCACGCCCGCTCACGCACACCGCCGCGGTTCTCGCTCCAGGGATCGACCATCTCGATGAAGGTGCGCTCGCCGCCGGCGCCCCGGACATCCGCTTCTTGAGAACGCTTCTGGGGCGGGGATACCTCGGACCGCGTCCCATCCCCGGGCACGGCACGCACCACTACCGGTTTCACCTGATCGCACTGAACGCTGCGGTGCCCGACGACGTGCGGACCGTTGGGGCCCTTCTTCGTGCGATACGGACCAGTGCCATCGCCCGCGGTGTGCTCACCGGGACCTACCAGAGGCCACCCCGCTCGTTGGGCAGCCTCGAGAACTGACGTCGCCCACAATGGCGCCATGGCGTTTCGCGGTTGGCCGATCGAGGCCGTCGAGTTCTATGAGGGCTTGGAGGCCGACAACTCCAAGGTGTACTGGACTGAGCATCGGGCGGTCTACGACCGTCAGGTGCGCGCACCGATGGAGGAGTTGCTGGCCGAACTGGCCGACGAGTTCGGCGCGGGCAAGCTGTTCCGGCCCTACCGCGACGTGCGGTTCAGTGCCGACAAGGTGCCGTACAAGACCAACTGCGCGGCGATGATCGGCTCGGGCTACGTGTCCTTCTCCGCCGACGGGCTATCCGTCGGCGGCGGCCTCTACATGCCCGAACCCGCCGCGCTGGCCCGGTACCGAGCGGCCGTCGACGACAAGAAATCCGGGGCCGAGCTCGCCCGGATCGTCGCGGCGCTGCATGAGGGCGGCTACGAGACGATGGCCCACGAGGTGCTCAAAGCGGCGCCGAGGGGATATCCGAAGGACCACCCGCGTATCGAACTGCTGCGCCACAAGGGCATCGCGATGATGAAGACCTTCCCGGTCGGTGCCTGGCTGGGCACGGCGAAGGCCAAGGATCGGGTGGTCACCACGCTGCGGGCGGGCGAGCCGCTGCGCCAATGGCTGGCGCGCAACGTCGGGTGACCCGGCCCGTTTCGGCGACGGTCGGCGACCGGTAGCCTTATGCGCGATGACGGATCGCGAGGAAGACAACCACATCTCCTACGCATCGGCCGGGGTGGATATCGAGGCCGGTGACCGCGCGGTCGAGCTGTTCAAGCCGCTGGCGAAGCGGGCCACCAGGCCCGAGGTGCGTGGCGGACTTGGCGGCTTCGCCGGGCTGTTCGCGCTGCGCGGGGGCTACCGGGAGCCGCTGCTGGCGGCCTCGACCGACGGGGTCGGCACCAAGCTGGCCATCGCGCAGGCGATGGACAAGCACGACACGGTCGGGCTGGACCTGGTCGCGATGGTGGTCGACGACCTCGTGGTCTGCGGCGCCGAGCCGCTGTTCCTGCAGGACTACATCGCCGTCGGACGCACCGTCCCGGAGCGGGTCGCCGCGATCGTGGCGGGTATCGCCGAAGGCTGTGTGGCTGCCGGTTGTGCATTGCTGGGCGGGGAGACCGCAGAACATCCGGGGCTGATGGAACCCGACCACTACGACATCTCCGCCACCGGCGTGGGTGTCGTCGAGGCCGACGACGTGCTGGGGCCCGAGCGGGTGCGCCCCGGCGACGTGATCATCGCGATGGGGTCATCGGGTCTGCACTCCAACGGTTACTCGCTGGCCCGCAAGGTCCTGCTCGACATCGACCGGATGGATCTCGCCGGTCATGTCGAGGAGTTCGGCCGCACTCTCGGCGAGGAACTGCTCGAACCCACCCGCATCTACGCCAAGGACTGCCTGGCCCTGGCCGCCGAAACGCAAGTCCGCACCTTCTGCCACGTCACCGGTGGTGGTCTGGCCGGCAACCTCGAACGGGTTGTCCCGCACGGCCTGGTTGCCGAACTCGATCGCGGAACGTGGACTCCCGCACCGGTATTCGGGCTGATCCAGCAGCGGGGACGCATCGACCGCGCCGAGATGGAGAAGACGTTCAACATGGGTGTTGGGATGGTCGCCGTCGTCGCGCCGGAGGACACCGACCGCGCGCTGGCGATCCTGACTGCACGTCATCTGCACTGCTGGACGCTGGGCACCGTCACCAAGGGGAAGGACGGCCCACGAGCCAAGCTCGTCGGACAACACCCGCGGTTCTAGGAAATCCGAACCGTCGGTTCAACCGGGGTCTAGGCGGCTCAGGGCCGCCAGTCGTCCTCGTCGGCCCACGAGTCGTCGACCAACCCGTTCTCTGACTTTTCGGGTTCGCTCCCGCCCGAGCCGGCCAACTCCTTGCGGAGCCGATCGACGTCGATCGACGGGGAGCTGTATTTCAGCTCCCGAGCAACCTTGGTCTGCTTTGCCTTAGCCCGGCCGCGGCCCATGGGGGAACCCCCTCGCGCAATAACGGAGCGGCCCGGGATGCAGGCGGCTCCGATCTGTGTGTTGGTTATTGTCCTGCCAACACCTTACCGTGCCCCGCACCGATGTGCTGGCAGGCCCGTTCGGCCGTTGGTGAACGTCACACCGCGCCGCGGCGCAGGCGCTCCACTGCCAGGCGCCCGGCGCCCACCGCGTCGGTCGGTGGGAGTGACTCGGGGTCGATTCCGGCGGGCCCCGGGTGCTCGCCGCCCGTGGTCAGCGCGGTATCGGCCGGAATGCCGCGCTTCACCAGAGCCAGCGCGATCGGGCCGAGGTCGACGTGATCGACGACCGTGCCGAGGCGCCCGACGACACGCCCACCGGCCAGCAGCGGGTCACCGGTAGCCGGGCGCTCACCGGAACCGTCCAGATGGACCAAAACCAGCATGCGGGGCGGCTTTCCCAAGTTGTGGACCCGCGCCACGGTTTCCTGGCCCCGGTAGCACCCTTTGTCGAGATGCACAGCTCCTTGCCCGGGGCCGCCGATCCAGCCCGCCTCGTGGGGGATGGTGCGTTCGTCGGTGTCCACGCCGAGCCGCGGCCGCTGAGCGGCGACCCGGTTCGCTTCGTACGCCCACACCCCGGCCCGGCGCACGCCCGCGGCTTCCAGCCGGGCCAGCCAGTCGGTGACGTCGGCACGGCGAACGACGAGATCGAGTTCGATGCGGCCGGGCTCCGTGGGGATGCGCCGGACGAAGCCGGTTCCAATCGGGAGGGCCGTCGACTCGGCGGGCAGTTCAGGCACGCCCAGGGCGGCCAGCACGGCGGGGTCGGCAAGGCGCGGGCCGAGCAGCGAGAGCACGGCGAGATCGGCGGCTTCGGGGGCGACGTCGGCCCAGAACACCATCTTGCGCAGGTAGGCGAGCAGGGGTTCGCCGCGCCAGCCTTCGGTGTCGAGGTAGGTGACGCCACCCAGCTCGGTCTGCACCCAGTGGTCTTCGACACGGCCCTGCCCGTCGAGGCTGAGGTTCTCGGTGGACGTGCCGTCAGGCTGATCGCTGACATGCTGGCTCGAAATCGAGTGCAGCCAGCTGCGCCGGTCGGCTCCGGTCAGCGTGATGACCGCGCGGTTCGAGCGGTCCACCACCACGGCGTCGTGCTCGGCGGCGCGCTGTTCGCCGAATGGGTCGCCGTAGTGCCAGGTTGCGCCGGCGTCGGGGGAGTTATCGGGGGCGGGGACAGCTGACACACATCAACTCTACGGCGCTGCCAGTACGCTCATGCCTCATGTCCAGCCGCCGATCGGTGCTCGTCACGCTCGACGGCGAGGTGCGTGATCCAGGCCAGCCGCTGCTGTTCGCCGACGACCTCGCCGCGGTGCGCGGGGACGGCGTGTTCGAGACCCTGCTGGTTCGCGACGGCCGCGCCTGCCTGGTGGAGGCGCACCTGTACCGGCTCTGCCAGTCGGCCAGGATGATGGACCTGCCCGAACCGGACCTGACGGCGTGGCGGCGGGCCATCGGCGTCGCGGTCGGGCAGTGGTCGACCGATGAGGGAGCCCTCCGTCTCGTTTACAGCCGCGGGCGGGAGAGCGGGTCGACCCCGACCGCCTACCTCACGGTCAATCCTGTCCCGGACCGGGTCGCGGCCACCCGGCGCGACGGCATCGCCGCGGTGCTGCTCGATCGTGGGCTGCCCGCCGGCGGGGTGGCCGCCATGCCGTGGCTGGTGGCCGGCGCCAAGACGTTGTCGTATGCGGTGAACATGGCGGCGCTGCGACATGCCGCCGACAAAGGCGCCGGTGACGTCATCTTCGTCAGCTCCGACGGCTACCTCCTCGAAGGGCCGCGCTCGACGGTGGTGGTCGCCACCGACGACGGCACCGGGGGGACCTGCTTTCTCACCCCGCCGCCCTGGTACCCGATATTGCGCGGAACCACCCAGCAAGCGCTGTTCGATGTCGCCCGCGACAAGGGCTACGACTGTGATTACCGGGCGTTGAAGCCTGCGGACCTGCTTGCCGCCCAGGGTGTTTGGCTGGTATCCAGCATGACGTTGGCGGCGCGGGTGCATACCCTCGACGGCCGCCCGCTGCCACCGACCCGGCTGGCTGCCGAGGTCGCAGCGTTGGTCGACGCCGCGATCGTCAGCGATCGCTGATCGCGAAAACCTGTTGGCACACCCCGCATGACGCGGGTACGGTCGGCCGTACACAGGGAAGGAGGTGGTCCGGAAAATTGATAGCTTCTAGGACATGTGAGGTGGCTGCCCGCTAGCAGCACCAGGTGCCGGAAATCACCTTCGCCCTGAGCGCGCTGGCGAGTTCCAGGCAGCTACCCGGCCCCCGAGCTCTTGGTCTTGTCCGACCAGGGATACGGCTCGGGGGCCGCCCCATTTCTGGAGACCCTCTCACCAGTTGTCATGGTCGGGACAGGACACGTCGATGTAGACCGTCGCCGGTTCGTCGAGTCCGCTGGGCGCGCCGTCCGGATTGTGAATGGCGGTGACAGAGCACCTGTCGAGCGAGGTGCGGGAGTAACCGAAGACCCAGTTGATACCGACGTTGTACCCCTGACTCTGCAGGTCGCGGATGGTGTCGGCTGCTGATTCGGCACCGGCCACCGGCCATGGCGGATCGGCCGCCGCGCTAGGGGCGGTCATGATGGCAACAGCCGCGGCTGCGATCAGAATCGCCCGCATCACCCGATAGTACGGGCGCCGGGGGCGACGGCTCAAAAACGCTTGGCCACAACAACTCTCAGGCCACGGATACCTAGCTCGCCGGGCCGGGCTCCAGTGCAGAGCAAGCCTTTCGCGCCTGATCCCACACTCCGGGGTCGACGCCGGCCGGCGGGCCCAGTACGACGGCACCGGCCGAGTCGGGCACACCGTGCTCGTGCAGGCATTCCGCCAGCGATCCGTGCTGGGCGGGGGCCGCGCTCGTGGGGGCGGCGCTGCTGCTGGTGGCGACGCCGCTGGTGCTGGGCGCGGGACTGATCACCGTCGGCTGCGAGGGATTAGGCGTTGGTGCGCAGCCGACGAGTACTGCGAGGGCCGCCGCGGCGACCCCGAGGAGACTGCGGCGCATCAGCCGACGTGTCGGGTCAGCCGCGCGGACAGATGTGGCACCAAGCCGCCGTCAGCGTCGACACGCTCCTCGACGTAGGCCAAATCACCGCCCTCGACGATTCCGTAGAGCCGCTTGGCGCCCCCGACGAGAACACCGGACTTGCTGCGCGCCAGGGCATCCGTCACCAGTTCCCACGAGGACTGGGTGAGCGGCTGACCGTAGAACAACTCGACATAGCCTGCGGAGTGAGCCAGCAGCAGTTCGATGGCCTGCGACTCACCCGGGTCGGCCGGGTCGTCGACGAACCGCCAGAATCCGGTCTCCCGCAGCCCCGGGGCGTGGTAGTCGCCGCTCTCGTCGAGGCGCCAGGACCGGGCGTCCCAGTTCAGGTAGTCCCCGCCGTCGTGCGAGACGATGATCTGCTGTCCGAAGCGGTAATCGCCGTCCGATCCGCGGCCTTCGCCCTCGCCGCGCCAGACCCCGACGAGCGGCAGCAAGGCCAGCAATGCGTCGTGCAGATTGGCGCCCAGGCGCAAATTGGCGGTGTCAGCGGGCAGCGGCAGGTCATCGAAAACCGGGATGTTGCGCCCGGCCGTCTCTCTGGCCCGTTCGGCTGCCGCGGCCACGGCGCGATCAGCGCTCCCGGAGATGTCTTCGGAACTCACGACTCGTCGGTGATCAGTCGGTAGAGCGTGTACAACGCGAACCAGGTAATCAGCACGACTGTCGCGACCAGCAGGATCTCGTAGAAAAGAACCACGATCGTCAGTCTATCCGCGGCTCGGGCGGGCCGGCCGCCCGAGCCCCTCGGAGACTACGCAGCATCAGTGGCGCGACTCCTCACCGGCGCGTGCCTCGCCGGCTTTGTCATCACGCAACCTTGATGTCGACCTCGTGGATGCCCGCACCGGCCGGCGCCACGGTGGCATCGCCGTTGCCGACCTTCGACAGCGCGCGAACGGTCCAGGTGCCCGGCGCGGCGAAGAACCGGAAATCGCCGGTCGCCGAGGCAACTACCTCCGCGGTGAATTCGTCGCTGGAGTCCAGCAGGCGGACGAACGCGCCCGCCACCGTCTGGCCTGAGTCGTCAACGACGCGCCCGGTGATCACGGTCTCCTTCTCCAGGTCGACACCGGCAGGCAAGGTCTGTCCTTGTTTAGGTGCAGAGCACATGATCAACTTCCCAACTCGATCGGGGCCCCCACCAGGGAGCCGTATTCGGTCCAACTGCCGTCGTAGTTCTTGACGTTCTTGTGCCCCAACAGTTCCTGCAGCACGAACCAGGTGTGCGATGAGCGCTCACCGATGCGGCAGTAGGCGATGGTTTCCTTCTCGCCGTCCAGGCCGGCTTCCGCGTAGAGCGTGGCGAGAGCCTCGTCGGACTTGAAGGTGCCGTCCTCGTTGGCGGCCTTGCTCCACGGCACGCTGATGGCGGTGGGGATGTGGCCGGCACGCTGGCTCTGCTCCTGCGGCAGGTGCGCGGGCGCGAGGATCTTGCCGGAGAACTCGTCGGGGGAGCGGACGTCCACCAGGTTCTTGGCGCCGATAGCGGCGATCACCTCGTCGCGGAACGCGCGAATGCTGTTGTCGGGCGCCGCGGCACTGTACGAAGTGGAGGGACGGGCGGGCACCTCGGTCACCAGCGGGCGGCCGTCGAGCTCCCACTTCTTGCGTCCACCGTCGAGGAGCTTCACATTCTCGTGGCCGTACAGCTTGAAGTACCAGTATGCGTACGCGGCGAACCAGTTGTTGTTGCCGCCGTAGAGGATGACGGTGTCGTCGTTGCTGATTCCCTTGTCCGACAACAGCTTCGAGAACTGCTGCTGGTCGACGAAGTCACGCTTGACCGGATCCTGCAGCTCGGTCTTCCAGTCCAGCCGTACCGCGCCGGCGATGTGACCGTCTTCGTAGGCGCTGGTGTCCTCGTCGACCTCGACAAAAACGGTGTTCGGCGCGTCGAGATTGCTCTCGGCCCAGTCAGTGGAGACCAGGACGTCGGAGCGTGCCATGAAGTGGTTCCTTTCGATTGCTTGTCTTGAAGACTCAGGTGCTGGCCGCAGTGGGGCGCAGCCGGGCGACGAGTGGGTAGAGCTGGCAGCCGAGGCAGATGCCGAAGGCCGCGTTGAGGAAGGCCGCGAACAACGCGAAGGCGGTGGCGATGACGCCGAGCAGCGATACGCCGAACGCGAATCCGGCGACGCCGACGACGGCGAACACGAAGCCCACCAATTGGGCGAACTTCAGCGGTGGCACGGGTTCACGCTCGGAGACGGGTCGCAGGCGCGGTGCGATCACGTTGGCGAAGATCAGCCCGTAGGGGTGCTGACGAGGCCCGCGCGCGGCGCCGATCGCGAACACGACCGCCTGCAGGGCGAGCACCACTGCTGCGGCCACTGTGCTGAATCCCGAGACGGCGAGCACCACGATCAGGACGGCCGTGGTGACCCAGGCTGCGAAGCGCGGGCCGCGGACGTCCACCTGGGCGGAGGTGTTGGTGTTGTTATTGCTGGTCGACATGTATCTACTCCTGTTGCTCATCGGGCTGGACGGAGACGAGCCGAGTACGGCCGTTCCAGAGTGGCGGCGCGAAATGGTGGCGCGGCTACTCAGCAGCTACAGCAACAACAGCAACAACCCGCGACGCGGCACAGATCGACTGCGCGACGCTTGATGAGCACGAGCTCGAGGCGGGCTGACACGCCTGACATGTTACCCAATCACCGGGGTCTCAGGCCAACAGAGGTTCGAGGGCTGAGCGCAGGTCAGCGGCCTTGGGAACCCCCGCAGCCCGGTATCGCTGCCGTCCGTCGGCGTCGAAAATGAAGGTCGTCGGCAATGACAGCACTGAAAGCCTGCGCGCGGCAGCCGGATTGGCATCCATATCGATCTCGACGTGGGCGACGTCACGTATATCGGCGCAGACCTGGTCCACCACTCGCCGCACCCCCGCGCAGGGTCCGCACCACGCTGCGCTGAAATGCACGATCGTCGGCCCGGTCCGGGAAAGTCCCAGGTCGCTGACGTCGACATCGGCCGGTTCGGCTTCGCGTACGACGCCCGACCGCCGGTTGTGCAGCACACCGGCGATGCTCGCCACTGCCAAAGCGGCGGCGATGGCGATGATCGCGGTGACGGATGCAGTGCTCATGATTGTTTGAACCCATCGAGCCGGATGGTTACTCCTTCGGTGATGCCTTCGATGATGATGTCTGATCCGCGGGCTCCCTCGGTGGTGGGGCGCACCCCGAACGGGAGTTTCTGGCCAGGCAGCTTGGCGCTGAATGCCGCCAGCACGGCCGCCTTCTTGTCGTCGGGCACCTCCTGGTCGGCCGTGCCGGGGCCGGTCTGGATGTCGGTCGCCGTGAAAACGAGCGTGGTCTGGTCCGTGCCTGCGATCGACAGGTCAACGGTGACGCTGACCGGCTTGTCGAAGTCGGCTTTCTTCGGGGTTCCGGTGAACACCAGCCCCTTGCTGCCGGAGATGCCCGACTCGGTGGTGCCTCCGGTGGCGTCGTTGGTCTCCTTCGACGGGGCCTCCACCATCAGGTCCTTCATTCCCATGAAGCGGCCCAGGTGCCCGGAGTCGATGATGATGCGGCTCTCCAGCTTGCCCACCGGCAGATCCGCGTCCGGCCTGATCAGCCACGACGCGTCGGTCAGGTCGATGTTGTGCAGGGTTGCTTCCAGCGACGCCCGGCCCACCACCTGGTGGTCCACCCCGTTGGCCTTGATCTCGATCTCGTTGAAGTGGTGGCGGGCGGCCTGGCGGATGAACGGAAAGCCCAGGATCGCCACCGACGGGTCGAACGAGAGGCCCGCGGCGGTCCGGACCGTACGGGCCAGCCGGTATTCGGCGTAGATCGTTGCCCCGAAATCAGCGCCGACGGCCCCGACGACCGCGGCGACGACCGCGGCACTCAGGGCGATCAGCAGCTTCCGCACCTGCACATTCTGGCTCACCGCTGCCGCGGAGCCACCCCCGCGCACCCTCGTGACTGCCGCAGTAACCGTTCGGATCGGCTAAATAGCAGGTAGCGGGTTAAAGTTAGATGACCCATGGTCGGGTAACGGCCATATGTCGCCCATGAGTCTGGTGGGTCAACGCGACGGCGCTGTCGACGATGAGTATCCAGGGCATTGGAGAGTCTGTTGGACCTGCTTCTTCTCACAGTCGACCCGCACCCGGAATCGGTGCTGCCGTCGCTGGCGTTGCTGGCGCACACGGTGCGCTCCGCGCCTACCGAGGTGTCGTCGCTGCTGGAAGCCGGCACCGCGGACGTGGCGATCGTCGACGCGCGCACCGACCTGGCCGCGGCCCGCGGCCTGTGCCGACTGCTCGGCACCACCGGCACGTCGGTCCCCGTGGTGGCCGTCGTCAACGAAGGCGGCCTGGTCGCGGTCAACATGGACTGGGGTCTCGATGAGATCCTGCTGCCCAGCACCGGGCCTGCCGAGATCGACGCCCGGTTGCGGCTGCTCGTCGGCCGGCGCGGCGGCATGGCCAGCCAGGAGAGCGCGGGGAAGGTCAGCCTCGGCGAGCTCGTCATCGACGAGGGCACGTACACCGCACGACTACGTGGTCGCCCGCTGGATCTGACTTATAAAGAATTCGAACTCCTCAAATACCTCGCGCAGCACGCTGGCCGGGTGTTCACCCGCGCCCAATTACTGCAGGAGGTGTGGGGTTACGACTTCTTCGGCGGCACCCGCACCGTCGACGTGCACGTGCGGCGGCTGCGCGCCAAGCTGGGCCCTGAATACGAGTCGCTGATCGGAACCGTCCGCAATGTCGGCTACAAGGCGGTGCGCCCGGCCCGGGGGCGCCCTGCCGCGGCCGAGCCCGAGTTCACCGAGGACGATGCCGACGTTTTCGACGACGGTGAGGACGCGATCTCGGACTCGATGCACAACACGGTGCGGTCGGGCTCCATGTCCCACCCACTGCGTAGTCAGTGACGGCGCCGCAGTGGCGCACCGCCCTGACCTCGGTCGAGCAGGAGCAGGTGCGGGCGGTCATCGACGCCGCCACCCGATCCGACGGTGTTGCGCCGGTGGGCGAGCAGGTACTGCGCGAGCTGCCCCACCAGCGCACCGATCATGTGGTTGTCGCTGAGAACGGGAACGTGCTCGGCTACCTCAATCTGACGCCGGGGCGCGACGGTGACGACGCGATGGGTGAGCTTGTCGTCGACCCTCACGCACGCCGTCGCGGTATCGGGACCGCGCTGCTGCGCGCCGCCAGCGATGCCGCCAACGGCGCCGTCCGGTTTTGGGCGCACGGCACCCTGCCCGGGGCCCGGGCGGTGGCCCACGCTCTGGGGATGACGTCGGTCCGGGAACTGATGCAGATGCGCCGGACACTGCGCGACGTTCCCGCGCTCGTGGTGCCCGAGGGCATCCGCATCCGCACCTACGACGGACCGTCTGACGACGCCGAACTGCTGCGGGTGAACAACGCCGCATTCTCGTGGCATCCCGAGCAGGGCGGCTGGGGTCAATCCGACCTCGACGAGCGCCGCGGCGAGGCCTGGTTCGATCCCGACGGCCTCTTCATGGCTTTCGGCGACGACAACGGCGCTCTCCTCGGGTTCCACTGGACGAAGGTGCATGCCGAGGAGCCCGGGCTCGGCGAGGTGTATGTCGTCGGTGTGGACCCCGCCGCCCAGGGGCGCGGTCTGGGCCGGATCCTGACCGTGGCCGGCCTGGAATATCTGGCCCGGCGCCTGGATGCCGACGACGACCCCGGAGTCATGCTTTATGTCGAAGCCGACAACGTCTCAGCGGTGAAAACCTATGAGCGTCTGGGATTTGCTGTATCCAGTGTCGATACCGCCTACCGGCCATCCCTGTCAGCGACTCTTGACGCTGGTGAAAATCACAGGTAGTTAGCGGCTGTGCGCAACGCCCCATTCACCTACCTGTTCACCCTCCGTTCATATTCCGGGCGGGTTCCGGCCACTCCCAACGCCTAACTTCCCGGGTGATGCATGCGCTCCCACCGGGGCGAACAGGGCAACACTGGAGAAAGTGGGATAGGTGAATCTGAACAGGTTTGGCAAGGCGTTCTTCGTGACCGTGTCAGCAACGGCCATCACCGGCCTGACGCTCACCGCCTGCGGTAGCGACAACAACTCCGGAACGTCGTCGTCGACGAATGCGTCCGGCTCGTCGAACGCGTCGGCTGACTGCGGTGGCAAGAATGCTCTGACCGCCGAGGGCTCGACCGCGCAGCAGAATGCCATCGCGGTGTTCAACCAGGTGTGGGGCCAGAAGTGTCCGGGCAAGAACCTCTCCTACAACCCGACGGGCTCGGGCGCGGGTGTCACCCAGTTCATCGCCGGCCAGGTCGACTTCGCCGGCTCCGACTCGGCGCTGTCCAAGGATCAGACCGACCCGGCCGCCAAGCGTTGCGGTGGCAACCCGGCGTGGAACCTGCCGCTGGTCTTCGGCCCGGTCGCGCTCGGCTACAACCTGCCCGGCGTCGACAAGCTCGTGGTCAACGCTGACGTGCTCGCCAAGATCTTCACCGGTGCCATCAGCAACTGGAACGACCCGGCGATCGCCGCGCTGAACAGTGGTGCCTCGCTGCCGGACCAGAAGATCACCCCGATCTACCGCTCGGATTCCTCGGGCACCACCGACAACTTCCAGAAGTACTTGGGCGCCGCTGCCCCGCAGACCTGGACCAAGGGTGCGGGCAAGGAGTTCCAGGGCGGCGCCGGTGAGGGCGCGCAGAAGACCTCCGGCGTCGTGCAGGCCGTGCAGGCCACCCCCGGCGCGATCGGTTACGTCGAGAAGGGCTTCGCCGACCAGGCCAAGCTGACCGTCGCCCAGATCGACAACGGCGGTGGACCCGTCGCACTGACCGACGACACCACCAAGGCCGCGATCGACTCCGCGAAGATCTCGGGCAGCGGCAACGATCTGGTGCTGGACCTCAACGCGCTGTACGCCACCAAGGCCGCCGGCGCCTACCCGTTGATGCTGGCGACCTACGAGATCGTGTGCTCCAAGGGCTATGACGCCGACACCTCGGCGGCGGTCAAGTCGTTCCTGACCGTGGCCGCCAACGACGGTCAGGCCGGGCTCCCGGCCGCCGGTTACGTCCCGCTGCCGGACTCGTTCAAGCAGCGTCTGCTGACCTCCGTCAAAGCAATTCAGTAACAGCGCTGGCGAGGCAGGTCGATTGCGGTGACGATGGAGAGATCAGTGAGCGATGGGGTGGATGTGACCCAAGACGTGCCGGGACCTAATCCAGTGAACGCTGGATCCGGAGAAGTCGTGGCCGCACCCTTCCCGGAGAAGCCTGCGACCCCGACGAACCCGTCCGGAAACGCCAAAGTTCGTATCGGCGACCGGATTTTCCGCGGGCTCTCGGAGGGTTCCGGCGTTCTCATCATCGCGCTGATCGCCGCGATCGGCCTGTTCCTCGTCTGGCGTGCAGTACCGGCGCTCGGGCGTAACGACGCGAACTTCTTCACCTACGGCGGCAACTGGGTCACCACCGATACCGCCCACATGAAGTTCGGCATTCTGGATCTGCTGCAGGTGACGGTGTTCGTCTCCCTGTTCTCGCTGATCCTCGCGATGCCGGTCGCGTTGGGTATCGCGATCTTCTTGACGCAGTACGCACCTCGCCGGGTGTCCGGCCCGCTGGGCTACATGGTGGATCTGTTGGCCGCTGTGCCGTCGATCATCTACGGCGTGTGGGGCCTGTACGTGCTGGCGCCGGTGCTCAAGCCGCTCGCGATGTGGCTGAACGCCAACCTCAGCTGGATCTTCCTGTTCGACACCGGCAATGCGTCGGTAGCCGGCGGCGGCACGATCTTCACGGCCGGGATCGTGCTCGCGGTGATGATCCTGCCGATCATCACGGCCGTCAGCCGCGAGGTGTTCGTCCAGACGCCGCGTGGCCAGATCGAGGCGGCGCTGGCACTGGGCGCGACCCGATGGGAAGTGGTCAGGACCACGGTGCTCCCGTTCGGGCTGTCCGGCTACATCAGCGGCGCGATGCTCGGCCTCGGCCGAGCGTTGGGTGAGACGATCGCGCTGCTGATCATCCTGCGCGGCACTCAGAAGGCGTTCGGCTGGTCGCTATTCGACGCCGGCTACACCTTCGCCAGCAAGATCGCCTCGGCTGCTTCGGAATTCAACGACCAGTACAAGGCGGGCGCCTACATCGCCGCCGGCTTGGTGCTGTTCATCCTGACGTTCGTGGTCAACTCGGCCGCCCGCGCCGCGGTGGCCGGAAGGGGTGCCCGATGACCTCGACCCTGGACCAGCCGGTCAAGGCGCCCGCGTTCCAAGCGGTCAGCCTCCGGCGCAAGCTGACCAACACGACCGCCACTGTTCTGGTGACGCTGTCGGTCGCGGTCGCCGTGGTACCGCTGATCTGGGTGCTGTATTCGGTCATCACCAAGGGGCTCGACACGGTCCTGGACAGTGGTTGGTGGTCGCACTCACAGGCCGGCATGACGGCCTTCGCGGCCGGCGGCGGCGTCTATCACGCCCTGATCGGCACTGTGCTGCAAGGGCTTTTCTGCGCGTTGATCTCCATCCCGGTCGGCGTGTTCGTCGGCATCTATCTGGTCGAGTACGGCGGCGGCACCAGGCTGGGCAAGCTCACCACGTTCATGGTGGACATCCTCACCGGTGTGCCGTCCATCGTCGCGGCGCTGTTCATCTACGCCCTGTGGGTCGCGACCTTGGGCTTCCAGCGCTCCGGGTTCGCGGTGTCATTGGCCCTGGTGCTGTTGATGATCCCGGTGATCGTGCGCTCCGCTGAGGAGATGCTGCGGATCGTTCCGATGGATCTGCGCGAGGCGAGCTACGCACTCGGCGTGCCGAAGTGGAAAACCATTGCCCGCATTGTGATTCCGACGGCCTTGTCGGGCATCGTCACCGGCATCATGCTGGCGCTGGCTCGAGTCATGGGGGAGACGGCACCGCTGCTGATCCTGGTCGGGTACTCGCAGGCGATCAATTTCGACATGTTCAACGGGTTCATGGGCTCGTTGCCCGGCATGATGTACGACCAGACTTCAGCCGGGGCGGGCGCCAATCCTGTTCCCACTGACCGGCTCTGGGGTGCGGCGCTGACGTTGATCGTCCTGATCGCGGTTCTCAATGTTGGTGCGCGCCTCATTGCCAAATTCTTTGCCCCGAAAAAGGTTTAGGAGCCTTCGATGGCCAAGCGGCTTGATCTCAAAGACGTCAACATTTACTACGGCGGATTCCACGCCGTCGCCGATGTCTCGCTGGCGGTGCCCCCGCGCAACGTGACCGCGTTCATCGGGCCGTCTGGCTGTGGCAAGTCCACGGTGCTGCGCACGCTGAACCGCATGCATGAAGTCATCCCGGGCGCCAGGGTCGAGGGTTCCGTCTTACTCGACGGTGAGGACATCTACGGCTCCGGGGTTGACCCGGTGGGTGTGCGCAAGACCATCGGCATGGTTTTCCAGCGGCCGAACCCGTTCCCCACCATGTCGATTCGTGACAACGTGGTAGCCGGCCTGAAACTGCAGGGCGTGCGCAATCGCAAGGTCCTCGACGAGACCTGCGAGCGCTCGCTCAAGGGTGCCAACCTATGGAACGAGGTCAAGGACCGGCTCGAGAAGCCCGGTGGCGGCCTCTCCGGCGGTCAGCAGCAGCGGCTGTGTATCGCCCGCGCCATCGCCGTGCAGCCCGACGTGCTGTTGATGGATGAGCCGTGCTCGGCGTTGGACCCGATCTCCACTCTGGCCATCGAGGACCTGATCGGCGAACTCAAGCAGGAGTTCACCATCGTCATCGTTACGCACAACATGCAGCAGGCCGCGCGCGTCAGCGACCAGACCGCGTTCTTCAACCTGGAGGCCACCGGCAAGCCGGGACGCTTGGTCGAGATCGACGACACCGAGAAAATCTTCTCCAACCCCAGCCAGAAGGCCACTGAGGACTACATCTCCGGCCGGTTCGGCTAAGGCTCTACACCAGAAAAATCCGGTATCGCGTTGCGATACCGGATTTTTCGTGGTTTCGGGCAGGGCCTCAGGAGGCCGCGATTTCCTCTTCTTCCGGCAGCCGGCCCGTCACCTGGAAGATCACCCGCCGGGAGATCTCGACAGCGTGGTCGGCGAAGCGCTCGTAGAACCGGCCCAGCAGTGTCACGTCCACCGCGGCGGCCACGCCATGCTTCCACTCGCGGTCCATGAGCACGGTGAACAGATGCCGGTGCAGGTCGTCCATCGCGTCGTCTTCCTCGCGGATCCGGCGAGCCTTCTCCGGATCCCGTGACAACAGCACCTCGCGGGCGCTGTTGCCCAATTCGACTGCGACTCGGCCCATTTCGGCGAAGTAACCGTTCACTTCCTCCGGCAGCGCGTGCTGCGGGTGCCGACGACGCGCGATCTTGGCGACGTGCAGCGCCAGCGCTCCCATCCGGTCGACATCGGCGACGATCTGGATCGAGCTGACGATCGCCCGGAGATCGCCGGCCACCGGCGCCTGCAGGGCCAGCAGCACGAAGGCGGCTTCCTCTGCGCGGGCGCTGGCCGCCGAAATCTGTTCGTGGTCGGTGATGACCTGTTCGGCCAGAACCAGGTCGGCTTGAAGCAGCGACTGTGTCGCGCGCTCCATCGCGACACCTGCCAGCCGACACATGTCGGCCAGCTGGTTGGTCAGAGCATCTAGCTGCTCGTGGTACGCGGTCCGCATGGCACTCACCCTACTTTCTGCACGCCAGCCCAGTATGCCCAGACGGGGTGAACGAACGGTGAATGAAGACAAACCGCGGCTGCCACGCCGGGGGTTACTCGCAGGTGACGTCCGCGGCATTGGTGACCGTGAGATCCTCGGGCAGCTGGGTGGGCGTGCTCGCGGAATTATGGCTGACGTGCACGCTGACCGTCGATCCGCTTGGCGGGGGCGCACCGACGGTGCTGAAGTCGGGGCCGAGCACGACCTGCACGGTGTTCTTCAGTCCGTCCATCCGCTCCATCTGTGCGGAGGGGAACGCCGCGGCGACGGTGGCGGCTGCCTGTTCGTTGCCCGCCGAGAACATCACCTTCGTCGAGGTGACGCTGCCCGAGTAGTCGTCGGGGTCCAGAACATGGAATCCGTGTTCGCGCAACGCGGCTGCGGCCGTCGCACCCAGGCCGTCCTGGCCGGTGGAATTGGAGACGCGCACGGTGATGTCACCCGGATCCGTCGTCACCGCGTTGACCAGCTCGGTCTGCGTCGTTTCGGTCGGCTGCTCGACCGGACTTGGCTTGGCGGCCGGAGGCGTCTTCTGTGCCGCGGTCAGAGGGCTCGTCGTCGCGTTGGTGTCGTTCTCGCCGGGCAGCGGGTCGTCGTTGATGATCGCGTCGAACAACTTTCGGATGTCGTCGGTGCGAGGTGGCTCGTTGCCGTCGGAATCGGTGATTCCGGTGGTGGGCACGGTGACGAAGGTGATGTGTCCGGCGTTGACGCCCTGCAATGACTGCCCGAGGTCGACGAGGTCCTTCGTTCGGACGTTGTCGACGTAGGTGTCGTCGATGAACATGTTCACTACGTTGTTCAGCTTGCTGAGGCTGAACAACGTGTCCTTGGAGATGATCGAGCGCAACAGCGAGGACAGGAACAGCTGCTGGCGCTTGATTCGGCCGTAGTCGCCGTTGAACTCAGTGGTGACCTGGCGGGCGCGGACATAGTTGAGCGCGGTGCGGCCGTCGAGCGTCTGGTGTCCGGCGCTGGCGAGCACCGTGCCCAGCTCGTAGTCCTTCAGCGGGGTGGTGCTGCACACGTCGACCCCGCCGACCGCGTCGACCATCTTGGCGAACCCGGAGAAATCGACCGCCATGAAGTGGTTGATCGAGAGGCCTGACATCTTCTGGATGACCTTGACCAGGCACTTGGGGCCGCCATACGCGTACGTCGAGTTCAGTTTCGTCTCGGTGTACCGGTAGTCGTCACTCATCTGGCCGGTGGCTTTGTCCTGCACGGGGCCGTATTTGCCGGTGTCGGAGTCCCAAGCCTGGCAGTAGGCCGGAGTGATTGCGAGATCGCGGGGGAAGGACACCACGGCAACGCGCTTGCGGTTGGCGGGGATGTTGACCAGCATGACGGTGTCCGAGCGGGCCCCATCGGCGTCCTCGGTGGTGCCCGCGCCCATCTCCCCGTTGGCACCGGTCCGGCTGTCGACACCCACGATGAGGAAGTTCTCGTCACCGAACTGGGCGTTGGGGTCGACGATGTCGCGCGAATTCGGGTCCAGCGCGGCGACGTTGCGCAGCAGTTCGTTCTTGGTCGACTGCCAGTGCCAGGCGCCGCCCGTGAGCACCAGCGCCGACACCGCGAACAGCGCCGCGGCGGACCTGCCGGCCACCAGGACGGGCTTGAGGACCCTGGTCTTCTTTTTCTTGGGGCTCGCTGCCGACGCCGGGACGGCCGGGTTGGGGTCGGCGGCCAGTGGCTTGCGGGCCCGGTTGAGCGCCTCGAGATCGGGAAGTTCGTCCGCGTAGGCCGCGGTGATGACCGGGATCGGGATCGTCAGGTCGACGAGGTCGGCGTCCTGGGGCTCGTCTTGGGGCTCGGGTTCAGGTTCGGGCTCGAGTCCGGCGCGGTGACGCGTGGGCTCGACCGGAGAGGGGGAGCCGGAGATCTTGGCGATCAGGTCGGCAACGGTCACGCCCTCGCTGTGATTACCGCTCGGGGCAGTGGTGTCCGGTGAGCGGTGCGGGGCTCCCCGGTGGGCGCGCTCCCACGGCGCGGCTCCGGCCGCCGATCGCGGTGCCCTGGCCTCGCGCTCGCGCTCGCCCTCGTCGGAGGCGCGGTGCTGGCCGGGCGTGGCGTTGCCGCCATCACTCATGTTCCAGTCGCCTCCGACTCTGGTGCGGTCTTGCGCAGCGATGCGCCTGCAAATCCGGGTACGACCGGGCGCCCTTGCGCGGCCGTCTCAACCGTCTTATGTCTTGTAGCAGCACTCGGCGGGGGTCCGCCACTTCAGTGGCCTACACGACAAGGTCACTATCGTACTGAGACAACCCCTGTGGCCGCTAGCTCGCACTGATGTCGAGACCGTCTCGGTTCAACCTCCGGAGCTCATCACATCGGCGCCTGCCGGCACTGTGCAGTCGTCCGGATCGTCGAGCCAGCCCTCGGGCAGGGTGACCGACGACGCCGATCCCTGACGCCCGCGCGGCCCGGTCGCCGCGTCCGGGAACGGCACGTCCCGATCGAGGCGGCCGAGCAGCATGTCTAGCTCAGAAAGCGTCTTGACCAGTGCCAACGCCCGCCTGATGTCGGCTCCGGCGGGAAACCCGTGCAGGTACCAGGCGACGTGCTTGCGGATGTCACGCATGCCCTTGTCTTCGCCGAAGTGGTCGGCCAGCAGCGCACCGTGACGCCGGACGATGTCGGTGACTTCACCCAAGGTCGGCGGGGTCGGCGTGGGCGAGCCGGTGAACGCCGCCGACAGCTCGGCGAACAGCCACGGCCGGCCCAGGCACCCGCGGCCGATGACGACCCCGTCACACCCGGTCGTCGCCATCATCGCCAGGGCATCGTTGGCTTCGAAGATGTCGCCATTGCCCAGCACGGGAATCGTCGTCACCGCCTCTTTGAGGCGTCCGATCTCGTCCCAGTCGGCGGTCCCTGAATAACGCTGGGCGGCGGTTCTGGCGTGCAGGGCCACCGCGGCGGCGCCCTCCTGCTCAGCGATCCGGCCGGCATCCAGATGAGTGCGATGCTCGTCGTCGATCCCGATCCGGAACTTGACCGTCACCGGGACCGAAGTGCCCTCGGTGGCGCGGACGGCAGCGGCCACGATCTGGCCGAAGAGGCGGCGCTTGTACGGTAGGGCTGCCCCGCCGCCGCGGCGGGTGACCTTAGGCACCGGGCAGCCGAAATTCATGTCGATGTGGTCGGCGAGGTCTTCGGTGACGATCATCCGGGCGGCCTCGTAGGTGGTGGCCGGGTCCACGGTGTAAAGCTGCAACGAACGCGGCGATTCCTCCGGGGCGAATGTCGTCATGTGCATGGTGACGGGATGACGCTCGACGAGGGCGCGGGCCGTCACCATCTCGCAGACGTAGAGCCCCGACACGGTTCCAGCCCGTGCCTCTTCCAATTCACGGCACAGCGTGCGGAACGCAACGTTGGTGACACCGGCCATGGGCGCCAAGACAACCGGGCTACGGAGGGCGAATGGCCCGATCCGCAGCCCGGTGGCAGCCGGTGCGGTGTCTACTATGTTGCCGCCCCGGCTAGAGCCTTGGCGTTGCGCTTCTCGGCAAGCTTCGCGTCGCGCTCGAGCTTGCGCATCTTCGCCTCTTCGAACTTGTCGCAGGTCTCTTCGAGTTCCTTGAGCAGCGCGGCCAAATCGTCACGCATCTGGGCGGCTTCGCCGGTGAAGTCCTCGCGCTCGAAAATGCGCCATTTCTTCAGCACCGGCATCACGACGTCATCGAGGTGGATGCGGGGGTCGTACACGCCGCCCATGGCGATGACGACTGCCTTGCGCCGGAAGTCCGGCACGGTGTACCCGGGCATCTTGAAGTTGCGCAACACCCGGTGTAGCGACTTCATCGCCTGGTTGGGCGCCACATCGAAGCCGGCCTCGCTGACGTCGCGGTAGAAGATCATGTGCAGGTTCTCGTCGTTGGAGATCCTGGCCAGCAGCTGCTCGGCGACCGGGTCGCTGCACGCCTTGCCGGTATTACGGTGCGATACCCGGGTGGCCAGCTCCTGGAAGGTGACGTACATCACGGAGTCAAACAGTCTCTCAGCGAACAGATCGCCCTGCTGGTTCTGGCCGGGCGAGAAGCCGCGGGTCATCTGCTCGATCCGCAGCTCCTCGAGCTCGACCGGGTCGCAGTTGCGGGTGACCACCAGGTAATCGCGGATCGAGATACCGTGTCGGTTCTCTTCGGCGGTCCACCGGTTGACCCAGTAGCCCCAGGGGCCGTCCATGGAGAAGTTCATCGCGATCTCGCGGTGATAGGCGGGCAGGTTGTCCTCAGTGAGGAGGTTCTGCACCATCGCGGTGCGAGCGACTTCGGAGAGCTTGGACTGATCGGGATCCCAGTCCTGGCCGCCGAGGGCGTAATAGTTCCTGCCGTCCGACCATGGGATGTAGTCGTGGGGATTCCAGTCCTTCGCCATCGTGAGGTGGCGGTTGATAAGTTTCTCCGCCACCGGTTCCAGCTGATGCAGGAGATCGAGGTCGGTCAGGTCTTTCGACATGAACCCTCCAGTTATCTGTTCCTAGTGGTTGCACGCAATATATCTGTGTACTCCGGTGACATTCAAGTTTCTCGTACGGGCATGTCGCGGCTGGGGCGGCCCGCGATAGACTTCGCAGCGATTGGGATCGACTCCAAGGGGTGTCGGTAGCGGCAGGGGGCTGGTGGTTTTGAGAACGGTTCTTGTTCTCGCAAGCGTGATTTTGGCAATGGGTCTGCTGGGCGGAGGGCTCGCCACGGGCAGCGGCGATCCCGATCTCTCAGGCGAGACATATGCCAAGGCCTCCCAGGACATCAAGAGCTGGGGCGGCAAAGCGGAGATCGGAACCGTCATTGGTGATCAGGTTGCGACCGACGATTGCATTGTGACGCGTAGTAGAAGGCCTGGTTATCTGAACTCCAGCGGGACCAAGGACACAACCGAGTACGTCTTGGACCTGTTCTGCGGCACCACACTCGCTGCACCCGGCAAGCCCGGAAATTCGGCGGCGTCGCCTCAGGGGAAGCAAGAGCAGCACAATTTGAAGGCTATCGAGTGGATCAACCAGGATCCCAAGAATTGCGCCGGTCAGACCTGGTGCAAGCCCCTTTGTGACAAGTATCCGGGTAAGTGCTCGCAAGATGTGCTCGATTATCTTGCGGCGAATTCCTAGATCGCCCCGATGACCTTCCAGGGCTGCGGTCTCGATCTGTAGAAGCTTCGCAAGCCTAGAGCTCTCGCACCCACACTCCGCGGGTTTGCTCGGCAGCAACGCCGTCCCCGCGAATTGCCCAACCACGCAATCACAACGCTGCGGCGAACCGTCCCCGCGCTGGGCAAGCGGCGATTCAACGGGGGCTTGTCGGAGGTCAGCTCGGTGCCGTGACGCTGATCCCTGCACGTTCCGATCTCCTGACGTACGATTTGCGCACCATAGCCGCCAGCATTTCGTACGCAAATGCACAGGCAACGCACATTGTCCGGAGGTCGTCAGACGTGAACAAGCATTTGGCCATTGGGATCGGTGCTCTCGGCGCCGCGGCGGCATCGTTCGCGATGCTGGGTTCCGGCGTCGCGTCGGCGACTAACGAATACACGGGCCAGACGTACGCGGACGCCGTGCAAGCGATCAGCGGCGCCGGTCAGTCGGCGACCATCGCCACCCGCGTCGGTAGCTTCCTGCCAACCGAACAGTGCCTCGTCACCGGTTCGCGGAATGCCGATTTCCTGGACTCCAGCGGCACGAACCCGGGTGGCCGCGTCCTGCTGTACTTGAACTGCAACAACGCCTTCGCGACGGCGGGTGTCCCGGGAAACTCGGTGGCCAGCCCGGAGGGCCGCCAGGCCCGCACCAGCTATGAGGAGAAGATCGCCGAACAGCAGGCGCAGGCCAACGAGAGCGAGTCCTCGGAGCTGCAGCAGACCGGCAACGTCCCGGGCGTGGCCGGTCAGGTCGCCGGCGGGTAACTAGCCGCAAGGGTCAGCAGTAGGTCGACGCAGTAGTCGATGAACGGTTCGCGGGACACGGCCAGTCGGCCGTCCAAGTAGGCGGTGAACAACGCCGTCAGTGCACCGATCAGCCCCGTTGCTGTCATTCTCTGCAGAACCGGATCGTTGATCGCGGTCAGCTTGCTCTGTACCAGCTCGATGAAACTCGGCATCCAGTCGGCCCCGGAGCGGGCGAGCGCGGCTTCGACCTGCGGCGCCAACAACAACACCCGCCCGCGCACCGGATCGTCGACCATGAGCGCAACGAATCTCTCGACCGCCTCGCGCGGCGTGCCGGCAGACATCAGCGTCGTCACGGCGCGGTTGCACACGTCGTCGTACACGGCCCGCACGAACTCGTCGCGGTCACCGAAGCTCTCGTAGAAATACCGTTCGGTCAGGCCGGCCTGGCGGCAGGCCGCGCGAACCGTCAGCGCAGGACCGTCGGCGCCGCCCAAAAGGGTGGTCCCCGCGGCGATCAACTCGTCGCGGCGCAGCGCCTGGCGGTCCGGCAGCGGGACGCCTGACCAGCGGCCCCGTCGTTGACCCGACGTCACATCGCTCCTAAGCTCATGGTGACAACGCGTGTAGTCAGAATGTCTCCCGCGCCAAGGAAGGCCACCAGTTGAGTCAAGATACGTCGGAGGCATGCCCGGTCACCAGCGAGGGCGCCCAAGCGGGTCCTGGTTGCCCGGTGACTGCTGGGGGATATGACGCCCCGCCGGATGTACTCGGCCTGGACTCCCTGACCTGGAAGTACTTCGGCGACTGGCGTGGCCTGCTGCAAGGGCCGTGGGCCGGCTCGATGCAGAACATGCATCCCCAGCTCGGTGCTGCGGTCGAGCAACACTCGATCTTCTTTCACGAGCGCCTGCCGCGCCTGCTGCGGTCGCTATACCCGATCGGCGGAGTGGTGTTCGACGGCGACCGCGCGCCGATCACCGGCGCCGAGGTCCGTGACTATCACATTCCGATCAAAGGTGTTGACTCCCAAGGGCGTCGGTACAGCGCGCTCAACCCCGATGTCTTTTATTGGGCGCACTCAACGTTTTTCATGGGCACTGTGCTCACTGCCGAGTATTTCGGGGACGGCCTCACCGAGGACCAGAAGCGCCAGCTGTTCGACGAGCATGTCACGTGGTATCGCATGTACGGCATGAGCATGCGGCCGGTGCCTGCCACCTGGGAAGAGTTCCAGGTCTACTGGGACCACATGTGCCGTGAGGTGCTGGAGAACAATTGGGCCACGCGCCAGGTCCTCGACCTGTCGACAATGCCGAAACATCCTTCTCTGCAATGGATTCCGGATTTCGTGTGGTCTGCCTACCTCAAGGTGCTCGGTCCGTTCGCGGTATGGGTGACGGTCGGTCTCTACGACCAGCCGGTGCGTGACTTGATGGGCTACACGTGGTCGAAGTGGGATGCGCGGCTGCACTGGTTGTTCGGCCGGTCGGTCAATCTGGCATTCAAGTTGTTACCCCGGCGGCGCCGGATGCATCCACGCGCCCGCGCCGGATGGGATCGGGCGACCGGGCGGATCCCGGTCGATACTCCGTTGATCCACACCCCGGCGCGCAATCTTCCCCCAGTGGGGGAGCGCGACAAGGGAATCCATTATCTGGGCGCGACGTGCCCGGCCCAGAAAAGCCCGCCGTCGGCGTAGCGGGCTATCGCACATCGAGCGAGGGGGTTGGGCCGGTTTGCCCGTCGGCAGCAACCTCTCCTTCGGCGTCTGCGATCCTTGCCAGTGCAATGTTCTCGTGAGCGGGTTGTTGCCTTCGCGCAGGGCGGGGGAGTCCGGGCGCGTGGGTCTTGAGGGGGCTGGCGAACTGAGTCGCCCAGCCCTCAGGATGACGTATGCGTCAAATGCTTTGCGAGGCAGCGAAACCCCAACACATCACCGCATACGAGGCGGCGAACGCGATATTGTCGATGTCCTCGTCGCTGCCCCCGAGTCGCCGGACCTGTTCGGCGATCGCATGGCCAATGACGTCTGTCGATGTGAGCAAGGGGTGACTCATGTCTACTCCTGTGACGCGCGTGAATCGGGACTCCCCGCTCCCCCCGAAGCGTTAGCTGAGCTGTACCCACTCCGGGTATTTCTCACACAACAGCTAACCGCGTTGTCCTCGAAGTTTTATTCGGCGCGCCGCAGAACCGCTGGAATGGTCAGCGCGAGGATCTTCAGATCGAGAGCAAGCGACCAGTTCTCGATGTAGTAGTTGTCCCATTCGGCGCGATCGGCGATCGACGTCTGCCCGCGCAGCCCGTGTACCTGGGCCCAGCCGGTGACACCGGCTCGGACTCGATGCCGCTCGCCGTACCGCTGGATCTGCGCCTCGAACAGCTCCACGAATTCGGGGCGCTCGGGACGCGGGCCGACGAGGCTCATCTCGCCCCTGAGGACGTTGATGAACTGGGGCAGTTCGTCCAGTGAGGTGGCGCGCAGGATTTTGCCGATCTTGGTGCGGCGGTCGACGCCCTCGACGCCGCCCGGTGCCGCGCCGGTCTTCAGCTGGAATGCGGCGTCAGTTGAGTCTGCCGCCCGCATCGAGCGGAACTTGAGGCACCCGAAGACTCGTCCGTCACGGCCGACTCGGGGCTGGCTGAAGAAGATCGGCCCCGGCGAGCTCAGTTTTACGAGCAGTACCAACGTCAGGAACACCGGCGAGATCAGTAAGAGAAGGAAGGCCGCCATCACCCGGTCGAAGACGTGCTTGACCGCGAACTGCCAGCCTCGCGGATTGGTGTGCGGCAGCGCAAGCAGTGGCGTTCCGCCGATGTGTTCGATACGTGCGCGCTCACCGATGGTGTCGAACATGCGCGGCACGACCCAGACGCGCAGCCCGTTCTGGTGCGCAGTCCGGACTACATGGGTGAGCACCTGGTCCTGTGTCCGGGAGAAGGCGATGACGACGTTTTGGGCGCCGGTCAGCCGGATGGCCTGGTCAATGTTCTCCGGTGGCCCCAGGTAGGGGAGATCTGGTCGGGGGTCGCCGGGTTGTCCGAACCACGGTTCGGCGTCGACGATTCCGACCGGCTTGAGACCGTACTCCGGGAACTCCTCGAGGCGGGTGATGATATGTCCGGCCACCCTGCCGTTGCCGACTATCAGGGTTGGCGCCACCAGGCGATGGTTTCGCCGCAGGGTCCGCTGAATGATGACGCGTACCAGCCGGCCGAACGGCATGAGCACCGCGGCCGAGATCCAGATCTTGAGCACCGTGGCGCCCGGCCGACCACTCTGGTGCACCATGAGCATCGCGCTGAGCAAGAACATCGACGCGAGGGCCACCGTGGTCTGGATGGGCCCGATCTCGTCGAGGAATTCCCGGTTCAGGCGCCGCCGGTATACGCCACGCAGGCCAAGCATGATGACCACGACAGGGACGTAGAGGATGGACAGCCAGAGGTCAGGGGGATGGTCGTTGCTGGATATCGCCCACCGGACGCCGACAAGGGTCGCCACCGATGCTGACAGGACATCGATGGAGACGGTGATGATGGTGCTCAATGGGTCGGTGCGAACCCGCTCGCCAAAAGTCTTCCGCCGTGCGGGCAGGGTGCCGTCACCTACCGGGGAAGCCGGTGAATTCTCGATGTGAAGGATCCGTATTGCCATGATCCGCTCACTTAACCCGCCGAATCACAGGGCGGACGCTACCCGATTTTGCTACCCGTCGAGCCATGTCACCCCCCGTGTCGGCCAACATTGGCAAGTGCTACGCGTTTCGCGGATCGTCGAGCAGTCGCTGGCGGGCGACTTCGGCGAGATCGTGGAGGATCTGCACCTGGCCGCTGGACCAGTGCCGCGGGTGAGAATCCCATGTGCACAACGTCCCGGCCACGAAGCCGTTGCTGTCGAGGAGGGGAATCCCGGCGTAGGACAACACCGCGCCGCTGCGTACCACCGGATGGTCCGCCAGCAGAGGGTGGGCCCTGGTGTCATCGACGACCAGTGGTTCCCGGCTGGCCACCGTGAACTTGCAGACCGAGTTCTCCAGCGGCCCGACGCGAGGCATGACGCCGTCGTCGGCGTTGCATCCCGCGAGGACCTGCCGATCGGGGTAGACGATGGTCACCGCTGCCATCGGGGTGCCGAGCGCCTCGGCGGTCAGGACCGCGATGCGATCCAGTGATGGGTTGCGTTGGTCGTCGTAGGTGCCGAGCTTTTCGAGTGACTCGAGGCGCTCGGGGTCGGACACCGCGTCTTCGACGATTGCGTCGACAGCGCTCTGCTCGCCGGACAACAGGTCGACCACCGCTTGCACGGTGTGGTCGTGTTCTGGTCCGACGAGGCGGGCGATCACGTGTCGTCCGGTCGTGCGGTCGACGCCGGGGCGCGCGCTGTGTTCGGCGCTGTCCGCTGGTTGCGGCGCCGCGTCATTCATGCCGTTCACGATAGGGCACCCCCGACGGCGACGGGTCATGTCCGAGAGGTCGGAATGTCATGAAGCTTCGGTCATCTCCTTCTGGTGCCCCCACCAGGGCTCGAACCTGGGACCTGCGGATTAAACCCGCGCTATTGCCGGATCGTTCCACTGATTGCCGTAGCGCCCGGTTAGCCGTGGTTCTGGACCGCTAATGCTTGCCACCTGCTGACAGTACATAACCCCAGTTTCTGACAATTTTCGGTGGTTAAACGATGGGCTGCAGCGTGGCGGCTACGGTTCGACCCGGCGGCTATCACCATCGTGCCGAAGGTGTCCCCGCCAGACACCCGCACCTAGCGACCTCACTGGAATGCCAATCCCGTGGCCCGTGTTCAGCAGGGCTCGGGGGTGTCTTCCCGACCCTTGGTGATCGTCACCTCGCTACCAGGGCCGGGGGACGTCGCCCCCGGGGGCTGAAAGCTGTCCACGCTGATCTGCACGTTGTCCCCGGCAGCGTTCTCCCATATCCACGACGTGATCCCGACAGACCCGTCCTGCGGGTGCGTGACGTCCACAGGGCAGGCGGGCAGCCCGTCGTAGGGGCCAGTCGGCAGCTGGGGCCGCAGATAATCCACCGCCGCAGCCGGATCAAGCGGGATGTGCCAGATCTCGATCCCAGGGACGGTGCCCCTGTCGGCGCCGACAGCCGTGGTGCCTGCCGGGAGCGTCACCCGCATCAGCTGCGACTGGACCGGCCCCGCCGACGGCGGGCCCTCATAGTTCGGCACCGACGTGGCAGCTGCGGCGCTCGACGTCTCCACCGACGGCATCGAGCCGTCTGCACGGCACAATGTCTCAAAGGCCCCGACGCCTACCGCCTGCGCCTCCTTCGCCGGAAGCGAAAACTGCTGCATCACATGGTAAGACGCCTCGATCTGATCCGGCCGACCGTTGTTCGTGAAGGTGCACGCCTCGTGGCCGGCGCGCAGCAGCGTTTCCCGGTCGCTCATCGGGTAGCCGTCCCGCGTCGCCCACTTCTGCAGCAGCGCGAGGTACGCCGCTTCCTCGTCCGCGGTCGCCGGCGTCGGCGGGGAGTTTGGTGTTCCGGCGCTGGGTTCACTGGCCGCGCCGCAGCCGCAACATCCCGCTAGCACACCGACGACGACCGCGCCGACGGCCATACGCCGTGCTGTGAGAACTCGTCTTGTAGCCACCACAATCACCGTCATAGCCCCCTCGACATCTGGTGTTCCCGCGGCGAACTGTACCGATCCGACGCGGCCACTGACCAGGATTCGCAATTACAGGACACCGATCCAAACAGCCTGCTGTGCAGTGCATTTCGTTTGACGTAAGCCCTGAAATGGTAGAATGGTAGTTGTAGGTCGGAAATTGCACACACGGTGCGCGCATCGACCGAAACCCACACCTCGTCGACCAGCTCGGCCAACCCGTCTACCCCGACTCCGCGCGGGCCGGGGATCGTGCGGCCTAGCAGGTGGGAATCCCCGCGCCAGGCGGGGTGACGTAGATCGAGCTGATGTACGCGCCGTTTGCGAGTCGGTACCACAGGTTGCTGGGGGCGTGGTCGGTCTCTGTCTTCAGTTCGCCCGTGGTCTGGCACACGACATTGACCGTGGCACCCTCATCGAGCACGTTCGGGACTAGCCGTGGCGCGTCATTCTTGGGTTCGGCACGCTGTTGAACGCCGTAGCATGTGCCTTGCTGATCGCAAGTGCCGGTGATTGACACGGAGTACCCCATCGAGGGCAATCCGGTGCTCGGCTTGGTTGTCGCTGGGCTCGCGCTCGTCGTTGCTGACGGTCGAGCGGGTGTACTGGCTTCGGTCCAGGTTGCACAACCTTGCGTTTGAAAGGCCTTATCGGTAGGCAGAATCTCCACAACCTGGGGACCCACGCTGTTGTTGTTGTCGATAATGTCGTTCGTATTCAAGCTTCTAAGTCGCGCCCAGTAGCAGGCGGTTCCACCCGGCTCGCGGTATGTTCCGGGCGCAATGTCGATGCCGACCAAATATGTGCCTTCATCCGGAATGGTGGTTTTCGGACCTGGCGGTGGCGGTGGTGTGTAGGTGACCGTTTCCCTGCTGGTAATAACTGACTGCAACGTTGATGTCACTATGGAAGTTCGGGCCGTCTGGGTGGCAGAACCACACCCTGCTAACAGAACTAGGACTGCGCCGGAAACGGCGGACGTCAAATTTACCCCCGGCACGATTGACACTGTAACTAGTGATTCTCCGGAGGGTCACCAGTCGTCGAGATTGGCCGGCTGAGCCCGGTCGAACTCCGTCCCGAACGTGACTGCCGCCAGTCCTCCGGCGTCATGTTCCACCGCGACGAAGTCGGAACACTCGCCCAACCCAGGAGAACCGCATGACCGACGAGAACGATGACGCGATTACAGGATTCGCACTGACGGATCGGCGGTACCCTCCTCACAGGAAATCTCCAGGGGGCGACATGTCGGAACCGGGGTGGTACCCGCCGCCGCTTGAGGGCGCGCACTGGCAGCAGCCTGCCCAGGACTACCCCACAACCGAGCTACCGCCACCGGCGAAGCGGCGAAATTGGCTAGTCCCCGCCGCCTTGGCCGTCGGAGTCGCCGGTGTTGCCTCCGCTGTCACGTTGGCGGTGGTCTTGTGGCCCCGGCAGGCGACCACACCAGCCCCGACGCCGACGGTGGCGGCACCCGCCCCCGTTGAACCGTCACCACCCACCACGTCGACACCGCCGCCCACTGATGCGATCTCCAAAGAGGTGCAAACGTCGATGCAGAAGAAATTCGACTCCGATCCCGACCTGTCCGGGTTGAGAGTCACCAAGGTGACGTTGGTTAACAAGTCGGGCAATGAGTACAAGGGCATCGCGAAAGTGCGCACACCGGACGGGGTGTCGCACGACGTTGAGGTCGACGTGACCTCCGACGACAACAACACCCTGTGGGAAACACCGCCAGGGGCGCTCGCCTTCGCATACGACAAGCCCGCACCGCCGCCGGCGGCCGCGCCACCGCCGCCGCAGTCGAGCCCGGTTGAGAATTTCAAGATCTGCCCATCCGGCGTGAGCGGGGTTGCCACCGGCGACACGAGCTGCGCTTTCGCGGACAACGTCCGTGCGTCTTGGTATTCCAGTGAAAGCCCAACGATTCTGGCCTACAGCCCGGTAACCAACCAGTCATACGTGATGACGTGCACGACGACACCTACGGACGTGTGGCCGGGCGCGAAGCGTTGTGTCGGCACGAATGCCCAAGGCACAACTTTGATCGTGTACATCGAGTAGTAGAGAGACAAAGACGACCCCGATCAGGCGTACGACCGCCGCGATATGGTCGGCAACGTCGGGCCAAAGGATTTGGGGGAAGGGCAGGCATGGCACGCCGCAATTCGCAATATTCGTCATACGCCCAGCGTCAGCGGGAAGCAGCGAGGGCCCACCAGCAAATCCCTGCTCCTCTGGAGCTAATTCCCAGATAAGTCCCACGACTTTCTGGCGGGCGGGGACGAGGACCGGTGCTAAGTCCCGGGCGGGACTTAGCACCAACGTCTTGCGCTGGTCATCTTCGTCGAGGTCTGGCAGCAAATACCGCGACACCGTGTGCTCAATCAACGAGAATTGATGCTCACAACCCGACTCGACATCTTTGTGCTTCTCGCAGTGGATCGTCGTCCGCAACTTCTCACCCTCAACGCGCAGGTCAGACCACACAGCGCCGTCCCACGTGTTCGACCCTCGCCCCGCGGTCCCGTTACGCGATGTGTGGTGGACAGCAAGAACCGCGCAGCCCGCCGCCGACCGGATCCGGTCGGCCTCAGCTATCGCCAGGCCTTGCTCAGTCGCGCTGTTTTCTTCCAGTCCCACGGTGCATCGGGCCCTGGTGTCAAGGACCAGCAGGGACGCACCGATCTCGGCCACCACGTCTACGGCGTCGGCCACGTCCGCCCCGTGACCGAGTTGTAAAGGCGCGGGCAGTATCCGCAACCAGTCACCCAGTTCGGCAGGCTCGACGGCCCACACCTCACACCACGCCAACAGCCGTTTACGGAACCCGTTCGCCCCTTCGGCGGCGACGTAGACCACCTTCCCGCGCTCAGGCACAGCGAAATCCCCGAGCTGCGTTCCGGTGGCGACACAGCAGGCCATCGCGATAGCGATGAACGTCTTGTAGGTGCCGGGACCTCCGGACAGCTGGACCAGAGTGTCGCGGTAGATGAGACCGTCGACGAGCGGTGCTGTGGGCGGCAACTTCCCGAGGTCGTCCACCGTGAGCAACCGGTCCCGCAGGTGTATCCGCGGCGGCATGTCGGCCCGCTCGTCGGGCGGTTCGTCGTTCAGCGGCGGGACGCCGGCGTAGTAGTCAGGCTGCGGCGGGGCCGCGGCGTCCAACTCAGGTGGCTCCCTGCCGTTAACGGGCGCGTACCTCCCCGACGACTGGGGGATCGTGCGGCCGAGCTCTACCGGATTTGTCACGATGTTCTCCGCTGCAGCCACGGCTTAGCCGCGTAGAACCCGGCGCGCTGCTGAACTTCAGCGGCGACCTGCTGCCAGTCAGCCGCCCCGGCAACGGCTTTCGACACCTCCCCCAACTCCTCCTGGAAATACTCCAGGCGTAGCGCCCAATGCTGTGCGGCGTCCAACGCCGCCGCCCACTTCGCCGGATCGGTCCCGTCAAGGGCGCACCAGGCCGGGGTTCCGACCATCGGGAATGACCCCGCCCCAGCCAGCCAGGGCGTCACGAACTCGTGCACCGTCCACCAGGCCACAGCCCGCGACCCGGTCAGGAGCCCGGTCTTGTCGCTGCGCGTTCTTGTCGGGCGACCGTGCGACAATTCCGACGACCGTGCAGAGTCGGATCGCCGCTCGCCGCCCTGGCGGGCGGCGATTCTCATGAGCGGGGGCGCAGCAGTTCGACGAGTCTGATGCGCTGTTCGTCGGTGAGCGGCGGCGCAGCCGCCAACACCCTCCGAACGTAGGCGTGGATCCTGGCTTCAGGGCTGGGGGCTTTCGTTGTCATCGGCTTGGCTTCCGGTTGGTTGGTCAAAGCGGGTTGGTGCGCCGGATGTCCCCGCGGCGCAACGGGACTGAAAGTCGCTTAGTCGGCGCTGGCGAATTGTTCGTTCTCCCAGCGGATTACATCGCTGAGGCGGTAGCGCGCGTGGCGGCCGAAAAGCGCGTAACGCGGCCCTTCGCCACGGGTCGCCCACTGGGCGAGAGTGCCCACCGGGATCTTGATCCGTTCGGACACGTCACGCCGCGTCAGCCAAACGTCGTCCATTGTCGATTCTTCGGGCTGTGTGTCAGTTACGCAATTTGGGAAGATTTGGCGTTGCATGGATGTAATTCCAGCACTTGCTGCGGCTTGACGCAAGCCGTGGTACTTTTGCGGCGTGTCTACACAAGATGGTGAGTCGGCACCGAGGGACTGGGCCGAACGGCACGCCGCGCAGGTGGCCGCCGAGGTTCGCCGGCTGCGTCAGGTGCGGGGCTGGTCAGCGCAGAAAGTCGCCGACCGCTGCGCCCAACTCGGCCTACCCAGCGTCACCCGGCCGGTGATCGCCGACCTGGAAAGCGGCCGCCGCAAGTGGGTGTCCACCGCCGAATTGATAGTGCTCGCCCGCGCGCTGGACACCGCCCCGCTTGCGCTCCTTTACCCCGACCCGGCAGCCAGCGAAGCGCGAATGCTGCCGCACCTGAGGACCACGGCCACCTATGCGCTGCAATGGTTTTCGGGGCTAGTGGACGATCCAACCACGAACCCTGTAGCCGACGATGCGGTGGCCTATGCGCAGAATCTGCGCCGCCTGCAGATCGCCCGGGAGATCTGGGAACTCAAGCGACGCGAGTTGGCGCTCGAATTCGGCGGGCCAGGCGAAACCATCAAGGATCGCCGCACTTGGGCGGATGCGGTCGCTGACTACAAGCTGCGGATCGCCGCGCTCGACCGCGACTACCGCAAGCTGGTCGATATCGATGAGGGCGATGACGGGTAGGGGCCGTCCGCCGCTGCGGATCGGCCAGCACGGCAAGATCTCCCGCACCTATCTCGGTAGCGGGATATGGATGGCGCGCTGCCGGTACCGCGACGCCGACGGGGTGACCCGAATCGTGGAGCGCCGCGGGCACCCCGACGAGTTTGACAAGCACGGCAAGCTCGCCGAAGACGCCCTCATCGAAGCCCTCGCCAAACGACAAACACCCGGTGCGCCAGGTCAGATCAGCCTCGACACGAAGGTTTCAGTGCTCGTCGAGGCGCATCTTGAGATGCTGGCTGAGGCTGGCAAGTCACCGTCCACCATGACGACCTACCGCTCCGCAGCCCGCAAGCTGGCCAAGTTCAGCGACGCGCTGCGAGTCGGGGACGCCACCCCGGGGCGGCTGGCCGCGGTGATCCGCTCGATGCGGGCGGCCCACGGGGCCAACATGGCGCGCCACGGCCGCACCCTCCTGCGGGGAGCCCTGCAGATCGCGGTCCTCGACGACGTGTTGGGTCGTAATCCGGTGGCCGAGGTCGGCCGCATCCACTCCGATCGCAAGCCTCAGGGTGCGCCTGCTCTCGACGCTGAGCAGCTCCGCGACCTGCTGGCCGCCTTGCGTGAGTCCCAGGCGTGCTGGGACGCCGACCTGGTCGACCCGATTACCATGCTGGCCGCTACTGGGCTGCGACGCTCGGAGCTGCTTGCGCTCCGCTGGGAGGACTACGACGAGGCCGCCAGAACGATCGCCGTCAGCGGCAAGATCGCCCGACTTCCCGGTGAGGGGCTGAAGCGGTTGGACAGCGGCAAGACGGAGTCGTCGCAACGTGTCGTCGCGCTGCCGGGGTTCGCCGTGTCGATGCTTGCCGAGCGGCGCGGCCGGGCGTTCTGGGGCGAGCAGACGATGCTGTTCCCGTCATCGGCGGGCGGCTGGCGCGACCTCGACAACTTCGACAAGCAGTGGCGACGCGTCCGAGACGATCTGGGCGTGCCGGAGGTCACGAGTCACAGCTTCCGCAAGTCGGTGGCGACGCTGATCGACGACGCCGGCCTGTCGGCGCGTATCGGCGCTGACCAGCTCGGCCATGCCAAGGTGTCGATGACCCAGGACCGCTACATGCAGCGAGGCAAAGTGCACACCGAGGTGGCCGACGTACTGGACCGCGCCATTAGCGATGAATAAACGATGAGCAGCCGTTTCATTTGGTGCCCCCACCAGGGCTCGAACCTGGGACCTGCGGATTAAAAGTCCGTGAGTTCGACCCCTGCCACAGGGTCGTGTAATGTGTCAAACGCGCAGTTCAGGGGGCAGTACGGCCCCCGTACGACGTTATGGCAACACCACGTAGTTGACACCTATTGTTGACACCCGACCGGCCTAAGGGGGCTAAGCCATGCCAGAAACCGACGCAAAGTCTAAGAGACGCCCAAAGGGTGACGGGGCACTTTTCTACGACGAGAAACGCGGCCTGCACATCGGAATTGTGTCCGTCTATGGCCCGGACGGCAAGCGCCACCAGAAGCGCGTATCGAGCAAGCTGGAGTCCAAGGCGCTAGAGAAGCTGAACAAGCTTCGGGCCGACGTTGTGAACGGAACAGTGACGGTCACACCGACTGAGATTCGGACGGTGGGCGGCTGGCTGGACTACTGGCTGATCCACATTGTGAAGCCCAGCGTGAAGCCTAGGACGTACGACAGCTATGCGGCCACGGTGCGGCTTTACCTGAAGCCCGAAATCGGGAAAATCCGATTGGACAAGCTGCAACCCGCGCGTGTGCGCGAGCTGTACACGAAGCTGCGCTTGCGCGGCACCGCTGATACCAAGCCGTCGACCCGGAACGCGCAGAAAGCGCACCAGGTGCTTAACGCGGCACTTACGCGGGCTGTCAAGGATGGGCACTTGAGTCGGAACGTGTGCAAGGCCGTCGACAACCCGAAGCACAAAAAGGCACCGCGTGGCGCTTTCGAGCTGAAGACGGCAGTGCATGTCCTCAAGACGGCGGCGGCTCTCGATGACAAGAACATCCCCGGCAAGCCCAAGCTGGCGTCGCGGTGGGTGGCGGCGTTTATGACGGGTGCCCGGCAGGCCGAACTATTGGGTATGGAACTTGACCGCATTGATTTGGATCAGGGCGTTATGGAAATCTCTTGGCAGCTTCAGCGTATGCACTACACGCACGGCTGCGGGACTAAGGCTAACGGTGAACCTAGGTGCGGGAGGCAACGCGTTGGCTATTGCCCGGATCGTAAATGGGGCTTTGATCCGGTGTTCGACTACCGGGACTGCCATCGGTCCTTAGTGTGGACGCGCCCTAAGTCCTTAGCTGGGGAGCGATGGGTGCCAATGGCTCCGCTGTTGCATGAATCGTTGAAGGTGCATTTGAGGATGGACACCGACCCGAATCCGCACGGCTTAGTGTGGCATCACCGGGATGGCAGGCCGATAAGCCAAGAGGACGATAACGAGCAGTGGAACATACTTATTGCAGCTGCCGGGATTGAGAAGAAATCCCGCGAGGTCGTGTTGCATGAGGCTCGTAACACGGCGGCGACGATGTTGCTTGAGTCGGGAGTGGACGTGAAGGTGATCCAGAGCATTTTAGGCCACGCGTCCATCTTGCAGACGCGGGATTACCAGAGGGTTAATTTGGAGCTGAGTAAGGTTGCGGTGTCGACTGCGTTCGACGCTCTACTGCCCGACGTTTGATGGGCTTCTCTAAGCGGACACGCCGCCACAGGTGGGCCTTCAGGTAACGCTGTTTGCGTATCCACGACAGTGTTGACGCGACCATGAGCAGGATCGCTGACAGGGTGGCGAATCGCCATTCCCAGCAGTTCACGATTGAGATGTCCGTCAGGTAGCGGATACCGGCGGCGACGACGGCGAACGTGAACGCGGCTATGTAGGTGTTGATGATGTGCGGTGCACGCTGGTCGGTGACGCGAATACACAAGAGCAGCCAGCAGATGTTGGCGAGCGTTCCGACGTAGGTAATCAGGATCACGGGATAGCACAATTGCTCATAGCCGGTGATGTACGAGCCTATGAGGATCGGCAGGAAGACGGTGTAGGGCAGGGTGATTCGTAACGTGACGAACCGTCGCCGTTGGCGTGGTGTCCATTGCATTCGACCGGCGAGGTCGTGCAGGAATGTTGCGTAGGCGATGCATAGCAGGATGTGTCCCGCGATGACTTGAGGGTGTAGGTGCGCCTCTGTCATTTCGTCGGGGAGGGTCGGATTGAATGCGACCAGGTGTGGCGAGCCCAGGATGAGCGCCGCGCACATAAGTGCCCCTGTGAGCGTTGTGGCGGCTTCCCAGCGGACGTGCCAGGTGTGTCTGCGCCAGAACTGCGAAAGGGCGGCTGCGGCCAGCAGCGCGGCCATGAGTGCGCCGTCTAGCGCGGGGATGGTTTCAGCGACATGTTCCAGCTGATCAGATACGTGCATGAGCATGTGGGAGGACTGCCCTTTTTACGGCGGGTAGGGAAGCACCAACGCACTGCTTGCGGGTGACCCAGGCCCGAACTTTTAGTTAACGCGGCAAATAACTCGCGTTACGGCAGACAGTACGGCTCGCGTACTTCCCCGTCAACCCCCTATAGGTAGTGAATGTATCTGCGCCGCAAAGTCTTTCGACCTGCAACTATTCAGAGCGTGGGTATATCGGTGCGTGCGCGCGGCCTGTTACGCCTCCGTGGCGCGGCCTGTTTTCGCGCCTTCCTAAGCGTCGTCGTCGCTTGAGGGTCCGCGCCCGTCTCCGGCTCCCCAGACGCCAGCTCCCCCGCACGCTCAAGGTACGTAATGAGGTCGGCGTTGCTGAGATGCCCGAAGCGCACCAGCAGGTCAACCTTGTCCAGGTCAAAGTGGTCCGCGATCAGCATTAGGTTGGCAACGCTGTTGAGCACGCCCTTGTCGCGCTGTTCGTAGTAGGTGGAGCGCGAAATACCTAGCGCGCTCAGCGCCTCAGGCATACGCACCTGCCGCTTGAGTAGGTAGGAAACCACCACAATCAGGTCATTGTCTCGATCATTATTGGCCGACATGCCGATCAGTCTGTCCTATTTTCCGGACACTTACAACCCGTCCGGAACTGCGGAAACAAGCTTACAAGGTTGTAATTTTGTCCGATTTGTCGGACAAGTTTGAACCAGATCGGAACGGGGTAGGTATCGTTTTTTTCGTGCCGACAACCACAACCTCCCACACCGACTACACGATCCGGTGGATTCCCCAAGCAGTCGAAAACCTGCTGCACAACAACGACATTATGACCAAGGCTGAACTCGCCTCATTCCTGGGAGTTGCCAGGTCAACGGTCTACAAGACGTTTGAGGACGACTGGTCGGGTGAAGTCACCACGAAGATGCTCGCCGCGATGTGCAGCCGCTTCGGCGTGCCGATGAACCGCATTGCTACTGAGCCCGGAAGGGCAGCGGCTAGGCCCACCCGCCGCCGTACGGCTGGCGTAAGTGTCCGGTTAGCCGGATGACGAAGACCACACTTCTGGCCGACGAGCCAGATCGGTTGCTAGTCACCCGCCCGGAGGCCGCGCGAATCCTGTCCCTCTCCGAATCTGAGATTGACAACTTGCGGCGGGCCGGTCGGCTGCAAGCCAAAAGGCACGGAAAGAAAGTTCTGTTCCCGATAGACGAGCTGGAGCGGTTCGTAGCCAACCTGCCTTGGGAAGTGGACCTACCTCAGGGTGGGGCCGCGTGAGCGCCGCGCCGGAAATGCCGCTATGGCTCCAGCTAACCGAGCCCGACACCGAAGCCGTAGAAGACCTCAAATCCGCCTTAGCGCGGTTAAGAAAGGACGGGTGGACCCGTGGAAAGCTTTACGATTACGAAACAGGCAAGTGCTGTTCTCTTGGGGCGTTCAACCACGCATTCCCCCAGGAGTCACCCGGCACTCCGTACCTCGCCTATGCCATCCGCACCCGTAAGGGCGGGCACCCGTACCCGGCGGACATGCATGACCTCTTCGTCATCACCCGGTTCAATGACACGCCTAAGCGGAAGTTCGCCGACGTTGAGGCCGTGTTCCTCGCTGCAATTGCTTACGCGGAAGGTAAGGGCGTTCGTGCTCAACCCGGCACTTAAGGACCTTTGCGTGTCTGTGTTCTGCTTGTTAGTTCTGATCGCGTTCTATGCGGTCATCCTCAACGCATGGTGGGTGAAAGCATGAACTCGAATACCACTGCCGTACTCGATGGTTCTATTCCTTCAGATTCGGACGATAGCCCGGTAGTGTTGTTTTCAGAGGGGGGCGAGATGAGAAAGTTTCAAGACGTGATCAGCGAAATGCGACGGGTAGCATTTCACAATCCCTTGGGCCGGAATACAGCTCCGGAATACACCGAGGATGACGGAGAGCCGTGCTGCTTCGTTGGTCACGCCCTGAAGCGAATGGGAATCTCGCCCAACTTCAAACTTAACGATTACACCGCATCTGCCCTGCCTTGGGAGTTGTGGGGGATCGAACGCCCGAACTCTTACCAGCAGCTTTGGATCACTACCGTCCAATCTGCCGCCGACAATGGGAATGCGTGGATTATCAGCATTGCAACCGCTGACGCGCTCCTGATCTAAGCTCCGGCTGCCGTCCGGTAAACAACGGCAAAACTGAATGCATTATATGTGAGTTTGAAACTACAGCTGTCACTTACGAAGTAACTCCGTTGACGGAGCGTCCGTGTTTAGTGTCCGGGCGGCAGAGTGGTTCGCCTGCAAGTAAGCCAGCATTGAATACGTGTGTTTTTACGCACAAGCTCGGGTGTATGGGGTGAGGCTTCCACTTGCCCCTGACCTGATACATGCCATGAGAAGCCGCGCTATCGGTGGATTAGCAGTATCAGAGGTAGAGACGAGCGAGTGCGGGAGCGCTAGGGCTGGCGGCTGAGGTCGGCCCCCGTAAGAGCGATCCTGACCCGCCTTTGAGAAGTGAAATGGGGTCAGGCGGTTCCGGTTCGATTCCGGGATAGCGCGCAAGGCCGGAGCGGTCAGAGCGCTCGGCGAGACGGGCATCTCGCTTAGTTGAGGGGTGCGCGTGACGCAAGGGTGTGGCGTCCGCGCGATCTAAGAATGCGGCTCCCGCTCCGGCTGATCTTTTAAACCGTGTCACCACAACACGAAAGGCCAGTTATGACCTCGATCTATCTGGGAGAGCCCACCGGCCCACGACTCCGCGACCTTTCCCGGTCGCAAGAGGAGGCCCTTAATGACTGGCTGACGATGGCGTTGATTGCGCCGCCGTCTAAGCGTGACGAACTGCCCGTGGATTACACGCGAGCGCTTAGCTCGCTGGCTAAGCGGCGCGGTATCCGGTTCTTCTTTAACAGTGACCGTATGCGAGTACGTGGTGAGCACGTCTTGGGTAAGAACCTGCCCGGTTGTGTGGGCGGCTCTAAGCGAAAGGTGACGCAGCGTGACTACAGCCAAGTGGTTGCGAAATCTGGACCCAAGGTTGCGCCGTACCACGAAAGGGACTGGCGTGACGACCGCCTCTGACGCGCTATTGCGTAAGCGCCGCGATGATGCGCGCCGCGCAAAGCTGGAGCTAGACAGGCTCCGTAAAGAGATGTTTGACAATAGGGTACGGGACAAGTACTCTGAGGATCACCGGAGGTTAGACGCATGGACAAGAGAGAGTGCATTTTGGGATGCGGGTCCTCGTACGCGGAGGAATACCAGCTCCACCTTCACTACTACGCCTCCGAAAAGGGCATCCTCCCCAACTGCGGTCGGGGAGCTGAGCGAAAGGCACCAGGCCGTAATGCTGACTACAGAGCTGAGGCAGCCTGAAAAGTTGATGCTTGCGGGCGACTGGCACGGGAATATCCCGTGGGCGCTCAAAGCTATTAACTTCGCTAAGCAGCGGGGCGCGGACACGATCTTACATGTTGGCGATTTCGGGTGGTGGTCGGTCGCTAACCCGAGGACGGTTCAGTACCTCGATGTCGTGAGTAACGAGCTTGAGCACACCAATCTTGAGGTGGTGTGGCTTGACGGTAACCACGAAGATCATTCGTTCTGGCACCAGTTCAATAAGCCGGAATCGTTGCCGATGACGCTCATGTCAGCTCCACGCATTACCCATCTTCCACGCGGCTTCCGCTGGGAGTGGTGGGGTGACACATGGATGGCCTTGGGTGGTGCTCACTCGGTTGACCGGTCGTTTGCGGTTGAGGGTGAGTCCTGGTGGCCGGGCGAGTGGATTAATGACGAGCAGCTGAAGTACGCGATGCGGCCCGGCAAGGTTGACATCATCGTGGCGCATGATGCGCCGTCATCAGTCGACATCCCCGGCATAAAGCCGGATGGCCCGATCTATCTCAATATCGACGGGAAGGTCCGCCGGGTGCCGCATACGGACCTGTTGGCCGCTAACGATCATAGGCGGCGGATTCAAGAGGTCTGCGATGCCGTTAAGCCAGTTGAGTTCTATCACGGTCATTATCACCGCGCCTATAACGCCCTGGGTCGGATTGCTGGTGGTGGCTACATGAATGTTCGTGGGCTCGATAAGGACGAAACCACGATGGCTAAGAACACGCATTTCATCACGGAAGGTACGAAAGATACCGATGAAGACGACGAACTTGCCTGGTGAGCAAGGAAGTGGCTTGCTTACCGTCGCGCAGTATGTCAATACCGCGAGCTATCTCAACGATAAACAGAAGCCCGTCTGATGAGGGCTAGCGAGCGCTTAGCTGAGCGGAACGACATTCTGGCGGTCATTAACCAGATTGACGATGACCTGGATACTGCGGACGCTGATTTGACGCGGGAACTTTTGGACATCCGGCGCGGCTTGGGCCGCGAGTTGAGCACGCTCGGGTTCACTGCGCCCGATCTGGACGAGAGGTTTAAGGAACATGAGGGCACTGTTGCTGGTGCTGTTGATAGCGCTGGCGGTGGCGGCGGGTCTGTTGATTCGTCTGTGGTTGCGAAACGCCGTATTGGACCGCCAGGCGAAGTCGCTTCAGGCTAAGTATCCACTGCTGGCTGTTCCGGGCTTGTCGCGTAGGCAGCGCCGGGATTACGTCACTGAACTGTTGCGCCGTGAGCAAGAGGAATACGACGGGCGTGTTACAGCTCAATTGATGAATGGCTACAACTTTCGTTAAACAACTTAATACCGAAGTAAACAAACAGGACCCCCGGCGGCTGCGGCTGTCGGGGGTTTCTCCTATGAAGGGAATGTTTTGAAACGTAACAAGATCGTGGCGTTGGCTATGGCGGGCGCGGCGGCGGTAACGCTGTCGGCGTGTTCCACGTCGGTCCCGGCGGGCAGCCAGGCCGTCAAGGTTGACACCTACGCGGTGATTCCGACCGATCCGACTGTTGAGGGCTGCATTAAGCCTGAACAGAACGAATGGAATCCGCCGGGTGGGTTCGACGCGTACCTGTACCCGTCGCGTCAGATCAGTTTCGACGCCAGCGACGATAAGGACGCGGAAGCCCCGTCTACCGTCGTCGTGTCGAATGCAGAGGCACCGGCTGAGCTGAAGGTGCCTGTGACGGTCACGTTCGACCTGACGCAGGATTGCGAGAAGCTGAAGCAGTTCCACCGGGATTTCGGCACGAAGTACCAGGGCTGGCTTACTGAGGAGGGCGCGGTTACGCAGGGCTGGAAAGACCTGCTGAACTACGTGATCGGTCAGCCGCTCCGGAACACTCTGGTGTCCATCGCGCAGAAATACCCGTGGCGTGAGATTTGGAACGACGAGAAGATTCGTATCGAGTTCCAGAACGCGTTGACGCAGACCCTTCCGCAGGTGTCTAAGGACCGCACCAACGGTGTCGAATACTTCACCAACTTTCAGGTCACGGTGATGAAGCCCGATCCGGTGGACGGCGGCTTGAAGTCGGCCATTGTTGCTGAGCAGCAGGCCATTGCTCAGGCTAAGGCGACTGAGGCGCAGGGTGTTTCGGCGGCTAACGCGGCTAAGGCGACTGCGGATGCTCAGGTGGCGCAGGCTGAGGCTCAGACGAAGGTGGCTGTTCAGGAGGCGCTGAAGCGCAAGGCTGAGATTTCGGGTTACCCGGATGTTGATGCCTATCTCAAGGCTCAGGCGATCACTAAGGGCATTACGCCGTGGCCGTCGCCGGTCATCGCTGGGGCTCCGGCTCGCTAAGTAGGCCGTGGGTGGTGAGTAGCGAACCGGTAGCCCCGGACGTATACCTGCCCACTCTTTAAATCTCACCGGATGGGGCGCGCATATCCGGTCGTGATTAACGCACGCGCACACACACAACACTTAAAGGATTGAATTATGGCTACGAAAGCCGAACTTGAGCTTGAGAACGCGAAGCTCCGCGCCGATCTGGAATTGGCGGGCAAAACCTTCAATGAGGCTGCCGAGGATAACGGCCTGTGCGACGCCTACGACGAAGTGGTGGAGGACCTGAACCGGCAGCTGGCTTCCGGCTTTAAGTTCCCCCCGCGCGGCACCGACCATGAGGTCGATGTTGAGTTGGTGGTAACGCTGGGCACCAGCATTAAGGTGTTCGCGCGCACCGACTACGAGGCCGAGGATAAGGCGCGGCACGAAATGGACGCGGAGGACGTGTTCAAGGCTGCGGGCCTGTCTGATCTTTTTGCCACGCTGTATAAGGCTGGCTGGAACCTCGATGTGGAGGTCGGCTGAAAATGGGCGTCTTCAAAAACAAGCGGGCACTGCCCGCCCCGGTAGCCCCGAAGTCGGTCGCGTCCATTACAGCGGGGCTGAACGACACGCTCGCTGAACTGGAGGCGCACGCTGAAGATCAGACGACGCAGGCCGAGCGGCAGAAGCGTTGGGCTGACAACGCGCTGCGCGCCGCTGCCGAGCATGAGGCTGAGGTCATTCAGGCACGCAAGATTGCCGGGAACATTAAGGCGCTGCTCAGCTAAAGCCTAATTGCCTGCTACAGAGCTAACCCGTGAGGTCGGGAGAATCTGGGCACGCTTGGAAACGGGCCGCGAGAGCGGGGAAGATTCCCGGTCAAACCTGCTTAGGCAGTTAGGGCCGTTAGGTGGGGCGCTGCATACCTGACCACGCGCATAAACCTCTGAACATGCAAAGGAACATTCATGTCGAAAAAGAGCCTTTTCAATCAGCCGGGCGTCGAACAACTCGTACCCGGTCGGGACCTGCCGGTAGCCGTTAAGGTCACGGGCCGCAATCTGCACGCGGTGGGCCTGCTGGTGTCGGTTTCCAGCGAGACAGTTAAGGGCCGGTCCGGGCTCGGTGTCCATTTCGAGGATGACGGTTCGCTGTCACACATTCTGCTGGTCTCGGACGGTACGGAGCAATTGCGCGTTAACGCCGGGGAATACCTGTTGATGGGTCCGGATAAGGCCGCGATCATCGCCGCTTCTAAGGCGGAATACGAGTTCTACAAGACGCTAGCTCCGCTGGTGGTGTCGGTCGGCGCGGCGTTCGCCACGCTCGGCTCCAGCATCGCCAGCGCTATCGGAATCTAAACAGCCCTTACCCGCCACCGTGGCTTTCTAAAACGACGAGAAAGAGAAAACTTGTGACGACCTTTTTGCAGCACCTACAGTCGCAGTCCAATACGACGCGCACCGAAAACGGCGACAAGGCCCACAAGTCTTCGCTTGATCCGGTGGTGGATTACTTCAGCCTGGCGGGCGCTATGCGTTCGCGGGCCGGGGATACCGCTGACCTCTTTGAGGCGGCATACCGTAGCGACCCCCTGGCGGCGACTAGGGCGCTTTTCTACCTCCGGGACATCCGTGGGGGCCAGGGCGAGCGTGACGTGTTCTACGCGGGCCTCAAGCGCCTTTTCCAGCTGTCCCCGGAGAAGTTCGCCCGGAACCTCACTCATGTCCCGTTCTATGGCCGCTGGGATGACCTGTTCATCTTCGGCGCTGAGGTTCCCGCGTCGGTGGCGGCGCTAATCAATCAGCAGTGGGCGTTGGACGTGGACGGCTACGAGCAGGGCGGCCAGGTGTCACTGTTGGCTAAGTGGCTGCCGTCGCAGAAGACAGGTTCGGTCAATCCGCTGCGTCGTCAGCTGGCGATCAACGTTCGTGAGGCTCTTGGCTTGTCGCAGCGGGAGTACCGGCAGACCCTTAGCGCGCTTAGGGGTCGGATCGGCCTGGTGGAGCACGACATGTCGGAGCGCACCTACGAGCACATCGACTACTCGCGGCTCCCGGCCCAGGCGCACCGTAAGCACGTTAAGGCGTTCCGCCGCAACGACAATGAGCGCTATCAGGCGTTCCTTGATTCGGTGGAGCGCGGCGAGGCGAAGGTGAACACGTCGACCCTGTATCCGTATGAGCTGTTTGACCTGGTGCAGACCGACGCTAAGGCGGCGGACGTGCTGTGGAAGAACCTGCCGGATTACACGCGGCCCGGCCAGGATGCCCTTGTGCTGCCTGACGTGTCGGGTTCGATGTGGGGCCGTCCCATGTCGGTGTCGGTGTCGCTGGCTCTGTACTTCGCTGAGCGCAACACGGGTCCGTACAAGGGCTACTTCCTGTCGTTCGATACGACGCCCAAGCTGGTTAAGGTGCCGGAGAGCGGGGGCTTGGCGTCCAAGCTGTCCGCGATTGAGTACCACACGCGCAACTGTGGGTCCACGAACCTTGAGGCGGCGTTTGACGCGATCCTTAAGGCGGGCGTGGCGTCGGGGACGGTGCCGAAGGTGCTCTACATCGTGTCGGACATGCAGTTCAACTCGGCTCTGAACCATGCTGACGCGTCGGTTTTCGAGTCGGCCAAGTTGTCGTTTAACGAGGTTGGTTTGGAGTTGCCGCACGTCGTGTTCTGGAATGTGAATGCGCGGCACGATCAGCTTCCGGCGACGATCATGGATGGCAATGTGACGTTGGTGTCTGGTTTGGCGGCTACGACGTTCAGCATGGCGGTGGAGGGTAAGTCCCCCCGCGAGCTGGTGGATAGCGTGCTGAACAGTGAGCGGTACGCCCAGATCACTCTCTGAGCTGGGACGGAAGCAAGGTGATAAGGGAAAGGCTTTGCTTCCGTCCTATTATTTCTGTATTCGCCTTTTGGTGAGTATGGTTAGAAACAAGTGGACGCTTACAGCAATTACAACTGTTTGCATACAACAAAAAACAGCGTCCAGATAGCTTGTGGACCCCCACAGCAATAAAATTCTTCCACTGATAAATGGCGAGGTAGCGGGTTCGACTCCCGCAGCTCTTACGGTTTTCACCGTAAGGGTTTAGCTCATCGGCTAGAGCGCGTATAGAAAAAACAGGGGTCCAGTAAGCGGTGTGGACACGCACAGCAATCACATACCTTTCAATTGGTGAAAATAAACTGTGTCCAGCAATACCGTGCTTTAGCCCCCCGCCATATCACTACTTGCGGGGGGCTTTCGTTTGCCCATGAGAGGAAATCATGCCAGGACCAATGTCCGCGCCTAACGGAAACGCCCTGATCACCCGCGATCCAGAGGCGCGTAAGAAAGCCGGTCGCACCGGCAAGACCGAGAAAACCCGCGCTAAGGGGGCCAGTAAGTGAAAGCTCTAGCTGTTGCAGTTGCCGCCGTCGCGGCGCTCACCATGTCTGCCTGTGCAACGCAGAATCAGCACTGGGAGAAGAACTGCACCGTCACCGCTAAGACGATCCTCACGGATGTCTCCGGCGATAAGAACAGCACGTCCACTACCCGCACTAAGCGGGTGGACACCAGCTGCGGTTCGTACAACGTTGAGGATGCCTGGGAAGTTGGGTCGTTCAATTCGTGGGACCTCTGGGGGAAGCTGCAAGAGGGCAAGGTCTACGACTTGAAGGTCGGCGGCATCCGCAACGGATTCTTCTCGATGTTCCAGACCGTGATTGACGTTAAGCCGGTGGGTCATGCTTAGCGTCCGTGAGGCTGTCGCCAAGTTCTTTGAGGCTCAGGCCGTAGAGCGGGGCGAGGAACCGGACGCCGACAAGTTCTATCCGAAGCCGAATCGGGCACGTATCCGTGCTTACCGGTTCGGTAGGACGGGTGAGCCGAAGCCCAAGCGGTCGCGTATCCAGAGGGGTGTTACGCGGCAACCTGCGGCCCGTGGCGTGGTTGTGACTCACGGCATGGTGGGCGCTATTTCCAAGTATGGGGGATAGCAATGGCGCTGCTGTTTATCGCGGCAGTTATCGCGTCATGCGTAGCTTACGTTTTTGGGCTGCCGTGGTACGTGCTGCTGACCATTTGGCTCGCGTTTGGCGCGGGCTACGCCTACGGAGGTGGTTTCTTTGAGCTTCGTTAGTGAAATCAAGGTTAAGGACGACTACGTTCACCGGGTCCTGGAATCGGACCGTGAGCCGGTTGTCGGTCGAATCGGGACGCTAACTGTGGTCACCGATAAGCAATATGTCGTGTACGCGCCGGGTTACTGGCAGAGCTACAGCGTTAGGGAAAAAGCAAATGGCTAAGTTCGGCACTGTTTGGCGTAAGGATTACACAACCTGCGGGTGTGCGGCGTTGCCCTGTTTTGACATGTATATCAAGACGATTGACGGCTGGCTGTGTGTTGACCAGCACGGCTCTCAGGGCATCGTGACCGATAAGCCGTGGAAGCGCGCAGACGGATTCGTTCGTTTCCCTCCTAAGGTTAGCGAGGAATAAGTCACTGACTATCAAGTAAAGCGCGACTACTGGGACCGGCCCATCGTCTTCCCCCCGGACTATGAATATCCGGACGGGAAGATGCCGGGCGAATGGCGAGAGGGTAGGGGCCGTGACGGAAAGTTCAAACGCTGGTGGTACACCAACGTCGGCAAAGGCTACAGCCGCGCGTCCGGTGCTGGCAAAGGGCTCGACACCAAAGACGGCCTTATCGACTGGGCGGCCTGTCAAGCAGCAGTCGGCATCCTCTTGGACGCCGCCGCGCGCTCAGAGGTCTCAACGCTTATCAATGAGTACGACGCCGATCCCTGGTACAAAGGCGACGACGGCGGCACCCGCTCCGGAAAAGAGCGGCTTAAAGCAGCTGTTGAGAAAGCCCGTAACACTGCCGGGCAACATACTGCTAGCTCTACTGGCACTGAGTTTCATAAGCTGGGCGAGCTACGCAATAAAGGCGAAACGCCACGCGTCGTTCAGGACCACCTAAAGGAACCGCTTAAGCAGTACGACCGCGCGGTTGAACCGATTGAGTTCCTTGAGCAGGAAATGCTCATTGTGAACGATCCTCTGGAGTTGTGTGGTTCGGTCGACTATCTGATGGGGTTGCCGCCGGGCATCACTACGCCGGATGGCGAGTACCACGATGAGTCGTTGGTGGTGGTGGGCGACCTTAAGACGGGTCGCTGGGACGCTAAGCGTCCAATGAGTGTGACGTGCCAGCTGTGCGCGTATGGCACTGGTGTGCGCTATGACCAGGAAACGAATACTCGTACTCCGTTGCATCCCCGCATTAATAACAAGTGGGGCGTCATGGTGCATTTCCCGATTATGACTAAAAACCCTCAGGTCAAGTTCTATTGGGTGGACTTGACGTTGGGTCTTAAGGCGTCCGTTTTGGCTAAAGAGGTTGAGGCTATGCGGCGCGTTTTCAACAGTAAGGATTCTGAACTTAAGGAGTTGGACCTTGACCGCTTCCAGTGGTAGCACTATCGCCCGTGCGCGGGCGCTTCCGGAAACTAGCCGGGCGGCTTTCGCCTCTGTGACCCGTAAGGGGTTGCGTGATTCGCAGTTGCGTGTTCTGCGGACGCTGGGGAATCTGCGTAATGGTGGCACCGATGTTGATATCGCTCGCGCGTATCACGATTCGGGGTTGGCTGATCTGTTCCCGCAGACCCCTTCGGGGTTGCGTACTCGTCGCCGCGAGCTGGCGGACGCGGGCCTGGTCGTTGATTCGGGCAAGCGTAAGCGTTTGCACACGGGCCGCAACGCGATTGTGTGGTCCAAGGTTCGGAACGGGGTTTAATTGGCTGCCCCTACAGACGAGATGGATCAGCCGGAGGTTAAGGCCGCTCCGGCTGGTTCGCCGACCGTTTTCGAGGCGTGGAACGCCGTCATGCGTGACGTGCAGTTCATCAGTAAGAACTCCCGCAACGAAGCGCAGAAGTTCAACTTCCGTGGCATTGACGCGGTAATGAACGCGGTCGGCCCGGTGCTGCGCGAGCACGGCGTGATTGTTGTGCCGCTGGGCGCTAAGCACGAAGCGGAGCGCTACACGACCGCTAAGGGCGGGCAGATGTGTAACCGGGTGGTCGAGATGGGCTACCAGGTGTTCGGCCCGCGTGGCGATTCGTTCACCGGCATTGCGTATGGCGAGGCGGCGGATTCCGGCGACAAGGCGATCACTAAGGCTGAGTCGGTGGCGCTGCGGACGTTCCTGCTGCAATCGCTGATGTTGCCTACGGATGATCCGGACCCGGATGCGGAGTCGCATGAGCGGGCGGTGCCGGTCCGGACTCAGGCTGCCGCTCCCGTCGTGACGGGCAATGCGGATTCGGTGGCGGCGCGGGAAAAGCTTAAGGCGCTGGCTGGCGCTAAGGGTTGGGCGCTGCCCGCGATTGCCGCGAAGTTCACTGAGAAGAACAACGGAAAAGAGCTTAAGGACGCCACTAAGGATGAGGTTGAGGCGTTTCAGGTTCTTCTAGAGACAGGGGCGGTTTCCGTCTGATGTTCAACAACACGATTGCGGGTGTGCCGGTCGGCCTCATTGAGGCTCCGGCGCACCTGACTATTCCTTGTGAGCAGTGCTTTGAGGTTGAGGCTGCTTTTGCTGTCGGTTCGTCGGATCACAAGCTGGTGTGTGAGGCGTGTATGGATTGGGGCGATTCCCGCCGTTGGTGGCATATGGAACCGCGCCAGTCCATTGTGCCTAAGGCTGCGGCTGCTGAGGTTTATCCCGTGTGGGTGCGGGCTGCGTGAACAGGGGGGCTTTTGAGTGAAGTCGAATACAACCCTGTATCCGTAGAGCAGGAAATCTTAGCGACGGTTAACGATATCTCAAAGGGTGTTATCACCGCGCGAGATGCCAACGTGGCGAAGCTCGAAACAGAGCGTGCTTACAAACGTGCGTATGCCCGCGCTTTTATGGCGCATAAAGGGCCGCAGACTGAGAAGAAAGTTGCGGCCAATATCGTCCCCGAGGTTATGGATGCGGAGGATGCGCGCGATGTGGCGGCTGTTACTTACGAGTACGCGAAGGATCAGAACCGGGCGCTGAGTAGCAAGTTGGATGCGATTCGGTCGGTGGGCGCTTCTGTGCGTGAGGCGTACAAGAATGCGGGCAGGGGTGAGTGGTGATTACCGCTAGCGATTGGGATGTGCTTGCTGAACAAGCGTGGCATGTTCGGGATCACGCACGCCTTATCGGCAAGACCGCCGTAGGGGCGGCTGTGCTCTCTCACCGGAAGCATATTCACGTCGGGTGCAATGTTGAGCATAAATACCGCGCGCATGATGTTCACGCGGAGGTTAATGCTCTTACCTCTATGGCTGCTGCCGGTGACGGTAGGGCTATTGCAGTGGTTATCACTGCGGATCGTGAGAAGTTCACGCCGTGTGGCGGATGTATGGATTGGATCTTTGAGTTGGGCGGTCCTGACTGCCTGGTGGCGTTTCAGGGCAGGCCATACGACGGATTTACCACTCACCGCGCCGACGAATTGATGCCGCACTATCCCCGGTGAGTGAGCGTGAATGCCGCCGGGTAACTAAAGAGCGCTGTGAGGGGTTCTGTGAGCGGTGCTGCTACGGCGGCACCCTCACCCTCCACCATCGCAAGAAACGCTCTCAGGGCGGCTTATGGACGGCTGAAAACTGCGTCCAGTTATGCGGCCACGGTACGGCGGGGTGTCACGGGTGGGTTGAGCACAACCCCAATGCGGCTGCCGCCGAGGGATGGCATGTGCGGCCTTGGGAGGACCCGGCTGCGATTCCCCTGCTTTGGCGGGGCTCTACATGGGTGCTTCTAACCCCGGAAGGGACTTTTACAGATGACGCAGACGTTGGACGCGGCCCGTGATTGGCTCCGGGACCGGGTAGACGACGGCGAAGAATGCCCTTGCTGCCGCCAGTTCGCAAAGGTCTATAAGCGCAAACTGAATGCCGGAATGGCGCGAGTCCTAATCGCCATGTACCGAAAGGCCGGTACGGACTGGACCTACCTGCCGCACGTTGACCTTAAGGACGGCGAGAAGCGCCGCACTGTGGGTCACAGCGGCGAAATGTGCATGACTCGCTACTGGGGGCTTATCGAGGCTTACCCGGACACTAAGCGCGAGGATGGCAGTTCGCGGGTTGGCTGGTGGCGGCTTACCCCGCTAGGGGTGGAGTTCGTCTTAGGTCGGACGCAGGTCCCGAAGTACGCGCGGGTCTACAGCTCCCGGTGCCTTGGCCTAACCGGCGATCCGGTGTCTATTACCGACGCGCTGGGAACTAAATTCAACTACGCCGACCTTATGGCTGGCGTATGAGCGAGTTCGGGAAGATTCACCGGAAGTTCTGGGAACACCGGAAAGTCAAGCAATGCAGCAACGGCGCTATCGGCCTATGGGCCAAAGCGAACTCATGGTGCCGGGATAATCGGTCCGCCGGAGTAATCCCGCTAGACGACGTTCTGCTACTGGGCACCCGCGAGGAAGCCGACGAACTGGTTAACGCCGGGCTCTGGCTTAAGGGTGTTCGGGGTGACCTGCCGGTAGCGATCTTCAAAGACTACGAGGAATGGAACGATGACGTTGAACCTGATACGGAGGCGGGGAATCTTGTCCGCCGCGTGGTTCCAGCTTCGCACCCTTCGGTGGTGCGGGCTCAGCTGGTACGCCAAGCATCTTCTCTACTCCGCGAGGGCTTAGACCTCGGAGTTGTCGAGGCCGCGCTAAAGCTCTGGCTCACTAAGAGCCTGTCACCGTCTCTGTTGCCGTCTTTGGCGTCTGAGGCGATGAAAGATGCGCAGCGTGCAGCCACGCTGAGAAACACGATCAATGAATGCCTTAAGTCGGGTCAGGTATCTCCGCTTAAGGCATATGGCTTTATCTTCACAGCTCCCGATCCGCCGGATGGTTTGGACGTTGAACAGCGTCGAGCTTTCATGGGTGGCGCTAAGCGGGACTGGCTGAGGGAACTCAAGGAAAGGGTGGCTGCCTAATGGGTGTCGCTTATCCGCGCCGCGATGACGCGGTGTATTACGAGGAATTTGACGGGTCGCTGGAATCCGCGCAGCGGGTTGCCAACCTGACGGGCCTTAAGGTCAACATCGCCTTATTGCCCGCAGACGGTTACCGCCTTGGCGACACAGTTCGCATTAAGGAGCTGTCATTCGGTGCCCCAACCAATATCGTTACAGCAGAGGACGTTGTTGTAGCGACGGGCCGCTTGAATAAATCTTTGCGTATCACGGTCATGGACCGTTGGACCTTCGCGGAAAAGTTCAGCAAGGATGGCAGTTGAGCGAACCGATGCCGCCTCACGACTTGGCGGCAGAGCAGTGCGTAATCGGATCGCTACTCATGTCACAAGCTGCACTTAACACAGTAGCCACGATGCTTACCGTGTCGGATTTCTACCGGCCCGTTCACGGTGAGATATTCGCGGCGGCGCTAGCCCTGGTGGCTGCCGGTGAGCCGGTCGACGCTATGACGGTCGCGCGTGAGCTTGAGACACGCGGCCAGCTCGCCAAGATTGGTGGCGCTCCGTACCTGCTGACCTGCATCGAGGTCACGCCTACGGCCTACAACGTGTCGTCGTACGCGCAGATCGTCTTGGACAAGGCCCAGCTCCGGCGGCTGTCCGAGCTGGGAACACGGCTTAAGCAGCTGGCGTACACGGAGGCGTCAACGTCTGATGATGTTCACGCCCTGATGAGCCAGGGTGAGAAGTTTTTCCGCGAGCAGTACGAGCCGGATAGAGCGTCATTGACGTTCGATCTGCTGGCTGATTCGTGGGAGGAATGGCTTGCCAGCTCTGAGAGTGTGATCCCAACGCCGTGGCCCTCACTGAACGACAGTCTGAACGGCGGTCTACGTCGCGGTGCGCTCTATTGCATAGCCGCCCGGCCTGGTGTCGGTAAAAGTGTCGCAGCGTTGCAGATAGCGGGCCATACGTCGCATTGGGGATTCCATAGCGCCGTGTTCTCAATGGAAATGTCCAGAGATGAAGTGATGTCCCGGCGGATTGCTGACGGGGCGGGCGTCAATTTCAGCCACATCATGCGTAAAAAGCTGGACCTTGAAGAACGAGCCCGGATTGACCGGTGGCTTAAGGAAAACCGGACCCTGCCTTTCGAGGTTAACGACCGGTCGCGGCAGACGGTCGAGCAGATCGTTAGTCACGCCCGGTCAATGGCAAAGGTTGATGTGCTGGTTGTCGACTATTTGCAGCTGATGGCTGCGACAGACAAAAAGGCGTCACGGGAGCAGCAAGTGGCTCACATGTCGCGTGAGTTGAAGATCGCGGCTAAGGAATTGAATGTGGCAATCGTCGCGTGTTCCCAGCTGAACCGTGGCCCGCTACAGGGCGGTAAGGTGCGCGCCCCGAATATCGGTGACTTGCGCGAGTCGGGCGCTATCGAGCAGGACTGCGATGTGGTTTTGCTGCTGCACAACGACGAGGACGATCCCGGCATTCTGCAAATGATCGTGGGGAAGAACCGTAACGGGAGGATGGGCGATCTTGCACTCAGTTTCGAGGGGCATTACCAGCGGATTTCATAGTGAGCATTGAATTGCTTATGTCACCTAAGCCTCTTAGGTGGCAGGACGAGGCCAATTGCCACGATGATCCCCGATTCACGGGCGTTATGAAGACACTAACTCTTGCCGATAGGCGGGAGATGCGCGCTAAGTGCGGTGTCTGTGCCGTTTTCGATGAGTGTTGGACCTGGGCGCGCGATGAGCAGGTGACGGGTGTTTTCGCGGCGGGCTATAGGAGGTTTTCGCCAGATGAGTTACGTGATTCCAAAGAGGACTGTGGAAAAGCTGGGCCTGGGGACGAACCTTATGGCGCAGCTTAACGACCGGTGCGCGGGCTGCGGCAATTCCGCTTATGGCGGGCGGCATGGTGCTTGCGAGCGCTGCGAGGGCGGCTACGAGGACGAAGACGAGTATCCCCGTGATTGAGCCTGACGACGACTACATAAACCCGATAGGTGAACAACTCCCTATCGAAACAATTGTTGAGCTAGCCGCAGCGCACTTCGTTATCCGGCTCGCGCGAATCATTGGCTTAGGGGATGACACATGGCCGTTTTTTTGAGGACTTACACGCCCAGCGCTGGGACTTGGCGGAATGCTGCTGAGGTTTTCAAGTTTCCGGGCGGGGAGGTCCACCTTAAGAACATCATCCCGGAGGCCGACGAGAAGACGGTCTATATCGCGGATGTTCGTGGTGCGGACTTAGACGACCTTATGGCGGCTGCCTTGTGGGCGGACATAGCGCACGACCGCGAAATGTGGTTCGTGCTGAAACTGCCGTACCTCCCAGCGGCGCGGGCCGACAAGAGCGATGGCACTCAGCCAATCGCTAAGTACGTCTATGCCAAGTTCATTGAGTCTATGGGCGCTGATCAGATCATCACGATTGACACCCATTCCGGGTTCGGTAACGGCACTTGGTACGGGGCCGAACATGGCCTGCTGGACCTTAGCCCGCTGCCGTTGATTGACCGGGCTTTGGAGACTCAGGGGCATTGGCGCTACGACGGGATTATCGCCCCGGATAAGGGCGCGGTGGATCGCGCTGGCGCGGTCGCTAAGCATTACGGGCTGGACCTGTATGTGGCCGACAAGGTGCGGGATTTCAACTCCGGGATTCTGCTGGACTACAAGCTGACGGTACCTAAGAGCGGCAAGTATCTGGTGGTTGACGATATCTGCGATGGCGGTTGGACCTTTACAGAGTTGGCGGACGCCAGTGGACTTGACCGCGCGCACCTTGACCTGTGGGTTACGCACGGCATTTTCTCCGGTAAAGCGAATCTGCTTACCCGTTATTACGGGCGGATTATGACGACCGATTCTCACCCTGGGCATAACCGGGTGGGTGTGGCTTCGTCAATCGTGCCGACTTTCACTTACATGCACGAAACGATGGTTGAAGGGCTTAAATATGTCTAGGTTCGCGCCGGTAGCGGCACTCTTTGAAACCGATGCTTACAAGCTCGGTCATATCGACCAGTACGCGCTCAGCGGCAAGGTGAGCGGCGTGTACTCAAATTGGACTAACCGCAAGTCACGCTTGCCTGGCGTCGACAAGGTTGTCCACTTCGGATTGCAGGCGTATATCCAGGCTCACCTGGTAGACGCTTTCAAGCCTTTCTTCGCGGCTAATGAGGATGAAGTGGCGTTGCTCTACCGCGAGCGGGTCACTCAGGTTCTCGGGCCGGATGCTGCGGAGAGTATCGGTACCGCCCATATTCGGGCGCTTCATCACCTGGGCTATCTGCCTCTGCGGTTCTGCGCGGTCCCGGAGGGCACCCTTGTGCCTATCGGTGTGCCTTCGTTCACGGTGGAGAACACCTTGGACGATTTCTACTGGCTGACCAACTACGTCGAGACGGGCATTAGCGCCGGGGTGTGGCAGCCGTCTACGTCTGCGACCATCGCTAAGGAATACCGGCGCGTCATGGAACGTGCTGCTCTGCTGACGGGTGCGGATCGTGTCGGGATCGACTGGCAGATTCACGATTTCAGCTATCGGGGTATGTCGTCGCATGAGACGGCGGCGGCGTCCGGTGCGGCTCACCTGTTGAGCTTCACGGGCACGGATTCGCTGGTGGCTCTCGATTGGATCGACCGCTATTACGGCGGCGAGTACATCGCGGGGTCGGTGCCTGCTACTGAGCACTCGGTGATGTGTACCGGCATCGAGTCTGTGGGCGAGCTGGAGACGTTCTCCCGGCTGCTGGACCTGTACCCGACCGGCATTGTCAGCGTTGTTTCTGACACGTTCGATCTGTGGAAGGTGCTCACGGTTTACCTTCCGGCGCTTAGGGACAAGATTCTGGCGCGGGACGGCAAGCTGGTTATCCGGCCTGACTCGGGTGACCCGGAAAAGATCATCTGTGGTGATCCGTCTGCGCCGTATGGTTCGCCGGAGTGGAAGGGCGCGCTGGGGCTGCTCTACGACACGTTCGGCGGGTCTAAGAACGCTGCCGGGTTCATTGACATTGATCCGCATGTGGGTCTGATCTATGGCGACTCGATCACGCTGGACCGCGCCAAGAGCATCACGGAGCGTATGCGGCGGTCGAACCTGTCGTCGGCCAATGTGGTGTTCGGTGTGGGTTCCTTTACGTACCAGCACAATACGCGCGACACGTTCGGGTCTGCGATGAAAGCGACGTGGGCGAAGGTCGACGGCAAGGGCGTGAACCTGCTGAAGAATCCGATCACCGACGACGGCACTAAGAAGTCTGCTACCGGGCGTTTGGCGGTGCTGCATGACTTGACCGGCGAGCTGGTGTTGGTGCAGGACGCCGACGCCTACGACGAGTCGGCCAGTGTGCTCCGTCCGATCTGGGAGAACGGCCAGTTTGTGAATCGGCAGACGTTCGCCGAGGTCAGGGCCAATTTGGCCCGTCAGCCCTAATTCTGTTTGTCCGATTTTCCGGACAGTTTGGACTGTTTCCGGAGTACGGCTGCTGTACTTGATCCATCGCAGCAACAACTTGGAGGTTTAAATGAGCACTGTCGCAAAGACGACTAAGCAGAACGGCACGGTCACTCTGGAGTTCCCGGAGCAGCTGGCCCCGTTCGTCAAGATCGGCCTCAAGAACATCGGGGTGAAGCTGGCCCAGGATGACCAGTTCCACACGAATGACAAGAGGTCGCTGTCGGCCAGCGTGGCGTCCATCGGGCTCGCTGACATTTATGACTCGATGACTCAGGCTGGGGTGTTTTACTAATGACCCTGACGCTTACCGCGATGCGGGGTTATCCGGGTTCAGGTAAGTCCACTAAGGCGCGGGAAATCGCTAACGAAACCGGCGCGGTAGTTGTTTGTCGGGTCGAGCTGCGGAAGATGCTCCACGATAACTACTTCACTGGGAATAAGGACCGTGAGGCCGAGGTCACTGTTGCGGAGCGTGCGCAGGTTAGCGCGTTCCTGAAGAACGGTACGTCGGTGATCGTGGATGCCACGCATTTGGAGCCGTCTTACCTGCGTAAGTGGGCGAAGATGGCGAGCCAGTACGGCGCGAAGTTTGAGCGCGTCGACATGGACACTCCGGCGGCGGACTGCATCCGGCGGGACCATGCACGCCAGCTCACTAAGACTGCTGGTCGCGTGGTCGGCGAAGACGTGATTAAGCGGATGGCTAAGCGTCACCCGCAGAAGAACTGGCCGGATATCCAAGCGCCGCCCACGTTCACGCCGGTGCCGGTCGAATGGGTCGACGGACTGCCTGAGGCAATCATCGTGGATATCGACGGCACGGTGGCCCATATGGACGGGCGTTCGCCGTACGACTACACACAGGTCCACACGGACACGGTTGACGAGCATGTTAGGTGGCTGGTCAATCTGGCTGCGTCTATCCGCTACGACTCGGTTGTAGAGGCGCGCGACCTGCCATATCCGCGTGTCCTGTTCGTCTCGGGTCGGGATGATTCCTGCCGGGACGAGACGGTCAAGTGGTTGGCGAACCACGGCATTCAGTTCGATGAGCTGCACATGCGGCCTACCGGCGCTAAGGACGGCAATGGGAACAAGTTGCCTGACTACCTGGTGAAGTCGACGCTGTTCGATGAGAACATTCGCGGCAAATACAACGTCCGCTTCGTGCTGGACGACCGTGACCAGGTTGTGAACCTGTGGCGCTCGCTGGGGCTTAAGTGCCTGCAAGTTCAGCCGGGGGACTTCTAACCAGGCGGGCCGCATATTTGAAATGAGGCAGCAGTAGAACACCTGCTAACAGTGCCGATGAAGCGACCGCCCCTAACCACCAATCAGGCGTGGCAATCCCACTGGCGGAAACGTTCAGACGCAAAGAAGCAAGTAGAAGAAACAGTAGGTTGGTTGGCCCGGCAGGCGGGCTTAAAAGACTTAGGTCCGTCTGTCGTGTCAATCACCTGGTACGCCCCGGATAGACGCAACCGGGATTCGGACTCACTAGCGGAGTTCCAAAAAGGTGTATTAGACGGCCTGGTGAAAGTCGGTGTTTGGCCCGACGATCACAGCGATTACGTCATACAGACGCGGCTAGCCGTAACTAAGGCAGAGACACGAAACCCTCGTATTGAGATAAGGATTTGGGAAGTTGACGACACCAGAATTGAGATGGTGGGAACTGGCTGAGTGCCAGTACATCGGCATTGAGGCATTCTACGCCGAAGGGCAAGGCCACAAGATGACTGAGGCTAAGAAAATCTGCGCCGGGTGCCCGGTCGTTAGCGAGTGCTTAGAGGCCGCGCTAATCGAGGAAAGCGGCCTTGACTACAACCACCGCTTCGGGATGCGCGGCGCGTTGAGCCCCCGTGAACGGTGGGCGCTAGCTAAGGAACGCGGTGAGGACACCGAGTTCGATAACGGCGAGCCGGTTTATTGGCCTGTCGAAATGGAGCCTGTTTATTGGCCCGTCGAGTTGGAGGTTGCGTGAGTAAGTCGCCAGGACGAATCGTCAAGCGCATGGGATTGGGCCAGGAGACTATTCAGGTAAAGAACCTGAGTGGTATTCGTACCCGCCTTATCCCGGAGTTGGAGATTCCGGAACTTCCGGGCGCAGCCTGCAAGGGTGTGGTTACCGGCCCTGAGAATGACATCTTCCATCCCGGCCCTGGCGCTGGTGGCCGCAATAAGCGTGACGCCGCTAAGGCGATGTGCGGGGGTTGCCCGGTTAAAGCGGCGTGCTTGGAGTACGCGCTTGATTGGGACTCAAGCCATGACTATTACGAGCGGTCCGAAGGTGTGTGGGGGGGAACCACTGAGGCGGAACGCAAGGAAATCCTTAAGGGGAGAAATGCTGCTTAGCACGAAAATCAAGCTGGACTGCGGGGGTGTGCTTAGCTACTCGCTCAATCCGAAGTACGGCACGCATTGTGTGTACGTCGACAAGGGGTGCGGCCAGAGTGATTTGTCCGCCCCTATTGTTTTCCTGCCCGGCGAGGCGATCAATCTGCTTGGTCCTCACCGTGACGCTAACCCGGAGGTTCAAGAGCTAATCCGTTGGCTCTCTAACCTGCCAAGTGGTCAGCGGTGGTTCTAGAGCCACGCTGCCGCGCCGGTAAGCGCTGTGTGAGCCGTACGCCTGACGGCCCCGCCATCACGGCGCTACGGCCCCTGTGTGACGGGTGCGTGCGCGACGTGCAGAAGTGCCTTGACGAGCTGCCCACCTATCTCGGCCTGTTGGACAAGTACAAGGGCTACATCCCACGTTCGGTAGGCCAGTCCAAGGTTAAGGGCTCCGCTGAACCTAAGGCTCCGCTGAACCTGACGGTCATGGATTTGATCGCAGAGATAGGCGCGCTGATCCGCCGGGTCGACGGTTACCAGATTCGGGACCTGATCACCCTTACCGGCGGGCTGGAGATAGCTCTTGATGTCCGCGCGGCCCATTCCAAGGCTGACGGCATTATCGGGCTACAGCGGATTTGGGAGCGGCGGCGGGTGCCGTGTCCTGAGTGCAAGCTGCCAACTTTGGGCGGTTGGGTTGGTGAAGAAAAAATCTACTGCACAAATTCTGACTGCGGGACGACTCTGACTAAGGCGCAATATGAAGACTACTGCGAGGTTAAATCCCGTAAGCGGTGAGCGGGTATGTCACGAATGGCCCACATGTGAGCGCAAATACTACGCTAAAGGGTATTGCTTCTTTCACTACCAACGGATTAAGAACGGCGTGCCGTTCGACGCGCCCTATAACGTTAGGCCGAATAGGGCTGCTGAGCACGGGTTGCAGGGGTATCGCCGGGGATGCCGGTGCCCAGTTTGCGGTGAAGCAAAGTCAGCCCACAACCGAAAGCATTGGCACGGCCCCCGTCCCCGCGTAGTGGAGTTTGATTGCCAATTCTGCGGCAAACGGGGCATTGCAGATAAACGGACCAGGGCTATGTTCTGCTCCCGCGCATGTTCCGCCAGGGCTGCCGCTTGGCAGATGGCCGGTCCCCGTCCGTTGGTTAAGTGGGTAGGCGACCCGCTGGCAGAAAAGAGGGCCAAGCTTAATACCCACTCGCGCGGCGACAAGGTGTTAATCGCCGGGTATTGCGTGATCTGTGATGGCTCGTTCATCTATGCGAGCCGTTGGAGGCGGACCTGCTCGGACGAGTGCGCGGAGCGGTTAGAGGAAAATGGTAGGCGCGCGGCTCGCGCCCGCCGCCGCGCCCGTTTGAGGGACGCGTTTGTTTCGTCGGTATCTCCTATCGAAATATTCAAACGCGACCACTATTGGTGCTACTTGTGCAATAGGCGCACTAGCGATGATGCGAAGGTGCCTGATCCACTCGCGCCAACCATTGACCATGTGATTCCCCTTGCAAAGGGTGGGGCGCATGAACCCGGAAATTGTCGTACCGCTTGCTTTGAATGCAACGTGCGTAAGGGCGACCGGGATGTTAACGAAATGCCGACTGGTGAATACCAGTTGGCGGGATAAGGAGTATTAGTTGGCTAACGTCGATATCAGGATTGAGGGCAACCTAACCGCCGATCCGGAACTGCGCGTTTTGGAATCCGGGGTGTCGGTCGCTCAGTTCTCGGTGGCGTCTACGCCGCGCGTCAAAAAGGGCGATGAGTGGGTTGACGGTGAAACCGTGTTCCTGCGCGTGTCTGTTTGGCGTGAGCTGGCTGAGGGTGTGACTGATCAGCTCCGTAAGGGCGATTCGGTGATTGTGGTCGGGAAGCTTAAGCAGCGTTCGTACACAAAGGACGGCGAAAAGAAGTCGGTCTTTGAGGTTGACGGCGAGTTCGTCGGTAAGAACATGCGGGCTAAGAAGAACCGCGAGGGTGGCGGCTATTCCGGTGGGGATAACTCCGGCTGGTAGGTCGCTTAACCGCTACGAAAGGTTGCTTTGTGTCTCACGAAAAGACTTCTGTTGTGCTGCGCAAAATTGACCGGGCGGCGAAAGTGCGGGGGATGACCTTCGTCTTTCGCCGTCCTGGCGGTAATCACAGCATTTATGACTTAGACGGCCATATGGTCACGATCCCCAATGGGTCGAAGGTGACGCGTGTGGAGTGTGTTTACCAGCAGTTGCAGGACAAGTTAGGGCGGGGTTGGTGGCGTGAGTAAACGGATATTGGTAACTGGTTCGCGGGACTGGTCAAATTGGGAACTGTTGCACTTAGCGCTTTACGCGCAAACCAAGCATTTCGAGGACGCGATTATCGTCCACGGGTGCGCGCCTGGCGCTGACACTATTGCCCGCCGGTATGCGGGTGGCCGGGTCGGCGTCACAGCGGAGGGCCACCCGGCGGAATGGGATAAACCGTGCGGCACCGGCTGCTATCACAGGCCGCGCTTTAAGAACGGTAAGCCTTATTGCCCGCTGCAAGGCCACTTCCGTAATCAGCTGATGGTGGATCTTGGCGCGGATTTGTGCCTGGCTTTCCCGTTGGGGGAGTCGCGTGGCACTAGGGATTGTATGAAGCGGGCTGAGCGTGCCGGTATCCGCGTGATCAATTACGGAGATGACTAGATGAGTGTTCTGCATTACCAGGGCCGGGTGAGCCCGCCCCACGATGAGCTACTTGGCCCCGACAAGTTTGGTGCCTATTACGCGCCTGTAGCTGACTCGTATGACCCTGTGGCGGATGTGACGGCGGTGACTGTGCGCCCGGCGCTGAAAGAGGCGCGAGAGGCGCACGTAGACCGCCGCAAAGAGCGGGTGCTGATCTTGGACCGGATTCGGCGGCTGTTCCTGTGACAGCTGCGGCATGGATTGAGAAATTGGATCGGGAGATAGAGTGAGTTTCGACATTCCGGAGAACGTTAACTACGCGGCAACCATCGTTAAGGTGCCCGAACCGCTGCGCGTGGTCGGCTTGGACAACCTGGTTGCCATTCCGCTGTTCGGGTTTCAGTCGCTAACCCAAAAGGCTGACATTAAGGCCGGGGACCTCCGGGTGTTGTTCACTGCGGAGACGCAGCTTGATACTGAGTACGCGGCGGAAAACAACCTGTTCCGTGAGGCGACCCTGAACCGGGACGCCAACGAGACGGGCTACCTTGAGCCTAACGCCCGCGTTAAGGCGATCCGGCTGCGGAAGAACAACAGCAATGCGCTGCTTATGCCGCTGTCGTCGCTGGCCTACACCGGCTATGACGTGTCGACGCTGCAACCGGGTGACACCTTCGACAAGCTGAACGGTCACACGATCTGCCGTAAGTACGTGGTGCCGGGTAAGGCCGTGCAGGGTTTGCCTAAGGGTCCGAAGATTCGTTCGCGGGTTGACCAGAACATTTTCAAGATGCATCTGGACACCGAGCAGCTGTTTAGGAATCTGCATCACTTCCGTGATCCTAAGTTCGTCGTGGTCACGCAGAAGTTGCATGGGACCAGCTGGCGCGGCGGTAACGTGCCGGAGCTGCGTGACAAGGGGCGGCTTGAGCGGTTCGTTAACAAGTGGCTGAAGATTTCCACGCCGGATACCCACTACAAGCACAACTTCGGGTCACGGCGGGTCATTAAGGGCCGTCCGGACAATAACCACTTCTACGACACCGACCTGTGGACCGAATACGGTAAGAAGCTTGACGGGATGATCCCTAAGAACTTCATCGTGTACGGCGAGCTGATCGGTTGGGTGGACGAGCGCAAGCCGATTCAGGCGGGTTACACCTACAACCTGAAGCCGGGTGCGTGCGAGCTTTACGTGTACCGGGTGGCGACGGTTAACGAAGACGGCATCATGGCCGATCTGTCGTGGGCTGGCGTTAAGGACTTCTGTGCGACGTTGGGGCTCAAGCATGTGCCGGAGCTTTGGTCGGGTTGGGTGATTACCGACGCGGACTTTGAGCACAACTTTGTCGAGCGCTGGTCGTCGCTGTATCTGGACACCCGCTACACGGATAACCACGATAACGCGGTTCCGCTTAGCGATCCCAAGTCGGTGGACGAGGGTATCTGCGTGCGTATCGAGGGCCAGATTCCACGGGTGCTCAAGGCAAAGAGTCCGAAGTTCTTTGAGTACGAGACTAAGCAGTTGGACACTAACGAATTGAATATGGAGGATGCTGCGTGACGCTGACTACCGAGGAATTTCGGGAGGCTTACCGGGCTGAGAAGCTTGGGCAGCTGCGGGCTGAGCGTGAGTTGGCTGAGCTGCGGACCGCTCAGGCTTTGCGCGAGGAGCGCCATTTCAACGCGACCGACGATATGGTGCGCCAGCACTATTTCATCGGTGCCGTGGATAGCGCGCACGTCAGCGCTTGCGCGCAGCACCTTGCATTCTGGGACCGTATCGACCCGACGTGCGACATGAATGTCGAGATTCATTCGGGCGGCGGCTCTTGCTTGGCGGGCTTGAACCTGTTTGACACGCTGACCCGCTATTCGTTGCGGGGCGGCGGCAAGCACAAGCTGACTATCACTGTGCGTGGGTTGGCGGCGTCTATGGCGACGGTCTTGGTCCAGGCGGCGGATGAGCGCGTTATTGGCCCGGAGTCGTTCTTTATGGTTCACGAATTGTCCGGTCAGACGGCGGGCAAGATCGGTGAGCTTGAGGACACGATGGCTTACTACCGGAAGATGAACACCCGTATCGGCGAAATCTATGTCGAGCGGTCTAACGGTAAATGCACTCCGGAGCAGTTCACAAAGTTGTGGACTCGGCAGGATGTGTGGCTGAACGCTCAGGAGGCGTTTGGTTTTGGTTTTGTGGATCGGATTGAGGGGGCTTAAGTAATGGTGGATTGGGATTTCTCGGGGGTTGGCGCTAAGGCCCCCACGTTGCGGCCTGAGCGGGAGCCGGTCACTCCCGGCGTCAGTAAGGTGCAGGCGGTTAAGGCTCTGCGGGCCGAGTTCCCGAATCTGGGCCTTAAAGAGGCGGTCGACATTGTTGACGGTAAGGCTGCCCGTCCGGATGATCCCGAGGTTCAGTTGATTGAGCTGACTGACACCGAGCGCCGGGTGGCGGTCAAGGCGCTGTCCAGGGTCACCCTTAACCCTGACGCCAAGGTTGACTTGATCGTGGACGCGATCAATAAGGTGCGTACCAGCGACCCGGAGGGCACCGTCCGTAAGTCGGTGGCCGGTCAGTACGCGTTCGCAGTCTCGCCGGGCACCTACCTGATCATCGAGACGGGCGACAACCCGCGCTACAAGTCCGCTAGCGAGCCTGAGGCGCGCGATATCAAGCGCTTTTGGTCGCGGGTTACCCCAGCCTCGTTTATGAGCCGTGGCGGGTAGCTGGCCCTGGCCCGAAGACACTAAGGACGACCGGCTGCGCCGGATCATTGATCACTACCGGGACGCGCTCGCTGATATCGACCTAGAAGCGTGCTTAGGGGTCGACAAGCTGATGGTTGATTACGGTCAGCCGTGGGTGTGTGACAACACGGTGGTGGACGTTAACGCGATGGTCCCGGCCCGGTGGTTCTTTGAGAAGTACGGCATCCCGGAGTGGAATATTCGGGATTGGTCGCGGCGGCATCCGGAGCGCATTCGGAAGCACAAGGCTGCGAATGGTCGGACTTTGTTTCGGGTGGGGGATGTCCTGACGTACAACGCCACAAAGGGTAGCCAATGAAAATGATGGTTCAGGTTCTAAACGTGCCCGACATGGATTGCTTAGAGCAAGCGGAGCTATTGGTGGAGCTTCGCCAGTCGGTTATCGACAAGATGCAGCAGAAAGGCCATCCGTTTGGCTCGGGCTATTCGGTGTGGGCTTTCTATGACGACTAGCGCTGTAGTTCTTTTGTAAGCGTGCTAATGTTTTTGTAGGGAGAACTATGTCTTGGCTGCCCTTATCTGGTGCCGATGGGTTCTTTATCAGCGATCAGGGGAAGTTCAAATCTCCGACTGGCCGCATCTTGAGCGAGTTCACCATTAACGGCTCCACGCGGGCCGTCAAGGTTCGCAAAAAGACGGTTCAGGTACATCTGGCGGTGCTGACCACGTTTGTCGGTCCACGGCCCCCTGGGGGCGTTCCCTGGTGGTCGAATGGCGACCCTACGGACAACCGGCTGGTGAATCTGAAGTGGCATGTGCCGAACAGTGATGAGGCTGAGGTTTTGGTGCGGGTGAATCGCTGCCGGAACGGTCATGTCTATTCGCGGGAGAACACGAAACATTGGGGCACCGGTCACCGGATTTGTTTGGACTGTGAAAAGGGCCATCCCCCGGTGACGCAACTTCCAGAGGTTCTGTAAAGAGGATTAGCGCGCCCGGTAAGGCTGGCTTTTAAACCGGAAGTCCTTATCGGTTCTGGCTGCGCTAGGGCGGTGCTCTCGGACGGCTGGCCTGAACGGGACGGCTCTATCAGGGAGCACCGCCTTACTTACTTAGGGGGTGCATTGAAGCCGTCCGACATCGCGTGGCTCGCACTCACTGGCGGGATCATCGCCTATGAGATTGCGTGTCCGCCGGGGGAGCTTCTTAGCGAAGGTTGGGACAGATACGTAGAGAGTCACCCGATCCTGGCGCGCGCTGTGCCGGTGATCGTGGCTCTGCATTTAATCAACGCACTTCCGGGTGGTTTAGACCCGTTTGTGGCGGTTGGGAGAATTTATCTTGACTGGTTTGGAGCTAGTTTCCGCCGTAATGCTTTTTATCGGCGGCGTTAACGGTACACCGTATATCTCGGGTGGCAATTCCCCGGCGGGTACTGATTGTAGTGGTTTAGCGTCGTGGGTTTCCAACATTGCTGTTGGCCGCGATCCGTTTAGCGGCAGGTTTGACACTCATAGTGAGGCGGCGGCTCTTAGGGAGCGTGGCTTTGTTGATGGGGATAAGCCTGGTGCTTTGGTGATCGGTTGGAACTCTAAGCACACGGCGGTCACGTTGCCGGATGGCACAAACATTTCCTCAGGTGAACGTGGCGGCGTTGCGGTTGGTGGCGGGGGAGCTTACCAGGCGCAGTTTACGCACCACATGTATTTGCCGGGGTCGGAGGAACGGGGAATTGACTAAGGAAACGGTCTGCCAAGAGGCTGAGCGGATTATCAACGGGCAGCGTCAGCAGGACTATGGCGATACCGCGCAGAACTGGAACCGGATTGCTGAGCTTTGGTCGGCGTATCTAGGTACGAAGATTTCCGCGTTGGATGCGATTAACTTGCTGCTGCTGATGAAGGTGTCGCGCGCTAAGCGTGGTTATCACCGGGATTCGTATGTGGACACTGCGGGCTATGCGGGCCTTGCTGAAAAGATTAATTCGGCTGAGCAGCCAAAGGCGCAGGCGGTGCTGCCCAGTATCCACGACACTCACGTTTACACCGGCCCTATGGGCGCGGGTCTGGTCACCGATCACATGAAGGCTATGGCCGCTGGGCCAAAGGCGTTCGCGTGAGCGCCAAGGTCCTAATCCTTGACATTGAGACGCAGCGCGCCATTGTCGAGACGTTCGGCCTGTTTAAGCAGTTCATTGGCATTGACCAGGTGCAGACCCCTACGCGGGTGTTGTGCTTCGCCGCTAAGTGGCGTGACGACGACAAGGTGATCTTCAAGGCCGCTTGGGCGGACTATGACGACGATGCTTACCGGCGCATGATGCAAGCCGCTTTCGACCTGCTGAATGAAGCCGATATCGTGGTCACTTGGAATGGTGACCGGTTCGACCTGCAATGGTTTGAAGCCGAGTTCATTCGCCTGGGTCTGGGCCGCCCGCTTCCGTACAAGTCGATTGACTTGATTAAGACTGTTAGGCGCTGGTTTAAGGGTGGGCTTATGTCCATGAAACTTGACTGGTCGTCTCGCATGATCCTTAAGGATCGCAAGGTTCATCACGGCGGGTCCGATCTTTGGTGGGATATCCGGCATGGGACGCGGGCTGAGCAGCGCGCGGCGCAGAAGCTTATGCGTGAGTACAACGAACATGATGTGGTTTTGACCGGTCGTTTGTTTGAACAGCATTTGCCGTGGTTGACGAACCTGAATTTGGCTTTGTATGAGGACACCGTTGATGACGGTGAGTTGCATTGCACTAAGTGCAATGGCACGAACTTGAAGAAAGACGGCGTTAAGGCGTATGTCACTGCTGCGGGTGTCTATCAGATGCATCGTTGTAATGACTGTGGCGCGACTTCGCGCGGTAAGCGTATTCGGAGCACTACTGAATTGAGGTCGGTGTGAGTTCATGGGCATTGCCAGCTGATCCGTTGGCTAAGCCGAAGTGGAGTGGCGTTATTTACGCTAAGAATCATCCTGAGGGGGGCCGTATCCGTGAGGGGTTCGGCCTTGACGGGTGGTTGGTGACTACGCCTCGCGGCGGTAAGCATTTCGGTCGCGGGTTTGCGCCGGGTTCGATTGCACCGCGTCTGCTGCTAGTGGGAGACATTGATGTCTCCAAGGATTCGCTGCAAGCGTTGACCGTTCTTTGGTCCGACACGATGGTAACTGTTGGGCGGATCGGCACTGCGTAATGAGCCAGAAGTTCGCTGTCTTAGCGGGGTCACTGGAGCGCGCTAAGGCGCTGTTCCGCGAGTTCGGCTGGGAGCAGGGTCACGATAGGGCTTTCGGGCGGTCTAAGTGGGGCGTGGATATTCGTGGGCAGAGGTTCGATTTGCTGCTGATTGATGAGACCGCACTGCCGCTCGATGGCGATACGTTTGCCGCGTGCCGCGCGGCGGTCTGTGGTGGAAACGCTTATGTGTTGCGGACTGTTCAGCCTGGGGATTTAGTGGGGAGATAAAAGAGATGAAGCCTGTTGCGCGGCCTAATGTGATGCGCCAAATGATTTTGGGTGCTCTGCTCGATAATAAGCAGGTGTTTGTTCCGCCTGCCGATAAGGACTCGGGATTGCCAGGGTCTTGGCGTCCTACTTTGGCTAACAATGTATCTGCTTTGAATGTGGATCGCATGGCCCGTCGTTGGATTAAGTAATGGGTAAGCCTGGGGATACTTCGCCGGGGCTTGCTGCGGCGGCCGGTTTCGGCATTGTGAGTGCTGGGCTTGAGTATGCGCGCGCTAAGGGCGATGATCCTGGGCTTATTGATGAGCTTGAAGGTGTTCTGCTTATTCATGCTCGGCGGCTTGTGGATTTGGACGATGAGTAGGGACGCTGCGCGGGCTCGGCAAGAGTTGCGCCGTTCTAACGCGGCTGTCCCGCACCGTAACCGTTATCGAGAGGCTAAGGCTGGCTTGATCACGCCTGGTGGGAATCCGGTTTGCCTTGTTTGTGGCGATTGGTATGGCCCGCCTTGGCGGCATGATTGCGAGGTTGACGATGCCGGGGAACCTCCGGAAGAAAGGTGCAACGGGCAAGACTGAGGCCGACTACCTGAGGGCTCGTCGCCGGGTGCTGCGTGAGTCGCAGATTTGCGCGTACCCGCCGTGCCGTAAGGCTATTGACCTGAACTTGAAGCCGATTTGTCAGTTCGTTGATACGTCACTGTTCACGGTTGAGACTGCGCATTTGATTCCGCTTACTTGTGGTGATGATTGCCGCAAGTTGAAGCACGCTCGTAAGTCTAATCCGTGGGGACCTTCGGCTAACCACAAAGTTCCGGTGTCTTCGTTGCCGCCGGATTCACCTTTGCTCGCCTCTGCTAAGAATCTTGAGCCTATGCATTTGAAGTGCAATAAGGATTTGGGGGATGGCGGCGTTACGCCTAGACATAAAACCTCTAGAGATTGGTTTGCATGATGTCTGATATCGCTCCGGATGATAAGGGGAACATCCTTGTCGGTGAGCTTCGGATCATTCAGTACGTTGACCCGGATGGGAATCTGAATACGGTGGATTTCTCGCAGGGGCATGGCGGTGCTGAGCTTACGGAGGATCAGTATTCCAAGCTGATTGATTGGGCGCACGCGTTCAATTTGGCTCCTAAGGTGGCCGCGATTCTTGCGGGGTCTAGTGACTAGCGAGGTTTATCAGTCTGAGGTTGAGTGCCGTTGTATGGATTGTGACGACATGATTCGTTTGGGTGATGAGGTTGTGGAGTTCGCGGGGGAGATGTTCCATGCCGAGTGTGTTTAGTGAGCCTTTGCCGTCTGTGACGGAGAGTGAGCGTGCCAATGAGTTCATTGGGTGGGCTTACGAGGGCGGCTTTGACACCGCGCTTGAGATGTACCGCGAGCGCTATGGGGATGCACCGAACTATGCGGTGGACTCGCCGGATGGGGGGCACCTGGCGGCGATGACGTGGCTCAAGCGGGCTGTAGAGCTGCTGGAGGCTCGGGAAGCTGAGAAGCGCCGCACACCGTGCGCTAGTCCGACTGTGCGCCGCCAGGATGGCTGGAATGCGCCAGCGAGCACGCCGCGCAAGTTGTGCAGCGAGCCGATTGGGCTGCATGTCCGCGCCTGAGTTTGTTAGGTCGTGTGGCGGAATTGGCAGACGCGCCAGCCTCAAAAGCTGGTGGGCTTACGCCCGTGTGAGTCCGAGTCTCACCACGACTACAACTGAATAGTGCTGCCTTAGCTCAGATGGTAGAGCAGCCGCCTCGTAAGCGGCAGGTCGGCGGTTCGATTCCGCCAGGCAGCTCCAGCGCGGGGTGGTAGCAGTTAGGTAGCTTCGCGGCCTCATAAGCCGAAGGTCACAGGTTCAATTCCTGTTCCCGCGACCATCTGGTTGTAGCTCAGCTTGGTTAGAGCGCTCGCTTTGGATGCGAGGGGTCGCATGTTCAAATCGTGCCAGCCAGACACTAGGGGGTGTGGTGAAACGCTGCGGTAAATGCCAGCAGGAAAAGCCACACTCTGAGTTCAATAAAAATAAGTCAGCTAAAGATGGTCACCAGGGCCGGTGTCGGCCATGCCAGAAAATCACTGACCGGGCGCACTATCACGGTAGCGACAAGCGAAAGCTGGCGGTGGCTGCTCAGCGAGTTGCGGCAATTGCTAAGGCTCGGGCGTACGTCGATGGGTGCCTAGCGGCGCAACCATGCGTGGATTGCGGGGAGCGTGACCCTATCGTGCTTGAGTTTGATCATGTGCGGGGTGTTAAGCGAAACAACGTTTCGGAAATGGTGCTGGCCGGTTTCGCCGTCCAGACGATAGCTCTTGAGATTGCCAAGTGCGAGGTCCGGTGCGCCAATTGCCACCGACGTGTTACGCACGCCAGGCGATTGCAAGCGGCTCAATTAGGAGGTTGATATGACTGATAAGGACCCGATTAAGGTCGCTAAGGACAAGCTGAATGTGGTTCAGGAGTTGCGTGATCGCAATGAGTGGCCTAAGGCTGAGGCTCCGGACCCGGCTGATTCTGCGGCGAAGGTCGGCAACTAGTGAGTTTCAAGTCTTGTAGGGATCACCCTAGCCTTGTGGGCTAGTGGGCCTACCGGTTAGTCCCATCGACTGAACGGGACCGGTGAGGGAAACCACCGTTATAGCCAACCGCACAAAACTTGGGTCGGTGCAATAGCGGATCGTCAGCCGCGCACACGACGCCTTTATAACCTAGGAACTGTAGCCCCTAAGTAAAGAGCGCTGACGGAAACCCATTCCGGGATGGGTAGCTACCCAGAGGACGGGTTATCAACTCGCGTGGCCCTGCGGCGAATTGGGCTGTGTCGGCATGATGCATAATGCGGGCGCATATTCGTTAACCAGGGGCGAAGGTAAATAATCCCTGGTTCTTATCGCGCTAGCTCAATTGGTAGAGTCCCCGCCTCCAAAGCGGGTGGATGAGTGTTCAAATCATTCGTGCGGTGCTTTTAATGGTCATTCTATGGCCCATTATGCGGGTGTCTGCATCTTTGCGACATATGGCCCTCTAGCCCAACTGGCAGGAGGCGCGCGCCTTAGAAGCGCGACAGTGAGTGTTCGAATCACTCGGGGGCCACGCTAAGTAGCTTAGTGGTAAAGCTCCCGACTGTGACTCGGGCGTCGACTGTTCGATTCAGTCCTTAAGCCACGCGCGGGTAGCTCAGTTGGTTAGAGCACTGCCCTGATAAGGCGGGGGTCCGGGGTTCAATTCCCTGCTTGCGTACGCGTTTATTTGTCAGTAGCGCGAGGTATTGACGTTTTATTGACCGGTAGCACAATTAGGCGGGTACATGTCAGATAAGACGTTTTATCGGTTATGCACAGCGTGGGTGATCTTTATGGCCGTGCTGATTACGATTCCGGTGGCTACCGGGGTTGTTGGGGTGGTTTACCACTTGTTTGATCCGGATTGCCCAACGGTGATCTGCACTTAGATATACACACACGTATTCAATGCTGGCTTACTTGGGGGTGGAGTGTCTAAGGTTCTTAGCCTGTATGGCACTCGTAGCTCACAGTTTTGGTCTGAGGCTCCGGCCAAGATGGACGCGTTGAATCTGCGTGCGATCTTCCCATCGGATAACGCGTTCGGCTTCCCTGATCTGGAGCGGTGTGATTGGGTGCCTGATTATCTGGGTGCTTGGCATATGCCGCGTCAGCGTGAGCGTGCAGCTCGGGAGAACGGCGCTATTCATTTCTTTTTGGACGACTACCGCTTTGAGACTGCGTTTACGAGCCCTGAGAGGACCGTAGGCAGAGTTTTGGCGGTGGGTGGGGCACTGACCCCCGATTTCAGTTTGTGGCGTGACATGCCGCGTGCAGCGCAGATTTGGAACGTGTACCGGTCCCGTTGGTGTGGGGCGTTCTGGCAAGGCCAGGGCGTGAGGGTCATTCCTACTGTGTGCTGGGCTCGTCCGGACACGTACGACTTCTGCTTTGAGGGGTTGCCTCGCGGCGGCGTGGTGGCTGTGTCTGCGTTGGGTGTGCGTGCGACTGAGGAAGATCAGACGTGGTTCCAGATGGGGCTAAGTGAGATGGTGTCTCGGCTTGAGCCGGCGATTGTGCTTAGCTATGGGAAGTTGCGTTATGTGGAGGGTTTGGATTTGCCTGTGGTGAAAGAGTTTCCGACGTTTTGGGATGAGCGCCGTAAGGTGCTTAAGGGAGAGTAAAGCAGGCCGTTAGAGTGCCGACTAGTCTTGAAAACTAGGTGTCCCTGTGAGGGGACTGGGGGGCGGGTCCTCTGCTCTCCGCTTCTAGCTGGTGTTGCTGTTCTTTTACTTGGCCGATTCGGAAGGTGTAGCCGAGTATGGCGGCGATTAGCAGGAATGCTGCTAGGTGCCATGTTTCGAGCGTTACTGGTAGATACCAGAATGCGGTGGTGATGTCACCTTCCATTGTGGCTTTTCCCCCGGTTTCGGTTTTGTTTTCGCGTATGTTATCGCACCTGTGTGGTTCCTGCAAGGGTGCTGTGGTGCCGCTGTGGCTGAATGGTTAGGCTGCCGCCCGCAAAGCGGTTTATTCCGGTTCGATTCCGGGGGGGGGGGCGGCTCTTTATTGACATTGGCATGTAGCTCAATTGGCAGAGCACTAGATTGTTAATCTGGGGGATGCAGGTTCGACCCCTGCGATGTCAGCTTTAGAAAGTGCGCCCACTAGGGATCGAACCTAGGACCCGAAGATTAAAAGTCTCCTGCTCTACCAACTGAGCTATAGGCGCTTGCGGCACGATCATACCCCCTGCGTTTCGGCCATCTCGTCGTAGGTGTCGAACAGCTCCGGCCAGTCATCTCCGGGCTGGAAGACGCTGCCGGGTAAGCGGTTCGTTACTACGGCTAGCCTCATGCCGATGTGCTCTATCCCTACGGTTGCAAGCCAGCCTGCGCAAGCCTGTTCCTTACCTTCGTCTGTCTTGTGGCAGGCGAAGATGGGTGAGCCTAAGGGGCGTTCGTGCCCGGCCTCTCCGGCGGTGCTGCGGAGCGCTTCGTAGCGTTCTGCGGGGAACTTGCCGGGTGGGGTGTCGCGCCGCCAGGGGCATTCGTTGCATGGGTAGCGCTTGTGCGGGAGTGATCCGGTCATGTCCTATACAGTACGGGAGCCGTACGCCTTTGTCAACTACCTATTAGCCCAATAGCGCAATTCGATCTCTTTATCTTGGCACTTCTCGACTAAGGGCCTTAGGTCGGCTATCTCCTCGCGGAGAACTTCAATGACGATCTTTAGTTGGTCGAATTCGTGTGCTGCCTTGCGAATGTTTTGGGTGGCTTGCCACAAGGTCGGCCAGCTGCTTTGAACGTCCGACATCACGCGTCGGTGATAGTCGGGCTGGGGACCTTGATCGGTGATCGCGGCCTCTAGCTGCTCTAATGCCGCCTTAAGGTCACTCATTCCTGCACCACCCAATGAATGCGAGCCGCTAACAGTTCCGGCTTATCCTCGCGGCCAAGTTCCGCATAACGGATAACCAGGTGGTTGTAGAAGCCGCGCACTTCATCCTCATTCCGGGATATGGACGATATGCGGGGTTCAAAGCCCTTTTCGGACCAACGCACGGCCCAGATCGGCCCGCCCGCGTAGACACCGGCCACGCCGGTTGTGCTGCCGGGCTTGTGCTTGTCTTTGCATTCCTGGCACCAGCCGCCCCTTAGTAGGGACTTGCCGCCAATCTGGCACTTAATGCAAATGCCTACGCCTATAGGCTTAGCCTTAGTCATCTTCGTTCCACCTTTCGCCCGCGTACGTTGGGTCAAACCAACTTGGCGGGGTGTCTGTGTCGGGGTACTGCTGGCGGATCGCGTCGATGCGTGGCTGGACCCGTTCGACGTATGTGCCGTAGTGGCGTGTGCAGCGGGGGTACAGCTCGCCGCTGCCTGATAGGGCTTCGTAGCGGTTCACCGGCCCCTGGCATGGCCCGTACTCGTCAATGTGGGCGTCTACGCAGTTGTCCACGGTCTAGCACCTTTCGTCACTGTGACAGATTAGGCTGCGTCGGCCTTGACCAGGCCCAGCTGCTTCAACACGGCTGGCACAAACTTCCCGGCCTGACTGTCGCTTGAAATGACTGGGATGTAAATCGAGTATGGGGGAAAGTCGTCCATGTCTTGAGCGGCGTGGACGGGCATACCGTAGCTGCCGCTGTGCGCGATGCCGCAGGCCCTACGCACTTCGCTTGAGTGGTTGTGCATTGCGTTGAAGATGTGACTCCGCAGGAATGACGGGTGAGTCAGTGCGTACATGAACATGCCCACGTCGAACGGTTCACCGGCCCGCTTGAGCTTAACGGCGGTGCGAGCCCAAACCTTTGTGCCGCCGCGAGAGCCCCGGACGTGATTGTCCGCCCAGATTTCAGCTTGCAGGCCGCATGTCTCGATGGCTTCAACTAGCGCCATCATTGACTGGCCGTTCTTCTTAATGGCGTCAGCGCTAATGCCGCAGTTGTACGAGATATTCATAATGAGTGTGACGATGTTGGACTTGCCGGGTTCGTCGGTGGGGAAGTACGTCACCATGCATTCGGGGGTGCCGTCCACGAATCGGCCCATGTCTACGAATGACCCGCTGGTGTCGTAGAACTCGTCAAAGACTGGCCGGATGAGGTCGCCAGCGACGTGTGAGACGTGATCGTGTGCGAGGTTGATTGCTTCAACGCCGTCTCGCGGTAGACCCCGGCGGGCCATAGCGTCGGCTTCTTTCATGTTGGCGGCACCGTAGAACGTGCTGTTCATTGCCGCGCTGCGGTGGTCGTGCTCGCGGTTATGGTCGATTAGCTCGGTGAACGATTCAAACATGACAACTGAGCGGTTGCGTCCGTCTTCCTCTACCCGCCTGTCAACGCGCATGGTTAAGCCACCTTAGAGTTTTTGGAATAAGTTTTGTTTAGGAGAGGGAAACGGAGAGGCGACTATTCGCCGCCCCTCCGTTCCACTATCTCGATCACCTTGTCAAGAACGGGCAGGGTGTCCCCGTTCCTGTCTGCGCCACCAGTCACCACAACCACGCCGCAGAGGCGATCAATGCCGACAGCATCAGGGTTCAGAGCCCACCAAAGGGCTGTGGCCTGCGTGTTTATCGGCTGGGATTGAAGTTTACCGTGTTCACCAAGCATGAACGCGACATCTGCCCGTTCGGCGTTCGCGTCGGTCCATCCGTAGACGGCCTCAAGGTCGTCACCGATTGTGCTGCGCATGAACCGGTACAGGTCCATATCGTCGCCGGGCACGGCCACGACTTCGTGTGTACGGTCCGTCTTGAGGACCAAGACTTTGGTTTCGCTGCTCATGTCACCTACAGTACGTCAGCCGTACGCTGATGTCAAGCCTTTGATTTTGGGGGTTTCGGGGGAGGCGGTTCCGGGTTAAACCGGGGGTTGCCTCCAGCTGCGATAACCTGCAAGTTGCCACGCGGAAACTTAGTAACGAACTCAAGTTCGTTGTATGAGTAGCCGGTGGCTTTAGCTTCGCGTATCAGATCATAGAGGGCGATGATGGCGGCGGCTATCTCGAAGGTTTGGGCACCTATGGTGTCTAAGGTGGCGTCAGTAGCCATGCTCGGAGAGTACACGCTCACCATCGTTTACCTCTCTTAAGCGTTGGTCGATTTTGTCGATTCGTTCCTGGCGCTGTGTGATCTCTTGCACTAGTTCGATGCGCTCTTGTGTGAGTCGCAGGCGTTCCTGCTGGAGCATGAGCGCGGCGGCGCTGTTGGGGATGTCAGGGAGGACGTTAGACATGCGTACAACTATTTCACAGCCTCAGCCAGCGCCTTAGCTAGATGCTCAAAGTAGGGCAGTACCGGCTGGTTGCATAAATCCAGTCTGACCAGCGTGTTCTTGATGACCATCTGCTCGGATGCGGACACGCCTTTGGCTACTTCTACTACGACTTCCAGGGGGATGCTGTGCCACTTCCACGGGCCACCGTCCGGTGTGTCGATGTGGAACGTATGGTGTAGGTCTACGCCTTTCTCGTCTAGGAAGGTGTCGATCCACTTGCCGAACGCGGTCATCACGCAACCGCCATCGCGGCGTCGGTCATAGGCTTGAGGCCCAAGGTGCCCTTGCTGGTCACGGGTGCCTCCAGCTGGGGGTGTGGCTCACTGGGGAACGTGTAGCTCACGGTGCCGTCTTCGGCCTGGTGCATGACGGTGAAACCTGTCGGGCTGACCCACTTCACGGTGTTTGTCATGGTTGCCACGGTACGGCTGCCGTACTCGGGGTGTCAAGTTTTTCGGGATTGCCAATTTTTTGGATTCGCAATTTCCTTAGCGCGCGTTAGGTGCGCCAATTTTTCAATTTCCAATTTTTCCAATTTCTTGGGGGCGTGCCGGGGCCGGTGCGGAACCGAGCAGCACTCACCGAACGGGGGCGATGATGGGCGGACGTGGCGGCGGCGGATCGGGCGGCGGCTCAGGATCGGGCGGTAACAGTAACGCGGACTTGCCACTAAACGACCAGGGCAAGCTAAGCGACCTAAGCGATAAGGGGACCGCTAGCGAAGCTGCGGACGCGCTAGGGCTAACACCTGACGAGAAAGAACACTTTGAGAACGGGGCGGACGCTAATGACCGGCGGATGCCTAAGCCCGCTAAGCCGGGGGCGGGTAAGAAACCGAGCAGGTCCGTCGACGCTGGCGAACTGGCCGACGCTCACAAGCGGGCCGTTGCGGCATACGCACGCAAGCACGGGCGTAAAGCGGCACGGGCATACTCACGCGGCGCTTACTGGTCACTGGTACGCGCAATCAAGACAACGCTCGCGGTTGCGTCCACGGGTGGTCAGGTTGCGAGCGCACCAACGCACGCGGCGGTCAACTCGGCGCTACTCGCGGCCTACTGGACCGATAAGTTCAAAAGGGCGGCACGCTAAACCGTCAGCGCTATCCGTAAGGGTGGCTGTAGTCAACGCTAAGCGACTAACGGGCGTGCCCTAGTGGGAATGGATGCCGGAAACGCTTAGAAACGCACTGAGACGCCAATGCAGAAACGCCCCGCCTGGTAATCAGGCGGGGCGTTCCGTACTGCGGTTTGGCGCTAGGCGATACCCAACCGCTCTAGCACGCGGGTAACCGTGCGCTCGGCGCTGTCCTGGCGCTCGCCCAGGCGCACAGCGGGCAGATACACAGCGTTCTCCCCGTAGCTTTCCTCTACGTGTACCGCGCCAGTCTCAACGCAACCGTAGCCCGCGCCGACACCGTAACGACGTTGCATGTCGGGAGTAAGCCGGTGCATAGCGTTAAAGCACAGCGCGCGCAACATGCTTGGATCGGTGAACGCGTACATCACGGACCCCATGTCCAGCGGTTGACCAGCGGCACGGATACGCACAGCGATACGGAAATGGTGGGCAATCTCGCGGCCATTACTGCGGCCAATGTTGGTGGAGTCAACCCACAACTCAGTAGCACGCCCGGACGTTTCAATCGCTTTGATCAGCGCCACAACCAAACGCCCGCGCGTCTCAAGTTCCTCCTTGTCGATGCCGCCGGATGCATTCACGTTGCTAACTATGGTCACAACGGGCGTGGTCTTGGGCTTGTCCTCAAACACACTGTCGACCATGCATTCGGGCGTGCCGTCGAGAAAACGGCCCATGTCCACATATGAGCCGGTCACGTCGTAAGTGCTGAACATGTCGATCTCGGTGACCTGGCGCATGGCGCTATCCACCATTGCCTTAGACGTGTCCAGCACGCGGACACCAAACTCGGGCAATCCTGCCTTAGCGCGGGCCGCAGCCTCGCCCACACTGGCGCAATTAGAGAAAGACCGGCGGCATCGCTGGTAGCCAACGTTAGCGGCCTGGTAATCGGCGAACTCAGCAAGGCTCGGGTACTGATGAACCAGCAAGTTTCGGTTCTCAATGATCTGCATGGTGTGCCCTTTCTGAGCGCGTGGTTGTGGTGTGAGTGTCAGAGTACAGTACCCGTACTCAAACGCAAGCGACCCGGCAAGACTAGGTGTCTTACCGGGCCGCTGTGCGCTAAGCGTGGCTTAGGCGGACACCTTAGACCAGGTGGCATCATCCATGCCCTTTTGAAGGGTCCAAGCCACTGCCTTATCCCAATCCAAGCCTTGCGCGAGCAGGGCGGACATGTTCTGAGATGCACGCGGGGTGATAGTCACGCCCGTGATTGCCTCACGCTTGACGTTCTTACGAACCTTTTGCACGTAGGCCACGGCCCGCTGTGTCACGTCACGCGGCGCACCCTTAGCAAGTGCCGCCATCATTTCGATGTTTTCGTCAATCTCGATGGTCAGCGCGATGAACCGATCCTTAAATTCGGCGCTGAATTTCTGAGCCGCCGGGAACTCCCAGGTCGGGCCGTCACCGTAAGTGTTGGTAGCGGCAATGATGACATGCTTATCGGTCAAGCGGACAATCTCACGATTGGGCAAGCTGATAAAGCGGTTGGACAACAGCGAGTTGAGCGCGGCCTGAATGCCGGGATGCGAGCGGTCCAGCTCGTCAGTCAACAGAATGCCGCCCTCAGGGTTAACGGCCCAATCGTAAACAGCGGTAGGGATGAACTCGCCCGTGGCGGACATGTAGCCGCGCAGCTCGCTAGCGGTGCTTTGCAAGTGAAAGCCGATCACGTAGAACTCGCGGCCAGTAGCCTGGGCAACCTGCTCGCACATGTGAGTCTTACCCACGCCCGGAGCGCCGACCAGCTGCACATTGCAACCAGCCGCGATGGCGGTCAGCACGTCGCCAAACTGAGCATGGGTAACCCCGTCCACTTCCCGACGCTCAGTGTCGGTAAGGACGATGGTCCGCTCAGGCATAACCACGCCCTCTACGACCTCACGCGCAATGCGTTCGACCTCGGCGCGGTCAATCTGCGGGCGGCCCAGAATGTCCCACAGTGCGTCGCGGGCATCTTTACTACCGCCCGTCTCGGTGCCGCCGGTCGCAACGGTTTCGGTAGCGGCCCGCGTGTCGACATTCTCGGTAGCGGTCTCGGTAACCGTCTCAGTGCCGCCCGTCTCGGTGGTGTTCTCAGTGCCGCCAAACGTCTCAATGCAGGTATGCAGGTATTGAGTGCCGATCACCTGACCCTGATCAGCTGCCTTAGTGACCATGTTCTTAACGATCAGGTGCTCAGCGCCGTCCTGGTCCGTTGCCAGGTAGAACGGTCCCTCATTACCGCACTTGGCGCACGGCGTGCGAAGGGTGCGGATGGATTGCTTGGTAAGTGTGGTGACAGACATGGTGTTGACCTCTCGGTGGTTGGTGGTTGTGGTGAGTCTTTACCGTACACCACGCGTACCCGATTGGACAAACGTTAGGGTACTTAAGTCGTACTTAGGGCGTGTTGCGGACGCCAAAACCCCCCGCTAGCTGGGCTAACGGGGGGCTAAGGGTGCTTAGGTGCTGCTAGGCGTTGGACTCCAGCCATTCAAACACTGTGATCAGACGCGTATCACCACGCGCCCATTGCTCGGTAGGCAGACAGTGATCCCGTACCGCTAGGTGAACCTTTGACCCGTGCCAGCCGATCAGAATGCGTTGACCGAGGTGCCGGTTGTAGATCACGACGCTTGCGCCGCGCTTGGCGTCGATTGGGTCAGGCTTAGGTGCTGTGACTGTCCAGCCGTGAGCGCGCGCAACGCGTGCCACTTCTGTGCGGATGCTCATTCGTCGGTGCTGCTCATGCTCGCCACGGTGAGGATTGCGTTTAGCGCGCACGCCCAACCGATACCGGCGCACCACTTCACAGCGGTAGTCGTCTCGGGCCACAGGCCAGCGACAATCAGGAACGCTGCGCCGAACACGGATAGGCAGATTGCCGCCGCCGCTTTCTTGATATTGGCGTTCACTGGCTGGCCTCCGTGTCCTCAGCTAGGCACTCTGCGCACAGCGACCGGAGCGACGTTCTGGCCTGCCGAAGCCGCGTAAGCGCCTTTTCGGTCACTTCGCCCTTCTCTAGATCCCGAATAGCCCAACCGATCGCTAAGGCCGCGCCATGCGTCACGTTGTCGACCTTGCTCACTGGTCAATCTCCGAATCTGTGTAGGTGTCGCAATCGTTGAGATAGACATTCCCGCTGGGGTCCTGGGTCACGGTGCAACGCAATACCGGGTCAGCGTGCGCCTTAGGGGTCAGTAGCGCCACTGCCAGTAGCGCTAGCACGGTCACAGGCACGACGAACCCGAAGAAAAAGCGCCAGTAGGCGCGCCACGTTGCGGACATGTGCCAATGCGTCTCGGTCACGGTAGTGATGCCCTCAGGGCTGGTTACGGTGCGCTTGCGGATAATCACAGAATCCCGCCCTTCCATTCGCCATCATTCAGGGAATACCAAACGTCAGCGCTACGCCCATCCTTAAGGCGAATCGTCACGTACGGCTGCCTGTTGTAAAGCGCCGCTGTGCCTTGCCCGTCCGCCATAGCGTTAAGGGTGTCCAGTAGCGCTTGCAAGTGTTCGTTCACAGGGCACCGGCCCAAGACAGCATTTCCTCAATGTCATCAGCGGTAGGCATGGCGTCCGGGTCGCTGTGGTCCGCGTAGTCGTCCATGTAGGCGCTATGCACGTCGGCAATGTCCTGGGCGATCTGCTCGGCGCTATCCGTGAACATCAGGCGCGGCTTGTTAGTGATGGCGGACTCAAGCGGGCTCAGTGTCCCGTAGTACGTGCGTGGCCCGTAGTTGACGGGCTCACTGTCCCAGCGCCCTTGCCCTGCGCCTACTAGTGCGAAGTCCTCATATGCGCTCATGTGTCGCGCCTCCTATGTGGTGGTGAGTGGTTGTGGTGAGCCCTCACCGTACGCCACGCGTACGCATACATGCAACAAGCGACACGCACTAGGTACAGCACACGTACGCAACGCCACCTCAGTGCCACGTAGGCACGTCAACACGCACACACCCTTGCCAGCACTAGCGCACGCCCTTACAGGCGCTCACAGGGGCGCTAAGCACGCACGCGCCAGCAACGCACACACAAGCGCACCGCAACCACGCCCTAGGTACGCCCCTAGTACCCGATCCCCTAACACCCCCTACGAGCCCCTAATGCCCTAGTGCTAGCAGACCGGCTAACCCAATGAACAGGGCGAGACACCAGGCCATGCGTTGTTTCGCACACACACAGCCTGACCAGCGCAAAGCTAAGCAAAACGTGTGACTAAGACACACACCACAATGTTTGCTGAGCCAGCTATGTGTAACCGGGCCGCAGTGCTAACAGTGCAGCTCAGGGCATGTTTCCGCGGCCTAAGGTGACCTAAGCGACCCCCCTGGGGGGTGTCCAGCGCGTTAGCCGCCAGCTCTCCTCGTACGGCCAGCGATCCCTCTCTCTCTGGGATTTCAGGCCATAACTAAGCGACCTTAGGTGCTCTAAAACTGCTGGTCGCACCCAATTTTGGAGGTTTTCATGGGTGGTCGGGGTAGTTCGGGCTCTGCGGGGGCCGGTTCGCGTGACCGGAGTTCGCGGAAAGCGACTCGGGAAGCTTATGCGGCCAAATTGACGACTGCGCCGAGGTCCAACAGGGATTCCGCTCATTTTCGGGAGCTTGCGGAGTATCACGGGTGGACTCGGAGCGCTTTTGAACGGCATGGCCGGTCTGAATATGTCTCCTATGTCAAGGGTGACCTCAAGGTTGGTATTCATTTCACGCCAACTGGGCGTTTAGGTTCGGCGACTCTGACTAAGGGTGGCTTTGAGACTGCGCGGGTGCTCCCGAAGTTTGGAAATAAGCGGTCCAAGGTCAATGCGATGTTGATAGGAGCTAAATAATGCCGCCACGTAAGCGGGCTGTACCTAAAAAGGACTTTCCACCTGGCCTTTTGGAGGCTGGGCAGGAGCTTTGGATGAGCATTAGTGCGGAGCGTCAGTTGGATGCCGCGTCAAAGGTTCTTTTGATCAATGCTTGTCGCATCGCTGATCGGCTTGATGCGCTTGATTCTGAGATTGATGGCCGGTTGGTTTCGTTTAATGCGCGGGGTGATGAGGTTATTAACCCGCTTATCTCTGAGCATCGCCAGCAGTACACGACTTTGGCGAACATTTTGTCGAAGATGGGGCTGGGGGAGTTGCCTAAGCCGAAGCAGGGCGGGTCTCGTTGGGATGAGTTGGCGGCGAAGCGCGCGGAGCGTGCTGCTGCCCAGGCCGACGCCGCGAGGGTGGCGTAATTGCCCGGAATGATGTTCAAGCCCGCTGGCTGGTATTCGTGCGGCTGCTGCCATGAGGCGCAGAACCGCCATGAGGGCCGGGCTTATGAGAAACGCAATTGGCAGCGTGAAGCTGAGGCCGAGCGAGAGGACTTTGGTGATGTTTAGTGGCAATGACGGTTATCGAGTCGATCCCGACTCAAAGGCCGGTCGAATCTGAGTCCCAACTTTGGACGCCTATTGATGACAAGCTTACCGAATGGCGGTCTAAGGGTCTAGTTGGCGATCAGAAGCCGCGTCTGTCGAATTATCCGACGTTCTTTACGTCGCTTGAAGACGACGGCATGGACTTCATTGAGGCTTATGGCTATGACCTGTTGCCGTGGCAGGAAGCTTTGTTTAGGGCTTCTCTTGGCCGCACTCCGGAGGATTTGTGGGCGTGCCGTCAGGTATGTCTGATCATTCCTCGCCAGCAGGGCAAGACGGAGCTGCTTGAGGCGCGGGAGTTCTACGGCCTGTTCGGGCTGAATGAGAAGATTTTCCATACTTCGCAGCAGGCTAAGACTAATACGCAGGCTTGGCAGGCGTTAACGAGTCGGATTGATTCGTATCCGGACCTTGAGGAATTGGTTCTGCCGCATAAGAACGGCGGCGAGGAAGTTTCGATCCGGCTGCGGAAGCGGGATGACAATCCTGAGCCGGGCTATGTGCGGTATATCGCTCGTTCTCCTAACTCTGGTCGTGGTTTCCGTGATATCGACCTGGTGATGTGCGATGAGGCTTATGCCTTGTCTGCTGCTGAGATTGCGGCGCTTGGTCCTACTCAGCGTGCTAACCGGAATCCGCAGACTTGGTTTACGAGTTCTGCTGGTACGGAGGATTCGGAAATCCTGACCGGTATTCGGGATGCGGGTATTGCCCACGCTAACGAGGCTTTGTTGTTCGCGGAGTGGTCCCTTGAGGAAGGGGCTGATCCTTCGGACCGGACGTTGTGGCCTGTGGCGCAGCCGAGCTTGGGTGCTCCGTTCTGCACGCTTAGGAATCTTGAGTCTGAGTTTGTTGGTTTGCCGTTTGTCGAGTTCGCCCGTGAGCACATGGGTATGTGGGATGACCCGCGAGTTAACTCGGTTATTCCGTTTGATAAGTGGGAGGACTGCAAGCTAGAGGACTTGGCGGATGGCGAGCAGCCGTCAGTTGAGGTTTTGTGGACTGTCGCTTGTGTGGATGTGGCCCCGGATCGAGCTTGGGCTTCTGTTGCTTTGGCTGGTAAGCGTCCGGATGGTAAGTCGCATGTTGAGGTTATCGCTGCGGATAAGGGCACGAATTGGATTGTGCCGACGATGCAGCGCCTTATTAGTTCTGCTACGCCGCCGAGGGCGGTTGCTTTGCAGGCTGGTGCGCAGGCTGGCGCGTTTTATGCGGAGCTTGAGCAGATTGGCTACAAGGTTCACATGTTGACGCCTCAGGAGGTTGCGGCGGCTACGGCGAAGTTTTATGACGACGTTGTTAGCGAGAAGCTGACCCATCTTGACGATGAAACGTTGGTGCGCGGTTTGGCCGGGGCTACGAAGTATCCCATTGGAAAGATTGAGCATGGCGGTTGGGGCTGGCTTCGTAAAGGTACGAGCGTCGATATCACTGGCATTGTCGCGTGTTCTTACGCGAACCGAATTTTGACTTTGGAATCGGCTGAGGAAACTTTGACGAAGAAAAAGCGATACAGGATGGTTTAAATGATTGATCTTCCCGACGAGATCGCGGATGGCGATGTTCGGAAGCTCATTGAGAATGAGTTTTGGCCGGAGTTTATTCGGCGGCGCGAGGGGCTTGACAAGATTGCGCGGTGGGTGCGGGGCGATCAGCCTGATTACCTGATTCAGAATGCTAGCCAGGAGAAGCGGGCTTTGCTTAAGCTTGCTAAGACTCCGTGGTTGGGTCTGGTGGTCACTCACTTTACGCAGGCTTTGTTTGTTGATGGCTATAAGGCTGAGGGTGCTAAGGACAACTCGGCGGGGCCGTGGCAGACGTGGCACGCGAACAACATGCAGTCTCGGCAGATTGCGATTCACCGGGCGGCGCTTACCTACGGGTATTCGTTTGCGCGGGTGTTGCCGGGTGTGGCGCTTGACGGTGCCGACCAGGCTGAGATTCGTGGGGTGTCGCCGCGCCGTCTGCTGGCTTTGTATGAGGACCAGGTTAATGACGAGTATCCGAGGTATGCGCTGGAGCTTGCTAACAACGGCAAGTCGGTGCGGCTTTATACGGATGAGTTCTATTACGAGCTAAAGATGTCGTCGCCGGGTAGTTTCCCGCGTGAGCAGACGATTAGGAAGGTTCGGCACGGTGTGGGTGTGTGCCCGTTCGTGCGGTACGTGAACATGATGGATTTGGACGGCTTCACTATGGGTGAGGTCGAGTATCTGATTCCTGTTGCGTCCAAGATTGACAAGACTGATTATGACCGGTTGTTGGCTCAGCATTACAACTCTTGGAAGGTTAAGACCGCTACTGGTATTGACGACCTTGACGCTGAGGCGACGGACGATGAGCGGTCGCGGGCGAAGCTGATCCTGGCGCATGACGATATTTTGATGCATGGCAGCCATGAGGCGCGCTTTGGCACTTTGCCGGAGACGAGCCTTGATGGGTTTATCGCGGCTCATACGCAGGATGTTGAAATCCTCGCTACGAACGCTCAGGTGCCGGTGTGGGTCCTTAATGGTTCTCTCGCCAATCTTTCGGGAGACGCGCTTACAGCGGCCACTAAGAGCACTATTCAGAAGCTTTACGAGCGTCAGATTACGTTCGGCTCCGCGCATAACCAACTGTTGAGGTTGGCGGCGCATGTTGAGGGTGATTCTGAGGGTGCGCGTGACTTTACGGCTTCGGTGTCGTGGCAGGACACGTCGGTGCGTTCGTTGGCTCAGGCCGTGGATGCGTATGGCAAGGCCGCGACGATGCTGGGTATGCCGAAAGAGTTCCTGTGGGGTCTGATTCCGGGCATTACGCAGTCGGATGTTGAGCGGATGCGCGAGCACTACAACGACGACGACGAGATGACGCAGATGCTTCTGTGGTGGACGCCTAACGGTCCTGGGGGCAAGTTCGCCGCCGACATTGAGGTTGATACGCAGACGCAGATCATTGAGGCCCAGGGCGAGGTTCAGTCTGAGCAGATTGACCAGCAGGCGGCTCATGCTGCGGATGCTGCGGAAAAGGCTCAGGCGGCGGCTAAGTCTCAGGCGGTGGCGGTGGCTAAGGCCACCCCTGCCGCTCCGGCGGCTGGCCGTAAGACGGCTTCTACGTCTAAGCGGACGCCTAAAAAGTCGGGCGGCGTGAACGGTAACGATCCGTCATCGAGGTCTAAGGCTGCATAACTGAATAGGGGGTGGGTTGGCCGACGACGCGGAAGATAAGAAGCGCAAGGCCGCTGCACTCCCCGAACTGACGCCGATTCCTGCTCTTGCTGCTTGGTATGCGACTCAGCATGTCCAAGCGCAGGAGGGGATCGCGGCGTCTGTGTCTTCGGGGTTGGCCCTGTTGTGGCCGATCATTAATTTGGGCGATCTGGACAAGTCGACACCTAGTTGGCTGCACGCAACCACGCTGCAAATCGAAAAGGGCTGGAATGAGTCAGCCGAGCGAGCGTATGAGTACGTGCAACAGGCTTTGTTGTCGGTGGAGCCGGATGCTACGCCACCCGCGAGGGTGGAGACGAAGTTTCCCGTGCAGGAAATCCAAACTGCGATGCGGGTTCGCGGACCGGTTGAGGTTAAGCGCCAGATTGCGCGCGCTGTGCCTGAACAGGACGCGATGGAAGCCGGTAAGAAAGCCTCTGATGGTGTGGGGGCTACTAAGGCGACTGACGGCGGTCGCACTCAGGTCTTAGAGCTTGTGCGGAGGGAAGCCCCTAAGCGGCTTTCTCGGGGCAAGCCTATCGGGTATGCCCGTAAGACTGACGGTAATCCGTGCTATTTCTGCGCCATTTTGGCGTCACAAGGTGCGGTGTATTTCTCTGAGTCCAGCTTTGACCGTTCTAACTCGATGATTCGAGAGGTTAAGTGGACTAGCAATAAAGACAAGGGCACGCGGCGCGCTTTCATAGGCGATGGCCCGGCGAAGGTGCATGACCATTGTCAATGCACGATGCGTCCGGTATTTAGCAAGAGTGATTCTTTAGATGATCGCGCCAAGTATTTCCGTGACCAGTGGATGAAGCACGGCAGGGGCGGGAAGGGGTCGGACGGTAAATATCGTTCGGCTGAGAACAATTTCCGCCGTAATTATGTGCCGCCACCACCTTACAGCGCAGATGTGCTGGATTTGAGCGAGCGTCGGCAGATTATCTCCGATGTTCAAAATAACCGTGAACTTTTGTTGGCTCGCGGGTTTAAGGCGGATTCGCCAAACGTCAAGTTCCTTGACGACTCGATTAGAAAACTAAGCGCTTCAGCTTAGGACGCGGGACAGTCACGCGTTTTTATTGACTGGCTTTTAAAGGATTAATCAATGTCTGAACTAGATAACAACCCTGACGACGACGTTACTAACGAGGGTGGCGATCCGGCGGATAACACTCCGGAGAACACTTTCAAAGCTATTACCTCTCAAGATGATTTTGATAAGGCCGTAGCTCGTCGTGTTGCGCGTGAGCGTAAGAAGTACGAGGGATTTGAGGACTTCAAGGCTAAGGCTGAGCAGTTCGAAAAGCTTGAGGCTGAAAAGGGTTCTGATATCGAGAAGCTGACTCGTCGCGCCGAAAAGGCTGAGCGCGATTTGGCTTCGCTAACGGAGAAGCTGTCTAAGGCTGAGCGCAATGAGACGGTCCGCGATATTGCTGATGAGCTGGGCCTGCCTAAGAAGCTGGTTAAGCGTGTTCAGGGCGATACCGAGGAAGATATTCGCGCCGACATTGAGGACCTTTTGGAGGGTCTACCTAAGGGCGAAACGAAGGACGATCCTGAGGATAAGGGCAATAAGAAGCCCCCTTCGCAGGCTCCTAAGGCTCGTATGACCTTTACCGCGCCGGGTGATGAGTCGGATCAGGGGCTAGAAGTTAGCGCCGACGACATTCTGAAAGACCTCCCGCGTGGCGGTGGCGTGGGTTAATCCCGCCCCGCATTTCTAACCATATTCCATTTTCCAAATAACTAAATAGAGGAGATTGTCTTGGCTACTCCTGGACACATTTTCGTTAAGCCGGAACTTGTCGCTGAAATCGGCGTCAAGCAGCTTCAGCGCGAGATCGTGCTGCCCGGCCTTGTGTGGACTAACCCGCTAACGAACTTCGGTGGTTCTAAGAACGACACCATTACGGTGCGCGTGCCTGCTATCACCACGGCTCATCGGCGTGATCTGCGTAGCGATGACCGTACGGTTATTGCTAGCGAGCTGATCGAGCACAGCTTCGGTGTGACGCTTGATAAGCACATTTACCAGGCTTTGAAGTTCACGGATGAGCAGCGCACGTTGGATATCCGCGACTACACGTCTCAGGTGCTTATGCCTCAGGTCAGCGCGGTTGCGTATGAGCTTGAGGATTACATCGCTGAGCTGATCGAGGGTGCTCCTTACGAGGAAACCATTCTTATTGATCCGAGCGATACGGTTCCGGCGTTTATCACGGCTGATCAGCGTATGGGTGAGAACTTTGTTCCTACCGATTCGCGGACGCTGGTTGTGGGTTCGGCTGTTGCCGCTGCCCTGGCGAAGGATAAGCAGTTCCGTCATGCCGACTGGAGCGGTGATCAGGCTAATACGGCTCTGCGTGAGGCGCATGTGGGTCGTTTGGCTGGTATGAACGTGATCAAGTCTTTGGCGATTGCGCCGGATAAGGCTTATCTGTGGCACCGGACCGCTTTCATCTTGGCTTACCGTACGCCGGTTGTGCCTGAGGGCGCTAAGGCTGGTGCTTCGTTCTCGGCTAATGGCATCGCTCTGCGTTGGCTGGCTGACTACGACTACTCGCAGCTGGGCGACCGGACCCTGTTGGACGTGTTCACGGGCCGCAAGGTTGTGACTGAGGTCGACGGTTCGTTTGTGCGCGCGGTGGAGCTTCAGCTGACCGCTACGGGCATTTCGATTGTTCAGGGTGCCGCTGTGTCGCTTGCGACCACGACGGGGACCAAGCAGTTGAAGGTTCGTGACGATAACGGCACCGACGTTACGGCGCGTTGCACGTTCTCTAGCGCGACCACGGCTAAGGCCACGGTGAGCTCGGGCGGCAAGGTGACGGGTGTTGCTTCGGGCACGTCGGTTATCACGGCGTCTTACGTTCCGCCGCAGGGTGGTTCGGCTAAGACGGCCACCACGACGGTCACTGTTCCTTAAGGGACTAGCTGATGGCGGGTCTAGCGACGGTAACTGAGCTTCAGACCCTCATGTCTAAGACGTTCGCCGAGGGGAGCGATGAGCTAGCGCAGGCTGAGCTTGTTCTAGCCATCGTTTCCTCTTGGGCAAGGGTGGTGTCCGGTCAGTCATGGCCGGATGCCCCCACGGGCGTTCCGGATGATGTGCGGGCTGTTGTGTTGCAGGCGTCCCGCCGGGAGCTTAAAAACCCTGACCGCGTTATTTCGCGGCAGATGGGTCCGTTCAACGTCACGTTTTCAAGCCCGCCGGATGGGTTCTTCTATCCGGCTGAGTTGGCTATTCTCAAGCGTTTTCGGCGCTCGGGTGGTCTGCGTACGGTGAGCGTTTCTCGCGGCGAGGATGGACGGCCTTGGGCCGGGAAGGTGGGTTATCTCCACTACGGCGAGGGTGACGGTATTTTCCCGTTCTGCTCGGGTGATGAGGGGTACGGTGACCCGGTTCCGTGGAGCTAGAAACTCTGAATGTTTATCGGGGACCTACCGATAGGTACGGGAATCCGAACAAGGATATCCACGGGACTGTTGACGGTGCGTTCGCTTGGGGTGGGCTCCGCTTCGGCGGGACCATCGCTGGCGGTAAGGCTGAAAGTAGTTCCGCATCGCCTCAGCTTTACGTGAGGCGGGGCGCTGACCTCAAGTATCGAGACCGTGTTGAGCGGGCTAATGGGGAAACCTATGTGGTTGGCCGGTGCGCGTGGGATCAGGACTTTCCGCTCGATGGCTACGACTTCGGTTACGTAGTTTTTGAGCTTGAAGCGGGGAATCTCTAATGCCCGCGTCCGGTCACCGGTTGACCGATATTGACATTCCTGAGCCGAATAAGGCTCTGGCGGCGCTGTTGCTTAGCAGGAACATGGAATTGCTTATGGGAATCCTTGGGCAAGAGGTTGTTCTTCGCTATCGGGCGAAGGTTGCTAAGCGCACGGGCCAGCTGGCCGCGTCTGCGAGTTCTCATGTGCAGATCGGTGGTCATAAAAACGACCGCTGGGTTGGCAGGGTCACTATTGGTGGTGATATGGCGGTGGCTAAGTGGTTTAGTCCCCGTAACCCTAACCCTGGCGACTTGTTCTATTACGGCGTCCTCCATGAGCACGGCGACGGTGGCAATCCCCCTTCGGGTTGGGACTTTCCGGCGCATAAGGACTTGAAGGCTGTTGTTGAGAGCATGAATTTTGCGCAGGGGGTTAACTAGTGGCTTTGGTGCTGCCTGACTGGTATGAGGATTCGTTCGTTAACGTCGAGAATTTGTTAATCGACTTGTTCGGCGATCTTTTGCCTGATTGCGAGACGGGGTGCTGGGCACCTGATGATTGGTTGGATAACAAGCTGCCAGTTAAGCCGGTGATTTGGTTCTTCCGGCTGCCTGGTGGGCGCGTGGACTGGTCCGGTCGTAAAGACGAGTGCCAGGTTCAGGTCATGGTGGTCACGGGGAGCCGTGATGATTCGTGGCGGCTAATGGATTTTGTGCGTTCGATGCTTCTGCCCATGCAGGGGGATAAGTACAAGATGGCGGACGGTTATACGGCTCACATTCATAAAGCCGATGAGGTTGCCGGTCCGCAACTGTTGACACCGGGCCAGCGTATCGACACGCGCGTTGTGACGGCCACTTTTCAAGTCTCAGTGTCGATGAAATCCGCGAAGAATTACAAGCAAAAGCTCTATGAGCTTTGGCAACGGCTGCGCGGTTCTTAACCCACAACTAAATAAGGACAACTTAATATGGATTTTTACACGATTAAGGATGCGCAGGCCGACCTTGCTCTAGCGCCCCTAAACCTGACCGTGCTTTTGGCTCCGTATGCGACGACTCCGGCTTTGACGCTGGAATCGCCTACGGATGGGTCTCTGACTATTCCTGATGGGTATAAGTCGGTTGGTCATTTCGAGAAGCAGGCGGGTTTGACGCTCGGTAATGAGTTCGATTCTAAGGATATCGACGCTTACGGTGAGCCTGAGCCCATCCGCACGATTATCAATAAGAAGACGACGACGTTCGATTTCGCCATGTTCCAGAATCAGCGCAATGTGCTGGAGCTGATTCATACGGCGGATTTCTCGCATGTCGAGCCTTCGGCGTTCGGTGGCATTGTTCTTGAGTCGCCCAAGGTGCCTAAGAACATTTACTACCGGGCGATTTTGGTTGGTCTGGATGACCGCAACGACCGTGAGGTTTGGCTTTACTGGCTGATGCCGAAGGTGAAGCTGGACAAGCTGGACAACCAGACGTTTAACGACGACAACGTTCTGACCTACAAGCCGACTTTGAAGGCTTTCAAGGATGACACGTTGGGTTATTCGGTGGCTCAGGGGTTCGCTGGTCCGGGTTGGCGCGACATTGTGGCGCTGGCTGGTTTTGGTCGGGCTCTTACGGCTCTGACGATCACGCCGGGCACGGGCTCGGTGACGGCGGCTACGGGTGCTTCGCACACGGTTCAGCTGCTTGTGGAGGGCGACAACGGCATTAACTACACGCCGGATGTCAAGTTCACGTCGAGCGCTCCTACGAAGGCCACGGTTTCGGCCAGTGGTTTGGTGACGGGTGTTGCTTCGGGCACCACGACGATCACCGCAACCAAGGGCGCGTTGACGGCTACGGCGACCATCACGGTTACCTAAGTCGTTTTGTTTGGGGGGAATGAGGGAGGTAGTCGTTTGGCTGCCTCCCTCTCCCTTTTGTGTTCAAAACTAGTTTATAAGGGGATTATTTTTTATGTCTGATTCTGACATTAATGAGATGGTTGGCTCGCTGTTTAAGGAACTGCTTGATTCGGTTCGCGTTCCGGAGCCTCTTGAGGTTGCGCCTGGCTTGGTTGTGAGTAACCCGACTAAGAAGCAGGCTAATGAGCTTATGAAGGCCACGACTGAGGAAGATGCTCAGCGGATCATCTTTGGTGATCAGTTCGACCGTGCTATGGATTTGTTTGATCCGCAGCCCATCCAGGTGTGGAACGCGTTCATGGAAAAGTATAACGAGCACTTTTTTCGGAAGTAAACGCTTAGATCAGATCGCTTACGTCGCTCATGTTGTTGAGCGGTATTGGAAAGCGATCAACTGGGATTTTCAGCAGATTCTAGGTGTTAATGCGTGGGATTTCTTTGCCGCTCCGTGTCGCTGCGGGCAGTGTCGGGAGCGGCACGGGGATCGGTTGACTTCACGCTATTCCTCCCGGCGAAGCTGGGATCAGTTTCTCATGTTCTATGAGGCGCTTTTGGAGTGGCGTGGTTCCTATGTGCAAGCCCTGTTCCTTAGCGACCCTGACGTTATCAACTCTCAGGCGGACGCCTCTGACGAAGACTGGAAGCCCAAAAAGCCCGGTCTGTGGCAGTGGACTAAGGAAATTGACGCGATGTTTCATGTCGCGGATCAGGTGCAGGCTGGTCGTATCCGTGATCCGGATCATTTCAAGCCTTATCCGAGGCCGGTAATCCCTGCTGAGGTTGAACGAAAGAAGCGTAAGGAACGTAAGTCGAGTTCGGGTATCGAGGCTGCTATGGCGCGTGGGCGTGAGGCGGCTAAGTGGAACTACATAACTTAATAACAATTTAATAGAGGGGGCACCTGTGAGTGAATTTGTTGCCGCCCAGGCGTCGGTGCTTATGGTGCCGTCGCTTGGGAAGGGTGCCAATAGTTTCCAGACCAAGCTCCGCACGCAGCTTGAAAAGGTCCGCGCTTCTGTCGACGTTGAGGTTAAGGCTGACACGGCGAAGATGGTTGCTGAAGTTACGGCGACTAAGAAAGCGCTGGAAAAGGACGCGGTTGTTGTGCCGGTCCATTACCGGACGAGTCGGCAGAGTAAGAGCGACCTTGACAAGCTAAAGCAGAACCTTTCTGAGGTTGGCGACAATTTCGATAAGGTTTCCGATAAGTTCCGCCGGAGTTTGGTCCTGAATCTTCAGGTTGCGGGCATGTCGCAGATTCGGGCTTTGATTCCTCTGTTGGGCGCGGTGAATGCGTCGATTGTGCAGCTCGCGCAGTCGGCGCTTCTGCTGCCCGGAATCTTGGCTGGTGTCGGTACTTCGCTTTTGACGACCGTTCTGGGTGTTAAGGGGCTGGGTGATGCGTTTAAGGCGCAGGCTAAGGCTTCTAAGGATTCAGTGGAGGCGTCGCGCCAGCAGCGGGACGCTAACAATGCGGTGCGGGATTCTACGCGTGATCTGAATTATGCGATCCGTGATGCCAAGCGGAATCTTGAAGACTTGAACGACCAGCTGCGTGATGCGCCGTTGGACGAAGCCGAAGCGATGATGAATCTGCAAGAGGCTATGGCTGAGATGGCCGACACGTCGGGCAAGACGGCTTTCCAGCGCCAAAAGGATGCTTTGCGGGTTGAGAAGTCTGAGGCGTCTCTAGCTGAGACGCGTAAGCGCAATGTGAGGCTACAGCAGGATGTTAACGAGGCCAACAAAAAGGGTATTGCCGGTAATGATCAGGTTGTTGCGGCTACGGAGCGTTTGACTAAGGCGCTTGAGGCTGCGACGGATCATAAGGGTTCGGTTCAGGACCTCGCGGATGCGATGGCGAAGTTGTCTCCGAATGCGCAGGCGTTTGTTACTCAGGTGCGGGCGTTGGGTGATGTTTGGAGCGATCTGCGCAAGTCTGTCCAGGATCGGCTGTTTGACCATCTGGGCGAAGATTTAACCTCCCTGTCGGCTATCACCTTGCCGAACGTGGAAGGTGGCTTACAGCGTGTTGCAGCGGCCATTAACGGCAATCTCCGTACGGCGATGGCTTCGCTCGGGTCGGATTCAAGCCAGGGGTTCTTGTCGCGGATTTTTGGTAACACTGCCGATGCGCAGGCGATGTTTGATCGGGCTATCAATCCTCTGATTGATTCGTTCCTACGGTTGGGTGCGGTCGGGTCGGATTACTTGCCTCGTTTGTCGGACGGTTTCGGCGATGTTATGGCGCGGTTTGACAGGTTCATTGCGCGGGCTGAGGCTGATGGGTCGCTGGACAAGTGGATCAATAACGGTATTGACGCGTTGAAGCAGTTGGGTAACTCGCTGGTCAATGTGGCGTCGATTATGAACTCTGTTGCGGATGCTTTCACTAATTCTGGTGGTAAGACGTTCGGGCAGTGGCTACAAGACAACACGAAGCGCCTAGCGGATTTCCTTAAGGGTCCAGAGGGTCAGCAAAAGTTGACCAAGTTCTTTGTTGACGCACGTACTGAGTTCGCAAAGTGGGAGCCGGTTCTTAAGACTATTCCGGGGATCATTAAGAACATCGCGTCTGCCGGGCGTGATTGGGCCAATGGCATGTTGCCGTTCCTTAACACGATTGGTCCGCTGCTTAGGGATCATCCGGGGTTGGTTAATACGATCTTCACGGCGTACATGTCATGGAAGTCGATTTCTCCGATTGTCTCGGGTATCAACCTGATGCTGGACAATGACTCTGGCATGGTGGGCGCGGCCAAGCGGGCGGCTAAGGCTGTCGGCACCGCGTCAAAGGGTGGCTACGCGAGTGGTGGCCTGTCGGGTGCTTTGAGTGGCTTGGCGACTCTGGTGTCTCCGGGTGGCGTTGTGATGCTCGGGTTGACGGCGGTTACTAGTTACCTTGCGTACGAGTACCTACAGGCTCAGCAGGACGCGGCGGATGCCGCGCAGCATCACGCGAACATGGTTTCACAGCTGCGTACTGAGTTGGATAGCCTGACGGGTTCGTTGACGCAAAAGGGTCTGATCGACGGGCTTAACAAGCTCAAGGGTTGGACTGACGTTAACGAGCGTGATGGTCAGGCGCGCGATGTTCCGAAAGAGGCTGAAGGTCTCATTGGTCGGGAGCTTCTGAATGGGGCTCTAGACCCGACCAACCAGGGGGCGCGCGACCAGGCGGACGCGAAGCTGCGTGAGATTGTCAAGCAGGGTGTCTCTGATCCTAATTCCTTGGCGAATGATGGCACGCTGTCTGCTCAGATGAAGTCGGGCAACTTCTCGGCTGATGACCTTGTGTCGGCGCTGATGGGCGACCAGGCGCAGATCGAACGGTTTAAGAAACTGGGCGGTCCTGGCGGTCCTGGCTACACGCTGTCGGATATCAAGTACGGCCACAAGGGCGGGCTGCCGTTTGGTTTGGACGATAAGCCGGGCTTGTCGGAGCGGGCTCGCAATGCTCTTGACGTTAACAAGGCGATCAATGAGCACACCGATAATGCGTTGTCTGTGGGTAGCGATATCCGGGCTCAGAATCAGTCGATTACGGGTCCTGCTCGTATCATTCCCGGAAAGCCTAATCCGTTCTCGGACTTGGGTATTCGTCATGTGCAGTGGGATACCGACCTGAGCGGTGGTGCCGCTATCGAGGTTAACCAGTCGCCAAGTGAGTCCCTGATTGAGGACATTAAGAAGAACGGCGGCACTGTCGAGCCTTTGGCTGGCGGCAACGGCGCGATCATTCATCTTGATCCCGATAGGGCAAAGCTCTACGTGGAGAAGGGGTTTGCGGCGGGCGGGTTGCAGGCTGGTCCTGGCACCGGTACGTCTGATTCCATTCTGGCGAAGGTGTCTAATGGCGAGTTCATTTCGCGGGCTCAGTCGGTGCGCAAGTATGGTCCGGAGTTCTACGACGCCCTTAACCGGGGGTTGATTGATCCTTTGGATTTGCCGGGCTTCGCGGGTGGTGGTTTGTTCGGTAGCGGGTTCCGGCTTGGGCCGGATATTGCGCCGCCGGATGTGCCGGATGTTCCTTCGCTGTTTGATCCTCCGGGCTCTGGGCCTTCACAGGCTGGCGGTACTCAGTTGGGGCCGTGGGTGGTTCCGCAGGGTGTGTTTGACGCGAGTCGGACGTTGGGTCCTCTTGGTCCTAATCCTGGGTCTAGTGATCCGCCGCGCCTGCCTGGTGCGTTGCCTGGTGTTCCCGCCTCTGGCGGGTTGGCGGGTAGTGCGGCGGCAGGCGTTAAGGCGGCTAAGCCGTCTGCGCCTTGGGCTCCGGCGGCGGATTCGTCAAGCAGCAGTGCTTGGTCACCTGAGCAGCATTTGAGCGATACGGCGACTTCGCCGGGTCCTGGCAACGATCAGGGCTTCGGTGGGGCGGCTACGACCGCTGATCCGGGCGAGACGAAGAACATGTTTGGGCTGACGCCTAGTGATGGTGATCCGTTGGGCCTTAGTGGTCTTCCGGATAACTTGCAGCCAGTCAGCATCCTTGACCAGATCGGGGAGGTTCTACTTAGTGCGGTGTTGGGGTTCTTCGGGATTGATCCGACGTACTTCAATATCGGCAAGCGCATCTTCACCGGGGTCACCGGTACAGGTAAGAACGGCAAAAAGAGGAAGGGCAAGGGCGAGCCCACAGATGAGGTTGATGGTGTCAATGGCATCATCGCCAATCACAAGGGCCAGATGGATGCCGAAATGCCGGGATTCGTTGGAACGCTTAGCTCTTTCGCGGGTGCGCCTGATCATGCGGGCGGTGCCGGTGGCCTGAAGCAGAATGCGCGGACGCTTCGTAATGAGTTGTTCGCTAAGTATCCGATGCTTAAGGATATCGGCGGTTTTCGTCAGGATGCGTTGCCGGAGCATCCATCTGGGCGTGCGTTGGACATTATGATTCCGAAGTGGGATTCCCCGGAAGGGGCTGCTCTGGGGGATCAGATTCTCCAGGACGTTATGTCTCAGCCGGATTTCTACGGCGCTATCTGGCGCGGGAAGTCCTACGGGTACGGGAACTCGGGGCCGATGCCTTACACGCAGGGCGGTAACGATCCGACTCAGGGTCATTACAACCATGTCCATGTGTGGCTGAAAGAGGTTGCTCAGAACGCGGCTAAGTACGCTAACGGTGGCCTGTTGAGTGGAGATGGCACGGGTCGGTCGGACTCGATGCTGGCGCGGGTTAGTAACGGCGAGTTCATCACTCGCGCGGCGAGTGTCGCCAAGTACGGTCGCGGGTTCTTTGACGCGATCAATGCTGGTGCGATTGACCCGGCGTTGTTGCCTCGCTTTGCGGACGGTACGCCTCCGTTGTTGCCGTTGGGTATTGGTTCTGCTGCTACGGCGGCTCCACCTGTTTCTACGCCTATGGCGAATACGGATCAGACGGGGTTGGGCCAGCCTCAGGCTTCGGCTGGTGGTGTTGACCTTGCGGGCCTAGGCGGTTCGGCTAAGCCGGGTGCTATGGGTCCGGATGGTGGCGCTAATCCGCGTGGGCAGCTCGGGGCGGCTCCGACGAACATGGACCACAACAACCCTGCTTTGTCTAAGGGCATTAAGGGTGCGTGGAGCACGATTGGCTCGTTGGCTGCGCAGGCGGCTTCGCTGGCGGTTGCTGGTGCCTCTGGGGGTGCCGGTGGGCTTGGCGGTGGTGCCGCTGGCTCGGGTATCCAGGCTGCCGCCGAGATGGGCGGGCAGTGGGCGTCGGGTGCGATGAACATTCTGTCCAGCTTGCTTGTCGGGACGGCTCCGGGCTCGGGTGGCACGACGCAGAACGCTTATGGCGCTCCGGTGTTACCTCAGGGTCCTCCGCAGTCTCAGCAGGGCGGTCCAGCGATTGTTAACAACTACGGCGATATCCACACTGCGGACTACAGCGAGTTCCATCGCGGTCAGGAACGCATGTTGGCGCAGCAGGTCGGTCCCGGTCTGCCTATGCGCTAAAGCGCGATAAATCGAGCATAAGGGCACCCGGCTTTCTTTTGAGAGCCGGGTGCCTATTTATGCCTGAAATTTACAACTTAATAGGGGGGGTGGTTGATGTCGGACTATCTCAAGATCGAGCTAATTGGTCGAGATGATTCGCATTGGGTGTTGTCCGGGCCGGGGGCGGGCGAACAGAAAGTAACCCTTTCACCTGGTTCTCTGGAGCAGTTCTTTGATGCTCCGGTTAAGACTCTGTTTGTTCCGGGGCCGTTTGGTGAGGAATACGCGGGTAAGCGTGCTCAGCGCCGCGAGATTGTTTTCACGGTTCAGGCGTGGGATGAAGACCCTGAAACCTGGTCGACTGTCGATTCGGCTTGGCGCTGGGCGTGGGATTACGACGAAGAATCAACTATCCGGGTCACCACCAGTGATGGTGTTCGCTGGCTGAAGGTGCGCCTTTTGGAGGCTCCTAAGCCTTATTACGAAAAGGACCCGCATATCACTGCGGATAACCCAATCGTTATGACGGTTACGGCGACGTTCCCGTATTGGCAGGAAGAACCTAGGACTTACGTCTGGACGACGTTAGAAATTAATGACCGGACGACTTTCCCGGTTCGCAATGACGGTGATGTTCCGGTTTGGCTGCGGTGGACGTTGACCGCGCCCGGCTTGTGGACTTTGCCGGATTTCAGCTGGCGCAATGACATGTACTCGCGGGGGGATGAGGACGCGGGGCGCACGATTGTGCTGCCGGAGCTGCGGGCTGGTGAGCATGTGTCGGTTGATTCCGACCCGCGTGTGCAGACGATTGTGTCGGCGAATGGTATGCCGACGCAGAACCGCTGGAAGGGCAACGATCTTCTTTATCCGCTAATGCCCGGTAAGGGCGCGGACATTCCTGTTCGGGTTCAGAATGCGACTACTGGTGCGGCGTGCAAGCTGGTTGTTTCGCGCTGGTTTTCGCGTCCGTGGTCGCGGCCTAAGGCTCGGCGCTAATGGCGGGCGGGTGGACGGACATTCTGTCCAAAGCTGGCGGCAATGCGTGGTCGGCGCTAGATGCGATTGATGCGGCGGCTGCGGAAGTTCGGCAGGGCAATGAATCGCTAAGGCGAGCTAAGCCCCTGATCCGTTTGTGGATGAACGATCCGGACGGTGGGGCGGGCCTGGTCTATGTCGGTCGCGTCGATTACGACGACACTATTCGTGGATCGTTCCCTTTTAAGAACAACACGCCATCTCAGGGTGTTATTGAGCTGCGGGACGAACACTATTTGGCGATATGGCTCAAGCAGTTGCCTAATAATCCGGAGCTTAAGAAGAACGTTGTTATCACAGTTGACTTTTACGGCGGCAAAAAGCGCTGGTCGGGAATGCTTGATCGGTGGACGATCAAATCTAAGGACCATGTTAAGTATCTAGAGGTCACGTTTAACGACGACCTTACTATGCTGCAATACCTGCTGTGTCCGCCTAATCCGTTCTTGCCGATTCCGGCATTTCAATTTCCGCGCGTATTTGGCCTGGCCGGACCGGCAAAGTGGGCAATTTCTGTCGTAATTTTGCTCAATCTAATTCGGGTTCAGACGAGTGTCTATGGGCTCCCTGATGATCCGTTTAGTTTGGACTCTTGGGGCGATGCTCTCGACTGGTCGGACTGGCAGTGTTTCATTAAGGCTAACCCGTTCAACCTTGACGATAGTGCGGTGTGGACGTTCCTGTCCGCGCGTATGAATCCGGTTGACTCGGTGATCGCGGACGCTCTTGACGATGCGCAGTTGACTATTACCTACCGCCGCGTTCTTACGGTTGATGGTGAAACAGCGAGCGGCTTTATTGGCGCTAACGCGATTAAGAATGGCGCGCTGGTGTTTGAGGTAGTCGACAACAGTAACGCGACGGCGCTGGAGGGCACGTTCTTTGAGGGGACCATCATTGATGGCTTCGTTCGGAGTGTCCTGCTTTACGGTGGCGGGTTTGTTGAGGACACGCTTAGTGTTGTTGGTGGCGATCAGACGTTGCAGCCTGATGAGTATTACCAGTCCGGGTTCCTTGGAACTATGGCGAAAATGCCGTGGCTGGTTATTCGGGATACTGAGTGGACGCCTATTGAGTCGTCTGACTTGTCTTGGGGACCGGCTAAGAACGTTAGCGTCGTGGTTGGTGGTGATAATCCGGCTGCGGATGCTGTCGCCAAGCTGATTATTGAGACGACCGGCAACCTGCTTGGCTATTTCCTGCTTGGCGGGTTTAGCTCGGCGGGCTCTATCGCGTCGGACATCATTATGCCGTTCCTGGTCGGAACCATCGCGGCCTGGCTGCATTGGAAGAACACCGGTAGGGCTACGCAGCTTGGTTGGGTCCATTACTGGGAGCTGTATCAGCAGGGCGCGGAGTCAAATAGCTGGTCGCTGGCGGCTCTATCGGCTTTGCGTGGCGGGTTCCTGGTCGGCAAGGCCGAGACGATGCATTTGATGGCCCTACACGATTCGTGGGTCATTCCTGGCGTCCATATTGATATCGGGCAGCGAATGGGCTCTACCGTCAATTCTAAAGGCGTTGAAGGCATCATCTGGGTTAACCAGCTTGAGGAAATGACAGCTGCTTGGGATCACTCTGGTGGGGGGTCTACGCCTTTGTCGTGGGTCCTTAAGGCCGGTAAGTCTGATCGGGCTATGAGTGTGGGCGAGCGTGTCGCTCGCATCTCTAAGAAATTGAGTGAAGCCGTGAACAACGTGGGTGTCCACATCGTTCAGGGCTAATTGGAATGAACACCCGCGTACCTACTGGCGTGGGCAGCTCATGTAAATGCTGCCGTAAATCGAGTCCGGGTTGTCCGTCCATGCCGAGGGACGTAAAGGCATGGCACAAAACTTAAGAGGGGGCGAGTTGGCTAAGACGCAGGCCGAATGCGATTTGGACGACCCAAGGGAAATGTTTGCGTGGATGTTTGCGGCTGGCGTTCCTGACGAGCGATCTAGCGGCAAGTTCCCTAATCAGCCGTTGATTCCGCCGATGTGTTATGGCGCGCTTAGCGAAATGCTCTACAAGATGGGTGCCCGGTTCCATCCGGAGGAACAGCAGTTGTGGGTTGAAGCGGGCAGTGGTCCGCATAGCAATTTCCAGGTTGCTAAGACTACGGACGTTAAGCCGGAAGAAATTGCGCCCAATGTCGCGGAGATGGTCAGTGATCAGTATCCGGACCTTGCAAAGAGGTTGGCGGATGTAACGCCGGAGACGCATAAGGAAGCTCTGGCTGAGATTTCTACGAAGTTGCTGGCGAATTTGGATCAGCTGAGGGCGGCGCGCGCCCGCTTGGAGGGGGGCGAGTCGTAAATGGGCTCTCTGCCAAACCAGGCCGCTGGTCTAGATGGCGGTGCGTGGCTGGCTCATTGGGTCAGCCAGAACGATCTAAGCAAGCTTGCGCACCGTACCGAGGATGAGATTCGGGACTATTTCAACGGTTTGATGGGATTGTCGACGCCGTGGGTCAATGCAGCCCAGGCTTTCTTTCAGGGCATCCTTAAGGGCTTTCAGAACCTTGAGCATTTCCTGGCGTTGATGGTTCAGTCGATCACCGGGGCAGCCAATCAGGGTCTTACGTACCTGGCGGGCTATATGCATGACCGCTGGGTTGACCTAACGACGCTGTTTACCAAGATTCAGTCGCTTCTAGATGCGATTGGTCAGGCTTTCTGGGAAACCTTAGATACCGGTTTTGGTATCACCGACACTTTCAATGCGATTAAGGGTCTGCTGGGCCTTGGTCGTGGTGCTCAGGAAAGCGCTGACACTGCGAACATTGGTGTGCAGATTCTTAAGTTGCAGGGCAATCCTGGCGTGACGGGTTATGACGAGTTTGATTACCCGTCTGCGGGCACTTTGCCTAGCGCTATCTACGATTTGTATGCGGGTGGGCCTGGCGGTGGAAGTTACGGCCCTAGCGGTAGTGGATTCCTTACGTGGAAGTCGTCTGGTACTTCCTTGCGGTGGAATATCTATCGACATAAGGCTTCGACCCTTTCTACGGATTACGGGTCTGTCACGGCGGTGTGGGCTAGGAGTGTCCCGTCCGCGATGATCAGCAACGACGGTTATGGCTATTTGTGTGGCCGGTTTAGTAACACGTCTTCTGCGACGCATGTGCGGGCTCGCGTTAGTGACACGCAGGTTCAGATTCAGGCGGTCGTGGCGGGCGCGGTAACCAATATTGGTTCTCCTGTATCGGTGACTACTAAGAGTGGTGACACTTGGGAATTTCGTTACGGCAATAAAGCTACTGCCAATAAGTACGAGTTCAAGGTAATTCAGAACGGCACGACTGTTCTAACGGTTAACGACAGTAGCCATGTATCGGTGCTGGAGTCGTCGCCTGGTGCTGGCGATTTTCGCCAGTGTGGTTTTGGCGGTCAGGCGAGCCTTTGGTGGCCCGCTTTGTCGGTGCCTGGGCAGGCTGGTCCCCCGTTGATGGCGGGCTGGACGTGGGCCGATCAATAAGGGGGGTTTATGAGTGTGTTTGTTGATGGGCATTGCCATCTTGATAGCGCTTCGGTGATGTTTTCCGTGCTGGAGGAATTGGCTGGCGGGAATGCGGCTAAGTACCGGGGGCGTGTCCAGGTTTGGCCGGTGGGTGAAGCGGCTTCGTGGTCACTGGAGCTGCACGACGCTAAGGACCGGCTTACGCAAGCCGTTATTGGTGATCACCTGATTTTGACGTACGGGCTTCTAGTGAAGGTCACGGACGAGGAATATCGGGAAGGGGCGTAGATGGCCCGCCAGGTATTCATTGAGCGCCTACGGAAAGACCCAATCGAGCGGTTGGATTACACCTTCCCGTGGGGTGGGTTTCTAGCCCCTATTGATGACCACATCGTTGATGCGGAAATGCTGATTGAGGGCGATCCACAGTTGCAGGTTTGGCTGTCGCAATTCTCTGAGTTTGACGCAACGGTCGGCATTAGTGGCGGCACCTTGGGTGCTAAGCCAGCTGTTTCGTGCGTGATTACGACGAGCGCGGGCCGCGTCTTTAAGCGGTCTATCCAAGTCGCAATTATTAAGCGATAGGGAGTAGTTATTTATGTCGGGCTTTACTGTTTATTTTGTTAATCATGTGTTGGAACACTGCCTGGGTGGGGTTCTTTGGACTCCACCAACGGACGTGTATTTGAAGCTTCATAAGGACGATCCCGGCCCTGATGGGTCGGCTAACGCGTCTGTTGTGACGACCCGTAAGCGTGTCTCGTTTTCATCGGCGTCGGGTGGCGCTATCACGGTGACTAACGACATTAGTTGGACGATGGCGTCTCCGGAGAGTATCGGCTGGCTTAGCGGGTGGGATTCCCTGAGTGCCGGTAATTGTTTGTTTACGGTGAAGCTGGAGGCTTCTAAGAACCTGTTTTCTGGTGATACGGCGAATCTTCCGGCTGGGCTGACGTTGCGGCTATCGGCAGGTGCGTAGTGGCAGTATTTTTTGACGCTACGGGGGCGGGTGATCTTTATTCAGCTCCGCAGATTTCTTTGGTCGATCCGTCTATTTCGTGGAAGCACACTGCTAGCGGTTCGCAGATCGGGGTGCTTGTCGCTCTGGGGTTCTGGGGTGCCGGTGCTGTTCTGAGCGATTTGACGCGGACTGTTAAGTACGCGGGCGAGAAGATGATTTCTCTGGGTGTCGAGCAGTGGGACACCGTTGATGGTTGGACTGAGCTGTTTGGCCTGACTGATGTCCAGGCGGGCACGGCGACGGTCACGGCGAAGCTGACTGGTGGGCCATTGGCTACAGGGCGGCGGCTACGTGGCGGGTCGGTGTCATATACCGGCGTAGACGATTTCGTGACTGTTGCGAAGGCTCACGGGGCTTCTACAGGGCCGCTACTCATGTCGAACACGGGGCCGCTGGCGTCTCGCGTGGTTCAGGCGTTCGCGTCGCGGTACGTGGGCTTTACGGCCTACAACCAGACTCAGCGGTACTTGAGTAATACGGGAGTCGCCCTGGTTATTGGGGACGGGGCTGGCACGGGTGGACCTACGTCGTTCTCTACGGCGCGTTCCGCTTCGGGCGGCTGGTCTGGAGTCTCTGTTGTCGCAACTCCTGCCGACAGCGTTTTGACCGCTGGCAGCTTGTCTGGAGACACGTCGTTCTCCGTGCCCGGCTTTCGCCGTTTAGCGCGACCGGGGATGCCACGTCGGACGCTGCTGCGTAACCCACCAGAAAGGTAAGGGGGTTTAATTGCCGACGCTTTTTACAATGAACGCGGATATCAACGATTTTGTAGCGGGCGCTTTTACGGGCGCTGCCGGTGCGAAGATCATCTTCACCCTTAACGTTGGTGGTCTCGTTAAGGTTACGGACACTGAACGTATTTCACTGTTGTCCGTTAAGCCGGTGGTCGGGTATATCCGCTCGGACGGTCGCATGTATGACTCGCCAGCTATTTCGGCTTCGCCTTTTGATGTTGGCGACCCCGGCAAGCTGGGTGTGCGGCTACTTGCTAACGCGGCCACCTTCCTTTATCCGGGCGACGTGTCTTATCACGTAGTCGGGTATCGGTTGGTCGATGGTGTGATGACCAAGTTTATCGAGTTCTACACCGGGGCTGTCCCGGCTTCCGACTCGGCGGCGAACTTGGCTGATTTCATGCCTAATCCGGCTGCGCCTGAGGGTGCGGTGAAGTTTAAGGACCCTAACGCCAGGCTCGATTTTGGTGTCGATTGGGGCGGGGCGCTACTTGGCGGCGATGTGATCGTGTCGTCAACGTGGATTATCTCTGAGACTAACGACGGAATCCTTGTTATTGATGACGATTCGTTTACAGCGACTCGGGCGACGGTTTGGTTGACCGGGGGAGCTGTTGGGTTCACATACAAGGTGACTAACCGGATCGTGACGGCTGCTGGCCGTATTGATGATTGGACTTTGCGGGTCAAGATTCTTGATCAGTAAGTCTTGCGTTTACAACTTAATCCAAAAATAGAATAGAGGAATAAAAATATGGCTGCTGGACAGTGGGTTTTTACTAACAACACTCGTACCAAGATTCTCGATGGCACTTTCGCCTCGGGTGGTTCTTACAAGATGTGCTTGCTTACCAGCTCTAGCAATATCAGTGCGTCGTCTACGTCTTATGCCAGCCTGACTGGTGAGGTTGGTACGACTAACACGGGATATGCGACTGGTGGCATTTCGGTTATTCCGGTTCTGTCGGGTACTACGTCGGTGACGTGGAAAACGAATAACCCTCAGTGGACTGCCGGTTCAGCTGGCCTTACGGCGAAGTTTGGCGCTATTTACAAGGTCGGTGGCGACGTTGTGTGTTACGTGCCTCTTGATTCGGGTGGCGCTGATGTGACTACGACTAGCGGTAACACGCTGACGGTGGATTGCACGACGAATCCGGTCTTCACGCTGGCCTAAGGCAACCCCTTGTTTTCCCTAATGGAAAGGGGGTGAGTTTATGGCGGCTGTTTTTGATGTAGCGGCGGGATCGGCGTTTCTAACTACGTCGGCGCTTACCTTTTCTGCGACGGTGACTGCGGGCACGACGGTCCTGGCGTTTGTCGGGTTCACTAATACGTCGAACAACTCGTCTATGACGGTGACGTACGGCGGAACTGCTATGACGCAGATCGGGACGCCGTTCCTGTTTGGGACGCACGTCTATTCAAGTGCGACGTATTACGACCAGTTGGCGGTGTTCAAGCTAGAAAATGCGCCCGGCGGATCGCAGAATGTTGTGGTCACGCCTGGCGTGTTCGTTAGCTCTGGCCTAAAGATCGGTCTGGTTTCCTATTCAGGCGTCGGATCGGTTAGTGCTAAGCAGACGGCTACCGGCACGGGTACCGGCATGTCGCAGACTGTTACGTCGTCGCCTGGGAATGTTGTTGTTCAGGCATTCCAGTGTCCGTTTGGCACGGGAACGGTCAGTGGCTACAACCAAACGTCGCGGTGGAACGTAACTACCTCTAGTTACAACACGGCGATGATCGTTGGTGAGGCGGCTGGCGCTTCTAGTGTGACGTTCACCGGCACACAGAATGCGGCAAACCTGTATGGCGGTGTGGCCGTCGAGCTGACGCCTGCCGCGACGGTTATCACGCCGTCTCCGGTGACTATCTCGCTGACTGGTGGGACGCCACCGCTGAATGGGCAGACGGTGATTATGCCGACTGCGGCGTCTTTGTCGCTTGTGCGTGGGACGCCTTTGGTTGCGGGCACTTCGTCTATGGCGTTCGATTCAGTGGCGGGCTCGGCTGTTAATGGTGCCGGTTTGTCGCTTACGGCGACGGTCACAGCGGGTAGTACAGCGTTGCTGTTGGTCAACTTTACGAACGCGGCGAACAACACGACGATTTCTGCCACTTTCGGCGGTACAGCGATGACGCAGGTCGGGACGCCTCAGTTTGTCGGTACTACTTCTGGCGGCGGATACACATATTACAGCTATCAGACGGTGTTTAAGCTGCCGAATGCGCCGGGCGGCGCTAAGGCTGTCGTTATCACTCCGGCTGTGACTAGTCAATCTGGCATTAAGGCTGCAATTTTAGCTTATGTCGGTGTGGGCGACGTCGGTAACGTTCAGTTCGCCAGTGGTACTGGCCCGAATCTGTCGCATACGTTTTCTTCGGCGTCTGGGCACATCTTGGCGCACGGTTTCTTTGCGCCGCTTGGTACGGGCGTATTGAGCGGTTATAGCGGTCGTGAGCGTTATGACGTGGCTACTAGTGCTTGGAATGTGGCTTCGGCGTTTGGCGATATCGACGGGGCGAGTACCGTAACGGTTTCGGCGACGGCGAGCGCGAGTGGTCCGTGGGGCAGTATTGCCGTCGACCTGACGCCCGCTAACCCGAATATCACGGTTAAGCCGACCAGCGCGGTGTTGACGTTGCAGGGCGGTTCGTCGTCGCTGTTTGGTTACATGCTCGGCGGCAAGTTGGGGGCTGGGCAGAACGTCATCGTTCAGGTCATCGGCGACTCGACTGCTTATGGTTCTTTGGACGAGCAGTGGTCAAGTCAGTACGGTTGGCCCGGTCGGTTGTGTATTGCTTTGGGGCAGTATTACAACGCTAACGTTCGGGTGTTGGCATGGAATTATCCGTCCAATACGGCGTATAACCCGGCGGTCACTATCTACACCAGTTTGAGTCCTTCGGCTCCGACGATCACGCTTATGTTGGGTGGTTGGCCTGGCGCTACGGGCGCTAACTATCTGGGGCAGCAGGCGGCGATGTTGCCTGTGTCTAACCCGGATGTGGTGTTGATCAATACTGGCTTTAACGAGACGAGCCTTAGTGCGTACCTGACGAATTACCAGAGTTTGATGACGGTTGTTAACACTCGGTGCCCTGGTGCCCCGATTATTGTTACGACGCAGAATCCGACGACGATTGCTAATGAGCAGTTCCATTCGTTGACGTTCGCTCAAATCTTCGGCGGTTTAGTTAATCTGTTTGTTCCGGGTAGCACGCTGCCGTTGGTGCCAGCTTTGCAGCAGTCGCCAGTGTTTAGCAATACGTGGATTCTGGATACTAAGCAGATTCCGGGCTGGACTGCTTCGGATTTGAACTCTGACGGGTTGCATCCGAACGCGTCCGGTTATGCGAAGCAGGCGGCCTATATGTTCGCTCAGCTGGTGCAGACCAGTACCGATATTGGCGGGAATCAGCCGGTCATGGTCCGTCCGACTTCTGCTGCCCTTTCGCTCACGCGGGGGACGGCGACGTTGGGCCGGAAGGTGTTGCCGACTGGTGCCGTGTTGACGCTTCAGGGCGGCTCTAGTGGTGTCGCTATTGGGCAGTCGAATCTGTTGCGTTTGATTCCGGGTAGGCCGGGTGTCTATTTCTGGAGCCTGGTTACGCCCAGAGAGCGGATGGATGTTGTGCCTTCGGGCAGGTAGTTAATTTCTGTGCGGCCTAATGCCCGCCAATCTTGTTTGTTGGGTTGGCGGGCATTGCCGTGCCTATTTATGGGGGAGTTAAAGATGATTGAGCGTCTTGCAGGCCCGCCCGAAGTTCGTTGCATCCTCTGCGGAGCGCCTGCCGGATGGGGCGATGGGCATCCGAACGTTAAGCACTCGCTCTATGTCGGGCTGGCGGCGCTGGAATACCGCATCGAGCGCCTGACGCGGGCCGTTAAGGCGGCGGTATGTCGCTAAGTGTTGCACCAACGATGATGACCCTCGCTTTGAGTGTGGGTAGCAGGCTTGATATTCCAGCCACGCGGCTGCGCGGTATTTATCCGCCGGGCACGGTGGCTTGGCTAGTTATCGAGGATGATGCGGGCGCGGAACTGGCTGCTTTTGATGGCGATGTCACCGCTACGGGTATTTCGTTTAGCGAGGACCCTGAGGATGTCAATGACATTCCGCATGGGGCGAACTTTCGCCTGTTTGTGCAGCGGCCTAATGAGGCCGAGAGCGTGAAGGCTTATGGAACTGTTGTGCGGGCTGAGCCCCGGTATCCGCTCAAGACGACGGTTGTCAGCCCTGAGGATGCCGCTAAGCAATATACGGCGAACTTCCAGCAAGCTTCTGTCGGCCCTAAGTGGAAGTCGATGGGTGGCAGTGGGCTAGCTATTCACAACTGGGGTGTGTTGGGTAGGCCCAATACGCTCGGCCCAAATTATACGTTTAATTCGGCTGCCAGTGCGCGTTGGTTGTACGAGATGAATATGGATTCGATCACTGTTGTGTTTCGGGTTTGGAGTCTCGGCGCTGGGAAGATGAACGTTCTGGTTTGTGGCGATTACGCGTTGAATAGTTATGTGGGCATTCAGTTTGATACTGGCCCTATCAATAACAGGGTTCGTGTGATTACTGGTGCTGGCCCGCTTTCGTGGCATCACCAGGGGTCTTCCGTCAATAACACGGTGGGTAATGGCGAGTATTACACGCTTAAGTATTTCCACCCAGGAAAGCAGATCGCCTTGTATAAGGGGACGAATTTGACGCCGCTCATTTCGTGGGTGGATGAGTCAAACATTGTTCCTCATGGTGAGGGTTTCCGGTACACGGGTCTTTCGTGGAATACCAGCGTTCTTACTCCGGGCGTGGAGCCCAGTGAGTGGGAAGCAAGGGACGGGGTTTAGTTGGCTCTTTTGGGGCATTTGACGGTTAATTCCAGTCCCGATGATGTAGCCGAAGCGATCATTAAGGAGACGATTCGCCGGGGGTATCAGCCGGAGGAATCTATTGCTGCCGATTCCACGGGCCGTCAGGAGTCAGGGCTTCGGCCTAAGGCTGTTAACGGCGCGTGGCGGGGCATCTATCAGCAGGATGCTAGTTATCCGGGTCGGGATGACCCTAACGAGAACATTCGCGCATTCCTTGATCGCTTGGACGTTAAACGTAAGAGCGCTGGTGCGTCGTCGGATATCTGGAAGAACATTTTTTGGTTGCAGCAGCGTCCGGGGGAGCGGACTGCCGATTTGGCTTTCGCTAATGGTCGGCAGGCTTATCTGACTGAGATTCGCTCTAAGCGGGACGCTGCGGTTGCGGACTATAAGAAATATGCGGGGGTGGCTGTGGCTGATAATCGGCCAGATTTTAATGAATTTGCTTTGTGGTCGCCGAATTGCTCAGGTCGCAACGGCACTAAGGTTGACCTTTTCCTTTTGCACACGCAAGAGGGGGGTGGTGGCGATAGTGCCGCTGAGGATTTGGCTAAGTATCTAGCGAATCCGGCTAGTCAGGTTTCTTACCACTACACCGGTAGTCAGGCGGCGGATAACGGCGTCACGGTCGTTGATTGCGTGGATACCGACGACGCGAGTTGGTCGGTGCTTGACGCTAATCCGCGCTCTATCAATTTCTGTTTTGCGGGCGCGCGGGCTTCTGATTCGCGGGATGTGTGGTTGTCGCGGAGTCGTGTTATCGACGTGGCTGCTTATCTGGCTGTGCAGGATGCTAAGAAGTATGGCTTTACGGCGCGGGTGCTCAAGCCTCCGTACAGCTCTAATCCGCCGGGTATTTCGGATCACCGGTATGTGACTCAGTGGTTGAAGATCGGCACGCACACGGACGTGGGCGATAACTTCCCGTGGGATTACTTTGAGCAGCGAGTGGCTTTCTGGGCTGGCACGGCGACTACGACGCCTACCACGCCGACGACGCCAACTGCGCCGGTTAAGCGGTTCCCTAAGGATTACACCGACCGGGAGCTATTGGAATACATCGCGGCGCAGTTGGGGCCGTGGCCTCAGCTCGGGCAGAACGCCAAGGGTGAGAATCTAACGCTGGTCGACGCATTCGCTGAGTTCAAAAAGGCGGCGGCGTAGTGGCTAAGGGTCCAGACGGCAAGTGGATCGGATACGGGCCGGGCGACTCTGGCGTTCCGGTGGAGGAAGCCCAGACGCGGCTTAAGGCGCGGTTTTCCTACGCTAAGGGGCTTAACCCTTCGCGCAGCTACACCGGTGATCTGTTGCCGGTGCTGGTGGAGTACCAATTCCGGGTCAATGTTGGGTTGGCGGCTAACGGTAAGCGTCTGCTGCGGACTGACGGGATTCTGGACTTCGCAACGCAGTTCGCGCTTGGTGTGGCCCCGGTGGCGCTCGCGGCGGTCAAGCCCCTGTTGTTCACGGTGCATGGGACGGCTCAGCCTGACCCGTTCGGGCCGGGCCTGCCTGCCGACACTGCTCGCGCGGTGCTGGATAAGTGGGACTGGCAGCCGATTGGTGACTATCCGGCTGACGCGTTCCCGATGTGGCCGTCGATCCTGAAGGGTGTCGCGGCGCTGCGGGTGCAGATTCGTAAGGCGCTGGCTGCTAACCCGAATCGGAAGCTTGGCTTTGCCGGGTATTCACAGGGCGCAATCGTGGTGTCGCTGGTCCTCAAGTACGACTTCATGGCTGAGGGTGGCGAGTTCAATGCCGCGTTCAAGGCCGGTCAGGTTATCCGGGTCGTTACGTGGGGCAATCCGATGCGCGAGCTGGCGGTTCAGCATTGGGACGGCGCTGGCGAGGTCGCTCCGGCTACTTCGTGCGGCATTCTCGATGACCGTGTTGTGGGTACGCCGTCTTATTGGCGGGAGTACGCGCATAAGGGCGATCTGTACGCGGACTGTGAGCCGCCGGGTAACCAGCGGGGCGATAACAAGCGCGCCGTTTGCAAGATCATCATGTGGCACGACGTGCTTAAGGGTGACGACAATATTTTGTCGCAGATCGCGGAGCTGCTTGGGCAGCCGGTCCTAAACGTCATTCCGTTGTTCCAGTCTGTTGTGGACGCGGGGATGTTCTTTGGGGCGGGGATGAACTCGCCGCATTTCACGTACGACATTCGGCCAGCTATCGAATTTTTGAGGGGTATCTAAGTGTTGGTTTATGACGAAGTTTTGCCGGTGCTCAGTGATGAGTTTACGGGTGACGAGGTTGCAATTCTGGCTGCGCGCGGGGGGAGGGTTGACCGCGCGTTCCGCCGCAGTTATGCGTGGGCTAAGCACGCCCTAGCCACAGGCGAGCTGAAGCGGCTCACGGTAGTTGTGGAGCTTAACCGGGATTCGTGGGTTCACACGCTGGGGGCGGTTAATTCGGCTCTGTCGGGTGAGCGGTTGCCCGTTGGGGCGGCGTTCAAGGTTGACGCTCCGGTTGACGAAATTGGTGGGCAGAAGCTTACGAATGTGCTCGATGCACTTAATGAGCTGACCCCTCCGGTGGTTCCTGTTGTTCCGGCTTCAAAGGTGAAGCTGGAACCTAAGCCGGAGCCCGTTAAGGATGAGAAGAAAGAGGGGGAGTAAATGAGGATTTTCGGTCGTAAGCCGAGCGAGATTCGGAAGGCGCTGGTGGCGTTTTCCGCTGCGACGTTGATTCTGCTTTTGGCTCTGCCGGTGGCTGGTCTGCCGGTGGCTGTGGCGGGTGCTATCGCTGGCGGTGTGGGCTTGTTCACCGGCTTGTCGGTGTACCTGTCAAAGCCGAACGTTGAGGCGGTCATTGACCACCTTGACGACGTTAAGCCTCCGGTGGTGGTTCCGCCGGTCATTACGGAGTAACGGTGATGGGGGAAACGGCGGAAACGGTTGACTGGACCGTCATGCTGACGACGAACTTTCCGACGATTGCGCTTATCGCTACGTTGGCGTTCGGCGTCTTTATGATCGTTCGTTTCCTGGCTGGAACTCTTGAGTCGATGGGTGGCGTTGCCGGGAAGCTGGGCACTTGGCTCCGCTCCCGGCGCGCTATCAACAAAGCTGAATCAGATGACATGCGTAAGCGTATTTCGTATCTTGACGGGCAAGTGCGAGCGCTGCGGTACAGGGATGAGTGTTACTTCGCGTACATGATGACGGATGCCGATTGGCACCACGACTTTGAGTTGGTGGCGCGCGCTAAGGGGTGGGCACCGGACATTAAGCAGCACATTTCGTTTCTGGAGTTCCGCGACAATTGGATGCGCCAGCGCGGTTTGGAAAAGGAATTTGTTTTATGGACGTAACCCTCTATTCTCCGGCGGCACCGTGTAGCAGCTGCCTCGTAACTAAGCTTGCGCTTAAGAAGGCTGGCATCCCGTTTGTGGCGGTTGTTGCCGACGATGAACAGATTCAGAGGTTTAAGGATGATGGGCACATGCAGTTCCCGGTCGTTGTCGTTGATTGTGGCGACGGCGCAACGTGGACATGGAGTGGCTACCGGCATGAGGACATCTTGCGACTCAGGGATTTGATGCAGGAAACGCCGCGCTTAGCGGCATAGATAGACTCGGGCACTCGCGCTCCCCCTTATTCCCCTGGGGTTGAGCGCGGGTGCCCGTTTTTTTGTGTCTAAACGGCGGGCGGAAACTTGCCGTACACGCCTGTGTCTAAGTCTCCGGCTATGAAAGCTTGGTTTTGGTCGTCGGCGCGTTTGGCGGTGGCGGCTTGCTCTCGCCGGTATGCGGCCCTACGCGCCTCTATGACGCGTTCATACTCGCCGGAGTCGTGGTCCATGCGGTTATAGGCCCAGAGGACGCCAGCGAAGCACGCAGCGCCCAATGCCCACCACTTGAGAGCAGCGAACAGGATGACGACAGTGCCACCGACGACGAGTGCGCGAATCATACGGGCACCGTATCCCATGCCCACATCTGCCGGTGAGTGTCCACCAGGTAGGTGTTGACCTTCGCCATGTCGGGCTTTTCGGGCAGCTTGCTTGTCTCCCCGGCCTCTGCGATGCGGTCGCGCCAGAACTCGATTTCCTCTAGGCAGCGCGCCTGGCTGTACTCGCCGTTACGGACACCTAACAGGAACTCCCGCGCCAGGTCATGCATAGGCATGGTCATGGTCTGCCGGGTCAGCATTTCGTGACCTTGGATCAGCAGCCGGATCGCGTGGAAGCACGCCTTAGTGTCGAATCCGTGCGCCTCGATCAGCTCAGGCCGGTTGGTGCGCGGCGCTTTCTCGCCCTTGATCCGCGCGGCCATGCTCTCCGCATAGCCGACGTGCGTAGTGGCGATGATCCGCGACAGGAATAGCTCACGGTTGGCCTGCAACCCGATTGTGTCGGGCATGGTGAGCGTCGGCGTGAACAGCAGCGTCATCATCGTTGGGTTGCCCTTAACGACCTGATAGACGTACTGCCGGAGCGGGTAATAGGTTGTCTCGCTGTCGCCAGCGGTGGACTTGACCCCTTCGGGCTTATCCCGGTCCCTGATGGCGTCCTTAGCGGACTTTAGGCCGATGATGACCTCGGGCGGGTCTGCGTAGACGCCTATGTAGTCGTGGTCTGACTGTGCGTTGTTTAGCCCGTGGGCGTATGACCCGATTTCGCCGATGATGTATGGCTTGATTTCCTGCATATGAAGCTCCCCCTTAATGAAGCTAGCCCCGGCGGGTGCCCCTCCCAAGGCACCCAGCCGGGACCAGCGGCCCCCGACCCCCGATTGGTTTAGGACTCGACTTTTGCCGGTTCCTTGGCTGTGGGTGCAGCAGCCTTTTTGGCGGGTGCACCCGCAGCCTTTTTGGCGGCTTCCCCGACTGGCGACCCGGCGGCTTTCCATGCCCGCACAACTTCAGCGGAGACGCGGCCACGATCCGCAACGTCGTGCCCGTTGGCCTGTGCCCAGGTCCGGATATCCCCGAGGGGCAGACCTTCCTCCCCGCCGGAATGCGTTGCCCTGCCGCCCCGCTTGGCGCGGGTCGTGGTGGCCCGGCCTACGCGGGTGGCCTTTTCGGTCCACTTCGCCTGATCCTTGTCGAACGCCTTTGCGTTCTTTTCGGACAGGTCCAGGTGGTATCCGATGCCGTCGACCGTCCACTCACGTTCCGTGGTGGCCTCGACCTCAGGCTCCAGATCGTCAAACAGTGTGACGGTTACTCGCTTACCCATTTCGGTCCCTTTCGTTTCGGCTTCTGAGTACGGGCTGCGTACACGGTAAGCAATCTATTCCTGATCCGTCAACTAGTGGTGGATCGGATTAGTCGCTAATTGGGCGATGAACAGCACTAACATGGTTAGAACTGCGATGAGGACGATACTACCGATGATGATTTGTTTGGCGGTAACGCGCCGACGCGTAGGCCGGTTGTGGGTGAACGGGTCTGCCCACGGAGCGCCGCGCCGCGCGGGCGCATAGTGTGAGTAATGGTCGCGGCGGGATTTCTCAAACGCACCTAAGTGGCTCAAGGGCTTTTGGAAGGTGCCCAGCAGCGCCAAGTAATCCTGGCGCTGGCGCTCGGCGGCTCGCTCCAGCTCGCGGATGAAATCTTCGGTATCGCGCACGCGCGTATCCCCTTCCGTACTTAGTTACACCAGTTATCGAGACTGTTCACTTGCCCAACGTGTGTTCCGTTGGAACGACGTGTTAATTGATTTCGTTTAGCAACCCCGTGCTCAAGGTCACGTTTGGCGGGTTGTTGTCGTCGCGGTAGCCGGGAACGGTACTAGCGAGGGTCTTTAAAGAGAATGCGCGTTTTTCGACCCAAACAGAAATATTAGAAACTTTCTCACGCAAGTCTTAGAAACGAGGCCTTGACATCGCTGACCAGGTATGCGGTCGGAAAGGTGCCTTAACCTGCGACTACGGGGTTCGTAGGTGACACTTTGGTTGACACCTGGCGCAAAAATAGGCTTCTAGCTGCGGCGGAGCAACTGGAACTACGGCTTAAAAGTCCGTAGCTCTACCGACTGAGCTATAGGGGCGCGTCGCACACAATACTGCCTTCGCAGTGGTTGCTCGTTTTGGGATTGCGGCCGCCGTGCCCTAAGCTAACGACGCTCTCACGTGCACTCGTTGTGAGTACCCCGGAGTGATTCGGTTCTGGCCCCCATCGTCTAGTGGCCTAGGACGCCGCCCTTTCACGGCGGTAGCACGGGTTCGAATCCCGTTGGGGGTACGCGCACGGCGGTAACGTCGGAGCGAGCAGTACATGCAGGAAAGTAAGGCCCTGTGGCGCAGTTGGTTAGCGCGCCGCCCTGTCACGGCGGAGGTCGCGGGTTCGAGTCCCGTCAGGGTCGCCATGCTTGTGGTGAGGCACTTGTCGATGGATTGAACAGTGCCTTCCGGCCAGGTAGCTCAGTTGGTACGAGCGTCCGCCTGAAAAGCGGAAGGTCGCCGGTTCGATCCCGGCCCTGGCCACCAGCGCGACCGGAATGTGTCGGCTGTTCAAGGGCCTGTTGAGATCGAGTAGGTGACCGGTCAGGCCGATTGCGTAGTGCACGGTATGAAGGTGCTCCTGGGAGCGCCCGACTACATCTCGGCCGGCCAAACGCACACCAGCAGATGTGCGGGACCTTAGGTGCCGCTGAGGGTCCGCTGCCGACTCGGAGTTTGATGACCGCGAGTCGATCGACGGTTCTATTCTGTCCCTATCAGCGAGTGGCTCCCGGTCACCTGGACCAGTTCAAGGTCAGGCCACGAACAAGTCCGGAAAGCGGCGATTTACATGGACCGTCACCAGAACCTCCAGAAGAGCTCGGGTTCACGTAGGAGTCTGCTAGGGGCCGTTGTCGCCGGTGGCGCGCTAACGGTGCTCGGGTTCTTCGGATTGACTCATCCGTCTTCAGCGAATCCGAACTTCGTCAATTCTGCAGACTCCGGGCATGAGACGAAGATGCCCGACTACTCGTCGCCGAGCGTGATGCCGTTCAACTTTGGTGCTACCACGACGACCCAGCCCACTGATGAACCCACGGCGCTGGCGACGTCGGTGGCCGTGCCGATCGTCACGCCGGGGGTTGTGAACTACGCGGTGCCTGGCACCCATCACTGAGTAACGCCGCCCAGGTTTCGAGCGACGCTCGGCGAGTCTGCGACGGCATCTCCGACTGCGCGAGCCCAGTGGTCGGCCGTGGCGTGGTGGTTGCCTGAAAACCGGAAGGTCGCCGGTTCGAACCCGGTCCTGTCCACTTCGATCGGTTGCTGCCTCCTTTTGGCCATTCCGCCGTCTCCCTTGACACCTAGGTCCCGGTCGACCTCCCGCGGCTCTTGCCGTATGCCTTACAGTAGACGCGACTTGAGTGGATCCGCGCGAGCGATCTGGAGGCCGAATGTCGGGAAGTGCTGCGCAACGGGCGGTTGTCATCGGTGGTGCTTCGGGGATCGGCTGGGCGGTGGCCAGGGGACTGGCCGCCACCGGGCGACAGGTCACCGTCGCCGACCTAAACGCCGAGGGGGCGCACGAGCGGGCCGCCGAACTCGGCGCACCGCATGACGCCGCCGGGGTGGACGTCACCGACGAAGCCAGCGTCGCCGCGCTGTTCGAACGGGCCGGTCAGGTCGACATCGTGGTGAACACTGCGGGATTCGGCGGCTTCGGCCGCATCACCGAACAACCTGTCGAAGACTTCCGTGCGATCGTCGACTGCTGCCTCACCGGTGGGTTCATCGTGATGAAGTACGCCGGCCGGCACCTGCGCGACAGGGGATCGCTGGTCGCGATCACCTCGTTGAACGCCCGGCTGGCCGCGCCCGGCATGAGCGCCTACTGCTCGGCCAAGGCCGGCCTGGCCATGCTGACGCAGGTCGGCGCCCTCGAACTCGGCACGCGCGGGATCCGGGTCAACGCCGTCTCGCCGGGTTTCGTCCACACCCCGCTGACCGAATTGGTGACCCTGGCCGACGGTGTCCTCGAGGACTACATCGAGAACACCCCGCTCGGCCGGGTGGGTGTGCCCGAAGACGTCGCCGAGGCGGTGCTGTTCCTCTGCTCGGACAACGCATCCTGGCTCACCGGCGAAGTTCTCGACCTCAACGGCGGAGCCCACCTCAAGCGCTATCCCGATGTGCTCGCTCACGTCGATCGGATGGCCTCGGCGTGACGCGGTTCGACGGCAAGCAGGCGATCGTCACCGGGGCCGGCTCGGGAATCGGCGCCGCACTGTGCCGAGCACTGGCCAATGCCGGCGCCGACGTGCTGTGCACCGATATCGACGGCGAGGCCGCTGAGCGCACCGCCGCATCGCTGACCAAACCAGGGACGGCCCTCGCCCTCGACGTCACCGACGCGGCCGCCGTCCAGCGTGCGGTCGACGACGTCGTCGCGCGCACCGGCCGTATCGACTTGCTGTTCAACAACGCCGGTATCACCTGGGGCGGCGACACCGAACTGCTCACCCTGGATCAGTGGAACGCCATCATCGATGTGAACATCCGTGGCGTCGTGCACGGGGTGCATGCCACCTACCCCCACATGATTCGCCAAAAGAGTGGCCACATCGTCAACACCTCGTCGATGGCAGGCCTGGCGGCAGCGGGCCGCATCACCAGCTACGTGATGACCAAGCACGCTGTGGTGGGACTGACGCTCGCGCTGCGCACCGAGGCGGCCGGCCACGGAGTCGGCGTGATGGCCATCTGCCCCACCGCTGTCGACACCCCGATTCTGGACAAGGGCTGGCTCGGCGACTTCAACGGCCGCGAGTTCTATCAAATGGGCCAGCGCAATGCGACGTTCTATAGCCCCGATCGGCTGGCCGCCGATACGCTCCGGGCAATCGAACGCAACAAGGCCCTTCTGGTCGCACCCCGTCAGGCGCACGCGGCATGGCTTTTCGCGCGCCTGGCACCTGGCTTGCTCAACCGGATGGCCGTGCGCTTCGTCGACCGACAACGCACCGCCGATAGAAGGCAGCCGACACCATGAGCGCGCCGACCGCGATCCCCCGCTACCCCTCTGATGTCTCCGGCAGCTGGTTGGCAGGTGTTCTCAGCCGGCCCGGCACGCCCGTCGAAATCGAAACCGTCGATGTGACACCGGTGGGCACCGGTCAGACCGGCGCCACCTACCGCATCGCGGCCACCTACGCCACCAATCCCGGCGATCTGCCCGCCAGCTTTGTCCTGAAACTGCCCGCGGGCGACGACGCCGTCCGCGACCGGGTGACACTCGGCTACCGCAGCGAGTGCGCGTTCTATCAGTCCGTCGCCGAGCGGGTGACGATCCCGGTCCCGCAGTGCTACCACGTCGAGATCGCTGACGAGGGCGCGAATTACGCGCTATTGCTGGCTGATCAGGCCCCGGCCGTGCAGGGCGATCAGATCGCCGGATGCGGCCTGACGCAGGCGCGACTTGCGGTGCGTGCCCTGGCGGGTCTGCACGGGCCGACGTGGTGTGATCCGAACTGGCAGACCTTCCCCGGGCTGGCGATGTCGGTCGTGGGTGAGGACGCCATTCGCGGCCTCGGTGACATCTCGAAGATGGCCGCCGGTATCACCATCGAGAAGCTCGGGGCCAGGCTGAGCCCACAGGACTCCGAAACACTGCTCGCGGCAATGGATCTGGTGACGCCCTGGCTACAGGGCGCGCCCGATCGGTTCGCCCTGTTGCACGGTGACTACCGGCTGGACAACCTGCTCTTCGACGGCGAACGGGTCAGCGTGGTCGACTGGCAGACACTGGGCGTCGGGCTGGCCGGGCGAGACCTGGCGTATTTCATGGGAACCAGCCTGGAACCAGACTTGAGGGCCGAGGCCGAGAAGGATCTGGTCGCCGACTATCACCGTGCCCTGCTCGATACCGGCGTCAGCGGCTACGACGAGGCGAGCTGTTGGCAGGACTACCTGCTGGGCATGATCCAGGTTCCCCTGATCTCGGCGCTGGGCTGCGCGTTCGCGGTGGAAACCGAACGTGGCGACGACATGATGGCGGCGATGCTGCGCCGGGGCTGCGCGGCTATCCGCGATCTGGGCACACTCGAACTGATCACGAGCTAGGAGCACACGTGGGCGTAACCATGCCGCGCACCGCCATCATTGGCGCAGGCGTCTCCGGGTTGACGGCGGGCAAGATGCTCAAGGACTATCGCGTGCCCTACACCACCTTCGAGTTGTCCGACCGTGTCGGCGGCAACTGGGCTTTCGCCAACCCCAACGGGCTGAGTAGTGCCTATCGGTCGCTGCACATCGACACCTCCAAAGAACGGTTGTCGTTCAAGGACTTTCCCATCCCCGAGCATTTCCCGTCGTTCCCGCACCACAGCGATATCAAGGATTACCTGGATTGCTATGCCGAGACCTTCGGCCTGCTGGAGAACATCGAGTTCAACAACGGTGTCCGGCGCGCGGTCCGCAACGGCGACGGCCACTGGGACATCACGGACAGCCGCGGGACGACGCGCGAATTCGACCTGTTGGTCGTCGGCAACGGCCACCACTGGGACGCCCGCTACCCGGATTTCCCTGGTGAATTCACTGGCGAGACAATTCATTCCCACCACTACATCGATCCGCAGACCCCGCTGAACCTGACCGGCAAGCGGATTCTCGTGGTCGGCATCGGCAACAGCGCCGCCGATATCACCGTGGAGCTGTCCTCCAAGACGTTGCAGAACACCGTGACTCTGTCCACGCGTTCGAGTGCCTGGATCGTGCCGAAGTACATCGCCGGCCGCCCCGGTGACACCATCTGGCGTACATCGCCCTACATTCCGTTGGCCTGGCAGCGCAAAGCGATTCAACTGGTGGCGCCCGCCATGGGCATCGATCCCCAGCTGTACGGCCTGCCTGCCCCGAACCACAAACTCTTCGAAGCGCACCCGACCCAGTCCGTCGAGCTGCCGTTGCGGTTGGGCTCCGGTGACGTGATCCCCAAACCGAACGTCAACCGCTTCGACGGGGACACCGTTTATTTCGAAGACGGCACCAGCGCTGTTTTCGACGTCATCGTCTACGCCACCGGCTACAACATCACCTTCCCGTTCTTCGATCCTGATTTCGTCAGCGCGCCGGACAATGCCATCCGGCTCTACAAGCGAATGTTCAAGCCGGGCATGGACAATCTGGTGTTCATCGGTTTCGCCCAGGCGGTGCCCACACTGTTCCCGTTCATCGAATGCCAGGCGAAGCTGCTGGCGGCCTACGCGGTCGGGCGCTATGCCCTGCCGCCAACCGCGGAGATGGAACGGGTCATCGATGCCGACCAGAAGCTCTACGTGGGGCACTGCACCGACCGCCCCCGGCACACCCAGCAGGTCGACTACTTCCATTACGATCACGACATCCGCACCCGCGAACTGCCGGCGGGCGTGCGCCGGGCTGAATTGCGTCGCCGTCGCGCGCAAGGGGTTGCCGTATGAGCCGCACCGACATCACCTTCGACTCCAGCGGCGTGCACTGCAGCGCTTGGCATTTCCCCGGCGAGGGTGACGCCGTCGCGAGCCCGTCCGGGCGCCCGGTGGTGGTGATGGGACACGGCTTCGGGGGAACCAAGGACTCCGGTCTCGAGCCGTTCGCCGAGCGGATCAGCGCTGACGGCGTCGACGTGCTGGCCTTCGATTACCGCGGTTTCGGGGCCTCGGAAGGCACACCGCGGCAGACGGTTTCGGTCGCGGCGCAGATCGGTGACTTCGAGGCGGCGATCGCCGCGGCCCAACGACTGCCGGGGGTCGACCCGAACCGGATCGTACTGTGGGGTTCGTCGATGTCAGGGGGGCACGTGTTTCGGGTGGCCGCCGACCGTACCGACGTCGCCGGCGTCATCGCGATGACGCCGCTGACCAGTGGGGTGGCGGTCAGCCGGGCAGCGGTCGAACATCGCGACGTCGCACAAGCTTTGAAATGGACAGTGGTAGGTGTCAAGAGCCGCATCGATGTGGCCCGCGGCCGCCGGCCGACGCTGATGCCCCTGGTCGCCCATCCCGGTGAGCCCGGGGCGCTGGCCCTTGACGGTGCCTACGAGAGCTACACCGCGATGGCCGGGCCCACCTGGCGCAACGAGGTCGATTCTGCGGTGGGCCTGCAGATCGCCTCGATCCGTACGGCGGACGCCGCCAAGCGATTACGGTGCCCGCTGCTGGTCCAGATCGCGGACTTCGACCGCTACGTCCCTGCCGAATCGGTGGTCAAGACCGCGATCCTCGGCAGGGGAGAGGTGCACCACTATCCCTGCGACCATTTCGACGTCTGGCCGGGCCACGACTGGTTCGACAAGGCTGCCGATGACCAGGTGGCGTTCTTGCGCCGGGCGCTGCTCAATACTTCGTCGAGCCCTGATCGACTGAAATTGCCTCAGCGGTAATCAATTTCGCATCATCGCTGGCCAGAAAACACACCGTGTCGGCGATGTCCTCCGGCTCGGCGATGTAGACCGGCAGGAACGGCAGCATCATATTGTTGAGAGCCGGGTTGGTCTCCATCGCTTTGCCCAGCGCGGCCACCATGTCCCCGGTACCCATATCGGTGTTGACCGGGCCGGGATGCACGCTGTTGACCCTGATGCTGTGCTTGCCGAGTTCAGCGGCGAACGCCCGCGCCATGCCGGTCACCGCGTGCTTGCTCGCGGTGTAGTGCACCATGAACGGCTGCAGCTTGATACCGGCCGCCGAGCTGATCAGGACGATCGACCCGCCTCGTCCTCCGTCAATGATCGCCGGTGCCCCCGCCATCACGGTGTTCCAGGTCCCAGTCACGTTGACGTCCATGACATCCTGGAAAGCCTGCGGGGTGATCTCGTCCCACGCAGACGGTGAGGTGATACCCGCGTTGGCGACGATGATGTCCAGCCGGCCCAGCTTGGCCACGCCGTCTCGAACAACGTCCTTGAGGCCCTCGAGATCGCGGATGTCGACGACGGCCGACACCATGCGTTGCCCCGTAGCCTCGACCAGACGCACGGTCTCGGCCAGGTCCTCCGGCGAAGCCGGGTTGTACGGAACGCACTCCGGCAGCTTGCCCGCGATGTCCACAGCGATGATGTCGGCCCCTTCGCGAGCCATCTTCACCGCGTGAGCGCGGCCCTGACCGCGGGCGGCCCCGGTGATGAACGCGACCTTGTCGCTGAGCTTGCCTGTCATTGTTTGCGCTGCGCTTCCTTCACTAGTCCGCCGCCGATGATGAGTCGTTGAATTTCGCTGGTGCCCTCGTACAGTCGTAAAAGTCGCACCTCGCGATAGATCCGCTCGACGGGGACGCCACGCATATAGCCCGCTCCGCCGTGGACCTGGACCGCGAGGTCGGCGACGTTGCCCGCCATCTCGGTGCAGAACAGCTTGGCCACCGACGGCGCGATCCTGCGGTCCTCGTCGTCGACCCATTTGCGGGCCGCGTCGCGTACAAGTGCGCGCCCGGCCATCACCCCGGTCTGCTGATCGGCCAGCATCGCCTGTACCAGTTGGAAATTGCCGATCGGGGTGCCGCCCTGGGTCGCGGTCGCGGCGTAGGCGACCGACTCGTCGAGTGCGCGCTGGGCGGAGCCCACCGCCAGCGCGGCGATGTGGATGCGTCCCCGGGCCAGCGACGTCATAGCCGCCCGATACCCGATGTCCTCGCTGCCACCGATCAAGGTGTCGTCGCCGACCCGGACGTCGGTGAAGTTCACATCGGAGGTCCAGGCGCCTTCCTGACCCATCTTGGCGTCCTTGACGCCGATCTCGACGCCTTCAGTGTCCGCGGGCACCAGGAACACCGCGATGCCCGCGCCGTTGGCGTCGGCGGGCCTGGTGCGGGCGAACACGATGAACAGGTTGGCCACCGGAGCATTGGTGATGTACTGCTTGCGGCCGTTGATCACCCAACTGTCACCGTCGCGAACGGCTTTCGTCTTCAATCCGGACGGGTTGGAGCCGGCGCCCGGCTCGGTCAGCGCGAACGACGCGACAACCTCGCCGGAGGCGATCGGCTCGAGCCAGCGTGCCTTCTGCTCGTCGGTGCCGAATCCGACTAGCACCTGCCCGGCGATGCCGTTGTTGGTACCGAACATCGACCGCAGCGCCAGACTCGTATAGCCCAGCTCCATCGCAAGTTCGACGTCCTGGGCGATGTTCAGTCCGAGCCCGCCCCACTCCTGCGGGATGGCGTAGCCGAAGAGACCCATTTTCTTGGCGTGGTCGCGCAGGTCGTCAGGCACGTTGTCCTCGGCGAGGATCTCCGCCTCGCGCGGCACCACGGCAGTGCGCACGAAGTGGCGTGTCTGCGCGAGGATCTCGCGGAAGTCGTCGTCGCTGACGTCGGACATCGAGCCGGTCATCAGGCTCCTTGGGTCGGGGGCGCTGGCTCTGGGGATCATATATGAAATATGATGTTGCCGATTCGGGGGTCCGTCGAGGAACAGGGAGATCAGATGTCATTGCTGGCCGGCCAGACCGCGGTCATCACCGGTGGAGCGCAGGGCCTGGGCTTTGCCATCGCCGAGCAGTTCATCGCCGAAGGTGCCCGCGTGGTGCTCGGTGACCTCAATCTCGACGCGACCCAGGAGGCGGTCAACAAGCTCGGCGGCGCCGACGTCGCCCGCGCCGTCACGTGCAATGTCACCGCCTACGCCGATGTCGACGCACTGGTCGACGCCGCGATCGAGCAGTTCGGCAGCTTCGACATCATGGTGAACAACGCCGGGATCACCCGGGATGCGACCCTGCGCAAGATGACCGAGGACGAGTTCGACCAGGTCATCTCGGTGCACCTGAAGGGCACCTGGAACGGCTTGAAGAAGGCCTCGACGGTGATGCGTGAGCAGAAGCGCGGCGCGATCGTGAACATGTCCTCGATCTCCGGCAAGGTCGGCATGATCGGGCAGACCAACTACTCGGCCGCCAAAGCCGGCATCGTCGGCATGACCAAGGCCGCCTCGAAGGAACTCGCCCACCTGGGTGTGCGGGTCAACGCCATCCAGCCGGGCCTGATTCGCTCGGCAATGACCGAGGCCATGCCGCAACGCATTTGGGACTCGAAGGTGGCTGAGGTGCCGATGGGCCGGGCCGGCGAACCGTCCGAGGTCGCCAAGGTCGCACTGTTCCTGGCCTCCGACCTGTCGTCCTACATGACGGGAACGGTCCTGGAGGTCACCGGCGGACGGCACCTGTGACGCGCACTGCGGTCATCTGCGAACCGGTTCGCACACCGATCGGGCGCTACGGCGGCATGTTCGCCTCTCTGACCGCCGTCGACCTCGGCGTGGCTGCGCTCAAAGGTCTGCTGGCGCGCACCGGGGTCGCACCGGAGGCCGTCGAGGACGTGATCCTCGGGCACTGCTATCCCAACAGCGAGGCGCCGGCGATCGGCCGAGTCGTCGCCCTCGACGCGGGACTTCCCGTGACGGTGCCCGGCATGCAGGTCGACCGGCGCTGCGGGTCAGGTTTGCAGGCAGTCATCCAGGCCTGCCTCCAAGTCGCTTCGGGTGACAACGATCTCGTGGTCGCCGGCGGTGCCGAGAGCATGAGCAATGTGGCGTTCTACTCGACCGATATGCGCTGGGGGGGCAGCCGCGGCGGGGTGCGGGTGCACGACGGGCTGGCCCGCGGGCGCACCACCGCAGGCGGCAAGCACTACCCGGTGCCCGGCGGCATGCTGGAAACCGCCGAGAACCTGCGCCGCCAGTACGGCATCTCCCGCCAGGAGCAGGACGAGCTCGCAGTGGCCTCTCATCAGCGGGCCGTCGCCGCGCAGAAGGACGGCATCCTCGCCAAAGAGATCATCCCCGTCACCGTCAGCAGCCGTCGCGGTCAAGACGTGATCGACACCGACGAGCACCCCAGGGCCGATACCACCGTCGATTCGCTGAGTAGGCTCAAACCTGTTCTGGTCAAGGAGGATCCAGAAGCCACGGTCACCGCTGGCAACTCCAGCGGGCAGAACGACGCCGCGTCGATGTGCATCGTGACCACCCCGGAGCGGGCCACCGAACTCGGTCTCACCCCCCTGGTGCGGCTGGTGTCCTGGGGTTCGGCGGGAGTCGGGCCCGAGGTGATGGGGATCGGGCCGGTGCCCGCCACCGAGGTCGCGCTTGCCAAGGCCGGACTGACATTGGCCGATATCGACCTCATCGAGCTCAACGAGGCTTTCGCTGCCCAGGCGTTGGCTGTCATGCGGGCCTGGAACTTCACCGACGCCGACCATCAGCGCACCAACGTGCACGGTTCGGGCATCTCCCTGGGCCATCCGGTGGGAGCCACCGGCGGACGGATGCTGGCCACGCTGGCCCGCGAGTTGCACCGGCGGCAGGCTCGCTATGGGCTCGAGACGATGTGCATCGGCGGCGGCCAAGGCCTGGCCGCGGTCTTCGAAAGGGTTGCTTCGTAATATGGCTAGACTTGCCCAGACGCTCGGGCTGACCGAGGTCCAGACCGAAATCGTCTCCACTGTGCGGCAATTCGTCGACAAGGAGATAATTCCCAACGCCCAGGAACTCGAACATTCCGACACTTATCCGCAGGCCATCGTCGACCAGATGAAGGAGATGGGGCTCTTCGGATTGATGGTTCCCGAGGAGTACGGCGGCCTCGGCGAGTCGCTGCTCACCTACGCGCTGTGCGTCGAGGAGCTGGCCCGCGGCTGGATGAGCATCTCCGGGGTGATCAACACCCATTTCATCGTTGCCTACATGATCCGTCAGCACGGCACCGACGAGCAGAAGCAGCGCTTCCTGCCGCGGATGGCCACCGGCGAGGTCAGGGGAGCGTTCTCGATGTCGGAGCCCGAGCTCGGTTCCGACGTCGCCGCGATCCGCACCAAGGCCAAAAACAACGCCGACGGCACGTACACCATCGACGGTCAGAAGATGTGGCTGACCAACGGCGGCAGTTCGACGCTGGTCGCCGCCCTGGTGCGCACCGACGAAGGCGCCGACAAGCCGCATCGCAACCTGACCGCCTTCCTCATCGAAAAGCCTTCGGGCTTCGGTGAAGTCGCGCCAGGGCTGACGATCCCCGGCAAGATCGACAAGCTCGGGTACAAGGGCATCGACACCACCGAGCTGATCTTCGATGGGTATGTCGCCAGCGCCGACGACGTGTTGGGTGCCAAGCCGGGCCAGGGTTTCTTCCAGATGATGGACGGCGTCGAAGTGGGTCGGGTCAACGTCTCGGCCCGCGCCTGCGGGGTCGGCATCCGTGCCTTCGAGCTCGCTGTCCGATACGCCCAGCAGCGCAGTACCTTCGGCAAGCCGATCGCCGAACATCAGGCCATCGCCTTCCAGCTGGCCGAGATGGCCACCAAAGTCGAAGCCGCACATCTGATGATGGTCAACGCGGCGCGGCTCAAGGATTCCGGCGAGCGTAACGATGTCGCCGCGGGGATGGCGAAATACCTGGCCAGTGAGTTCTGCGCGGAGGTCACTGCGCAGAGCTTCCGTATCCACGGTGGCTACGGGTACTCCAAGGAGTACGAGATCGAACGGCTGATGCGGGACGCGCCGTTCCTGTTGATCGGCGAGGGTACCAGCGAGATCCAGAAGAACATCATCAGCAGGCGGCTGCTGGCCGACTATCGGATCTGACATGAGCGCGCCCGATTTCGTGCCACGCCCGCAGCTGGCCGAGGATGTCGCCCGCTTCGTCCGGACCCGGATCTTCAACGGCACCTACCCCGCCGGTGAGTACATCCGCCTGGACCAGCTGGCCGCGGAGTTGGGTATCAGCGTCACACCGGTCCGAGAAGCGCTGTTCGAGCTGCGCGGTGAGGGCCTGCTGGACCAGCTGCCGCGGCGCGGCTTCGTCGTGTTGCCGTTCACCGACCGAGACATCACCGACGTCTCGAACCTGCAGGCATATGTGGGCGGTGAACTGGCCGCGCGGGCGGCGCTGAATATCACCGACGATCAACTGCGGGAGTTGTCGGCGATCCACGACGAGCTGGTCGCCGCCTACGCTGCCGACGACGCCCGCGCGGTGCGCCTCAACCACGATTTCCACCGTGCCATCAACGTCGCGGCGGACTCACCGAAGCTGGCGCAGCTGATGTCCCAGATCACCCGCTACGCACCGGAATCGGTGTTTCCTACCATCGAGGGCTGGCCGGACAAGTCGGTGGCGGACCACAAGCGGATCCTGGCCGCACTCAAGGCGCACGACGAGGAGCGCGCCCGCGCCGCGATGTCGCAGCACCTGGCGGCCGGCGCCGCGCCGCTGATCGAACACCTCGTGAAACAGGGTGTGGCACAGCGCTTTCAGACGATCGAAAAGCCCTCGGGCAGCTGACCGCGCCCGGTGAGCGCCACCAGCAACGCCTGGGCGGCACCGCGGCGCCTTGCCACCTCGACGGAAAGGGCCAGCACGCTGTCGGCGACCTCTGGTGGCAATGCGTCGGGCACCCCGATGGCACGGGCCAGATCGATGCTGTGCACCCCGAGCTCGAAAATCCGGGTGGGCAGGTAGTCCGACACCCACATTCCGCCGGCGATGGTCGGGATGATCCGATTCTCGCTGGCCAGCGTGGCGGTGGCGCGGTCCTGTAGTTCACGGATGGCATCCAGGGGGCGATCGCCCAGTGCGAGTCCGGCCTGCACCGCGCGGGCATTGATCGGGTCGGGATCAGCAAGCGCTTCCGCGATCGCGAGGTAGTACTGTGCGGCGTCGGCGACATCCACTCGATCTGCGCGCCGTGCCGAGTATTCGATGACAGTGGTGAATGACCTGCCGATGTGGCCGACGAGCGTGCGGACCGTCCACGGCCCGAGTGCGGGGCTGTCCCACCGGTTGTCGGGCACGGCTGCGATCACCGACACGGCGTGGTCACCGGCCCGCCGGTAGAGGTCGATGCGCTCGTCGAGGGTCGTCATGATGCCATTCCACCTCAGGGGCTGTTTGCGGTAAAGCTCGGCGCCTCTGACCTACGGGCGAGGGCGGTCGAGCCCATAGTCCGCGGCGGCGATCCGGCGGGTGCGCCGCCGGTAGGTGCTCGTCAACCACGGCCAGTTGTGGGTGTCGCGACCCGACCGGTCGTGATACCACGTGCGGCAACCGACCCAGACTGAGGTGCGCTGCCGATGTTCGAGATCGCGCAGGAATCGTTGGAAGGCGGACTCGCTGATCTCGATGATGTCGCCGGGGTGGCGCCGCAAGTGGTCGGCCGCGTCCACGATGTGGGCCACCTGGGATTCGAGCATGTGGATGATCGATCCCGAACCGAGATTGGTGTTTGGTCCGTACATCAGGAACATGTTCGGGAAGTCGGGGACCGACAGGCCCAGGTATGCGCCCGCCCGCTCTGCCCAGCTGTCGGCCAGGGTGGTCCCGGACCGGCCGCGGATCGTTACGGTGGATATGAACGGAGTAGTGCGGAATCCGGTCGCGAAGACGATGACATCGACGGGATGACATGCGGCAGCCGTTCTTATACCGGTCGTCTCCACCGCCTCGATCGGATCGGTGACGAGCGTGACGTTCGGCCGACTCAGCGCTGCGTAGTAGTCGTTGGAGATCAGGATGCGTTTGCAGCCGATGCCGAATTGCGGTCGCAACCGCTGGCGCAAGTCCGGGTCGGCGACCTCATGCTGAAGGATCCGCGCGTGATAGAGCTCGAGCGCCTTCAACGCCGACGGCCAGCGGTCGTAGGCGAGTGTGATCAGCTCGAGGTAGAGCCAGATCGACTGTCGGGCGATTGCGCGCAGAAGTGGCATCAGGCGGTAGAGCCGATGCAGCCGTGGGGAATACGGCCCGTCGGGTTTCTTCAGCACATAAGGTGCGGACCGCTGGTGGACGGTCAGATGCTCCGCTGTGAGCGCGATCTCCGGGATCACCTGGATCGCACTGGCCCCTGTCCCGACGACGGCCACGTGTTTGCCGGCCAAGTCGATGTCGTGCCGCCACCGGGCGGTGTGGAAGCTGGCCCCGCGGAATGTCGGGAGGCCGGCGAGCTGCGGCACGGCTGGTTCACTGAGTTGGCCTACGGCGCAGACGAAGACGTCAGCGTACGTTGTGCGTCCGTCGGACAATTCGATGGACCACTCACCGCACGACCAGGTGGCACTGCGGACCTCGATGCCGGTGTGGATCAGCTCGGCGATGCCGCCATCGTTCACGCATCGCCGCAGATATGCCTGTATCTCGGGGCCCGGGGCGAATCGGCGCGACCAGTCGACATCTTGACTGAAGGAGTAGCTGTAGACGTGTGACGGTGCGTCGCAGGCGACACCGGGGTATGTGTTGGCCAGCCAGGTACCGCCGACATCGGCCGCCCTTTCGTAGACGACGATGTCGCGATGGCCCGCGGCGCGTAGCTTCAGCGCGGCGGCGATACCCGAGAAGCCCGCGCCGACGATCGCGATTCGGACATTTTTCATCAGGCCTCCAAAAGTTTGCGCAGTCGGTGCACATCGACTTTGCCGGTGGCGCCGCGGGGAACGTCGTCGTCTGAGTCGAGAAGCAGCCACACCGTCGGCACTTTGAACGAGCTCAACGTCGCGCGGGCCGCGGCCCGCAGATCGTCGGTGGTGGCGCCCTCGCAGACCACCGCCGCACCGACCCGGCCGGCCACGTCGGTCACGAACGCGGCCCGCACACCGTCGATCTCCCGCAGTGCGGCCTCCACCTCGCTGGGGTAGACGGTGGCGCCGCTGACCTTGAACATGTCGTCGGATCTGCCGTGGTAGAACAGGAACCCGTCGTCGTCGACGTGGCCGAGGTCGCCGGTCGGGTAGAAGCCGTCGGGAGTGAACAACTCCTCGCGGCTGCGCCGGCACATGCCGCGCAACGTGTGCGGCCCGCGGATCTGGATCATGCCGATGGTTCCCGCGGGCAGTGCGTCGCCGGTGTCGACGTCTACGATGCGAACCTCCATGCCGTCGAACGGCTTTCCGCAACTACCCCACGCCGAGCGCGGCATGTCGGTGTCGGCTCGGAAGCCGCAGTACGGTCCGAAGGACTCCGTCATGCCGAACAGTTTCGCCCGCACGCCGGGGGCCCGGCGGTGCTCGGCGGGCAGCAGCGCGTCAAGGCTGCCTGGGTGCAGCGCGGACAGGTCGGCTCCCACGTCGGCGGCCCGGCGGCCCAGTGCTTCGGCCTGATCGGGCCAGCCGCGGAAGAGGGTGACTTTCTCCCGCTCCAATAGCCGCAGGGTGGCTTCGGGTTCGGGGATCTCCTCGGTTACCAGGGTCGCGCCGGCGAGCAGTGCCGACAGGATTCCGCCGCCGAAGCCGCCGACCCAGAAGAACGGCATCGGTAAGTAGAGCCGGCTGTCCGCGTCGATGCAGCGGGCGGTCAATCCGGATCGCACCGCACCGAGCGCACTTCCGTGCGAGTGGATCACCCCTTTCGGGGCTCCGCTGCTGCCAGAGGTGAACATGACGACCATCGGATCGGCGGGCACCACTGTCTCGGTGAGTTCGCCGAAGCCGGAAACACCAGTGCCCGAACGCAGCTCGTCGGAGCGCCAGACCTGACGTAATGCAGGCAGCGCCGGCAGGTCATCGAGATATCGGTGGCCGCGAAAGTCTTCCACAGCGATCAGGTATTGCACGGCGGCGGTCTGCAGCTGGGCGATAAGCTCGCGGGTGGTCAGCAGCGTGCTCAGCGGAACCAGGACCGCGCCGACGCGTGTGATGGCCAGGGCCAGCTGCACCCATCGGACATTGTTGGGCATGATCAGCCCGATCCGGCTGCCCTTGCCGATCCCGGCATTGACCAGCGCGGTGGCGAGAGTGCCTGTCACGGTGTCGAGTTCGGTGTAGCTCATGCTCGTCATCGGGTCGACGACGAAGGGCTTGTCACGGAACCGGGCAGCCTGCGCCCGGACCAGCCCGTCAACGGTGTCAGTCATCGAAGACCGCCGCGAGCCGGGGCAGGTCGAGCTTGCCGCTGGAGGTCAGCGGCAGCGCATCGGGTGACAGAGTGGCGAAGCGCTTCGGGATCTTGTACGACGACAGCTCGGCCTTGAGCTTGGCCCGCAGGGCCGATTCGTCGAACACCCCGCCGGCCGGGACGATAACCACGGCGGCGACGACCTGTCCGCGCCCGGGGTCGGGCAGGGGCAGCACGTGGGCGACCAGACCACCCGTGGCTTTGGTGATCGCCTTCTCCACCTCGCCCGGAAAGACATTGGCGCCCGCGGTCTTGATCATGGAGCCGTGCCGGCCGACGAAGTAGAAGAAACCGTCGGCATCGGTTCGGAAAAGGTCGCCGGTGTGGAACCAGCCGTCGGCGTCGAAGCAGTCCTCACGGCTGCGTTTGTAATAGTGCTGCATGAGGTAGCGGCCCCGGATGCACAACTCACCGACCTCCCCGACGCCGACCGGGGTCCCGGTGTCGGGATCGACGACGCGCGTATCGAATCCGGGCGCGGGTGTGCCGAACGATCCGCGCCGCTGCTCGGGCTGATCGGTGTCGTCGCCGCTGAGCAACACGACGCTGCCGGCCTCTGTAATGCCCAGCATGTTGTGGCGCAGTTCGGGATCGCGTGGGCGAACGTCGGGCGCCATGATCGGGTAGAGGTTGCCGCGCCGCATCGATGACAGATCCCGGCCCGCGAAGCTGTCATGGCGCGCCAGATGCGCGATGCCGGCGGCGAATCCGTTTGTCACCGTCGGCCGCAGCTCCTCGAGCAGGTCGAGGACCGCCCCGGGGTCGGTGGCGTTGGAGCACACCAGCGTCGAGCCCGCGACCATCGTCGCCAGCAGGCCGAACGCCAGACCGCCGATCCAGAAGAACGGCGAGTTGCAGAACAACCTGTCCTGCTCGGTGAGGCCGCGAATCTCGTTGAGGTTGCGCTGATGACCCAGCAGCGCCTCGTGGGTATGCACCACACCCTTCGCCGGTCCGGTTGAACCCGATGTGTAGACGATCGCCAACAAGTCGCAGCCGTCGACGTCGCCGTCAGGGGAATCCAACTCGGCAGGCGCAGGATCCCCGATGCGGGTCTCGAACACGATGTGGCGCAGCCACGGTGCCGACATCGCGGTCAGGCGTGCCCGGTAGTCGTGGCCACGGAAGGAGGGTGTGGCCAGCAGGATCTCGGTGTCGCTATGGACGAGTTGGTGGCGAAGCTCGGGTTCTGTCGAGAAGGTGGAGAACGGCACCACGACTGCACCGATGCGGGCCGCGGCCAGCATTGCGACGACGAAACCGGCGCCGTTGGGGTACAGCAGCCCGATGTGCGTGCCCTTGCCGGCCCCCAGTGCGATCAGACTCCGTGCCAACTCGGCCGACCGCAGCTCGGCGTCGCCGTAGGTGAGCCGCTCAGCGTCGCACACCAGCAACGGATGGTCGCCACGCGCGCCAGCCTGCTCTTGCAGCAACCGCCCGACGGTGTCGGTGCTCACGGCCCGGTGAAGTGTGCCCGGACCGCGGTCAGATCGGCCTTCCCCGACGGTGTCCGGGGAATGACTTCGACGACCGCGATCTCCGACGGAATCTCGTAGGGCGCCAGCCGGGTTCGCAGATACTCGGTGAGGTCGGCGGTGCTGACCGGGCCGGTGCTGCGCAACTCGACCATCGCAACGGGGGTGTCGCCCAGTCGTTCGTCGGGCCGGCCCACCACCGCGGCACCCAGCACCGCGGGGTGACTCTCCAACGCCGCCCGCACGTCGTCGGGCAGCACTTTGAAGCCGCCGCGGATGATGGCCTGGTCGGCCCGCCCCAGGATCCAGAGGAATCCATCGGCGTCGATGCGCGCCAGGTCGGTGGTACGTACCCACGGGGCGCCAGTCCCGAGCTGACCTGGCTTGACCTCCAGCAGGCCGGCCTCGCCGGGCTCCATGGGGGTACCGTCCTCCGACACCACCCGCAGCTGGGCGCCCAGGCTGGCCCGGCCGACGCTGCCCCGCTTGGATTTCCAGTATGTCCGGTGGTCGGCCAGCGTCCAACCGGCCACACCGCCTCCGAATTCCGTTGCTGCGTAGGACGTCAGGACGGGGATGCCGAACTTGTCGGTGAACGCGTCGGCATCCTCGGCCGACAGCGGAGCCGTTCCCGAGGTGACGGCCCGCACTCCGGCCAGGTCGTCGGGACCGAGATCGGAATGCAATACCATCCGCAGCGCTGCGGGCACCAGCGACACCGCTTTGGGACGGTGCTGGCGCACCGCCTGCGCCCATGACGCCAGCTCGAAGCGGGGCAGTAGTACGAACGGCCTTGCCTCGCAAACGCATTGCAGCACCCGGTACACGCCGCCGATATGCACCAGCGGCGCATTGACGATCGTGGCGCTGGTTGACACTGCTGATGGCGCTGCGGCGGTGGTGAAGTCGGTGCCGATGACCGACACCGCAAGCATGTCGTAGGTGAGGTCGACCCGTTTGGGGGGCCCGGTAGTCCCACTGGTCAGCATTCGCACGGCCACGGATGCCGGGCCTGGGTTGCTGGCCGCCCCGGGGCGAATCTGCGCAGCGCTGTCGACATCGCCGATGGTCACCACGGTGGTGGTATCGGCCGGCTGTGCCAGCAGGGTGATGTCGTCGGCGGTTCCGACGATGACCGGCAATGTGAGTTCGGCGAGGTCGGCCCGGATGCGCTCGTCGCCCCGCGACGGGTTGACCACCACCACGCATCCGCCGGCCGATAACACTGCCAGCACCGACGCCACGTGTGCGGGCGTATTGCGCAACAGGATTCCGACCTGTGCGCCCGGCTGCACCGCGGCCGCGATCTGCCGGGTCAGCCCGGCGAGCTGGCGCCAGGTACGCCAATGCCCGTCGTACTCGATGGCGTTGGCGTCGGGGTCCAGTCCAACGACCTGGCCGATCCGCCGGCTCAGCGGGTGCTCAGACACCTACCGCACCCTTGGGACGGTCCGGATTCCGGTCTGTTCCTGTGCGGCCAGCTCGGCCTGTCCCAGGGGATTACCCAGCCGGGTGTAGATCAGGTTCTGCTCCATCGCCGCGCGATACGGCTTGTCCAGCGATTCCCAGATCGCCTTGACCGTGCCCTGGGTGGCTGCCGGCGGCTTGGCGGCGATCGTCGCCGCGATGTCGTGCGCCCGGCTCCACAGATCGTCGGGTGCAACGACCTCGGACACCAGACCGATACGCAGTGCGGTATCGGCGCTGACTCGTTCGTCATTGCCCATCAACGCGATTCGCAACGACTCGCCCAAGCCGACCTTGCGCATCAGTCCGATCGGTTCCAGTGCACAGACCAGGCCTGCGCTGACATGGGAGTCGAAGAACGTCGCCTCGTCCGAGCAGATCACCACGTCGGCCTCGTTGATGAAGTAGAACGCGCCCGCGGTGCACATTCCGTGGACAGCGCAAATAACAGGCTTCCACATCTTCTGCCATTTCGGGCTGAGCAGTTCGCCCGGATCCTCGTGGTTCCACACGTTCTGCGGCTGGCCGTAGGGAGTCTTGATGTCCAGCCCGGCGCTGAAGGCGCGGTCCCCGGCGGCACGCAGCACCACCGCGTTGATGGCGTTGTCGTTCTTCACGATTCGCCACGCGGCCGCCATCTCCTCACACATCGTGCGGTTGAAGGAGTTGAGCTTGTCGGGGCGGTTCAACGTGATGGTGGCGACGTGGTCAGTCCGGTCGAAGTCGAGCAGGATGGTCTCGAACGCGGCGGTCATCGGCATTGCCATTCCGGAGAACGCTTCTCGACGAAGGCCTTCGGTCCTTCCAGCGAGTCGGCGGTGTGCAGGTTGCGCTCCCGGAACGCCTCGGCCAGCATCTCCGCCTCGTGCATGGGGATCTCGCGGCCCTTGAGAATCGCCAGCCGGGTGCCGCGAACCGCCAATGGCGCGTTGCGATTCACGGTGTCGGCGATCTCCCGGGCTCGTTCGAGAAGGCGGTCGTGTTCGACGATCTCGGTGATAAGCCCCAGGTCGTAGGCACGTTGGGCGTCCATCCGTTCGTGCTTACCCATGATCGCCATCCGCAGCGCCACCGTGCGTGGCAGCACACGAGCCAGCCGGACCATCTCCCGGCCCGCGACCAGACCGATCGATACGTGCGGGTCGAAGAACGTCGCCTTTTCGGAGGCGATCACGATATCGCCGGTGGTCACCCAGTCCAGGCCTGCCCCACAACAGATTCCGTTGATCGCTGCGATCACCGGCTTGGCCATCCGCCGGAACGGGGGAGTGCCCTCCTGCGGTGCCTCCCATTGTTCGTAGGTGGATAGGAAAGGCCGTTCGTTGATCACCTTGCCGTCTTCGGGGATCTCTTTGACGTCGGCTCCGGTGCAGAACGCCCGCCCGGTGCCGGTGACGATCAGCAGCCAGACGTTGCCGTCGTTCTCCGCCTCGTCATAGGCCGCACGCAATTCGGTGACCATATGCGGACTGAGCGCGTTGAGCGCTTCCGGGCGGTTCAACGTGATCGTGGCCGTGTGGCCGTCGACCTCGTAGCCGATGGTGTCGTACGCAATTGCTGGCATCGTGAGCTTCTCTTTTCGTCTCATCGCCCGGTGAAGTCGGGCTTGCGCCGTTCCCGGAAGGCTGCCAGGCCCTCTTTGAAATCCGACGTCCGACAGGCCAGTTCGAGGTTGAACAGTTCCTGCGTCATGGCTTGGTTGAGAGTGGCGTGCTGACCGTAGTTGATCGCCTGCTTGGCTAGGCCGATAGCCACCGTGGGGCCGGATGCCAGCCGGTCCAGCAGGGCCGCTGACGTGCTGTCGAGATCGGCGTCGTCGACACTGCGGTGGATGAGACCCCACTGCGCCGCCGCGGTGCCGTTCACTTTCTCGCCGAGTAGCAGCATCTCCTTGGCACGGGCCATCCCGACCAGTCGGGGCAGCAGCCACGTGGACCCGGAATCCGGGCTGAAGCCGCGGTCCAGGAACGGCTCCCAGAACACCGCATCGGGCGCGGCGACGGTGAAGTCGGCGGCCAGTGCCAGGTTGCATCCCATGCCGGCAGCCCACCCGCGCACGGTGCACACCACCGGCAGATGCAGGGTGTGTACCAGTTCGACCACGCGGTGTGCGGTGTGCGGGATGCGGCGGACCAGATCGCCGGTGCGGGGTCGCTGACCGCTGCTGCTGGAGCCGACCCAATCGACGCCCGCACAGAAGTCCGATCCGGCTCCGCTCAGATGGACCGCCCGCAGGCTGTCGTCGCTCGCGGCGGCGGTCAGCGTGTCGACGAGGGTGTCGATCATGCTGTGGCTGAGCGCATTACGCCGGCTGGTTCGGTCCAGCACGATATGTAGTACGGCGCCATCCCGTGATGTCGTCACGACACCATCAGCCGATTGGGCCTTGTCACCCACCGAATAATCCGCCCTTCACGACTTTACGGATAGCCATACAGTAGTGCTATCTTGTACAAGATAGCAAGGATAGGATGGACAGTGACTGCTGCTCCCCGGATTCGGTCGCCGCGGGTCGCCGAGATCGTGGCGGCCCGGTTGCGCGACGACATCCTGTCCGGCCGGTTGCGTGAAGGTGATGTCTTGCCGTCTCAGGAGAGCCTGTTCACCGAGTTCGGCGTCAGCCCGCCGGCGTTGCGCGAGGCGATCCACATCCTCGAGGTCGACGGTCTGGTCTCGGTGCGCCGCGGCAACATGGGCGGCGCGGTGGTACACCTGCCGTCCGCCGATCGCACCGCGCACATGATCAGCATGGTGCTGCAATCCCGGTCCTCTACCCCGGCCGACGTCAGTGGGGCGCTGATGCACCTGGAGCCGATCTGCGCCGGCATGTGCGCCGCACGCGAGGACCGCCTGACCGCGGTGGTGCCGTACCTGCAGGCCGAAATCGACCGGCAGGAAAAGCAATTCGCTGACACCTCGCAGTACGTTCCGAACGCGCGGCGTTTCCACGAGGCGCTGGTGTCACGGTGCGGGAACGAGCCGATGATCCTCTTGATCGGCTCGCTGGAGCTGATCTGGTCGGCACACGAGTCGTCGGTGTGGAGCGACGAGCAGGACCCGATGCGGCACACCACCATGCGGGCGGCGCTGCGTGACCACCACAAGATGCTCGGCGCCATCCGTGACGGCAATGCCGACCGTGCGGTGCGGCTGGCTCAGGACCACCTCGCCGCCGCCCGGCGCAACACGCTGGCGTTCGGCCGGGACAGAACCATCGAGGCCAAGCTCATTTCGAATGCAGACCCCAGATGAGGAAGCAAACATGACCGACGACGATCGTGTGCTATACGAGGTTGACCGCGAAAAGCGGATCGCGACAATCACATTGAACAACCCCGCCCAGCGCAACTCCTACGACGCGAGCATGCGGGACGCGCTCGGGCGGCATCTCGATGTCGTCGCCGAAGACGACGACATCACCGTCGTGCTGTTGCGCGGCGCCGAAGGGGTGTTCTCCACCGGCGCCGATATGAACAACGCCTACGGCTGGTACGGCGATGAGCGCTCGCGCGAAGAGCGCAGTGGTGGAGCCAAATCCTCCGCAACGCAGCGCCGCCCCAGCCAGCGTCGCCGACTCACGGTGGACCGCAAGTCATTCGGCTTCTATCACAATCTGATGGGCTTCCCGAAGGTGACGGTCGGCGAGATCAGCGGCTACGCGCTCGGCGGTGGCTTCGAGATGGCGCTGATGACCGATATCTCCGTCATCGCCAGAGATACCAAGATCGGGATGCCGGCGACCAGGTTTCTCGGGCCCGCCCTGGGCAGCCTGCACATGTTCTTCCACCGGCTCGGTCCGGTGCTGGCCCGCCGGCTACTGCTCACCGGCGACATCATCAAAGCCGGCGAGGTGGAGCACCTCGGCGTATTCACCGAGACGTGCGACGCCGGATCGGTGACGGCGCGGGCCCGGTATTGGGCGCAGAAGGCAGCCAAGATGCCGGCCGACGGCGTCGTCATCGCCAAGGAGGCCTTCCGGCTCGTCGAGCAGAGCCAGGCCTACCAGGGTGAAGAGGTGGCCAGTTACCTGTTCCATGCGTACGGCACCAACCTGCAGTTCTCGCCGGGGGAGTTCAACTTCGTCAAGACCAGGGCGCAGGTCGGGACCAAGGAAGCGTTCCGGCTGCGTGACGAGCATTTCGCTGTGCCCGAGCCGGAGTGACGCGGACCACTTACCGTCACCGCAACACATTCTGTTATTTTTGTAAAGTTGTGCTCAGCGCAACGTCTCAACGTCGAAGTGAGGTCGTCATGCCCGAACCAGTCATCGTCGGAGCCGTCCGGACCGCGATCGGTCGCTCCTTCAAGGGAACGCTGGTCAACACCCCGCCCGAGGTACTACTCGGCGCCGTGCTTCCCGAGGTGGTCCGCCGCGGCGGCATCGACCCGGCCGCCATTGACGACGTCATCATCGCCGAGTCGCACTACGGCGGCGGCGATCTCGCTCGCTACGCCGCCCTCGTCGCGGGCTTCGAGAACGCACCCGGCCAGGCGGTCAACCGGCATTGCGCAGGCAGCCTGACGGCCATTGGCAACGCGTCGGCACAGATCGGTTCCGGCATGGAGAGGGTGCTTGTCGCCGGCGGTGTGCAGTCGCTGTCGATGACGCCGCTGATGAACCAGCGCATCCCCGGGCCGGAGCTGAAGTTCGAAGAGCGCTGGCTGCCGCCGATCCACGTCGAGACCCCTGACGCACCTGCCCGCGACATGTCGATCACGGTCGGCTGGAACACCGCGCAGTCCTACGGGATCACCCGCGAGGAGCTCGACGTGTGGGCCGCGCGTTCCCACCAGCGCGCTGTCGCCGCGCAGGATGCAGGCAAGTTCGCCGACGAGATCATCCCGCTGAAGGTGCAGCAGTTCGACGGCTCGGTCACCGAGTTCGCCGTCGACGAGCACCCGCGTCGCGACACCACGGTCGAGAAGCTCGCCGGCCTCAAGGTGCTGCATCCCGAGATCGAGGGCTTCTCGATCACCGCTGGTAACAGCAGTGGCACCAACGACGCTGCGGCCGCTGTCGCCCTGACGGAACGCGACTACGCGGTGTCCAACGGGCTCGACGTCATGGCCACCGTGAAGGCGTGGGGAGCCGCGGGCGTGCCCGCGCGCGACACCGGCCTCGGCGCGGTCGCGGCGATCGGCAAGGTGCTCGGCCGGGCCGGCCTCGCGCCGTCGGACGTGACGCTGTGGGAGATCAACGAGGCGTTCGCCTCGGTGCCGATCGCGGCCTGCAAGGAGTACGGCATCGACGAGGAGCTGGTGAACTTCTCCGGCAGCGGATGCAGCCTGGGCCACCCGATCGCGGCGTCGGGTGCCCGGATGATCACCACCCTGATCTACGAGCTGCGCCGCCGCGGCGGCGGCATCGGTGTCGCGGCGATGTGCGCCGGCGGCGGTCAGGGCGGCGCGGTCGTCATCGAGGTCTAGCCCCTGCGGCGGGCCTTGGCGGTCGCGGGCTTCTTGCCCTCGTCGATCAGCGCACTGGCGTGGTCGAGGATGCATTCCAGGCCGAACTCGAAATTCCGCTCGTCGGCGGCACCGATCCGGTGTCCCTCGGCACTGACCCGGGCGAGCAGCGGAGTGCTCTCGGCGTTGCCGATGATGGCGTCCTCGAGCGCGTGCGCGTCCTCGCCGGCGGCTTGGTTTTTCTCGTAGAGCCGGTGCAGCACAACCGAACCCCGCACATGAACGGAAACCGCGGAGTAGGTGTCGAACGCGTCCTCGGTAGAAAGCCCCGCCTCGACGAGGCTGGTGATCGCCTTCTCCACCTCGTGTTCACCGGCGCGCACGGCCCGTGGGCTGAGCGCCGAACGGATCAGGATCAGGTCGCACAGGATCGGGCTGCTCATGAAGGTCTTCCGCATCGCCCGCGCGTGATTGGCCAGCGTCTCGCGCCAGTCATCGGCTTCGACGTACGGCGTGGCGAACACGTACTGGCTCAGAGCGCGGTCGGTCATCGCGTTGAGCAGGTCGTCCTTCTTGCGGAAGTACCAGTAGATGCTCGTGACGCCGACGCCGAGGTGCTTACCCAGGAGCGGCATGCTCAGGTTGTCGATGGACACCTGCTCGGCGAGTTCGAAGGCACCCGCGATGATGTCGTCAGGGTTGATCGACCCACGCTCGCGCCGAGGGCGCTTGGTGGCGGTCGCTGGCTTGGCCACTGCAGGTCCACCTTCCGTTCGACAATCAGGCCTCGCATTGGAGAATCTGGCAGTGCGCAATCTACCGGCAGTTCGGGGGTGAACTGCGTCTCCCGCTTCGGATCCTCAAGTCTCTACTCGTTACTGTAAAGCCTATAGTAGGTTTTACCGATACCAGCGAATCAACCACGGAGGAGCACGGGTGTCGGACGCAGTGCTGCGTGAACGCCAAGGCCGGATTCTGGTCATCACGATCAATCGCCCCGAGGCCCGCAATGCGGTGAATCTTGCTGTGAGCCAAGGACTTGCCGACGCTGTCGACGAGCTCGACAACGACCCCGATCTGACTGTCGGCGTGGTCACCGGCGCGGGGGGAAATTTCTGCTCCGGCATGGATCTAAAGGCTTTCGCGGCGGGTGAGGTGGTCGCCATTCCCGGCCGCGGTATCGGCTTCACCGAGCGTCCGCCGCGCAAGCCGCTGATCGCCGCGGTCGAGGGCTACGCTCTTGCCGGCGGAACCGAGGTGGTGCTCGGCACCGATCTGGTGGTCGCGTCCAAGACCGCCAAGTTCGGCATCCCTGAGGTCAAGCGTGGCCTGGTGGCCGCGGGCGGCGGCTTGCTGCGGCTGCCCCAGCGCATCCCATATCAGAAGGCGTTCGAGCTCGCCTTGACCGGTGAGTCCTTCACCGCCGAGCAGGGCGAGGCATGGGGTTTCGTCAACGTCCTCACCGAACCCGGCGAGGCGCTGGCCGGAGCGATCGAGCTGGCCGAGAAGATCAGCGCCAACGGCCCTCTCGCGGTCGCGGCGACCAAGGACGTGCTGATTCAGTCCGCCGATTGGAGCCAGGCCGAAATGTGGAAGAAGCAGCTCGAACTCATCATTCCGGTCTTTACCTCCAACGATTCCCGTGAAGGCGCGGTCGCGTTCGCTGAGAAGCGCGCGCCGAAGTGGACCGGCACGTAAGAAAAGCCGGCCGTGGATCTCGGGCTCGGTGACGCTACCGCCGTCGTGGTCGGCGGTGGTCGAGGAATGGGAATGGCCGCCGCACGATGTCTGGCCGACGACGGCGCCCGGATCATTCTGGTGGGCCGCACGGCGGCGGTGCTCGATGCGGCCGCCGAGGAACTGGCGGGACGCGGCAGCCCAGATGTGCTCGGGCTGGTCGCCGACACCGGGGACGAAGCGCAGGTTCGGCGGGTTTTCGGCCAGATCGGTGACCGGTGGGGTGGCGAGCTCAACATCCTCATCAACGCCGTCGGGCCAAGTGTGCAAGGCACTTTCGACGTGCTGACCGACGAGCAGTGGCGCACCGCCATCGACGAGGGCGCGATGGGCATGGTGCGCTGCGTGCGCGCGGCGCTGCCCCTGTTGCGGCGTGCCGAGTGGGCGCGCATCGTCAACTTCTCCGCACAGTCCACGCAACGACAGAGCGCGCGGCTGTCGGCCTACACCGCCGCCAAGGCCATGGTCACCAGCGTCTCCAAGAACCTGTCGCTGTTCCTGGCCCCCGACGAGATCCTGGTGAACGTGGTCTCACCGGGCAGCATCGCCTCCGAAGCGCTGACCGGCTGGGCCGAAACCGTTGGCGTCGACGGATCCGACCCCTACGCGTTGATGGCTGCGATCGACGAGCATTTCGGTCACCCGGCGCATCTTCCGCGCGCCGGGCTGCCCGAGGAGATCGGTCCGGTCGTCGCGTTCCTGGCGTCGAAGCGCAACTCGTACATGACCGGAGCCAATATCAACGTCGACGGCGGTAGCGATTTCACCTGAGTCTGAGACCGAGTCTGAAACCGAGCTTGAAAGCAGGACTAGCGATGGCCACAGCACGCGAGGCCCGGGAGTGGGCGCGAACCGGATTGTACGGAATCGGCAACAGCCTCTACACACCGTTCTCCGGAACCGACGGTGACGATATCGACTGGGACGCCTACCGGACGCTGGTGCGGTACTGCGTCGGCGAGCTCGAACACCCGATGCTGTGGTGCACGAGCGGTATCGCCGAATTCTGGTCGCTGACGATTGCCGAGCGAAAGCACTTGCTGGAGATTGCAATCGAGGAAGGCCGAAGAGCCAACCCCGATGTGGTGATCCAAGCCTGCACCGCGGCCACGGCAGCCAAGGACTGTCTCGAGCTCACCCGGCATGCACAGCAGGCGGGCGCCGACATCGTCTACATCCAGACCCCGATGATGGAGGCGCACGGCGGGGAAGGGGTGCTGCGCTTCTTCCGGTACATCGCCGACAGAACCGATATCGCGCTGGGCATGTTCAACTCCCCGTCGTCGGGCTATGTGCTGACACCCACGGAGGGCGCGCGTATCTACGCCGAGATTCCCGCGGTGTGCGCGACGAAGGAAGGCGCATTCCGCCCTGCGAGCAGCCGGATGCTGCACGAGCTGGCCCCGGGCCTGACGATCTGGGAGTGCGATCTCACGGTCTACCGCGCGGGCTGGTTGCGGGCGGGGATCGTCGGCCCCGCCCAACTGGGCACCGCGGGCTATCTGCACGAGACCCCTGGGCGGCCGATCATCTCCGAGTACTGGGCGCTGGTCTGGGCGGACAAACTCCTCGAGGCGATGGACTACGCGCAGAAGTCTGGACTGGACCAGTTCGGTATCGACATGGGCTCATGGTTCACCTGCTATCCGGGCCGGCCGGACTACTTCACCCACTGGGGCAGCGCCTTCAAGTACGCCGCCTCGCTGCTCGGACTTCCGATCGGCGACTATCCGCATTCGCGCCCGCCTCAGACGGAATTACCCGAGGCTGGAAAGGCCCAGATCGAGAAGGCCTACCAGCGGCTGGGCCTGCTCGGCAGCTGATTGCGGAAGAGGATACCGATAGGTGTACAGTATGGACATATCCGCACGCTGGCGGACTATTCTGGGAGGTACGCGTAGGTGACCGACACCCAAGCCGACGTCGCCGCGAATTCCACTGCCGCCCAGCCCGTTCTGTACGAGGTGCGCGACAGCGGGGTGGCGATCCTGACGTTCAACCGGCCCGAACGGATGAACGGGTGGGGCGGCGGCCTGGCCGCCGGCTTCTACGCGGGCATGGATGCGGCCGAGGCCGACCCGGACGTCCGCGCGATCGTGGTGACCGGGCGGGGGCGGGCGTTCTGCGCCGGCGCCGATATGGGCGATCTCTCGTCGATCGGCTCGGCCAGCGTCGCCACCGACGGCGAGGCCGACGTCAGCAAGATGGTGGGGGAGCGGCATCCGTTGTTCGTCACCACGGTGAGCAAGCCCGTGATCGCCGCGATCAATGGCGCGTGCGCCGGTATCGGGCTGACGCAGGCGCTGATGTGCGACGTCCGATTCGCCGCGGCGGGAGCCAAGTTCACCACCTCGTTCGTGCGCCGCGGGCTGATCGCCGAATACGGCATCTCGTGGATCCTGCCGAAGGTGGTCGGCTGGGGTGCCGCGCTCGACCTGCTGATGAGCGGCCGGGTTTTCTTCGCCGAGGAAGCCCTCGAGCTCGGGATGGTCAAGGAAGTCGTGGCCCCCGACGAACTACTGGGCCGCGCAGTCGAATACGCCGAAGACATCGCGGCCAACTGCGCGCCGAGCTCACTGGCCGTGATCAAGCGGCAGGTCTATGGCGACGCGCTGCGCGAGGCGTCGGACGCCAGCCAGCGCGCCGAGACACTCATGCACGAATCCATGCAACGCCCCGACTTCATCGAGGGCATCACCGCGTTCTTCGAGAAGCGGACGCCGAACTTCCCTCCCCTGACGTGATCTGAGAGGACGACACCGATGACTTTGGACTATCGCGCGATTGACGTCGACAACCACTACTACGAACCGACCGACTCGTTCACCCGGCATCTGCCCAAAGAGTTCAAACGCCGTGGCGTACAGATGCTCACCGAGGGTAAGCGCACCTTCGCCGTCATGGGCGGCGTCATCAATCAGTTCATCCCGAACCCGACCTTCGACCCGATCATCGAGCCGGGCTGTCTGGATCTGTTGTTCCGTGGCGAGATCCCCGAAGGCGTCGATCCGGGGTCGCTGATGAAGGTTGACCGGTTGAGCGACCACCCCGAGTACCAGAACCGCGACGCCCGCGCGAAGATCCTCGACAAGCAGAATCTCGAAACCGCGTTCATGCTGCCGACATTCGCGTGCGGTGTCGAGGAGGCCCTCAAACACGACATCGAAGCGACCATGGCCTCGGTGCACGCCTTCAATTTGTGGCTCGACGAGGACTGGGGCTTCGATCGGCCTGACCACCGGTTCCTCTCGGCGCCGATCATCTCGCTGGCCGATCCCGACGCCGCGCTGGCCGAGGTCGAGTTCGTGCTGGGCCGGGGCGCCAAGATCGTGTGTGTGCGGCCGGCACCGGTGCCGGGCCGGGTCAAGCCGCGCTCGCTGGGTGACCCGTTGCACGACCCGGTGTGGGCCCGGCTGGCCGAAGCCGGCGTTCCGGTGGTCTTCCACCTGTCCGACAGTGGCTACCTTGCTATTTCGGCGCTGTGGGGCGGCACGGGAACCTTCGAAGGATTCGGGAAACGGGACCCGCTCGACAGCGTCCTGCTCGACGACCGTGCCATCCACGACTCGATGGCATCGATGATCGTGCACCAGGTTTTCACCCGCCACCCCAAGCTGAAGGTGGCCAGCATCGAGAACGGTTCCTACTTCGTCTACCGCTTGATCAAGCGGCTGAAGAAGGCCGCCAACACTGCGCCGTACCACTTCAAGGAAGACCCGGTCCAGCAGCTCAAAAACAACGTCTGGATCGCCCCGTACTACGAGGACGACGTGAAGCTGCTGGCTGACACCATCGGTGTTGACAAGATCCTGTTCGGCTCGGACTGGCCGCACGGCGAAGGGCTGGCCGATCCGATGTCGTTCACCGCGGACATCCCGCAGTTCCCCGAATTCAGCGCCGAGGACACCCGAAAGGTGATGCGGGACAACGCTTTGAATCTGCTGGGCGTCTCGGTCACCTCGGCGGCCTGAGCTATGCCCGAATGGACGATCGGCGCGGTGCTGGACGCCATTGCTGATGTAGTTCCCGATCGGCCGATGACGATCTGCGGTGATCGCACGACCACGTACGCCGAGTCGGCCGATCGCACGCGCCGGCTGGCGAACTTCCTGGCCGGTCGCGGTTTTGGCGCGCACCGCGAGCGCAGCGAGCTGCGGAACTGGGAGTGCGGCCAGGACCGGGTCGCGCTCATCATGCACAACGACCTGTATCCCGATATGGTCATCGGCTGCCTCAAGGCGCGCGTCGTGCCGGTCAACGTCAACCATCACTACACGCCGCGTGAAGTCGCCGAGCTGCTCGACTACGTCAAGCCGGGCGCAGTGATCTACCACCGGTCGCTAGGTGCCAAGTTCGCTGACGTGCTGCCGCCCGACAGTGCCGAGTTGCTGATCGCGATCGACGACGGCAGCGACGTGGCTGATCTACCCGGTTCGATCTCTCTGGAAGATGCTCTGGCGCAGGGTGATCAGGACGCCGATATCACTCCATCGCCGGATGACGTGCTGATGATCTGTACCGGCGGCACGACTGGACGCCCCAAAGGGGTGATGTGGCGCCAAGCCGACACCTACGCCGTCTCGATGAACGGCGCCGACCACGAGTCGGTCACCGAGATCCATGACAAGCTCGGTGCGCCGGGGGCACCGTGGTTCGCGGTGTCACCGCTGATGCACGCGGCCGGCATGTGGACTGCGTTCGCCGCCGTGCTCAACGGGCAGACCGTCGTGCTCTATGACTCGCCGAAGTTCGACCCGCAGCGGGTGCTGTCCACCGCGCAACGGGAGAAGGTCGGCATGATGACGATGGTCGGTGACGCTTACGCGGCTCCGCTCGTCGAGGAGTTGCAGCGCGGCGATTACGACCTGTCCTCGTTGTTCGCGTTGGCCACCGGGGGAGCTGCGACCAACCTCAAACATCAGCACGCGCTGCTGGACCTGCTCCCCAACATCATCCTGATCAACGGCTACGGGTCGTCGGAGACCGGCAATGTCGGGTTCGGTCGCAGCATGCGCGGGGACCACAAGGACACCTTCGAATTGCGCGAGGGGGCACTGGTTCTCGCGGAGGACTACAGCCACTTCCTGGACGCCGGCGAGGACCAGGTCGGCTGGGTGGCCCGCGCCGGGCGGATCCCGCTGGGGTATTTCGACGATGCGGACGCCACCCAGAAGACGTTCCCTGAGGTCGACGGCGCGCGTGTGGTGATTTCCGGTGACCGGGGCTCGCTGGCTCCGGATGGGACTCTGCGCCTCTTCGGCCGGGACTCGCTGGTGGTCAACACCGGTGGGGAGAAGGTCTTCGTCGAGGAGGTCGAGGAAGTGCTGCGGGCACATCCCGGCGTTGTCGATGCGCTGGTGGTGGGTAGACCCAGTGAGCGGTGGGGATCAGAAATTGTGGCGATAGTCGCCCTCAATCCCCTCCACGGCGACGTCAGCCACGATGCCCTGCACGAACACTGCACGGCCCAACTGGCCCGCTACAAGGCACCGAAGGAGTTCATCGCCGTCGAACAGGTCAAGCGCCTCGGGAACGGCAAGGCCGACTACCGCTGGGCCAAAGCAACTGCCACGAGCCAGGTTTCGCTGCCATGACACGTAACGTGATAGATGGTCTGGTCAACGTCCACTTCGGCGAGACCGAACAGCAGCCGACCTGGATGCTCAAGGTCCGCGACGACTACTTCAAGGGCCCCAAGTCGATGTTCGCCCCGGTAGACATGGCCGAACTGCTCGAGGAGATGGACGCCCAGGGCGTGCAGAAGGCCATCCTGATGGACAACATCGTCAAGCCGCACGTCACCGCGCGTAAGTTCGCGGAAGCCCGCCCAGACCGGTTCGCACTGGCGATGGGCGGCTTCAACCTGCTCAAGCCGATGCCCACGCTGCGTGAGCTGGCTGCGGTCGTCGCCGACCTTCCCGTCGTGTATGCCGCTGTAGGGCCTAGCTTCTGGGGCGACGGGATGTACCCGCCCAGCGACGCCGTGTATTACCCGCTCTACACCAAATGCGCCGAACTCGAGCTGCCGCTGTGCCTCAACACCGGACTGCCCGGCCCGCCGATCCCCGGCGAGGCGCAGAACCCGATCCACCTCGACCGGGTGTGCGTGCGCTTCCCCGAGCTGCGATTGTGCATGATTCACGGCGCCGATCCCTGGTGGGATGTCGCTATCCGGTTGATGATCAAATACGAGAACCTGCGGCTGATGACCTCAGCATGGTCACCGAAACGCCTGCCGGACAGTCTGCTTCACTACATGCGCACCCGCGGGCCGGACAAGGTGATGTTCGGCTCGGACTGGCCGGTGCTCAAGATGCACCGCGTCGTGCCGGAAGCCGAAGCACTGGACCTGCCCGCCGGTGTCCTCGACAACTACCTCTACAACAACGCCAACGAATTCTTCTTCAGGGAGCGCTGAATGGACCGCTACGAACTGCGCAGGCTCGACTACAGCCTCACCGAGGACCACAAGGATCTGCAGAACGCGTACCGCCAGTTCTTCAAGACCCACAGCCCGATCGATACCGTGCGTGCCGCCGAGGCCACCGGGTTCGACAAGAGCCTGTGGGAACGACTGTGCGCCATGGGCGCCACCACGATGGCGGTTCCCGAGTCCGCCGGCGGCGACGGCGCCACCTTGGTGGACCTCACATTGGTGGCCGAGGAGATCGGGCGTTCTATCGCGCCGGTGCCGTGGATCGACCACGTCTGCGCCGCCCGCCTGCTGGCCGAGCTCGGCGCGCTGAGCGACGAGGTGATGAGCGGCAATCAGATCGCCGCACTGGACGCTACGGTGGACGCCGCCAGCGGTGTTCGGCTGATCCCGGCCGGCTCCATCGCCGACCAGATCATCGTCCGAGACGGCCCAAAAGGTGAAGACATCGTCCTTCTCACCTTCGGGACCCGGCCGGCCAAGGTCGACAACATCGGCCGGCTGCCGATGGCCTGGGTGGACCCTTCGGCCGCCGACAGCCGGACGGTGCTGGGCAGCGGGCCCGACGCCCTGGCGAAATACGGCCGGGCGCTGGATGAGTGGCGGCTACTGACGGCCTCCGCGTTGGTCGGCCTGGTCGAGGAGACCATGACCATTGCCGCCGAGTTCGCCAAGTCGCGCTACACCCTCGGTGTCCCCATCTCCACCCTGCAGGCGATCTCGCACCCGCTGGCCAACATGGTGATCACCGTCGAAGGGGGCCGCAACCTGTCGCGGCGCGCCGCCTGGTTCCTGGACAACGAGCCCGATGCGCGGCCCGAGCTGGCCCCGTCGGCGTTCGTGTTCATGGCTGAGGAAGCGTCCAAGGCGGCGACGATGGCCGTGCACATCCAAGGTGGTCTCGGGGTGTCGTCGGAGGCCGCCGCGACCGCCTACCTGGTGCGGGCCAGGGGCTGGGCATTGGCCGGCGGCGACCCGGGAGCCAGTGCCAAGCAGATCGCACACATTCTCGCAGACCGCGAAACTGCCTAGGAGACAACCGTAATGGATTTCTCACGCGTCCATCTCGACGCCGAGGATCAGGATTTCCTCGAGGAGGTCCGCACCTTCCTCGAGACGCATATCACCGACGAGGTGATCCGGCATGACCGGGAAACCGGTGACAACTTCCACGAGGCGGTGCACTTGGCGCTCGGTGCCGCCGGATACCTCGAGTTGGAGTGGAAGACGCAGGCCGAGGGCGGCTTCACCCGGGTGCGGCGGCGCATCTTTGAGCTGGAGAAGCGCCGCTTTCATGTCCCGTGGGTCACCTGGGGCACCACCGCGATGGTCGCGCGCTCGGTCAACAGCTTCGGCAAGGACGAGCTGAAAGACGAAGTGCTGCCCAAGGTTTTCAGCGGTCATGTGCGGCTGTGTCTGGGCTACACCGAACCCGAGGGTGGCTCGGACGTAGCCACCTGCAAAACCCGCGCGGTCCGGGACGGCGATCACTGGATAATCAATGGGTCGAAGATGTTCACCACCGGCGCGCACAACTGCCAGTACGTCTTCCTGCTCACCAATACTGACCCCGATGCGCCGAAACACAAGAGCCTGACCATGTTCCTCGTCCCGCTGGACTCCCCGGGCATCGAGATCCAGGGCATCCGCACCGTCGACGGCGACCGCACGAACATCGTCTACTACAGCGACGTTCGGGTAGAGGACAAGTATCGGCTCGGCGAGGTCAACGATGGTTGGACGGTGCTACGGGAACCTCTCAGCGTCGAGCACGGCGCGGTGGCCGCCGCCCCCGACGGGCTGGCCGACGTGTCGATCATGATGCATCAGGCCAATTTCATGGCCACCGCGGTCGACAAGGTGGCTGCCAATGTCGGCCGGCCGGACCCGAATGGCCGCCGCGCTGTCGACGACGGTGCAGTGGCCTACCGCCTGGGCCGCAGCGCCGCCCGGTTGGAGGCCGCGCTCAGTTCGCCGACCCTCTACGGCCGGGTGGCCATCGCGCAGACGATGCGCGATATCGCCCCCGATCTGATGGACGTTCTGGGTGCCGCGGCAGCGCTTCCGGTGGAGACCGACGGCGCGGCCGACGACGGAGCCTCGGAGTATGTCTACCGGTTCGCCCCGCTGTCCGGGATTTACGGCGGAACCCTCGAGGTCTTCCGCAACATGATCTCCCAACACGTTCTGGGGCTGGGCAAACCGGCCTACGCGGCGAAGAGGGCGTCATGACTGACACGCAGCTCACCGAGGTGCCGATCTTCGATGCCGATCAGCACATGTACGAGACACCCGAGGCACTGACCCGCTATCTGCCCGAGCGCTACCGATACGCGGTGCAGTACGCGCAGATGGGCCGGCAGACCCGGCTCGTGATCAACAGCCGGGTGAGCGATTTCATCCCCAACCCGACCTTCGAACGCGTCGCCGCTCCTGGTGCGCACGAGAAGTTCTTTGCCGGGGAGAACACCGAAGGTCTGACACTTCGCGAAATGCAAGGCCCCGCAATCGAAGCGCCGGCGGCGACCAAGAATCCGGCTGACCGGATCGCCGAACTCGACCGTCAAGGCGTGGTCGAGGCGCTGAACTATCCGACGCTGGCCAGCCTCGTCGAGCACTTCTCGGCCGACGATCCCGAGCTGACACTGGCCATCATCCACGCGCTCAACCAGTGGATGGCCGAGCACTGGACGTTCGCGTACGAGGATCGGCTGTTCTCCACGCCGATCATCAACCTCTCCGAAGTCGGCGGTGCGCAAGCCGAACTCGAGTACCTGCTGTCCGCCGGCGCCAAGGTGGCGCTGATCAAACCCGGCCCGGTTCGCGGTGTGCACGGGTGGCGGTCGCCCGCACTGCCGGAGTTCGATCCGTTCTGGCGTGATGTCGAGGCCGCCGGCCTGCCGATCGTGCTGCACGCCAGCTACCCGCCGCTCGACGATTACGTCGGCAGGTGGGAGCCGCCGCACACGCAGAACTTCATGGCGATGAGCGCGTTCCGGTGGATGGTGCTGGGTCACCGCGAGATCGCCGATATGATCACCAGCCTGATCTGTCACGGCACGCTGACCAGATTCCCGCGGCTGCGCATCGCCAGCGTCGAGAACGGCAGCTCGTGGATCTTCCCGTTGTTCAACGACTTCGAGGATCTCTACAAGAAGATGCCGCAGAACTTTCCCGAGCATCCCCACGACGTGTTCCGGCGCAACATCTGGGTCAGCCCGTTCTGGGAGGGCAGCGTGTCCGATGTGGTCAACACCGTCGGCTGGGACAAGGTGATGTTCGGGTCGGACTATCCCCATCCCGAGGGGCTCGCCGAACCACGCGGCTTCTGGAAATACGCCGAAGGAATGGACGAACGCAGAACCTACGACTTCATGGGCGACAACGCGCGGCGGTTCATGGGTCTGCCGCTGGCCAACCCGGACCCCGCCGCGGTCAACCCGCCGGCGCTTGCGGTCCCTTCCTAAACCGAGGAGCTGCCATGGATTTCACCGAAGTCGAGCTGAACGCTGACGATGCCGCGTTCCAACGCGAGCTGCGGAGCTTTCTGTCGGAGTTGGTGACCGACGAGGTGATCCAGCACGACCGCCAAACGGGCGACAACTTCCACGAGGGTGTGCACCTGGCCCTCGGTGCCCGCGGCTACCTGGAGCAGGAGTTCAACACCGGCACCCTCGCCGGATTCAGCCGGGTCCGTCGCCGGATCTGGGACCTCGAGCGTCGTCGGGCCCATGTGCCGTGGGTGACGTGGGGCACCACGACGATGGTTGCCAAGGCCGTCGCAGCGTTCGGCAAACCGGAACTGGTCGATGAGGTGATGCCGCGAGTCTTCGACGGGACAGCGCGCATGTGCCTGGGCTACACCGAACCCGAGGGCGGCTCGGACGTCGCGACCTGCAAGACGCGCGCGGTCCAGGACGGCGATCACTGGGTGATCAACGGCTCGAAGATGTTCACCACCGGCGCGCACAACTGCCAATACGTGTTCCTGCTGACCAACTCCGACCCAGATGCGCCAAAGCACAAGGCCCTGAGCATGTTTCTGGTGCCACTGGACCTGCCGGGCATCGAGATCCAGGGTATCCGCACCGTCGACGGCGACCGCACGAACATCGTCTACTACACCGATGTCCGGGTGCCCGAGAAGTATCTGCTCGGCGAGGCCAACGGGGGCTGGACGGTGCTGCGCGGACCGCTGGACGCCGAACACGGAGCGGCGCCGACGGTGGCCGACGGGCTCTCCGATGTGTCGATCATGGCCCATCAGGCCGGCGTCATGGCCGCCGCGGTCGATGCCGTCGCGGCCAGGGTCGGGCAGGTTGACGCGGCCGGTAAGCGCATGGTGGACGACGGCGCGGTTGCCTACCGCCTCGGCCGCAGTGCGGCGCGGCTGGAGGCATCGCTTTCCACGCCAAGCATTTTCGGCCGGGTGGCCCAGGCCCAGACGATGCGGGACATCGCGCCCGACCTGATGGACCTCGCCGGTGCCGCCTCGGTGCTGTCCGTCGACTCCGATGGCGCCGCGGACAACGGCGCCTCGGAGTACGCCTTCCGGTTCGCCCCGCTGTTCGGTATCTATGGCGGCACACTGGAGGTGTTCCGCAACATGATCGCCCAACACGTGCTCGGGCTGGGCAAGCCGAACTACTCGCCGCCACGATGACGACGACATCGGTTGTCTTCGATCCGTTCTCGGAAGACTTCTTCGTCAGCCCCTACGACACCTACCGGCGGATGCGCGACGAGGCGCCGGTCTATTACAGCCAGGAGTACGACTTCTACGCGCTGACCCGGCACGACGACGTCGCCGCGGCGTTCAAGGATTTCGAGACGTACTCCTCGGCGTACGGCGTTGACCTCGGGCAGGTACGCAAGGGCGAGGTCACCAAACACGGATCGATCATCGCGATGGACCCGCCCGCGCACCGGCGCATGCGCAGCCTGCTCAACAAGGTATTCACACCCCGGGCCATCGAAGCGCAGCGGGCGCTGGTTATCGAGCTGGTCGACAAGCACCTCGCGGCGGTCGATCCGTCGGGATTCGATTTCGTGCAGGACTTCTCGGCACTCTTCCCGGTCGACATCATGACCGCCTTGCAGGGTGTGCCCCAGGACGACCGCCAGCAGATCCGGCTGTGGATCGACGAGCTGCTGCACCGCGAAAGCGGCGACGTCGAGATGACCGAGTCGGGCCAGAAGGCCGCCGTGGACATGGCGATCTACTACTTCCGGCTGATCAAAAAGCGGCGCGAGGACCTCGGCGAGGACCTGTTGAGCAAGCTCATCGGAGCCGAGATCGAACGTGACGACGGCCGGATGGAGCCGTTGGACAATATCGAGATCACCGAATTCGCAACGCTGTTGGGTGGGGCCGGCGCGGAGACGGTCACCAAGCTGATCGGCAATGCTGCGGTGGTCTTCGCGCAGAACCCCGACCAGTGGGAGTTGCTGCAGAACGACAGAAGCAAGATACCGCTGGCCGTCGAAGAACTACTGCGCTATGAAGCGCCCGCGCAATACAACGTGCGCTGCTCCCTGCGTGAGATCACCCTGCACGGGGTCACGATTCCAGCCGGCAAGCCGGTCTTCCTGGTCGGCGGATCAGCCAACCGCGACCCCCAGGCGTGGACGGAGCCGGATCGGTTCGACATCGACCGGGACCGCACCCAGGCCCAGAATCTGGGGCTGGGCTATGGGATTCACAGTTGCCTCGGTGCCGCCCTGGCTCGGCTGGAAAGTGCTATCGCGCTGGACAAGATGCTGGATTTCATGCCCCGCTACGAGGTGGACTTCAGCGGCTGCAAGAGGGTCAACATGCAGAACGTCGCGGGCTGGAGCAACGTGCCGGTGAAGGTGCTCGGCTGACGCGCCAGTCGGGTGGTGTCACTGTGGAATTATCAAGGTACACAATATTTTTCAGTGTTGATCGCTAGGCGGCGTCGTCGAGGTGCATGGTACGCCGGTTGTATGCGGGGAGTGGTGTTCGATCTGGGTCGACCACTGCGGGCGGAATGAGCCACGGGTGTTTGTCGTAGCCGAGGATGACGTTCCAGCCGTTGTGGTGGACATCGGCGTGACAGCCTGGGCAGAGTAGGCAACCGTTGTTCAGGCTCGTTTCGCCCCGGTGGCTCCAGTGCTGAATGTGGTGGCAATGGGTCCTGCTGGCGGGGGCACCGCACTTGATACAACACCGATCCCGCAGGTACAGCGCTTTGCGCAGATGTGCTGGGAACAGGCGTTTGTCATGCCCCATGTCGAGGGGGACCTGGTGTCCGTCCATGATGATCGTGGTGACGCTCGTATCGCAGGACAACCGGCGCAGGCTGGCGAGGCTGATCGGTCCCATGAATTCCAGCTCCGCCGCATCGGGGGCGTCGGCAGGCACGGTCAACAACAACTGCGTGCGCGGCGGTGAGGATCTGTCACCGGCGCGTGAGGCGGTGTCGAGTACCCCTTCCAGGGCGTCGGCGCGGCGTCGCTCGGCAGGCCGAGGATCGGGTGTGCCGTCGGGCTCGGGGCGTGGTGCTGACCCTTCCTCCAAGGCGGCGGCGAGTTTGACGCCCACTTCGGCATCTAAATTCCCCTTCACCCGCCAGCGCCCTTCGCTCGTTTTGACGCAGTGGATTTCGTTGATCGAGCGGTCCTCGGCGGCCGGTAACCCATCCTGCTCCTCGGCGAGCTGGTTGCCCAGCTTCTGTGCCCGGTCAGCGATCTCGGCCGGAGTGGCCCCGGACAGGACTTGACTCCACAGGTCGACCTGATGCTGGTACCGGGCGTCCTCATCAACCGGCTCCGCCGCCCGCATCTGGATATGCCGGACGCCTTTCACCACTGCATCCACATGTTCACCGGACGACGCCCCGTCGGCGGCGTGGGCCATTACCACCGGCAACGCTTCGGCAGCAGCGCCGACACGGAGCATTCGCGCGGCCACCGATGGTGCACACCCCAACGTCATCAGCACTTCTCGCGGTCGTCTCCCGCCCCGGGCTGCGACATCCAGACGCGTCAGAGCGCCGGCCAGCATTGCAGCTCGGTGATCGGCGAGATGGCGCACCGCCAGCACTGCCCGTAGTTCACCGATCACGTCAGCATCATCGAGCTCCAGATCGCGCAGTTCCTCGGCGATCCGGATGAGTTCCGCGGTTGCGGCGTTCATGCCACAACTTTAATCGAACGTATGTTCGATATCAATCGAGACGTCCAGCGACAGTTCCTGTTATCTGCCAGGCTGTTGGCTACACGATCTTGTTGGCTCGCAGATCGACGATTTCGTCAGCGTCGTAACCGATTTCGCCCAACACCTCGTCAGTGTGCTCGCCGAGCAGCGGGGCCCGTCGCCGGATCGAGCCGGGTGTGGCCGACAACCGGAACGGTGTCTCGATGAGGGGAACCGGCTTGGACGCACCCGGAAAGGGCACCCGTTTGAGGTAGCCCATCGCCCGCACGTGCGGGTCGTCGAGCACCTCTTGCGGGGAATTCAGCGGGGCGGCAGGTAGTTTCGCTGCCTCGAGCTGCTGGAGCGCTTCGCTCTTGGTCTTGCCTGTGCACCACTGCTGCATCAGATCGTTGAGGATGTCGCCGTGCGCCCAGCGGGAGTCGTCGTCGGCGAAGCGCGGATCATCGAACAAGTCCTCTCGGCCGATCAGCCGGCACCACCGCTTGAACATCGGCTGACCGGCGATCTGAAGCAGGACCCAGCCGTCGGTGACCTCGTACAGGTCGCACGGGGCCACCGATGTCCCACGGTTGGCTGCCCTCGGCTTGTCGACTCCGAGCAGCTCGCGCTCGATGAGGAACGCGTTGGACAGCATCAATGCCGTTGGCAGCAGGGCGCCTTCGACATGCTGGCCCTGCCCGGTCTGGCTGCGGTGGTACAGGGCCATCATGACCCCGATGGTCAGTGTCAGCGCGGTACCGAAGTCCGCCTGAGGGACGACGGTGCGGATCGGCAGGTCGGGCAGTCCCTGCCGGTAGACGGCGCCGGACATCACCTGACCGGCCCCGTCGAATCCGATGCGGTCGCTGTAGGGACCACCCTCGCCATACGCGGTGGCGCTGGCCAGAATGATGTCCGGTTTGACGGCGCGCAGCGAGTCGTAGTCCAGGCCGCTGGCCCGCATGCCAGCCGCGGGCATGTTGGCGACGACGATGTCCGACCGGGCCACCAGCCGCCGGGTGATGTCGGCACCCTCGGCCGTCGTCGAGTCGAGGGTCAGTGAGCGCTTGTTGCGGTTGCACTGCAGGAAGGTGCCGCCTTCGCCGCCGCTGGTGACCGATTGCACCCAGCGGTCCTCGCCGCCTTGGCGTTTCTCGACGCGGAGCACGTCGGCACCCATATCGGCCAGCAGCGCGCTGCACCAGGGCGCCGCGATGAACCGGCCGTAGTCGAGTACCCGCACACCATCGAGAACGCCCATGCTCAGAGCGTGAGGACGGTCGCGGCGGCGGTCCCCGGGGCGCCGTAGAGCTGAGTGAAGCCGACCTTCGGCTCACCGGGAACTTGGCGGTCACCGGCTTGGCCACGCAGTTGCCGGACGATTTCGTGGATCTGCCGCAGCCCGGACGCGCCGATCGGCTCACCGTTGGCGATCAGGCCGCCGTCGGTGTTGATCGGCATGGATCCGTTGATCTCGGTTTCGCCGTCGGCCAGCAGGCGTTCCTGGTCGCCGTCGGCGCAGAACCCGCATTCGGCCATGTGGATGATCTCGGCGCCGGCATCGGTGTCCTGGAGTTGGATGACGTCGACGTCCTGCGGTGAGACACCGGCCTTTTCGAACGCGGCCCGCGCCGCGTAGACGGTGGGTGCGACATCTTCGGCGACCGGGCCGAACGTGGTGTTGACCTCGTAGGCGCCATATCTGCGGGTGCGCACCTCGACGGCCTTCAGATAGACCGGCTTGGACGTGTAGCGGTGCGCGATGTCGGCACGGCACATCACCACCGCGGCGGCGCCTTCGTCGGGCGCACAGAACATGTACTGCCGCAGCGGATAGTTCAGCACCGGCGAGGCCATGATCTCCTCGACGGAAATCTCCTTGCGGCGGAACGCATTCGGGTTGAGCACACCGTTGCGGAAGTTCTTGTTGGCCACCCGCGCCAGCGTCTCCTCGGAGATGGCGTGGTCGTGCAGGTAGCGGTTGGCCTTCATGCCGAAGAACTGGGTGGTGAGGTACTGGCCGTTCTCGGCGTACCAGCGCGGCATGCCCACCAGGGCGGGGTCCTCGGTGAAGGCGCCGCGAGGGTGCTTGTCGAGGCCGATCGCGATGCCGATGTCGTAGTCACCGAGCCGGATACCGTCGGCGCACGCCTTGGCCGCGCTGGCGGCCGTCGCGCACGCGTTGAACACGTTGGTGAACGGGATCCCGGTCAGCCCCACCATGGCGACGATCGCGTCCGGGTTGGCGATGGTCCAGCTGCCGCCGGTCGCGAACTGGACGTCGCGCCATTCGATGCCGGCATCGGCGACAGCGGCGAAGATCGCGTCGACGCCCATCGCCATCGCGGACTTGCCTTCGAACCGGCCGAACGGGTGCAGGCCGACGCCGATGATGGCGACATCGTTCATCGATGGTCTTCCTCTCGGGATCCGCCATATAGGCAAACGAACTGTAACACTTACAGTATCTTGGGCCATGTGGCGCCGAACATCGAGCACAAGACCACGTTCTGCCGGATCTGCGAACCGCTGTGCGGCATGGTGGCCACGGTCGAGGACGGCCGGCTGACGGCGCTGCGCCCGGACAAGGACCACCCGCTCTCGGCCGGTTTCGCCTGCCAGAAGGGCATCGCGTTCACCGAGGTCCAGAACGATCCCGACCGGCTCACCACGCCCGTCCGTAAGACGCCGTCGGGCTACGAGCCCGTGAGCTGGGACGAGGCGCTGTCGGATATCGCCGACCGGTTGGCTGCGATCCTGAAGGCTCGCGGGTCGGGTGCCGTCGGCTGGTACATGGGCAATCCAGGGGCCTTCAGCTATGCGCACACCTTCGCGGCGTTGATGTTCATCAAAGGCCTCGGCCGCGACGGCCACTACTTCACGGCGTCGTCGCAGGACACCAACAGCAGGCTGATCGCCAGCCAGTTGCTGTACGGGGCGCCGACCTCGGTGCCGATCCCCGACCTGACGCGCACCGATCTGCTGGTCATGATGGGAGCCAATCCCGTTGTCTCCCATGGCAGTTTTCTGACCGCGCCGCGGATCAAAGACCGTATGCACGATATCGTCAAGCGGGGCGGGCGAGTCGTCGTCGTCGATCCGCGCCGTAGCGAGACGGCGGCGGCCTTCGAATGGCTGGGCATCGTTCCAGACGCCGACTCCTTCCTGCTGCTGTCGCTCCTGCAGGTGATGTTCGCCGAGGGCCTCGTCGACGTGGCGAAGGTGAAAGCGCAGGCCGACGGCGTCGAATGGCTGCAGTCGCTGTGCGCGCGGTTCACCCCGGAGTTCACCGCGGCCCATACCGGTATCGCGGCCGACAGTGTCCGGTCGCTGGCGCGGGATCTGGTGCGCGAACCTCGGGCCGCCGTCTACGGCAGGCTCGGAACCTGCGTCGGCCGCTACGGCACACTCACCACCTATTTGATCGACGCGGTGAATCTCGTCGCGGGCAATCTCGATGCCCCCGGCGGGTCGGTGTTCAGTTCGATGGAGACCGTGGGAGGGCGCTGGCAGGCCACGATGATGGGTCTGGCGATGCGCCGCTCTTATCGCAACCGGTCCCGCATCGGCGGCATCCCCATCGCCGTCGCGATGGAACCGGCCGCGCTGATGGCCAAGGAGATCACCACTGGAGGCGATAGGCAGATCAGGGCGATGTTCGTCTCCGCGGGCAACCCGATGTTGTCGGTGCCCAACGGCGACGAACTCGAAGCGGCCTTCGAGTCTCTGGAACTGTCTGTGGGACTTGACTTCTACGTCACCGAGACGACCGGCCGGTGCGACTACATCCTGCCGGTGACCACGATGTACGAACGCGACGACTTCCCGTACACGTTCCAGGCTTTCCAGGCCACGCCGTTCCGGCAGGCCACCGAGGCGGTGGTCGCGCCGGCGGGTGAGGCCCGTTCGGAATGGGATATCGTCGAAGATCTCACGGTCCGGCTGGCACGCACTGTGCCCGCGTTCGCGGCACTGGGTGCCATTCGAAAAGTGCTGGGCCTCTTCGGGGTAGCCCTGAAGCCGCGGATGATGATCGATGCCTTGATCCGGATGTCACAGGGTGGTGACCTGTTCGGGCTGCGGCGCGGAGGGCTGACACATCGCCGGCTGACCGAGGACCATCCACACGGCGTGGTCGTGGCGGCGCATATCCGCACCGGTGTGCTGCGCAATGCGGTGGCCTACCTGTCCCGCCGGGTTCGGCTCACTCATGCCGGTATCGCCGCCGAGGTCGACAAGCTCATCGGCAGTGGCCATCCCGATGGATTTCCGTTGCTGATGATCGGCATGCGCGAGCCCCGTTCGGAGAACTCGTGGATGCACAATTCGCCGCTGCTGATGCGGGGCGAGCGCAGCCACCGGGCGCTTATCCACGTCGATGACGCAGCCGAGTTGAGCATCGCCGATGGTGATGTGGTGCGGGTGTCGTCGCCGTACGGCCAGATCACCGTCGAGGTGAACACCACCAAGGACCTGATGGCCGGGGTGATCGCCGTACCGCACGGGTGGGGCCATAAGGGCACCGGGACCTGGCGGGTGGCGAACCGCGCGGGCGGGTCGAACGTCAACCGACTGACGTCGAGCGCGCCCGAGGATGTCGAGTCGTTGTCGGGGATGGCATGGCTGACCGGTGTTCCCGTTCGCGTCGAGCGAATTTCCGAAGGGGTCGCGGCAAGCCTGGCCTGAGTCAGGCGATCGCGCCCGACTCCTTGAGTGCCTCGATCCGGTCCCAGTCGATCCCGATCTCCATCAGCACGATCTCGGTGTGCTCACTGGCCTGTGGTGCGCGAGTGGTCTCCAGCGGCTCGTGATTGAACTGCACCGGCCCGCGCACCACCTTGAACGGTGCCCCGCCGTCGGCGGCCTCCACCTCGACGATCATGTCGTTGGCGATGGCCTGTTCGTCGGAGGCCAGATCGACCAGGCTCTGGAAGGGTGCCCACTGGCCCTTCATCGTCCTGAGGTGCTGGCGCCAGTACTCGAAGGGCTTGCTGGCGATCGCCTCGGCGATGAGTTGCACACCGGCTTCGGCATTCTGGATCAGCGGCATCACATCGGAGAACCGCGGGTCGTCGGCGAGCTCGGGCAATCCGAGGTGCTCCCACGTGTCCCGGATGTAGCCGGTAGGGCTGACGATGCACAGGTTGATGGTGCCGCCGTCTGAGGTCAGGTAGTTGGCCATGAAGGGGTTGACCGACGTTGTGGTGCCGGGCATCAGAGACCGCATGGTTTCCCCGGTCTCCATGCCCTGCGTGACGCTGGCGCCCGCCGCCCACCACGCGGTGCTCAGCAGGGAGACGTCGATCTCCACCGCTTCTCCGGTCCGCTCGCGATGGAACAGCGCCGCGGAGATGCCGCCGGCGATGTTCATCCCGCCGATCGAGTCGCCGAATGCCGGGATACCTTGCGGCAGAGCGCCTCCGAGTTCTTCGGGAGTCAAAGCGTGGCCGATGCCGCTGCGAGTCCAGAACGCAGTCCCGTCGAATCCGCCGACCAGGCGTTCAGGTCCCTTGTCGCCGTAGGCACTTCCGCGCGCATAGATGATGTTCGGGTTCGCCGCGCGGATGTGCTCGACGTCGAACTTGTTCTTCTGCCGGGCCTGCGGCATGTAGTTGGTGAGAAACACGTCGGAGGTCTTCGCTAGTTCGTAGAGCACCTCCTGGCCGTCGGGGGTGGACACATCGATGCCGACGCTGCGCTTGCCGCGGTTGGGATGCTCGATCAGCGGATGACGGTTGGGATCGAGCTGGAAGCCGCCCATGTTGATGAATCCGCGCTGGGTGTCGCCCCGGACCGGGTGCTCGACCTTGATGACATCGGCGCCCCAGTCAGCCAGGATCGCCCCGGCCGCCGGTACGAACGTGAACTGCGCGACCTCCAGGACCCGGATGCCGTCCATCACCTTGATCAAGATCATTCCCTTCGCCCTGCGGGTGGTATCCACATTCTCATGTCCCGGCCGCCGCGGGCCGAGGAATCGGCCCAACACTGCTGCAGAATATTACTGTAACCTTTACAGTTGACCGTCCCAGAACAAGAAGGTGGTGCCTTTAGTGGGCGAGCAGGGTGCGACGAGCGTCGAGCTGGGGGAGCGCGCGGCGAAGCGAGCCGAGGCCCGGATGCTCATCGACGGGACGCTGACCGTGGCCGCCGACGGCGCCGAGTTCGATAACCTGAGCCCCGCCACCGGCCGGGTGCTGGGTTTCACCGCCGCGGCCGGCCCCGTCGACATGGACCGTGCGATCGCCGCGGCCCGAAGGGCGTTCGACGACACCGACTGGGCTACCAACCGCGAGTTGCGTAAGCGCTGTCTGGCCCAGCTGCAGTCCGCTCTGGAAACCGAAAAGGAAGACCTGCGCGAAGAACTGGTCGCCGAAGTCGGCTGCCCGGTGATGTCGACCGGCGATGCCCAGCTGGAGTGGCCGCTGGCCGACTCATTGCGCTACCCGTCCCGGCTGATCGACGAATTCGACTGGGAGCGAAGGCTCGACGGTGGCGGCCTGTTCGGTGAGCGCAACGTCCGCACGGTGGTCAAAGAACCGGTCGGTGTCGTCGCCGCCATCACCCCGTCGAACTACCCGGTCGAGGTCATCCTCAACAAACTCGGTCCCGCGCTGGCCACCGGCAACACCGTCGTCCTCAAGCCGGATCCCAACACGCCGTGGAACGCCACCCGCATCGGCAGGCTCGTCGCCGAGCACACCGACATTCCAGCAGGCGTTCTCAACGTCGTCCCAACCCCGTCCAACGAGGTCGCCGGACTCCTGGCCACGGACCCGCGGGTGGACATGGTGTCGTTCACCGGCTCTACCGCGGTCGGCAAGCAACTGCTGCGCGACGGCGCCGACAGCATGAAGCGCACCTTTCTGGAACTGGGCGGCAAGTCCGCCCTGATCGTGCTCGAGGACGCCAACCCTGCGCACGTCATCGGCGGCGCGGTCGGGGTGTGCGTACACGCCGGGCAGGCCTGTGCGCTGACCACCCGGTTGGTCATCCACGAATCCCTCTACCCGGAGGCTCTGGCCGCCATCACCGCGGCGTATCAGGCGGTGCCGGTCGGTGATCCGGCGCAGCCGGGAACATTCGTCGGACCCGTCGTCAGTGCCAAGCAGAAAAAGCGGGTGCTCGACGCGTGCGATCAGGCCCGCCGCGACGGCGCCCAAATCCTCACCGGGGGAAGAAGTGTCGAAGGCCTGCCGGACCACCTGGCCGCCGGACATTTCGTGCAGCCGACCGTCATTGTCGGTGTCGACAGCACGTCCGCGATCGCCCAGCAGGAGATCTTCGGACCCGTGCTGGTGGTGCTGCCGTTCCGCACCGACGACGAAGCCGTCCGGATCGCCAACGACAGCGCTTACGGCCTTGCTGGTGCCGTGCTATCGGGCTCACTCGACCGGGGGATGAGCGTCGCGCGCCGGATCCGCACCGGCTCGATCGGCGTCAACGGCGGAATGTTCTACGGCGCCGACGCCCCGTTCGGGGGTTACAAGAACAGCGGCGTCGGACGCCAGTGCGGAATCGAGGGATTCCAGCAGTACCTGGAGACCAAGACCGTCGCCTTCCGCGCGCCACGCACGTCCTGAAAGGAAGCTCAGTGGGCAAGTTGGACAACAAAGTCGCCGTTGTGTCGGGAGCCGCACGGGGACAGGGCCGTTCGCATGCGATTGCGCTTGCCGCCGAAGGGGCGGACATCATCGTGCTGGACATCTGCGCCGATCTCGAGGGCAACACCTATCCGTTGTCGCGGCCCGAAGACCTCGACGAGACGGCGCTGCTGGTGGAGAAGGAAGGCGCGCGGTGTTTCAGCGCGATCTGCGACGTCCGTGAGCGCGGCGCGGTATGGCAGACGATCGCCGAGGCGGTCGAGGAGATGGGCCACCTCGACGTCGTGGTCGCCAACGCGGGCATCTGCCCGATGGGCAGAGGTCAAACCCTGCAATCGTGGTCGGACACCATCGACACCGACCTGGTCGGGGTGTTCAACGTGATCCAGGCCTGTATGCCGCACCTGAACGACGGCGCATCGGTGATCGCCACCGGATCCCTGGCCGCTCAGCTCGGCAGTGCCAGCAATCAGGGCCCGGGCGGATCGGCGTACAGTCTGGCCAAGCAGATGGTCGCCCACTACGTCAACGACCTGTCAATCCAGTTGGCCAAGAGAATGATTCGGGTCAACGCGCTGCACCCCACCAACGTCAACACCGACATGCTGCACAACGAGGGAATGTATCGGGTGTTCCGGCCCGACCTGGCCTCGCCGACCCGGGACGACGCCGAGCTGTCCTTCCCCGCGATGCAGGCGATGCCGGTGCCCTACATCGAACCGTATGACGTGTCGGCGGCCGTGGTGTTCCTGGCCAGCGAGGACTCCCGCTACATCACCGGGACGCAACTACGCATCGACGCAGGCGGTTTCGTCAAAGCCAAGCCTTGGAGGGGATGAGTAAGGCTGGCGATTACCGGACGGCGTTGAAAGTCACCGGCAGCGATGTGGGTGACCGGAACGGCTGGCCGTGAATGTGCGGATCGTCGTCGTTGCGCAGAGTGATGTTCGTCAGCCGATCCAGCAGTGACTCGAGCGCCACCCGGGTTTCCATCCGCGCCAGGTGCAAGCCCATGCACGTGTGCTCACCGGCGGCGAACGAAATATGCGGCATGTGCGTGCGGAAGATGTCGAACTCTTCCGGCCTGTCCCAACGTCGTTCGTCCCGGTTGGCCGAGCCGATGCACACGTCGACCACCGAACCAGCGGGTATCGCAACACCTTCCAGCTCACTGTCTCCGGTGGCGAACCGCTGGACCGTGGTCAGTGGTGTCTCGTAGCGCAGGCCCTCCTCGATCGCGGGGCGGATCAAAGCTCGGTCGGCCTGGACCGCGGCGAGTTGCTCGGGGTGAGTGAGCAACAGGTAGAGCAGATTGCCCGACGACCGGTAGGTGGTTTCCAGGCCGGCGGGCAGCAATAGCCTCAGGAACGAGTAGATCGCCTCGTCACTGAGCTTTTCGCCGTCGATCTCGGCGGTCACCAGATCGCCGATGACGTCTTCGGTGGGGGTGGACCGGCGCTTGTCGATCTGCTCGAGGAAATATTCCTTGAGGGCCGCAGAGGCCTCGAATGCCTTCTCGTAGTTGACCGCGTAGCTGATCAGCTGGACCGCGCGGCGCCGGAACGTCGGCAGATCCTCCTCGGGCAGTCCGAGCAGCCGGGTGATGACCCGGGTGGGGAACTCGAAGGTGAACTCCCGGACCAGGTCCACCTCACCGGCGTCGATGAACTCGTTGATCAGGCCCTCGACGATGGGCCGCACGATTTCGGGCTCCCATCGCGACAGCGACTTCGACTTGAATGCCGCCGAGACCAGGTTGCGATGCTCCCAGTGCGCCTTGCCTTCCATGCCGAGGATGCTCGGGCCGATGAACAGGCCGATGGTCGAGTCGTAGATCTTGGAGTTGAACACCTTGCCGTCACGGAACACCTTGTTGACGGCGTCGAAGGACACCGCGGCGTACTCGTTCTTGGGGCGAAGCGACTCGGGAGTCTTGGAATGGTCGATGACGGTGCCTCGGAAGATCCCGGTAGCCCTGCGCATCTCGGCGAAGAAGGGGTAGGGGTTGCGGAGGTAGTCGGCGGGCAGCGGTGGCACGGCGGTGTCGGTGTCCATCACGTCCCCCAGATCGCGAGCAGCTCGTCGGTGGTGGTGACCCTGGCCAGCAGTGACAGGGTGTTGTCGATGATGGCCGTTCCGTACTCGGCGGGTACGCCGGCCACGGCGTCGCGTGGCAGGACGACTCGGTAGCCGGCGTTGACGGCGTCCATCACCAGGTTGGGGATCGCGACGTTCAATGACACGCCGACGGCCACGATGGTGGTCGCGCCGAGGTTCCGCAGGATCGCGTCGAGGTCGGTGCCACCCATCGGTCCAAGGCCATGCCAGCGCTTGAGCACGAGATCGTCTGGCTCGGGGCCGAATTGGTGCAGGAGCGTCGCGCCGGCGCTGCCGGGTGCGATGTCAACCCCGCTGGCGCCGATGGCGAACAGCTTGGCGTTGTTATTGGAGCCGAGACCGTCAGGCCGGCGCTGCACCAGGCAGTGCACCACCTGCACGCCGGCCGCCCGCGCCGCCGGCAGCAGCCGGGCGATGTTGGGCAGCGCCTCGCGCTCGGCTTCCCTGGCCAGCGCTGCCAGCCCGGCGTCGGGTCCGACCACCGCGCCTTGCAACTCCTGGGTCAATATGACGGTGTGGGCCGGGTCGACGAGATCGGGTTTCATACTGGGGCCGCCGCGTCGACGTCGTAGAACTGCAACGCCCACTTCCGCATCGCCATATAGGGTTTCGCGTCGACCTTGGCCAGCGCGGGATGCTCGACGTACTTCTGGTAGCGCCAGATCTCGAGGTCGTCCCACACCGTTCCGAGATACTGCTTCTCCACCCGCTGCCTGACGTCTTCGGGGGGAATGTCACTGGTGTCAGCGGCTTTTCGTGGCCACCAGATTGAATAGAACATGTTGGACACCTCGTCGTCGACGGGTGTGCAGGCGAAGATCAGCCGGTGGTTCGACGAGCCTTCGAACGCACTGATCGCGAACCCCAGCCCGGAGAAGTGGCTGTGGATACGCAGCGCCATCGTGTTCGGGTCGTCGCTGCGGGCGTCGGGCCAGCCGGTGAGGAACCGCCACTCTTCGTCGACCGCTTCCCAGTCCAGGCACACCGGCGTGACCGTCGCATGGTGCACGTAGTGGAAATGCGCACTGTCCGGGCCGTTTTCGGCCACGATCTGCGGATGCACCGGCTCGTTCTCGGCGAATCGGGAGAACTCGGGGTAGGGCCGGTAATAGTCGTCCGGATCGACGGGGAACTGCGGAAATTTGGTGAAGATGTCGGGCAGGTCCCACCGGGGTGGCTCGCCGCCCGGATGGTGCCACAGGAAGATGCAGCCATGCTGTTCAGCAACCGGATAGGCCCGAAGGTGAAGGCCCTTGTTGGGCCGGTCCGGTTGGTAGGGGATGTAGGTGTTGGCGCCGTCGGGTCCCCACCGCCAGCCGTGGAACGGGCACTCGACGCAGTCGCCGACGACGGTGCCACCATGCCCGATGTGCGCGCCGAGGTGCTTGCAGTGGCCCTCCAGCACGTGCAGCTCGCCGGACTGGTCGCGGTAGATGACCAGATCTTCGCCGAAATAACGCAGCGGCCGCACGTCGCCGACAGCGTATTCCGCCGACCAGCCGATCATGAACCAGCCGGTGACCTTCCACGTGAACGGAACTTTCACGCGGTGCCTCCTCCCAACTCAAGGGTGTACTAAGAGTATTACAGTAGTGCTTTCAGGCTGGCCCGAATGGAGGCGTCCGCTGGTCGATCGCGGCGCTGCATCCGACCCGAACCCTGCTGCGGTTCAGCTGACGAGATCGGCGGCGATGACGGCCTCGCCGAACGCGTCGAGGTAGTCGGTAGCCGCCTGCGGGGTGTCCGCCTCGACGTGGGCGACAGCCCAGTTCGCTCCGTGCGCGGCGAGTTCGCCCAGCACATCGGCGGCTTGGCGCAGCGAGGAGTCGTCGTCGACGTCGATCCACGGACAGATCACCTGGACGTCGACGGATAGCGGATCGCGCCCGGCGTCAGCCAGTGCATCGCGCAGCCGGGCCAGCCGTACGCCGAACTGACCGGCGTCCTCCAGTGCGGCGGTGCCGATCGCCGACGCCATGCCCGCGGGCGCGATGATCGGCATCCACCCGCTGCCGTGGTCGACTACCCGGCGTAGTGCGGCTGCCGAGTTACCTCCGATCCAGATCGGCGGATGGGGCCGCTGCACGGGTGGCTGCAGCCACATCGGGCCGGTTGCCGTGAATCCCATACCGCTGAACGGGGTTTCGGGGTCCGTCCATATCGAACGCAGCGCTGCCAACGCTTCGTCGAGCAGCTGTGCACGGTCGTCCACGTCGACGCCGAGCGCGGCGAATTCCGAGCGCAGGTAGCCGGCTCCGACACCGGCGATCAACCGGCCGGCGGACAGGATGTCGAGGCTCCCGAGCGACTTGGCGGACAGGTACGGATTGCGGAACGGCAGCACATACAGGTTGGTCATCAGCTTGATGTCGGTGGTCACTGCGGCCATGAAGCTCAGTGCCGCGATCGGGTCGAGAGTGTTGTGGCCGCCGCCCCGCCGCCATTTCAGTGATGGGGCCGGATGCTCGGACAGTGCGATCGCGGAGAACCCGGCCGCTTCGGCCCGCGCCGCCACGTCGCGGATCACCTGTGGCTCGAGGAAATCGTCGGGGGCGGTGGGTAGCTCGCTCGGATATTCGAGGGTGTACCGCATCGCCCGCCTGAGGATTTCGGGGATCCGGCGACCTGGCCGGTTCCAATACTGTAATAGTTACAGTAGCATCCGCTGTGCGATGAGAGAAGGGTCCGTCGATGGACAGTGCTGATGTGCTCGTGATCGGAGCCGGGTTCTCCGGTCTCTACATGCTGCACCGGCTGCGACAGCTCGGCCTTCGGGGCCAGGCGCTGGAGAGGGCCGAAAATGTCGGCGGCACTTGGCTGTTCAACCGATACCCGGGTGCGCGCTGCGATATCGAGAGCATCGAGTACTCCTACAGCTTCTCCGAGGAGATCCAGCAGGAGTGGGTCTGGACCGAGACCATGCCGGCTCAGCCCGAGATCGAGGCGTACCTGAACTTCGTCGCCGACCGGCTTGACCTGCGTCGCGACATCCGCTTCAACACCGATGTCATCGCGATGACGTTCGACGAGGACAGTGCGACCTGGACGGTGGAGACTGCCACCGGCGAGACGTTCGTCGCGCCCTTCGTCGTCGCCGCCTCCGGCATCCTGTCGGTTCCGCTGGAACCCGACATTCCCGGTATGGGGAGTTTCGCCGGGGAGTCGCTGTTCACCAGCCGATGGCCCGAGGGCGGCGTCGACCTGACCGGCAAGCGGGTGGGCGTCATCGGGACCGGATCGACCGGTGTGCAGATGATCCCGGTGATCGCGCGGGACACCGAGCAGCTCTTCGTCTTCCAGCGTTCGCCGGCCTTCACATTGCCATGGGAAGTGCGGGCGTTCGAGCCCGGTGAGCTCGATGAGATGAAGGGGCGCTACGGCGAGATCCGCGAAGCCCAGCGCCAGCATCCGGTGGGTGCGGCACGGCTGTCGGCGTTCTCGGTCCTGATCGACATGTTGGTCAGCCCGCCGATCAAGTCGGCCACCCGGGAGGAACAGCAGCGCGCGGTCGAGGAGCACGGGGTGATGGGGGCCCTCAATTGGGGCGACATCTTCTTCGACATCGAGGCCAACCGGATGGCCACCACGCTGTACGGCGAGGCGATCGCACGGATCGTCAAAGATCCGGAGACGGCCGCGGCCCTGGTCCCCAGCCACCCCTTCGGATGCAAACGCCCGATCATCGACCAGGGATATTACGAGACCTACAACCGCGACAACGTCACGTTGGTGGATCTGCGCAAGGACCCTATCCGAGTGGTCGCCCCCGACGGTATCGACACCGAGAGCGGGCACTATGACCTCGACGTGATCGTGTACGCCACCGGTTTCGACGCGATGACCGGAGCACTCACCCGCATCGACGTCCGCGGCCGCAGCGGTGCCGTGTTGCGCGACGTGTGGGCCGACGAAGGGCCGGTGTCCTACCTCGGGCTTGCGGTCGCCGGGTTCCCCAATCTGTTCACCGTGCAGGGTCCGGGAAGTCCTTCGGCAGCGACGAATTTCGTCGCCGCGCTGGAGCAGCACATCGAATGGATCGGCGACTGCATCGCCTACCTGAAGGCGAACGGCTACCGGACGATCGACGCCTTGCCGACCGCACAGCAGGAGTGGATCGAACACACCACATCTCTTGTGGCACCGACGGTGCTGGTGCACCCGACCTGCAATTCGTGGTACAACGGCGCGAACGTTCCCGGCAAGAAACGGATGTACATGGGCTACACGGCGGGCATCCCCGAATACCGTCGGCGCTGCGACGAGATCGCCGACGGCGGTTACGTCGGCTTCAAGCTGACGTGATGGGGCTGGCCAACGCGCATCGGCTGGCGACTCAACTCGGTGGTGTGCTGCCCCGGTCCGTGAGCGCATTGCAGCAGTCGGACGACTGGAATCCGCTGTCCGGGCGCGGCATGCGCCAGGTCGTCGAGGTGGCACTCGACGAGCTCGTGGTGACCGGTATGACGCTGATGTCCTCGCCGCCGAAACTGAGCCGGCCGGTCGACGAGTACGCCGGGGTGGCAGCCGAATTGGCCGCACTGGGTGTGGCCGGAGTGCATCGAGATCCTCAGCCGTTGCAGGTGAAAGGCATCCGGCCCGTCAACGCCGGGGTGCTCTCGTATGAGCGGATGAGCTACGACCATGACCCGCAGCTGGTTTCGGCTCTGGCGGCCGAGGGGCATGACGGGCCGGCGGCTGCCGAGGTGGTGCTGTTCCGTCACGACGACGGGCCGAGGCCGTGGCTGGTCTGGGTGCACGGCGCGGGTCAGGGCGGAATGTCGGACATCGTGGTCGCCCGGGTCGGACGCATTCACCGCGAGCTCGGCTTCAACGTGGCGATGCCTGTCCAGCCGGGGCACGGGCCGCGGAAGGATCGCTGGCCGGCCTACCCGGGAACCGATCCGCTCGCCAACGTCGCCGGGATGGTCAGGGCCGTCTCGGAGGTGCGGGCGGTGATCGGGTGGATCGAGCCCGACTCGACGGCGATAGCGCTGTCCGGATTGTCGCTGGGCAGTGCGGTCGCCGCCCTGGTCGCCGGCTTGGACGAGCGGGTCGACGCGGTGGCCCTCTACACCCCGATTCTCGGACTCAACGGCATGATCGCCCGGCATCTGCACCGTTGGGGGTCGGCGGCCGAGATCGTCGGTGCGGCAATGGCATCCGACATCGTCTCCGACGTGACGTCGGTGATCGACCCGCTGGCCGTACACCCCTTGCCGCCACCGGAGCGACGGTTGATAGTCGGGGCCTGGCATGACCAGATGGCGTACCGGCAGTGCGCGCTGGACCTGCACGAGCGGTGGGGCGGCGAGCTGTACTGGCACGATGGCGGGCACGTCGGACATCTGTTCTCCGGAGCGGTGCAGGCGCAGACCGAGCTATTCCTGGGGGCGTTGTCTCAGGTGCCGTAGTCGCGGACGATGCGGGTGCGGGCATGCGCCAACTCGGTGTCCAGGTCGAAGCCGGCCGGAAGTGCGAGCCACAGGAAGGCGATGCCGAAGAACACGGCCGAGATGTCGCCGACGGCGCGGTCCACATCGATATCGCGGCGAACGGATTTGTCCCGCTGACCCTTCCGCAGGCCGTCTGCCACGTTGGCCACGCCGCCGGCCAGTTGGTCGGTGACTCGTTCGCGCAGTGGCGAGGTGGTCTTCATCGCCTCGAACGTGGAGACGAACATCGCACGCAACACATCGGGGTCGTGGGCGTACAGGTCGCGGATGCGGTCGATGTGCCCGAGCACCTGGTCCATACCCGTCGCCTCGGGGTTGGGGTTCGGATTGAGCCGTCCGACATACTCCTGCAGGAAGTCCTCCAGGATGGCTTCCTTGCCGCCGAAGCGGGCGTGCACCATCGTGCGGCTGTATCCGGCGCGCCGGCCGATCTCGGCGGCCGTGGTTGCCTCCCAGCCCTTCTCGACGATCAGCTCGGCCGCGGCTTCCATCAGCCGGCGCCGAGAGGTCTCGACCCGTTCAGGTTGCGTCAATCCGCGTGCGGGAGATGGCACCCTTGCATATTAAACACACGACAACTATGTTTCGGGAGGTGACTTCAGCCACGGCAGCGGTGCCGTCCGGCATCGACGCCGTCGATCCCACCTGGCTCACCGAAGCGCTGCGTGCGGATTCGACGATTCCTGACGACGCCGTCGTCAGTGAGGTGGTCGCCGAGCGGATCGCGGAGGACAGCGGCTTCTCGTCGCTGCTGTATCGACTCAACCTGACCGGCAGTCCTGGCCTGCCCGCGACGATAATCGTGAAGCTGGCTGCGCAGTCGGAAGCCCGCGGCGCGATGGAACTGCTTGGCGGCTATCGGCGGGAACTCGCGTTCTACCGCGACATCGCCGGCCGCGCGCCGATCGACACTCCGCACGTCTACGCCGCGCGCATCGCCGACGACTGCGCTGATTTCGTGCTCTTGCTGGAGGACCTGCAGGACTGGGACAACGCCGACCACCTCGCGGGGTTGTCGATCGAACGGGCCCGGTTGTGCATCGCGCAACTGGCCGGCCTTCACGCGTGGTCAGTGCAACCGTCGAATACTTCAGTGCTGCAGCTGTTTCCCAGTCTCGACATGCCGGCGGTCCGTGACCTGCTAGTGCCGGCCTTCGGGCCCGGTTGGGACATCTACCGTGCGCGCTCCGAGGCGCCGGTTCCAGAATCCGTCGCCCGCTTCGCCGAGCGATTCTCCGATCATGCGGCGACCGCGCTGGCCGGGCTGACCGAGCGGTCCATGCTGTTGCACGGCGACATCAGAGCCGACAACATGTTCTTCGCCGGTGACCGAATGAAAGTCGTGGACTTCCAATTCGCCGAAGTGGGCGCCGGGGCGGTCGACGTCGCTTATCTGGTCAGCCAGGGACTGCCCACCGAGATGCGCCGTGGCCAGGACGAAGCGCTGCTTCGCGGTTACCTCGACGAGCTCGGGGACATCGGGTATTCGTTCGACGAGGCGTGGCGGCATTACCGGCTGGCGACCGCCTTCCTGATGCTGCTGCCCGTCATCACGCTGATCGGCTGGGACGCGCTACCGGAACGGTCACGCGCGCTGTGCCTGACCCTGACCGATCGGGCGGTGGCCACGATCGCTGAGATCGACGCACTGGAGGTCTTCTGATGACCCGCACGGCGCGTGAGGTCGTCGAGTTGTACAACCTGGTGGTCTGGAACGACCGCGATATCGCGTTAGCGGAGGAGTTATTGGGTGACAGCGTGATTCGCCACGAGGTCGGTGAAGCGGTGGTGCTCACCCATGAGGAGGCCGTCAAGCGCGTCGTCGACCACCTGGAGATGTTCGAGTCCATCCGGTTCGACCTCAACGTGGTGGTCGCCGGTGACGATGGCGAGCATGTCGCGATCGTCTACCAGTCGCCGATGAGGCTCAAGGACGGCATGGAGACGACCGTCGGCAGCATGGAGATCTTTCGTGTCGTCGACGGAAAAATCACCGAAGTGTGGAACTGCGGTTACAAACAAGGAGTTTGGGCGTGAGCGGTACGGCGGGCAGGAGCGAAGCGACATGGGGATGAACACGCGCGTGCTGGATGAACTCGGCTACTACCTGCTGGCCGGCGCCGGCGGGGAAGGCCCTGCCACCCTGATGGAGGAGGCGCGCCGGGGTGAGGAGCTGGGCTTCGGCACCGGCTTCATCTCCGAACGCTGGAACGTCAAGGAAGCGTCGTCACTGGTGGGCGCGGCCTTGGCCGTCACCAGCCAGATGCAGATCGCCACGGCGGCAACCAATCACAACACCCGGCACCCGCTGATCACCGGGTCGTGGGCGACCACGATGCACCGGCTGTCGGGGGGCCGGTTCACGCTCGGTATCGGCCGCGGTATCGCGGCGATCTATGGCGCGTTCGGCATTCCGCCGGTGACCACCGCGCAGATGGAAGACTTCGCGCAGGTGATGCGGCGGTTGTGGCACGGCGAGCTGATCTTCAACCACGATGGGCCGCTGGGGAAGTACTCGATCCTGTTCCTGGACCCGGACTTCAACGAGGACATCAGGCTTGCTCTGGTGGCGTTCGGACCCGAGACGCTCAAGCTCGGTGGGCGGCAGTTCGACGACGTCATCCTGCACACCTACTTCACCCCTGAGACGCTGGCGCGCAGCGTCAAGACCGTCAAGGATGCCGCCGAGCAGGCCGGGCGAGATCCCGACAGCGTGCGGGTGTGGTCCTGCTTCGCGACGGTGGGGGACCACCTTCCCGAGGAGCTGCGGCTGAAAAAGACGGTCGCGCGGCTGGCCACCTACCTGCAGGGCTACGGCGATCTCCTGGTGAACACGAATGGCTGGGATCCTGCTGTGCTGGAACGGTTCCGGGCGGACCCCGTCGTGCAGTCCGTCGGCGGCGGTATTGATCACAAGGCCACCGCCGACCAGATCGAGCACATCGCGACGTTGATTCCCGACGAGTGGCTGGAGCCCTCGGCAACCGGGTCTGCGAGTGAGTGTGTCGACCGGATCCGCAAGGAATTCGACTACGGAGCCGACGCGGTGATCCTGCACGGCGCCACCCCCGACGAGCTGGAGCCGGTCGTCGCGGCCTACCGCGCGTCTGACAAGTAGTCGAATCGTCCCGGCCTCAAACGGTTGTGACGCTACGGCGTGATGACGGTGCGGCTCACCGGTTCGGCAACCTCCTGACGGCTGAAGATGCCGCGCTGAAGCGCCAGAAGTAGGGCATTGCGGGTTTCCTCCGGCGCGATCAGTTCGTCGAAGCCGAGATGGCTGGCCGAGCGGTACGAGGCCTCCAATTCCATCTTCTTCAGGATCTCGGTGACGTCCTCGTCGGCGTGCGAGGCCCGGCCCAGTGCGGCCGCGCTCATCGCGCCCATGGTGGCGCCCGGGTAGGCGAACGTCGCCACCTGATTGTCGAACCCCAGCAGCGACATGACCATCGAACCGAACCCGAAGGCCTTGCGCAGGGTGACATGTAGCTTCAGTGTCGTTGCAGCCGTCTGAGCGGCGAACATCCTTGCCCCGCTGCGCAGTACGCCGCTGCGTTCGGATTGGCTACCCGGAAGCATGCCCGGATTGTCGGCCAGGAAGACGAGCGGCAGGTGGAACGAGTCGGCGACCATGATGAAATGGGCAGCCTTGTCCGCGGCATCGGAGTCGATGGACCCGGCGATCTGGGTGGGCTGATTGGCGACGACAGCGACCGGATATCCGCCCAAATGCGCCAGGGCACAGATAATGGCCTTGCCGAACTTCGGCTGGATCTCCAGCCAGTCCGTCTCGTCGAAGACGACGTCGAGGACGGTGCGCATGTCGTAGATGTTGCGGTTGTCCCGGGAGATGATGTCGACCAGCTCTGGGGTCGGGCGAAGACCAGCGTCCTCGTCGTACAGCCGGGTCGGGGGATATGACCACGCGCTGGAAGGGAAGTAGGACAGGTAGCGCCGGATGTCGTCGAGCACGGCGTCGTCGGTCTCGGCGTAGTTGTGGATAACGCCGCTCGCCAGCGCGACACCCGGCCCGCCGAGGTCCTCCTTCGAAATATCCTCTCCGGTAGCCTCTTTCACGACCGGGGGGCCGGCGGTGAAGATCGCGCCCTGCTGACTCATGATGGAGAAGTCGCATACCGGCGCGACCAGTGCGCCGTGGCCCGCCGACGGGCCGAGGACTGCCGAGATGGTGGGGACCTTGCCCGAGCACTGCGCCTGGGCGATCAGGTCGGTGGGTGTGCGGCCGTAGTGCTCACCGCCTGCGGCGCGAAAACCGGCGCCCTCCAACAGCATCACCAACGGGATCTTGTTACGCAGTGCGAGCTCGGCGAGCCGGTAACGCTTGGCGTTGCCGCCGGGGCCGATGCTGCCGGCAAGGGTGGTGAAGTCCTCCGCGCCGACCATGACCGGCGTTCCGTCGATGCGGCCGGCGCCGGCAACCAGTCCGTCGGCGGCGATGTCACCGCCGACCAAGGTGCCGAACTCCTGGAAGGTGCCCTCGTCGAGGAGATGGTCGATTCGGCCTCGAGCGTCCAGCTTTCCCTTGCCGTGGTGCTTGGCGACACGCTCTTCGCCGCCCATCGCGTGTGAGTGCTGGCGGCGGCGGCTCAGGTCGTGGAGCGTCTCCTGCCAATCCTGCGCGTTGCTCATCGACGTGTCCTAACCGTGGCGGCGTTGACCATACTGAAGTGCTTACTGTAGCGTCTGCCACCATGGTCGAGGTCGGCGGTCTCAAGGTCGACCGCGGGGTCATCAGCCGGCTTACCGACGTTGCCGCCGCGGCCCGCGAGGTCGAACGGCTCGGCTACGACGGGTGCTGGACCGCCGAGATCAGTCACGATCCGTTCTTGCCGCTCACACTGGCCGCCGAGCACACCACCCAGATCGAACTGGGGACAAGTATCGCCGTGGCGTTCGCCCGCAATCCGATGACGGTGGCCAACATCGGCTGGGATCTGCAGGACTATTCGCGCGGGCGGCTGCTGCTCGGGCTCGGCACGCAGATCAAGCCGCACATCGAGAAGCGGTTCAGCATGCCGTGGAGCCAGCCGGCGCGACGGATGCGGGAGTTCGTCCTTGCGCTGCATGCCATTTGGGACTGCTGGCGGGACGGCACCAAGCTGAGCTTCGACGGGGAGTTCTACACCCACCGGTTGATGACACCGATGTTCGTGCCGGAGTCGCACCCGTACGGGTCACCGAAGATCGTGATCGCGGCCGTGGGTGAGCTGATGACTGAGGTGTGCGGTGAGGTCGCCGACGGCCTTATCGCGCATGCCTTCACCACCAAGCGGTATTTCGACGAGGTGACGATTCCTGCCTTGCAGCGGGGGATGGCGACGTCCGGTCGCGCGCGTGCTGACTTCCAGGTGATGGCACCGGTGTTCGTGGTGACCGGGGCTGACGAGGCCGAGATCGCCACGGCCGCCGCGGGTACCCGAAAGCAGATCGCGTTCTACGCTTCAACCCCCGCGTACCGGAAGGTGTTGGAGCTGCACGGCTGGGGCGAGTTGCAGACCGAGTTGCATCGGCTTTCACTGGAAGGCCAGTGGGACGCGATGGCCACGCTGATCGATGACGAGATCCTGAGTACGTTCGCCGTTGTCGCACCGCTCGATGGTTTGGCGGGGGCGTTGCGTGAGCGTTGCGACGGCATCATCGACCGGGTGATGGTCGGGCTGCCCGCCTCGGCGTCGGAGGAGACCGTGCGTGCGTTCCTTGACGAGGTGCGGACCGGATCCTGAACGCGTAGAAGGTTTTCCACAGTCTCGGGTTCATCCACAGGTGGGGTTTCGGGGTCATCTTCTGTCGGTGGCTCGACATAGTATTCGAATATGTGTTCGATCGATGGGTTGTTGGGGGAGCTCGACGATGTTGTCGAGCGTCTCGGTGCCGTCGATCTCGAGGTGTTGTCGCCGCCGCGGCGGTTTGTGGTGTTGGAGCGGTTGGAGACTGCGCGGCGGCGTCAGGTGGCGCTCTCGCATGCGGTGCTGGCCCGGT
>NZ_NOZR01000040.1 GCF_002250655.1 Mycolicibacterium sphagni
GTCCGGGGACCACGTCCGGTCCCGGGGCCGGGGGCGGGGGAGCGCCCGGGTACCACGGCGGCGGCAGCGGATTGTTCTGGTCATAGGAGTTCGACGGCGCGCCACCGCGCGGACCACCCGGCGGGTAGTCGACGGGATCGGGCCCGCCCATCAACGCGGCCAGCGAGTCCGGGGTGAGCATGTTCGCGGTGAACGCCTGCACGTCGACGCCCTGCATGCCCGGCGCCACAATCCAGCCCTGCTCGTGATTGCCGTGCGAGAACAACGTGTCTCGCGACCAGATGCCCGGCACCGTCGTGTCCTTATACCCCGGCGGCGGCTGCAGCCGCGGTTCGGAATAGGCCACATACTTCGGCAGCATCTCGGCCGTCGAGAACTGGTTGACGCCGAACGGTGGGAAGTTGAACTTGAACGCGTCCATGATCGGAGCGAGGTACTCCGCGCACATCTCCGCCGAATCCTGGTAGCCCAAGCGGCTACCGGACTGGATGGCACTGCAGATGAACTGCAGCGGGTTGGCGAAGCTGGCGATCGTCGGAATAGCCACCAGCGCGCCGTGTGTCGGGTGATAGATGTTCTGCAGGTTGGCGGCCAGGTTCGGGTAGACGTGCAACACCGTCTCCAGGCCGTTGCGCGACTCCGGCTGCAGGATCTGAGTCGTGACGTCGGAGAGGTTGTTGATGTCTTTGCTCAGCACCGAGCCGTTGTCGTTGACGAACTTGCGCGCCGTGGTCAGCAGCGTGTCAATGTCCTTGACCGCCTTGGACACTTCCTGATCCGATTGGGTGAACGAACCGGTGAAGGTGGCCAGGTCGGTGTTCAGCGCCACCAGCTGCTGGTCGCTCTTGTGCAGTGCGTTGACGAACAGTGCGAGGCTCTTGAGCACGGCGAAGAAGTCGCCACGCCCTTCGTTGAGCGCGGTCACCGCGTCGGACAGGGCCTTGAACGTGGTGTTGATCTGCTCGCCCTTGCCCTCCAGCCCGTTGGCGAAGGACTCCAAGACGTCACCGAAGGGGCCCTTGGGCTGCTCGGGCGTCGGGCCGAGTTTGGTGACGATGTCCGAGATCTGGTTGCGCAGGTCGTCCCACTCCACCGGCACCTGGGTGCGATCGATCGGGATGACGGCGTTGTTCTCCATCACCGGTCCGCCGGTGTAGGCGGGCGCCAACTGGATCACGCGGGAGGCGACCAGGCTCGGGTTGAGGATCGTCGCGGTGGCGTTGGCCGGCACCTTGTACTTGTTCTCGTAGTTGAAGGTGACCTTCATCTTGTCGCCGGCCGGTTCGATCTTGTCGATCTTGCCGACCTGCACGCCCATGATCTGCACCCGGTCGCCGGGGTAGAGCGCCAGCGCCTCGGGGAAGTACGCCACCACCGTGTTGGTGGTGACCTTCTTGTAGAGGTAGTAGCCGCCAAACGCCGCGAACACTCCGATGATCACCACGAGCGTGCCGATGATCACGGACGCGCGAGACATCTTCGGCATGCCCAGGTTACGAATATTGAAGACTGTCGACATCGGTTAGGCTCCCCCTCCCTGATCGACGGGCGCCAGGTCGCCGACCGGCGGCACCTGCGGACCCGGTCCCGGTGGCGGGATCGGCCCGATAAGGGCGTTCGGCGGCGGGGCGTATCCGGGGATATCGGTGGCCGGGCCCGGCGTCGGGGCGACCGGAACGGTGCGGGCCCCCGGCGGGCCGGGTGCCAGCGGCGGGGCCGGCACACCGCGCACATCCGGTGACAGCTCGCCGGGGAAGGCGGCGCTCGGCACGCCCGGCCCGGGGACCGCGGCGGGGTTGGGCGCCGAGATCGGCACGTCGGTGGCGGGGTATGCGCCCGGCACCGGACCGAAGGGTCCGTCTGTCAGGCCGGCACACGGCAGCGGGTTGGCCGCTGTCGGAATGCCGTCCGCCGGTGGGGTGTACGAGCAGGGCGACCCGGGGCCGACGGCGGGACCCGGATGGTCCGGCGTGCCCTCCAGCGGACTGGGGGCCGGCGGCGGCGCACCGTTGGGCTGGCGCTGGCCGTTGGGATCGGGGAACCGGAAGGCCGGCAGGCCCGCGTTGCGCCAGAACTCCTCGGGGTCGATACCGCGCTTCTTGAACGCGGCGTCCACCCAGGGCTGCAGGATCTGGTACGGCACCAGGTTGACCACCAGCACCTTGAAGTAGGGGCCCGAGCCGATGGCCTCGGCCAGTGCGCCCATGAACTTCGACGCGGTGATCAGCACGTCGGACAGGTCCGTCTTGTGCTTCACCAGCACGTTGCTAATCGTATTCAGCTGCTGCAGAACGTGATTCAGGTTCGGGTTGTCGTTGACGAAACCGGTGAACTGGGCCGAGAGCTCAGAGATGTTGGACAGCAGGTAGTCGATCTCGTTGCGGCGCTCGTTGACGGCCGCGAGCAGCGTCTGAGCGTTGACCGCCAGCCGGTTGATCTGCTCGCTGCGGTTACCCAGTACCGCGGCGACCTTGTTGGCGTTGGCCAGCAGCTGCTTGAACTGCTCGTCGCGCTTGCCGATCGTGTCGGAGAACCGCGCCACCCCATCCAGTGCCGCACTCAGGTGCGGATAGGTCTGGTCGATGGTCTCCGACAACACGTTCAGCGATCGCTTGACGGTGTCGATATCCCAGCCCTGGGCGGCTTTCGTCACGTCGAACACCGCGTCGTAGATCTGATACGGCGTGGTGGTCTGTCCGACCGGCAGCACAGCGCTGGCACGCAATTTCTGGTTGCCGCGCGGCTCGATCTCCAGCACCCGCTTGCCCAGGATCGTCTCGGTGCGGATGGCCAGCCGACTCTCGGTGCCAACCTGCCTGGCGCCCAAGTCGAATCCGATCAGCACGTGATCGCCGTCGATCTTCAGCGACTTGACCTCACCGACGTCCATACCGGCGATGCGGACCTTGTCGCCCGGGTTCAAGCCCGCGCTGTCGGTGAACTGGCCGTAGTAGGTCGGCTGGGCGAACAACTGCGGAATGCCCGAAAAGCTTTGGCCCACCGCAACGACCAGCAGGATGATCAGGATGCCGGCAATGCCGTTCTTGACCCGGTTGGGAGTCTCTAACGTCCTCATTGCGGCGTGCACCTACCCGTGGGCTGCTGAGTGATCTTCACGGTGCGGACCGGGCCACCGGGCTGCAAGCCGTTGAGCTTCAGATTGATGTCGCACAGGTAGAAGTTGAAGAAGTCGCCGTAGATACCGCCGGCGCGGCCGATCATCTTGACCGCAACGGGCAGCTTGGTCAGCAGATCGTCGAGGCGATCCTGTCCGTCGGCCAGCGGCTGCTGAATGGTCTCCAGCTTGGAGATGGTGTCCTTGAGTTTCGGACGGTCGTCGGCCAGCAGGTCACCCAAAGTGCCTGCGGCACTGCTGATATCGGCAGTCGCCTGAGCTAGCGGGTCGGCGTGGTTGCGCAACCCGGTGATGAGGATCTCGAAGTTGTTGACCGTCTGGTCGAAGTCCTTCTCGTGCTTGACGGTGGTGTCCAGCACGGTGTTCAGGTTGGTGATCACCTCACCGATCGCCTGGTCCCGGTCGGCCAACGCTGAAGTCAGCTGGGCGGTCTGATCCAGGATGTCGTTGATGGTGCCGCCCTGCCCCTGGAAAACCGTGATCAGCGACGAGGCAATGGTGTTGACCTTCTGCGGATCCAAGGACTTGAACAGTGGCTTGAAACCACCGATCAGTGCGTCGAGGTCGAGGGCAGGCTGGGTGCGCGACATCGGGATGAACCCGCCGGCAGGCAGCACCCGGTCGGCGCCCTGACCGGTGCCGCGATCGAGGTTGACGTAGCGGTTGCCGATCAGGTCCTGATAGCGAATCTGCGCGGTGGTCGACTGGTACAGCGGCAACGTCCGGTCGACGTTCAGCGTCACCAGCACCCGCTGACCGTTGTCGGCGAGCGTGATGTTGGAGACTTTGCCGACCTCGACACCGCCGGCACGGACGAACTGGCCGTCACGCAAGCCACTGGCATTGCTGAATTCGGCTGTGTACGCGGTCGTCCGGTCAAATCGGAACTGCCCGAACACGATGACGATGATCGCCGTGAAGAGCAGGAGCACCAACGCGAATGCCCCGAGTTTGATTGCTGTGCCGGTGATTTTCATGGGTTGATCGTGTTCTCCCCGACTTGGCGTCCCCAGACGTATTCGGTGAGGATGGGCTGGCCGAGTTCGAAGTGGTTGTACGGCGCGAGCGAGGCACCATCGTCTACCACCAGGTGCGGCGCCGGCCAGAAATTGCGGTCAATCTTCTGCCAGCAACCCGGTGCCCCGCCGGGGCCGCCGTGCCCGTTGAGCCTGGGCAGGTTGTCCGGATACACGTACGGGTTGGGGGCGCCTAGTAGTTCGGTGACGGTGTCGAGCGAATAGCCGTTGCCGCCAAAGGCATCCAGTGCCGGCTGCAGCGCCTCGGCCTCACCCTTGATCTGGCAGTACAGCTGCGGGCTGTAGGTGTCCAGCAGTTGGGCGCTGGGGACGAAATCGGCTTGGCCGCGTACGAAGTAGGGGCCGCCGCGTTCGAAGATATCGGCGCCGGTGTTGCCGAACCCGGTGGAGGCCAGCAGCGCGGCATCGAGATCCTTCTGCTGCTGGTTGAGGGTGCGCGCGGTGGTGACCGCGTGATCCAGGAAGTCCCACAGGTCCGGGCTGGCCTTGATGTAGACATCGGCCAGCTTGGACAGCTGCTGGATATTGGTGCGGATCTGCGGCATCTGCGGATTGACGTCATCGAGGACCGCATTGCCGTTGACGATCGACTGCCCGAACTTGGTACCCAGACCACCCAGCGCCTCAGCAGCAGCCGACAACGTCAGATTCAGCTTGACCGGATCAACCTTCTCCGAGATCGACGTCAACGTCTCGAACAACGTGTTGAACTCCGTGGTGACCCCGGAGGACTTGATGACGTCCGCGCTCGAAATCCTGGTCTTGACCGGATCCTTGGGGCTGGTGAACGACACGTACTTATTGCCGAAGACCGTGCTGGCCTTGATCTGCGCGTCCACGTTGGCCGGGATCAGGGAGATGTAGTGGGGCGCGATCTCGAGGGTGAGTTCGGCGACCGACTTGCCGCCGCGATCCACCGCGGCCACCTTGCTGACGCGGCCGATCTCCACCCCGTTGTAGGTGACCTTCGAGCCCGGGTCCATCACCAGACCCGCCCGGTCAGACACCATCGTGAGCTGCGTCTTCGGCGTGAGATCCCCGCGGAACTGGAGGTAGACCAGGGTCACCAGGCCAACCGCCAGCACCAAGAAGACCACGCCCGCCAGCTTGAGCGGCGGGCGCCTGGGCGAATTCAACGGCTCGGTCATACCGCTACACCGTGAGATTGAAGTTCGGGTTGGTGCCGTAAAGCGCCAACGAGGCCAACAGGACGACCGTCGCGACGGCGACCAGCGAGGCGCGCATCGAGATTCCGACGGCCTCGCCCACGCCGACCGGACCGCCGCTGGCGTTGTAGCCGAAGTAGCAGTGATTGATCATCACAAACATCGCGATGATGATGGCCACCACGAACGACCAGAACACGTCGTCGGGCCGCAGGAACGTGCGGAAGTAGTGGTCGTAGGTACCGGTCGACTGGCCGTAGAGAACAGTCGTGGTGAGCTGTGCGGCCAGGAACGACAACAGCAGCGCCATCGCGTACAGCGGAATGATCACGACCATGCCGGCGAGGATCCGCGTCGACACCAGGTAGCTGACGGACTTGATGCCCATCACCTCGAGGGCGTCGATCTCCTCACTGATACGCATGGCACCCAGTTCCGCGGTCGCGCCGGCGCCGACGGTGGCGGCCAGGGCGTGTCCGGAGACCAGTGGAGCGACGACGCGCACGTTCACCAGCGCCGCGACGAACCCGGTGAACGCCTCGACACCGATATTGCCCAACGAGGCGTACCCCTGGATCGCGATGAGCGAGCCACCCGAAAGGGTCACGAAACCGACGATGGCGATGGTGCCGCCGATGACGGCCATCGCCCCGGTGCCCATCCCGATCTCGGCGATCAGCCGCAGCGTCGCGCGGCGGTAGTAGTGCAGGGCGTGGGGGATCTGGCCGACCGCGGTCACGGTGAACCACGCCACGTCGCCGACCCTGGTGATGAACCGGCCCGGCGAGGCCGCCCATTTGGTGGCGGTGGTGTACGCGCGGGGATAGCGGCCGCGCAGAACTGTTGCGGTACTCATGTCAGTGCCCCGTTCCGAACCGAACACCAATCGTCGTCAGCACGACGTTGACGGCGAACAATGCGACCACGGAAAGGACGAGCGTTTCGTTCACTGCCGTGCCGAGGCCCTTGGAACCGCCGGAGACGGTCAGGCCGCGGTAGCACCCGACCAAGCCGGCGATCAGCCCGAAGGTGAGTGCCTTGACGATCGAGATGATCACCTCGGGAAGTCCGGTGATCAGTGTGAGGGTGGAGACGTAGGCGCCGGCGGAGATGTTCTGCATGTACACGCCGAAGATGAATCCGCCGACCAGGCCGACGGCGATGACGGCGCCGTTGAGCAGCACGGCGACGAATGTCGATGCGACGACCCGGGGCAGCACCAGACGGTGGATCGGATCGATGCCCAGCACTTCGAGGGCGTCGATCTCCTCACGAATGGTGCGCGCGCCGAGGTCGGCACAGATGGCTGTCGAGCCCGCGCCCGCGACCACCAGCACGGTCACGATGGGGCCGAGCTGGGTCACGGCGGCCAGTGCAGCACCTGCGCCGGAGACGTCAGCGGCGCCGAACTCCACCAGCAGGATGTTGATGGTGAAGATGATCAGGATCGTGTTGGGAACCGCCACGGCGATGGTCGGCAGAAACGTCACCCGGAACTGAAACCAGCCCTGGAGGATGAACTCTCGCCACTCGAAAGGCCACTTCGTCGTCGCCTTCGCGGTGAGCACGCACATGCGGAAGAACCCACCGATGGCGGTCATGGCGGGACGCACCTTGTCTTGGACGTAATCGCCAAGACCGGTCGTCGTCGTCGTCACTTCACCACCCACATAACGGGACCACGTCGGTCGCGGCTTAACGGCAGTCCGTCTGGCACATACCCTCCTTGCCCCGTCCCGGCGTGAGTGAGTGTCGTCTCCCTACTAACGAGTAGTAAGGCGGACCACAGGAATGTACCCGATCGCCGAGGGCCCGTGCACCGCATCTGCACTATTAACCCTCCCTGGTCTTATGTCGAAATTTGTCGCGTCCGTAAGCGGCCCGGACGCTAGCCGGGATCGGCTGCATCCGAAGCAGTTTCGGCTACGGAATCAGTTCCGGCGCTGGCGCTGAAGCGAATCCGCAATTCGGTCTTCAACACTTTGCCAGCGGGGTTGCGTGGTAGGGCGTCAACGACTTCAAGGCCCTTCGGATGCTTGTAGCGGGCCAGTCGCTCGGTCAGGAACTCATCGAGTTCGGACAACTCCAAGCCGGGCGCGGAAATGGCGGCGACGGCGACCGGCACCTCGCCCCACTTGGGGTGGGCGCGACCGATGACCGCGACTTCGACGATCGCCGGATGTGCGGCCAGCACGTTCTCCACCTCAGCGCAGTAGATGTTCTCGCCGCCGGAGATGATCATGTCCTTCTTGCGGTCGACCACCCAGACATAGCCGTCGGAGTCCGTCCGGACCAGATCGCCGGAGTGGAACCAGCCACCGGCGAACGCCTCGGCGGTGGCTTCCGGGTTGTTCCAATAGCCGGCCATGAGAGTCGGTGCGCGATAGACGATTTCGCCGACTTCGCCAACCGGCACGTCGTTCATGTTCTCATCGACAACGCGAGCCGCCACGGTCGGTATCACCTTGCCGACCGACCCGCGCTTGCGGATCGCGTCGTCGCCGAGCAGCATGCACGTCACCGGCGACATCTCGGTCTGGCCGAACGCGGCGAGGATCTTGCTGTCGGGGAACGTCTCCGACATCTGGCGTAGCAGGGTATCCGACGCCGGGGCCGCACCCCAGGACAGCGACCGAAGCCGGATGTCGCGCGGCTTGGCCTGCTGGGCGGCGCAGACGGCCTGCCACTGTGCCGGCACCAGGAAGATGCCGGTGACTCGCTCGGCCTCGAGCACGTCGAGCAGCTGCCCGGGGTCGAATCCGCCGAGCGGATGGATGACGGTCGGGGTGCCCAGGATGAGGCCGCCCAGGGTGTTGCCGATTCCGGCGATGTGGAACAGCGGGACCCCGATGAAGCCGACGTCGTGGTTGATGTCGGGGCCGGTGGTGTACATGCCGGTCATCGCCTGGCCGGCCAGGTTGGTGTGGGTCAGCACGGCACCCTTGGGCCGCCCGGTGGTGCCCGAGGTGTACATGATCAGGGCCGGGCTGTCGCCGGGGATGTCCACCGGTTCGTGCTGCTCGCCATCTTCGGCGATGAGGTCCTCGTAGCCGAGCACGCCGTCATCGGTCGCGCCACCGGCGACGACGACGCTGGACAGCGCCGGGGCGATGTCACGGACGGCCTTGGCGACGTCGGCGAGCACGGTTTCGGTGACCAGCACGGCCGCCTCGCAGTCCTGAACCAGGAACGCCAACTCCGGCGGGGTCAGCCGGAAGTTGACCGGCACCGCGATCGCGCCGAGCTGGTTGGCCGCCAGGGTGGCCTCGATGAACTCGGGGCGGTTGAGCATCAGGATCATCACCCGGTCGCCGAACCGCACGCCGCGCCGGCTGAACGCGTCCGCGAGCGCGGTGACGCGGCGTTCGAGCTCGCCCCATGTCGTGGTGTGGCCCATGTACCGCAGCGCGGTCTTGTCCGGCTGCATCAGCGCGTGCCGCGCCAACTGGTTCGTCCAGTTTTGACGGCGCGCCAGGTAGGGCTGGTCGGTGGTCGCAGTCAGCTGTCTGGTCACTAGGCCTCTGTATCCGTTCGTCTGGCGTGAACGTTGCGTGAATCCGGTGCGTGAGGGCGCAATAATCGTTATATTTGATCAAATTTGCTGTTGCTTGGGTCACACTATTGCACCTGCCGCACCCCACACAAGTCCTCGGAGGTCACGTGAACGCACCGGCTTCCGCACGGATTGAAAACCGTCGGGGAGGCCGTCGTTCGCAGCTGTCGGACGAGGTCGCCGCGCATCTGCGGGAAGCGATCATGACCGGCGCACTGCGGCCCGGGACGTTCATCCGCCTCGACGAGACGGCCGCCCGGCTCGGTGTCAGCATCACCCCGGTTCGTGAGGCCTTACTGACCCTTCGGGGCGAGGGGATGGTGGCCCTCGAGCCGAGGCGCGGCTATGTAGTACAACCGCTGAGTCGCCAGGACGTCGCCGACATCTACTGGCTGCAGGCCACCATCGCCAAGGAGTTGGTGACCAGTGCGGCCGAGCGATTGACCGAAGAGCAGATCGGCGAGCTCGAAGCGGCCAACGAGACGCTGGCCGCGGCGGTGGCCGGGAGCGATCCGGCCACCATCGCTGCGGCCGAATTCGCCTTCCACCGGCTGCTGAACCGCGGGGCCGGCCGGATGAAGCTGGCCTGGTTCCTGCTGCACGCGGCGCGCTACATGCCGCCGCAGATCTACGTCACCGACGCGTCGTGGGGCGAGGCGGCTGTCGAAACCCACCGCCAGCTGATCGCCGCGCTCCGACGGCGGGACCACCCCGCGCTGGTCGAGCTGTCCGGGGCGGAGTTCAACGACGGCGTGCGCCGGCTGCTGGAGCAGCTGGAACGCAACGGAATGTGGCGGCGCTAGTTCCTGCCCGCCGGCCTCTTTCCCCGGGTCGCTTCGCTCCTGCCCGCCGGCCTCTTTCCCGGGTCGCTTCGCTCCTGCCCGCCGGCCTCTTTCCCCGGGTCGCTTCGCTCCTGCCCGCCGGCCTCTTTCCCCGGGTCGCTTCGCTCCTGCCCGCCGGCCCCTTTCCCCGGGTCGCTTCGCTCCTGCCCGCCGGCCCTAGTTCGCGAGCTGCTCGGCGCGCGCCTTGAGATTGTTGGCCAGATGCTCAAGAACGTCGTTGACCAGCTTCTTGACCATCATGTCCGGGACCGGCAGGGATACCTCGACCTCCAGGTCCACCGTGAGCAGGCTCGACGGTCCCATCGCCACCACCGAGAACAGCTGGTCTTGCTTGGTGAACACCTCGCCCTGCTGCAGCACCGTCTGGATCTGGCCTTCACCGGGGTAGTAGACGGCCTGGATGAAGGTGCCCGACTGACCCTGGATCTCCATGTCGAGCCGCAGCTGGCTGGGGCGGCCGTCGTCGTAGCGGGCCAAGACGTACACCGCCTTGGCCTCGGGGTTCCACTGCGGGTACGCCTCGAAATCGGCAACGATGCCGAGGATCGAAGCGGCATCGGCGTTGACTTCGACGGTCTTGCTGACGAGCGGCATCGGGCGAGTCTATCGAGGGCGCCGGAGCGCTACGCGTGCGCCTTCTTGGGGTCGCCGGCGGGCCCCAGCGGCGACTCCACCCGAATCTTCTCTTCGCGAATCAGGCCGCGCAGCAACGCCGTACTGAATTCGGCGGCAATCTCCTTGGCGGTGCGACGGCCGTCCGGGCGCAGCCAGCGGTAGGCCCCGAGCGTCATGCCGATGTAGCCCAGCGCGACCACGTGCGTATCGCAGTCGAAGAACTCGCCGCTGGCGATACCGCGGCCGATCAGGCCGTGCACATGCTCGTAGACCTGGGTTTCCTTCTCCCTGACCTCGCCGACCTGCTCGTCGGTGAACCACTCGGTGATGTAGGGCGCCTCCTGGAAATACACCGCCGCACCCTCGGGGTTCTCAGCGATGTTCGTCAGCAGCTTCACGGTGTACTGATACAGCGCCTCGCGGGCGGTCCAGGACGGGTCGTCGTGAACGGCTTCCAGGGTGTTGTCGGCAGCGCGGCGGTAGATGTCGAACAGGATGAGCGACTTGCTCGCGTAGTAGTGGTACACGGTCGCCTTGTTCAGGCCGACGACATCGGCGACGTCATCCATCCTGGTGCCGTGATAGCCCCGCGCGGCGAAGAGCTTGGTGGCAACGGCCAGCAGCTCTTCGCGCCGGGTCATCCCGTTCTCGGGTGGCATGGTGTCCTCGCTTGTCTTCATCCGGCGAGCCGGCTGTCTATCAACTAGTTGGATAGTTTAATGACCGGTATCGCGGCGAGGACCCGCGGACTAGACTCCGGAATGTTGCGGCGGCTCTGGGAGGTGTGTGCGGATGGATCCGAATCCGGATTACGACGCGAGCGATGAGGTCGAGTACTTCTTCAGCTGGCTCCCTTGGGCGCTGCGCGGCGTCTACCCACCGCCCGCTTACCCGCCGGTCTAAACCCGCCTGACCAAACCCTTGCCGGTCGGCCTGCGGGCGATGATCGCCCGCGACCCCGATGAACCGCACCGTGCGGCCAGCTCACTCGAGCTTCTTTTCGACCTCGTTTTCGTGGTCGCCGTCTCCCAGGCGTCCGGCGCCCTGCACCAGATCTGGGAAGAGCAGCATTTTGCCGAAGGCCTGGCGGCCTACGCAATGGTGTTCTTCGCGATCTTCAACGCCTGGATGAACTTCAGCTGGTTCGCCAGTGCCTATGACACCGACGACTGGCTCTATCGGCTGACGACGTTCGTCCAGATGGCCGGCGCGCTGGTCATCGCCGCCGGCGCGCAGCGCGCGATGCTGGAGAACGACTTCGGGGCCATCATCGTCGGTTACGTGATCATGCGGGTGGCGATGGCCGCCCAATGGACCCGGGCCGCGATCAGCGATCCCGAGTACCGCGGCACCTGCGTGCGCTACGCCGTGGGCATCGTCATCGCGCAAGTCTTATGGGTCTCGTGGTGGGCCGTCGGCGGGTCGGTGTGGTGGTTCCCGGTGCTGGCGGTGATCGACCTGTCGGTGTCGCCGATCGCCGAACACCATAAGGTGACGGCCTACCATCACCATCACATCGCCGAGCGGTACGGCTTGTTCACGCTGATCGTGCTGGGCGAATCGATTCTGGCGGTAGCTAATTCGATCATCGGCGGACTCTCGGACGCGCACGCTCGCACCAGCCTCATCGTCGTCGCCGCCTGTTCACTGACGATCGTGGCGTCGATGTGGTGGATCTATTTCGACCGTCCGCAGCACAGTCAGACCATGACCTTCGGACGGTCCTTCTACTGGGGCTATCTGCACTACTTCATCTTTGCCTCGGCCGCCGCATTCTCGGCCGGGGTGGAGGTCGCGGTCGCCGACCGGCTCGGGGAATGTCACCTGCCACATATCGCTGCCGCGCTGAGCCTGACCGTTCCCCTGGCGGTGTTCCTGCTTGCGACCTGGTTGGTGCTCGACGCGGTGCACCGCGACATCGTCCAGGCGGTCGGCACCGTGGCACTGACCGTGGCGATGCTGTGTACGTCGCTACTACCCAACGCGCCGGTCGGTGCGGCCGTGATCATGGTCGTGGCGGCCGCGCTGGTGAGCTGGCGCCATGCGGCCCGTAAGCTTGCTCAGCTGTGACCGACTGGACAACGAACGCGGCGCGGCCGCACGAGATGCGGCTTCGCCTGGACTCCTACCCCGTCGTCGATGCCGCGCAGGCACGTTACGGCGACATGGATGCCAACGGCCACCTCAACAACCTCGCGCTGGAATCCCTGCACGAGAACGCCCGGGCGACCATGAACCGCAGCCTGTTCCTCGATATCTACGACGTGGGCACCCGTCGGCTGCGCCTGGTCACCTCGCAGAATGCCGTGCACTTCCTGGCCGAGGTGCACTGGCCCAACACCATCCAGACCGGCGCAGGCGTGGGACGGATCGGGCGCACCTCGTTCGTGGCCTCCACGGGCCTGTTCGTCCGCGGTGAGTGCGTCGGCGTGTGCGACACCGTGCTGGTCATGCTCGGCGACGACGGCCCGGTACCGATTTCCGACGAAGGGCGTGCGGCACTGGAAACCGTAAGACTCGGGTTGCAGGGCTAAAGCGATTGGCGCTAAAGCGCTTTGAGCTCCTCGATGACCTCGCTGACCGATTTCTTGGCGTCCCCGAACAGCATTGAGGTCTGCTCGAGGAAAAACAGCGGGTTCTCGATACCGGCGTAGCCGGAGCTCATTCCTCGTTTGAGCACGATCACCGACCGGGATTGGTCGACGTTGAGGATGGGCATCCCGTGAATCGGGCTCGACGGGTCGTTGCGCGCCGCGGGGTTGGTGACGTCGTTGGCGCCGATCACCAAAGTGACATCGGTGCGGGCGAATTCGCCGTTGATGTCGTCCATTTCCTTCATGGCGTCGTAGGCGACATCGGCCTCGGCCAGCAGCACGTTCATGTGCCCGGGCATGCGTCCGGCGACCGGGTGAATGGCGTACTTGACCTCCACACCCTTGTTCTCCAGGATCTCGGCCATCTCTTTGACGGTGTGCTGAGCCTGTGCGACGGCCAGGCCGTAACCGGGCACCACGATCACCTGGTTGGCGTAGGCCATCTGGATCGCGGCGTCCGCGGCCGAGGTCGCCTTGACGGTGCCCTGATCACCACCGGCCGGGCCCGCCCCGGCCTCACCGCCACCGAATGAGCCGAACACGATCGCCGGGATGGACCGGTTCATCGCGACGGCCATCAAGTTGGTCAGGATCGAGCCCGACGCACCGACTATCATGCCCGCCACGATCATCGCCGTGTTGTTCAACGCCAAACCTGCTGCCGCAGCCGACAATCCGGTCAAAGCGTTGAGCAACGAGATGACCACCGGCATGTCAGCGCCACCGATCGGGAACACCACGAACAGGCCCATCACGCCGGCCAGCACCAGCACCAGCACGATCAGCCAGGCCGGGCTACCGTGTCCGGCGTTCAACCCGATGTAGACCGCGGCCGCGACGGCACCCAGCGCGAGCACGATGTTGGCCGCCTGGAACAGCTTCGCCGAGCGCACCAACGCCTTCTCGACGTTCTTCGGGATCGACTCCTGCAGTTTCAGGAACGCCACCAGCGAACCCCAGAACGACACCGAGCCGATGATCGCGGCAAACAACGATCCCACGACCAGGGCCACGGTGGGCTCCTGATCGGGCTTGAAGACCGAAAAGCCATCGGTCTCAATGAATTCCGACCAGGCGATGAGCGCGACGGTGCCACCGCCCACGCCGTTGAACAGAGCGACCAGCTGCGGCATCGCCGTCATCTTGGTCTTCTTGGCTGGCGGCACACCCAACACCACACCGATCAACAGGCCGGCGACGATCAGGATCCAGTTGATGGTCGCGGTATCGCGCACCTTGATCAGGGTGGCCACCACCGCGATCGCCATACCGGCGGCCGCAATCAAGTTGCCGCGCACCGCCGTCTTGGGCCCGGTCAGCCCGGACAAGCCCAGGATGAAGAGTGCGAACGCGACAATGTAGAGAACGTTGACGAGGTAGTTCACTTGTCAGCTCCGGCCTTCTGGTCGGACTTCTTCTTGCCCTTGAACATTCCCAGCATCCGGTCGGTGACCAGGAAGCCGCCGATCACGTTGAGCGTGCCGAACACCAGCGCCACGAACGCGATGATCCGCACCCCCCAGTTCGCATCGGCGGGCAGGTTGCCCAGCACCAGCAGCGCACCGAGCACGACGATGCCGTGAATGGCGTTGGTACCCGACATCAGCGGGGTGTGCAAGGTGTTGGGCACTTTGGAGATAACGGCGAACCCGACGAATCCGGCCAGCACCAGGATCGCCAGATTGCCCAGCAGTTGCTCGTACATTTACTCGGCCTCTTCGCTCGATGGCTTCGCCGCCGGGGCGGCTTCGCGGGTGACGCAGGAGGCCGAGACGACCTCGTCGGAGAAGTCCGGCGCCAGCGCGCCGTCGGTGATCAAAAGTTCCAACAGCGACGTCAGGTTCTTCGAGTACAGCTCGCTGGCATGCTCGGGCATGGTCGCCGGCAGGTTCAGCGGCGAGGCGATCGTCACCCCGTGCTTGACCACAGTGCGGCCCGGTTCGGTCAGCTCGCAGTTGCCACCGGTCTCACCAGCCAGGTCGACCACCACGCTGCCCGGCTTCATGCCCTCCACCGCGGCGGCGGTCACCAACCGCGGCGCCGGGCGGCCCGGCACCAGCGCCGTCGTGATCACCACGTCGAAACCACCGATTGCGGCCTCCAGCGTCTTCTGCTGCTGAGCCCGCTCCTCGTCAGTCAGCTCGCGGGCGTAGCCGCCCTCACCCGCAGCGTCGATACCCAGATCCAGCCATTGGGCGCCCACCGAGCGCACCTGATCGGCGACCTCGGGGCGCACGTCGTAGCCGGTGGTGCGCGCACCCAGCCGCTTGGCGGTCGCCAGCGCCTGCAGCCCCGCCACACCGACACCGAGCACCAGCAGACTGGCCGGCTTCACGGTTCCGGCCGCGGTCGTCAGCATCGGGAAGAAACGCGTCGACTCGCTGGCGGCGAGCACGACCGCCTTGTAGCCGGCCACGTTGGCCTGTGAGGACAGCGCATCCATCACCTGGGCGCGGGAGATGCGGGGAATCGCCTCCACCGCGAAGGCCTGCACACCGTGCTGCTTGAGCGCGGCGATCTGGTTGTCGGCGTTGCGCGGGGCCAAGAAGCCGATCAGCGTCTGACCGGACTTCAGCCGGGCCACCTCGTCGGCGGTGGGCGGCGCGACCTTCACCACCACGTCGGCAGCCCACGCGTCGCCGATCGTCGCACCGGCCTCGGTGTACAGCTCGTCGGGCAGCAGCGCACGCTCCCCCGCGCCGGCCTGTACCACCACCGCGACCCCGCTGTTGACAAGTGTCGACACCGCTTTGGGCACCAGCGCCACTCGCCGCTCGTCGGCACCCGACTCGGCGACGACGCCAACCGTCGTCTTCGTATCAGTCATGACCCCTGCGTCTGCTTCCTAGCGTGGATTTCGCCGGGGAAGGCCCCTGCGCTCGTGACACCCTAACCACATCGGCCGGGATCTCCCCAAGCCAGAATGGCCCGCATCGATACAGTTCCCCCATCTGGGGGAGGGTTTGAAGACTGTCAGTCTCGCTCAGTGGGAATGTCGCCGTCGGGCACGGTCACGATGGCTGTGGTGCCCCCGCCGACCGTGTCGACCAACTGGACCGAACCACCCATCGCTTCGACGCCCACCACCAGCGACGACAGCCCGATATGCCCCTCGGCGACCTTGTGGTCCAAGACGGCTGGGTCGAATCCCACCCCGTTGTCGACCACCCGCAGCACCAGCGCACCGGCCGGGTTGTCGAGCTCGACGCGCAGCCGGGTCGCACGAGAATGCTTGTGCGCGTTGGCCAATAGCTCACGCGCCGCTCGGTACAGCAAGGCTTGTGCAGGCGGCTTGCCGACTTCTTCGACCACGCAATCGATGGTGACGTTCCAGCGTCGCTCGTACTGACCGACCAGCTCACGCAGTGCTGCGCCGAGCCCCACCTGGGCCAGCACCTGCGGGTGCAGCGTGGACACCGCGCTTCGCAACATGTTGATCGCGTCCTGCAGCGCGGAGTCGATCCGCTCGAAACCGGACTCGGTTGGCTGTTCACGCAGGTCTTCCAGGTCCAGGCGGGCAGCCAGCAGATTCTGCAGCGGCCCGTCGTGCAACTGTTCGGAAAGCTGCCGGTTATTGCGTTCGTCGGCCTGCATGGACTCCGAGACCAGCCTGCGCCGCACCTCGAGAAGGTGCCCCACCCGGGCCCGGCGGCGGGCCAGCACCAGGCAGAGCGCGGTGGTGGCCAGCGCCAGCCACACCAGACAGCCGACCTGGACGTACACGATGTTGGGCAGGCCCATCGTGTCGTCGTGTTTGGAATAGAAGATCCAGGCCCCCAGGTACCCGATCGCGGTGGTGGCGCCGATCAGGGCGGTGATCTCGGGCCGGTCCAGGAAGGCGACGGTGATCGGGATCAGGAAGAAGATCGGCAACAGCCACGACGTCGCCCCGCCGGAGGCGACGCACATCGCTAGCACCGCGACCATGTCGATAGCTGTTGAGGCCCAGCCGAACCACCACCGAAGCGGCCGCCGCAATACGACCGTCAACCACACCGAGGCGGTGACCGTGTAGATGATCAGCACCGACCAGTACACCGCCGGCAGCCAGTGGTCGACGCCCTCGATCCAGACCAGCAGCGCGATCAGAACGATCAGTGGCAGGCGCAGCACGGCCGCGACCCGCACCGGCTCGGTGCCCAGATAATCGGCGGCGCGAGCCAGCGGGGCCGGCAGATTACTCAAGCAGCCCCCGCCGCATAGCCTCGGCGACGGCCGCGGCCCGATCGCCGACGCCCAGCTTCTCGTAGAGCCGCTGCACGTGGGTCTTGACGGTCGACGGCGCCAGGAACAATGCCTCGGCGATCGCCGGGATGGTGCGTCCCAGCGCGATCATGTTCAGCACCTCGCGCTCGCGCGAGCTCAGCGACGGGCCGGAAGGCTCGGCGCGGCGGCGGATTTCGACGGCGAGCCCCGACGCCAGCCGAGGCGAGAGAACGTCGCGGCCCTTGGCGCAATCCAGCACCGCATTGACGATCTCGGATCGGGTGGAGTCCTTGGGCAGGTAGCCGGCCGCACCTTGTTGCAGCGCGTGGTACACGATTTCGGCGTCGTCGTGCGCGGAGACCAGCAGCACTCGTGTCGACAGCTCGTCGCGAAGCACGGCGGCGGCCACCTCGCCGCCGTTCATTCCCGGCATCCGGTAGTCCAGTAGCGCGACGTCCGGGCTGTGCTCCTTGATCAAGGCCAGTGCCGACGTGCCGTCCTCGGCTTCGGCGACCACGTCCACCTCACCGCTGCCGGACAGCGCCCTTACCAGACCGTCGCGGAACAGGGGGTGGTCGTCGCCGACGACGACGCGCACCTTTCGGTTATCGGGCATGCCAGGAGCTTTCCACAGGGCTCCGCCAATCGGGGGACAAACACTTCATCCCTACCAGGGCCCTATCAGCGGACAGACAGGCGTACGCGGCGGGGCAATAGTCATGGCATAGCCGAAAGTTATCGGCCCCAGAGCAAGGGAGACGGACATGGACCGCACATTCACTCGCCGCTTCACCACCGCGCTGGCGGGCCCCACCCTCGCAGTGGGCGTCCTGGCCGGCACTCTCGTCGTCGCCACCCCCGCGGCCGCCGACACCATGGGCCTGAGCGCGACGGCACCGGGGTCCGCCGCACCGGCCGCGCTGATCCCCATCAGCCTCTGAACCGCGTCGTAAGACGTCTCGCCGCAATCCAACACTCCGACCCGAGGAGAGCCACATGAACAATGCCCGCCGCCCGTTCCCGGGAGTTCGGAGGTCTATCGATCGATAACCCAGATTCTCCACATGCTTACGAGGCCCTCCCTCTGGTCATAAGGGAGGGCCTCGTCGTGGCGTAGACACGTGTCATATCGTGACGGCATGGATTTCGCCATGTCTGCCAAGGGCGCTGACTACCACAAGCGCCTCACCGAGTTCATGGTCGAGCACGTCTTCCCGGCCGAGGAGTCCTACGACGAGTACCGGGCCGCCGCCGGCCCGAACGACTTCACCGTGCCCCCGGTGGTCGAGGAATTGAAGGTGCTGGCCCGCGGCCAGGGCCTGTGGAACCTGTTCTTGCCGTCCGAGTCGGGGCTGACCAATCTCGAGTACGCACCGCTGGCGGAGCTGACCGGGTGGAGCACCGAGATCGCGCCGGAGGCCATCAACTGTGCGGCACCGGACACCGGCAACATGGAGACCCTGCACCTGTTCGCCACCGAGCAGCAGCGCAAGCAATGGCTCGAGCCGCTGCTGGCCGGCGAGATCCGCAGCGCGTTCTCGATGACCGAGCCCGCGGTGGCCTCCAGCGACGCCCGCAACATTCAGACCGCGATCGTTCGCGACGGTGACGACTACATCATCAACGGCCGCAAGTGGTGGACCTCGGGCGCCAACGATCCGCGCTGCAAGATCCTGATTGTCATGGGCCGCACCAACGCTGACGCCGCGTCCCATCAGCAGCAGTCGATGATCCTGGTACCCGTCGATACGCCCGGTGTCAACATTGTCCGGTCCACGTCGGTGTTCGGCTGGCAGGACCAGCACGGCCACGCCGAAGTGATCTACGACAACGTACGGGTGCCGGCCTCCAACCTGCTCGCCGAAGAAGGCATGGGCTTCGCCATCGCCCAGGCCCGGCTGGGGCCGGGACGCATTCACCACTGCATGCGGGCGATCGGGGTGGCCGAGCGGGCGCTGGCGTTGATGACCGAACGCGCCCGCACCCGTATCGCATTCGGCAAGCCACTTGCCGAGCAGGGCGTGGTTCAGCAGCAAATTGCTTTGTCCCGCAACGAGATCGACCAGGCTCGGCTGCTGTGCGAGAAGGCCGCATGGACCATCGACCAGCACGGCAACAAGGAGGCCCGCAATCTAGTCGCCCAGATCAAGGCCGTCGCACCGCAGATGTCGTGCAACGTCATCGACCGCGCCATCCAGGTGCACGGCGGCGGCGGGGTCAGTGATGACTTCCCGCTGGCGCGGATGTACGGCTGGCAGCGGGCCATGCGCATCTTCGACGGGCCCGACGAGGTTCACATGCGCAGCATCGCCCGCGCCGAAATCGGCCGGGAACAAAACGCGCTCGCGGCGGCGGTGACCCGCGCGTGAACAACGGAAAACTCTCGGGCGCATGGAATTTCCGCGATATCGCCGCGACCACCGGAGTGCGACCCGGCCGGTTCTTCAGGTCCAGTGAGCTCAGCCGTCTCGATGATGCGGGCCGCGAGTTCTTCAGCGGGCTCGGCATCACCGACGTCGCCGATCTGCGCTCGCCGCAGGAAGTGGAACGCCGCGGGGCCGGTGCGGTGCCGGACGGGGTCGCCATCCACCTGCTGCCGTTCCCGGACCTGTCCAACACCACGGCCGAGGCACCGCACGAGACCAGCTGGCAGAAGATGATGACAGAGCAGCCCGCCGACGACGACGTCGAGGCCGCGGCGGAGCGGTTCATGACCGAGGAGTACCAGAAGTTCCCCGTCCTCGGTGGCGCGCAACGTGCTGTGCGGCAAGTGTTTTCACTAGTCGGCGCGGGACGCCCGGTCATCACTCACTGCTTCGCAGGTAAGGATCGCACCGGCTTCACCGTGGCGGTGGTGCTCGAGGCGATCGGGGTGCCCCAGGAGGCCATCCTGACCGACTTCCTGCGCAGTAACGACGCGGTCTCCGCGTTGCGCGAACGCATCATGGAGTCGATCGTCGACCGGGCGGGCGAGACCCCGGAGATCGCTACCTTCGCCCAGGCGCGCCTGACCGACGGAGTGCTCGGCGTGCGTGAGGAGTACCTGGCGACGGCGCGGCGGACGATCGACGAGAACTACGGCAATTTGGAAGGCTTCCTGCAGGTCGCCGGGGTCACCGCCGAGGACATCACGCGGACTCGCACCGCACTACTGGGTTAGCACCACGCCGGCCACCCACACTGCGGTGGCCACCAGCCCGCCCGTGAGCTCGACACCTACCGACAGCACGGCGGCCTTCAACGCGTGCACCGTGGCCGCCCACGCGCGCCGCTGATCGCGGCGCGCAGCCAGCTCGGCGAGGTACACGCCGAGCACGAATCCCACGAGCAGACCGACTACCGGGATCACGAAGAAGCCGATCACACCGAGCACCGCGCCCGCGGCGAGCGACCACCTGCCCACCTCGGCGGCGCGCATCCGCCGGGCCGGCCAAAGATACTTGATCAGCAGGCTCGCCCCGAGCACGGCGGTGACCACCCCGAGCACCGCCCAGGCCACCAGGGTGTGTTCGACGGAGGCCCACACCGCGATGGCCGCGTAGACCAGCAGGGTGCCCGGTAGCAGCGGCACGATGATGCCGACCAGTCCGATCGCGATGGCCAGCCCGACGAGGACGATGCCGGCGATGCTCACCTGTCGAATCTAGAGCTTGTCAGCGAGGTCCACGAGGTCGGTTGCCGTGACGTCGAATTCGTCGGGCTCGATCGCCGTTCGCTTACGCCCGGGTCCGTACTCCATCGGCCGCTCGACGTGCGCGGTCCGTAGCCCGGCGTCGCGGGCGGCCCTCAGATCACTGGGATGCGCCGCGACCAACATGAGCTCGTCGGGCGCCACGTCCAGGATCTTCGCGCAGCCCAGGTAGACCTCCCGGTCGGGTTTGTAGTGGCCGAAGATCTCGGCCGACAGCACGCAGTCCCAGGGCAGACCCGCTCGCTTGGCCATGTCGATCAAAAGCGACATGTTGCCGTTCGACAGCGTGGTGATGGTGAAGCGCTCCCTGAGCCGGTACAGCCCTGCGACGCTGTCGGGCCAGGGGTCCAGCCGATGCCACGCACGGTTCAGGTGATCGATGTCGCCCTCCGCGGCCTCGATGGCGGCATCGCGGAGCAACTCGCCGAGGATCCTGCGGTGCAGATCATCCAGCCGCGTCCAAGGCAGCTCGCCGCGGCGAACCAGATCCATCGCCGGAACGTAGCCGGCCCGCCAGTCATCGGCGAACTTCGGCCAATCCCGTTGTACGCCTTGCCTGTTCCCGAATTCCTGGAGTTCGGCGATGAGGCTCGCGCGCCAGTCGACGACGGTGCCGAACACGTCGAAGGCCAGCGCGCGAACCATCACGCCTCCAGCACGGGATCAGCCGAGCTTGAACGTGGCGTGCTCAGCGGCCGACAGGTCATCGATCACCGACCACTGCGAGGCGATGTCATCGACGGTCGGCACATGATCGAAGGTGACGCCTTCGTTCTGGAACAGCGCCGCGCGCTGCACCTTGCCACCACCGACGATGAACACCGACGCCGAGTCCGGCACCTCTTCGGTGCACAGGTAGCCGACGACCGGCGCGACGTACTCCGGGGTGAGCTTCTTGAGTACCTCCGGCGGCAGGATGTCCTCGGTCATGCGGGTGGCGGCGATCGGCGCGACGGCGTTGGCCTTGATGTTGTACTTGGCGCCTTCCTGGGCCAGGGAGTTGATCAGACCGACCAGTCCGAGCTTGGCGGCGCTGTAGTTGGCCTGGCCGAAGTTGCCGAACAGGCCGCTGGTGGAGGTGGCCACGACGATGCGGCCGTAGCTCTGCTCACGGAAGTGCGGCCAGGCGGCGCGGATGACGTTGTAGCCGCCGTAGAGATGGACCTTGAGCACGGAGTCCCAGTTCTCGAACGGCATTTTGTGGAAGGTGCCGTCCCGCAGGATGCCCGCGTTGCTCACGATGCCGTCGATCTTGCCGAACTCGTCGAGCGCGGTCTTGACGATGTTCTCGGCACCTTCGGATTCGGCGACGGAATCGTAGTTGGCCACGGCGCGGCCGCCGGCGTCCTTGATCTCCTGGACCACCTGGTCGGCCATGTTATGACCCGCGCCGGTGCCGTCCCGCGCACCGCCGAGGTCGTTGACCACCACGCTGGCGCCTTCGCGGGCCAGGGTCAGGGCGTATTCACGGCCCAAACCACCGCCGGCTCCCGTGACGACGACGACTCGATCCACAACTCCGGGCATGAGATTCCTTTCAGCGACGACGGAACGTACTCCCTGTATACGTGGGCCGTCGGAGCTGCAGGCAGCCGGGTGGCGTCAGGCCTTCTGGGCGACGACGAACGTCGCGAACGCATCGGGATCCGATGCCATCGGCACCTCGACCCAGCGGCCCAGCCGGCGCATCTCCTCGGTGGAGGGCTGGCCGGACGCGAGCCACCCGTGTGCGTTGAGCCACTCGGTGACGTCGGCGCGATCGGGGTCGTTGTAGGTCAGGTTCTGCATGTCGATATTGCGCTCGATACCGAGCTGGTCGGCGAATTTCTCGAAGCGTTCGCGCACTTCTGCCCGGCGTTCTTCGCTGTGGTGCCCGACTGCCTCGGCCGATACCCGGCTGCCGGCTGCACTCAGCTCGGTGATCAGTTCGAACAGCCTGTCCTGGGCATCGGCGGGCAGGTACATCAGCAACCCCTCGGCCAGCCAGGCGGTCGGCTGCGAGGGGTCGAAGCCCTGCTCCTTGAGCGCGGCCGGCCAATCCTGGCGCAGGTCGACGGGAACCTCGTGACGCTCAGCGGACGGCCGCACGTCGTGGGCGGCCAGGGTCTGCGCCTTGTATTCGAGCACCAACGGCTGGTCGATCTCGAATACGCGGGTGCCGGCCGGCCAGTCCAGCCGGAAGGCACGCGAGTCCAGACCCGAGGCCAGGATGACGACCTGGCGGATGCCCGCGGCGACCGCGTCGGCGAAGAAGGCATCGAAGAAGTGAGTGCGCACCGCCTGGTAGTTGCGCATGTGCGTGAAGAGTGCGCCGGCTTCGGGGTCGGCGTTGGCCAGGCGCTCGGCCATGGCGGCACCGTCGAGGATGTTCTCCCACATACCGGTGCCCGCGCCCTGGACCAGGATGCGGGCGTAAGGGTCGCTGATCAGCGGTTCCGGACCATCGGTCTCACTGGCGCGCGCGGCGGCCACCATCACCGCAGTCGAGCCCACGCTTGTCGCGATGTCCCAGGTGTCGTCGTCAGTGCGCACAGTGCTCATGGCAGATCCCCAATTCGGCGTATCAATCGGCTCGACACTGGGCCGCGACCCGTCGGGGCCGCGCATCAACCCAGTTCAGCCGTGGTTATACGACGATGGTACCCGAGAAGCTTAGCTAGCCTATGCGACCTGTGGCGCATGTCACCGGCGACTAACCGGCGTGCCACGCCTTGCCGTTGAGCAGCTCGAGGAACTGATCGGTGATCGCGTTCAGCCGCTCGCTGTCATCCACGAAGCCGGCATAGAAGCCCAGGCCCCACATGACGGCCATGAACATCTCGGCGGCCGACTCGATATCGATGTCGGAGCGGACCTCGCCCGACTCGATAGCGTCCCGGATGGCCGCTTTGATGTATCCGCGGGTGAACTCCCGGGAATCATGGTTCGACTCGGCAAGCTCGGGATGCCGCTCGGCTTCGAGCACGGCAGTCACCAAGAACGCAGCAACCGAGCGATCCTGGCCTTCGGCCTGCACGACCGCGCCGATGAAAGCGCGGATCCGCCCGGCCAGCGTGCCCTCACGCTGTGACTGCTGCACGGCGGCCTCGATGACCAAGGCGTTCGTCTGATCGACGACCTCTTGGTACAGCAGCCGTTTGCTGGCGAAGTAGTGGTTGATGGCGGGTCTGGTCAGGTCGGCACGGATTGCGATCGCCTGGAAGGTGGCAGCGTCATAACCCAATTCGCTGAACACCTCACGGGCGGCGCGCATGATGCGCTCGCGCGTTTCCGCGGCCTTAGCTGCTGGGGGCCGACCCGGGCCCCTACTCGCTGTATGCGCCACATTGAAAGTGTGCCACAACAGCCGTCGAAATTTTGACGGCAGACGACATTTGCTCATTCCTGAGAAATTAGAATTCCGCTTATAATCAAATCTACCTGCGGAATCCGTTGCGGCGACGCCGCTCCAGCTCGCGATCCGCGCGCAACCTGCGGTTTTGTGTTCGCATGCCGGATGGTCACCACCGAGCAAATTCCGTGGGAATGCGAATTACGCCTGAGAATTCGCTACTAATGCATTTGCGCGCGAGAGTTCCTTGTCGAAAGGTTCGCGGGCGCGGGAGACGTGTTTGCTACAGGCGATTTTGGGCTCTAGAACGCCTTGCGCATGAGCCTGATCGCACGATCAGTGTATGGCGGGTACATGAGTTTCAAATCGAATTTGGTCGATTTGGCCAACACGGCGCGTCGGTGACTGAGGGCTTCGAAGCCCCACTTGCCGTGATACGCACCCATGCCGCTGGCCCCGACACCGCCGAACGGAAGTTGCGGGACAAGGCAGTGCACCGCCACGTGGTTGACCACGGCTCCGCCGGATGGCATCCGGTCGACGAGATCCCGAGCCGCCGCCTGTGAGGCGGTGAAGACGTAGAGCGCCAGTGGCTTGGGCCGGGCGTTGACGAACGCGACGGCCGCATCTGGCGAATCCACCGCGATGATCGGCAGGATCGGGCCGAAGATCTCGTCGGACATCACCGGGTCGTCGGCGGCCGGGTTGACGATCACCGTCGGCTCGATGCGCAGCGCCGACCGGTCCGAGCCGCCTCCGGTGACAACGGTTCCGCTGGTCGCGCTGATCAGTGACACCAGCCGGTCGAACTGCCGCTCGTTGACGATCCGCAGTGACGGGTCCGTCTCCTCGGCGCGGAACTGGGCGATCGTCGCCACGATCTTGTCGGCCAGCTCGGCGGCGATTGTGCGGTCGGCCAGCACATAGTCCGGGGCGATGCAGGTCTGGCCCGAGTTCAGCATCTTGATCCAGGCGATCCGGCGCGCCGCCACGTCGAGGTCGGCGTCGGCAAGCACCACCACCGGGCTCTTACCGCCCAGCTCGAGGGTCACCGGCGTCAACGTCGGTGCGGCCGCGGCCATGATCTTGCGGCCGATCTCGGTGCCCCCGGTGAACAATGCGTGGTCGAACCCCTGGGCCATCAGGTCCTGGGTGGTCGTGGCATCACCTTCCACCACGCGGATGGCCTCGTTGTCCAGATAGTCCGGAACCAGCCGCGCAAGCAGCGCCGACGTGGCAGGCGCCAACTCTGACGGCTTGATCACCATGGCATTTCCAGCAGCGATCGCGGCCACCACCGGCGCCATGCACAGATAGAACGGGTAGTTCCAGGGACCGATCACCAGGATCACGCCCAGCGGGTCGTATTGCACCCAGGCCTTTCCGGGCAGCTGGGCCAGCGGAAGCCCGTACCGCTGCGGCTTTATCCACTTCTTCAGATGCTTGCGGGCGAACGCCGCTTCGGCCTTCGTCGAGCCGATATCGCCCAGCCACGCCTCGAACGAGGACCGGCCGAGATCGCTGGCCAGCGCCTGGGCGATCTCCGGCTCCCGTTCCTCGCACATCCGCTCCACGGCGCGCAGCTGCTCGGAGCGCCACTGCAGCGAACGGGTGTGACCGCTGTTGAACACACGGCGCACATCGGCGAGAACGCCGGCTGCGCCCCCTTCGGTGGCCTGGTCACTGGTGATCTGGATGGTCATGCCAACTCCTCGAATCATTTCGCCTGGCTCCAGCTTGCCCCATGATCTCCGCGTCCGTCCAAGCCCCAGCAGCTCGACCTTGCGCAACTTGGTCACGATCCCGCACGTCACGGACATCTGGCCCGGACAGCGCACTATGGTCTTGTCCCATGGCCACCGTTGCCAACCGGGAGTCGTACTTCGAGACCGGTCTCGAAGTACTCGCAGACGTGGGATACGGCGGACTGAAACTCGCCGAGGTGTGTAACCGGCTCGGCGTCACGACCGGGTCGTTCTATCACTACTTCTCCAGTTGGCCTGCCTACACCCGGGATCTGGTGTCTTACTGGGTGCAAGACCGGACAATCCGCCTGATCAGCGCCATCCGCGAGGTGTCCGACCCACGTCAGCGCATCGAGGCGATCATCCAGGTCGGGCTGTCCCTGCCGCACGGTGCCGAAGCCGCCATTCGGTCGTGGAGCTCGGTGGACCCGCACGTTCTGGCGGTGCAGTCCGAGGTCGACAGGCAGCGGTTCAAGATCCTCTACGACTCCGCGGTCGAGATCGTCAGCGATGTTCGCCAGGCCGAGGTCTACGCCACCTGGGCGGTCTATGTCTTCATCGGCTACGAGCAGGCGACCCTGCCGCGCGAGTCGGGGATGTTCGGCTGGATCGCCCGCTACATGCTCGACGCACTGGATTCGGGCAGCTTCGCCGGCGTGCCGCGGTGACCCTGGCTGCCCTGTGGCGGCGGGCAGCCGAGCGGATCAAGACGCGCGACCCCGAGAACGACGGCGCCCGCCGTGCCGTGCGGGCCGCGATCGTCATCCCGATCGCCACGGCGGTGAGTTTCACCGTCGGCGGCGGTTCTCAGACGCCGCTGTTCACGATCTTCGGTTCGATCGCGCTGCTGATCGTGACGGACTTCCCCGGCAATGTGAACGCTCGGGCGCTGGCCTACGGCGGACTCGGTTTCAACGGGGCCGTGCTGATCAGTCTGGGCACCCTGGTCGCCCCCATCCCGTGGCTGGCGGTCACGCTGATGTTCGTCGTCGGGGTGGTCGTCGCACTCTCGGGTGTGCTCAGCGAGATCATCGCCGCCGGTATGCGCGCCACGTTGCTGACATTCGTCCTTCCCGTGTGCACGCCGCCCGGCCCGCTGGGCGAGCGCCTCTTCGGCTGGCTGCTCGCACTGGTGATCTGCGTGCCCGCGGCACTGTTCGTGCTTCCGCCACGCCACCACGGCGAGCTGCGCCGTCACGCCGCCGCTGTCTGCGCGGTGCTGGCCGACCGGATCGAGGGCGGCGCATCGTCAGCTGAGGTCACCACCGCGATGGACGCGCTGCGCGCCAACTTCCTTGGCGCGACGTACCGTCCGGTCGCGCTGACCGCGGGCAGCCGCGCGCTGGTCCGGGTGGTCGACGACCTGCAGTGGCTGTGTGATCGGGTCACCGGCGACACCGGTGGGCTGCTCGGGCCGATGGCCGAGCCGGTGGTACAGGTGCTGCGCGACAGCGCAGGCATCCTGCGTATCACCCAGCCCGCCGAACGGGCGGCCGAACGCGCGCTGCTGGCCAGGGCTCTGGCCGAGCTACGGACCATCGCGGTGGACAGCTACCGGCAGGACATTGTCGATATCCTCGCCGAGCCCGATGACCAGGCCGCCGTCGAGCTGGGCCGCACCCTGCTGACCAGACGCACCATCGGCGCCGCCGTCGCGATCACCGGCCGCATCATCGCTGCCGCTGCGGCCGCCGATGCCCGACCCGTCTGGGCCCGCGTACTGGGGCGACGGCTGCCCGAGACCGGATCCGCGGACCGGGTGTACTCCGAGACGACCGCCGTCACCAATATCACCGCCGGCTATTTGCGGACATGGTCGGTAACTGCCCGCAACAGCCTGCGAACCGGCACCGGCCTGGCCCTGGCCGTGCTCGTCACAGTGGTGTTCCCGGTCCAGCACGGGTTCTGGGTGGTCCTCGGGGCGATGTCGGTACTGCGCAGTAGCGCGCTCACGACAGGTACCAATGTGGTCCGGGCGGTCATCGGCACGGTGATCGGGTTCGTACTCGGCGCGATTGTCATCGAGCTACTGGGGACCGATCCCGTCGTGATGTGGGTGCTGCTGCCGATGGTGGCGTTCGGCTCGACCTACGTACCGGAGATCGGTTCGTTCACCGCCAGCCAGGCCGCGTTCACCATGATGGTGCTGATCGTCTTCAACTTGATCGTCCCCACCGGCTGGCGGGTCGGCCTGCTGCGGCTCGAGGACATCGTGGTCGGCGCGTCCGTCGCCATCGTCGTCTCATTACTGTTGTGGCCGGGCGGGGCCAGGGCGGCGGTGCAGCGGTCGGTCGGGGCGGCCTCCAGCGTCGGCTCGCGTTACCTGCACGCGGCGATACTCCGGGTCACGCGCGGCGCGTTCGAGCACGCCGAGGACCTGGTGAACACGCTCAGCCACCAGGCACTGACCGCCTCCCGAACCCTGGATGATGCTGTGCGTCAATATCTTTCGGAAAGTGGTGGCCCCACTGACTCCCGCGCTCCGGTGGTGCGAGCGGCCAACCGGGCGTTCCGGCTGCGGGCCGCCGCCGATCTGATCGCTGACATCGTGCCGCCACCACTGGGCGTGTACCCGCGGGCACGGGAAGTGCTCGAGGAGCACGCTGCCGCGATTTGCGCCCGCCTCGACGGCCGTGACGCCGCCGACTCGGTAGCCCCGATCAGTGACGACCTGGTGCCCGCGCTGCGAGCCGAGGCCGGCGAGGGCGAACTCGCGGTGTCGGCGGCACTGCCGCTGGTCACCGCGGCGGCCAATGTCGGCGAACTGGAACTCACCTATCCGCCGGCCGTGGCCGCCGAGCCGGTGCCACGCTAGCGGTCCGCGTCAACCCCGGTGCGGCATCAGCGCGCCCGGCGGGATGGCGCCGAACCGGCCGGCGTTGTAGTCGTCCAGCGCCTGGATGACCTCGGACTTGGAGTTCATCACGAACGGCCCGTAGTGGAAGACCGGCTCACGAATCGGCCTGCCGCCCAGCAGAAGAACCTCCATCGCCGGACGGTTGGCGTCCTGGGTCGCATCGGCGGCGACCGTGATGCGGTCGCCGGGGCCGAGCACCGCGAGCTGACCCTGCTGGATTGGGTGCCCGACCGGACCGATCGTGCCGCGACCGGAGAGCACGTAGACCAGCGCGTTGTATTCGCGTGGCCACGGCAGGTTCAGCTGGGCGCCGGCCTCGATGCTGTTGTGTGCCAGCGTGATCGGGGTATGCGTCATGCCCGGACCGCTCCACCCGTCGACATCGCCGGCGATGAGGCGCACCAGTGTGCCGCCGTCGGCCGAGGACAGCAGCCGCACGGCTGGACCCTCGATCGACTGATAGCGCGGCTCGGCGAACTTGTCCTTGCGGGGCAGGTTGACCCACAGCTGGATGCCGTGGAACAGCCCGCCGCTGTCGACCAGCTCGGCCGGGGGTGTCTCGATGTGCAGGATGCCCGCCCCCGCGGTCATCCACTGCGTGGCGCCGTCGGCGATCAGACCACCGCCGCCGTGCGAATCCTGGTGGGCGAAGCGGCCGTCGATCATGTAGGTGACCGTCTCGAAGCCGCGGTGCGGGTGCCAGTCGGTGCCTCGGGGCTCACCCGGCGAGTACTCGACTTCACCCATCTGGTCCATGTGGACGAAGGGGTCGAGGTCCGCGGCACTGACGCCGGCGAACGCGCGCACGACAGGGAAACCTTCACCCTCAAACCCGCGCGGCCCGGTCGTGATGGACCGCACGGGCCGCTCGGTGTCGGTCGCGGCGGCGGCGCTCACCCGCGGGAGAGACAACGTATCTGCGGTAACTGCTGGCATGCCCGAGATAACCGGACCGCAGTCCGATTAATTCCGTCAGCCCAGGAAGGCCAGCGCGGCCGCGCGGGCCTCGGCGGCACTCGCCGTGGTCAGGACCGCCTCGGCGGCGTCGCGGCATTGCTGCAGGGTGACCGACGCGAGTTTGGCGCCGACGCCTGTCACGGCAGCCGCGGCCGCCGAGAGCGACGTGACGCCGAGGCCGACCAGTACGCAGGCCAGCAGTGGGTCGGCGGCGGCCTCACCGCACACCCCGACCGGCTTGCCACGACTGGCGCCGGCACGCGCGGTCTGCGCGACCAGCGCCAGCACGCCGGGCTGCCACGGGTCGGTCAGGGTGGCCAGCTCGGCCGACATCCGGTCGGCTGCCATCGTGTATTGCGCCAAGTCATTGGTGCCGATCGACAAGAACTCGACGTGGGCCAGGATGTGGTCGGCCAGCAGCGCCGCGGCCGGAACCTCGATCATCACGCCGGGGACGAGGCCGCGCTGGCGTGCCCGGTCGGCGAACCGCCTGGCCTCGTCGGGGGTGGCGATCATCGGCGCCATCACCCACGGCGCGCTGCCGGTGCGCTCGGCAGCGAGAGCGATCGCGTCCAGCTGGCGGTCGAGGACCTCGGGATGAAGGGCCTCGATGCGGATTCCTCGCACGCCGAGTGCGGGGTTGGCCTCGTCGGGATGCCCGACGAACTTCAGCGGCTTGTCCGACCCGGCATCCAGGGTGCGGATGACGACCTTGCATCCGGCGAAGGCATCGAGAACCTCGCCGTAGATCGACGCCTGCTCGTCAACACTCGGCTCGGTGTCGCGGTTGAGGAAGCACAACTCGGTGCGGAACAGCCCGATGCCCTCGGCCGGGGTGTCTCGCGCGGCACGGGCCGCCGACCCGTCCTGGACGTTGGCCAGGATCGACACCAAGTGGCCGTCGGCGGTGGCCCCGGGACCGCTCCAGCCGGCCATCGCGGCGGCGGCTGCGTCGGCGGCCTCGACGGCGGCGGTGGCATCGGCCGGGTCGGGAGCCACGCTGACGGTCCCGCGGGTTCCGTCGATGAGGACGTCGGCGCCGGCCGGGACGTCGTCGAGCCCGTGGACGGCGACGACGCATGGGATGCCGAGCTGGCGGGCGATGATCGCGGTGTGGCTGGTCGGGCCGCCGAGCGTGGTGGCCAGGCCCACCACGAGCGTCGGGTCAAGGCCCGCGGTGTCGGCGGGCGCGAGGTCCTCAGCGCAGAGGATGGCGGGCTGGGCCGGTACCGGGACGCCAGGCTCGGGCAGGCCGCTCAGTTCGGCGACCACCCGGTCCCGGATGTCACGCAGGTCGGTGACGCGTTCGGCCATCAGCCCGCCCATCTGGGTGAACAGGTCCACGAACTGAGCGACCGCGGCAGCGGTGGCCCGCACCGCGGGCGCCCCCGCCTTGATCTGCTTCTCGGCCGCACCCAGCCAGGCGCGGTCCTGCGCCAGCATTGCGGTGGCGGCCAGCACCTCCGAAGCGGCGCCGGTCGCGGCCGCGGCGCGCTCACGCAGCCGGCCGGCGACGGTGGCCGCGGCAGCCGTGAACCGCGTCGCCTCGGCCTCGCGCTGCCCGTCGGCGATGTCGCCCCCGGGGTCGAGATCTTCGATCGCGGGGAGCCGGCCGGGCCGGATGACCGGTGCGTAGCGGACGCCGGGGACCACCGGGACGCCGGTGAGGACCGGTCCGGCACCGTGTGAGGTAGGCGTGGAAGAGGCGGTCATGTGAACTAGATTACAACGATTCATTGACAAGTCAACACGAACGGGAGTAAAACAACATATAGCAACATTCAATCCAGGCGCGACCCCACACAAACGGAGAATCGTGTACGCGGAAGAACGTCAGCAGGCGATCGCCGCCCGAGTGCTGTCTCAGGGCCGGGCCTCGGTCGCTGAACTGGCTCAGGCCTACGACGTCACGACCGAGACCGTCCGCCGCGACCTGGCGGTCCTCGACCGGGCCGGTCTGGTGCGCCGAGTGCACGGCGGGGCTGTCCCGGTGCGCGCACTGCACGTGGTCGAGCCCGGCATCGACGAACGGGAGACCACCCGCGCCGACTACAAGGAAGCGATCGCGCGGGCCGCCACTGAATTCCTCCCGCTGTCGGGTGCCACCGTGCTCTTCGATGCCGGCACCACCACCGCCAGGGTCGCGGCCATGTTGCCCGCCGACCGGGAGCTCGTCGCGGTCACCAACTCGGTACCGATCGCGGCCCGCCTGGCCGCGATGCCGTCGATCACCCTGCAGCTGCTCGGCGGCCGGGTCCGCGGACTGACTCAGGCGGCTGTCGGCGAGCCTGTGCTGCGCGCCCTCAACACCATGCGAGTGGACATCGCGTTCATCGGCACCAACGGAATCACCGTGCGCCACGGACTCTCGACCCCCGACAGCGACGAAGCCGCCGTCAAACGCGCGATGGTGCGCTGCGCCAACTACGTTGTGGTGCTGGCCGATTCATCGAAGATCGGCCGCGAGGAGTTCGTCAGTTTCGCCCACACCGCCAGCGTCGACGCTCTGATCACCGACCGCGAGATCAGCGCGGCAGACCGCGCCGCGCTGACCGAGCAGGGTATCGAAGTCGTTGTCGCAGGAGGGGAATCATGATCGTCACCGTCACTCCCAACCCGAGTATCGACCGCACGGTGACGCTCCCCGGCCGGTTGGTGCGCGGCGCGGTGCACCGGGTGCAGTCGGTGACCACCGAGCCGGGCGGCAAGGGGGTCAATGTCGCGCGCGCTCTGGCCCTGGCCGGACTGGATACCATCGCGGTGCTGCCCGCCGGCCCGCACGATCCGATCGTCAGCGCACTGCAGTTCTCGTGCGTGCCGTTCTACGCCGTACCCATCGACGGCGCGGTGCGCACCAATTTGGCGATCACCGAATCCGACGGCACGACAACGAAGATCAACGAGCCCGGCGCCGTCATCGAAGCGCCCGCACTGGCCGCGCTCACGCGGGCGATCCTCGACCGCGCCGCGGCAGCGCGCTGGGTGGTGCTGTCCGGGTCGCTGCCGCCAGGGATTCCGGACAGCTGGTACGCCGACATCGTCGCCCAATTGCAGTCCTACGACTGCAAAGTCGCCGTCGACACCTCCGATGCACCGCTCGCGGCGCTGGCCGCCGGATTGGCCACCGCCGCCCCCGATGTGATCAAGCCGAACGCCGAGGAACTGGCCAGCCTGGCCGGTGTCGACGCCACGATGCTGGAAGAATCGCTGGCCCAGGGCAATCCAGATCCGGTCGTCGACGCTGCCCGGCATCTCATCGACCTCGGCGCCAAGACCGTGCTGGCCACCCTGGGCGCGGCAGGAGCCCTGCTGGTCAACGACACCGGCAGCTGGCTGGCCACCCCACCCCCGATCAAGCCCAGGAGCACCGTCGGCGCCGGTGACTCCTCACTGGCGGGTTACGTACGCGCCGACGTCGGTGGTGCGCAGGCGCCACAACGACTGCAGATGGCCGTCGCCTACGGCAGCGCTGCTGCGGCCCTTCCCGGTTCGGCGCTCCCGTCGCCGGCCCAGATCGACCTCGACGACGTTGCTGTCACCTCGATTTCGCCCTTCCCCGCAGGATCCACACC
>NZ_NOZR01000041.1 GCF_002250655.1 Mycolicibacterium sphagni
CACGGCGACTTCGCGACCGCGGTGCGCCGGGCGCTTGGCACGGACATTGCTGGGCTACGTGCCCGCTGGGCGCAGTGGCTGACCGGCTAGGTTGAGTGGCGATGACGCGGGTCCTGCTGGTCACCAATGACTTTCCGCCTCGCCGTGGCGGCATCCAGTCCTACCTGGAGCAGTTCGTCGGCCAGCTTGCGGCCACCGGCGAACACGAGCTCACCGTGTACGCCCCGAAGTGGAAGGGCGCCCAGGAGTACGACGAGGCTGCCGGCTACCGCATCGTGCGCCACCCCGGCACGTTGATGCTGCCCGAGCCGGGAGTGGATCGCCGGATGCGGGCCCTGATCGCCGAGCACGGCATCGAGACGGTGTGGTTCGGTGCGGCCGCACCGCTGGCGCTGCTGGCCGGGCGGGCCCGTGGTGCGGGTGCGCGCCGCGTGCTGGCCAGCACGCACGGCCACGAGGTGGGCTGGTCGATGCTGCCGGGCGCCCGCTCGGCGCTGCGGCGCATCGGCGAGGACACCGACGTCGTGACGTTCATCAGCCACTACACCCGCGGCCGGATCGCGTCGGCGTTCGGCCGCAACGCCGCCCTGGAACACCTACCGCCGGGCGTCGACACCGACCGTTTCCGGCCCGACGCCGCCGCCAGAACCGAACTGCGGGAACGCTACGGCCTGGGCCGGCGACCGACGGTCGTGTGTCTGTCCCGGCTGGTCCCACGTAAGGGCCAGGACATGCTCATCAAGGCCCTGCCCGGTATTCGGCGGCGGGTCGAGGGGGCCGCGCTGGTCATCGTCGGCGGCGGACCGTACGCCGAGGACCTGCACAAGCTGGCAGACCACGTCGGCGTGAGCGATGACGTGGTGTTCACCGGTGCGGTGCCCGGTGCCGAGCTGCCAGGCCACTACGCGATGGCCGATGTCTTCGCGATGCCTTGCCGCACAAGGGGTTCCGGCCTCGACGTGGAGGGGCTCGGCATCGTGTTCCTGGAGGCGTCGGCCGCCGGGGTGCCGGTGGTCGCCGGCAGCTCGGGCGGCGCTCCCGAAGCGGTGAAGGAGGGCGAGACCGGACTTGTGGTCGACGGGCGCTCGGTGGAGGAGATCACCGCCGCGGTCTCGGACATCCTCACCGACTCCGCCCTGGCCGCGCGGATGGGGGAGGCCGGCCGGCGGTGGATCGAAACGGACTGGAACTGGGCCATGCACAGCGCGCGGCTTTCCCAACTGCTCGGTGCGGCCGAGCACACCGTGTGACGATGTGCCGATGAGCACCACCCGGGCGGCCGTACTCGGCGGCGTCCTCACCGCCGTCGCGGCGTTCCTCTACCCGGCCGGTGTCGCACAGGCCGACGACTGCCCCGACGTCGAGGTGATCTTCGCCCGCGGCACCGGAGAGCCGCCCGGCATCGGGCGAGTGGGCCAGGCATTCGCCGACGCGCTCACCCCACGGCTGGGTGGGCGGACCATGGACACCTACGCGGTGAACTACCCGGCGAGCCTGAACTTCCTTGCCGCCGCGTCCGGCGCCGACGACGCGGCGGCCCGCATCGCCGACATGGGCGGACGCTGCCCGCAGACCTCCCTGGTGCTCGGCGGGTTCTCCCAGGGTGCGGCAGCGGTGTCGATGCTGGCCGGCGTTCCGCCGGTCGGACAGCGGATCGGCAGCATCGGCTCGGCGCCGCCATTGCCGCCGGCGGCCGCCGGGCAGGTCGCCGCGGTCGCCGTGTTCGGCAATCCCGGTGCCCGCTTCGGCACCCCGCTGTCGACCACCGGCCAGTTCGCCGGCCGCGCCATCGACGTGTGCAGCGACGGGGACCCGATCTGCTCGTCGGGACGCGATCGCGGCGCTCACAGCGCCTACGAACTGCCGCCGTACCCCGACCAGGCTGCGGGCTTCGTCGCCGGCCTGCTCTGAGGAGTACCCTCGCCTCGGTGCTGACCAGCCCCGATCTTGACCTTGACACCGGTGCAGCCGCGCCGGTATCCGGTCGGCTGGCCTCGCTGACCGGTTTACGGGCGGTGGCGGCCCTTCTTGTGGTCGGCACTCACGCGGCGTTCGCGACCGGCAAGCTCACCCATGGCTACCTCGGCCTGGGGTTGGCGCGGCTGGAGGTCGGAGTGTCGATCTTCTTCGCGCTGTCGGGCTTCTTGCTGTTCCGCCCGTGGGTAGTCGCGGCGGCCTCCGGGTCGGCGGCTCCCTCGGCCAGGATCTACGCCCGGCACCGGCTGCGTCGCATCATGCCCGCCTACGTGGTGACGGTCCTGCTCGCCTACGCCGTGTACTCGTTTTACTCGACAGGCCCCAACCCGGGCCAGAGCCTCACGGGCCTGATCCGCCACCTCACGCTGACCCAGATCTACACCGACAACTACCTGCTGACCTACCTGCACCGCGGGCTGTCCCAGACCTGGAGCCTGGCCGTCGAGGTCGCGTTCTACGCGGTGCTGCCGCTGCTGGCCTATCTGCTGCTGGTCGTCGTGAGCCGCGGCCGGTGGCGGCCCGGCCGGTTGCTGGCCGGATTGACGGCCCTGGCCGCAGTTAGTCCGCTATGGCTGCTCGTGCTGAACACCACCGACTGGCTGCCCAACTCGGCCGGAATGTGGCTACCTGCACAGCTTTCCGCGTTCGCGGGCGGGATGGCGGTTGCCGTTGCGAACGTCATGGGCGTGCGCTTGCGGGCCGAGGTCGTCGTCGCGACAGCCGTCGCGCTGTACCTACTGGTGTCTACACCGCTGGCGGGCGCGGTCACTCTTGCGCCAGTGCCGGTGTGGCAACCGCTGGCCAAGGCCGGGCTGTACGCCGCGATCGCGACACTGGTGGTGGCGGCTGCGACGCTGGCCGGGCGGGGGATGGTCGACGGGGTGCTGAGCGCCAAGCCAATGGTGTGGCTCGGCGAGATCTCCTACGAGATTTTCCTGCTGCACGTGCTGGTGATGGCCATCGTGCTGAGCGCGGTGCTGCGCTGGCCGTTGTTCACCGGTTCGCTGCCGGGGCTGTACCTGCTGACACTCGCTGTCACAGTCCCGCTGGCCTGGCTGCTGCATCGGGCCACAATTATTTGGCGTAGATCGCCTCGATCTCCCCGGCGAATTTCTCCGCGACGACGTTGCGCTTGACCTTCAGCGTCGGCGTCAGCTCGCCGGTCTGGACGGTGAAATCACACGGCAAGATCCGGAACTTGCGGATCGACTCAGCATGCGACACATGTTGATTCGCATCCTTGATGGCCATTTCAATCTCGGCGACCAGATCGGGATCCTCCCGCAGGTCACTCACCGACGCGCCGGCGGGCTTGCCGTGGTGGGACTTCCACACCTCGAATGACTCGGGATCGATGGCGATCAGCACACCGATGAACGGCTGGTTGTCGCCGACGGCCATGGCCTGACTGATCAGCGGGTGAGCCCGCAGTGCATCCTCGAGTACTGCGGGCGCGACGTTCTTGCCGCCCGCGGTCACGATGAGTTCCTTCTTGCGGCCGGTGATCGACAGAAAGTCGTCGGCGTCCACGCTGGCCAGATCGCCTGTGTGGAACCAGCCGTCGATGATCGCCTCGTCGGTGGCCTTCTCGTTGCGCCAGTAGCCGTCGAACACCACGCCACCCTTGACCAGCAGCTCGCCGTCCGGCGCGATCGCCATGCTGTTGCCGGGCACCAGCTTGCCGACGGTCCCCACCTTGAGTTCGCCGATGCGGTTCACCGTGATCGCCGCACTGGTCTCGGTCAGTCCATAGCCTTCGTAGATCGACAAGCCGACCCCGCGGTAGAAGTGGCCCAACCGCTTGCCCAGCGGTGCGCCGCCGGAGATCGCGGCATGGCAGTCACCGCCGAGAGCGGCCCGCAGTTTGCCGTAGACAAGCCGGTCGAACACCGCGTGAGCAGCCTTGAGCAGGAGATTGGGGCTACTGGTCCCAAGCGCCTCGCTGTAGGCGATCGCGGTGCTGGCGGCCAGCTCGAAGATCCGGCCCTTGCCGCTGTCGCGGGCGTTCAACTCCGCTGTGTTGTAAACCTTTTCGAACACCCGAGGTACCGAGACCACGATCGTCGGCTTGAAGACCTGCAGCATCGGCACCAAGTTCTTGATGTCACTGGTGTAGCCGAGTGTCACCTTGTTGGCGAACGCCGTCATCGACAGGGCCCGCGCCAGCACGTGTGCCATCGGCAGGAACACCAGCAGGCGCTCGTTCTGGCGCAGGAGGGTCGGGAAACACGTTGTCGCACCACGAGTTTCGGATAGCAGATTGGCGTGGGTCAGCTGCACGCCCTTGGGCCTGCCAGTAGTGCCCGAGGTGTAGATCAGGGTCGCCGGGTCGCTCGAGCGCAGCGCCGCCAGTCGGCGGTCGAGCTCCGCGGGGGCGACGCCAGCCCCGCCCTGGGCCAGCTCGTCGAGCGCGGTGGGACCCGCGGACTCGATGCGCAGCTGCTTGCGCAGGGAGGGGAGTTCGTGGGCGAGTTCGGAGACCATCTGGGCGTGTGCCTCGGTCTCGGTGAACACCAGCGCCGCGCCGGAATCCTCGAGCACCCAGCGGACCTGCTCGGCCGACGAGGTCTCATAGATGGGCACCGTGACCGCGCCGACCGACAGGATCGCGTAGTCGAGGATCACCCACTCGTAGCGAGTCGCAGACAGGATCGCCACCCGGTCACCGGCCTGCACACCCTCGGCGATCAATCCCAGCGCCGCCGAGCGGATCTGGGCGGCCACCTCCGCGCATGTGACGTCGGCCCAGGCGCCGTCGACCAGCCGCTGCAGGATCACGTAGCGGGGGTCGGTGCGCTCGTGGGAGTACACCGAGCTGACGACGTTGTCGTGTTCACCGATGGTGAACGACGCCGGAACGCTGTATTCACGCATCCGCCCAGCCTAGTCAACCGGCAGGTGGGCGACCGGTTCACCGGCCCGATATGTGAAGCTAGAGCCATGAACAGCATCCAGGTCGCCGATGAGACGTTCGTGGCGGCTGATCCGGCGGCGGTGGGGCGCGCGGTCTCGGACCGGGCGAGCTGGCGGCGGTGGTGGCCGGACCTACGGCTGGATGTCGTCGAGGACCGCGCCGACAAAGGTGTGCGCTGGACGGTGACCGGTCCGCTGACCGGCAGCATGGAAATCTGGCTGGAGCCGGTGCTCGACGGCGTGCTGCTGCATTACTTTTTGCACGCCGAGCCATCGGGCATCGCGGCCTGGCAGCTGGCCAAGATGAACCTGGCCAAGCTGAACCACAAGCGCCGCGTGGCCGGCAAGCGGATGGCGTTCGAGGTGAAATCCACACTGGAGGCATCGCGCCCGGTGGGGGTCGCGCCCGGGCACTGATATCGGGTCACATGCGTAGGCGGGAGGGTACCGTTTGTGGCCGAGGGAGTGCGATCTTGTGGGGTCGCGCAGCGTAAAAAGCGACGGGAATTGGCAACAGTGGCTGACAAGACGGCGCAGACCATCTACATCGACGCGGATCCCCGCACTGTGATGGATGTCATCGCCGATATCGGTGCGTACCCGCAGTGGGTCTCGGAGTACAAGGAGACCGAGGTTCTCGATTCCGACGAACTGGGTTACCCGCTGACCGCCCGGCTGGTTCTCGACGCCGCGGTGCTCAAGGACACCATGGTGCTGTCCTACGACTGGCCCGCCGATCGAAAGTCGGTGCGCTGGTCGCTGGTGTCCAGCTCGTTGTTGCGGGCCCTCGATGGGGCGTACACGTTGGCGCCCAAGGGTTCTGGAACCGATGTCACCTACGAGCTCTCGGTGGATCTGGTCATCCCGATGATCGGGTTGCTCAAGCGCAAGGCTGAGCGGCGGCTGACCGACACCGCGCTCAAGGACCTGAAGAAATGGGTCGAGGGCTGAGTGGAGCCCGGTGACGCCCCCGCTGATGCGGGCCTGACTGACCGGGCCCGGATCAGTTTCTTCGTCGGCAAGGGCGGTGTGGGCAAGTCGACTCTGGCCTCGGCGACCGCGGTGCGCGCGGCGCTGGCCGGGGAACGTGTGCTCGCGGTGTCGACCGACCAGGCGCACTCACTCGGCGACGTCTTCGGCGTGCCGGTGCCGCCTACGGGGGCGCGCGAGCCGGTACGGATTCTCACCGAGGAAGGCACCGACGATCTCGGCGGCGGGCACCTCGACGCGCTGGCTCTTGACACGCTGGCGCTGCTCGAAGGCAGATGGCGGGCCATCGCGCCCGTGCTGGCCGCCAGATTCCCGAACTCTGACGTCAAAGACGTTGCCCCGGAAGAACTTTCCGCGCTACCCGGTATTCAGGAGGTGCTCGGCCTGGCCGAGGTGGCCGCACTGGCCGACTCCGGCAGGTGGGACTACGTCGTGGTCGACTGCGCGTCGACCGCTGACGCCATGCGAATGCTGACGCTGCCCGCGGCGTTCGGCATGTACATGGAACGGGCCTGGCCGCGACATCGCCGGCTGAGCGCGGCCATGGACAACGCGCACAGCGCCGCGACGGTGGCGGTGATCGAGGGGATGAGCTCCGGGGTCGAAGGGTTGTCCGCTCTGCTCACCGACGGGCAGCGGGTCAGCGCCCACCTGGTGCTCACCGCCGAACGGGTGGTGGCTGCCGAGGCCGTGCGCACCCTGGGTTCGCTGGTGCTGATGGGCGTCCGGGTGGCTGAACTTTTCGTCAATCAGATTCTGGTTCAAGATGATTCGTATGAGTATCGCAACCTCCCGGAGCATCCCGCATTCGACTGGTATTCCGAGCGGATCTCCGAGCAGCGGTTGGTGCTCGACGAACTGACCACCGCGATCGGCGACGTGCAGCTGGTTCTGGCGCCGCACCTGCCCGGCGAGCCGATCGGGGCCAAGGCGCTGGGGCAGCTACTGGACAGCGCCCGCCGGCGCGACGGCTCCCCACCGCCGGGGCCGCTGAAGCCGATCGTGGACCGCGAATCGGGCTCGGGAGTCGATGCCGTCTACCGCATGCGGTTAGAGTTGCCGCAAATCGATCCGGGGACGCTGACGCTGGGACGGGTCGACGACGACTTGATCATCGGCGCGGCAGGGATGCGGCGCCGCGTGCGACTGGCGTCGGTGCTGCGGCGGTGCATCGTGGTGGACGCGGCGTTGCGTGGCACCGAGCTGACTGTGCGCTTTCAACCCAATCCGGAGGTGTGGCCCGCGTGAACGGCCCGCATCCCGACCTCGGGCCCGAACTACGCGCGCTGGCCCAGGCGATCCTGGACCGGCTCGATCCCGCCGTGCGTGCCGGTGCCGCGATGACCGCAAGCGCCGGGCCGGGCAAGTGCCAACAGGTGTGGTGCCCGGTGTGTGCGCTGGCCGCTCTGGTCAACGGCGAACAGCACCCGCTGCTGACCGTCGTCGCCGAGCACAGCGTGGCGCTGGTCGCGATGATCCGGACGATGGTGGCCGAGGACGGCTCGGGCGATCCCGGGCCAGAGGGTGCGCCGCCGGATGCGCCTGACCCTGATTCGCCGGGCCCCCCACCGAGTCGCTATCAGCACATCCCGGTCAGCGTCGAAGAGTGACCGGTGGTCGGGTCTGATGATCCGATGTGAACGGGGCGTGACCTGTGGTCGGTGTCGGAATGCCTGGGTAGAGTTGGTCCAAAGCGCGCGGCCCGAGGTGGAGGCTCCATGTGGTATTGGCTGTTCAAGTACATCTTCATGGGCCCCCTGCTGTGGTTGCTAGGACGGCCGAAAGTCGAAGGACTGGAACATCTTCCGACTTCCGGCCCCGCGATCCTGGCCAGTAATCACCTGGCGGTGGCCGACAGCTTCTACCTGCCGCTGGTCGTGCGCCGGCGCATCACGTTCCTGGCCAAGTCCGAATACTTCACCGGCACGGGCGTCAAGGGCTGGTTCAACCGCTGGTTCTACACCGCGGCCGGCCAGGTGCCGATCGACCGCACCGACGCCGACGCCGCCCAGGCCGCGCTGATCACCGCCGAGCGGCTGTTGAAGCAGGGCAAGCTGCTCGGGATGTACCCCGAAGGCACCCGCTCGCCGGATGGCCGGCTCTACAAGGGCAAGACCGGGCTGGCGCGGTTGGCGCTGGAGACCCAGGTGCCGGTGATTCCGGTCGCGATGATCGGAACTGACGTCGTGAACCCGCCCGGATCGAAAATGTGGCGTTTTGGCCGGGTCACCGTGCGGTTCGGCAAGCCGATGGATTTCTCCCGGTTCGACGGTCTGGCCGGCAACCGGTTCATCGAGCGGGCCGTCATCGACGAGGTCATCTACGACCTGATGGAGCTTTCCGGCCAGGAGTACGTCGACATCTACGCCGCGACGCTCAAGACTGCCGACGTCACGCCGGGTGGACCAGGTCAGCCACCGGCGCGGTTCCCGGAGACCGCCGCGGGCTAGCGCCCGCCGTGGTCACGGTGAGCCCTGCGACGGCGATTACCGCCAGAGCCCACCACACATAGGACATTCCCAGCAGCTGACGCCACCACGACGCCAGCACCTCGTGATGCTTGGGCAACAGCTCCAGCGGGACCCACACCATCAGCACCACCCCGACCGCGGTGACCAGACCCAGCGCCATGTTCCGGCGGCGGTAGGCCACCACCGCGCCCGTGATGACCGTCGGGAGCGCCCACACCCAGTGGTGCGACCACGAGACCGGCGAGACCACCAGCCCGAACAGCGCCACGCACATCAGTGCCAGCGTCGTCTCCCTGGCGGCCAGCACCCGCCGGACCGCCCAGATGGTCAGGGCCAGGACGGCGAAGCAGGCCAGCGTCCAGAGGACGAAGTGGGTGCTCTTGTCCAAGCCGAGGCGGGCCAGGGCACCGGCGATGTTCTGGTTGGTGTTGAGTGCCGCGCTACCGATCCGGTCGGTGTGCCGGATCGTCGTGGTCCAGTACTCCACCGAATCACGCCAGGCCAGCAGGCAGCCCAGCAGGCTGGCGGCGACGAACGAGCCGACCGCCGTCAGCGCGGCCCGGCCGTCGCGGCGCAGCAGAAAGTACAACAGGAACACCGCGGGCGTCAGCTTCAGCGCGATCGCCACCCCCAGCAGCATCCCGCGCGGCCACGGGGTGCGCCGCGGCAGGCAGTCGGCGATCACCAGCGTCATCAGCACGACGTTGATCTGGCCGAAGTCGAAGTTGGCCTCGATCGGCTCGAGGTACATCACCGCCAGTGCCACGATGCCCGCCGCCAGCCAGCCGCGGCGCAGCCAAGCCGGCTCGCGCGTCAGCGTGGATACCGGCCACACCGCGAGGCGGGTCAGCACGATCCAGGTGGACAGCAGCACCAGGACCAGCGTGATGACCGTGATGACCACGCTGGCTACCGGTAACGGCACCCAGGCGAACGGGCTGAACGCGATGGCCGCCAGCGGGGGATACGTGAAGGGAAGATCAAGCCCGACGAGGGTGTGGAACGTCGCGTCGCCGGCATACAGCGACCGCCCGTCCAGCCAGGCCTGCCCGCCCATCCGGTAGACCTCGATGTCGATCCGGTACGGGATCTGCCCAAACAGCAGCCACCCGGCGTAAAGCACCAGCGCGACGATCGCGACCTGGGTCACCCGCCACCCGACGGTCAGCACGGGCCCCGCTTCACTGCCCAGGTTGGACAACCGCCGCATAGTCATGTCGTACCCAGAATATCGGGGTGTCACGACGCGCCGGGCGCCATCCCGGCCGTGCCGGCCCCTATTGACCGTCATCGGGCGTATCTTCTGTCCCCGTGCCCTTCCACCTGCACTTCGACGTCGTCGCCCCCGGGCGCATGCCGTTGATGTGGTGTTTGATTGCGTTCATCGTCACGTTCTTCGTGACCAGGTCGATCGTGCGCTACATCCGGCACAACGCCGGCAACGACGCTCCGCGCAAGTGGTGGCAGCCGCGCAACATCTCCGGCCACGGCGGATTGCATATCCATCACGTGGTGATCGGCATCGTTTTGGTGATGATCTCCGGCGTCTCGATGGTGACACTGGCCACTGACGGTGGAATCGGTGAATTTACCGCTGCCGCAATTGTTTTCGGGATCGGCGCGGCCCTGGTTCTCGACGAGTTCGCCCTCATCCTGCATCTGGAGGACGTGTACTGGGCCGAGGACGGCCGCACGTCGGTGGACGCGGTGTTCGCCGCGATCGCCGTCTCCGGCCTGCTGATCATGGGCTTCAACCCGTTGTCGTTCTTCGATATCGGGATCTGGCGGCAGGACGATTCGGTCACGGCCCGCGGCGTCGTCGTGGTGCTCGCGGCGCTGACCCTGGCGCTGGCGGTGGTGGTGCTGCTCAAAGGCAAGGTCTGGACCGGGCTGATCGGGATGTTCATCACACCTCTGCTGTTCGTCGGCGCGATCCGGCTGTCCCGGCCGCACGCCCCCTGGGCCCGGTGGCACTACCAGGACAAGCCCCGGAAGATGCGTCGAGCGCTGGAGCGGGAACGGTATGTGCGGCGCCCCGTCGTGCAGGCCAAGCTGTGGCTGCAGCACATCATCGCCGGTGAACCCAGCTTCCCGGCCGACGCCGAGGTGGATGCCGAGTTGGACCGCGAGATCCACGCCGCCCCTGCGCCGCAACGGGTCACGACGGGATAGGGTGTGCGCCAGTGCGCTTCTTCTACGACACCGAATTCATCGACAACGGCCGGATCATCGATCTGATCTCGATCGGTGTGGTGGCCGAGGACGGGCGCGAGTTCTACGCGATCTCCACCGAATTCGACCCTGAGTCGGCCGGCAAGTGGGTGCGCACCAACGTGCTGCCGAAGCTGCCCAGCCCGTCGTCGCAGCTGTGGCGATCCCGGCGCCAGATCCGTGACGGTCTGGAGGAATTCTTCAATATCGACGGTGACGAGCCGATCGAGCTGTGGGCATGGGTGGCCGCCTACGACCACGTCGCTCTGTGCCAGCTGTGGGGGCCGATGACCAGCCTGCCGCCGCAGATCCCGCGGTTCACCCGCGAGCTGCGCCAGTTCTGGGAAGATCGCGGCTGTCCCCGCATGCCCCCGCGGCCGCACGACACCCACGACGCACTGGTCGACGCCCGTCACAACCTGCGCCGGTACGAGCTGATGACCACCGGTATCGACCGCGGCGCCACCCCAGCCGAGCGGTAAAAGGGGGTGCACGCCCCGGTTACCATGGATGCGTGAACTGGACCGTTGATGTGCCCATCGAACAGCTGCCGTCGCTGCCGCCGCTGCCTGCTGACCTGCGCGGACGGCTCGATGCCGCGCTGAGCAAGCCGGCCGCCCAGCAGCCCAGCTGGGATGCCGGCCAGGCACAGGCAATGCGGACGGTCCTGGAGAGCGTGCCGCCGGTCACCGTGCCCTCCGAGATCGAGAAGTTGTCCGCCCAGCTGGCCGCGGTCGCCCGCGGTGAGGCGTTCCTGCTGCAGGGCGGCGACTGCGCCGAGACTTTCGCCGACAACACCGAACCGCACATCCGGGCCAACATCCGCACGCTGCTGCAGATGGCCGTCGTCCTCACCTACGGCGCCAGCCTGCCGGTGGTCAAGGTAGCGCGCATCGCGGGGCAGTACGCCAAGCCGCGCTCCTCGGACACCGACGCGCTGGGCCTGAAGTCCTACCGCGGCGACATGGTCAACGGCTTCGCGCCGGATGCTGCTGTGCGCGAACATGATCCGTCTCGGCTGGTGCGTGCCTACGCCAACGCCAGTGCGGCGATGAACCTGGTGCGCGCGCTGACCTCCTCGGGACTGGCCTCGCTGCACCTGGTGCACGACTGGAACCGCGAGTTCGTCCGCACCTCGCCGGCGGGAGCCCGCTACGAGACGCTGGCCGGCGAGATCGACCGCGGCCTGAAGTTCATGAGTGCCTGCGGGGTGAACGACCGCAACCTCGACACCGCCGAGATCTACGCCAGCCACGAGGCGCTGGTGCTCGACTACGAGCGGGCGATGTTGCGCTTGAGCGAGGAGTTCCCGCTCGAGGCTCCCGAGTCGCGGCTCTATGACCTGTCGGCGCACTACGTCTGGATCGGGGAGCGCACCCGCCAGCTCGACGGCGCGCACATCGCCTTCGCCGAGACGATCGCAAACCCGATCGGGGTGAAGATCGGCCCGGCCACGTCGCCGGAGCTGGCCGTGGAGTACGTCGAACGGCTCGATCCGCACAACAAGCCCGGCCGGCTGACGCTGGTCAGCCGGATGGGCAACCACAAGGTCCGCGACGTGCTGCCGCCGATCATCGAGAAGGTGCAGGCCTCGGGTCACCAGGTCATCTGGCAGTGCGATCCCATGCACGGCAACACCCACGAGTCTTCGACGGGCTACAAGACCCGTCACTTCGACCGGATCGTCGATGAGGTGCAGGGCTTCTTCGAGGTGCACCGCGCGCTGGGCACCCACCCCGGCGGCATCCACGTCGAGATCACCGGTGAGAACGTCACCGAATGCCTCGGCGGCGCGCAGGACATCTCCGATTCCGATTTGGCCGGCCGCTACGAGACGGCGTGCGATCCGCGGCTCAACACCCAGCAGTCACTGGAGTTGGCGTTCCTGGTCGCGGAGATGCTGCGCGACTAGCCGATCAGGCCCTGCACGTTGGTGCCGAGCGTCCACCCGGCCGCGGCCATCCCTGCGGTCAGCAGCAGCACGATCAGCAGCCAGAACGCCAGGGACCGCCGGGCGCGCTGACGCTCCCAGACGAATTCGCCGATGTCGATACCGGCGAATTGCGCTGTCACGGCTGGGATTTCGTCCTCCACCTCGGCGGGCTGCCACTCCTGCGGGTCACGGATGAGCTGCCGGGTGGCGTTCTTGGCCGGCGGGGCCGGTGGAACCGGCGGTGCTGGCGCCGCGGCCGGTGCGGGCGGGCGGGGCCGATGGTCGTCGGTGGGCCTGGAGTGAAAGGCCGTGGCCGCCGCGTGCTGGGCCGAGTTCTTCGGTGCGGGCACACGGAATTTCGGCAATGCCAGCTCGTGGGCGATGGCGTCCAGATCCTCGGCCATCTCCTCGGCGTCGGCAAAGCGGGCGTCTGCGTAGCGCGCGGTGGCGTGCGCGATGAACTCGTCGAACTGGCGGGGCACCCCGCTGATCACCGTGCTGGGTAGCGGCACGTCGTGGTCCATCCGCTGATACGCCACGGTCAATGGATTGTCACCGGTGAACGGCGTTGTGCCGGTGATCAATTCGTAGGCCAGGATACCGACTGCGTAGACGTCGCTGCGGGCGTCGGCCGTGCCGCTGCTCACCTGCTCGGGTGACAGGTAGGCCGCGGTGCCCAGAATCACACTGGTGGACGTGATGCCGGCCTCGGCCACCGCGCGCACTAGGCCGAAGTCGACGAGCTTCACGTCGCCGTCGTCGGAGATCAGCACGTTCTCGGGTTTGACGTCGCGATGCACCAGCCCGGCGTGATGCGCGGTTGCCAGACCGCCCAGCACCGGGCGCAGCACCGCCGCGGCGGCATGCGGGGGCATGGGGCCACGCTCACGCAGCAGCTCGCGCAGCGTGCCGCCCTCGATCAGTTCCATGACCAGAAACGGGTGGCTGCCATCGAGGCCCTGGTCATAGACCGCGACTAGCCCCGGATCCTTCAACCGCGCCACCGCGCGGGCCTCGCGCTGGAAGCGGGTCAGGAACTGGCTGTCGTTGGCGTAGCGCGCATCCATCACTTTCAGCGCCACCGGCCGGTCCAGACGCACATCCAGACCGCGGTACACCGTCGACATTCCGCCGGTAGCGATCCTGCCGTCGACGCGGTACCGGCCTTCCAGCAACACGCCCATCAGTGGGTCCGACGTCACCGACACATGGTATCCGCGGCCGTCGTCGCCCTAGACTGGGCGGGTGAGCAGCATTCCTGCCGGCGAAGATGTTCTGGATCGCGACGAGCCCCTCTACAACCTTCCGGAAGTCGCGGAGTTGTTGCGCGTACCGGTGACCAAGGTGCACCAGCACCTACGGGAAGGCCACCTGGTCGCCGTGCGGCGCGGCGGCATCCCGATGATTCCCAAGATCTTCCTCACCACGCACGGCGAAGTGGTCAAGAGCCTGCCCGGGTTGCTCGCGGTCCTGCGCGACGGCGGCTTTCACGAGACGGAGATCCTGCGCTGGCTGTTCACCGCTGACCCGTCGCTGACGATTACCCGGGACGGGGTTCGCGAGTCGATCAGCAATGCTCGCCCGGTTGATGCGCTGCACGCCCACCAGGCGCGCGAGGTGATTCGCCGCGCGCAGGCCATGGCTTACTGAGCGAGTACCAGGCCGCCACCGCGCACGCGGTGGCCAGCAGGACGTGGATCCACGAGTACATGCCGTGCGAGCCGTCCGGCTTGAAGATCACCATGATCCAGGTCGAGAACGCGGCGATCAGCGCGATCGCTGCGCGGGACTGTGCCAGTGTCGATATCACGGCCAGAGGCCACGTGTAATACCAGGGCAGCGCGGCGGGCACGAACAGCACCACCATCAGCATCGCCCACGCGATACCCATCAGTGCTTCGCGGTCGTCGTGGCGAAACCGCCACCACAGCAACGGAAGTGACACCGCGATGATGATGATTCCGGCGATGCGGGTGACGTCGAGCACGGCGTAGAAGTTCACCGGCAGGAACAGTCCGCCGATCGCGTTCGTGAGATTGGCGATTGCGGTCGGGATCGTCAGCCAGTTGATGATCTTCACCGAACCGGCCAGTGCTGTCAGCCAACCAAGGCCCACGCCGGCCACCCAGGACAGCACAGCGAACACCGCGACGAAGATGGCCACCGAGGCTGCCGTAGCGGTGGCGAAAGCCGCTAAGGCACCCATATTTCGCGATCCGCGCAGGTGGCGCATCCACACCCACACCATGAATGGCAAGGCCAGCACCGCGGTGGCCTTCACCGCGACCGCCACAGCGATCAACGCCGCACCGGCCGCATGGTGACGGGCGAACGTCAGCGCGATACCGGCCATCATCAGCCCGACCATCAGCATCTCGTTGTGCACGCCACCCATCAAATGGATGATCACCAGCGGGTTGAGCGCGCAAATCCACAGGGCCACCGCCCCGTTCGCGCCGATGTGGCGGGCCACACGGGGAGCCGCCCAGATCAACATCGCCAAACCTGGCAGCATGCACAGCCGCAACAGCATCGTGCCGGCCACCACGTGGTCGCCGACCAGGGTGGTGACGAAGCGGGCCACCAGGATGAACGCCGGCCCGTAAGGCGCGGTGGTGGTGGTCCATATCGGACTGACGTTGTCCAGCAACGAGTTCTGGTTTTCCACCGGCCCGACGGCGTACGGGTCGAAGCCGTCACGCAGCAGCGCGCCCTGAGCCAGATAGGAGTAGGTGTCGCGGCTGAACAGCGGAACGCTGAGTAGCAGTGGCGCCAGCCAGAACCCGGCGGTGGCGATCATCGCGTAGTCACTGAGCTTCCGTTCCGGCTCGATGACGCGCCGGCCTACCCACAGCCACGCTACGAGCATCAGCACCACGCCGCCCCACAGCAGCACCGAGGAGACCACCAGGCCGTGGCCGAATCGCAACCAGGACAGGTGGATCGACTCCAGCAGCGGATCGTGCTGGCGGGTGCTTCCCGCGCCCAGCCCGCCGAGCGTGATCAACATGGCACCGAGGAAACCGAGCAGCGCCGGGCGCCCCTCGTCGCCGGCGGCGAACGTCACCAGGCGCGCGAAGCCGGCGTGGGATTTCGGTGGGGTAGGTGCGATAGCGGACATGGGCCTAGGCGGAGCGGTTGGCGGCCAATCTGGCGAGCTCGGTCAGGCCGGCCTTGGCCGGTGCGTTGATCGGTGCGCTCGCCAGCAGGCCCAATGCGCGGTTGGTGAGCAGTTCGATGCGGGCTTCCACCGCGGCCAGCGCGCCGACCGACTCGATCACGTCGCACAGTTCACGTACCTCGACGTCGGTGAGTTCGGTGCCGATGCGGCTGCGCAGCCGCTCCGCACCGGCCGGATCGGTGCCTGCGGCCCGTTCCACCGCCTCGGCCAGCAGCACGGTGCGCTTACCGGAGCGCAAGTCGTCGCCGGAGGGTTTGCCGGTGACCGCGGGATCCCCGAACACGCCAAGGACATCGTCGCGCAGCTGGAACGCGACACCCAGGTCGGTGCCCAGCTCGTAGAAGAGGCGCTGCACGTCGGGGCGGTCGGCTGCGGCGGCCGCGCCCAGCTGCAGCGGACGCGAGATCGTGTAGGACGCGGTCTTGTAGGTGTTGACGTTCATCGCCGATTCGATCGACTCGGCGCCACTGGATTCGGCGACGATGTCGAGGTACTGGCCGCCGAGCACCTCGGTGCGGATGTCGGACCACACCCGCTGGATGCGGCGCTGATCGGCAACTGGCAGATCCACTCCGGCGACGATGTCGTCGGCCCACACCAGCGACAGGTCACCCAGCAGAATGGCCGCCGAGCGGCCGAACTGCTCGGACGAGCCGCGCCAGCCCTGGCTGCGGTGCAGTTCGGTGAAGTGGACGTGGGCGGTCGGCCAGCCGCGCCGGGTCGCCGAATCATCGATGACGTCGTCGTGCACCAGAGCGCAGGCGTGCAGCAGCTCCAGCGCCGAGAACAGCAGGAGTATCGCGTCGTCCACGCCCGCATCGGGCTCGGCGGTCACCGCGCGGTATCCCCAATAGGCGAACGCGGGCCGCACTCGTTTGCCACCGCGCAGGACGAAGTCCTCAAGAACGGCGATGAGCCCGTCGTAGTCGGTGCCGATGTAGGCGGCCTCAGCGCGCCGACCTGCCAGGTATCCCCGCAGTTGATCGGTGACGACGCCGGCCAGCTGGACGGCGGACGGAGCTACGGCTTCGACGCTCAGCGCGGCGCCCCTTTCTGTGAACGACGGTGGGTGAACCCAGAGTAGAGCGTCGGGGGTGGTTTGCCCTATCGAGCGGCTAGCTATCGGCCTGATCGGCGTTGGTGAATCGCGGCGAGCGGTCCCGGCTGACCCAGGCCAGCGTGCCGATCACGCCGCAGACCACCAGCGCCCCGAGCGCGAGCCAGAGCGCCGCGCCGGTGAACGACCGGGTGCTCGGGTCGGTGTAGCGGGCCTGGGCGCTCATCGTCGACACCACACCCGGCTTGAGTTTCCACTCGACCACGTCGCTGTCGAGCCGGTCGCCGTTGGTCGAGGTCACGTCGCCGGGGAAAGACACGGTCAGCTCGACGTCGGCATCGGGGTCGGTGACGGTGGTCAGGTCGACCCGGCCTTCGAGGATCACCAGATTGCCTGCCCGGCGCAGCGAGATGTCCACCCCGGCGGCCTCACGGTTGAGGTTGGCCAGCTGGGGCACCTCGGAGAAGCTCAGGTTCGAGAACACCGCCTCGGAGCCGACGTAGTCGTCCGTGTCGTACTTCGACACCGAGATCTTCTGGCTGAAGGGCACATTCAGGTCGAACTGCGGTCCCTGGTCGCTGGAATCGCGCGGTTTCGCCGCGGCGATGATCTGGCCGGAAACCTGGTCGTCTTGGGACACCGCGATCGAGGCGTGTACTCGCACGCAGCCGACCGCCAGTGGCGCCACGAGGAGCAGCAGTAACGCCAGGGCGCGCAGGCGCAGGCGGCGGGATCGGTCGCGCACGTGGGTATCGTGCCAGATTCGGGCTAAAGCGGGAGGCTGCGGCCCAGAATGGCGAACGCGCGCGGATCGCCGGCGAAGTGGTAGCCGCGGATGACGTCGGTGAATCCCAGCCGCCGGTACAGCCGCCAGGCGCGGTTGGCCTCGCCGATGATCTCCGGGGTGGACAGCAGCACGTGAGCTTCGCCGCGACCGGTCAGCAGCCGGCGGGCCAGCGCTTCGCCGAGTCCACGGCCCTGCGCGTTCGGGTGGATGTGCAGTTCAGTGAGCTCGAAATAACTGCTCATCAGCTGACTGATCTCGTCGGCAGGCATCCCAATCCGGTGCAGACCCGACACGACCTGCTGCTGCCACCACTGATCCGGAGCTCCGCAATAGCCGTAGGCGATTCCGAGCAGGGGAGCGGCGGCCACCTGCTCGGCGCTGGGCTGCTCGCCGGGCGGGGTATCGGTGTCGACGGCCGCGACGGCTTTCCAGCCGAGCCGACGGGTGTGCTCGAGCCACATCCCGGCCCGCTGGCCTTCGGTGCCCCGGGGGTAGCGCATGGCGTCGACGTACACGGTCAGAGCGTCGTGGAGGCGGCGCGCCATGTCATCGGGCGATAGGTCGATGAGGAAAGTCGCCAACGCCTCGATGCCCTTCGTCGTCTGCGGATCGGTCAGGGGTGCATCGCCATTATCGGTGCAGTCCTGACCCAACCTTGCTAGTGAGGTAATGACAGGCCTCTGACGTCGTAGTGGCGGGAACAGAACAACCCCTGGACACAGCTACAATCGGGTGAACCAACTAGGTGGTACGGCGCACCTTCAGCTCGTATCATTTGGTTAGTGGCCCGGTAATTGCTGGGCAGCCAAGTCTTATCGGAATCGTGACCGGCCGTGTCGGCAAGGAGGGACGAATGCCACTCTCCGATCATGAGCAGCGCATGCTCGATCAGATCGAGAGCGCTCTCTACGCCGAGGACCCCAAGTTCGCCTCGAGCGTCCGGGGCGGAACGCTGCGGGCGCCGTCCACGCGTCGGCGACTGCAGGGTGCCGGCCTGTTCGTGATCGGCCTGGCCATGCTGGTTGCCGGTGTTGCGTTCAAAGCCACCATGATCGGAAGCTTCCCGATCCTGTCGGTGGTCGGTTTCGTGATCATGTTCGGCGGCGTGGTATTCGCGATCACCGGTCCGCGCGTCGCCGGTGGGCGGGACAAGTCCGGCCCGTCCTCGTCGGGCGGCCAGCGGCAGCGCAAGGCCAAGGGCGGCGGCGGTTCGTTCACCAGCCGGATGGAGGATCGCTTCCGGCGTCGTTTCGACGAGTGACCGCGAAGTTCTCCCACACGGGGTAGCCATTCGGCTGCCCCGTTTTTTGTGTGCCTGGATGACCGCCCCACATCGCCCCACTGCGGGTTGACCTGGGCTTTTAGCGGCTTACACGCCCGTCGCCGGCGGCGAAATTTGCTTTCGGTGGCAGACAGTGGTGGAGACTGGCCGAAAACAAGCCATTGTGTGGAGCAAAGTGGGGGATTGTGGGGTATTGTGGCGTCTAACGGAGCGACGGCTCCGAGGGGCTAGGGCTCTAGTGGGTGTGAAGGGATGTGCGCAGCATGTTTCTCGGCACTTACACGCCCAAGCTCGACGACAAAGGGCGGCTGACACTGCCCGCCAAGTTTCGCGACGCACTGGCAGGAGGATTGATGGTCACCAAGAGTCAAGATCACAGCCTCGCCGTCTATCCGCGTGCGGAGTTCGAACAGCTGGCCCGGCGGGCGACGCAGACTTCGCGCAGCAATCCTGAGGCGCGTGCCTTCCTGCGTAACCTGGCGGCCGGCACCGATGAGCAGCACCCCGACTCCCAAGGCCGGATCACGCTGTCCGCCGATCATCGGCGCTACGCCAACCTGTCCAAGGACTGTGTGGTGATCGGCGCCGTCGACTTCCTCGAGATCTGGGACGCCCAGGCCTGGCAGGAATACCAAGAGACCCACGAAGAGAACTTCTCCGCGGCCAGCGATGAAGCACTTAGCGACATCATCTGAGCCGGCCGCTCCACCGGAGGCAGCCCGTGCATCGTGGCCTCTGCCCGAACCGACCCTGACGTACTTCCCCAACGCCAGGTTCGCGATCTCGGACAGGGACCTCGCTGCAGGGGCGCACGGTGCCTCAATCGGTGCGAGGGCGCACCGTGCCTCAATGCACCGTGACCTAACCGGAGGCCCCCTCGTGGTTGACGAATCCGACCACGGGCACGTTCCCGTCCTACTGGACCGTTGCGTCGAGATCCTGGCCCCCGCGCTGAGCCGACCGGGGGCCGTTCTCGTCGACGGCACCTTGGGCGCCGGGGGCCATGCTGAGCGCTTCCTGACCGAATTCCCCGAGCTGCGCCTGATCGGCCTGGACCGCGACCCGGGCGCGCTGGCGATCGCCGGGGCACGGCTGGCCGCGTTCGGCGACCGGGCCACCCTGGTCCACACCCGGTATGACGGGATCGCCGACGCGCTCACCGAAGCCGGTTGCGCGACAACGGACTCGATCGACGGCGTGCTGCTCGACCTCGGGGTCTCCTCGATGCAGCTCGACCAGACTGAGCGCGGGTTCTCCTACTCCAAGGACGCTCCGCTGGACATGCGGATGGACACCGATGCCCCACTGACCGCGGCCGAGATCCTCAACACCTATGACCGCGCCGAGCTGACCGACATTCTGCGCCGCTTCGGTGAGGAGAAATTCGCCCACCGGATCGCCGGCCTGATCGTCGAGCGCCGCCAGCAGGCACCGCTGAGTACCACCAGCGAACTCGTCGAGATCATCTACCGCGGAATCCCCGCGCCAGCCCGGCGGACGGGCGGCCACCCTGCCAAGCGGACCTTCCAGGCGCTGCGGATCGCGGTCAACGGCGAGCTGGACTCGCTGGAGGCGGCGCTGCCCGCGGCGCTGGCGGCGCTGCGGACCGACGGGCGCATCGTGGTGATGTCGTATCAGTCGCTGGAAGACCGGATCGTGAAGACCACCTTCGCGGCGGCCACAGCTTCCCGCTCGCCGGAGGGCCTGCCGGTCGAATTGCCCGGATATGAGCCGGATTTCAGCGCGATCACGCGTGGTGCCGAACGCGCCGACGCCGTGGAAATCGAACGTAATCCGCGTAGTGCACCGGTCCGGCTGCGGGCGCTGCAACGTGTGACGACAGCTAGTCCGCGACGGGGAGGAAAGAGCTGATGAAGGTGGGACGAAGGCCAGCTGGCCCGTCGGATCGTGGAGATGCCAAGGGGGATACCAAAAAGGCCGCCAAGGTCGCCGTGAAAGGCGTGGCCAAGAAGGGGACGGCCAAGAGCAAGGCCGGTACCACCACGGCGCGCCGCCGCGGTGCCGACAGCCCGGCACGGTCCGGACGCGCGTCGGCTCGCAGGCCCCATGAGCCGCGCGCGCTGAAGCAGGGACCCCAGACGGCACCTGTCGCCCGGCCGGCGGAACGCCCGGCGCGAGCCAAGAACGTCAGCCAGGCCAAGGCCCGCGCGAAGGCACGTAAGGCCAAGGCTCCCAGGGTTGTTCGGCTGCCACTGCGCGAGAGGATTCTCGCCCGGCTGGCCAACATCGAGCTGCGTCCGCAGGCGCTGCTGACCAAGGTCCCGTTCGTGGTCTTGGTGATCGGGTCACTGGGTCTCGGACTGGCCGTCACTCTATGGCTGTCCACCGATGCCGCGCAGCGGTCCTATCAGCTGGGTACCGCTCGTTCGACCAATCAGGCGTTGTCCCAGCAGAAGGAAGCGCTCGAGCGTGACGTGCTGGAAGCCGAATCCGCGCCCGCCCTGGCGGAGTCCGCGCGCAATCTGGGCATGATCCCTTCCAAGGACACCGCGCACCTGGTGCAGGACCTGAACGGTAACTGGACCGTGGTCGGCAAGCCGAAGCCCGCCGAAGGGGCGCCGCCGCCTCCGCTGAACAACAAGCTGCCGGACGACAAGCCACAACCCCCGGCCGCGCCTGCACCGCCCGCGGCTCCCGCGCCGAAGCCGGGGAGTTCACCGGAGGTTCCGGTGCGTGTCGTACCGACCCCGCTGGGTGCACTGCCGTTCAATGGTGCTGTGACGCTGCCGCCCGGAACTGTCCTGCCGCCTGGAACGGTCTTGTCGCCGGGAGCGGTTTTGCCGCCCCTGCCGGGAGTGTCGACTCAGACGGGCCAACTCGCGGTGCCGGCTCAGGCTCCGGTGCCCGGCGCGGTGACGCTACCCGCTCCGGCCGCTGAGGTCCCGACCGTGCCACCGCCCGCACCTGCTGACGCCGCTCCGCCTGCGTTGACCCCTGACGTTCCTCCCGCGGCGCCGGTCACGCCCGCCGGAGCCGGGCAGTGAGCCGGCGCGTCAAATCTGACCGGTCGAGCACCGGCCCCAGCGCCGCCAAGCGCACGCGTACCAAGGCGGTCAAGGCCCAGCCCGAGGCCGGCCCTGGCCGCCCGGCCAAATCCCGGCGTACCCGCGAGCTGATTGAAAGTAGCAGCCGGACAGCATCATTCGTGTTCCGCCACCGGGCGGGCAATATCGTCATCTTCATCGCGCTTGCGGTGGCTGCCGTCCAGCTGTTCAACCTGCAGGTGCCCCAAGCCGCTGGCCTACGTGCCGAGGCGGCCGGTCAGCTCAAGGTGACCGATGTCGAAAAAGCCGTTCGCGGAAGCATTGTTGACCGCAATTTTGACAAGCTGGCCTTCACTATCGAGGCCAGGGCACTGACCTTCCAGCCGGTCAAGATCCGCAAGCAACTGGCCGACGCGAAGGAGAAGTCGCCCGCCGCACCGGATCCCGACAAGCGGCTGACGCAGATCGCCACCGAGGTGGCGGGCAAGCTCAACAACAGCCCAGACGCGGCCACTCTGCTGAAGAAGCTGCGCAGCAACGAGACCTTCGTCTATCTGGCGCGCGCTGTGGACCCGGGTATCGCCGACGCCATCATCAAGAAGTTCCCCGAGGTTGGCGCCGAACGTCAGGATCTGCGTCAATACCCCGGTGGCGCACTGGCGGCCAACATCGTCGGCGGCATCGACTGGGACGGCCACGGCCTGCTCGGGCTCGAGGATTCGATGGACTCGAAGCTCTCCGGCACCGACGGCTCCATCACCTACGACCGCGGATCCGACGGCGTCGTGATCCCCGGCAGCTACCGCAACAAGCACGACGCAGTCAACGGTTCCACCGTGCAGCTCACGCTCGACGACGACATCCAGTACTACGTCCAACAGCAGGTCCAGCTCGCCAAGGACGCCTCCGGTGCCAAGAACGTCTCCGCGGTGGTGCTCGACGCGAAAACCGGTGAAGTGCTGGCCATGTCGAACGACAACACCTTCGACCCCAGCCAGGACATCGGGCGCCAGCAGGACAAGCAGATGGGCAACCTCCCGGTCACGTCGCCCTACGAGCCCGGCTCGGTGAACAAGATCGTCACTGCCTCCTCGGTCATCGAATACGGCCTGTCGAACCCCGACGAGGTGCTTCAGGTGCCGGGGTCGATCAACATGGGTGGCGTCACCGTTCACGATGCCTGGAATCACGGCGTGATGCCGTACACCACCACCGGCGTCTTCGGGAAGTCCTCCAACGTAGGCACCCTGATGCTGGCCCAGCGGGTCGGGCCGCAGCGCTACTACGACATGCTCGGCAAGTTCGGGCTCGGTCAGCGCACCAACGTCGGCCTGCCCGGCGAGAGCTCCGGGCTGGTTCCGCCGATCGATCAGTGGTCGGGCAGCACGTTCTCCAACCTGCCCATCGGGCAAGGCCTTTCAATGACGCTGCTGCAGATGACTGACATCTATCAGACCATCGCCAATGACGGGGTCCGTATCCCGCCGCGGATCATCAAGGCCACCATCGCCGCGGACGGGACCCGCACCGAGGAGCCGAAACCTGCCGGTATTCAAGTCGTTTCGCCGGAGACCGCTCGCACCGTGCGCAATATGTTCCGCGCGATCGTCCAGCGCGATCCCATGGGGTACCAGCAGGGCACCGGCCCGGCCGCCGCCGTCGACGGCTACCAGATCGCCGGCAAGACCGGCACCGCCCAGCAGATCAACCCGGCCTGCGGCTGCTACTACAGCGACGTGTACTGGATCACGTTCGCCGGCATGGCGCCCGCCGACGATCCCCGCTACGTCGTCGGCATCATGATGGACGCCCCGCACCGCGCCGCCGACGGTTCGCCCGGATCCTCGGCCGCGCCGCTGTTCCACAACATCGCCGCCTGGCTGCTGCAACGGCAGAACGTGCCGCTGTCGGCCGATCCCGGCCCGCCGCTGATCCTGCAGGCCACATAGCCGGTTGACGCCGGCCGCTGGGTAGGGTGACAACCCGATGAACAATGCCCTGCGGCCAAGCGCCACCCCGGCGCTGACCTTGCCGACGCTGGCCGCCCGGGCCGGCGCGGAACCCGCCGCCGGTGGCGTTGTCCCCGACATCCGGATCACCGGCGTCACCCTGCGCGGCCAGGAGGCAATGGCCGGTGACCTGTTCGCCGCCCTGCCGGGGTCCTCTTCGCACGGCGCGGAATACACCGCCATGGCCATCGAGAGCGGTGCCGTCGCGGTGCTCACCGACACCGACGGTGCCGCCGTGATCCACCGACGGTTCGGTGAACCGGCGCCCGTCCCGGTCCTCGTCCATCCGACACCCCGCGCGGTACTCGGTGAACTGGCGGCAGCGGTCTACGGGCACCCCTCGGATCGGGTGGTTGTCCTGGGTGTCACCGGCACCTCGGGCAAAACCACCACCACCCACTTGATCGAGGCCGGCCTGCAGTCGGCCGAACGTACGCCTGGCCTCATCGGCACCGTCGGCGTCCGGATCGCCGGGGCCGACGTGCCGAGCGCGCTGACCACCCCGGAAGCCCCGGCGTTGCAGGCGCTGCTGGCCGTGATGGCCGAACGCGGCGTGGACACCGCCGTCATGGAGGTCTCCAGCCACGCTCTCGAACTCGGCCGCACCGACGGCATCCGCTTCGCGGTCGGCGGATTCACCAACCTCTCGCGGGACCACCTCGACTTCCACCCGACGATGGAGGCCTACTTCGAGGCCAAGGCCCGGTTGTTCGACCCCGCCTCTGCCGCGCACGCCGCCGTGTCGGTGATCTGTGTCGACGACGACGCCGGGCGCGAGATGGCCCGTCGCGCCGCGGACGCCGTGACGGTGTCGACCGACGGGCACCGGGCGGATTGGCGGGCCGAGGCCATCGAGGTGCTCGACGGTGGCGGACAGGAGTTCACCGCGGTGGACCCGGCCGGCGTGCACCACCGGTTGCGGATCCGGCTGCCGGGCCGCTACAACGTCGCCAACGCGCTGCTGGCCCTGGCCATGCTGGACGCCGTCGGGGTGTCGCCCGAACAAGCCGCGCCGGGTCTGCGGGACGCGTCGGTGCCCGGCCGGCTGGAAGCTATCGAGCGCGGCCAGGACTTCCTGGCCGTCGTCGACTATGCGCACAAGCCTGGCGCGCTCGAAGCGGTGCTGGGGACCCTCAAACGTCCGCAGGGCCGGTTGGCGGTGGTGTTCGGCGCCGGTGGTGACCGTGACCCCGGCAAGCGAGAACCCATGGGCCGCATCGCCGCCGAAGTAGCCGACCTGGTCGTCATTACCGATGACAACCCGCGCGACGAGGATCCCGCGACGATCCGGGCGGCCATCCTGGCCGGGGCCGGACAGGCCGGTCGGGCAGACGTCGTCGAGATCGGCGACCGGCGCGCGGCGATCCGGCATGCCGTGGCCTGGGCCCGTACCGGCGACGTCGTGGTGATTGCGGGCAAGGGCCACGAGAAGGGTCAGACCGCCGCCGGACAGACCCGGCCGTTCGACGACCGCGCCGAACTCGCCGCCGCACTCGAGGAACGCGAGGCGGGCCGATGATCGCGCTGACCGTGGCCCAGATAGCCGAGATCGTCGGCGGCCGGCTAGCCGATATCACGGTCGACGAAGCCGCCGAGCGGACGATCACCGGCACCGTCGAGTTCGATTCGCGGGCGCTCACCTCTGGCGGCCTGTTTCTGGCGCTGCCGGGGGCGCGGTCCGACGGCCATGACTTCGCCGCCGCCGCTGTCGAATCCGGTGCCGCAGCAGTGCTGGCCGCGCGCCCGGTCGGCGTGCCGGCGATCGTCGTGCCGCCGGCTGCGGCTGCCGACGCCAACGCCGGCGTCCTCGAACACGACGTCGACGGCTCCGGTGCGGCGGTGCTGGCCGCACTGGCCAAGCTGGCTGCGGCGGTGGCCTCCGAACTGGTGGCCGGTGGCCTGACGATCGTCGGAGTCACCGGATCGTCAGGCAAGACGTCGACGAAGGATCTGATCGCCGCGGTGCTGCGGCCGCTCGGTGAGGTGATCGCCCCGCCGGGTTCGTTCAACAATGAGCTTGGCCTGCCGTGGACGGTGCTGCGGGCCACCGGCACCACCGACTATCTGGTGCTGGAGATGTCGGCCCGCCATCCCGGCAACATCGCCGCACTCGCGGCCATCGCCCCGCCGTCGATCGCGGTGGTGCTCAATGTCGGCACTGCCCACCTGGGTGAGTTCGGCTCCCGTGAGATCATCGCGGCGACCAAAGGTGAACTGGTACAAGCAGTTCCGGCCGCCGGTGTGGCGATCCTCAACGCCGACGACCCGATGGTCGCCGCGATGGCGGACAAGACCGCCGCGCGGGTGGTGCGGGTCGGGCAATCCGCGACGGCCGATATCCGCGCCGTCGACATCGACCTCGACGACCTGGCCCGGCCGCGATTCACACTGGTCGCCCCGGCGGGCTCTGTTGAGGTGCAACTGGCCGTGCACGGCGAGCATCAGGTTGGCAATGCGCTGTCCGCGGCGGCGGTGGCTCTCGAATGTGGGGCGACACCCGCGCAGGTGGCGACCGCGCTGGCGGGCGCGGGCCCGGCGTCGCGGCACCGTATGGAGGTGCACACCAGAGCCGACGGGGTCACCGTCGTCAACGACGCCTACAACGCCAACCCGGACTCGATGAAGGCCGGTCTGCAGGCGCTGGCGGTGATGGCTCGCAAGAACGGCAGCGGCCGTAGTTGGGCGGTGCTCGGTGAGATGGGTGAGCTGGGGGATGAGTCGATAACCGAGCATGATCGTGTCGGTCGACTCGCGGTGCGCTTAGATATCAGTCGACTCGTCGTCGTCGGAACCGGGAGGACCATGAACGCCATGCACCACGGGGCGGTCATGGAGGGATCCTGGGGTTCGGAATCCACCATGGTCGACGACGCCGACGCTGCACTGGAGTTGTTGCGCGCTGAGCTGCAGCCCGGTGACGTCGTATTGGTAAAGGCGTCGAACGCGGCAGGACTGGGGTCGCTGGCCGAAGCGCTGTTGGACGCCGAGCCGACGGTGCGGCCGAGGGGCGAGGCCCAGGACGAGCGAGGCAATCGGGACGGCGGCGCATGAGACTGATCCTCATTGCCGTCGGTATCGCGCTGGCGGTGTCGATTCTGCTGACGCCGGCGCTGATCAAGCTGTTCACCCGCCAGGGTCTGGGCCACGAGATCCGTGAGGACGGCCCGCCGAGCCACAAGACCAAGCGTGGCACGCCGTCGATGGGCGGTGTGGCGATCCTGGCCGGTATCTGGGCCGGCTACTTCGGCACGCACCTGGTGGGCCTGGCCCTCGGTGGTGACGGCCCGTCGGCCTCCGGGCTGCTGGTGCTGGGGCTGGCCACCGCGCTGGGCGCGGTCGGCTTCGTCGACGACCTCATAAAGATCCGGCGGTCGCGCAACCTTGGCTTGAACAAGACTGCCAAGACGGTCGGGCAGCTCACGGCGGCTGTGCTGTTCGGCATCCTGGTGCTGCAGTTCCGCAACTCCGACGGGCTCACCCCCGGCAGTCCCGAGCTGTCCTACGTGCGAGAGATCGCCACCGTCACCCTGAGTTCGGTGCTGTTCGTACTGTTCTGCGTGGTCGTGGTCAGTGCCTGGTCCAATGCCGTGAACTTCACCGACGGTCTCGACGGGCTGGCCGGCGGCAGCATGGCCATGGTCAGCGCCGCCTATGTACTGATCACGTTCTGGCAGTACCGCAATGCCTGCGCCACTGCCCCCGGGCTGGGCTGCTACAACGTGCGTGACCCGCTGGACCTGGCGATACTGGCCGCCGCGACCGCCGGGGCCTGCATCGGCTTCCTGTGGTGGAACGCCGCGCCGGCCAAGATCTTCATGGGTGACACCGGGTCGCTGGCACTCGGGGGCATGATCGCCGGACTGTCGGTCACCAGCCGCACCGAGGTGCTGGCGGTGGTGCTGGGCGCACTGTTCGTCGCCGAGGTGACCTCGGTGGTCGTGCAGATCCTGGCCTTCCGAACTACGGGGCGCCGGGTGTTTCGAATGGCACCGTTCCACCACCACTTCGAGCTGGTCGGCTGGGCCGAGACGACGGTGATCATCCGGTTCTGGCTGCTCACTGCGATCGCCTGCGGGCTCGGCGTCGCCCTCTTCTATGGCGAGTGGCTGTCGGCCATCGGAGCCTGACATGCAGCCCGGCCTCGAGCCGCTGACCTCGGGAGCGCAGGTGCTGGTGACCGGCGCCCGGGTCACCGGGCGCGCGGTGGTGGCGGCGCTGGCCTCCTTCGATGTGCACATCAGCGTCTGCGACGACAACGCCGATATGCTGAAAGCATTGGCGGACAACGGTATTCACACCGTCGCGCCCGCTGATGCCGTCGCCGCGATCAGCGATTTCGCACTGGTGGTCACCAGCCCGGGCTTTCCGCCGGGTGCCCCGGTGCTCGCCGCGGCGGCCGCCGCGGGGATTCCGATCTGGGGTGACGTCGAGCTGGCGTGGCGTCTGGACGCCGCCGGGCACTACGGGCCGCCACGGCGATGGCTGGTGGTCACCGGCACCAACGGCAAGACCACCACCACCTCGATGTTGCATGCCATGCTGGTCGCCGACGGGCGCCGGGCGGTGTTGTGCGGCAACATCGGCGACCCGGTGCTCGATGTGCTCGAGCAGCCGGCCGACGTGCTGGCCGTGGAACTGTCCAGCTTCCAGCTGTTCTGGGCGCCATCGCTGCGCCCCGAGGCGGGCGCGGTGCTCAACGTCGCCGAAGACCACCTCGATTGGCATGGCGGTTTCGAGGCGTACGCCGCGGCCAAGGCAGGCGCGCTGGCCGGGCGGGTGGCTGTCGTCGGGCTCGATGACGGTCCGGCCGCCGCGCTGCTGCCGAGCGCACCCGCCTCGGTGAAGACGGGCTTCCGGCTCGGGGAGCCGGCCGCGGGGGAGTTGGGAGTACGCGACGGGATGCTCGTCGACCGGGCTTTCGGCGATGACTCCGATGACGTCGTACTGGCACCGATCACTTCCATTTCAGTCGCCGGGCCGGTCGGTGTGCTCGACGCGCTGGGCGCGGCCGCCCTGGCCCGGGCGGTCGGCGTCGAACCGGCCTCGATTGCCAACGCGCTGGCCCGCTTTCAGGTCGGCCGGCACCGCGCCGAACGGGTGGCCGTCGTCGACGGCGTCACCTACGTCGACGATTCCAAGGCCACTAACCCGCACGCCGCCCAGGCGTCGCTGCTGGCTTACCCGCGGGTGGTGTGGGTGGCCGGTGGGCTGCTCAAGGGGGCTTCTGTCGATGACATGGTCGCTGCGGTCGCAGACCGGCTGGTAGGGGCAGTGTTGATCGGCCGCGACCGCGCGGTGGTTGCCGAGGCGTTATCGCGACACGCGCCCGATGTCCCCGTCATCGAGCTGGTGACGCGGGAGGATGCTGTGGTGCATGAGACCAATGAGTCGGATGTTACTCATGAGACTCGAGTGGTCGACGCCTCCGGTCCTGGCCTGGGTGCCCGGGTGATGACCGAGGTCGTCGCCGCTGCCGCCAGCCTCGCACGGACCGGTGACACGGTGCTGCTGGCCCCGGCCGGTGCGTCGTTCGACCAGTTCGCCGGCTACGCCGACCGTGGCGACACGTTCGCCGCCGCCGTGCGCGCCGTGGCCCGGTAGTCGCCATGGCCAAGATGCTGTCCCGGCTGCGCCGGCGTGGTTCGGCGCAAACCCCGGACGTCGCCGACACCTCCGAAGCCACCGATACCGCCCAGGGCGCCGAAGTCGATGTCGTCGATGCCGCCGGGGCTCCCGCCGATGACACCACCGAGCCCGTCGCGACCGCCGAGGCAGCGGCCAAGCACCGGTTCGGGGTTCCTCGCAAATTCGGGACCTGGCTGGGCCGGCCGATGACGTCGTTCCACCTCATCGTCTCGGTGGCCGCCCTGCTCGTCTCGCTGGGCCTGATCATGGTGCTGTCCGCGTCGGGTGTGCACTCCTACGACGAGGACGGCTCGCCGTGGGCGATCTTCGGCCGCCAGGTCCTGTGGACCATCGTGGGTCTGGTCGGATTCTGGATCGCCGTGCGGATGCCCGTGAGTTTCCTGCGCAACACCGCGTTCGCCGGGTTCGCCATCACCGTCGTCATGCTGGTACTGGTGCTGATCCCCGGTATCGGCCACGAATCCAATGGCGCCCGAGGCTGGTTCGTGGTGGCGGGCCTGTCGATGCAACCCTCGGAGCTCACCAAGATCGCGTTCGCCATCTGGGGCGCGCACATCCTGGCGACCCGGCGCATGGAGCAGGCGTCGCTGCGCGAGATGCTGATCCCGCTGATCCCCGCCGCGGTGATCGCGCTGGCGCTGATCGTCGCCCAGCCCGACCTCGGTCAGACCGTGTCGATGGGCATCATCCTGCTGGCCCTGCTCTGGTACGCCGGCCTCCCGTTGAAGGTGTTCGTCAGCTCACTGCTGGCTGCGGTCGGTGCCGCCGCCGTGCTGGCGGTCTCAGAGGGCTACCGCTCCGACCGGGTGCGGTCCTGGCTGGACCCCGGCGCTGACGCCCAAGGCTCGGGTTACCAGGCACGCCAGGCCAAGTTCGCGCTGGCCAACGGCGGTGTGTTCGGCGACGGCCTGGGTCAGGGCACCGCGAAATGGAACTACCTGCCCAACGCCCACAACGACTTCATCTTCGCGATCATCGGTGAGGAGCTCGGATTCGTCGGCGCCTTCGGGTTGCTCGCGTTGTTCGGACTGTTCGGCTACACCGGCATGCGGATCGCGAAACGCTCGGCCGACCCGTTCCTGCGGTTGCTGACTGCTGCCGCCACCATGTGGGTGGTCGGTCAGGTCTTCATCAACGTGGGCTACGTCATCGGCCTGCTACCTGTGACCGGCATTCAGTTGCCGCTCATCTCGGCCGGTGGAACATCAACGGCGACAACGCTGTTCATGATCGGGCTGATGGCGAACGCCGCGCGGCACGAACCCGAGGCGGTCGCCGCGCTGCGTGCCGGCCGCGAGGACCGGATGAACCGGGTGCTGCGGCTGCCGCTGCCCGAGGCCTACGTGCCCTCGCGGGTGGAGGTGCTGCGCGACCGGTTGCGCACCAAGCCGGGCGACAAGGCGGCCAAACCCGCCAAGCCGGCCCGCCCACCCCGGCAGGCCGCCAAGAAAC
>NZ_NOZR01000042.1 GCF_002250655.1 Mycolicibacterium sphagni
GAGGCCGAACTAGCCGCAATGGCCAACCAGCTGTTCGCCGCCAGCTTCCGGCCCGGTAACGACAGCCCGCCCCAGACCACTCCGCCCGCTCCGCGCGGCTCAGTCCCCGACACCACATCGGCTGCCAGCTATTCGCAGTCCGCAATGGGGTCGCAGACCCACCTTGAGCCGGCCGCCGCAGTGTCGGCCCCCTCGCCGGTGGTTCCGGCCCCGAGTTCATTCGGGCCGGAGCCGATTCCGCCGAACTCGGTCCCGGTCGCACCGCGGGGGAGCGCACCCGATCTGACCTCAGTGACGTCGGCCGGGCATGCCGGCAGTGGCACGGGCAGCTCGTTCAATCCGCTCAACCTCGGCGAGTTCGCGGTGCCCGACGGCATCATGCCGATGGTGCCCGGCGTGCTGGCGGGGGCCCGGCCGGCACCGCCGGTCGCTCCGCGCGGTTCGATGCCGGGGTGGTCGACGGAGCTTCCGGGGATTCCAGATCTCAGCTTCCTCTCGGCACCTGAATTGGCTTCGGCCCCAACCGGTGACGAGGCGAGTTACTACTTCATCTCCAGCGCACCGGCGCTGCCCGAGCCGGTGCCGCAGATTCCGGACCGTCACGAGATCTTCGACGTCAACGCGATCCGCGCCGATTTCCCGATCCTGCGCGAGACCGTCAACGGCAAACCGCTGATCTGGTTCGACAACGCCGCCACCACCCAAAAGCCCCAGGCCGTGATCGACCGGCTGGCCTATTTCTACGCCCACGAGAACTCCAACATCCACCGCGCCGCACACGAATTAGCCGCCCGCGCCACCGACGCCTACGAAGAAGCCCGAGAAACCGTCCGGCGCTTCATCGGCGCGGCCAAGAGTGAGCAGATCATCTTCGTGCGCGGCACCACCGAAGCCATCAACCTGGTAGCCAATGCCTGGGGCGGCAAACACCTCAAGCCAGGCGACGAGATCGTCATCACCCACCTCGAACACCACGCCAATATCGTTCCCTGGCAAATGATCTCACAGAAGACCGGCGCAATTCTGAAGGTTGCACCCGTCGACGATGCCGGCAACCTGCTACTTGGCGAGTTCGAGGACCTGCTCGGCCCGCGAACCAAACTAGTTGCCGCAACCCAGGTGTCCAACGCGCTGGGCACAATCACACCGGTGGACAAGATCGTCGAACTCGGCCACCGCTACGGCGCCCGAGTCCTCATCGACGCCGCCCAATCGATCCCCCACATCCCGATCGACGTCAACAAGACCGGCGCCGACTTCCTCGTGTTCTCCGGACACAAGATCTTCGGACCCACCGGCATCGGAGTGCTCTACGGCACCGAGCAGGCCCTAGCCCACACCCCACCATGGCAGGGCGGCGGCAACATGATCGCCGACGTCACCTTCGAACGCTCGCTGTATCAGGGCCTGCCCAACAAGTTCGAAGCCGGCACCGGCAACATCGCCGACGCCGTCGGACTCGGAGAAGCCCTGCGCTACGTCGAGAAGATAGGCATCGACCGCATCGCCGCCTACGAGCACGCACTACTGGACTACGCCACACCGCGGCTAGCCGCCATACCCGGTGTACGACTGATCGGCACCGCCGACGAAAAGGCCAGCGTGCTGTCCTTCGTGCTCGCCGGCCACGAGCCGCTCGAAGTCGGCAAAGCCCTCAACACCGAAGGCATCGCGGTACGCGCCGGACATCACTGCGCACAACCCATCCTGCGACGAATGGGCGTCGAAACCACCGTTCGCCCATCATTCGCCTTCTACAACACCTACGACGAAATCGACGTCTTCCTGCAGGCGGTCCAGCGGATCGCCGAAGGTGGAACCAACGTCGGCTGACGACAGCCACGCGTGGTAGGCCCACTCCGAGAGAACGGGCCTACCAACGCTGCTGTCTGTGCGGCCGGCGCCGAATAAGGTCGAGGCATGACTACCGCAGCCAACCAGACGGCCGTCGTCGCGGGTATCGACGGATCCGAGACCGCACTCGGCGCTGCCCAGTGGGCCGCGGAGTTCGCTACCAGGCACGCGCTTCCGTTGACGCTCCTACATGCGATCCCAAAGCTGGACTGGCATTTTGCCAGCGCGGACCCACCCGCCGAATTCCCTCGAAGCGCCGACGGCGATAGCGCGCTCGCCACAGCGGAAACGGCCGTGCGGTCGACGCATCCAGATCTTGCGATCCGCACGGCGGCTGTCAAGGGCGCGGTCGCGACCGCCCTGTCGGACGCCTCGCAATCCGCCCGACTTGTAGTGGTGGGCACGGGCGCGGCGGACCATCGCGCGCTGGGCGGGCACGCGATAAGGATCGCGCATCGGACGCACTGCTCCGTCGTAGTCTGGCGGCAGCCGGTCGCCAGGCGGACCGGCAAGCCGCTGCCCGTCATCGTCGGTATCGACGAGTCTGATGCGTCGACGCGCGCGCTGGCAGAAGCGTTCGACATCGCAGGCATGCTGCATGCCCCGCTGACGGTGGTGCACATGTGGGAGATCGGCGCGGCGGTCGGCATGGGCGACCTCGGCGGCCAGGGGTTTATGGACTGGGAGCTACTCGATCTGTTGCAGTCGCGGCAGCGCCAACGGATGGACGATTTGGTCGCACCGTTCGCCCGCAAGTACCGCAACGCCCACGTGACCAAGATCTTCCAGGACATCAGTCCGGCAAAGGGGCTCACCGATCTGTCCCGTGAGGCCCAGCTGGTGGTTGTCGGCAGTCACGGCCGCGGAAAACTCGCTGACTCGATCCTCGGCTCGGTCAGCCAGAACCTGATCCACCACGCCGAATGTCCGGTGTTTGTGGTTCGGTAGCGAAACCAGCTGGAGCTGCCGTCCGAGGTGAGTGGGCCATCACTGTGTCGACGTCCTACAGCGGCACCGGATGGCCCCTTTCCCGGCTGCTCAGCTCGTCGCCAACGCATCGGCCGCATCTGGGAGTCCTGTCGGCGATTCCTTCAAACCGATCCAGGCATGCAGCCGGGCCAGTGGTTTGGGCGCCCACCAAATCCGCCGGCCCATCAGGTGCATCAAGGCCGGCACGAGGACGGTTCTGATGATTGTGGCGTCAACCAGGATGGCCAGCGTCAGCCCGACACCGAACATCCGCATAAATGACACATGGGCAGCCGCCAACGCGGCGAAAGAAATGGACATGATGATCGCGGCCGCAGTGATGACCCGCCCCGTGCGTGTCAGACCCAGTGCCACGCTTTCGTCGCTGGCTGCGGACGTTCGGTCGGAAGTCAGCCAGTACTCCCGGATCCGCGACACCAAGAACACCTCGTAGTCCGTTGAGATCCCGAATGCGAGGCAGAACAACAACACTGGCATCGCCGCCGACATCGTCCCGGTGGCCGTGGTGCCGAAGCCACCCAGATGACCCTGTTGGAACAGCCAGACGATGGCACCGAACGTCGCCGTCAGGGACACAACGTTGAGCAGTAGTGCTTTGAGCGGTATCACCAGACTGCCGGACAACAGGAACAGCAGAACGAATGTGACTGCCACAACCAGGCCGAGTACTAACGGTAGCCGTGAGGTGACCGCGTTGGCGTTGTCGCGGTTGGTCTGGGCATCGCCGGTCAGCATTACTTGCGCTCCAGCCGGCGCCGGAACCCGGTGGAGCGCGTCGAGCTGGCGGTTGGAGGCGGCCGAATACAACGGGGCGGCGCTGGCGACCGTAAGGAACGCGCTGCCCTCGCTCAGCCCGGTGGCAGCCATGGCCGGGCCCACCAACGTCCCGTCGACGAATGCCCCGGACGGTGCCGAGACCGATGTCACGTCAGGTACCCGAGACAGCCGCGCCGCGTAATCAGCGAGAGCCTGATCGCTGACCCGCGTGACATCGGGTAGAACGACGGTCACGTCGGTCGTCACATCTATGGCGAAGGCGTCGCGAAGCCGGTCACCCACCTGCCGCGCTGAAGCGATGCTCGGCAGTACCCGATCATCGGGTGAGCCCCACTTCAGGCCGAGAAACGGCGTCCCGGCCAGCATGAGAAGTGCGATCACGGCGGTGGTGATCGGTACCGCATGGCGTATCACGACGTTGGCCGACCGATACCAGAAGCAGTCCTCGACAGCCGGATCGGCGTTGATGCCGCCAGGGAACCGGTGGCGGCCGCACAGTGGGGTTGGCGACTCGGACGAAGATTGCTCGCGGGCGACTTTCCTGCCAAGGCGTCTGAGGTCCAATGCGTCCAGGCGAGGCCCGAGCACCACGATCATCGCGGGAGTCACCACGATGGCCGCGATGGCCGCCAACGACACCACCGCGACCCCGGCATAGGCGAATGACTTCAGAAAGTACATCGGAAACAGGGCCATCGGGAGCATTGCCAGGCCGACCGTCACCGCAGAGAACACAACAGTGCGGCCCGCGGTCACCATTGTGCGAACCAGGGCAGCGTCGCGTTCGGCGCCCGCAGCCAGTTCGTCTCGGTATCGGCTCACCAGTAGAAGGGTGTAGTCGATCGCCAAAGCAAGGCCCATGGCCACGCTCAGGTTGAGAGCGAATATCGACACATCGGTGAAGAACGTCACGGCGCGCAACAGGGCCATCGACCCGACAATTGCGAGGACGCCGACGATCACCGGAAGCGCGGCCGACAGAAGGCCGCCGAAGACCCAGACCAAGACCAGAAAGCTCAGGGGGATAGCGATCGCTTCCATACCAACCAAGTCACGCTCGGTTTGATGACTTATCTGTGCATAGACCGCGGCGGGTCCACCGAATCTCACAGTGACACCACCGCTATCGTGGGCCAGCTCCTCGTCGAGCGCCTGCGCATACTGCTGCGCCGCGTTATCGTCGCCGGTAATTCCCGCGATGATCAGTCCGGTTTTACCGTCCTTGCTGATCAGCGAACCAGCCGCGTCAGAGGTCACCGTCCACGGTGACGTCACATCGGCCACGTGCGGCGACTGCTTCAGCTTTGCCGCGATGTCAGAGCCGACCGTTCGGGCGGCATCGCTTTGAGCCCCGTCCTCAGAGGTCACCGAGATGAGGATCTTCATGTCGCCCTGGTGGAATCGATCGGCGAGCAATCCGTCGGCTTGACAGGATTCCGAGGACGGATCGTCGAAGCCACCAGCAGAAAGGACCTTCGGAACCGGAACCCCGAAAACCGCGGCCCCGACGGCGAACATCGCCGCTGCAAAGAGCATCCGTTTGGGCGCCGCGATTGCCAGCCGAGCAATGCGTTCCAACACGTCGCAGTCCCTTTCGGCAGAACCCGGCCAACGTATCAGTACATGGCGGTGCGTGCAGATGCGCGCGAGACCGTCAGCGCCGGTGCAGAATCGCTCCTAGGTGTCGACATCTTCATCGGAATAACACCCATCGGCAGTGTGATCACCAGCTGGATCATCGCGGCGGGGTGATCGCTAGGGTCCGGACGGTACCGCTGCCGTCGGGATGGCGTTGTCGATCAGCACGATGGCGATGGCAGTGGCGGTGGCGAAAGTTTCGGTGTTGAGGACTCGGTTGCGGGCCGACGCGCCATCCAAAAGCAGCGCCAGTTGTTCGCCGAGCTGTTCGGGGTTGGTGGCGCCGGCCTCGCGCGCGGTTTCAGTGAGCCGCGCGGCAAATGCCTTCTTGTAGTCGCGGGCGCGTAGGCGTGCCGGGTGGTCCGGGTCGTGGAGTTCGACAGCCGCCGCGATGAACGGGCACAGCGGCGCATGAATCTCGAAAGCGGCGAGGAGCCGTTCGCGGGGCGTGAGGTCGGTGCGGTCGAACACCTCGGGTAGGACGTCGGGATCGAATCGGCGTAGGTGTTCGGCGATCAGCTGATCCTTGCCGGTGAAGTGCTGATAGAAGGTGCGCTTGGACACCTGGGCCACCGCGCAGAGCTGGTCCAGGCCAGTGTTGTTGATGCCTTGATCGCGGAACAGTTTTTGCGAAGCGCTGAGGATGCGCTCTTGTGCGCCCCTGCCACGGCGCAGGCCCCGCGGCCCCTTCTCCAACTCCGTCATGGACCCAGGTTAGCCCAGTTTGGTACGAATCGGTGTACATAGCTTGCGTTCCCCGCGGCCGGTCGCTACGTTAAGTAGCCAGATCGGTGTACATAACATCGGCGCTGTCCGATAAAGGGAGTGATCGTGGGAAAACTCGATGGCAAGGTCGCGGTGATCACCGGCGCCACAAGTGGCATGGCGCTGGCCGGTGCCAAGTTGTTCGTTGACGAAGGAGCTCATGTCTTCATCTCGGGCCGACGGAAGGACGCGCTGGAAGAAGCCGTCGAACTGATCGGGCAGAACGTGACCGGCGTGCAGGGCGATTCGGCCGACCTCGAGGATCTGGACCGGTTGTTCGACACGGTCAAGCAGGAAAAGGGTGCGATCGACGTGTTGTGGGCAAGCGCCGGGGTGGGCAAGCAGAGCAGGCTCGGCGAGATCACCGAGGAGGACTTCCATGACGCCTTCTGGCTGAACGCGCGTGGCACGCTGTTCACGGTCCAGAAGGCGCTGCCGCTGTTCAACGATGGCGGCTCGATCTTCATGACCGGTTCAAACGCTTCGCTGCGGGGCTACCCCAATTGGAGTGTGTACGCGGGAAGTAAGGCCGTACTGCCAGCCTACGCACGAGTGTGGGTGTCCGAGTTGGGGGACAGGAAGATCCGGGTGAACGTGCTGACCCCCGGCCAGGTCGGCTCGCCGATGTTGGCGAAGGTGATGGACGAGGAGGCCAAGGCACAGTTCGAGTCCGTTATCCCGCGGCGAGAGATGGGCCGCCCTGAGGAGATCGCGTCGGCCGCGCTGTTCCTCGCCTCCGACGACTCGAGCTATGTCAATGGCATGGAGCTGGTGGTCGACGGCGGCACCACAGTGATCTGAGTAACAGACACGGACGTACGCCGTCGAAGACCTCGTCGCAACGGGCAGTTTGGAACGAGCGGTCCTCCTCCACGTAGCGAAGCGTCTGTCTGGACAGAGTTGTTGGTGTTGGGCGTCAGGGGTCGGGAGTGTACTTGCCGATCGCCCGGGCGTAGGAGCCTAGAGATTCGAGCTGAGCGGCCCGGTCATTGGTCCCTGCCGAATAGCCCGGACCGGTCATCCCTGCCGACGGGCCACTTCGGGTGTCTAGTCCCGGAAATCGAGTATCTCGTGTCGCGGGCGGCGAGGCGTCATCGGCGGCATCTCGGCCATCGCAGGCGCCTCTCCCACTCGGATCAACAACTGCGGCATTGCTTCCCGACCGGTCAGGATGCCGACGATCCTGCGGCTAGACGACAGCTCGATCAGGTGTGTCAGTGTGCACGTCGCCAGTCCGGCCAACGTGCACTCCAACAACACCGCGGACAACACTTCGCCGGACCTGAACGCATCAATGCGGGTGTCCCCGTCAGTGGAGATGACGAGTACCGTCGAGTCATCTTCCGGTATGCCAGCGCGTCGCTCGGAGTCGCGGCCGGCTGGGAAAGCCCGCCCAATGTCGACCCGATCACTTTCGGCCGCCGACACCAGCGAAGCCGCCGGAATCCCGTCGATTGTTTCGAAATGGCCTGTCCACCATTCTAATTCGGTATGGTACGACGAATCGTACAGTCGCAAAGACTCGGTACGATGTGATGCCTCGGCCAGCTCCGGGCGTAGCTCGTCGGCTATGACGTCGAGGTGATGCGTGCGCCACCGCGTCCTTGAGCACATCGGCATTCACCATCGTGTCCGGCATGGTCGACCTCAACTCCTTGTCTAACAACACCCTTGTGGACATCGCGACGCCTGACCAGGGTCATTGGTCCTTGACCGCCGACGCCATAGAGAAGAAAGCCCTCTAGCTTGCCCGTCTGCTCAGGGTGGAGGGGGTTGGCGAGCGGGATTGGAGATCGTGAACATCGATACGTTCGATCGAAGCCCTTGGGTTCCCGAAAAAGGGTCCTTCGGCCCACGCTTTCGACGACCGGCATGAATAGGCTCCGACGATGACCTACGGCATCGGACCACACGGGGTGGATGCCATCGGCGGGAGTGCCCGGTGGACTCCATCTACGCCGACGGTCGGGCCCGGCCTAATCGATGGTCGCCGACGCTGCCACGGAGGTAGTGCGGGATTAGAGTGCGATGTGGAGTGATTCGCCGTTCCATGCGGTGCAATCAACAGGATCGATCCGGCCAGCGGTCGGGGCATGTGGATCCTGTAGTAGCGCCGCTGACGTGCGCCAGGGGTGCAGACGATCGATGGCGGCTAGGAGTTTCATATGCGAATCGCGCCGGCTGAACCCGCCACGGCATCGCTGTCGGGGCCGAAATGACGTTGCCGACCGTGAACTTAGACATCGAAACCGTACTCCGGCGCTACCGCAACGACGGAACGCGGCTGATCGACATCCTGTGGGATATCCAGCATCTATACGGTCATATTCCCGACGAACATTTGCCTCAGATCGCGACCGCGCTGAAGCGGTCGCCACTGGACATCGTGGAGACCGCTTCCTTTTATCATTTCTTCCACAGCAAGCCATCCGGAAGGCACCGGATTTACTTGAGCAACACGGTCATTGCCAAGATGAGCGGCTACCAAGCGGTGTACAACGCGCTCGAGCGTGAGACAGGGGTTCGCTTCGGAGAAACCGACGAAACGGGGATGTTCGGCCTGTTCGAAACGCCGTGCATCGGACTCAGCGATCAGGAACCTGCGGCGATGATCGACAGCGTGGTGTTCACGCGACTGACACCAGAATCCGTCGCAGACATCGTCGCGCAGTTGAAAACTGGGAAATCGGCCGCTGAGATCGCGAACCCGGCCGGGCTACCCGACGATAGCGTCGCCTACGTCGACGCTCTGGTGGAGTCCAACGTCCACACGCAGGGGCCGGTGTTCTTCCGTGGCCAAACAGATTACAAAGCGCTGCTCAAGAACTGCATCGCCGGTACCCCCGAGCAGACGATCGGCACAGTCGCCGAATCCGGGCTGCGCGGATACGGCGGTGCAGGGTTTCGAACCGGGCAGAAGTGGCACCTGTGCCGAGAAGCCCCCGGCGACGACAAATACGTCATCTGCAACGCCGATGAGGGTGAACCCGGCACATTCAAGGACCGGGCACTCCTGACGCGATCGCCTCAAGACGTATTCATGGGGATGATCATTGCCGCCTACGCGATCGGCGGTAGGCACGGGATCGTCTACCTCCGTGCCGAATACGCCTACCTCACGCGCTATCTGGAAGGCCAGCTTCAGCAACTACGGGACTACGGGCTACTCGGCTGCAGTATCGGCGGGCGACCAGGATTCGATTTCGACATCCGTATCCAAATGGGCGCCGGTTCCTATGTGTGCGGTGAAGAGTCGGCTCTGATCGAGTCCTGCGAGGGCAAGCGGGGTACGCCCCGACTGAAACCGCCGTACCCGGTCCAAGAGGGTTACCTCGGCAAACCCACCTGCGTCAATAACGTGGAGACCTTTGCTGCTGCAACCCGCGTCATCGAGGAAGGCGCGGAATGGTTCCGCCGCATGGGCACAACCGAGTCCGCGGGCGCGCGCCTACTGTGCGTCGCGGGGGACTGCGACCGTCCAGGTGTCTACGAGGTCGAGTGGGGCATCACCCTCGATGAGGTGCTCGCCATGGTCGGCGCCCAGGATGCTCGCGCGGTCCAGATGAGTGGCCCATCCGGGGAGTGTCTGTCGGTGGCGGCAGACGGCCGACGTCGGATCGCTTACGAGGACATCCCCTGCAATGGCGCCGTGACCATCTTCAATGCCGACCGCGACCTGCTGAACATCGTTAAGGATCATACGCGGTTCTTTGTCGACGAGTCCTGCGGCATCTGTGTGCCTTGCCGGGCCGGCACCGTCGATCTGCACGACAAGATCGAACTCGTCATCGCAGGCAACGGGATTCAGCAGGATCTCGACGAGGTGGCCCGGTGGGGTGCGATCGTGCATGCGACGAGTCGGTGCGGGCTCGGAGCCACCGCAGCCAACCCCGTTCTCACGACCCTGCAGAAGTTTCCCGAGCTATATCGCAGCCGGTTGCGCACCACCGAACACACCCTGCTGGCGTCGTTCGAGCTCGAAACTGCCTTCGCCGGCTACGACAAGGCAGTTCTCGAGCTGGCAACGGACGACACGGCATGACCATCCGCATCGTGATCGATGGAGTACCGGTATCGACCGAAGAGAACAGAATCCTGGTCGATGTTGCCGCCGACGCCGGTGTGTACATCCCGACGCTGTGCTACCTCAAGGGCAAGCCGTGCCTCGGGACGTGCCGGGTGTGCTCGGTCAAGGTGAACGGCGCGGTGGCGGCGGCGTGTACGGTCCGGGTTTCGGACGGACTGAACGTCGAGGTCGACGAGCCCCACACCGCTGACCTCCGGAAGGCGTTGGTGGAGTTGCTGTTCGTCGAAGGCAACCACAATTGCCCGAGTTGCGAGAAGAGCGGCAGGTGCACGCTGCAGGCGGTCGGCTACGAAGTGGACATGCTGGTCTCACGCTTCCCGTACCGGTTCCCGCATCGAGCGCGCGACCACGCTCCGGAAAGAATCTGGCTGGAACGGGATCGCTGCATCTTCTGCCAGCGCTGCGTGGAATTCGTCCGTGACGAAGCCACCGGCCAGAAGATCTTCAGCATCAGCCACCGCGGCACCGAGTCCAGGATCGAGGTGGATACCGACCGCGCCGACGCAATGCCGGACGAGCAAGTGCGCTATGCCGTCGAGATCTGCCCGGTAGGAGCCATTCTCGAGAAGGGGGTCGGCTACGACGTGCCGATCGGCCGGCGCAAGTATGAAGTGGAATCGGTGCGCGACCGGGCCCTCGGCCAGGTCGATGAGGCGGGCGCTCCATGACGGACGAAGTCAGGTCGGACGAACTTCCAACCACCCCAATGGATCCAGCGCTTTTGGCTAACCGCGACGGCAAGATCGACGTGGCGATGATCAGTCTGTGCGGCTGCTGGGGATGCACGTTGTCGTTTCTCGACATGGACGAGCGGATCCTGCCGCTGCTGACGAAGGTCACCATCCACCGGTCCTCGCTCACCGATATCAAGAGAATCACGCAACGTTGCGCGCTCGGCTTCATCGAAGGCGGCGTTGCGAACGAGGACAACATCGAGACGCTGCGCCACTTCCGGGACAAGTGCGACGTCCTGATCTCCGTCGGAGCCTGCGCCGTCTGGGGCGGCGTCCCGGCGATGCGCAATGTCTTCGAGCTGAAGGACTGTCTGTCGGAGGCATACGTCAACTCGCCGACGGCGGTGCCGGGCGCTGAACCCATCATCCCGTCCCACCCAGACATTCCCCGACTCACCACCAAGGTGCACCCGTGCCACGAAGTGGTGAAGATGGACTACTTCATCCCCGGTTGCCCACCGAGCGCGGATGCCATCGTCGCCGTGCTCGACGACCTGATACACGGCCGCCCGGTCGCGCTGCCCCGCTCGCTAATTCACTACGACTGATCCCGGAGACCCCACGTGAGCCGAAAGATTGTCATCGACCCCGTTACCCGCATCGAGGGCCACGGCAAGGTGACTGTGAACCTCGACGACGACGGCAACGTCGTCGACGCCAGGCTGCACGTCGTCGAGTTCCGCGGATTCGAGAAGTTCGTTCAGGGCCACCCGTTCTGGGAGGCTCCGATGCTGATGCAGCGCATCTGCGGAATCTGCTTTGTCAGTCACCATCTGTGTGGCGCCAAGGTGCTCGACGACATGATCGGCGTCAGTGGGGAAGGGGGGATCGGAGTGACGCGGACCGCCGAGAAGATCCGCCGTCTCGGTCATTACGCGCAGATGCTGCAATCCCACGCGACGGCATATTTCTACCTGGTGGTCCCCGAGATGATGTTCGGGATGGACGCCGCGCCTGAGCAGCGCAACCTCCTCGGCCTGATCGAGGCGGACCCCGGTCTGATGCGGCGGGTGATCATGTTGCGCAAGTGGGGTCAGGAGGTGATCAAGACCGTCTTCGGCAGGAGAATGCACGGCATCAGCTCGGTGCCGGGAGGCGTCGACAAGAATCTGAGCCGCGCCGAATGTGACCGTCTGCTCCACGGTGAGGAGGGGCTGCCGTCGATCGACGAGATCATCGACTACGCACAGGACGGGCTTCGCCTGTTCTACGAGTTCCACGAGAAGAATCGAAGCGCGGTCGACGGTTTCGCGAATGTTGCGGCCCTCAACATGTCCCTGGTCGACGCTGACGGCAACGTCGACCACTACCACGGTGCGCTGCGCATCGTCGACGAGAACAAGCGTGTGGTACGTGAATTCGACTATCACAACTACCTCGATCATTTCTCGGAAGCCGTCGAAGAGTGGAGCTACATGAAGTTCCCCTTCCTCAAGGATCTCGGGAGGGAAAAGGGCTCGGTGCGGGTGGGCCCGCTCGCGCGGATGAATGTCACGAACTCGCTGTCGACTCCGCTCGCTCAGGAGGCGCTGGAACGCTTCCACGCATACACCGCCGGTGCCGCGAATAGCATGACCTTGCATACCAACTGGGCGCGGACCATCGAAGTGGTGCACGCCGCGGAGTTGATCGAAGAACTGTTGCGCGATCCCGATCTGCAGAAACAGGACCTGATCGTCGCACCCGCCCCTGGCGCCTGGACCGGTGAGGGGGTCGGCGTCGTCGAAGCACCTCGCGGCACGCTGCTTCATCACTACCGCGCCAGTCCACAAGGAGACATCACGTTCGCCAACCTGATCGTGGCCACCACGCACAACAATCAGGTGCTCAACCGCACGGTGCGCTCTGTGGCCGAAAACTACCTGGTGGGACACGGCGAGATCACCGAAGCCATGATGAACGCCATCGAAGTCGGAATCCGTGCCTACGACCCATGTCTGAGTTGCGCGACGCACGCCTTCGGGCAGATGCCGCTGATCGTGACCGTCCGTGATCCGGCAGGGAACGTGATAAACGAGCGCGTTCGTTCGGCATCCGGTTCATGACACTCGACGACTTCGACAGCGACGCCTGCCTGATTTACGGCATCGGCAACGTCGGCCGCCAAGACGACGGGCTGGGCTGGGCCTTCGTCGATTGGCTTCAGGCGGAGGGCCGCTGCTCGAACGCGGAGATACAGAAGGGTTATCAGCTTCTGCTCGAGGACGCCGAACTGATCAGCAACAAGGAACGCGTGTTGTTCATCGACGCCACCAAAGAGGATTCAGTCGCGTCGTTTACCCTGGAGCGCGCGGCACCGAAAATAGACTTCAGCTTCACGTCGCACGCCATTTCGATCCCAGCGATAATGGCGACCTGTCAGCAATGTTTCGGGCGACTGCCGGTAGTGCACGTGCTGGCGATCAGGGGATTCGAATTCGAACTCGAAATCGGGCTGACGCCTGCGGCGCGGCGCAACTTGGATGCCGCGACGGCACATCTTTTGCCCTAGGCTCGCGGACAGTTTCGCTCGATGGAGAGATCGTGGTCTAGGAGCTCCCACTCCTTGATGGTTTCCATCGGTTGAGGTCGCGTTGAGCTTGGCGATGTAGCGTCCCATCAGCGCCAGGCCCGAAGGCCGCCCTTAGCCGCTTGCCCGTTCGGGCGGGCGGTGTTTCGAACATCCACCCGCGCTCCCTGGCCAGGTCGCCGAGGAATCGCTCGACCGAATGGATCGACACGGAACTGTCGAGTTGCGCTCGGTTGCACAAGGTTTCACAGGGGTGATAACAGAACCGTCCGTGGATCGCAGCGAATGGGTTGTCCGCGAAGAGCTCACGCCAGGCTTGCTCGTGGCGGCCCGAGGTCACGTGGGCGAGCCACGCCTGGATGTTCTACCCGGCAGGGCAACCGGAATTGCACGGCGGCAACAGGTCGACGTAGACGGGTCGATGCGCACGCACCGGGCCGGCCCTGGAATGCCCCTGGCCCAGGTCGGCGAGCGGAGTGACGTCTCTGGATTCATCCATCAGCCGGGGAATCTGACGGTAGTGCCGGGCATCAGCTGAACGACTCGACCCCGGCATTCCACTTCGATCCCGCCGGCGGCCCCGCGTGGATCCATGCTGATGATCACGCCCTTTCCGCTGACCCGCAGGTGCAGGTGTAGGCCCCGGTAGTGGATTGGTATCGCCAGTACGCCAAGTGTTTCCGGCCAGTACGGGGACAGGATGATGCGGTTGGATCGGGTTTCCAGTCCGGTGAAGCACCGCTGCATGAGGTCGACGGTGCCGGCCATGGCTGCCAGGTGAATGCCCTCCGACGTGGTGCCGCCCTGGATATCGGAGACATCTGACTTCAGCGCCTCTTGGAAGAACTCCATGGCACGATCGCGGTTGGCCCTAGCGAGCACCCAGGTGTGCACGACACCACTGAGCGTCGACCCGTGCGACGTGCGAGCCAGGTAGTAGTCCACCATCTCCGGCACCTGTTCGGGCTGGAAGCGATAACCGAGGCGGTCGAGGAGCTCCCGTAGCTCGGTCGCGGACATCAGGTAGAGCAGCATGAGGGCGTCGGCCTGCTTTGACGCCTTGTAACGGTTGACGTCGTCGTGCTCCGCCTCGAGGATTCGGTCTAGCCGTTGGATGTTGCCGTACTGCGCGCGAAGGCGATCCCAGTCCAGTTCCTCCAAGTCGCCGTATCCCTCGAACTGGCTGATGACCCTGTCGTGGAAGGGGACGTACATCCGCCTGCTCACCTGCTCCCAGCGGGCAAGCTCGGCACTGGTCAGGCCGAGCGTCTCCATCAGGTCGAGCCGGGTGGGCAGTGGCAGCATGTTCAGCGCGTCGAGCGCGCGCATGATCACCCAGACCGCCATCACGTTGGTATAGGCGTTGTTGTTGATGCCGTCGTAGGGGGCGCCGGGATAGCCGGAGTGGAATTCGTCGGGCCCGATGACACCTTTGATGTCGAACCGTTCCCGGTCCTCGTTGTAGGTGGCCAGGCTGACGAAGAAGCGGGCGACCTCGGCCAGCAACTCGGCCCCGTAGTCGATCAAGTACGCCAGATCACCGGTGACCTGATAGAAGTTCCACGCGCTGTAGGCGACGGCGATGCCGATGTGGTGCGCCCGGGCGCTGGCGTCGGGGTTCCAGTGGCCACTGCGCGGATTGAGATGCAGCCGTTGACTTTCCTCGCGCCCGTCGCTGCCCGACTGCCACGGGAACATGGCCCCCGAGTAACCCGCCGCGCGGGCGGCCTGACGGGCCTCCGGCAACCGCCGGTAGCGGTAGCCGAGCAGGGACCTGGTGATCATTGGAAAGCGCAGGTTGAGCACGGGGAAGATGAACAACTCGTCCCAGAAGATGTGGCCGCGGTAAGCCTCGCCGTGTAGTCCGCGAGCCGGTACTCCTGCATCGAGGTCGGCGGTGTTCGACGACACCGTCTGAAGCAGATGGAGCAGGTGCAGCCGTAGGATCCGGACTTCGTCGGTGAAGTCGTCGAAGTCGATCGACATGCGCTCCCAGAGATGTACCCATGCGGTCGCGTGTCCGTCCAGCAACTCCGCGAACCGAACCAGTCGCGCGAGCGCACGCTGGGCGTCGACGCCTGGTTCGGACGTCGCCACATCGCGCCCCGTGTACACCGTCACGACCTTCTCGACCGTGACCGCCTCGCCCGAGGACAGCTGCACGGTGATGTCATGGCCGATCTCGGCACCGCCGTCGAACAGATGAAACCCGGCCGGGACCGGTGCGCCGTCCCGCCACACGGTGCTACGCGCCGCCATCGCGATGGGAATGCGGGACTGGGTCGTCTGCATCGTCAACAGGACCGAATCGCCTGAGATTTCGCGTGTCTCGACCAGTTCGAGGTGCTGATCGGACAAGTCTCGGTAACGCTCGACCAGTGAGTTCGTCACGTTTCCGTCCAGGGTCGAGCGGAACGTGATGGTGCCCGCCCAATCCTCGGCGACGACCGTCGTCTCGAGGGCGCCAACGTGGGGCAGGTGCATTGCGACGAACCGTCGCTGTGTCAATGACGTCGTGCGGCCCGAGTCGTCGCGGAACCGCACTTCGCGGGTGAGTACCGCACGGCGCAGGTCGAGTGCCTGATGGTGTGAGAGCACGGTGACCGCGTCGACGTCGAACCAGTCGCCGCCGTCGATTCGGAACGTCAGCGAAAGCCAGTTGGGCAGGTTCACCAGACTCTCGTTGTCGATCTGGGTTCCTGCCACGTCGTCGACGAGGCGGTTGTACACCCCCGCGGCGTAGGTGCCGGGGTAGTGCACCTGTCCGGCCTTCGACTCGGGGGCGGCACCGCGGCTGGCGAAGTAACCATTCCCCAACGTGCACAATGCTTCTCGGAGCTTCTCGCCCTGCGGGTCGTATCCGTCGAAGTCGTAGTCCCACGCCTCGCCCGACACCCGCTGCTTGTAGGCCAGCCATTTGGACCCACGCGCGATGAACTCGCAAACCTGATCCGGACTCGCAAGGGCGAAGTGCGCGGCCGTCCTTCGATCGCCGTCCTCATCGTGGCTGACGACGACCCCGATACCGTCGAACTTGACCGCGTCGAACGCGTCTTCATCGGTGAGGTCGTCGCCAATGTAGATCGGCAGCCGTGCGGTCGAGTCGTCGATGCGTTCGCGTATCCACGCCAGGGTGGTGCCCTTGTCCCAGTCGAGGTCGGGCCGCAATTCGACGAGCATCCGCCCGCTGGTCACTCGAAGGCCGGTCCGGGCGCCGAGTTTGTGTGTGGTGGCGACGATCTCGCCGACGAGCTCAGGTGCGACCCCGCGGTAGTGCACCGCGACGGCGAAGCGCTTGTGCTCGACTCGCACGCCCGGAAAAGCGGCCAGACCGTCGCGCAACTCCGCCGCGGCACCCTCGAGGATTTCGACGTACGGGGCCGCCGCGTCGTTACAGTGATATGCGCCATCCGGTCCCGTCAGTTCGAACCCGTGGCTGCCTGCGTACCAGAGCCCGGGGATGCCGACCCGGTCGCGGATGTCGGCGAGGTCGCGTCCGCTCAGAATGGCGACGGGGCATACCCCCGCGACCAACTTGAGCGCCTCGGCGGCCCCGTCGACGAGCCTGGCCGCATCGGGATCCGAGACGATCGGGGACAGCGTTCCGTCGTAGTCCAGGAACAGCATCGACTCCCTGGCGCTGGTGATGCCGATCAGCTGACCGTAGGAGGTCAGCGCATTCGGGAGTTCCGAGACGCGCCTGTCGCCCGCCCGAACGGCAACTTCGGCCATGTCTTCGAGCACGACATCGGCACCGTAGTGGGTCAGTTCGCCGCTGGGCCCGGTGCCGCCGACACCGATGACGAGTGCGAACCCGCCGTTGCGGGCCGCCGCCACTCCCGCGGCGGAGTTCTCGATAACGACGCATCGCTGGGCCCGCACCCCGAGTCGACAGATGGCATCGAGAAGCACTGCAGGGTTCGGCTTTTGGGCTGTCCCACGTTCGCCGGCGGTGCCGTCGATGCAGACACCGAACAGGTCGTCGATGCCGGCAGCCTTCAGGGCCTGCTGACATCGCGGGTCCGCGGAATACGCTGCGGCGGCGACCCCGATGTCCCGCAGTTTGCGGGCGAGGTCCACGGTGGCACCGAATATGGGCACGTCGCAGCTCAGCGCACCGTCAAGGTCGAAGAGCACCGCGTCGTGGTAACGCGGATCGATGGTGATCGGCAGCTTCATCACAATCCTTGGTCGATCGTGATCGGCCCGGCCGGGCACTGGAACCCGTTGGCGCTCATAAGGTTGGCATGAGCGCTTGTTCCAACGCCAAGACCTGGCGGGTGGTCCTGACGACCGTGTCGGGGTTCAGGCTCATCGATTCGATACCGATCCGGACCAAAAACTCGGCCATGTCCGGGTAGTCCGACGGCGCTTGTCCGCACAGCCCTGAGTGGATCCCGTTGCGCCGGCATCCCTGAACTGCAAGGCGAATCATTTCCTTGACACCTTCGTCGCGTTCGTCGTAGTCGAACGCGACGATCTCGCTGTCCCGGTCCACGCCCAGAGTCAGCTGCGTCAGGTCGTTGGAGCCGATGGAGAAGCCGTCGAAGCGCTTGGCGAATTCATCGATCAGGATCACGTTGTTCGGGATCTCGCACATCGCGTACACCTTGAGCCCGTTCTCCCCCCGCCGCAGGCCGAGGTCAGCCATCGTCTTGAGAACAAGGTCTGCCTCGATGACTCGGCGAACGAACGGGAGCATGAGAATGACGTTCGTCAGGCCCATCTCTTCGCGCACGCGTCGCATCGCGCGGCACTCCAATGCGAAGCCCTCGGCGTAAGCGGGATGCGCGTAGCGCGAGGCGCCGCGGAAGCCGATCATCGGGTTGCTCTCGGACGGCTCGAAGCCCCGTCCGCCGAGCAGGCTGGCGTACTCGTTCGTCTTGAAGTCCGACATCCGGACCACCACAGGTTTCGGCCAGAAGGCGGCGGCAATCGTGCCGATTCCTTCGGAGAGGCGCTCCACGAAGAAGGCACTTCCGTCGGCGTAGCCATGCACCAATCGGTCGATCATTCGGCGAGCACCGGGGTCGTCGACCTTCTCTGGGTGCAGGAGGGCCAGCGGGTGGACCCGGATGTACTCGCTGATGATGAACTCCATCCGCGCGAGTCCTACGCCGTCGTTGGGCAGGAACGACGTCTTGAAGGCGAGGTCGGGGTTGCCGAGGTTGATCATGATCTGGGTCTGCGGCCGGGCCAAGTCGGCCACCTCGGTGCGGTCCACATGGAAACCCATCTCACCCCGGTAGACGCGGCCCGAGTCACCCTCGGCGCACGACACCGTAACGACCGCGCCGTCGGGCACGCTGGTGGTCGCATCGCCGGTGCCAACCACAGCGGGGATGCCGAGCTCACGGGCGATGATCGACGCGTGGCAGGTGCGACCACCACGGTTGGTGACGATCGCGGCAGCGGTCTTCATGACCGGCTCCCAATCGGGTGTGGTGGTATCGGCGACGAGTACCTCGCCGGGCTTGAAGTCCGCCAGATGGGTGAGGTTCTCGATCCGTCTCACAGCACCCGAGGCGATCCTTTCGCCGACGGACCGGCCCTCGGCGAGGATCTCGCCTCTGCGCTCGAGCACATAGGACTCCAACGCGGTCGCACTGTGCTGGGAGGCCACCGTCTCCGGGCGGGCCTGGACGATGTAGAGCTTCCCGTCTATTCCGTCCTTGGCCCACTCCATGTCCATCGGCCGCCCGTAGTGCTGCTCGATGGTGCACGCGTAGCCAGCCAGTTCCAGAACGTCGGAGTCGGTGAGGCAGAAACGGGCGCGGTCGGCCTTCGGCGTGGGGATGTTTCGGGTCGTGTTCTTCGTCTCGCCTTCGACGAGGATCATCTTGACGGCCTTGTCTCCCACGAGGCGGCGCAACACAGCGCGGTGGCCGGCGAGATAGGTCGGCTTGTGAACGTAAAATTCGTCGGGGTCGACGGCGCCCTGAACCACATTCTCGCCAAGGCCGTAGGCGCCCGTCACGAACACGGCGTCGCGAAAGCCCGACTCGGTGTCGATGGAGAACATCACACCCGACGAAGCGATGTCGGAGCGGACCATCTTCATCACGCCGATGGACAGCGAGACCTTGAAGTGGTCGAAGCCCTGGTCGATTCGGTAGTGAATGGCGCGGTCGGTGAAGAGGCTGGCGAAGCAACGACGGCACGTATCGAGCAGGCTCTCGTCGCCCTTGATATTGAGATAGGAATCCTGTTGGCCGGCGAAGCTCGCGGTGGGTAGGTCCTCCGCGGTTGCCGAGCTGCGCACCGCGAGACTTACCTCCTCGCCGTACTCCTGCTGAAGGGTGCGGTACGCACCCAGAATCTCGCCGGCCAGATCGTCGGGGAGTCCTGCACCGTAGACGATCTCTCGGGCGCGCTTGGCTTTTCGCGCCAGCGCGGTGACATCGGCGGGGTCGAGATCGTCGAGTTCGGCATGCAGACGGTCCCAGGCCCCGGCCGCGTCCAACATGTAGCGATAGGCCTCGGCGGTGATAGCAAACCCATGTGGGACGCGGACGCCCTGCCCAGACAGTTTCTGGAGCATCTCGCCCAGCGAGGCGTTCTTGCCGCCGACGAGAGGCACGTCGTCGATGCCGAACTCTTCAAAAAAGCGGACGTGCTTGGACGTACTCATGACCTGTCCTTTCAAGCGCTGCTGGTGCCAACCTCTCACCGCGGCACCCATGGAGGCAGGGCCGAAGGTCACCGGAACAGGTGACGGCTTACGCATGGAGTCGGGCTGTCCCGCGGTGGTGGCCGCGGTACTCAGCCCTGACAAAGGGTTTCCGTCAGCGAGCGATATCTACCGGCTCTGGCGCCAACTCGAAGATTCGTTCGGCATCCTCGCGCAGGCAAGGCGCGGTGCCGGGGGTCAGGAGCATGGCTGCGCCGGTCGCGATTCCGAACCGTACCGACTTTCTCAGTGACCATCCCCGTGTCACGCCCACCGTGATCGCCGCCACCATCGCGTCACCCGCGCCGACACCGCTGACCACCCGCACCGGAACTGCCGAGAAACGTTGGCTGCCTTGCGGTGTAGCCAGCAGTGCCCCCTTGGAGCCGAGCGAGACCACAACGGCTTGACTGATGCCGGAGTCGACGAGCTCGTTCGCGGCGCTCAACTGCTCTGATTCGGTGGCAAGCTCGCGACCGAAGCACTCGCGTAGCTCCCGCACGCTGGGCTTCAGCAGGAACACGCCGGAGCTGATGTGCTGCAGCCCCCCGCCTGAGGTGTCCAAGACCAGCAGCACGCCAAGCTCGCGACAGATGTCGACAACCTGCTGGTAGAAGTCCGAGGGAACGCCGGGGGGCAGGCTGCCACTGGCCACCACGATCTCGGCTGACCGCGCCGCGTAACGCAGTTCGTCGAGGCATTTCGCCTGTTCGACGGACGTGAGGCGCGGACCGGGCAGAACGAATCGGTACTGCTCGCCGCTGCTCCTCTCGTTCACGGTGAAGCTCTCCCGAGTCGGCTCGGCGATCGCGACGCGGCGATACGGAATGTCGGCATTGCCGACCAACTCTGTAACCAGATCGCCGGTCGGTCCGCCCACCGGGAACACTGCCGACACGGCCCCGCCGAGTACAGACACGATCCGCGCTACGTTGATGCCACCGCCGCCCGCGTCGTAACGAGCTGCGCTGCAACGGATCTTGTCCGTCTGGCAAACGAAATCTGCACTTGTCGAGACGTCGAGCGCCGGGTTCATCGTGAGAGTGACGATCGTTGGTCCGTAGTCAGCGCGACCGCTTGATGTGTTCATTCGGTGCTGGCCCAGCCTGATTCCAGCGCGGTTTCGCGCACCACGAGCACGGGTATGTCCGCGGACTGCGCAACGGCCGAGCTGACAGAACCCAACCATGTGCTTGCGAATCCGGCTCGCCCCCGACTGCCGATTATCACTAGTTGGGCGTGCTGAGACTCACGAATGAGCCAGCGGGCCGGCTGATCGCAGACGAGTCGTCGCTGCACCTGCACGTCGGGATACTGTTCCTGCCAGCCGGCAAGCCGTTCGCCCAGGATTTCATGCCCCTCGCTCTCGTACTCGTGCCAGTCCATGCCCAGCATCGGAAAGACTGCCACGTCGCTCCACGCGTGCAACGCCACCAGCCCCACCCCGCGGCGTGATGCCTCGTCGAAGGCCAGCGCCGTTGCGGCTTCGGAAGCCGGCGACCCGTCGATGCCCAGCAGGACCGGTGCATCGCTGCCGGAGGGGGGAGGTTCAGGGCGAATGACCGCGACTGGGCAGCGCGCATGGTGCACCAGGCCGGTACTCACTGAGCCCAGCAGCAGCCGGCCGAGCGCACCGGTTCCGCGGCTGCCGATGACGACCATTTGCTTGTTCTCGGATGCGTGGACCAACGTCGACACCACGCTTGAGTTCAGGGTCTCGGCGTACACATCGGGCAGCTGTGACTCAGGGACACCAGCGTGCGCCGTCTTGAGCGCTTGCTCCAGAACATGGCGCGCGTTGCCTTGCTGCCACTCGGTGACGTTGGCGTACATCGCCTCCATCGGCCAGCTCCGGATCAGAGGCGCGACCACATGCGCCAAAGTCATTGGCACACCACGCATCACCGCCTCGTTAGTCGCCCAGCGGATCGCGGCGTCAGACTCCGCTGAGCCGTCAACACCAACCAGTATGCCGGTTCTGGTTGCGGATTGGGACATCTGGTGTTCCTGCATTGGATTCCTTTTTGCGCTGGGCATTCAACGACGGATCTGAAGCACTTCGCTCATGGGGCGGCGCGGCGTCAGTGACGGGGCCTCGTCGAGCGCCGGCGCCGTGCCGACCCGAATCAACACCTGCGGGAACGCTGAGCTACCGGTCAGGTTCTGGATCACGGCGCGACCCTCGGCTATCTCGGTGATGTGCGTCAGCGTGCATGTGGCCAGTCCGGCCGTAGTGCATTCCACCAGGACGGTGGACAGCGCCTCGCCGCAGTTGAGCGCATCAGCTCTGGTGTCTTCGTGGGTCGACAAGACGAGTACCTTCGCGTGGTCCGCCGCTATATCAGAGCGCCGACGCCCATGTTGGGTCGTAGGGAATTCGCGGCCGATGCCGACTCGCGCGCGCTCCCGCTCGGACACCAGCGCACTGGGTGGCACGCCCTGATAGAGACTGAACCGTCTTGTCCACCAATGTAATTCATCGCGGTAATTCTCGTCGTACCGTCGAATCGACTCCGTAAGCCGGGACGCCTCGGCCAATGACGGCCGCGCGTCGTCAGCCACCACGTCGAGTGTGGCCTTGCTGTGGTCAAGGGTTCTGCGCAGCACGGGTTCGAAGGACTCCCATTGGCTGGGGGCCTGCAAGGGAAGCCGATCGGTGCGCCGGCTAAGGATCGCGTCGGCGCGGTCACGCTCGGCGCTGGTGACGTAATGAGCGGGAGTGAAGTCGACCGAAGCGAGATGGTCGCGCTCACTCGGGTTGGGAAAGGGGTCGACGTTGGTTCTCCATCCCGCGGCGGCCATCGCCATCCGCAAGTGATCGAGAGCCGCGCCGCAGCTGATGATCGCCTCGCGACCCGACCTGTCGGCCGAGCGCACGACTCGTTCGTGGTCGGCAAACAGATCTACCGCCGCATGCCCTAGGACCCACCGCCATGGCTGGCTGTTATGCAGCGAGGGTGCTCGGCACGCTAAGTGGATGGCCTTGGCAATGATCTCGGTTTCCACAGTCGTTCGAGTCATGGACATTGGCCTCCTGTCAACTTCGACCCTAGGGATTGCCACGGCCCATACCAGAGTCATTGGTCCCTGCGGTCTCGCCGTTGGGCCACATGGCCAACCGGCGACGGGTGTACGCGGTGGATATGTCGCTGTAACTGCGCTCCGTTGATTGCAGGCGCTCCGGCGAATCCCGACCACCTGCACCTGCGTGGCTGGGACAGTTGGATCTGAAGAACTCCCTCTTCCGTGGAGGCACCGTCGCAAGCCGTAGGCCTGTCGCGGTAGCCAACGGAAGCTGCCAAAGGTTCGGCGCATACCCGGTTGCTCCGCTGTGGCGCGACGTCGGGAAAGCGTGACTTGAAATGAGAATGTGATGACCGCCGTCAGCACGCAACCCTGAAGCCCTGACCGGCCATGACTGCCCCTAGGTCAACCGCAACAATTGACTCCCGCGATAATGCACCCACCCAACGCCCCACCGTGCCCCTCTAGCAATTGACGTAGCTCATGAACTTGTACCTAAGCGTTCCCACAGTTGCTCGATGTCATCGCGAATGTGTTGAATTGGGTGATGAGAGGGCGACGAGCGAGAGTCTCTTCTACATCGCCAGGTACCTTGCGCTGAGGACGGCGGATGTCGTGGCGGACCACCCGAAGAACGTCTTCTGGCAGCCAGGGATGGGCCTCGCCTTGGGAACCCGACCACGAGACGCGACAACCTGTAAGAATCCGCGAACGACTTCGACCGTGGGATAGCGCATACGTAGTAGGGGAGAGACAGCGGGGGCGAAGAGAGGGGCGCTAGCAGCAGCAGTACGGGGGATGGAGGTGGTGAAATGAAAAGCAGCCGCATTACCGTGATGACCGCGCGGCTAGGGGCGAAATGCGTACGTCCGCTCTAATGTTGGCGACCATGCCCCGACTGAACAGCTACCTGGGTCGCTGGCGCGCGGCTCTTCACCTGGCCGCGGCCGTAGTGACGCTGGTGGCGCTGGGTCTACCCGCCGCGCCGGCGGCTCGTGCAGCCGTGGCGACGGCCCAGCTATCGGTGACATCGACATGGCAGACGGGATTCATCGCACGCTTCATCATCACCAACCCGACCGCCGTGCCGCTCACGGACTGGAAGCTTGAATTCGACTTGCCGGTAGGCGAATCCATCTTGCACAGCTGGAACAGCGCCTTCACCCAATACGGCATGCACTACGTGCTGACCCCGGCGAACTGGAATCGCATCATCCCTCCGGGGGGCACAGCAACCGGGGGCTTCCGCGGTGCGCTGAGTGGCACTTACTCGCCACCGGTGAACTGCGTCCTCACGGGGCAGTCCTATTGCGTCTGAGGGATCTGCCTGGGCTAAATACTCAGGGGCGCAGCAGATCCCGGCGGTTAAAAGGCGGATGACGAAAAGCTGCGGCCGCATCGATCGGTGATTGATTGCATCTGGTTAGAAGAGGAGGAGGGTGTCCGCTCTCCGTCAAGTTGTCATTCGCCATCTGGGAAATCGTCAACTCCACCGAGACAGTTGCAGCGCGGTTTGAAGGCTCATGCAGCCACTCGCGACAGACGGCGCAAGGAGTTGGCCGAATGCTCCTTCGCCTTGTGGCGAGCAGGCTTTGGAAGCTCGATACCAGAATGATTGTCGAGCTGCCACGCCCGCGATAGCGCCTGGATACTTTCTTTCAGTCCGACTTCAGACCTGGGCGCTGCTGTTCGTCGACACTCATCCATCCTGCGATTTCCCGGAAGCGCCGCCCATGCCAGGCCCGATCAACTCAGCGTGGTGGGCGATCCTTTGTCTGGGTGATGCGGACATGCGCCAGTGCAACGAGGATGATTGCAGGTAGGGCGATGTCGGTGATGAGGATGGGTCCGGCGTTGTAGGGCGCATCGTCGCCGTGGCCGAACAGTTCGATGAAGTGGCCGATCGCAGCACCCCAGTAGAACACCGCGAACCCGAGGGCTGTGGCCTCCCAGAACCGTTCGCGCACCCAGATGCACGCGAGGCCCAGGACCGCGAAGGCGAGGTTGGCCATGCCTACCTCGAACTGGAAAGGATTGCCAGGGGGAAAGCCGATCTGCTGGGCCGTGGACTGCGAGAACAAGACATGCGAGGTCGTGACGAAAATTCCTCCTATACCCACCACCCCGCCGAATAGCCATAGCAGCACGATCTCGCTGGCCCGCCCGGGCGGACGCGGGCGAACACGCCAAACATGGACGGCCGCACCGATCCCCACGATGATGGGGATGAACAGCGGGCCGTAATCCGAGACACTGTCCCATGCTGACCACATCATTAATCGTCTCCGTCCTTGTTGCGCTATGTGCTCAACACAGATCAGCGATCCAGCCCGGACGGTTCGCTCTGGCTCCGGACCGACCCCCAAATTCGGCAATAGACTATCGAGTCGGCGGGCACGCGAACGCCTCGGCCAGCGTCGTGGCGATTAGCCGATAAACGGCGTCCTCCTCGGAAAACACGTTCGGAAAGAAGTAATACCCGTGCGGCATACCGGCCGGAAAATGCCCGACTGCCCTGCCTCCCGCGTCGCGCACCTTCTGTGCGAACGCCCGGGCAGAGTCGATCAGCGGATCATGGGTGCCCGCCGCGACGACAGCGACCGGGTAGTCGGTCAGGTCGCCCGCGATGGGGCTCGCCCACGGGTGGTTCCACGGCGTGCTGCTCAGGTACGCCCCGCGGATGTAACCCATAAACGCGGTGTCATAAACGACACCACGCGGGGCGAGCTCTCGATACGAATCCCATCGCTCGTAGTGGAAGTCCGTGAACGCACCCAGCAGCACGACTGCGTCAGGCACTCGCCTTCCCTCATCGCGGGCACGCAGCGGGACGGCCGCCGCGAGGGTCGATCCCGCCGAATCGCCGGCGACCGCGATACGAGAGGGATCCCCCTCGATGTCGTGGGTGTTGTCGAGCACCCAGCTGTAGATGTCAAAGGCATCGTCGAAGGGTGTCGGGAACGGGAACTCCGGCGCCATCCGGTAATTGGCCGACACCACGACGGCGTTGTTGGTGAACGCCAGCTTGCGGGCCAGGAAGTCGCAGTCATCAGAGGAACCGATCGTGAATCCACCGCCGTGGTAATAGACGATCACCGGAAGATGGTGATCGGACGGTGCTGCCGAGGGTCGGTACAGCTGGCATCGCGCCACCCCGTCCGCAACCGGTAGGTAGACCTCGTCGACATCGACGTCCGGTACCGCCTCAGCCCCGGCCATTGGGACCAGGGCAGGATCCTGTGGACGACCGTCACCGATATAGCCGGTCCGTACTGGCGCAATCATCAAGTCCCGCAACGTCACCGGCTGTCGCAAGTTGGCCAGCATGCGATACATCGGCATCGCCGGATCATCAGGGGCGACAAAACTCAGACCGTCAATAGGGACCAGCGCCGTGACGTCGACCTGACCCTGCGGTACGGTGCGCAGCGACTCGGATATCACTTCGACCGCTTCGATCTGCTCATGCGATGATCTCCTCGCCGGTGGAGGCTGGCACAGCCGATTAGCTGCAGTCACAAGTGTTCTACCACGGTCTCTTTGGAGATGTCGCCACCGCCAACAGGTATTAACGCTTACATTAATTGAATTTCAATAGGATTTTCTTACTGCCGCCATTCACGCCCGGTCGTCCGCTAAACAGTAGTGGTTGTTGGGCGTTGGCGCGGAAGGGTAGGCGAGCAAGTCCTCGGGACGCCGGGGGGGTCACCGCGACCGCCAGGGTGATCGCGGTGACCAGCGCAGCGATGTCTCCTTGCGGCGTCTGGACTGATAACAACCTTGACAGGTGACTCATGGTGATTGGCGGCATCGGCGGAACCGGTCCGGTCGGCTAAGCGCACTCCGGCAGGCGGCAGACGCCTTCATGAAAGACGTTGTGGGAATCGAGCTGGACATGTGAAAGCCTGGTCAGCGGGGGTGGGCGCCAATCCATTCTACTTGACATAATGTGGCTTATCGGCAAAATGCCTACCTGGGCCGGAGTTGAACCGGGCCCAAAGCAACACCCGGGCGCCTCGGTTCGAATGGCGAACCCCGTTCCGCAATTGACCGACCCCCCGAAGCCGGCCACCGCCGGCGATAGAGCCATTTCGAGAATGTCAGCGTTGCCCACAGAACCCGGCAGATCCGTCAGCCGACTCCAGACCACTGCGCCCCAAATGCCTTGAGGCCGAAAGTATTCCACCCCTTCCACGTCCAGTCCCGTCATTGCCAATTCGTCACAGTGACGTTTACACACCGCGGCAATGGCTGATTGCAGGACCCTCCGCCTGGCGGCTACAACCTTGGCCCGCCAACCGACAGTCGGGGGCCGAACCCCCGCGACGTGACCTACGCCCCGCGCCAGCCCAAACCTCATGAGGCGGAACCCATTCCGCCCCCACCGTGCCC
>NZ_NOZR01000043.1 GCF_002250655.1 Mycolicibacterium sphagni
AACGAAAGCCGCCCCGGCACCAAAACCGGGGCGGCTTTCACCTGCCTCTTGACAAACAACGCCTACATATCAGCTGTCATCTCCACGAAACGTGCAGCTGGTGCAACACACACTGTTTGCTGTTCCATGGCGGGCACATGTGTGTCACGTGCTGATAATGACCGACCCGTACAGTTTGGGGTGTGGTGCCCGACTCGTCCGTCCATCCCGACCGCGATTTTCGCGTACTTCTGAATCGCGCCCTGACATGTGGACAGCCACCGCGCGGCGGCTCGATGGTCGGGCCGGCGACCCAGGCGGCGATCACCGTGGTAGCGCAGCATCATCCCGACGCCACCGCCGAGCACATCATTGCCGCCTACGATGCGCACGCCGTCGACCAGCGGCAAAGTACGCGGGGAGTCGAGCAGCCCGAACGTCCTTCCGACGATCGCGGTGCGCAAGCGATCGACTATGCGGCGACCGACGCGCTGATTTCGCAACTGACGATCACGTATCCGGGGGTACCTCGCGACACCATCGCTGGCATCGTCGACGAACTCCGAATCGCTTTGGCTGATCCGCGCTTACGCGGACTCGCCCTATGGCGCCTCGAATACGAGGCCCATCAACGGCTCGCCTGAGCGCAGTACCGGCCGCTCGATCAGCCGCAGTGGGACCCCCGGAAGCGTCATCGGGAACGGTTGCCGCTGCGGGCGTTGGCGTCGAGCACCGCCGGGTCGGATTCGTCGAACAGCTCCGCGCAGAGATCCGAATCGCGGTCTACGCCGAGCATCAACTGCGTGAGGTCGTTGCCGCCGATCGACACCCCGTCGATCCCCATGCCGACACACTCGGGAAGCCAGTGCACCACCGACGGCACCTCAGCCATCACCCAGCGGTGCAGGCCGCGCTGGCGGACCAGGGGGCTGGCGTCGACCAGCGACAGGCACTCTTCAAGTTCCCATTTCTGCCCTTGGCGATAGCCCACTCGGTGTCCTGCGGGCAGCCGTTGTGCCGTTAACTGGCCGCCGCCAGTGCGACGACGTTGCGCAGTTCATCGTCAGTGAGCACCGCCGAGTGCGCCTCGGCATCTGATAAGGGCACCTGCTGGTCACCACCGTCCGCCCACGGATGAACTTGAAAGACTTACAACCGACTTTTCTGGTGACGATTTCGCCGGTGCTCTTGATAACGACATAGGTTGTCTGGTTCGACGGATCCCGACACCACCGCTTCGCCTTGGCCGAACGCCACCTCGACGACGGCACGGTCTTCGGCACCGGTGCTGGGGTCGGCCGTGAACGCGACACCCGCGCCCCCGGAAGAAATCATCTGTTGCACGACGACGGCCATGGCCGGGTCGCCGGTGAAATTGCGGCTGGCCCGTTAGGCGACCGCCCGCGGGCTGAAGAATGATGCCCAGCATTCCTGCACCGCGTCCAGGAGTGTCGTTCGCCGCTGACATTGGTGATGGTGGCATTCATGCCCGCGAACGACGCATCACGGCCATCCTCCCCGGTGGCCGACGAGCGGGCGGCCAAGTTCTGCATCTGGTGGCACATGTCGGCGAGCTCGTCGGGTTCTCCGGTATGGGCCATCGCGACTCGGTGAATGCTGCTGAGCTCCTCGGCCACAACGGCACTCATCATGGAGAACAGGTAGCAGTCACGGAGCAACACGAACCCCGGCGGAACGGGCAGCGACGCGGCGACCATTTCACCTAGGTTGGCACCCTTGCCCCAGCCTCCTCGGCATCGCTGATCCTGAGGTCTTCAATCTGTTCGACGAAATGGCTAGCCGTGGGTCTTCTCCATGACGGGTCGAAACGCTCAGGTCGTCGGCGTGCACAGTCTGCGCGCCAGCTCCACGGATTTGGCCTGCGGTGCGGTGGTGTCGATCCGATGCGCACCCGTCCACATCTCCTCGCCGCGATCCGCCAATGCGACAGCGATCTCGGGAGTCACTTGCGAGGCGGTCTCGGACCGGCCCCGAACCCGAGCGAGGCTGGCATCCAGTGGCGCCACACAACAGAGTTCGATCTCCACCGCATTGGCTTCAGCAGCCAGACGCCGGGCACGCTCACGATGCCTCGGATCTTGCCAGGTCCCGTCAAGCACAATGGTCCTGCCCTCACACAATCTGAGATGGGCCCGGCGCAGCACGCCGTCGTAAACCGCATCGATATTCTCCCGGGTGTACAGGCCTTCGTTGAGCATTCCAGGAGCGCCGGTGATCTCACCGAGGCGAACCATCTCGGCCCGCACTTCGTCAGTGGAGATCACCAGCGCGCCAAGGTCTTCAGCGAGCGCCCGCGATAGTGTCGTCTTGCCGGTGCCGGGCCCGCCCCCCACCAGGATCAGCCGGACCGCGCCGGCCTGCAGGTGGTTGTGGGCGATCTCAAGATGACGTCGCGCGTCGTCGGCGGCACCGTCAACGCCCTGGGTATGACGCACACAGTCGACCTTCGCTCGCACGACCGCGCGATAAGCAATGTAGAAGTCGTACAGAGATGCCGGAGCATCCTCGGTGGACAGCCGGGCGTAGCTATGCAGAAACATTGCGGCCAAGTCCGCGCGGCCCAGAAACTCCAGATCCATCGCTAAGAATGCGGCGTCGTCGACAACGTCGACATAGCGCAGGTGGTCATCGAACTCGAGGCAGTCCAGCAGGGCCGGCCCGCCATCGAGACAAAATATGTCATCGGCTAACAGGTCAGCGTGGCCGTCGACGATCTTGCGCTCAGCGATGCGCCGAGCGAACAGCACAGAACGTCCGGCGATGAAATCGCTTGCCAAACAACTAATTTCGGCTACCATTTTCGGGTCAACGCCCGGGGCAGCATTTTCGGTGTACCCCTGGAGCTCGGCCAAATTCTCCTGCCAGCGCGCAGTGATTGCGTCGACTCGCCCCTGCGCGTCCACCGCACGGCCGCGGGCAGCAGAGGCGTGGAATCGTGAGAGCACCAGCGCCACCGTCCCCAACTGGTCCTCAACCGCCTCACCGCGACGCACCATCGTCGCCAGCCGCAGTTCATCGGGATGCCGGCGCATCACGATCACCGGCTCGGAATCGCCGCCGGGCGCGAGGAAGTGAGCGATGCCGAGATAGCTGTCGGGCGCGAGGCGCCGGTTGAGAACCAGTTCGCGGCCGCAGGCGTCTTCGCGGCGCTCTACCGTGGAGAAGTCGAGAAAATCGGTGACGACGGATTTCTTGACCTTGTAGGCCCGATCACCGACCAGGAACACGATTCCGGTGTGGGTCTCCGCGATACGCGGGCTGGCGGTGATCGACGATCCCATGCTCTCGATCCTCGCCCCGCAACTGCGGTTATGCAGCTAGCCAACGGTCACATTGCTCAACTGCAAGGTCCTTTTTGTGGGGGCATAAAGGCCTTGGGGGAAGCCCGCAGGGAAGTGACTTCCGGCCCGTGGCATCGGTCCCCAGCGGACCTAGGGTTTATCGCACAGGAAGTGGTGAGCCCGTGTCAGGCCAGCGCCCATCCCGAGGTGATTGTGAATCACGGTGGGATCAGCGCGCCGGGACGTCGGCGCACAACGGGGATGGAGAGATCATGACCACTGTGCGCGAACCCGCGCAGCAGCGCCCGCGGCGAATCTTTCGTGATCGCCTAGAAGCCGGCCGAGTGTTGGCCCGCCTGTTGGACGGCTACCGCGGTCGAGAGGGTGTTGTGGTGCTTGGGCTGGCACGTGGAGGTATCCCCGTCGCCTGGGAGGTGGCTGCGGCACTTGGGGTTCCATTAGATGCGTTCATCGTCCGGAAGCTGGGCGCGCCCGGGCACGCTGAGTTTGCGATGGGGGCGCTGGCAACCGGGGGACGCGTAGTGGTCAACGACGACGTCATTCGGGCACTGCGCGTGACACCGCAGGAGTTGCGTGAGGTCTGCGAGCGGGAAGCCCGCGAACTGGTCCGGCGTGAGGAGGCCTATCGCGCCGGACGTCCGCCGCTGGAACTGGCCGGCAAGACCGTCATCCTTGTCGATGACGGCCTGGCCACCGGAGCAAGCATGCTCGCCGCGGTTCAAGCTCTGCGGGAGGCGAATCCGGCTGAGATCGTGATCGCCGTGCCCGCCGCTCCGGAATCGACCTGTCGTGAATTCGCCGGGCTCGTCGACGACGTTGTGTGCGCGTCGATGCCTACTCCGTTCCTGGCGGTCGGGGAGTCGTTCTGGAATTTCGAGCAGGTCAGCGACAACGAGGTACGTGAGTTGCTTGCGGCCCCGACGACCGGGGACGCCACCGCCGGTCTACGCGTGGCCGAGACACCAGCGGGGGTCATCGCGCGTGGCGCGGTCGATGCGCCCTCGGGTGTGCCGCCGCGGGAGGCCCTGGAGGAAATCGTCGGTGATGCGTGCGTCGTGCTGATCGGCGAGAGTTCACACGGCACCCGCGAGTTCTACGAGGCGCGCGCTGAGATCACCAAATGGTTGATCCAGGAGAAAGGTTTCTGCGCGGTGGCGGCCGAAGCTGACTGGCCCGACGCCTACCGGGTCAACCGATATGTCCGTGGCCATGGTGACGATGCGTCGGCCGCCGAGGCGCTCGAGGGCTTTGAGCGGTTCCCATCCTGGATGTGGCGCAACGTCACCGTGCGGGAGTTTGTTCGATGGCTGCGCGCGCACAATGCGGAGTGCCGTGCTGGCGGCCGGCGCGAGGCCGGGTTCTATGGCCTGGATCTTTATAGCCTGCATCGGTCGATGCACGAGGTGATCGACTATCTGGACAATGTCGACCCCACCGCGGCGCAACGCGCGCGGGAACGCTACGCCTGCTTTGATCGCACGGGCTCAGATGACGGCCAAGCATACGGGTATGCAGCTGCCTTCGGCGCCGGAATGTCCTGCGAGCGCCAAGTCGTCGAGCAGTTGGTCGAACTGCAGCGGCATGGACTGCAGTATGCCCGCCGTGACGGCCTCCTCGCTGAGGACGCCCTCTTCTACGCCCAGCAAAATGCGCAGACCGTCCGCAACGCCGAGCAGTATTACCGAGCGATGTTCGGCAGTCGGGTTTCCTCGTGGAATATGCGGGACCAACATATGTTTCAAACGCTGAAGTCCCTGCGCGCACATCTACACAGCCGCGACGGCCAACCAGCGCGGATCGTGGTGTGGGCCCACAATTCTCACGTTGGTGACGCTCGCGCCACCGAGGTGGGCGCGGACGGGCAGTTGACGTTGGGCCAACTGGTTCGAGAGGGATATGGCGAGCCGGCCCGGTTGATCGGGTTCACGACCTATACCGGCACGGTGACCGCGGCAAGTGAGTGGGGCGCGGTCGCTGAGCGCAAGGCGGTTCTGCCCGCGCTCAAGGGTAGTGTCGAGGAGCTGTTTCACCAGGTCAACAGACCACAATTTCTGGTGTCGCCCCTGTTGAGCCGGGAAACCGCGGAACCCCTCGATACGGTTCGCCTGGGCCGCGCGATCGGGGTGATCTACCTACCCGCCACTGAGCGACAGAGTCACTACTACCACGTCCGGCCCGGCGGTCAATTCGACGCCATGATCCACATCGATCGCACCACTGCTCTGGAACCACTCGAGCTCACCAGCGCCTGGGTCGCCGGTGAAACACCCGAGACCTACCCGACTGGCCTATGACCCCTGCGATCGTCACGCTGACGATGAACACGGCACTGGATATCACTGTCGACGCTGACCAGATCAGTCCAACCGACAAGATTTCCAGTCCGGTGGAGGACACCCTTGATACGCGCCCTCGGTTGTCAGAACTGTTATGGGGCGCGATGATTCATCATGGCCGTCAACGGCATTCGTCGATCGCCGCACGGCGGTCCGGCTTGGCGATGGCTACCAACCGTAGATGCAGAGCGATTCTAGGTTGGTCTCACCGTTGCTGCGGACTGGGCGATCAAGCTTGGCGGCGAACACCGCGGCCTGTGTGCGCGTCGCCATACCCATTTTTGCCAACAGCCGCGAGACGTAATTCTTGACCGTCTTCTCAGACAGGAACATTCGGTCCCCGATCTGCTTGTTCGTCAGTCCCTCGCCAATCAGTTTCAACAGCACCCGTTCCTGATCGGTGAGAACGGAGAGCGGATCGGATTGTTCCGCGGCTCCACGCAGCTTCGTCATCAATGCTGCGGCGGCTCGATTGTCCAGCAGTGAGCGACCCTCACCCACGTCTTTGATGGCCCGCGCCAGCTCCATACCTTTGATGTCTTTGACGACATACCCACTGGCGCCGGCCAGGATCGCGTCGAGCATCGCCTCATCCGAACTGCATGATGTCAACATCAGACAGCGCAGGTCGGGCTGGCGTGAAAGCAGATCGCGACAAAGCTCGATGCCATTACCGTCGGGTAGGCGCACATCAAGCACCACAACGTCGGGCTTCAGCGCGGGAATCCGCGCCATCGCCTGCGCGACGGAGCCCGCTTCGCCGATGACCTTCAATTCGGGGTCGACGCTCAACAGCTCAATGAGACCGTGGCGGACTACCTCGTGGTCATCCACCAGAAAGATATTCACCATCCGACCGCCTCCAAGAGCCCGTTGAAAAACTGAATTTGCCATGCTCACAACATGTTTTGTGGCTCGGAGACCAACACCGAACACTTCGCGTGATGCAGCGCCGCAATTCCCGGCGCCCCCAACAATTCCTTGATGCCCTGTCCGCGTTCGTGGGCCACCACGAGCAGTTGAATCGAATCGCTGTGCTTGACCAAATAACGCAGCGGGCTGGCATGCAGAGCAACCGCTGCCACATCGATCTCGGGGTAGTTTTTTCGCCACAGTTCCAAGCGGCGCTCGAGTGCTGCTTTGACACAACGATTGCCATCGGTGACGGCGTGATCGTCATGAATGTCGGTGTACCGAGACTGCCAGACCGCCATCACTCGCAGTGGAGTGCCACGCAGCCGCGCTTCATCGAACCCGTGCCGCAGGGCGGCATCGCCCCCGGCTTCATCCAGCACCACGGCCACCCAGCGCTGTGCGCTCGACACCGGATCGGCGTCCCGGACAACGGCCACCGGGCAGTGCGCCGCCGCGGCCAGCTCCGAAGCCGTCGACCCGATGCGGCCGTCGTGGAAATGCTTGAGGCCGACCGAACCGACGCACAGCATCGCAGCGGTCCTGGATGCAGCCAGCAATGCGTTAATCGGTCGACCACGTACGATCTCCGCCTCGATTTTCACCAGCTTCTCGGTCGACTCGACGGCGACGGCCGCACAACGCACCGCGGTCTCGGCGGCGGCGAACTTGCGCGCAATGTCGTGCGAGTCGGTATCACGGCCCTCGTCGGGCTCGATGGCATACACCAAGCGCAACGGAATATCACGGCCGACCGCTTCATCCACGGCCCAAAGGGCGGCGTCGATGGCGGCCCGTGAGCCGTCCACGCCAACGACCACGGCTGGTGCGACGTTCTGGTGTTCGCTCATGGCCAATTCCCGTCACTGAGTGCGTGATGTCGTCAACGCTACTGGCAGACGTGGTGATCACGCAGGGGCGAAAGTCCTCGCCACGCGGTCATTTGTCCCGAATATCGGACCGTCACCGGCTTTCGGGACTTGCGACTCTGGAAGAAGACGCCGGGGGTCGGCATCCTCGATCTGACCCACCACATCTTCTCGGAGGCGGCGTGCAGCCATGCCTACAGATTTTCCTGACGACGCCACCCTCTGCGCCGCAATCGAATTGGCCGATCGTGCGCTGTCGATCCACAACTCACAGCCATGGCAGTGGCGAATCGGGCCGCACTCCCTGAATCTTCACCTCAGGCACGAGGTGCGTTCGAGTTATACCGAACCGGACGGCCGAGGGCTGATCGTCAGCTGCGGAGCGGCCTTGCACCATGCGTCGATTGCACTGTGCGCGTTGGGCTGGCGCACCGGTATCCGGCGGCTGCCGAATCCCGGCCAGTCCGATCACCTTGCGTCACTGCGGCTGCACGGCGGTCCACCGGCTGACGTCGAGATTGCCATGGCGGCGGCGATTCCGCGGCGACAGACCGATCGGCGCACATACAGCCCGTGGCCGGTTGCGATGGGTGATATTGCACTGATGGGCGCTCATGCCGCACGCCATGGGGTGACGATGCGGCGGATCGAGACCACCGACGCGCTTCTCGGCTTTGGCCAACATCGCATCTCGTCACCTGATCCTGCTGACGAAGTGCTGGAGGCCTTAGACAGCGGTGTCGTACTGGCGCTGGGGACGGCGATCGACGATCTCGGCAGTCAGCTTCGGGCCGGCGAGGCGACCAGCGCGGTCTTGCTGACGGCGACCGTTCAGGGATTGGCCTCATGCGCTGTGACCGAGGTACTTGAAGTCGCCGACACGCGGGACGCGTTACGGGAGAACGTGTTCGATGCCATGTACTTTCCGCAGATGTTACTGCGGGTCGGCTGGGCCCCCATTATCGGCAATCCGTGACCGGCAGAACCCGTGGCAGCGACGGATCAGCCCGCGCTTTCGGTGGGGAATCGGACTAAGACCTTGACTACATCGTCTGTGACGTGCACAGCCAGCGGGACGGTTCGGGGGAGCTCATTAAGCGCGATCCTATGGGAGATGAGACTGCCCACCTCGATGTGGCGACTGGCCAACAGATCTATCGCCCGCAGGAAGGAAGGCAATCCTGGCTCGCTTTGTGATCCGATGGCGCCGACCAGGTGTAGGTTCTTGGCCAGCAGACCCAACACCGAGACTTCCAGGTCCCCGGGCTCGTCATCGGGGAGTCCGTAGATTCCGAGCGTCCCGTGCGGTTTGGTGCGTAACCAGCACTCGTGACGGACGCCCGGCGCACCGGACGCATCGATGCTCAGGTCAACCTCCACCGTGGTCTCGTCGGCGCAGGTGGCGCCAAAGGAGACGGCAAGCCGGCGACGATGCTCGTTAGGTTCGGATACGTAGATCTGCTCGCAACCCATCAACCTCAGCATCTGGATGAACAGCAGCCCCGCAGGCCCCGCTCCGGCCACGAATGCCCGCACCGGTGGAGTGCTCGACGTCCAGAACCGCATCAGTGCGTAGATGACCGTGCCGAGTTGTTGTGCGAAGACGGCAGTTTCGGCGTTGAGGGTGTGCGGAAGTGGCAGCACATTGGTTGCCCTGGCGAGCTGGTACGGAGCAAAAACTCGACCTTCGTTGGGGTAAGGCACATGAAGCACAAGATCGCCGGGGCGGAATTCGCCAGACGCGCACTCCATCACAAGCGCAACAGATTCATGGCCGAACACATCGGTGTTTGAACCGTATGACCGTGCACCGCGGAAGCGATGAAGGTCCGTACCGCACAGCGCGGATACGACCGTCTGCAGGAGGATCTCCCCAGATCGGGGCGTCGGCATCGGACGGGGCTGGATCATGAGACTACCGTCACCGGCGAAGTACGCCGCCGGCATCAGCTTCTTGTCTGCCCGGCCAGGGTCAGTGTCACCCAGGGAGGAGAAACTCGTTGCCGTTCCGTGACTGTGACGATGCGACGCCACGTCGATTGACTCTCGAAAGCCCTGTGCTGGTGTCGATTCCGGCGCCATTACTTCATGCTGCTGTGTGGATGTCGCGGCCAATAGAGCCGCTAGGATCTTGAATTGGGGACTTTCGTGGTTCTCGCCGTTCAATCGGGCCGGAGGTTAGGGCCTTCGGTCAGCAGGCCACGTGCGCGGCGCGGTTGCTTGCTAGCGGGTGGCCAATGGGGCGACCCAGCGAATACGGGTACCCCCGCCCGGGTGGCTGTCTATTGAACAGGTCCCGCTGACGGACGCTGCACGCCGCTCGAAGTTCGCCAAGCCACTGCGACGCTGATTGGTGGGTTCGATGCCGCATCCATCGTCGGCAATATCGACGGTTAGCTCGTCAGCGACCGTAATGCCGACGGTGAGATGCTCTGCGCCGGAGTGCCGTACGGCATTACTGACTCCTTCAGCGATGACGGCGATGGCTTGTTCGGCGACGTCCTGTCCGACCACAATGAGTGGTCCCGACAAATGAACTGAGGTTTCGATATCGCGGTTCCCGGTAAGTTCGGCGACCACGTTCTGAATTCGCTGACGAAACCCACCGGCGATGGCGGTGGGGGACTGCAGCGCGAAGATCGTCGTCCGGATTTCGTTGATGGTGGATTGCAGGTCGTCGACGGTATGGTTCAGGCGGTTATTGATGTCTGTTGAGTGCGATCGAGCGATCGTTCCTTGCAGATCCATGCCAGCAGCAAAGAGTCGCTGAATGACGTGGTCGTGCAGGTCATGTGCAATACGTTCGCGATCGGCGATCAGACTCATTTCGCGCGCCTGCTCGCGGCTCTCGGATAACCGCAGCGCAACAACGGCATGGTCGGCGAAGTCCCGCATCAGCGCCAGATGGCTTGCGTCAAAAGGACTGTCATCTTTATTCCGAGCCACAGCGAGGACGCCGAGCATCGATTGTTGGTCGCAGAGGGGCATGACGATTGCCGGTCGCTGACCGACGTCGGTGAATGCCTGAATCGGATGGCGAAACGATTCGGTTATCAGCGGCGTGCGCGATCGGAAGACGCCCCCGGTCGTCGACCCGTCCACCGGAACTTCCTGGCCGACCACATCCTCGGCCATTGACCCCACCGCCGTTGAGACCAACAAGGTGCGGACCTGAGCGGCCGGCAGATCGGGCTCACTGGGGACCAGGACGATGCCCTGCTCGGCGCGGGTGAGCTCACAAGCGCGCTCTGCGATCAACCGCAGCGGTTGCTGAACGGGGTTGGCGTCAGATGACAGGGCCGTCATGATTTCTCGGCTGGCGTCGAGCCATTTGGCCACACTGCGAGCCTGCTCAAAGAGCCGGGCATTGTCGATGGCCACTGCAGCAGCGGCCGCAAGTGCTCGGGCGACAACTTCGTCGGATTCGTTGAACTCGGGGCGCCCCCTGGGCTGGGTCAGATACAGGCTGCCGAAGGACTTCTGCCGGATGGTGATGGGCACCCCGAGAAAGGCCTGCATGGGCGGGTGGTGCTCCGGAAAGCCGGCCGCGGCGGGGTGTGCCGCTAAGTCCCCCAACCTCAACGGTTCGGGATGCTCGAGCAGGACACCCAGCACACCCTTGCCGACCGGCAGGCGGCCGATTGTTGCTGCGGTTGCATCATCGATACCCGAGTGCAGAAACGATGCCAACTGGCCGTCGGCGCCCTGCACACCCAAGGCTCCGTACTCTGCGCCGGTCAACTCCATCGCCGCTTTCACTATCCGCCGCAAAGTGGCGTCCAGATCGAGATCAGCGGCCAGGCCGACGATGACGCGGAGAAGATGTTCCATTTGGTCACGGGCATTGAGCAACTCATCGAGCTGCGCACGCATGTTGTCGACGAGCGAGCGCCGTCCGAGCGCGGCAAAGGCCGAATCCTCGTTTGCGTTCTCCACGGCTGGCCCTCCAGCTGCGGGATAGTAGGCAGCGTCAATATCCTATTGAGCCGTCGGCGGTATCACCAGCCTCTCCGGCCGGGCACTTTCGCGGCCAGACGACTATCAGGGTCGTGGTACAGCGCGCCAGGTAAGCACATCCTCCAGCGGACGACGAGGAGTCGGCGGTTCGACGTCGTCGGCCGCCGGCACGGACCCGATCCGGATCAAGACCTGGGGTAGTGCGCGTCCGGAGAGCCGACTGATGATGTCACGGCTGGCTGCAACCTCGGTCATATGGGTCAGCGAGCACGTGGCGAAGCCTGCCATCGTCGCCTCCAGAAGCGTCACCGACAGCGCCTCTCCGCAGGTGAGGATGTCAAGGCGGCTGTCATCCAAGGCAGACAGCATGACGATCTTCGACCTGTCTTCAGACACTTGCGAACGTCTCTCGCGATGGTGAGTGACAGGGAAGATTCGGCCGATATCCACCCGATCACCTTCTGCTGCGGTGACTAGCGAACTGTGCGGTATGCCATCCGCCGATCCGAATGGACCTGTCCACCAAGCCAATTCAGCGTGATATGACGAATCGTACAAGCGCAACGATTCTGTCAGCTGGGATGCTTCGGCAAGTCGCGGGCGCGCATAGTTGGGAAGCACATCGAACAAGGCGAGATCATCGCCGACCTGCTGTCGCAGGACCGGCTCGAATGCCTCCCAATCGGCAGGCGCTTCAAAGGGCAAGCGGTCGGTGCGTCGTGCGAGGATCGCGTCGGCGCGGCGGCGGTGGGCATCGGTGACGAACTCCATGGGAACGAAACCGATCGACGCCAGGTGCGTGTGATCGTTGGGATTGGGGTAATAGTCGACATTCGCCACCCAGCCGGCCGCCGCCAGGGCGACCCTGAAGTGGTCGAGTACCGCCCCGCAACTCAAGAGTGCTTGCCGACCCGAGGAGTCCGTGTCGACGAGGCGATCACGATCCACAAACAGCTGGAGGGCGCCGGCGTTGTCACCGACGAACCGCCACGGCTGGCTGTTGTGAATCGACGGGGCTCGGCACGCACGATGCACAGCTTGGGTGATGATATCGCGCGACAGCACTGTTCGAGTCATGAGAATTCCTCCTGCACTTGCGAACTATGGCGCGCCCGAGGGGCTACTCGCCAGGGTCTTTAGACCTAGATGACGCAGGACCTCTGGCGCCCACTGGGCCGTAAAGTCGTCGCGTTTGGGCCGGCAGTCACGGCCCGTCGCTGCGACCCACTGTGCCGTTAGTCCATAGGACTCAGGACTGCGGGCTCTTTGGCACGGCCGCACATGCGCCTAGCGTCGAGTCGACCCCATCAGGTCGCCACTACGGAGGCCACCATTGACCATGACCGAAGCGGCTAGCCGCGCAGGCGGCGCCAAGGCGGCCGTCGCTCGAGCGCTGGATCGCCAGTTGCTGCTCACGTCGGCGCCGTCGCAACGCCTACGTCGCATCGCAGCACTCGTGTTGGTCGGCGGCTTTGCGACGCTGGCTGCCCTCGTAATCCGCGACCACGATCTGGCGGACTGGAATCCATCCGGCCGGTTGGCGTGGTCGCTGTCCTTACTCGCATTGGTCATGTTCCTGGCCCGAGGCATCTCCTTGAGCAGACCGGTGTCCTATGCCCACGCCACGGCGGCGACGGCGGTCTTGCTGAGCGGGCTCGGGGCGCACGTATTGGGCCTTGGGTTTGCCGGCGACGCACTTGTCGCGAGCACGGGATTAGCATTGATGTGGCCAATAGCCTCGCGACCTGGTCCGGACGACCCTAAATCTCTGTGGCCCTTGATCGAAGCGACCAGGGGGGATCCCTTGGCGGCCTTCGCCATGCAGTCCACCAAGAGCCTGCTGTTCACCGAAGATCGCACCGCGGCACTGGCTTACCGCGCGCGCTTGGGCTTTGCTGTGGTCAGCGGCGACCCCGTCGGCCGGCCGGGCGCTTATCGCGAGCTGGTTGCAGACTTCGTGGCGATGTGTCAGCGTCAGGGCTGGCGGATCATGGTACTCGGCTGCGGTCAGCGCCGACTGGACTTGTGGCGTGCGCCGGGGGTCAGTCAGTCATTCCTCGCTCTTCCGATTGGCCGCGACGTGGTCGTGGACGTAACCCGATTCACTCTGTCTGGCCATGCATTCCGCAACCTCAGGCAAGCCGTCGCGCGCACCCATAACCGAGGTATTACCACAGAGATCATCGCCGAACAGAGCCTCAGCGGCGCACAGCGCGCAGAGCTGGCCGAGGTGGTCGATGCCGCACATCGCGATGGCCGGCGCGAACGCGGGTTCTCCATGATGCTCGACGGCACGCTGGAAGGCCACTACCCAGGTGTCATCCTCGCGATCGGGCGCGATCGCGACGGGCGCGTGCAAGCTTTCCACCGTTACGTCAGCTCAGGAGCGGGCAGCGACGTGTCGCTCGATCTGCCGTGGCGGCGTCCAGACGCCCCCAACGGGATCGATGAGCGGTTGACCGTCGACATGATCGCGTGGTGTCGGGCGCAGGGTGCACGACGGCTATCGCTGGCGTTCGCGCCCTTCCCGGAACTGTTCGAGGTGGCCAACCGCACAGTGCTGCAACATATGTACTACGCATTCATTCACCTGGGTGACCCCCTCATCCGGCTTGAGTCGCTCTACGACTACCTGCGCAAATTCCATGCGATCGACCGGCGTCGCTATGTTCTGGTGTCAGCACGGCACCTACTGTGGGCTGTGCTGGTCTTGCTGCCGTTGGAATTCCTGCCTCACCGAGCCTCCTGCTGCAGCCTCGCGCAGGAGTCAGGCGCGAAATCGGCGCCCGACGTAGCCTAGTCCCGGGATTCACAGGTCGGTCACCTGGACGGTGGGTGGTGGCCATCGACCCCCGCTGCCGTGACTTTCGCCTCTGCGCGACATGGTATCGCCGCGGGCAACATCGACTCTGTCGCGCAACTCGCATTGAGGAGTCATCATGCAGACGTTCACGCTTGCCACCAGCAGTTGGGTGAAGCGGCTAGTGACGCGTAACCCTTTGATACGCGCAAGCGACCGCCTTGAGGCCGCCGCACTTCTGGCCCTTCTGATGCTGGCACTGTTGATCATCCCGGTCGTGGGCGCGGTCGGTACCGCGGTCTACGATTCGAGAACCCACGCGATCGCTGGACGTCGGCATCAAATGCAGCAGGTTGAGGGGGTCGCGTCTCATGACACGACAATCGGCAAGCTGCCCTACCAGCAGGCGTTCCTCACACCGCTGACGTGGCAGTACGAAGGACGCACACATGCCGACGTCCTCGTCACCGCTGAGGACATGAAAACTGGTGACCACACAATGATTTGGGTCGATGGCAAGGGAGCGCCAGCTGCAAGTCTGCCATCGGGTGACGATGCACTGACCGAGGCACTGGTCGTCACGTTGGGCTTGTGCGCTGCTGTGGCCGGGGCCTGTATCGGAGCATGGGAGTTGTTGCGGTTACGGCTCCAGAAGCGCCGCTATGACACCTGGGACCGCGAACTCCGTGACCTCGCCGGTGGCCGGCGTAACCACAACACCTGAGTCATGGCGCCAGCCCGCCTGTAGCAGTCGAGCGGCAACGCTAATTTCCGCCGTCCCGCCGCCGACGACGGGGATCTGGTGCGCGAATGTGGCCATTGCCGGTTGCTTTCGTGCTCAGGCGGTTTGGGTGGCTTCGTGCCAGGCATGGTATCCGCCCAGCATGTCGCTGACGTCGTTGAAGCCCTGCCTGCGCAGCAGGCTTGCGCCAACCGACGACCGATATCCACCGGCGCAGTAGACGACAGTGGGTTTGGTGGGGTCGAGTTCGTCTGCCCGCCCCGGCAGCTGACTGATGGGAATGTTGACCGCACCCGGGATCATGCCGGCGGCCGCTTCCCCCGGGTTGCGCACGTCAACGATCTGGAGATCACGGAGCTCGGCGGCTCGTTCACGAAACACCTTGGCGGTCAACCGAGATGACACCTGCACCTGATCCTGGTGTTGATACATTGCCGTCTCCGGCGAGTCCAGGTATCCGAGGACCCGGTCGAAGCCGATGCGTGCCAGACGAATCTTGCCCTCACGTTCATGTCCTGGCTCCGTGACCAGCACGACGTCGGCATCAGGCTTGATCACCGAACCCGCGAATTCGGCGTAGCGACCGGCTAATCCGACGTTGATCGCACCACGCAGATGCCCTTGCGCGAACTCTTCGGGAGTGCGACCGTCGACCAACAAGGCCCCGGCGTCTGCGGCGACGCGGACCTGCTCGTAATTCATCTTCGGCGGCAAGGCGTTCTCGTCCAGTAATTCTCGCTCTTTACGATTGAGAATCGCGTCGTAGACGAAATATCCGGGGGCGGGAGGCTGTCCTTCGGTGACCATGTCGATGAACGTCGCCTTGTCCAAGGCGCGCAACGCATAATTCGACTCCTTCTGGTCAGCTATCGTCGACCACAGCTCCGTCGAGAGGTTTTTGCCGCACGCGGACCCCGCACCGTGCGCGGGGTAGACCCGCGTTGTATCGGGCAGCGTCATCAGCTTGTCGTGCAGTGAGTCGTAAAGTTTCTCGGCCAATTCGTCGCGGCTGAAGCCGACCGAGGCCAGAAGGTCTGGCCGCCCAACGTCACCGATGAACAGCGTGTCGCCTGTCAGGACACCATAGGGAACGGTGTCGGCGGCGTGTTCGTAGATCACGATGCTCATCGACTCGGGGGTATGGCCAGGGGTGTGGCGAAATTCGAGTGCGACGTCTCCGAGCGCATACCGTTCACCGTCGGCGACGGGCCTGAACGCGAACTCGGGCTGGGCCACCGACGAATAGACGATCTTGGCGCCCGTCACTTTCGCCAGCTCGAGATGCCCCGAGAGAAAGTCAGCATGGAAATGCGTCTCGATCACCAGCTCGATGCTCAACTTGAGTTCACGGGCGTCGCGCATGTACTCGGACACGTCGCGCTGCGGATCGACTACGACGGCGCGTCCTGTGGTCTCATCACCGACCAGATACGAGGCATGGGATAGGCAATCCAAGTAGTACTGGATGAGTTTCACGATCTTGTCCTTCCTGTTTCATCTCCATCGCGCGACAGGAGCGAGCCTCCATCTGAGACCTGAGGCATACCCAGTCGGGTATTTTTTCCTCCTTCGTAATACCGCCTCGGGTATATATGATCTTAACAGCATTATACCCCCCTGGGTATCTATGGCGACCCTATCGCCTGAGAGGACCGAAATGACGACAGCGACCGCCGTGTTGACCGTTGTTCTCGCGGTTGCCGTAGGCATTTCCTTGGGGTTGCTCGGCGGTGGGGGATCCATCCTGACCGTCCCACTACTGAGCTATGCCGCCGACGTGGACGCCACGCAGGCAATCGCAATGTCCTTGTTGGTGGTCGGCGTGACAAGTACCGTCGGCGCTATTCCCCATGCCCGTGCGGGGAGAGTCCGCTGGCGCGTTGCCGCCATCTTCGGACCAGCGGCGATGACCGCAGCGTACGTCGGTGGCCGGCTTGCGCACTTTGTTCCTGGCACAGTGCTGCTGATCACGTTCGCCGCCATCATGATCATGGCCGGAACCGCGATGCTGCACGCCCACAAGGAAACCACGGCAACCGAGCGCCGACTGCCACCGCTGAAGGCCGTCTTTCTGGGCGCCGCCGTCGGCCTCGTCAGCGGCCTGATTGGCGCCGGGGGAGGCTTTTTACTCGTCCCAGCACTCGCCTTGTTGGCGGGACTGTCGATGCCTACCGCGGTGGGTACATCTCTGGTCGTCATCGCTGCTCAGTCCTACGCCGGGCTGGCTGGCCATCTTGCCACCGAACTCATTGACTGGCGGTTGGCGGCAATGGTCACCACAGCCGCGGTGGCCGGGGCGGTCTTGGGAGGGCAACTCATCCAGAAGATCGACCCCTCTGCGCTGCGTAGGGCATTCGGCTGGTTGGTGCTCGCGATGGCGTCGCTTGTGCTGGCCGAGGAAGTCCATCCCGTTGTCGGGGCGCTCAGCGCAGCACTGACGTGTGGGGCCGCGATGGCAATGTTTGCGTGCAGTCGTTACGCCCACTGTCCGCTGCGCAGGTTTGCGCACCTCGCACGACGGCACAACGCCGCGGCGTAGCGGAAATCTATACCCCCACGGGTACGTTATCGGAACAGAGATTTCCAGCGGAAGGAGACCGACGTGGTCGGCGACCAAGACACGATGACTGCAGTGCTGAACCGGCTGCGCCGGGCACAGGGCCAGCTCAACGGCGTGATCGCCATGATCGAGGACGGTCGCGACTGCAAAGACGTCATCACCCAGCTCGCTGCGGTCTCGCGAGCCCTGGACCGCGCCGGGTTCAAAATCGTTGCCAGCGGATTGCGGGAATGCCTGACCGGTTCATCTGCCGAAGGCGCACCGATGACCGAAGCCGAGTTGGAGAAACTCTTCCTCGCTTTAGCGTGACGTGCTGTGGATGTCTGCTGCAGGGGAGGGGCGGGATCGACCACGGTGTGATGGTTCGATTGCGCCGCAACCGAACTGCTTTAACGTCCCATCTCGTTCGATCTCACAAGCTCAGATCTTGTTGCCTTCGTCGGTGACGAGCAACCACAACACCGTTGTCAGCCCAATCACTAGCGCCTGCGCGGAGACAACGAATGCGCTGTACTCATGCCAGACGGCGGCCAACCCGCACCGGGGGCCCATGTCAGCCTTCACCAACATCGTGAACGCGAGCACTTCGCCGACGCACAACCACAATACGGTGAAAATCGGTACCACTCTGTGCCTGGGATCGGCGGCGTTGGCGACGCGGCGCACGTAGGCCAGCTCGACGCCGACGGTCAACAGAACGACGGCGATGATATTGGTCATGTCGGAGAAATAGGCCGATGAAATGTCGCCTGCACAGCCCTTTTGGACGTCGATAACGGGATACCACAGCGCCGACGCCAGCTGGACCACCACGGTGCCGACGATCAGAGGTATCAGCCATGTACGTGAACCAGGTTGCTCAGCGATTGACGATACGAGCAGCACACCCATCGCAGCGACGAACACCAGCGAGCCCAACACACTGACCCAGATCGTGGCGGTGGCGCCAAGACTGGCTCGGTGCTCATTGGTGGCGATCAGCGCCAGGTGGGCGGCCACCACGACCGCCGCGCCCACTCCCCACCACCCCGACACCAGGGACCGGAGGAATACCTGTGCGGGCGCAGGGCTGATTCGCCATTTCAGTGCTGCCGTCGCAATGACCAGGACGCAATCGGCGACGAACACCAGCCAAGGCCTTGCTCCGGTAAACCGGTCGCCAGTCAGGTCGAGCACGAATTCGACAATGTCGTCGCTGAACGTGAAAGCGATAACCAGCGCGAATACAGCGGCTAGTGAGGGCCAAACCAAGGTTGGCCGCACGTTGTCATCGGGCGCTCCCTGCACGCCAGCACTCTAATCTCCGTCGTCACTCCACCGACATGAAAGGCCGAATCCCCGTCGGGCACCGTAAGCGGTAGCCAGTGCCACAATTTTCCGAGGGACTCCGCTGAGGGGCAGTCCGACAATTCGCCTGACAAATTGCACCATTGCGCGTGGGTGCAAGGCCAATGTGCGCGACGATCGTCGCACCAGTATCCAGTTCCCGGCAGATAACAGGCTGACATGAGCTTTTCTCGACGCGAGTTCATCGCTACTGGTGCAGCAGTCGGAGCTGGTCTCGTCCTGGCCAATTGCTCGGATTCCGCGTCGTCTGGCATCAAGGATCTCCAGGCCCGTCTCACCGGATCAGTGCTCGTACCGCGCGACCCCAGGTTCGCCGAGGAAAACTTGCCCGCCAACGATCGCTACGAGTCGGTCACGCCAATGGCGATCGCGTTCTGCGAGACGCCCGAGGACATCCAAACGTGCGTCCGGTGGTGCCTGCGCGAGGGGGTACAACCCATTGCCCGGGGAGGGGGGCACAGCTACATCGGGGCTTCGACTACCGATGGGCTGCTGATCAAAACGACAGCGATGAACACGGTCACCGTCGACTCGCGGGCTCAGACTGTCACAGTCGGCGCAGGTGCGGTGAACGCCAACCTACTCTCGGCGCTGCGGAGCGGCCCTCTCATGGTGCCGATCGGCACCTGCCCCTCGGTCGGGGTCACCGGGCTGACGCTGGGCGGCGGCATCGGAGACAACAGCCGCTGGGCCGGGATGACTTGCGACCACTTGGAATCCACCCGGTTGGTAGTGGCAAACGGAGACATCGTCGAGGCAAGCGCGACGGAGAATCCCGACCTGTTCTGGGCGCTGCGCGGCGCTGCCGGCGGCAACTTTGGCATCAACACGTCGTTGACGTTCAGGCTGCTTGAGATACCAAAGCAGACCATCACTGTCTACGGCATGCGGTTCACCGGCAAAGAGGCGATAGTCGCCGCATGGTCGGCGTTCGACCGACTGATGCTGGGAGCGTCCGACGAGTTGTCGGGATTCACCGGCATCACCAACGTGAAACCGCCAGGCGTGGAGAACAAGCCGGCACCCGGCTATCCGGCGCCATTCCCCGTGTTGTCGATCGACGGTTGTTTCCAGGGCGACGAGAATACGGCGCGTGCGGCGCTCGCGCCGGTCCTCGAATTGCGCCCTACCGATGTGATCTTCGGCGAAATGGATTACTGGAGTGCCCAACTCAACTGGTTGGCGGTCGCCGAGATGCCTAAACACGGCCTCGAAGAATGCTCGCGGTTCACCAACTCACCCATCTCCCTCGACCATCTCGCAGAGCTCGTCGACCGGGTGCTGGCTGCTCCGGGCGGGACTGAGGACGCCAATGCCGAAGTGCGCCTGATGTGTTGGAGTGGCGGCCGAACCAATCGCATCGCCGCCGATGCGACGGCCTACGTACATCGGTCAGACAACCATCTTCTGCGGCCGGCCGTATGGTGGCGCGATCAGCCTGACTCTATGCAGCGCGACCTGCTCGCCTGGACGGGAGACACGTTTGGGTTCATATCGACCTTCACCCAACCGGGCAGCTTCCAGAACTGGCCTTACGCCGCTCAGAAAGACTGGCAACAGGCCTATTACGGCGCCAACTTTGACCGTTTGCGGCAAATCAAGCAGAGATACGATCCGAGCAATCTGTTTCACTATGCCCAGAGCATTCCGGTCTGACATGTCTGCGACCAGCCCCGCCGATCAGGGCGCCTCGAAGTGGTAGGTGGTGCCCACGGCAGACTGGCTGACGTGGTCGCCGTACGTGTCGGCCAAGGCGTGCAGCGCACGCCAGCCGGTGCAGTGGCCGGCGATGATGTGGCTGATGCCGAACGGAGCCAACCCCGAGACTGTTTGGGGAATGACGCGTTCCATCACCCCGCCAAGATGAAGACCGCCGATGACCGCGTGGATCGGAATATCGGCAAAAAGTCGATGCGCTTCGGTACAGACGTTGACGATTCCGGCATGCGAGCAGGCGCTGAAGATCACCAGGCCCAATCCGCGTACGTGTGCGATGAGCATTCGTTCATCGAGCAGAAGCGGGTCGGGCCGCCACTGGCCGGTCCCATCGGCAGGCCGGCAAAGGTGATCGGTACGCCCTTTCTCGAACGGCGTAACCCGGGGGATCTCACCGCTGTAGTACAGCCGGTTCCCAAGCAGTAGACGGGCATCGCCGCTGTTCACCACGGTGGCCCCATGGTCGCGCATCTCTGCTGGGTTTGGCACCATCGCCACGGGAATGATCTCTCCATTCGAGAGCCGAATGCCGCGCTCATCGAACATTCCCGGATTGACGTGCACCACAACCGATCCGCGCAATGCGACGATTTCGTCGACCGCTGCCAACAGAGCACCCATATGGTCCCAGTGCCCGTGGGTGATCGCGATCTCTTCGACCGTCCCCAGATCGAGATGTAGGTTCTCGCAGTTTCGGACGAACGCGGCCGCCTCGGTGCCCGTGTCAAACAGCAGAGCGCGCTCGACGTCGGCGACTCCGGTCCGCAGCCGCAAACCGTAGCCCAGGTTGGCCACCAGCAGCGACTCACCGGCGATGATCTTTGTGCCACCTCTGACAACATTGTCGAACTCTGAGGTCGCAAACGCCGTCTTACTCACATAGGTATCGCTGACGTTGTCGCTGATCACATCCACGGTCAGCCGATCCAGCACTTGCAGGCCATCAGTCAGTGCGACGGGCATGACTGCTCATTCGTCCACGAAGGGGCGGTCATCGATGGCGACTTGACTCACGTGCGGCGGCGGTGCCAAGCCTGGCCTTTCGAAGTCGCTACGACGCACATCGTCATCGGGGACGGCGGCATCTGCTGCAGCCAGTGGTGGGATGCCGTAGCGCACACGCAGCTCCGTGACCTGCTCGCTGGCCACCGACCACAGGTCCCAATGTCCGGAGTAGAGGTCTTCGGTGGTCGCAACTCCTCGGTCCCAGGCAACCCACAACTTCGCGAGATCGAGACCAAGGTGGACGTTGCCCTGGTAGTTATCCCGCCAAGAGGGGTCGGCCTCGATGCGTTCGCGGTCGCCCTCGTTCAGTCCTTTGTTGATGTCGATGCCCATGTGGTAAATCAAAATCGTTGGGATGACATGGCTTTCCATCATATCGGCGTTGCCCCGCTTGGCGGCTCCGGTGAAGGCAGCCACCAGTAGCTCGCCCTGGGCGGAGGTGCTGTAGCCGCTGAGGACATGCAGGCTGTCGTGCGGAGTTGCCCACGTCTCGTTGAGCGCGAGGGGATCGCCGGGAAACGCATACCCGTTGTCGCGGTAGTGCTCATAGAACACCCGCCCAAGTGATCCGGCAGGAAAGTCCTGCAGCGATTCGTAGCGGGCACGCAGGTGAGGATCGGCGTTGTCTCCGCTATACGGAAGGAAGGGGCCGTACGGGTCATCTGGGTCCCACGGCATGCCGGGGATAGTGGCCACGTTGTGGCGGATCTGGTCGAACGCAGCCCACGCGATGTCATTGGCCAAGAGCGCAGCGATCGCGGTGACGAAATCTTGGTGCACGTCGAGCGCAGCGGCGTATCGCCCAACCAGCGCCAGCTTGGCGTCTTCGATGACGCCGTCATTCAGTGCCATCGCTGACAGCATCCGAATCACGTTGAGCCGTAGTTCATCACGTGACACCGCCCTACGCAGCTCTTCCGGAGAGACGCTGGGGAGTGCGTCGACATCCAGGGCGCCGGGTTGCCCGAAGACGGTGGTGTGGGCACCCCTGATACCACGAACATCAGCAGTTGAGAGTGGGAGCGTGTTGTTCGCGCTGGCCACCGTTCGCATAGCCGCGAGCACCAGTGCGGCTTCGGCTGGAGTCGCTGTGACAATCATCAGGTATCCGATCCGCCCGCGCCAACTAGCTGGGGACAACGTAACAACGAGAATGTACTGCAGTCCGATTCGGCATTCCATTGATCGAGCCCAGGCAATTTCGCCGAACCGGTGGGCTCACGACCTAGCTGGGAACTCGCTGTATCCCGAAGCGGGCGCGGCGTTTTCGTTCGGGTCGCTCGTGGCGGGCCAAGTCAGACCCAGAAGCAGGGAATTGGCGAAGCCCAAGGAGACCGGCGGCGATCACAGGATCGGCACGGTTCGATCGGCACCGATCCGCTTCATCACCAATGTCGACGTGAGGCGCTGGACGCCCGGTAGCGCCCCGAGCTCATTGTCGTAGATGTCCTGGTAGGCGGCGAGGTCGCGGGCGAGCACGCGCAAGGTGAAGTCGGGCTCGCCGAAGAGGCGTTGCGCGGTGACGATGTGCGGGTTGGCCGCGACGTCTCGCTCGAACGCGGCGATGGTCTCTTGGTCGGTACGCACCATCGTGACGAATACAAGTGCTTCGAAGCTGAGTCCGAGCGCCTCTGGTGAGATGACCGCGCGGTAGCTCTCGATGGCGCCGGACTGCTCCAGATCCTTCACGCGGCGATGGCACGACGACAGACTCAAGCCCACCTGTGCAGCCAGATCGGTAACGCTGATCCGGCCATCCTCCTGCAGCAATGAGAGAATATTTCTGTCAATTCGATCCACACGAATAATTCTCCCACTCATTCCTCCAAAATGACGAATATTTGGAAGAAAATTCCGAGCTTTAGCGGATAGGGTTGCCGAGAGACCCTTTGGCGACTGAACCACCCGGGTGGCTCACGAGGTCGAACACCAACAAGCAGAGGAAGATCGACATGACGTCGGCACAGAATGAATCGCAGGCGCTTGGCGCGCTTGCCGCCCGGCAGCTTGCCAATGCCACCAAGACCGTCCCGCAGCTGGAGACCATCACCCCGAGGTT
>NZ_NOZR01000044.1 GCF_002250655.1 Mycolicibacterium sphagni
GCCTGCACCAGCGCATTGATGAACGCCGCCGGGTTCGGGAACGCCGCCAAAGCCGCCTGGAACGCCGCAAACAGCGCACTGGCCGGATTACCCAGCGCATTGAGCAGCGCCTGGAAACCGGTGAGCCCCGCCGCAATCCCCGCCTGCAGGGTGGCAGCCAACTGACCCGTGAAGGTCGTGAACGCACTCGCCAACACACCCAGGGTCGGGTTGATCGCCGCCAGCGCGCCGGTCAGCGCCGCCACGAACGCCGCCGGGGTCGGGAACGCGGCCAACGCGGCGTTGAACGCCGCGGCCAGAGCCGCACCGCCGTTCTCCAAGGCAGTGACAAATCCTTGCAGGCCATCGACACTGATGCTCAGTGCTGCCTGCAGAGCCAGCCCGAGGTTGACGTTGACATTGCTGAACGCCTGAACCAGCGCGCTGATGAATGCCTGCGGGTTCGGGAACGCCGCCAGCGCCGCCTGGAATGCCGCTGCCAGTGCACTGGCCGGATTGCTGAGCGCGTTGAGCAGTGCCTGGAAACCGGTGAGTCCAGCTGCAATTCCAGCCTGGAGGGTCTGGTTCAGCTGTCCGGTGAAGGTCGTCAGCGCGTTGGCGAGGATGCCCAGCGTCGGGTTGACTGCCGACAGCGCTTGGGTAAGCGCTGCAACGAAGTCTGCCGGGCTCGGGAATGCGGCCACCGCAGCATTGAACGCCGCGGCCAGCGTGGCACCGCCGGCGAGGAGGGCCCTGGCCAGATCGGCAGCACCCTGGACACTCACGTTAAGCGCAGCCTGCAGGGCCAGCCCGAGGTTGATATTGACATTGCTGAACGCCTGTACCAGCGCGCTGATGAAGATCTGCGGATCCGGGAAGGCAGCCAGCGCACTGTCGACCGCGTGCGCGAGCGCGCTTCCGCCGTTGAGCAGTCCGTCGACGACGGACTGCAACGCGGTGTTCCCCGAACCGATTCCGTTGATCAGAGCGGACTGAAGAGCGTCACCCAGCTGAGTGATCGCGTTATCGGCCGCGCCGTTCAGTGCATTGAGCCCGCCGCGCACGCCGTTCCAGCCATCGTCGATGGCCTGGATGACGTCTTGCAGTGAGGACAGTGACACATCGGCGAGTGCGGACAGTGCCCGGTCTCGCGTCAAGTGAAGATCAGGCGGTGTCACCTGAATGGGCGCAAGCACAATCGCGCTGGCCCCGAAGACTGCCACCCCCGCGGTCAGATACGACCGAACAGCAACGTCCATGACTATCCCTTCAACAATGGCTGTGCCCCGACAAGCGCGAACTTACCTGAGAAGAACCTAAGTAGCCAAGCGGATCCTCTGAGATTTTCTTGGTTGCTGTGGCTATTTTTGATTTGAATGCCATCGATTAGCTGTACGGATATTAACTGCGATTATTTGACGAACTCGTATATTGCAATTCAGCAAAGAACCATTCGTCTGCTGCACACTTTCGGCAGCTGGTCGTGACGTGAACGGGAAGACACCGGCCGAGACCTGCCCTGAGCGCGGCTGATCACATGACTGGGGCGTGCGGAACCAGCGCCGCAAGCACCCCGCAACCACGTCGGCCTACGCACGCAAACCGTGAGCCAAGCGAACGATCAGCAAGGCAGGAGGCCACCACATGGCCCCGATGAGCTGTTCGCCGCAGCCGGCGGGCTGCGGGGACGCTCACAGAAAAAATTCATGGAGATTCACAGCTACGACACGCCGCAGCGGCCGGCGAACATGCCCCACCTGAGTCACGGGGCCGCGGCGACGTGGCCCGCGTATGAGTTTGCAGAAACAGGTTTGAACCATGCGACGGCCGGGCATCTTCGACTCAAGCGTTTCGACGTCTAGTAGCAGTTGGCCAGTCGTTGAGCACACAAAGTCACGAGCCCGGCGAGAAAGGGTTCTGTTCCGTGAACTCGGGGCGATGACTATTCGCTGTAGTCGCATCAGCACGATGAAATATGTTGATTTGAGAATTAACTGCAGCTCTATTCACTACCCGCCCGGGCCGCGAAATCCTAGAAATTCCTGAGAGCGCGAGGACTGATCGCAGAATCAGTTCAGCAAACGACTCTGGCGGCAACGCCAGTGGGCTTCCAGCGCTACCGCTCCACTGGGGAGATTGAGGATGTACCCACCTCGCGCGCGAATCAATCTCGGCGCGGAAAGCAGGCGCTAGCAGGCGCGGACGACGGATACGCCGTCCGCGCCAACGCGAACAGATCAGGCCGCTCGAGCGGCCGCGCCTACTTCCCGCGCGGCAGGCCCAGCACCTGCTGGGCGATGATGTTGCGCTGGATCTCCGAGGTACCCCCGGCGATCGTTCCCGAGAAGCTTCGCGCATGGCGCTCGAACCAACTCGCGAAGTAATGGTCGAGGTTCATGTGTGCGTAGGGCCCCGTGCTGGATGGATGCACCAGGCCGTCGGAACCGGCTGCCGCAAGGGCATATTCGGACGCCCGCAGCTCTGCCTCGGAACCGAACAGTTTGACCACCGACACCGATGCCACGTCGGATTCCCCGCGAGCGGCCTTGGCCAGGCCAGACGACCCCATCAGGCGCAACGCCTGATAGTCCATGATCACCGAGGCGTACTGGTCCTGCTCCAACGGCGTCTGCGGCGCGAAGTCTCCGATCATGTTCGCGATGCGGTCCGCGAATCCCAGCCACATCATCGTGCGCTCGTGGCCCAGGGATCCATTGGCCACTCCCCAGCCGCCGTTGAGCGGGCCGACGAGGTTCTCGGCGGGAACGCGGACGTCGGTGAAGAACACCTCGTTGAAGTCTTTGTCATCGATCCCGCAGATCGACGCGAACGGCCGGCACACCACTCCGGGCAGATCGGTCGGGATGATCAGCACGCTGATGCCCTTGTGCTTGGGCGCATCGGGATCGGTGCGAACGAACGTCAGCAGGAAGTCGGCGTCGTGGGCCCCTGAGGTCCATACCTTCTGGCCGTTGACCACAAAATGATCACCATCGAGGACGGCGCGGGTGCGCAGTGATGCCAGATCGGATCCCGCGCTCGGCTCGCTCATACCCAGCGAGGCCGTCTTGTCCCCCTTGAGCACGGGTACCGCCCAGCGGTGCTTCTGCTCGTCGGATCCGAACGAGATCAGCGATGCCGCAATGATATTGACGCCCTGCGGGTTGAAGCTGTGGTAGATCCGGCGGTTGCACAGTTCCTCGAGATGGACGAACTGCTGCAGGATTGAGGCATTGCGGCCGCCGAACTCGGGCGGCTGGGCAGGCAAGAGCCAGCCGTTGTCGAACAACAGACGCTGCCAGCGACGCGCCCATGCCGGCATATGGGATACCGACCGCGGCCGCTCCAGGGTTTCGGCCTCGGTGGGCAGATTGGCGTCGAGGAACGCGCTGAACTCGTCGCGGAACGCCTCGACCTCGGGATCGAATGAAAGCTGCATCTACAGTTCCCTGTACTCCTTGGCGATCAATGCGCGGTGCTCGGCGGCACCGCCCATCATCAGCTCGCCGGACTTGGCGCGCTTGAGCGCGAATTGGACGTCGTTTTCCCAGGTGAATCCCATGGCGCCGAACAGTTGCAGACCGTGCCGGAACACCACCGACTGGCAGTCGCCGGCCGCTGCCTTGGCCATCGAGGCGGCCAGCCGCCGGCGAGGGTCGTCGGCGCTGATGGTCAGCGCGGCGAAGTACGCCAGGGCACGGGCCCGTTCGATCGCGACATGCATATCGACAGCCTTGTGCTGCACGGCCTGGAAGGAGCCGATCGGTACGCCGAATTGATGGCGATCCTTCACGTGTTGCAAGGCCAGGTCGAGAGCGCGCTGGCAGGCACCGACGGTGGTGATCGCCAGTCCGGTCAACGCAACGTGACGGGCCCGTTCGGGATCGGAGTGCGCGCGGTCCTCATCGGGAACATGAACTCCCGGGAAGGTGACATCGGCGACGTGCAGCACCGGGTCGAACACCGGGATGCGGGTGACGATGGCGGCGGAGGCCTCGACGAGGAACACCCCTCCGTCGGTCACCACGGCCAGCTTCTGCGCCCGGTCGGCGTCGAGAACCCATCGGGCGGTGCCCGAGAGCACCCAGCCATCGGCATCCCGATGGGCGGTGACTCCGCTGTAGACCGCGGTACCCGCCTGTTGCGGGTCGTAGCGGTCACCGGCCAGCGGCGCGAACTGGGTCAGGGTGGCCAGGAAAGGGGTCGGGTCCGTGGCGCGGCCGAACTCCTCGAGCACGATCGCGAGCTCGACGGCGTTCTCGGACTCGGCCAGTTCGGTCCAGCCCGCGTCGACGTAGGACTCCCACAGCGGACCCGGGTCGACGCCGTCCTCGGCAATCCCGCGGATCAGCGAAGCCGGGCACTGCTTGGCCACCGCGTCGCGCACGGTCTCCTGCCACAACCGCTGATCAGCATCAAATTCCAGTAGCACCCGCTGCCTCCTGCACGGACGGGACCGGCGTGAATGGAAATCCAATTCTCCATTCGTGCGTCACCGGTTCTCCCTAGACGGTATCGCACTCTACCGGCTGATTTGCTTGCTGCCTACGGCCGGGTGAGGCAAAGTGGTAATGAGGTTCTACTCTCAAGCACGAGAACACTATTCTTTCGAATGAAGAACTAGGATTTACACTGGAATGGTCCGGTGCGAGCGTGCCGCCGCAGGCATGCGTCGACGCCCGGGCGTTCACCGGAAGGTGGGATTGGTGATAGAGCACCACGACGGGACCACGACGCCCGTGATCGATGCGAGCGTGCACATCTTCTTCGGGTCGACGCCCGAATTGCGCAGCGTGATGAAGGAGCCGTTCAAGAGCCGCGGCTTCCCCGACTACGAGATGGACTGGTACGGCGCGCCAGGTGGCGAATACCTCAAAGGGACACGCGGGCCGGACGGCCAGTACCCCGGATCGGATCCGGCGATCGTTGCCCAGCAGCTGTTGACCGAACGCGGGGTCGATATCGCGGTTCTGCACCCGATGGGCCGGGGCATCATGCCCGACCGGCACCTGGGCACCGCGATCCTGGCCGCGCACAACGAGATGCTGGTGTCGCGCTGGCTGGACCATCCCGAACTCGGAGAGCGGTTCCGGGGCACCATCCGGGTCAACCCCGACGACATCCGCGGCGCACTGCGCGAGATCGACAAATACAAAAACCACCCTCGGGTGGTTCAGATCGGCATCCCGCTGCAGTCTCGGGAGCTGTACGGCAAGCCACAGTTCTGGGATCTGTGGCAGGCCGCGGTGGACGCGGGATTGCCGGTGGCCACCCACATCGAGACAGGTGAAGGCATCGCGTTTCCGCCGACACCGTCCGGGCACACCAGGACCTTCGAGCAGTACCTGGGCTTCATGTCATTGAATTACATCTACCACTTGATGAACCTGATCGCCGAGGGTGTATTCGAGCGCTGGCCGGACCTCAAGTTCGTCTTCGCCGACGGCGCGGGCGACATGATGACACCGTTCATGTGGCGGATGGACTGTTTCGGACGTCCGCACCTGGAGCAGACGCCGTGGGCACCGAAGATGCCCAGTGATTACCTGCCCGGACACGTCCACTTCATCCACAACAGCCTGGACGGACCGGGAGATGCCGATTTCGCCGACGAGTGGCTGTCCTTCACCGGTAAAGAGGACATGCTGATGTTCGGCTCGAGCTATCCGCACTGGCATTGCGGCGATGTTCGCGCACTGCCCGCTGCGTGGACGCCCGAGCAGCGCGAGAAAGTCTGCTGGCGCAACGCGGCGCGGCTCTACGGCATAGACATCCCGGCCGGCGTGGCTGCACAGTAGACCTGAGGTAAGGAGACCACGATGACTCTCACCCATAGCCAAGAGCGAGTCGCGCCGGCCGAGCGCGTCGCCATCCGGTGCGTGGACTCAGACGTCCACCCGGTGCCCAAGCGCGGCGTGCTGCAGGAGTACATCCCGGAGCCGATCCGCACCAAGTACTTCAAGAACCACCGGGTCGGCGAAACGATCTATTACGACTCACCGGACTATGCGCACGCCTACGCGATGCGGGTCGACTCCTTCCCCGACGACGGCGAGTTCGCCTGCAGCGACCCCGACATGGCACTTCGACAGGCCGTCATGGAGGCCGGTGCCGACGTCTGCATTCTCGAGCCCGCGCACGCACCCTGCCGGATCCCGGAGGCGACCGCGGCACTGTCCTACGCGCACAACACGTGGCAGGTAGAGCACTGGCTGGACAGCAAGACCAACTGGCACGAACGCTGGCGAGGGTCGATCTGCGTGGCGATCGAAGACCCCGAAGGCGGGGCGCGCGAGATCGAGAAGTGGGGCGAGCACCCCTACATGGCTCAGGTCATGATCAAGGCTGAGCCTCGCCCATCGTGGGGCGACGCGAAATACGACCCGATCTGGGCGGCCGCCACCAAAATCAACAAGCCGGTGAGCTGCCACCTGTCGCGCGGCTTCTTCGAGACTCTGCCGATCCCGCCGGTCGGCTTACCGAGCTACAACCACGACTTCATGGTCAGCTACTCGCTGCTGGCCGCCAATCAGGTGATGAGCATGATCTTCGACGGGCTCTTCGACCGCTTCCCCACCCTGCGGATCGTGTTCGTGGAGCACGCCTTCAGCTGGATCCTGCCGCTGATGTGGCGGATGGACGCCATCTACGAGGCCCGCAAGTCCTGGCTGGACATCAAGCGCAAACCCAGCGAGTACGTCAAGGACCACATCAAGTGGACCACCCAGCCGCTGGACTACCCGGAGGACAAGACCGAACTGCTGCGGGCCTTCGAGTGGATGGAATGCGAGAAGATCCTGCTGTTCTCCTCCGACTACCCGCACTGGACCTATGACGACCCGCGCTGGCTGGTCAAGCACCTGCCAGAGCACGCCCGCGAAGCAGTGATGTTCCGAAACGGCATCGAGACGTACGGCCTGCCCGATACCGTGCCGGCCCTCGAGGGTCAGACGCGGGTGTTCTGACAGCGATGACTAATCGGAGGGCAGGAGCGGAGCGACCCGGGATATGACTGAAGCGAAGAAACAGCCCCGCCTGGCGCAGGGCCGAGAGCACGTGGTTGCCACCGTGGACGAAATCCCGCCCGGGACGCACAAACTGGTACCGATCGGGCGGCACGGCGTCGGCGTCTACAACGTCAACGGCACGTTCTATGCCATCGCGAATTACTGCCCGCACGAAGGCGGTCCGCTGTGCTCGGGACGCCCGCGTGGCCGCAACATCGTCGATGAGAACGTTCCCGGCGACGCGGTGATGGTGCGCGATATGGAATTCATCTATTGCCCGTGGCACCAATGGGGGTTCGAGTTGGCAACAGGCACCACGGCGGTCAAGCCGGAGTGGAGCATCCGCACCTACCCGGTCCGTGTGGTGGGCGACGACGTTCTCGTGATGGCATGAGCACGCCTACGACTGCCGGTCCGCAGCTACGCGACGGCGAACAGGTTCTGGAGATCAACGGCGGCAACGTCGTCTACGAAATCCTCGGTGACAAGGGCGACTACATTGCCCTGACCCCCGGTGGCCGATACAGCAAGGACATCGAGGGCTTGCGTCCGCTGGCCGAGGAATTGGTCAAGGGCGGCCACCGAGTGCTGCTGTGGGACCGTCCCAACTGCGGAAAGTCCGACCTGCAGTTCTACGGCCAGAGCGAATCCCACATGCGCGCTGAGACGTTGCACGGCCTGATCACCGGCCTTGGTATCGGCCCGTGCGTGATAGCCGGCGGCTCCGGTGGTGCGCGCGATTCCATCCTGACGACGATCCTCTACCCCGAGATCGTCACCAAGCTGGTGGCCTGGAATATCGTCGGCGGCGTCTACGGCAGTTTCGTGCTCGGGTCGTACTATCTGGTGCCGAGCATCCTGGCAGTCCGCGGGTTGGGCATCAAAGGCCTTCTGCACGTGGATGAATGGAAGGAACGCATCGCCGAAAACACGGCGAACAAGGACCGGATCCTGGCACTGGATGCCGACGAGTTCCTGCGTGTCATGCTGCGCTGGCTCAACGCGTTCGTCCCCAAACCCGGCCAGGCGATCCCCGGCGTCGACGACGAGTTCTTCGGCGACATCAAGGTGCCCACCCTGATCATCCGCGGCGGCGAGAATGACTGGGACCACCCGAAACGCACGTCGCTGGAAGTCAACTGCCTCATCAAGGGCTCCACGCTGATCGACCCGCCGTGGCCGGAGGACGCCTGGGAACGGGCAGGCGAAGACCGGGCATCCGGGAAGGTCAAGCGGTTCAACATGTTCGACACGTGGGTGCAGGCGGCCCCGGCCATCCTGGACTTCCTCGGCCGATGAACGTCTCGTTCCACTCAGACCATGCGGATCTGGATCTCGCAGTTGGTCGAGGCTTCGAGTGCGGTGTGCACCCGGCTCTCCGGGATGCGCACCATATCGTCCTTGCGCAACGTCACCTGGATGATGTCGTAGCCGTCGTCGCCGGCGGTGCGAGCGATGTCGCCGCGCAATCCGAAACCGGCCAGAACCCCGTGGGCGTCCTCGTCTGTGCCACGGCTGACGTAGGTCACCACACCGGTGACCGGCTCGGTACCGAATGCCTTGGCGCACAGACTAATCGCGAAGTGCTTGAGCCCATCGGGGTCAGCGGGGTCGGCATTGCTGATCAGCAGTTCGGCTTCTCGCCGGCCGCGCGGCATCGCGGCCAGGTTGTTGTCGATCACGTCGACGCCGTCATGCTCGGCAAGCGTGCGCAGCGCCGCAACGCCCTCGGCGAGCTGCGCCGGCGTCAGCCCGCCGGACGGGTCGACATCGACACGAACCACTGCCGTTCTCATGCGTCTCAGCCTAGCGACCGCATGCCGGGCGCCCGAATCAGAAGAGGTGACCGATGAACGCGACCGCACCCGCGGCCACGGCCTTGACCGTCGCCAGTGCACCCGGCTGCACACCCCGATTGCTGCGGCTGCCCGCGACGGTGGAGAGCATGAGTGCGTATGAGTCCACCGGCGGGTACGCGCTGCTCGACAATGCCGAGGCGCTGCTCGCCGAAGTGGAGAACGCCGGCCTGCTGGGCCGCGGCGGTGCCGCCTTCCCGCTGGCCGTCAAATTGCGCACCCTGCGCGCAGCGCATGCCAGGGGGCACGAAACGGTGGTACTGGCCAACGGCGAGGAGGGCGAGCCCGCTTCGGTGAAAGACCGCTGGCTGCTGCGCCATCGGCCGCACCTGGTACTCGACGGCGTGCGGCTGGCCGCCCGGCTGGTCGGCGCGCAGCGGGCCTTCGTCTACGTTTCCGACCAGGACGCGGCGCGGACCATCGACAGCGCACTGAACGAGGTCGGTTTCGATACGTTTGGCGGCCTCGAGATTTCGATCGTCACCGTGGCGCCGGGGTACGTGGCCGGTGAGGAGACGGCCGCTGTCCGGGCCGTCAACGGAGGGCCGGCCAAGCCGACCGACAAACCCCCGCGACCGTTCCAGCACGGCGTCTCGGGGCATCCGACCCTGGTGAGCAACGTCGAGACTCTGGCGAACCTGCCCTACGTACTGCGCCACGGCGGCGCCGCGTTCCGCTCGGCCGGCACAGACGCGTCACCGGGGACCTTCCTGATGACGATCACCGGCGCCGGCCGCCCGCCGGCCCTCTACGAAGTCCCACACGGCATGCCGTTCACCGATCTGCTTGCACTCCATGGTGTTTCACCGGATGCAGTGCAGGGCGCCCTGATGGGCGGTTATTTCGCGGGGCTGCTGAACCGCGACGTCCTCGACACCACGCTCGACCATGAGACGTTCCGCGCGCTGGGCTGTGGTCTGGGTTGCGGCGCGATCGCGATCTTGACCGACGACTGCCCGGTGGCCGTCGCGGCCTCGGTGCTGGCCTACTTCGACCGCGAAAACGCCGGGCAGTGCGGGTCGTGTTTCAACGGCACCGCGGCGATGGCCGCTGTAGCCGGGGCGCTGCGCGACGGCGCGGCCACTGCCGAGGACGTCGCACGCCTGCAGCGCTGGTCAGTCGTGCTTCGCGGCCGCGGTGCGTGCGCCACCCTCGACGGGGCGGCCAACGTCGCTGCCAGCCTGCTCGCGCAGTTCCCGCAGCTGGTCGAACAGCATCTGGACGGGGCCTGTGATCCGTGCCGCTCGGCTGCCTTCAGCGCCCAACGTCCCTACGAGGTGGAGGCGGTGACCCAGCCATGAGCGACAACATGCGAATCCGGTTGGACCGGACGGTCTGTGACGGTTTCGGCGTCTGCGCCAAGCACGCGCCGAAGCACTTCTCCCTCGACGACTGGGGGTATGCGTCCCTCATCGGGGACGGCACCGTCGACGAGGCCGACCGCGGCGATGTCCTGCGGGCACTGTTCGACTGTCCGGTGCACGCGATCATCGAGATCACCGGCGACGAATTCAACGGCGCGACACGATCGGAGCCAACGACCGACGAGACGCCGGTCTTCGAGGCCCATTGGGGCTTCGCCCAGTGAGTCGTGCTCCCCTGCCTCAGATCACCGCCGAGAACGAGTTCTTCTGGACCGCCGGTGCCGATGGCACGCTGCGTATCCAGGAGTGCCAGGGCTGTACGTCGCTGATCCACCCGCCGCAGCCGGTGTGCCGCTACTGCGGCAGCCATGACCTCAAAGCCCGTCCGGTCAGCGGGCAGGCGGTGCTCTCGGCATTCACCGTCAACCAGCGATTCAGCATTCCAGGACTGCCTGCGCCCTACGTCGTCGCGCAGGTGGCAATCTCGGAGGACCCGCGAGTCCGGTTGACCACCAACATCATCGACGCCGACCCCGAGGACCTGGAGCTGGGCCAGCTCGTCGAAGTCGTCTTCGAGCAGAACGACGACGTCTACCTGCCGTTGTTCCGTCCGGTGACACCGAAGAAGATCGTCGAGACGCCGGCCGACGAGATCGCCCCGCAAGACTTCGCCAAACATGTGCGCCCGCCCCTGACCACCACCAAATTCGAAGATCGCTCGGCGATCACGGGTATCGGCGCGTCGCGGCTGGGACGGCGACTGATGGCCAACCCGCTGTCGCTGACCGTCGAGGCGTGCGAGGCGGCCGTCGCCGATGCGGGCCTGACCTTCGCCGACATCGACGGGCTGTCCACCTACCCCGGCCTGGACATCGCCGGCATGGGCGAAGGCGGCGTGACCGCACTGGAAGGCGCCCTGGGCCTGCGCCCCACGTGGATCAACGGCGGTATGGACACGTTCGGCCCCGGCGGGTCGATCATCGCCGCGATGATGGCCGTCGCCACCGGGATGGCCCGGCACGTGCTGTGCTTCCGCACCTTGTGGGAGTCGACATTCCAGGAGCTTCTCAAGCAAGGCAAGATGGCTCCCCCGGGCGGCCTGCGCACCAGCAGCTGGCAGATGCCGTTCGGCGCCACCTCGGCCGCACACACGTTGGCGCTCAACGCCCAACGGCACTTCGCACGGTACGGCACCACCCGCGAAACACTGGGCTGGATTGCGCTCAACCAGCGAGCCAACGCGGCGCTCAACCCGACGGCTATCTACCGCGATCCGATGACGATGGACGACTACCTGTCGGCGCGGCCGATCACCACGCCGTTCGGGCTCTACGACTGCGACGTGCCGTGCGACGGCGCGGTCGCCGTGATCGTGTCGGCGGTGGAGACCGCACGCGATCTGCCCAAGAGACCTGTGCTGTTCGAGGCGGTGGGCACGCAGATCATCGAACGCACGGACTGGGATCAGACGACGCTGACCCACGAGCCGCAGGTGCTCGGCCAGTCCGCGCACATGTGGACGCGAACATCGTTGCGCCCCAGCGATGTCGACGTCGCCGAGCTCTACGACGGGTTCACGTTCAACTGTCTGTCGTGGATCGAGGCGCTCGGGTTCTGCGGTATAGGTGAAGCCAAGGACTTCCTCGATGGCGGCATCAACATCGCCCGCGATGGGGTGCTACCGCTGAACACCCACGGCGGTCAGCTTTCCCACGGCCGGACCCACGGCATGGGCCTGATCCACGAGGCCGTCAGCCAGCTGCGGGGCGAGGCCGGCGACCGGCAAGTCGAGGGCGCCACCGTCGCCGTGGCCAGTAGCGGCGGCCTGACGCCGAGCGGAGTGCTGCTGATGCGGGTTGATGACTAGCGCGGCGAGCGAGAAGCCGAAGGCGGATCGCGCATGAGCCAGGCGCCCACCCGCCGGGTGGTCCCCGTCGACGGCATCCCGATGTCGGGTCTGTTCGCCGAGGCCCCCGACCCCCGCGCGGTCATCGTCGCGTTTCACGGCGGAGCATCCTCGGCGGCCTATTTCGACTGCCCCGGCCACCCGGAGCTGTCGCTGTTACGCGGCGCCGCCGCAGCGGGTTTCAGCACGGTGGCATTGGACCGGCCCGGTTACGGCGCATCGGCCCCCTACTCGGATCAGATGTGGGAGCCAGAACGCCGCGTCGAGCTGGCCTACGCGGCCGCCGACGCAATGCTCGGCAAGCGGGATCGCGGCGCGGGGCTGTTCATCATGGCCCACTCCAACGGGTGCGAACTCGCGCTGCGGATGGCCGTCGCCGAGCGTGGAGGCGACCTGCTGGGCCTCGAGCTGGCCGGCACCGGGCTACGCCAATACCCGGCTGCCGCAGCGATTCTCAAGCAGGCCACCCCGACCTACCGGCCCGCGGGTATCCGTGAGCTGATCTGGGCACCTGAAGAGCTCTACCCCGCCGACGTCGTCAACGCCGTCGGCTCGGCCGGCGCGCCACCGCAGGAGGCGCAGGTGTCGGCCAATTGGGCCGGCCGTGACTTCCCGGCGCTGGCCGGCCAGGTCACCGTCCCGGTCCGGTTCACCGCGGCCGAGCACGAGCGGGTGTGGGATTCCACGCCCGAGGCACTGGCCGACATCGCCGCGGCGTTCGCCAAAGCGCCCAGCGTCGACATCCACCACCAGAAGGGTTCCGGCCACAATCTGAGCCTGGGTATCGCAGCGGCGCAATACCATTCGAGCGTCTTGTCATTCGTAGACCAATGCATAACCACTGATGTGGACCAGGAGGCTGGCTAATGCGCGTCGGATTCATCGGGCTGGGGAGCCAAGGCGCGCCCATGGCACGCCGGATCGTCGAGGGTGGCTACCCGACCACGCTGTGGGCCCGGCGCGCGGCGTCACTGGAGCCATTCGCCGATACCGCGGCCACGGTCGCGAACTCCCCCGCCGAGCTGGCCGCCAACAGCGACCTCGTGTGTCTGTGCGTGGTCGGCGACGCCGACGTACTCGAGGTGGCCACCGGCGAGGGCGGTGTGCTGTCCGGGCTGCAACCGGGCGGCATCATCGCCGTGCACGCCACGGTGCATCCGGACACCTGCCGCCAGCTTGCCGAGACCGCGGCCGCCCAGGGTGTGGCGGTCGTGGATGCACCCGTTAGCGGCGGCGGCCCGGCGGCCGAGACGGGCACGCTGCTGGTGATGATCGGTGGTGACGACGCGACCGTCGAGAAGGTCCGCCCGGTGTTCGCCACCTACGCCGACCCCATCGTCCACCTCGGTGGCGTGGGTGCCGGGCAGGTCACCAAGCTGCTCAACAACCTGCTGTTCACCGCCAACATCGCCACCGCCAAGACCGCGCTCGACCTCGGCGCGGCGCTGGGTGTCGCGCCCGAGAACCTGTCCGAGGTGATCACCCGTGGCTCGGCGAACAGTTTCGCCCTGGGCAGCGTGGCCCGGTTCGGCGGCAGTCTCGACATCCTCAAGCAGGTCGCGGCCGGGCTCTTGCACAAGGACGTCAGCTTGATCGCCGGCATCGCCGAAAACGCCGGCGCCACGCCCGGTGCCGTACTCGACGCCGCGGACGCGGCGCTGAGGTTGATGGACAATCCGCGATGAAGGTCGGCTTCGTCGGGGCCGGCCGCATGGGTGCACCCATGGTGCGCCGCCTCGTCGACGCTGGACACGCCGTGACGGTCTTGGGTCGTACGCCGGAAAAGCGCACTGCTGCCGAGGAATTGGGTGCCCAACCGGCTGATGGCCTGGCGGAGCTGGCCCGCGAGGCCGACGCGGTGGTGGTGTGCGTGTTCACCGACGAGCAGGTGCGGCAGGTCTGCCTGGGCGATGACCTGATCGGGGCCATGCCGCCCGGCGCGGTGCTGATCCTGCACACGACGGGCAGCCCGCGCACCGCGGAAGCCATTGCCGAAGAGGCAGGTACGCACGGCGTCGACGTCATCGACGCGCCGGTCAGTGGCGGACCGCACGACATCGCCGCCGGAACGGTGACCCTGTTCGTCGGCGGCGAAGCCAAGGCGGTGCAGCGGGTGCACCCGCTGCTGTCCAGCTACGGCGATCCGGTACTGCACGTCGGGCCGCTGGGTTACGGCCAGCGCGTGAAGCTCATCAACAACACGCTGTTCGCCGCCCAGATCGGGATCGTGGCCGAGGCGGTGCGGCTGGCCGGCCGGCTCGGCATCGACGAGGCCACCTTGCTGGCGGCCCTTCCCCACGGCAGCGGCACCAGCCGGGCGTTGAGCTCGATCGCGGGCGTCGGCTCGGCTGCCGGATTCATCGGCGCAGTCGGCGAATTCATCGGAAAAGACGTGGCCGTCGTCCGCGCCACGGTGGCCGATCTGGGCAGTGACCTCGGCCTGCTCGACCAGGTGGTCGACGCCGGTCTTTCCCGCGAGAAGGTTAGGTGATTCAGCCATTTTCCGCTCTCCCGACACCCCCACTGTTAGCGTTACAATCGACCAGCCTTCCGTAACGCTTCTGGCCCAGCTCTCGCCTCGGAGGAGAACGCAATGACACAAGCAGAACTCGTCTTCGACCCGTTCTCGCAGGAGTACTTCGAGAATCCGTTCGACATCTACCGCCGGATGCGGGATGAGGCGCCCATCTACTACGACGCCAAAGAGGACTTCTACGCGATCTCGCGCCACGAGGACGTCGCGGCGGCATTGAAGGACCACGAGAGCTTCTCGTCGTCGCGGGGTTGCGATCTGGCCATGGTCAAGGGTGATGAGCCGCCGCAGAAGTCGATCATCTTCATGGATCCGCCCGAGCATCGGCATATGCGCAGCCTGCTGAACAAGGCGTTCACGCCGCGCGCGGTGCAGTCGCAAAAAGATGTCGTCAACGAACTGGTCGACAAGTATCTCGCTGCGGTCGATCCGAACGCGTTCGATGTGGTCCAGGACTTCTCCGGGCCGTTCCCGGTCGAGGTCATCACCCGGATGGCCGGAGTGCCCGAGGAGTACCGCCAGCAGGTTCGGCACTGGATCGACACGAGCCTGAGCCGGGAACCAGGGCAGATCGAGCACAGCGAGGCCGGCATGCAGGCCAATATCGACACCGCGATGTACTACTACGGCCTGGTGCAGGAGCGGCGCGAGAATCCGCAAGATGACATGATCAGCCGCCTGATCGCCGCCGAGATCCCCGACGACGACGGCAACCTGCGCCGCCTGGACGACATCGAGATCTGTGGTTTCGCAACGCTTCTCGGCGGTGCGGGCGCGGAGACGGTGACCAAGCTGATGGGGACCGCGGCGGTCAACTTCGCCCGCTTCCCCGAGCAGTGGCAGAAGCTGCTCGACGACCGGGACAAGGTCCCCGCGGCGGTCGAGGAACTGCTGCGCTACGAGGGCCCGGTGCAGTACAACGTGCGCTACACCCTGCGGGAGGCGACGTTGCCCAGCGGGACCATTCCGGCCGGCAAACCGGTGTTCCTCCTGTTGGCGTCGGCGAACCGGGACTCGGCGGCCTTCACCGACGCCGAAACCTTCGACATCGACCGCGACCGCACCGAGGCGCAGAACCTCGGCCTCGGCTACGGCATCCACAGCTGCCTGGGCGCCGCCCTCGCCCGCATGGAAAGCGCCATCGCGCTGGAGAAGATGCTCGACTTCATGCCGCGCTACGAAGTGCAGTGGGACGGCCTGCGTCGGGTCCAAATGCAGAACGTCGCGGGTTTCTCGCACGTCCCGGTTAAGGTGCTCCGATGAAGATCGAAGTGGACTTCGGCCTGTGTGAGGCCAATGGGATCTGTGTGGGCATCATCCCTGAGGTCTTCGATCTGGACGACCAGGACTACCTCCACGTCCTCAACGACGAGGTGACCCCGGAGAACGAGGAGCAGATCCGCGAAGCCGTGCGCCAGTGCCCGCGGCAAGCCATCTCCATCAAGGAATAGCGCTCGCCGGGCCCCGCGCGGCCGGTGAGCCTCGGGCGCGATCAAGTAGTTGACACTTGCGCCGGGGAGGCCAACCACGATGACGACACTGCTCGACCACGAACCCAACTTCGCGCACCCGTGGGCGCCGCGCCGGCTGCGGATTTATGCCGGCACCGCGCTGTTCACCGCTCTCGTGTTCGTCGTGTTGACCATCGGCGTCAGCACCGGGATCGTCGCGCCGACCTTCACCACCGACGTGGTTGCGAACCTGATCTTCGGCATCCCGGTGATGCTGCTTCCGTTCGTGATCTTGTGGAACGCGCCGGGCGAGAAGCGATCCCGACTCGACAAAGCCGCCGAGCTCACGCTGTTCTATCTGCCCTACACCGCGGGCAGCCAGATCGGCTACGAGCTCGTATTCCTCATCGGCCATCCGTTCGGACTGTGGGCGCCGACCACCGATCCCGGGTGGAAATGGCTGTGGTGGCAGTACGGTCTGGCCGACACCCGCTATGTCAGCGGTAATCCGTGGACGTTCGCCCTGGAAGTCGTCGGGGTCGCCACGGGCGTGACGGTTTTCGTCGCCTGGACCCGATTGATCCGGTCGGACCTGACGACAGAATCCCGAATCCGTTGCCTGTGGCTGGCATTCGCCGGCTGCGCGATCTTGATGAGCAGCACCGCGGTGTACTTTCTGGCGGAGGTGGGCGCCGGGTTCACCGACATCGGGCAGGGCGGCTTCGGCCTGTGGTTCAAGTTCATCGGCGAGAACGTGCCGTTCATCGTGCTGCCGCCGTTGGTGCTGTACTCGATCTACTTGCAGATCGACTACCTCACCCGCAAAGCGGGCCGAGCCGCAGTGGTGAAGCTCAGCTAGCCGGCACCAGGTCGGCGCCGATGGGCGGGCAGCTCATGGCGCCGCTTCGGAAGGTCTCGGTCGGTGCGACCGAGATATCGCCGACTGCCGCGGCGGCCAGTGCCTGCGCCTTGAACACGCGCGCCGCCGAACTGAGCCGGTGCTCGACGGAATCCACACTGCGGTCGAGTTCAGTCGGCTGCACCTCACCCCAGAGCGCCACCTCGGTCATGCCGTAGTCGAGCGCCCGAAGAACACCCTCGCGAACCCGCGCATCGGTGTCCACGAGATTGGCCGCGACGGCCAGCGCCTGGGGCTGCGGCTGGTCGTCGCCGGCAGCGAGCACGGATTCGAAATCGACGGTCTGGGCCCCGAGGATCGACAGCGGGCGAGTGTCACCGGGCTGGGCGAGCAGAACGTTGACGTCCCAGCCGGCCATCACGCGGTCGAAGATCCAGCCACCGGCATGCTGCACCGCCTCAACCACGCTGGGCGCGACGATATCGAGCCGGTACCTCATGATCCGGCGACCGGCGCCATCTGGCTCGCCAGCGACTTGGAGTACTCCCGGAACACATCGATCAGCGGTATCGATGGGTCGAGCAGCCATGAGGTCTCCATTCCGTTCACAAATGCGAGGATTTCGACGGCCTTGAGGGCCGGGTTGACGTCTGTTCGGTAGCGGCCTTCGGCCTGACCGCGACGGATCCCGTCGGCCACGATCTTCAGCGCCTCCCGGTACCGGTTCAGCAGGCGGTCGTGCAATGGCGCGTCGGGTGCGATGTTCTCGGCCATCAACACCGCGAAGGTCCCGACCAACTCCGGTGAGCGGTCGAACCGCTCTGCGGCTCCGGCGATGCCCTCGACGAGGTCGCCGGTGCGGTAGTCAGCGTGCTCACTGTCGTCGGCGTCGCGTGCGTCGAGCACCGCGTGCAGCAGCTGTTCCTTGGATTCGAAGTGGTGCAGGAGCCCGGCGGCGGTGACGCCGGCCTCCCTGGCGATCTGAGCCAGGGTGGTGTTGCGCCAGCCGTTGCGCGCCAGGAGTCGCTGGGCAACGTCGAGAATGCGCTGCTTACGGTCCTCACCCTTGGCGAGAAGGGTTGCGTAGGGGCGGGTCGCCGTCACTGCACTCCCTTCCGTGGACCAACCTAGTGAACACACAGTAGGTTGGTTTGGGCCGGTGTGACAAGGGTCTCAGCCGAAAAATTTCGAGTGAGCGACCGGCCGCGAATCGGCGCCGGTTACAGCCCCAGCGACTTGGCGATGATCACCTTCATCACCTCGCTGGTACCGGCATAGATGCGAGCCACCCGCGCATCGGTGTACAGCCTGGCGATCGGATACTCCATCATGTAGCCGTAGCCGCCGAAGAGCTGGAGACAGCGGTCCACCACCCGTTGCTGCATCTCGGTGCAGAACAGCTTCACCCGTGCGGCGTCGGCACCGCTGAGTTCGCCCTCGACGTGTAGGGCCACCGCCCGGTCGAGCATCGCCTGAGCAGCCTCCACCTCCGTCGAGCAGGCGGCGAGTTCGAACTTGGTGTTTTGAAACGAGGCCACGGGCGTTCCGAATGCCTTGCGGCTCTGGGTGTAGTCGATCGCGGCGGTGATCGCCGAGCGGGCTTGCGCCACCGAGCCGACCGCCACGGTGAGCCGCTCCTGCGCCAGGTTGTGCCCTAAATAGCTGAAGGCCTGGCCGTCGGCCCCCAGCACGTTGGCCGCCGGCACGCGCACGTCGACGAACGACAGCTCCGCGGTGTCCTGCACCTTGCAGCCCATCTTCTCCAGCTCGCGCCCGCGCGTGAAGCCCGGCATCCCGTCCTCGACGACCAGCAGCGTCAGCCCGGCGCGGCGGTTGTCCGGATCGGTGGAGGTACGCGCCACCACGACCACCAGGTCGGCCTGCATGCCGCCGGTGATGAAGGTCTTGGCGCCGTTGACGATGTAATCCGCAGTCGGCCCTGAGCCGTCACGAACCGCCGTGGTGCGCACCCCGGCCAGGTCCGACCCGGTGCCCGGTTCGGTCATCGCGACCGCGGTCAGCAGCGTCCCAGCGGCCAGCCCGGGAAACCACCGGGCACGTTGTTCGTCGTTCGCGTAGTGCAGGAAGTACGGCAGGATCACCTCGAGCTGGGTGCGCACGGTGGACAGAGTCACCAGGGCGCGCGCCGCTTCCTCCTGCAGCACCACGTTGTAGCGGTAATCATCCTGCCCGCCGCCGCCGTACGCCTCGGGCAGGGTGATACCCATGATCCCGGTCTCCCCGAGCTTGGCGAACGTCTCGCGCGGCATCCGACCCGCCTTCTCCCACTGCGGGTATGCGGGTACGACCTCCTTCTCGATGAAGTCGCGAGCGAGTTCGCGAAACGCCTCGTGGTCTTCGGTGAACAGATCGCGGCGCATCAAGTCCCTATCAGTTGATCAGCTCGACGACGGTGGCGTTGGCTGTGCCGCCGCCTTCACACATCGTCTGCAGTCCGTAACGAATTCCGTTGTCGCGCATGTGGTGGAGCATCCGGGTCATCAACACCGCGCCGGAGCCGCCCAGCGGATGGCCCAGCGCGATGGCGCCGCCCAGTGGGTTGACGCGCTCGGCGGCGGCGCCGGTGTCGGCCTGCCACGCCAGCGGGACCGGAGCGAACGCCTCGTTGACCTCGAACACGCCGATGTCGTCGACGCTCAGCCCGGCCTTGCCCAGCACCTTCTGCGTCGCCGGGATGGGTCCGGTGAGCATCAGCACCGGGTTGGCGCCGGCCACCGCACCGGCGACGTAGCGGGCCAGCGGTGTCCAGCCCTGCGCAGCAGCATGTTCGGCGGTCGTCACTAGCAGGGCAGCCGCGCCGTCGGAGATCTGGGACGAATTACCGGCGTGGATGACGCCGTCCTCGGTGAACGCCGGCTTGAGGCCCGCAAGCTTCTCGGCGGTGGTCCCCCGGCGGATGCCCTCGTCGGCGGTGACCACACCGCCGTCGGTGGCGACCGGCACGATCTGGTCGGCGAAGGCGCCCCGATCCTGTGCGGCAGCGGCGAGTTCGTGGCTGCGCGCCGAGAACTCGTCGAGATCGGTGCGCGAAAATCCCCACTTCTGGGCGATCATCTCCGCCGAAATGCCTTGATTGAACGAGAAGTCGTCGTAGCGCTCGAGCACTTTCGGCCCGTACGGCATACCGGTGGCGCGGGCCGAACCGAGCGGAACGCGGCTCATCACCTCGACGCCCCCGGCAACCACCACGTCCTGCTGACCGGACATCACCGCCTGCGCCGCGAAATCCAATGCCTGCTGGCTGGATCCACACGCCCGATTCACGGTGGTACCGGGGATGGATTCCGGCCAGCCCGCCGCCAGGACCGAGAACCGCCCGATATTGCTGGACTGATCACCGACCTGCGACACACAGCCCCACACCACATCGTCGACCGTCGACGGGTCGAGCCCGGTACGGTCGGCGAGCGCGTTGAGCACAAGGCCCGACAGGTCGGCGGCGTGCATGCCCGACAGTCCGCCGTTCCGCTTGCCGACCGGTGTGCGTACCGCCTCGACGATCACCACTTCCCGCATGGCTGATCCCGCTCCTTACTCGTAAGAACTATTCACGCGACAGCACCCTGCTCGCGCAGCCGGCCGATCTCGTGGCCGGACAAGCCCAATTCGGCCAGCAAGGCATCGGTGTGCTGACCGAGACCGGGCACCGGCCCCATCGGCTGCTCGTAGCCCTCGATGATCGGCGGCGGCAGGATGGCCTCGATCGGCCCGGCCGTGGTCTGCACCGTCCGCCACCGGTCGCGAACCGACAGCTGAGGGTGTGACAGCACCTCGCTGGGCAGGTTGTAGCGGGCATTGCCGATGCCCGCGGTGTCCGCGGTCTTCTGAATTTCAGCGAGATCGTGCTGGCCACACCAGCTTTGGATGGCCTCGTTGAGGACATCGCGGTGGGCGACCCGATCGGAGTTGGTGGCGAAGCGCGGGTCGTCGGCCAAGTCGGGACGCTCGATGATCTCGCGCGCCAGCCGTTGCCACTCCCGGTCATTGGTGGTGCCGAGCACGACGGTCTGGTTGTCGGCAGTCTCGAAGGAGCCGTAGGGCGCGACCGCCGGGGAGTTCATTCCCAAGGGCTGCTGATCGACCCCGGAGTGCTGGGCGTAGGTCAACGGATAGCCCATCAGGTCCATCATCGTGTCGAACAGACTCACAGTGACGGCTGCGCCCCGGCGCTTCCGCTGACCGCGGGAGATCAACAGCGCCATGATGGACAGCGCTGAGTAGAGCCCGGTGGAAATGTCGGCGATCGGCGGCCCAGGCTTGGCCGGCATACCGGGATAGCCGGTGACAGCACATGATCCAGACTCCGACTGTGCCAACAGGTCGTAAGCGCGCTTGTTCGACAGCGGGCCGCCGGCCCCGTATCCGTCGATCTCGACGGCGATCACATCGGGGTGCCGTTCGCGCAACTGGTCAGGCGAGATGCCGAGCCGGGCGGTGGAGCCCGGCGCCAGATTCGACACCAGCGCATCTGCACGGTCGAGAAGCTGGTGCAGGATCTCGATGCCGTCGGCCGACTTCAAGTCCAGCGCAATGGATTCCTTGTTGCGATTGGCCCACACAAAGTGCGCGGCAAGGCCACCCGGGCCGTTGACGACGTCGTCGTAGTGGCGGGCGAAGTCGCCGCCGGCCGGGTTCTCCACCTTGATCACCCGGGCACCGAAGTCGGCCAGCACACGGGTGCACATCGGCGCCGACACCGCTTGTTCCAGGGCCACGACGGTGACACCGGCCAGCGGGGCTGCCGGTCCTTGTGCGGAACTCATCAGATCACCATACGGTCGGCCGCGACGCGCGCCACTAGTAGCTCTTGGGGAGGCCGAGCACGTTGGCGCCGAGGAAGTTCAGGATCATTTCCTGGCTGACCGGCGCGATCTTCATCAGGCGCGATTCCCGGAAGAATCGGGAGATGTGGTACTCCTCCGAGTAGCCCATCCCGCCGTGGGTCTGCAACGCGCGATCGGCTGCCGCGAACCCGGCGTCCGCGCACAGGTACTTGGCCATATTGGCTTCGCGGCCGCAAGGCTTTCCGTTGTCGTAGAGCCAGGTGGCCTTGCGCAGGATCAGCTCGGCGGCATCCAGGCGCGCGAGCGAATCGGCCAGCGGGAACTGGATACCCTGATTCATCCCGATCGGCCGGTCGAATACGACGCGCTCCTTGGCGTACTTGACCGCCCTGTCCAGCGAGACTCGTCCGATGCCCAGCGCCTCGGCGGCGATCAGCATCCGTTCCGGGTTCAGCCCGTGCAGGATGTAGGAGAATCCCTTGCCCTCTTCGCCGATGCGGTCGGAGACCGGGACCCGCAGATCGTCGATGAACACCTCGTTGGAGCTGACGGCGTTGCGCCCCATCTTCTTGATAGGCCGGATATCGACGTGGTCCCGGTCGATGTCGGTGAGGAACAGCGAGAGACCTTCCGTCGGCTTGCCTCCCCGCTTTTCAACGTCATCGCGGCTCTCGGTCCGCGTCAGCAGCAGGATCTTCTCGGACTCCAGCGCCTTGGAGATCCACACCTTGCGGCCGTTGACGATGTAATGATCGCCGTCACGCTTGGCGAATGTCGTGATACGCGAAGTGTCCAGTCCCGCACCGGGTTCAGTGACACCGAAGCAGACGTGCAGGTCGCCGTTGACGATCCGCGGCAGCGTCGCGGCCTTCATCTCGTCGGAGCCGAACACCACCACCGGTTGCATGCCGAAGATCGACATGTGAATCGCACTGGCGGCGTTCATGGCACCGCCGGCGCGGGCGACCTCTTCCGCCAACAGCGTGGCCTCGGTGATGCCGAGCCCGTGGCCGCCGTACTCTTCCGGGATGGTCATGCCGAGCCAGCCGCCCTGCGCGATGGCGTCGTAGAATTCCTGCGGGAATTCGTGCGCCTGGTCCTTCTCCATCCAGTACTGGTCATCGAACCGTGATGCCAGCTCCCGCACCGACTTACGGATCAGGTCCTGATCTTCGGTCAGCTCGAAGCTCATGCCTGAAGACATACCCACACTCCTCTATATCGTCGATACGCAGCCGAATGCGCCGGTGCGATCAGTCATTCCGCGCACCGGCACACCCTCGCCCAGCGGACCTGTTCAGTCCTTGTTGCCGGTCAGCGCCTTGGCGTTCGCCGCGAAGTCAGCGAAATTGGCACCGGTCGTCTCTTTCTTGGACAGTGCTTGGATCGAAACATCATGACCCTCAGCGGATTTGCGTAGTGCACCGATGGTGGCCTGATCCTTGG
>NZ_NOZR01000045.1 GCF_002250655.1 Mycolicibacterium sphagni
CCGACATCGCAAACAAGCCACCAATAGCCTGCATCGGACCCGACGCACTCCGCAAAGCCACGCCCGGAGACCAACGACCTGCTGTTCGGTTCGCCATGGGTGTGTTCAGAACCTCCAACGTCGTCGCGGTCATCGCCCCAGCGTCATGGCACAAGCCGATCCAAAACTGGAACGTGTTTCAACGACGCCAACGCAGATTAGTGCACTTATCGCGCGCATGGTTGCGAATCTCAGCAATCGAGACCTTGCGCGTGTCTCCCTGCGCCAGTGCCTCATCCGTCGATGCTGTCGCCGAGACGAAAGTGGCTCGATTGTCTCGCTTTTCCCCGGGCTGGCGGGACACTGAGGACTCTGGACCTGGCTGTCACAAAGGAAGAGTCGACCGTATGCCGGGTAGGCCGTCATGGCCGATTCCCGTTCAGCGGGATCAGCTTCGCCGCCGACGCACTACGGCCCACAATGATCGAGGCCCACCCGCTATTCGACAGGAGCTGACCCCGCCATGGCGACCCTGCAGCGTTATTCCGACCGTCGCGTGCTGATCACCGGCGGCGGCTCCGGTATCGGCCAGGCCTGCGTACTGCGCATTCTCGACGAGGGCGGCCGGGTCGTGGCAGCCGACATCAGTGAGTCCGGTCTGAAGGACACCACAGCAAAGGCCGCCGAGGCCGCCAGCCGGCTGACTACCGTGGTCATCGACGTGGGTAGCGAGGACTCAGTGAAAACCGGTGTGGGTGAAGCGATCTCCACACTCGGCGGCCTCGACACATTGGTCAACGTGGCGGGCATCCTGCGGTCGGATCATTTCCTCGACACCACATTGGCTGCGTTTGAGCAGGTATTGCGAGTCAACCTCGTCGGGACGTTTCTGATAACCCGGGAGGCCATCCCGGCTCTGCGTGCCGGTAACGCCCCGGCCGTCGTGAACTTCAGTTCGACGTCGGCCACGTTCGCTCATCCGTATATGTCGGCCTATGCCGCGTCGAAGGGTGGCGTGCAAGCCATGACACACGCACTGGCGGCCGAGTTCGCCAAAGACGGCATCCGTTTCAACTCGGTGCAGCCCGGGTCCATCTCGTCGGGAATGACCGACGGCACCGGCGAGTCAAAGCAGAGCGTTGGTCCGGGCTTGCCCGACGATGTCGACTACAGCCTGTTCGGCCGGGTCGCGCCGCTGCTGCCGCTGCCCAAGGGTGAGATCTTCGCAAAGCCGGACGCGGTCGCCAACGTCGTCGCGATGCTGGGTAGTCCGGACGCCTACTTCGTCTCAGGTACCGAGGTCCGCATCGACGGCGGCGCACACATGTAGGTCAGGCGTTGATCCCGGCGGTCAGGATGGCGGCCAGCTCTCGGTAGGCCGCCGCGTCATCCAGACCGGTGGTGGACCGCACGGTCCCCTGCTGGATGCGCACCATCATGGCCGCCGCGAGATCCGCGGCGAACGCGGCGTGGACGTCCCGGAATTCCGCTGAGACAACCCCTTCGGCGATCAATTCGCTGACCCGGCGGGTGGCGATCGCGGTGTTCTGCTCGTAGACCGCCCGGGCCGGGGGGAAGGCGTCCAAGTCGGCCATGAACCGCTCAGAGGCGACCTCGAGCGCCACGCCGACTGCGGTGAGATACGTGGTGATTCGCTCACGTGCCCCACTGACTCCGGCCACCCTGCGCTCCACGTCTTCGGTCGCGCGGCGGAAGAAATGCACGGTGACTGCATGCACCAACTGCTCCTTGCTGCCGGCAAGCGTGTACAGCGTGCCCTTCGAACAGCGCAGCCGGGCGGCGAGGTCGTCGAGGGTCAGGTGCGCGAAGCCCTCGGCGAGAAACAGTCCCAACAGCGCGTCGAACAACTCGCCGCGCCGCCGCGTACCGAACGCCGGGGAGGTGCGGGTGGCCATGCACTGGATAGTACTGATAAATGTAAGTCAGTACTATTTCGAGTATCAATCGAGAGGCCGCTCATGCCCGTCGACCGACTCCTGCCCGACCAGGACTCCGCGGATCTGATCGCGCTGACCCGCGACATCGGCTCTCGGGTGCTCAGCCCGATCGTCGACGAGCACGAGCGCACCGAGACCTATCCCGAAGGCGTGTTCGCCCAGCTCGGAGCCGCCGGGCTGCTGAGCTTGCCGCAACCCGAGGAATGGGGCGGTGGCGGCCAACCCTTCGAGGTTTATCTGCAGGTCCTCGAGGAGATCGCCACGCGCTGGGCCGCGGTGGCGGTGGCGGTCAGCGTGCACAGCCTGTCGTGCCATCCGCTGCTGATGTTCGGCACTGACGAGCAGCGACGGCGCTGGCTGCCGGGCATGCTCTCGGGCGAGCAGATCGGCGCCTACAGCCTCTCCGAACCCCAGGCCGGCTCGGATGCCGCGGCGTTACGCTGCGCCGCCACCCCGACAGACACCGGATACGTGATCAACGGATCGAAGTCCTGGATCACCCACGGCGGCCGGGCCGACTTCTACACCCTGTTCGCGCGCACCGGTCAGGGATCAAAGGGCATCACCTGCTTCCTCGTGCCTGCCGATCTGCCCGGCCTGAGCTTCGGCAAGCCCGAAGAGAAGATGGGCCTGGCCGCGGTTCCCACCACCTCGGCGTTCTACGACCACGCCGTGATCGACGCCGAGCGCCGGATTGGCAGCGAGGGGCAGGGCCTGCAGATCGCGTTCAGTGCGCTGGATTCGGGCCGGCTTGGCATCGCAGCCGTCGCCGTCGGGATTGCACAGGCCGCACTCGACGACGCGTGCGCCTACGCCAACGAACGAACGGCCTTCGGCCGCAAGATTATTGACCATCAGGGGCTGGGCTTCCTGCTCGCCGACATGGCCGCCGCGGTCGCCAGTGCGCGAGCCACCTACCTGGATGCCGCCCGTCGTCGTGATGCCGGACGGCCTTACTCGCAGCAGGCCAGCATCGCCAAGTTGGTGGCCACCGACGCGGCCATGAAAGTCACCACCGACGCCGTCCAGGTGCTCGGCGGCGTCGGCTACACCCGCGACTACCGCGTCGAGCGCTACATGCGCGAAGCCAAGATCACCCAGATCTTCGAAGGCACCAATCAAATCCAGCGACTGGTTATCGCACGCGGGCTCACGACCGCCTGAGCGGCGTTACGATCCGTCTCATCGACCCCGTCACACGGTGCCGTCCAATCGAAAGCCGTGCCCCAACCGGGGTTGCGACGAGCGATTCCATCGAAGAATTCAGATTTCGTTGCGGAATCGGTTGCGAAGAGCACGCAAATCCGCGATCGTTTAGGGGCGGGGCCGGTCGCACTACTCGTCGGCCCGCGGGACATAAGGAGATGGGCCCTGACCGAGACCGGCGCCACCGCCACCCAGCAGACAACCGGGCAAACCGGATCCAAGCGCACCACCGCCGCGCCGGTCATTGAGATCGACCACGTCGTCAAGCGCTTCGAGGATTACATCGCCGTCTCCGACGCCGACTTCTCTATCGGCGCCGGAGAGTTCTTCTCCATGCTCGGCCCCTCCGGCTGCGGGAAGACCACCACGCTGCGCATGATCGCGGGCTTCGAACAACCCACCGAGGGTGCGATTCGCCTCGAGGGTGTCGACGTGTCGCGGGTGCCGCCGAACAAACGCAACGTCAACACGGTGTTCCAGCACTACGCCCTGTTCCCCCACATGAGTGTGTGGGACAACGTCGCCTACGGGCCGCGCAGCCAGAAGAAAGACAAGGCGACCGTTAAAAAGAGCGTCGACGAGATGCTCGAAATAGTCCGGCTCACCGACTTCGCCCAGCGCAAGCCCGCCCAACTCTCCGGCGGCCAGCAGCAGCGCGTGGCCCTGGCCCGCGCGTTGGTCAATTACCCCAGCGCCCTGCTACTCGACGAACCGCTCGGCGCTCTGGACCTCAAGCTGCGCCATGTCATGCAATTCGAGCTCAAGCGCATCCAGCGTGAGGTCGGCATCACGTTCGTCTACGTGACCCACGACCAGGAAGAGGCGCTCACGATGAGCGACCGGATCGCCGTCATGAACCAGGGCAACGTCGAACAGATCGGCACCCCGACCGAGATCTACGACCGGCCTTCGACCGTGTTCGTCGCCGGCTTCATCGGCCAGGCCAACCTGTGGCACGGCCGTCAGACCGGCCGCGCCAACCGCGATTACGTCGAGGTCGACGTGCTGGGCACGTCACTCAAGGCCCGGCCCGGTGATACCACCATCGAGCCCGGCGGTCAGGCGACGCTGATGGTCCGCCCCGAGCGGGTCCGGGTGTCCATCGACCAGCCCAGCGGCGACGTCGCGACCGTCGGCGCCAAGGTGGTCGACCTGACGTTCCAGGGACCTGTCCTGCGTCTGTCGCTGGCGGCCGCGGACGGATCCCCGATCCTGGCCCACGTCGGACCCGAACAGAACCTGCCGATGCTGCGCCCCGGCGACGACGTGTTCGTCGGCTGGACGCCCGATGCCTCGCTGGTCTTGCCGGCGGCCGACATTCCGACCACCGAAGACCTCGAAGAGATGCTCGACGACTCATAGCCCCCTGTAGATCCCCCATCCGTTCCAGCCGCTTCGCCCTCCGACCTTCCCCCTTACGAAAGGCACCCCGGCACATGGCCACAGAGATCGACCCCACGATCCTCGCTTCGCTGTCCTCCCGACGCCGCTTCATCGGTGGCGGCGCCGCCGCCGCGGCCGCGCTGGTCCTGGGACCCTCGTTCCTCGCCGCGTGTAGCAAGTCGAACAACTCCAGCAGTTCGTCGAGCGGACCAGCCACCCCGTCCGACGACGGCTCCCCCGCCACCGGAAAGCTCCGCATTTCCAACTGGCCGCTGTATATGGCTGACGGCTTCGTCGCGGCCTTCCAGACGGCAACCGGTCTGACGGTGGACTACAAAGAGGACTTCAACGACAACGAAGAGTGGTTCGCCAAGAACAAGGAACCGCTGTCGCGCAAACAGGACATCGGTGCCGACCTGGTGGTGCCCACCCAGTTCCTGGCCGCTCGACTCAACGGGCTGGGATGGCTGAACACCATCAGCGAAAGCCGTTGGACCAACAAGAAGAACATGCGGCCCGATCTGCTCAACGCCAAGGCCGACCCGGGGCGCAAGTTCAGCGCGCCCTACATGTCCGGAATGGTGGGGCTGGCCTACAACCGGGCAGCCACCGGCCGCGACATCACCAAGATCGACGACCTGTGGGATCCGGCCTTCAAGGGCAAGATCAGCCTCCTCGCCGACACCCAGGACGGCCTCGGCATGATCATGCTCTCGCAGGGCGGCTCGGTTGAGGATCCGACCAGCGACGCCGTCAACAAGGCAGTCGCGCTGATCAAGCAGCAGAAGGACGCCGGACAGATCCGCAGGTTCACCGGAAACGACTACGCCGACGACCTTGCGTCCGGGAATGTCGTTATCGCCCAGGCATATTCGGGCGACGTGGTGCAGCTGCAAAAGGACAACCCGGATCTGAAGTTCGTGGTGCCCACCACCGGTGGCACCACCTTCGTCGACACCATGGTGATCCCCTACACCACCCAGAACCAGAAGGCTGCCGAGGCTTGGATCAACTACGTCTATGACCGGCCCAACTACGCCAAGCTCATCGCGCACACGCAGTACGTGCCGGTGTTGTCGGATATGACCGACGAGCTCAACAAGATCGATCCGAAGTTGGCATCCAACCCGCTGATCAACCCGCCGAAGGCCACCCTGGACAACCTGAAGACCTGGGCTGCGCTGACCGACGAGCAGACCGCGGAGTTCAACAAGGCTTACGCCGAAGTCACCGGCGGCTGACGCGATGGCGGGAGTAGCCAGTAGTAACCGGCAGCGGAGCAAACTCGCTCCCTACCTGATGATCCTGCCGGCCCTTGCGTATCTCGGCGTCTTCTACGTCGTGCCGTTCGTGTCGCTGTTTCGGACATCGCTATCGGAAATGGGCGGGTCCATCTATCTGCCGAAGCTGACCTTCGCCTGGGACTTCGGCAATTACGGTGAGGCGCTGACCGAGTACCGCGAGCAGATCCTGCGTTCGTTCGGCTACGCGTTGACCGCCACCGTGTTGTGCGCGCTACTGGCTTTCCCCCTGGCGTACGTGATCGCTTTCAAGGCAGGGCGATACAAGAACCTGCTGCTGGGTCTGGTGATCCTGCCGTTCTTCGTGACGTTCCTGATTCGCACGCTGGCGTGGAAGACGATCTTGGCTGACGACGGCTGGGTGGTCCACACACTGGGCACGATCGGGCTGCTGCCGTCCGATGGGCGCCTGCTGTCGACCAGTTGGGCGGTGATCGGCGGCCTGACGTACAACTGGATCATCTTCATGATCCTGCCGCTGTACGTCAGCCTGGAGAAGATCGACGCCCGCCTGCTGGAGGCCTCCCGCGATCTGTATGCCACCAACCGCAGGATGTTCGGCAAGGTGATCATGCCGTTGGCGATGCCGGGTGTGCTGGCCGGCAGCATGCTGGTCTTCATCCCGTCGGTGGGCGATTTCATCAACGCCGACTACCTGGGCAGCACGCAGACCAGGATGATCGGCAACGTCATTCAGAAGCAGTTCCTGGTCGTCAAGGACTACCCCGTCGCCGCTGCACTCAGCTTTGTGCTGATGGCGCTGATTCTGGTCGGAGTCCTGCTCTATACGAAGGCCCTCGGCACGGAGGATCTGGTATGACAACCGAGGCCGGCGCCGCGATCGCTCAGACGATCGACCATGGCGGACTGGCCAAGCCGGGCCGCAACATTCGGGGCACCTTCAAGCTCGGCGACGTGGCCCTACGCGTCATAGCCGGGTTGGTACTGCTCTATCTGTTCCTGCCGATCCTGGTGATCATCGCCTTCTCGTTCAACAAGCCGGCGGGCAAGTTCAACTACACGTGGCAGGGCTTCACGCTGGACAACTGGGCGGACCCGTTCAAGTACCCGGCCCTGACCGAAGCGTTGAAACTGAGCCTGAACGTCGCCGCGGTCTCGACGGTGATCGCCGTCGTGCTCGGCACGCTGGTCGCGATTGCCCTTGTCCGTCAACGGTTTCGCGGCAGCAAGGCGGTCGACACATTCCTGGTGTTGCCCTTGACGTCACCCGAGGTCGTGATGGGCGCCTCGCTGCTCACCCTATTCCTCGACCTCGGTTGGGCCACCGGTTACGCCACCATCCTGATCGCGCACGTGGCTTTCGAGATCAGTTTCATCGCCATGACCGTGCGCGCACGGATCCGCGGCTTCGACTGGACACTCGAAGATGCGTCATTGGATCTGGGCGCCGGACCCACCCGAACTTTCTTCAAAGTGACACTGCCGCTGATAGTGCCCGGCATTGTCGCCGCGGCGATGTTGTCGTTCGCGCTGTCGCTGGACGACTTCATCATCACCTACTTCGTCAGCGGCTCGACGGTCACTTACCCGCTGTACGTGAACGCCGCCGTGAAAGCCGCTGTGCCGCCACAGATCAACGTGCTCGCCACCGCGATCCTGGTGATCAGCCTGATCCTGCTTGGCGTGGGAACGCTGTACCGACGCAAGCGCGTAGTCTGAGTTCGACACGCGAACCCGCGGGTTCGCGTCGGTAATCGCGCTCGATACGGCATCCTTGGCGGGTGACGGTCGACTCGATGCTCGAATCCATCCCTCCCCTGGCGGTGTATCTGGTCGTCGGGTTGATCATCGGCATCGAAAGCCTGGGCGTCCCCTTGCCCGGCGAGATCGCACTGGTGAGTGCGGCTCTTCTGGCATCGCGCCACACCCTCGACATCGACCCGCTGTGGGTGGGTGGGTCCGCGACCATCGGTGCCATCATCGGCGACTCGATCGGTTACTCCATCGGCCGCCGGTTCGGGATGGGGCTGTTCGAGCGGCTCGGCACACGCTTCCCGAAGCATTTCGGTCCTGGCCATGTCGCGCTGGCCAAGCAGCTGTTTGCCCGGTGGGGCGTGTGGGCGGTGTTCTTCGGGCGCTTCATCGCGCTGCTGCGGATTTTCGCCGGCCCGCTGGCCGGTGCGCTGCACATGCGCTATCGGTACTTCTTGGCAGCCAACGCGTCCGGCGCGCTGTGCTGGGCCGGCGGCACCACGGCGGTGGTCTACTACCTCGGCCTGGCCGCCGAGAAATGGCTGTCGCGGTTCTCGTGGATCGCACTGGTCGTCGCGATCGTCATCGGTATCGGGGTGACAATGCTGCTCAAGGAACGCACGCGCCACTTGATCGCCCAGCTCGAAGAAGAGCACGACTGGGAAACCCTCCGCCAGCCGCCGGCATAAATTTGGGGGCAGATGCCCCATGACCGGACCCCTTGTGCGAGGCCAGCATTGAAGTATGACAACGACCAGCACACCCGAGCGTGCGGTCGTGGCCATCGCCGCCCGGCCTAACCTGCCCGACGGCAGCGACGAGCGGGCCTGCGGCTTCGGCATCATGGGCCTGCCGTTCGACACCGACCATTATCTGGCTTACCGCGAATTCCCCGCGTCGTCCTTCTGTCCCGCCTACCGCTCGGTCGCCTACCGCTCGGTGTGGCACCGCGACCCCGGCGGTCGGTGGACCTTCTATGCCACTGCTCCTGCCGAGCAGAGCTGTTCGCGCTACTTCAGTTCGGCGACAACGGTTCCCGCCGTGCAGTGCGATATCACCAGGTCGTGGACCGATCCCTGGTCACTGAGCATCGGCATTCCCGGGTTGCTGCGATGGACCGTCTCCTTGGGCAACACACTGGCCACCCGCGCGCTCAGCCGTATCGGGCTGGCGCTGCCTGCATGGGCCTGGGCGAGCCCGCTGGTGCTGGCCGCCCTAAGCCGGGCAGCGGGTCCGGTGTTGGGGACCGGAGAGATGAGGCTGACCGGCAGCGTCCCGAACGGTCAGGGCTTCCGCGTCGCGCCGCACCAGATCTGGGCGGTGCGCGATTCACGGGCCGTCCTGCACGGTGCGGAACTCGGGACCGTCGCCGCACTGGCCACCCAGTGCCGGCTGGCCGATTTTCGCCTGCCGCAGCGCGGCCTGTGCGTGATCGGAACGGCACGCTTCGACAGCTTCGATCCGGCCCGCCACATGTCTGCCCGCCACACCGCGGCAACACGACCCGAGACCGCGCGTTAGGAGGGACAATCGAGCGCGTGGCTGCGCAGAGGACCGGTCCGCCATCGCGGGCGCCCAGCCGCGCCGAGCTGCTGGCCGCGCTGTCGGTGGCGATCGATCTCGGCCTTGGCCAGCCCGCCGAGCACATGCTGCGAGCTGCGCTCATCGGCACCCGCATCGCCGACCGACTCGGGCTCGACAGCGATCAACGGGACTGTGTGTACTACACGACGCTGATCATGTGGATCGGCTGTCACGCCGATTCTCACGAGTTCGCGCACTGGTTCGGCGACGACATTGCGGTGCGCCGCGACTCCTATCACGTCGATTGGGCGGGACTGCCCTACTTCCGGTTCCTGGCGGCGAACGTCGGCCGCGGGGAACCGCTGACGCAGCGCCTGACATCGATGGCCACGCTGTTCGTGAATGCGCGCGGCAACATGTCCCAGCTGATCCACTCGCACTGCACGTCGGCGGGGCTGCTGGCCGACCGCATGGGTCTGGGGTCCGGGGTGCAGGAGGCTCTGCGTTTCAGCTTCGAACGCTACGACGGCCGCGGGCTGCCCGGCGGAGTCCGCGGTGCGGTCATCCCGATCGAGATGCGGGTGGCTCAGCTCGCCGACATCGCCGAGGTGCACCACCGTACGGGCGGGGTCGGTGCTGCGGTGGACATCGTAGGAGAACGTCGCGGCCACCAGTTCGACCCGACGGTGGTCGACGCGTTCGTCGCGGACGCCGAGGCGATTCTGGCGGGGCCGCCCGCCGGTGGGGTGTGGCACGCCGCGCTGTCCTGCGCCCCCGATCGCCACGAACCGTTGCAGCAGCAGTCCCTCGACGAGTTGCTGGTGGCGCTCGGTGATTTCGCCGACCTGAAATGCCCCTTCACACTTGGTCATTCACGCGCAGTGGCACAGCTGGCCGGCGACGCCGCCGAGGCGGCAGGCCTAGGAGGCGAGGCCGTGATGCTGGTCCGGCGGGCCGGCCACGTGCATGATCTCGGCCGGATCGGGGTCTCCAATCAGGTCTGGTCCAAGCCCGCGGCATTGTCCACCGCCGAATTCGAACGGATGCGTCTGCATCCGTACCTCACCACCCGCATCTTCAGCCGGATCGGTGGACTCGAACAGGTTGCCCAAATCGCCGGCAACCATCATGAGTGCGTCAACGGCAGCGGCTATCCGCGCGGCCTGCCAGGCGCCGCTATCGGCATGCCCGACCGGATACTCGCTGCCGCCGTCGCCTACCAATCAGCTTTGGAGCCAAGGCCCTACCGCGCCGCGATGGACCCGGATGCGGCGGCGCGGCGCGTTCGAGATCGGGTCAGAGCCGGCGAGCTGGACGATGTGGCGACCGAGGCAGTCCTGCGTGCGGCCGGCCACCGCACCCGACGGTCCCGGACACGGCCCGACGGGCTGACTCCCCGCGAGGTCGAAGTGCTGTGCCTGGTGGCCCGCGGCGCGTCCAACAAGGAGATCGCCGACGCCTTGGTCATCAGCGAGAAGACCGCCCGCAATCACGTCGAACGGACGTACGCCAAGATCGATGTGTCCAATCGCATCGGCGCGAGCATGTACGCGCTGCGCCATGGGTTGGCCGAACCGTCGTAGTTGGGGCGGATGCCCCATGATCGGCGCCGGCATCCCGGCGACCATCGTGTCATGAACAACAACAAGGCAGCGATCAGCCTCGCCACCGGGCTGGAGGACCCCGAACGCGTCACGGTGGCATTTCTGATGGCACTGGGTGCGGCCGAGTCTGGCCGTCCCACAATGATGTTTCTCGCGAAAGAGGCTGTGCGCCTTGCCGTGCCCGGTGTGGGCGTGGGTACCTCGTGCGACGGCTGTCCCCCACTGGCCGAGCTCATCGATCGCTACCACAGCGCCGGCGGGCACTATCTGGTCTGCTCGTTGTGCGTGCGCGCCAAGAACCTGGACGCCGCCAACTTCATCGCCGGCGCCGAAGCCGGCGGAACGGTTCAGCTGTGGGAGTGGATCGGCGAGGGGGCGACAACGTTCAGCTACTGACGCTGGCGTTTGCGGCCGGGCCTTCTCGGGAAGCCCGATCGCCGGCCTCACCGCGCGTCTGCTCCAGACAGGTTGGGGCACAGTGGTTCTAGCTCATCGGCGCTGCCGTCGCGATCGGCATCGGCGGCTAACACGCCCACAAGGGGCCATCCACGAAATTCGAGGAAGACCTGACGATTTCCGGAGGCGGCCCGCTGATTACCCCGCTGGGCATCGCGGGTTACACCGCCAAGGGAAGCGCGCTCGGTGGTGCGGGGAAGGAATCAGATGGAGCACCGGACTATTCGGAGAAGTAACGCAACCGGGTGATCGCGCCGCCGCCGGCTCCGAGGTCGGCAATCAACACACCTGGCCGAGGACCGCGCACTGAGGCCGTCACCGACGAACCGGACGCGATCAACTTGGTCCATGCCGCGCCGGCGAGTTCGTCGCTCAAAGCGCCGAATTTCAAGGGATTTCGTTCTCCATGGGTGATCAGTGCACCAGTCCCAAGCGATCGCCAGGCCCGTAACTGGTCGCCCGCCACGACCGCGTCGAGGAAGGCGCGCACCGTCCGCTTGCCCCGAAATCGGGCACCCTGGAAGCCCATCGCGAATCCCAGCGAGCCATGCAGCCCCTGATTGCGGATGAGAGCGCGCCCCAGTTCCAGTGCCTGTGGACCCGCAGCCAGCCCGTTCCCGGTGAACTGCAACACCATCGCCGGCAGTTCCCAGTAGGCGCGCAGCCGCTCGATGCGCCACTCATGAGCCGCTTCACGCAAGTCGTAACGCAACACCGCAGGAATGCGCATCGTCACCACGGGGCCCATTCCGACCTCGAGGACGACATCCCTGATAACCGTTGTCTCCGAGACGATATCGGCCTCGTGGCGAAAGACGATCTGGCGCGGCGCAATGAATGTGTCGTAGAACCGGCCGATCTGCAGCGGCCCGATATGCGGGCGCGACCCCACCGGATCCTCGACCCGGCCGTCGGCGGTGAACAAGCCGACCCAGCCGGCGCGGTCGTGGTCGGCGGCCATCCGCGGGGACTGGTCCACCGCGTCGAGCAGGGCTGAACGTGGAGCCGGCATCACGCGGTGCGAACCAATTCGACCCCGCGACCGCGCATCTCGTCCAACGCCTCAGCGGTCGAGCTAGGCGCGACTCCGGCCGTAAGATCTATCAGCACACGGGTTTTGAACCCTTCTCGCGCCGCATCGGCGGCCGTTTGGCGCACGCAATAGTCAGTGGCGATGCCGGCGATATCCACTTCGTCGACACCGCGAACACGCAACCAGTCCGTCAGCGATCGGCCGTCGCTCGCGCCTTCGAAGCCGCTGTAGGCGGCGGTGTGGGCGCCCTTGTGGAAGACCGCTTCGAACGGGGCCGTGTTCAGTTCCGGATGGAAGTCGGCACCGCTGGTTCCGGCCACGCAATGCCGCGGCCACGAGTCGACATAGTCGGGCTGATCGGCGAAATGGGCTCCGGGGTTCACGTGATAGTCCTTCGTCGCCACCACATGGTCGTAGCCGTGGTCACCGGCCAGCCACGCGTTGATAGCCCGCACCACCGCCGTGGCCCCGGTGACGGCCAGCGATCCCCCTTCGCAGAAATCGTTCTGCACGTCGACGATGATCAGCGCCCGCATCTGCCCACCGTATCGGCAGATCCCATGACGTACTACCGGTCGGCTCGGCAGTACAGTGGCTTCGCCATGACACTGTTCGACTTCTTCCAAACCGAGGAGCTTGCGGTGCCGGCGATCACCGCGGCACAGGCCCGCGAAATCGCCGCCACACACTTCGGAGTCGACGCGCACGCCGCCGCCCTCGGTAGTCAGCAGGACGCGAATTTTCTGCTGAGCAATCCCGACGGTGAACCGATCGGGGTTCTCAAGGTCGCCAACCCCGCCTTCTCCCGCATCGAGCTGGAGGCCCAGGACACCGCGGCGGCCTATATCCGCCAGGCCGAGCCGGGCGTGCGCACCGCGACGAACATCGAACTCGCCGGGGTCCCGCCGATCGCCGAACTGCGCAGCGAAGACGGCACCACGCTCTACGCGCGGATCATCGCCCACCTGGCCGGGGGCACCATGAGCGGCGGACAATACGTCACCCCGGCCAGGGCGGCAGCCCTCGGCACCCTCGCCGGCCGGACCGCACGCGCTCTGGCCGCCTTCGAGCACCCTGGCGTGGACCGGATTCTGCAGTGGGATTTGCGGCACGCCCAGCGCACCGTCGAGGTGCTGGCCGGGCATGTCACCGACACCGGCCGCCGCGAAGCTGTCGAGACCGCGACGGCCGCGGCCTGGCAGGTGGTCGCGGATCTCAGCGAAGATCTCCCGATCCAGGTGATTCACGGCGATATCACCGACGACAACGTGGTGTGCGGCCCACCGGAGGCCGGCCGGATTCCCGACGGCATCATCGACCTGGGTGACCTGACCCGATCGTGGACGGTGGCAGAGCTGGCGATCGCCGTCTCGTCGCTGCTGCGCCACGAGGGCGGAGAACCCGTCGCCACCCTGCCCGCGATCGCCGCGTTCCACGCCGTGCGCCCGCTCGGGCCCGCCGAGATCGAGGTGCTGTGGCCGCTGGTCGTGCTGCGCGCGGCGGTGCTGGTGGTCAGCGGCGTCCAGCAGGCCGCGATCGACACCGACAACGTCTACGCCACCAGCGCCCTGGAGTGGGAGTGGCGGATCTTCGAACGCGCCGTCGAGGTGCCCAGCGAGGTCATGAGCGCGCAGATCCGCGCTGCGCTGAACGCTGCGTACCCCGCCGACCCGTCGTCAGCCCAGACGGCAATCATCGGTGGCCTGGCCCCGACGACCGTGACGCGACTGGACCTGTCCCCCGAGTCCGACGCGATGGATTCCGGCCGGTGGCTGGCCGCCGAGTGCGAGGACGATCTAGCCGCCCGGGCACTCACCGACGGCGCTGTCGCGGTGGTGTCCACATTCGGCCAGCCGCGGCTGACCCGTTCGGTGCCGCTGAGCTCACAGTCCGCGCCTACCGTCGGTACCGGCGTCGACCTATGGACGGGCGCGCCGATGCCGATCACCGCGCCGTGGGCCGGCGTCGTGGATGCCGCCACCAGCGACGGGGTCACCCTCACCGGTACCGAGGGAACCGTGCTGATACGGGGCGCCGTGCGGGCCGGCGACCAGGTACAGGCAGGCCAGAGCGTGGCCGCCGGCGCGGCGCTCGGCACCGCCGATGGACACGTCTGGATCCAGTGGCTGAGGCGCCCAGGCGTTGTGGTCCCAGACTTCGTCCGGGCCGAATACGCCGCGGGCTGGCTGAACCTCGTCGAGGACCCCAGCGCACTGCTCGGCCTGCCACCGTCGCCCTCGGCGACTGACGACAGCGAGGCGCTGTGGCGACGCCGCACGGACTCCTTTGCCGCCGTCCAGGAGCACTACTACCGCAACCCGCCACGCATCGAGCGCGGCTGGCGCGAGCACATGCTGGCCAACGACGCACGCAGCTACCTCGACATGGTCAACAACGTCGCGATCCTCGGTCATGGCCATCCCGTGCTCGCCGACGCCGTCGCCCGCCAGTGGCGGCGGCTCAACACCAACTCTCGGTTCAACTACGGTGCCGTGGTCGCACTCTCCGAACGCCTGGCCGCGACCTTGCCCGACCCGCTGGACACCGTGTTCCTGGTCAACTCCGGATCAGAAGCCGTCGACCTGGCATTGCGACTGGCGATGGCCACGACGGGGCGCCATGACGTCGTCGCGGTGTCCGAGGCGTACCACGGCTGGACTTACGCCACCGACGCCGTGTCGACGTCGGTGGCCGACAACCCCAACGCACTGACCACCCGGCCGGAGTGGGTGCACACCGTACCCTCGCCCAACGCCTACCGCGGCGAGCACCGCGGCGCGGATGCGGAGCGCTACGCTCCCGAGGCCGTCGCGATCATCGAAGGCCTTGCCGCACAAGGAAAACCGCCCGCAGCGTTCATCTGCGAGCCGTTCTACGGCAACGCGGGCGGCATGGCGCTGCCCGACGGCTACCTCAAGGCCGTCTATGCGGCGGTGCGGTCCGCGGGCGGTTTGGCCGTCGCCGACGAGGTGCAGGTCGGCTACGGGCGGACCGGCCGGTCGTTCTGGAGCTTTCAACAACAGGACGTGGTTCCCGACGTCGTCACCGTGGCCAAAGCGATGGGCAACGGCCAGCCGCTCGGCGCGGTGATCACCACCCGGGAGATCGCCGAGAAATACCGCACCCAGGGCTACTTCTTCTCTTCGGCCGGCGGCAGCCCGGTCTCGTGTGTGGTCGGCCTGACGGTGCTCGAACTGATGGAGAAGGAGGGGCTGCAACGCAACGCCCTGACTGTCGGTGACCACCTCAAGCTGCGCATCGGCGAGCTGGCTACCCGCCACGAGCTGATCGGCACCGTGCACGGCAGCGGGCTGTACATGGGTGTCGAACTGGTGCGCGACCGCGCGACGCTGGAACCCGCTGTCGAGGAGACCGCAGCGATCTGCGAGCGGCTGCGCGAACTGGGCGTCATCGTCCAGCCCACCGGCGACCGGCAGAACGTACTGAAGGTGAAACCCCCGATGTGCATCACCCGGGAATCGGCCGATTTCTTCGTGGACATGCTCGACCGGGTGCTGGCCACCGGTTGGTGAATCAGCTCGCGGGGCTCCCCGGCGGGCTGGAGCGAAGCGACTCGGGAATCGATCGAGCCACCAGCCAATCGCGCTGAGCCCGCACGAACGCCGCATCCACCACCGCGCCGTGGCCGGGAACGTAGACGGCATCCGGTCCACCCAGTGCCAAGATCCGGTCCAGCGCGTGCGGCCACGCGGGCAGGTCTGAGCCCGCGTCGATCGCCGGGTCGGCGGACTCCTCGACCAGGTCACCGCAGAACACGACAGTCTGCTGACCTGGGACGACGGGTGGGACGACAACCACCATGTCATGGTCGGTGTGGCCTGGTCCGGGCAGTTCCAGGTGCACACTGCGACCGCCCAGGTCCAGGTCGGCGGCCGTCACGATGTGGTCAGGAGCGCGGATCCCGGCGATCGCCCTGTCCACACTTTCCGGATCGGCCCTGTATCGCAGCGCGTGCGCGCGAACCTGACCGATGTGCGTGGTCATCGCCCGGGCGACGGCGGCAGGGGCATATAGGACGGCCGTACCGAACCCGGACGAGCCCAGAATGTGGTCAAAGTGGTGATGTGTCAGCGCCACATCGGTGACCGCGCCACCGGTAAGTACGCCGATATCATCGGCGATGCGAGATGCTTCGGAAGGTGTTGTGCCGCTGTCGATTAGCAAATTCTTGTGCTCGCCGTGAACGAGCCCGACAGTGACGTCGAGGAAGGGGAGCCGACAGCGCCTCACACCGTCTGACAGCTCTTCCCAGTCGTAGTGCATAACCACAGAAACTAGTCCCTGACATAGGGTGGGCGTGGGCACTTACGTTGCAGTATGTAGCTAAGCGAATTATAGTCCAGACACATGTCCAGACAGCTCGCTGACCGTGTCCGGTTATCTAAACGATGACATATGCGAGCCCGGCAGGTGGTTCGGCCGTATCGGTCATGGACGTTGCAGGAGTGTGAGTATGCGGATTGCGTTGCTGTCCTACCGCAGCAAGACCCACTGTGGCGGGCAGGGCGTCTACGTTCGGCACCTGAGTCGCGGCCTGGTGGAACTGGGCCACGACGTCGAGGTTTTCTCCGGCCAGCCTTACCCCGAGATCCTGGACCCCCGGGTTCGGCTGACCAAGGTTCCCAGCCTGGACCTGTACCGCGAGCCTGACCCGTTCCGGGTCCCGCGGCCCAGCGAGATCCGCGACCGCATCGACCTGCTCGAGCTGGCCACGATGTGGACCTCGGGCTTTCCCGAACCGCGCACCTTCAGCCTGCGTGCCGCCCGGTTGCTGGCCACTCGCCTCGATGAGTTCGACGTCGTGCACGACAACCAGTGCCTGGGCACCGGCCTGCTGCGGATCGCCGACATGGGTATTCCCGTGGTGGCCACCGTGCACCACCCGATAACAAAGGACCGGGTGCTCGATCTGGCCGCCGCCAAGTGGTGGCGAAAGCCGTTGGTGCACAGGTGGTATGGCTTTGCACAGATGCAGAAGCGAGTGGCGAAGAGCATTCCTGACCTGTTGACGGTGTCCTCGTCGTCGGCCACCGACATCGCCGACGACTTCGGAGTGAGCCCGCAGCAGCTGCGAGTCGTGCCGCTTGGCGTGGATACCGACCTGTTCAAGCCGTCGGATCAGCCGCGAATCGCCGGCCGGATCATCGCGATCTCGAGCGCGGACCGTCCGCTCAAGGGAATCGGGCACCTGCTGAATGCGGTGGCGAAGTTGCGCACCGAGCACGACCTGGAGCTGCAGCTGGTCGCCAAACTGGAGCCGAATGGGCCGACCGAGAAACTCATCGCCGAGTTGGGCATCAGCGATATTGTGCATAACTCGAACGGCTTGTCCGACGAGGACTTGGCCGGGCTGTTCGCCTCGGCCGAAATCGCTTGCATCCCCTCGCTTTACGAAGGCTTCTCGCTGCCTGCGGTGGAAGCCATGGCCAGTGGAACCCCGATCGTGGCGAGCCGGGCCGGAGCGCTGCCCGAGGTGCTGGGCCCCGATGGCGAATGCGCCGATCTGGTCACGCCGGGCGACGTCGACGAGCTGATCGCGGCGCTGGGCAGGCTGCTGGAGTCCCCCGAACGCCGTCAGTGGCTCGGAACCGCGGGCCGGCGGCGCGCGCTGGACGTATTCAGCTGGGAATCGGTGGCGGCGCAGACCGTACGCGTCTACGAGCAGGCGATGGCCCGTAGCGGCCGAATCTCCAACACCATCGAGGCGGTGGACGAACCATGCTGACCGTCGACTACGACCGGCTCGACGTCGGGCCGGGAACCAAGGTCATCGATGTGGGTGCCGGCGCCGGGCGGCACAGCTTCGAGGCGTACCGGCGAGGCGCCGACGTCATCGCCTTCGACCAGGACGCGGCCGGGCTGGCCGACGTCGACACCCTGCTGCAAGCGATGGGTGAGGCCGGCGAGGCACCCGAGTCAGCCAAGGCGCAGGTCGTGGTCGGCGACGCACTGGCCCTGCCATATCCGGATGCGACGTTCGACTGCGTGATCGCCTCGGAGATCCTCGAGCACATACCCTCCGATGACGCCGCCATCGCCGAACTCATCCGGGTCCTCAAGCCCGGGGGCAAGCTTGCGGTGACGGTGCCGCGGTGGCTGCCCGAGCGGATCTGCTGGCTGTTGTCCGACGAGTACCACGCCAACGAGGGTGGCCACATCCGGATCTACAAGGCTGACCAGCTGCAAGCCAAACTGGTCCGCGGCGGGCTGACGTTCACCCACTCCCACCACGCTCATGCACTGCACTCCCCGTTCTGGTGGCTGAAATGCGCTGTCGGCGTGGAGAAACCAGACCACCCGGCCGTCAAGGCGTACCACCAGCTGCTGGTGTGGGACATGATGTCGCGGCCCGCGCTGACCCGCGTAGCCGAAGCCGCGCTCAACCCGCTCGTCGGTAAGAGCGTGGCCCTCTATTTCGAGAAGCCGATCACGAATGACGCGCCCGTCTGATCTCGAGGGTGTGCCAGGCGTCGCCGGCATCCTCACCCCCCAGCAATGCCGCCAGACGGCGGAATCCATTGCTGGCGTGCAGGAATCGTCAGGCGAAATCCCCTGGTCGGATACCGGGCACACGGATGTGTGGGATCACGTCGAGTGCGCCATGGCCATGGCCGCGGCCGGTCTGCTCGAACCGGCTCGCGCCGCCTACGAGTGGTGCCGCCGCGAACAGCGTGCCGACGGCTCGTGGCCGATTCAGTACCGGCGCGGCGTGATCGAAGACGCCAACAGTGACAGCAACTTCTGCGCCTACATCGCGGCTGGAGTTTGGCATCACATCCTGGTGACCGGCGATCACGCATTCGCCGAGCACATGTGGCCGACGGTTCGCGCGGCCATCGACTTCGTCCTCGGCATGCAGGCCGGAACCGGTGAAATCTATTGGGCGCAAGGCCCGTCCGGCGTTCTTGAGGAAGCACTGCTGACCGGCTGCGCCAGCGTGTACCACAGCATCCGCTGCGCGCTTGCCCTTGCCGACCGCCTCGACGACCCCCAACCCGAATGGGAAGTGGCGCTTGGCCGGCTCGGGCACGCCATCGCCGAGCATCCCGATGCCTTCACCGAGAAGCCGCACCACTCGATGGACTGGTACTACCCCATTCTCGGCGGCGCACTGCGCGGTTCACAGGCCACTACACGAATTGCTCAGCGCTGGAGCGACTTCGTGGTCGACGGGCTTGGCATACGTTGCGTCGACGACCGGCCATGGGTTACCGGCGCCGAAACGTGCGAACTGGTCATGGCGCTGGACGCGATGGGCGAGCGGGACCGGGCGGTGACACAGTTCGCGGCGATGCAGCACCTGCGCGAACAGGACGGTTCGTACTGGACCGGACTGGTGTTTGCCGACGGCAAGCGCTGGCCGGTCGAGCGCACCACATGGACCGGTGCGGCGGTGATCCTGGCCGCCGACGCGCTGTCGGCGACCACCGGAGGCAGCGGCATCTTCCGCGGCGCCGACCTGCCCCGTGGCCTGGAGGGCGACTACGACTGTGAATGCGTCAGGCGCTGACCGGATCCTCACCGGGCGCGCCGGCGACCCGCTCCAGGACCCGCAGCGAACCCGTGCAACCGACCTCGGTGAAATGGCCGGAATCCAAAGCGCGGCAATAAATGTTGTAGGGCGGCCTGCCGCCGTCGCGGGGGTCGGGGAAGACATCGTGAATGACCAGTGCGCTGCCGACGGCAACCCACTTGGCCCACCCGTCGAAATCCTGCTGCGCCGCGGTCTCGCTATGCCCGCCGTCGATGAAGAGCAATTGCAGCGGCGTCCGCCATCCGCGGGCCACCACCGGCGACTTGCCTACCACCGCGACGATTGTGTCGTCGAGGCCGGCGGCGTCCAGCGTCCGGCGGAAGGTGGGCAGCGTGTCGAACCGGCCGCTGACCGGATCGACCATCGTCGTGTCGTGGAACTCCCAACCCGCCTGGTGCTCTTCGGACCCGTGATGGTGATCGACGGTATAGAGCACGCTGCCGGTCGCGGCGGCGGCGGCCCCAAGCATGACGGTGGACTTGCCGCAGTACGTACCGATCTCCACCGCGATGCCGCCGTCGAGGTAGCGCGTCGCCGCGTCGTAGAGAGCATGCCCCTCTTCGGTGGGCATGAAGCCCACGATCTGCTCGGCCAATTCGAAGAGGCGGGAAGTTTGCGCTGCGTGGACACTGTCGGTACGGCTCATGTTCCGAACCTAACCCGCAAGCATGGTCTATGGCCAGCGCGCACCTTGTCGGTGCAGGTCGGTTGTAGTAGCGTCCGGACATGTGTCTGATCCGGTAGCTCGGGAATCGACGCGGCGCCGGCTGACAGCAAAGCAGGCCGCTACCGTCGACCGCTTGGGCCGCGCCGCGGTGGACGTGTTGAGCCGTGAAGGATTCTCCGGCCTGACGATCCGGATGGTGGCTGCCGAGGCAGGTGTCGGTGCTGCAACGGCCTACACGTACTTCTCTTCCAAGGAGCATCTGGTCGCCGAGGTGTTCTGGCGCCGGCTGGCCTCGACGCCGGTGCCGCCCGACGACTCCCCCGACCCCGTCGATCGCGTGGTGGGAGTGCTCCGAAATATCGCGCTGCTGGTTGCCGATGAACCGGAGCTTGCCGGTGCAGTCACCACAGCATTGCTCGGCAAGGATCCCGATGTCGAGCATCTGCGTTTCCGCATCGGTCACGAAATACACCAACGGCTGACATCCGCCCTTGGCGCGCAATGCGATTCGACCGTCGTCGAATCCCTCGAACAGCTCTACACCGGAGCCTTGGTACGAGCCGGGATGGGATATGCCTCCTACACTCAGATCGCCGCACGGCTGGAGGCCTCGGCCCGTCTCCTGCTGACCTGACGTTTTCGCACCGTTGCCGCCTCAAAATGGCGACGGCCGGGTTTGACCCGGTGGTCAGTAGGGAACTACGGCCTCATGTTGATTCGCAGAGTTGCCCGGCCCATGTTGGCAGCCGTTTTCATCGGCCAGGGATTCGAAGCGCTCAGGAGCCCGAAACCAGCTGCGGAAGCCGCCCGGCCGACCCTCGAGGGTTTGCAGAAATTGCCCGACCCGGTGGGCTCCGGTCTCCCCAGCGACCCCGAGACATTCGCGAAGATCACCGCGGCCGTCCAGATCGGCGGCGGATTGCTGCTCGCGTCCGGACGGCTGCCCCGCCTGGCGTCGGCGGCACTGGCGGCCACCGTGATTCCGGCCAACCTCGGCGCCCACATGTTCTGGGACGAGCCGGACCAACAGCTCAAGGCCGAGAAACGCCGCGCGTTCCTCACCGATCTCAGCCTGCTCGGCGGACTGATCATCGCCTCGGCCGATACGGCGGGCAAACCGTCCCTCGGCTGGCGAGGGCGGCGCGCGGCACGCAAGGTGAGCGAAGCCGTCTCGGGCGGCCTGCCCGGATCCAGCCACGCACTATTGGACAACGACCTGCTCGACAAGGTGGGCCCGAAGGTCGGCCACGGTTTGCAGGTAGGCGCGGAGCGCGGCCGCGAACTCGCACTGACCGCGGGTGAGCGCGCCGCCCCGCTATTGGAGACCGCGCGCAAGCGAGGTGCCGAGCTCGCCGAGATCGCCCGCGAGCGCGGCGCTGAACTCGCCGACGTCGCCAGGGAGCGCGGCGCCGAATTCGCCGACGTCGCCAGTGAGCGCAGCGCCGAACTCGCCGAGATCGCCCGCAAACGTGGCGCCGAATTCGCCGACGTCGCCAGGGATCAGGGTGGCGAGCTGGTCGACACCACCCGGGCCCGCGCCAAGAAGGCCAACAAGCAAGCGAAGAAGCACGCCAAGAAGTTGGCTCGGCACTGAGCTTTCGGATCGCGCCGCGGTGAAGCCGTTGCCCGCTCTGCCTTGCAAGGTAGGGTTGGCCGGACTGACCTCAGCCGGAGGAGCGATCAATGACCACAGGTGGTTACGACCCCAACGCATACGGTCCGCCCGGGGGCTACCCGCCCCCGCAGCAGCCGGGTCCGCCCGGCTATCCCC
>NZ_NOZR01000046.1 GCF_002250655.1 Mycolicibacterium sphagni
GCCTGCAGCATCAACTGAGAACGGATCAAACCAACCCGACTCTAAAACCGGGTGGACTCCGTAACGGGGACTCGCCACTGCCCCTGGCCAAGAGAACAACCAGGAGAGCAGCTAGGAGAAGGCCTACTTTACCCAGGACGACGGGGTCGAGCTGGCCGCTGAAGTACTTCCCGACGCGCCAAGGCAGGACGCCGATAACCAACAGGGACACCGCCAGGTACACCGAAGTTCTAGGAGCGTTCTCGGTCGAGGGTATGTCGCGAGTTTCGTCCGACTTGGGTCGCGGCGTGTTCGGCATTAGGCTCCGCTCACTAGTTTCAGCGTGCGTGAAGGTCGGGATCTAACGTTCGGGCGTGACTGCTCGTTCAGTCAAGTGTGGCCCCACCGTCAATGGAGTTCGACACCGCCATTTTCGGGACCGTCGACCTCGAAAAATTGCCCCGCCCGTCGGTAGCATAGCTGCTCAAGCTTCATCGGGATCTACTAGTTTGAACCTCTCCTTAGAGGCCCAGCCTTGGAGTACGGAGGTAATTGGCAATGAGCCCGGACTCGGCACCCCGTTCAGGGACACGCCGCCGCGCGATGGCGGCGATAGTTGCCCAGGGAACTCAGGCTGTCGGCGGGCTGGTCATCCAAGTGGTAGCCGCCCGCAGCCTTGGAACCTCTGGGCTGGGTGCGTTTGGGCTGTTGTACGGCACGGTGGTTTTAGCCACGGCGATCACAGCAGGAATCGTCGGCGACTCCATGACCGTCCTGAACCGGCACGATCATTCGGTGCGCGCGGCCCTGCAAAACTGGTTAGTTCTCATCTCGACGGTATGCGCAATAGCCGGTTGCGTTGTCACATGGGCGACGGGCTTTGCTGATGTCCGCGCCGCACTGGCGTTCGGTGCCGCGATGTTCTTCTTCCTGATTGAGGACACCCTACGACGGCTGCTCATGGCAACGTTGATGTTCTGGCGAATCATCGCCATAGACCTGGCCAGCCTGGTCGCGATGGTCGCGGTGCTGATCTTCGCGCCCAAGGTCACGATGACCTGGTTGTTCCTCGCGCTCACGGCCGGTCAAGCGTCGGCCATCGCCGTAGGCGCCTGCATACTTCCTCAAAGTGAAAGATGGCTTGCCAGACCATTTCCCGCCAAGCACGGGACCGTCGTCGCATACGGCTCGTGGCGAAGCCTCCAACAGGCCGTCTTTCCGTCGTTGTTGGCGCTCACGCGAGTCGTGGTCATCGGAATACTCGGCCTTGCGGCAGCCGGCCAACTGGAGGCCGCCCGTATCTACTCAGCGCCGGCACTGTTGCCGGTAATGGGGATAGGCGGGTTCATGTTTGCGAGCTACGCGCTAGCCAGAGCGGAACCCATGCATTCCGCCCTGCGGTCGGCGGACAAAGGAACTCTCGCGCTGGTTCTAGGCATCGTGATCTTGAGTATTTGTGCCGTGATCGCAATCCCGCTGATCGGACCCCTCATGACCGGCCAACACATTTCAGCGCTCACTGTCATCGGCTGGCTGCTCTTCACGCTCGGCGTCGCAGCGTTCACCCCATACGCAAGTCTGGCTGCCGTTCGCGGGATGCAGGCGACAGTTCTTGTCGTGAGTGTCGCCCATTCATTGCTCTCCCTGGCGCTCGCCGCTGTTTTGGCGTACGTGGTCGGATCCGTCGAATGGGTGCCATTTGGCCTGGCCATCGGATCATTCGCCGGCGTTCTCGCCATGCGGGGTTACATTCTGCGACCCAAGCGGTATTCAGACCGTCAGGCGGACGCGAAAGTGACTCTCAGCTAGGGGCATGTCGGCGCGCAACGCCGTGGTGTCGCCGACCACTGAAGCGAGGTCAGGGTCTACCCGGCGGCTCAGTTCCCACCAAATCGTCGCTGACAGCGAACTGGTGAGGAACCGGCCTCCGCGCGTAGGACACGATGATCACCCCGCATGTGATTAGCCACGCAAGCGGCGCCAGCAACGCTGTCGTGGGAACGATCGTCGTGGTGCCGACGACTCCGGTGGCACCCATCTGCGCCCGAAGCAGCCATTGGCCCTGCGGATGCGGCAGGGCAATCCAGACGATGCTGAGCACCGTGGACAAAGTCACACAGATGCCCACGGCGCGCCGGCCATCGGCACGGGCAGCGAGTCCGTCGAAGAGGCCCCGTCCGGGCGGCCCATCGGGGTCGCGCGCCACCAGGGCAGCGATCGGCAACACGAATACCAAGTAATAACGGTAGGTAACCGCGGGGAACAGCGCGGCGGTCGCCGTGAGTGCAACTCCGGCCATGACTGGCGATATACGCCGACCGAGAGCCACGACGGCGGCGACGACGACGACCAGCACGACGTATCCGACCAACCTGCCGGGGCCATCCACAACGTGGTCTGGAATCGGGTGTCCCGTCACTGCCATTGCGATGGCCTCGGGAATTGCAAGTAGGCCGTTCGCAAAGGATACATTCGACCATTCAGCGAACGAGTACGACGAATCAGAGCCGAGGATGGTGCTGATCGACTGCACGATAGTGCCCGGAAAATCGCGTGGCCACAACAGATACGCGGCGAGATTCGACAGGACGACCCCCGCGACCGCAGCTGCACCGAATCGCCATTGGCGTGCGGCGAAGAGAACAGCGGCCAGCACGGCAAACTGCGGTTTTACCAACGCGGCCAGGACAACCATGATTGCCACAAGCCGCCAGTGTCGCCGACACAGCGCTATCAGGAAAACCAGCAGAACCGGTGCCGCCAGACCCACCGAGTTTCCACGATCGATGACCAACAATGCTGGAAACGTCGCAGCCCCACAAGCCAGGAAGACGACCACCCGGTCCAGCCCACGAGCGCCCCTGGCCGCCCAGAAGGCAGCTGTAAGGACGGCGATCAACAACACCAGCAAAGCCAGCAGCAGCCCGAGTCTCGGCGAGCCAAACCATTCGCCGATACGCCAAATGAACGTGTGCGGCACCAAACCAGCGGCCGGGTAGTTGTTTACAAGACTGCGACGGACCTCGGCAGCTGCTGCGGCTGAGGCGGCGTCGCCCGGGACATTCTGTCCTGCGGCAGGCAACCAACCGGGTTCCCACGGATTGGCCCGGATCCCCTCGCCCGCCGTGACAGGGTAGTCACTGAAACAGTGACGCCCGAGATGCACGCCCCAATCAACGTCGCAGTCCTGCGGAAGGTTCACAAGGGAGGACAACGCGTCGACCGCGTAGTACTGCGCGAGCGCGAAAGCGATCGCCCCCGAAGCGGTCAAGCCCAACAGGACGCCACCGAGTAAGACCACGCGCTCTGATTGACGGGCGATCGCCATCAGTTGTTGCCGCACCACCGAACTCGCAGCTAGGAACATCTCGATAGTCCGATTCACGCGGCCCTCCCGATCCCTGCGCAAAATGCCCGCACCAGTGGGCACCGACCGCGGCCGCGCGTCAGCGTATATTTGATTGCTGATGTTGACCTGGCAGCATATCGGCGGGGTTGCGGCAGTAGAGGCAGCAACATGTCAGTATCGCCTGAATCTCAGCGGCCGAAGTGGTCACTTGCCCCTAAAGGCGAAGACCATTGCCCTTCGCCACGCCGAGTCCCCCTGATTACGCGTAGAGGTCGACCACAACTATCTATATAGTTACCAGCCGTGGCAATCGACCAGCTTGGAGAACCCGCCTGGAGCCGTGACGAGATCGTTGATTCGGTCACGGAATTCGCGCGGCTCTACGCGACTCGCCCTCTGCAGAACAACCAGTTCGGTATGGGCGCTTCACATATGTTCGCGACGTGGTTCATTGCTCGACACCTTCGCCCAAGCGTTGTGATCGAAAGCGGCGTGTGGCGCGGGCAGAGCACATGGCTCATCGAGCAGGCGTGCCCGCAGGCAGAAGTACACTCAATCGATCTGTTTCTTGACAGGCGCGAGTACGTGTCGCCACGCGTTCACTACCACAATATTGATTTCTCGGAGATCGACTGGTCGGGGATAGCAGGCCCCGACGCTCTGATCGTCTTCGACGACCATCAAAATGCCTACAATCGGTTGATTTACGCCGACTGGTTCGGCTTCGAGCACATCATCTTCGACGATAACTACCCGCCGCATGCCGGCGATTTCTACACCTTGAAGAAGGTGTTCGCAGGGGCCGGGTTCGGCAATGTCTCAAGCGACGACGCGAGCCAGAGATACCGTAGTCTGTCAGCCCGCGCGACCCGAAAAATTGGTGTCTTGGCGCAGCGTTTCGGGGCCGGGGAAATGGCCGTGATACCTCAATACCAACGAGACCGCGTAGCTGCCAACCTTTTCGACGCGGCCTTCTTGAAGAAGCACTTGCGTACTTACCTCGAATTTCCGCCCCTCTTTGAGACCGGCTTGGATGAGCCAACGCCCAAGCCGCTGCTGGACGAAAGCTGGTCAGACCGCGTTCCCGACCTCTACGCGGAACGCGCCAACTACAACTGGATCTGCTACGCACAACTGAACACGCGAAGCTGAAGGGGTGCCACCTTTAGGTCTAGACGGCGAAGGAAGTGACCGCCTCAACGACCTTAGTAACCTGGGCATCGCTTAGCCCGGGCCAGATAGGTAGGCGCACAACGGTTGCTGCGAATTCGGCGGTGCGCACGCACGGTACCGGCGTACGGCCGAGCTTGAGACCGCCCGGGCTGGAGTCCAGCGGTACGTAGTGGAACGATGCTGGGATTCCACGCACGGCGAGGTGATCGATAAGGCTGTCGCGGTGCCGCTCGGTGGGCGTGCGCACGTAGTACAAGTGGGCGGTGTGCTGACAGTCCGCGGGCGCGGTCATCAACCGAATATCGTTGCGCTGCGCCCAGTCTGGTAACGCGGCTGCGTACATCTCCCAGACCCGCAGCCGCGCGGCCTGGATGGAGGCGAACTCGTCGAGTTGAGCGTCGAGCATGGCCGCGTTCAGTTCGCTCGGTGAGTAGCTAGAGCCGATGTCCTGCCATGAGTACTTGTCGATTCCCCCGCGCAAGAACTGGGCACGGTCCGTGCCCTTGTCGCGAATGATTCCGGCTCGTTCCATCAGGACCTCGTCGCTCAACAGCAGCGCACCGCCCTCACCGCACTGCACGTTCTTGGTGTCGTGGAAGCTGAGCGTTCCCATCTTGCCGATGGTGCCCAGGCCATGGCCACGCCAAGTGCCGCCTAATCCGTGCGCATTGTCCTCGACGATCGCAATGCCGTGCGCATCCCCCAGCGCCAACAGCCCTTCCATGTCGGCCGCCACCCCACCGTAGTGGATCACTACTACGGCCTTCGTTCGTTCAGTCAGTGCCGCCGCTACGGAATGCGGGTCGAGATTGCCTGTGTCCGAGTCGATATCGGCGAATACACAGGTGGCTCCACGCAGGGCCATTGAAGTCGCGACAGCGGGAAAGCCGAAACTCGGCACGATGACTTCGTCATCCGGACTCAGCTCCAAGAGCAGGGCCGCCATCTCCAATGCTGAGGTGCATGACGTCGTCAGCAGGACGTACGGCGCCCCAGAAATGGCCTTGAGCTTCGCGGAAGCCGAGTCTGTGAACCGGCCGTCACCCTGGATGTGGCCCGAGTCCAGCACGGCGACCAAGTTGTCCTGCTCACGGCTGGCCCGGTACGGGCGGTTGAAGACAATGGGTTCAGCGCTCGACTCGGCCGGCTTCGGGCTGGCATCCGGCGTCGGCACGTTTTGGGTGACGGCCGCCACGCGAGGTACGGGCGTCTGGACAGTCAAATACAAAGGCCTGCCGACAAGTACGTGCAAGGCCACGCCGAGGTAATCGGCGATAAGTCCCAACGAAAAGAGAATGACGCCGGAGCACACCAACAACACAACGATGGTCGAAGCCCAACCCTCAGGCGCCCAGTTGTTGTCGTGTCGAGAGAGAGTTTCGAACACTACCAATGCGGCCCCACCGACCCCGGCAAGCGCAAAGGTGAGGCCGAGGGCGCTGACCAACCGCAGGCCGCGGGTTCCGCTACACAGCAACATCTTCCAGAACAGCGCGAACAGCCGGTGGTAGTCGTAACCGGATTCGTCGCGGCCCTCCGCCCGCAACACCACAGGCACCTGCGCGACTGAGTCGATGACCCAGCTCAGTGCGACGTCGAGGTACACCCCGCTGGCGGCGACCTCAGCAAGCTGACGGCCGATGTCCCCTCGGATCAGTCGGAAGCTCTCGAATCGGGAAGATTCGGGGAACCCGAACACGGTTGCCAGCACGAGCTTCGAAGCGCGCGAGGTCAGGTTTCTCAGGAACCCGTGGGGACGGGTGTTGGTCGGCCTTGAATACACCAAGTCGGCGCGCTCAGCCAGCGCGGTGTCGAGAAACGCACCGATAAACCGAGGATCGTGCTGGCCGTCCTCGTCCATCGTCACGATCCAATCGCTCACCGCGGCGGCCATGCCGGCGATTGTCGCCGCGTCCTGCCCGAAATTGCGGCTAAGCCAGACAGCGCGAACTTCGTCGTACGTCTGCTCCAGCTCACGGATCACTGCGTCGGAAAGGTCGGGACCGTGATCGTGGACGAGGATGATCTCGCGTACCAGAAAAACGGCGCCGGCGGGCGTCTCCGTCGCGTGTGTGAGCCGACGCAACTCGTCCACCAGCGGGCCGATGGTTTGTTCGCCTCGATAGACCGGCACCACGACCGAAATCGAGTGTGGGCGATCGATGTATGGTGCTGGGGCATCACGCTTCACTGCGCGACGCTCCGGGGCGCCGTCATCGACAAGTGAAATCGGCATCATCAGGTTCGACTTCCCAAGAGCCGCGTGGTGCAGCTAGCTTTCGTCACGATCTGGCATTGATCGATCATGGGAAATTAGCACGCCCACAGCGCTACTGCATACGGATCTTCGGGTGTCCTTGCGTGGAGCCTGATCAACCTTGAGCCGCTTGGGTTTCCACCCCTGAGCTGCCGCCTCGGGTGCGTCGAGCTGCGGCGGACGAAGTGATTTCGCCAGCTCCGGCCGCCAAGCTCGAAATGATCGCCACGCCACCCGAAACGTACGGTTCACTGGGAATTTCGGCGGGCGGCGAGTTGCTCGTGCACCTCGACGATCTCACGCCGGTATCGCTCGGGAGAGAACTCCTTCTGGGCACGTTCTTGCGCGGCAACGGCGAGCCGCTCGGCAAGCCCGGGCTCATCAACAAGGCGCCGTACGGCAGCGGCCATGCCGGCAGCGTCCCCGACGGAGACCAGAAGGCCGGTGCGCTCCGGCAGCACCGTCTCGAGGTGGCCTTCAACCGCGGTGGCTACGACCGGTCGGCAAGCCAGCTGCGCCTCTACGACTGCGTTCCCGAACGGCTCGGCCGTCGAGGTCGCGAGGAACACATCAGCGCGAGAAAGGGCCGGCCATACCGGAGCTGCGTAACCGGAGAACGTCACCGCGCCATTGAGGTCTGGTTGCGCCGCACGCCGGCGAAGGTCCTCCTCGTAGAACTCCTGACCAGGTACCGGAGTCCCACACACTTCGAGTCGGGCGTCGAGCCCACTGGCACGGAGCAGCGCGACGGCTTCGAGCGCGATGTGCGGCGCCTTCCGCGGAGAGAGCCGCCCGATTACGACGGCGCGGACCACTCCTGGGTGCAGTTGCGGCGGTGAGACCGGTTCGTCGGGCTGCTCGATGCCGTTGTAGACGAGGCGGAGACGCGGACCCAGCGCTGGGTAGACCTCGCACAACGATTCACGGGTCACGTTGCTGTTCATCAGCGACACCGCGGCCAGCCAAAGCTGGGATGCCATGATCTTGCGCACGACCATCCGGACGTTCGGCTCAGCCTCACGAACATGGCAGGCCGCGGGGACGCGCGCCAAACGAGCCGCCAGCAGCCACCAGGGCAAGGTGACGGTGTTGACGTACACCACGTCCGGCGCGACTTCGCGGATTATCCGAAGCAACCGTGGCACCGCAGCGATGCCAGCTCCGGCGAGGCGGACGGCACCAGCCGGGGTCGTGTCGGCGCGCCGCACGATGGGATAGCTCGCCAGGCGGGTCTCTACGCCCAGTTCCGCCAAGCTCTCGGCCAACGGACCCGCCTTGGGGGAAGTGACCAGCACATTCCACCCAGCGGCGCGGAGAGCGCGGGCGCTCCGGACCATCATGAGATCCGAGCCGTACCGGTCGAAGCCAGGATTGGCGATCAGGACCAACGGCCGTCGCTCGTGTTCCACGAAGGTCCTCTCCCGGGACGCAGGGCTGCGCATGAAGTGGGTGTCACCCTCGACAAACTGCGACGTTGTCGTGGCGGTGACCAACAACGGCTGTAGCTCGTCCGGTGGGTTGTGCAGTACGTTAACACCCCTTCTGCGCCCTTCCATCTCGTCTCGGCAGCGGAGTGCTCGGCGTTGCCGGAGCAGGACATCATCAAATTGGTCGTCCCGGAATCGGCGCTCAGACGAACGGACTTAAGCCCAACGGGTTGAGAATCGATATCCGGCAAATTTGTCGTGAAGCAGATGCGTTGGCTTGTGCGAAACTTCGCGCGCTAGCGCCGTGCTGATGCGCTTCTCGACCCGCACGTCGGCTGCTCTGTCGGCGCGCGACAAGTTCCGTATATTGTGTAACCTCGGCGGAAGGGGGTGCAGGGTGTCAAGCTCACATATCTGCGAACGCGTATGCGGCTGACAGTCTTTGGCCTCGGTTACCTCGGCGCCACCCACGCTGCATGTATGGCCGAACTTGGGCACGAAGTCCTCGGCGTCGAGGTGGACCCAGACAAGCTGACAAAGCTCAGGCAGGGCCAGGTGCCGTTCTATGAACCTGGATTGCCAGAGCTACTCGGAAAACACATTGATTCGGGTCGACTGCAGGTAACGGATTCGTACGAAACTGCGGCTGATTGGGGCGACGCATTCTTCATCGCTGTGGGGACGCCGCCGAAGAAGGGCGAAGATAGCGCCGATGTCAGTCAAGTCGAGGCCGTCATCGACAACCTCGTGCCCTTACTGACACGCGATGCAATTATCCTCGGCAAATCGACCGTCCCGGTAGGTACTGCGCAAGATTTATTCTGTCGCGCAAAAGATTTGGCGAACAACATCCTCGTAGAAATCGCTTGGAACCCTGAGTTCCTGCGCGAGGGACATGCCATCAAAGACACGTTGCACCCAGATCGATTGGTGCTGGGACGGGTGTCCGGCGGCAACGCCGAAATGGTGACGCGCGAGATCTATTCCTCGCTCCTGGCCGAACAGACTCCTTTTATCGTTACCGATACGGCAACAGCCGAGCTAGTCAAGGTATCAGCGAACGCATTCCTCGCAACCAAGATCTCCTTCATCAATGCGATTGCTGAAGTCTGTTCAGCTGTCGGTGCCGATGTGCGAGCCGTCGCAGATGCCATGGGCTACGACACGAGAATCGGACGGCAGTTCCTCAACGCCGGGCTGGGCTTCGGAGGCGGGTGCCTACCGAAAGACATCCGCGCCTTCAGGGCAAGAGCTGGCGAACTTGGCGCTTCCGGGGCCTTGGCGTTCTTACGCGAGGTCGACATCATCAATATGCATCGGCGTACACGGATTGTTGACCTGGCCAAAACCGTCTGCGGCGGTTCTCTGCTCGGCGCGCACGTGGCCGTGCTTGGCGCAGCTTTCAAGCCGGAATCCGACGACGTGCGGGATTCTCCCGCATTGAATGTCGCCGGTCAGATACAACTGCAGGGCGCTTCGGTGACGGTGTACGACCCCCAGGCAATTGATAATTCTCGACGGTTATTTCCCACTCTTAGCTATGCGGATTCGGCGATGAGCGCCTGCCATCGGGCAGACGTGGTGCTGGTCCTCACCGAATGGGCAGAATTTGTGGGTCTTGATCCGCATGCACTAGGCAAGGTGACGAGCAGACGCGCCGTAATTGATGGGCGGATGTGTTTGGAAAGTGTGAAGTGGAAAGAAGCGGGCTGGGAATATTGGTCGTAGACAACAAATGCAGCCGCTGCGAATCGGGAACTTCTCGCGCACAACGCTGATCGGCTCGCACGCCGTGGACGGCGCTGACCGCCAACACCGCGGCGGGCTCGCCCCAACTAACAAGCCGGTCTGATTCCGACAGAGCCGGTAGAGTCCACGCAGTGACGAAATTCGACATCAGTACATTACCTGAGACGGCGCTGGTGACGATGTGGTCCCGAGCGAACGAAGCTCGACGACCCGACTCTTTAATCGACGATCCGATGGCAATTCAGGTGCTGGATTCCATCGACTACGATTTCAGCGGTTTCCCAGCCTCGCCCCGCCAAGACGTGGCGCTACGGGCGCTCTCATTCGACACCTGCGCTCACCGGTACCTTTCCAGCCACCCGCAAGCCACCGTCGTCGCTTTGGGCGAAGGCCTACAGACCAGTTTCTGGCGTCTCAACGCTGCTGGTCTCGGCGATGAATTTCGTTGGTTAACTGTCGATCTGACGCCCATCATCGAGATGAGGCAGCAGCTGCTGCCCCACTCCCCGCGAGTTTCGATGTGCGCCCAATCCGCGCTGGACTTCAGTTGGATGGACCAGGTCGACCCTCAGCACGGCGTATTCGTGAGTGCCGAGGGATTGCTGATGTACCTGGAACCCGAGCAGGCGCTGGGCTTGATCCGCGAATGCGCGCACCGGTTTCCCGGTGGGCAAATGATGTTCGACCTGCCTTCGAAGTTGTACTCCAACCAGGCTTTCCGCCGCATCCGGGCGTTACTGGGCAGGACTCCATGGCCGCTGACACCCTTCAGCCTCTCGGTGCGTGAACTGGCGGGCCTCCCAGACATCGTGCCCGGCGTCCGGTCTGTGAGTGACCTGCCACTCCCCCGCGGCCGCGGTGCGGCGCTTCGTCTGTTGTGGAGCGTTCGAGGCTTCCCCGTCGTGAGTTATCCGATTCGCCGAGTGGTAGGGATCAAATGGCCGACGATTGCAACGTTGACCCTGCTGGAGTTCAACTCCTGACGTTGGCGTATCAACCGTTCGTGAAAGCCGATACGATCCACCTGTGAAGCTCACGGTGCATGAGACGGCCATTCCGGAAGTATTGGTCGTTGAGCACGAGGTTTTTGAGGACGAACGTGGATTCTTCATGGAGGTTTACCGGGCCGATCAGTTCGCCGCCCATGCAAACCTTGGCCTACCGAGCGAGTTCGTACAGCTGAATCACAGTCGGAGCGCACGTCACGTAACCCGAGGCCTGCACTTCCAGTGGGAACCACCCATGGGCAAGCTCATGAGAGTGCCTCGGGGCGAGGCATTCCTTGTGGCAGTGGATATTCGCCCCGACTCGCCGACCCTCGGCAGATACGAGAGCATTGTTGCGAACGATCGCAACCGCCTGCAGTTGTGGGCGCCTGCCAGCTTCGCCCGAGGGTTTTGCACTCTCTCGGAATTCGCTGAGGTTGAGTACCTGACGACGGGTACCTACAACTCGGCTGCCGAGTCGGGGATTCGATGGAATGATCCCGACATTGGCATCCAGTGGCCAATCGAAGAGCCGGTTTTGTCACGCAAGGATTCCGAAGCCCAGTCCCTCGCGGACTGGCTGAAAAGACCAGAGGCGCAAGCCTTTTCAACAGGGGGGTAATTCCGGTGAGGATATTCATAGCAGGGGGCGCAGGGTACATCGGCACGGTGCTGTCCCCGCGCCTGACGGCTCGTGGGTACGACGTCACGGTCGCCGACTTGACGTGGTTCGGCAACCATCTTCCGTCGGACATCCCGGTCATAAAAAGAGACGTGATGTCCATATCTGAAGCTGATCTCGAGGGTATCGACGTCGTCATCTTCTTGGCGGGTCTATCTAACGACCCCATGGCGGAGTTCAGCCCCGTCCTGAATTACGTCCACAATGCCGCAGCTCCGGCGAACATGGCCTACCTGGCCAAACGCGCCGGTGTGCGCCGATTCGTATTCGCATCATCCTGCTCGGTTTACGGGTTCACCGACGATGAGCTCTGGGACGAAGATTCACCAACCGTTACCGCCCACCCGTACGGCATCAGCAAGCTACAAGCTGAAGCAGGCGTGCGCCATCTTCAAGACGACTCATTCAGCGTAATCATCCTGCGCAAGGGCACCGTCTGCGGCTACAGCCCCCGCATGAGGTTGGACCTGGTTATCAACACCATGTTCCGAACTGCCTTGCAGGACGGGTGTATCACGGTCAACAACCCTTCGATCTGGCGGCCGATCCTGTCCATCCAGGACGCGACCGCCGCCTACGTCCGCGCTGTCGAAGCCTCTCCCTCAGTCAGCGGAACCTTCAACATCGCGTCGGAAAACACGACACTTGGGGCCCTAGCGGACCAGATCGAGTCCACCCTAAGGCGTGAACTTGACTTGGAACCTGAGTTGCGAATGCTCGAGAAAGCCGATGTCCGCAACTACAAAGTCGCTATCGACCGGGCACGGGTTCAGCTGGGATTCAAGCCAAGTTACGGCATTGACAGGATTGTCGAGGATCTCATCCGACACCGAGCTGACTTCGCCGATATGGACAACCCCGCCTACTACAACATTGCTACTTTCCGGGACATCATGAGCGATGAATCCGCCGTGAACGGGCATAAGCTGCTGAGTTCGGTGGATTGAGGGTGGCGGACGCGCGTGTCCTAGTCGTGGGGGCCACCGGTCAGCTGGGCGCTGACGTGGTCGACGCCTTCAGCGCCGCCGGGTTTGAGGCGCTCGGGTTGGGCCATTCCGACCTCGATGTGACGGACGGCGCTTCGGTCTTGGCGACCATCGCAGCCGCGCGCCCATCACTTGTCGTCAATACCGCGGCCTTCCACAATCTCGACAAGTGTGAGGCGAGCTCCGGTGAAGCGTTCGCGGTCAACGCGATTGGAGCGCGCAACGTTGCCGTAGCAGCCCAAGAGTGTGGAGCTGTTCTGGTCCACATCAGCACGGACTACGTCTTCGACGGCGCGAAGGCGTCGCCTTACGACGAGAGTGACCTCCCAGCACCGCTCAATGTGTACGGCGCTTCCAAACTCGCCGGGGAGCATCTCGTCCGCGCCATGTGCCCTCAATCATTTGTTGTCCGCACCTCGGGCCTTTATGGGCCAAACCCGTGCCGGGCCAAGGGCGGATTGAACTTTCCGTTGTTAATGATCAAGCTGGCAGTGGAGCGCGGCGAGCTGACCGTGGTGACAGACGAAGTAGTCGGGCCGACATACACCCCGGACCTAGCTCGGCAACTGGTCGCCCTCTCCGCAACCGATGCGTACGGGATCATCCACGCGACAGGCGTCGGTCAGGTTTCCTGGCATGCGTTTGCCAAAGAGACGCTGCGCTTACGAGGACTCGCGCACGTTCCGATACATGAAGCCACAGCCACGACGATGGTCCGGAATGTTCGCCGGCCCGCATATTCCATACTCTCGCACGGCAATCTGCGAAAGTTGGGAATCTTGGTTATGCGCCCATGGCAGGAGGCGTTGGCCGAATACGTTGACTCTCTTGATGAGTGTCAGAACGAGTCTGCGTAGTCGGGAACTTCGCCAATTACCCACCTGAAGTATCGCTCGTGGTCGCGAGCAACCTTGTCCCACGAGTAATACTGCGCAATTCGTTCGCGGCATGCCGCGGCTGCCTCGGCGCGCAAGCTCTCCGACTCACGGTCGGCGTGCTCAAGAACGGCCAATAGCGATCCGGGCTCTTTGGTCCAGAGCAGACCGGTTCCAGCCAGGACCTCGCGATTGAAGCGCACGTCATGGGCGAGAACCAGGTTCCCACAGCCCATCGCCTTCAGGAGCGATGGGTTCGTGCCGCCGACCTCGTGGCCGTGGATATACCCCTTCGCACCCAGATGGAGAGCTTCGATGTGGCCGTCCGCGTAAACCGGTCCAAGGAACCGTACCCGCGGATCTTTCGCCTCTTGCAGACCCTTGAGATACGCGCTCTCGTAGTTCGCACCACCCGCGATGAGCAATGGCTCCTTCACCGACGAGTGCACATACTCTCGAATGATGATGTCGATGTTGTTTTCCGGTTCCATCCGACACGCGACCAGATAGTAGGAACCGGGTTCGACGTCGTAACCCCTGAGAATTTCCCTATGCCGCGAATCATCCTCGACCCGAAGCAAATTGCCGCCGTTGGTCAGGAACGCACTAGCAGTTCCGTACTCCTCGATGTAGAACTTCTGCAGCTCCTTGGCATCGGACACAAGGTACTTCGTGATGTGCCGGGCAAGCCAGTAGTTGACTTTGAGATAAGCCCGCGCGAGTCGGCCCCATTTGCGTCGTTGCCAGTCAAGCCCGTCAGTGTTGATTACAACCGTTCGGCCCAACAACACGTGTGGCAGATACGCCCAGACTGTTCGGCACGCCAACACGTAGTAGAGGTCCTGCCGCGGCTGGAACAACGCGTGCACGCTGCTCAGCACCTCATGGAAGACCGTCTCGGTGAACTTCCCATAAACCGTGGGCCGCCGCACAAGACGCACACCTTGGAACTCGTCACCGATCTCGGGGGCCGTGTACTTCGGCATGCAATAAAGCGTCACTTCGTGACCCGATTCCACAAGCCGTGGTGTCAGCTCTGTTACAAAAGTATCGAAGCCGCCCCAAGCTGCCGGCACACCGCGAGCGCCGAAAATTGAGATCCTCATTGCGCAGGGATGCTATCTGATCGCGCTGCGAAGCTATCGCCCCGTCCCCCATGTCGGGTAGGAATCAGATTGAGCGGCACCTGGATTTTGGTTACTTCCCGACGAGATCGGTTCAAAATTCCCAACCTTGGTGGTCATTCTTCGGCCAGTCAGTCATTACTCGCGGCTCAGTACGCGCCAGAGTGAGCAAACATCGCCTTCAATGTCTTCACCGCGATGAGCAGGTCAGCGATCATCGACCAGTTCTCGACGTAGAAGAGGTCGAGCCGAACCGAATCCTCCCAGGACAGGTCCGAGCGTCCGCTGACCTGCCAGAGGCCGGTGATGCCCGGCCGTACGAGCTGCCGGCGCTTAGCATGGTCGTCGTAGGACTGGACCTCACTAGGCAGCGAAGGGCGCGGCCCGACGATGCTCATGTCACGTTTGAGGACGTTGATGAACTGAGGCAGCTCATCGAGGCTGTACTTCCGCAGGATTCGGCCGACCGGCGTGACCCTGGGGTCGTTTCGGATCTTGAACAGAACCCCGCCTTCGCATTCGTTGAGGGCTCTGAGTCCGTCGATCATCTGAGCCGCTCCGTCGACCATCGTGCGAAACTTGATCATCTCGAAGGGCTTGCCCTCCAACCCAATGCGCTCGGAGCGGTAGAAGATCGGACCCCTGCTGGTCATCTTGACCGCGAGTGCGATCACCAGCAGTACCGGAAATCCGCAAACCAGAACCATAGTCGAGAAGACGATGTCGAATAGCCGCTTCTGGAATCGCTTGGCGCCGTTGTATTGCGGCTTCTCCACATGGATCAGCGGCAGGCCGGCAACCGGGCGCATGTGCAGCCGGGGCCCGGCGACTTCGACAACACCCGGCGCGACAAGCAAGTCAATGTCGAGCTTTTCCAACTCCCACGACAGGTTTCGCATTCCACGACCGTGGAGCCGGTCGGTAGCTGCGACGGCCACGGCATGACTTTTGGTGGCAGTGACGGCGTCGACGATATTTGACTCGTCACCAAAATTGGGTATCGACCCCACTCCTGGGACGTCGATCCCCGTGAGGCCAATGGGGCCGGGAATGCAGACGCCCACTACCTCGTACTCAGAGCCGCGCTCGCGCGCGAGGGACCGTGCGAGTTCGCGCACCGCCGGGGGATTGCCGACGACTACAACACGCGTGACGTAGCGCCCGTACTTCTGGCGTGCTGTCACGACCGCACGACGTGCGATCCACCGAAACAGAGTGAGAAACAGAATGCCGACCGGCAGCGCGATCATGAGATAGCCGCGAGCTAATTCGAGTTTCAACAGCATAGAGACGATTGCAACGGCGCCGAACACCGACAGCGTGGCCAGCCAGACGCGGCGATACTCCTCTGCACCGGTGCCGATGACGCGCGGAGAGCGCGAACGGTTGATCGACAACGCCATCACCCACACGGCGGCGATCGCGACCGACACTGAGGTGTAATTGTTGTAGCCGTACGTGTGCGTAATCCCAGGCAACTCGCCGAAGCGTAGCCATTGCGCCAGACTCACCGCCCCTACGACGGCGACAACATCTGCCACGACCAGCCGACGGGCATATCCCCGTTGCCAAACCGGAATCTTCCGAACGGAGACGCTGTCCGCCAGGCCTTCGGACCTGCCATATACCGCCGTCATGTGCCCCCCAGACGCCACGCCCACTGTCCACCTGGAGCCCTTGCGGCCTCAATCGGGAACAGTGCCTCACTTGTGGGAATTGTCTCACGACGCGCCGTCCGTCGCTCGCCGATCTCGAATTAGACAGCAGATCGACAGTGCGGTGTTTCGCTCTGATCGCGGGCCATGGGTCCGCGCCGGCGGCGGGAGCCCAAACGACAGGCCCGCCCGTCACGGCTTCTGGGCATACTTACCGTTGCCGGACACCTTGACCGAGTTATTGTCGCCGGGCCCCGCGATTGCCGTGCTCTTGTTGCCCGAGACTCTGGCTGAGTTGCCGTTGCCGTTTCTTGCCTGGGCATAGCTGTTATTGCCCACAACCTTGGCGGTGTTGTTATCGCCAACGTTCGCGTAGGCCTGGCTGTTGTTACCGATCACCGTCGTCTTGTTGTTGCTCCCGGTGTCTCCTGCGTACGCGCTGCTGTTGTTTCCGAGGACGTTAGAGGAGTTGTTGTCACCGTGCGTCGCGGCCGAAAATCCGTTGGAACCGAGAAGTCTGGCGGTGTTGCCGTTGCCGTCGCCAGCGTAAACCTTGCCGTTGTTGCCTACGAGGAGACCGGTGTTGTTGTTGCCGTTGTTGACGAATGCGGTGTTGCCCGATCCGATAATGGTCGCGCGGTTGTGGTTACCGGGGTCATCGACGGCCCCAGCCGTATTGTTGTTGCCGATAACGGTGGCGACGTTGTGGTCGCCACTGCCTGCGGCCGCAATGCTGTTATTTCCCACCACGATCGCGGTGTTGTGGTTGGACGGCTGGGATGACCAGATCCCTGAGGCAGGGATCGAACCCTCCCCGGCCAGGGCGGTGCCGTTTGTTCCGATGATCAGGGCGTGATCGTCCGTCCCGTTGGCGATCGCGGTGACGTTCTTGCCTAGTGCGAAAGCTGTGCCGAACAATCCGCCAGTGGCGCTCGCCGTGGTGCCCACGCCGATCCCGATGGCGATGGTCCCCCTAATGCTTGTGCATGCCGATCCGCCGAAAAGACTCACTCCGTTGACTGATGCGCACGAAGCCTGGGCCTCCTGTGCCTCAGCCAACCCGCTTACAGCGAGCGCACCCGCGGTCAGGGTGCCCAACAACAATCCGCCCGCTAGCCGCGAGCGACCCCCGGCTGTGGTTGAGGCAGCCCGCGACTCCCCCGATGAAGCTGACCTGTGTCGTCCCACGTGCTTGCTCCTTAGATTTTCGCGGCCACCCACCGACCGTTCATGCCGCTACTAAAACATACGGGGCGGCCAAAGAGAATGTGACCCCTAGCAAATTTTCATAGGCTTCATTCAAAACTGACACAGCAGACCATTCGGCGCCAGGCCACGAATCGTGGACAGCCACCGTCACGCATGCCGCGCACCGCGATGCCCAACCTCCACGTGGCAACACGGTACGAGTACAACGGATGCATTCGGCGCGCATCCAAAGACGCCGTATGGTTCGCTTCCCCCAGTCTCTGACAGCCCGTTGAAGGGACGTCGTAGAGCCGCCGGAATCAGGAGGATCGTGCACGTCCTTTTTGTTTGTACCGGGAACATTTGTCGGTCGCCCACGGCCGAGCGTCTCGCCGTCACTTTCGCAGCCCGCCTGGGTATTGCGGACTTTACTGCCTCGAGCGCCGGAGTCCGGGCGGTGATCGCCCACCCGATCCACCAGAAGTCGGTCCCGGTTCTGGAGGAACTCGGCGGGAACGCATCTGACTTTGCGGCTCGCCAATTGACTCAGAAGATCGCAAGCGCAGCCGATCTCGTCCTGACCATGACGCGTGCACACCGGGATGCAGTTTTGGAACTCGCACCACGCCAACTGGTCAGGACCTTCACACTCGCTGAAGCGGCACGACTGGCTGTCGAGTTTGGCGCACAAGACATTAAGGACCTCGCGTCTCTCCGTTCGCGGATAGCAACGCACGAATTCGTGGACATCCCCGACCCGATAGGTCAGGATGCGGAGTCGTTTTCGAGGGTGGGCTTCCTGATCGCCGAGCTGCTGCCGCCCGTGCTTGAGCTCTGCCGCAGCTAGTGGTATCCGGCGCCGTCCTAGCTCCGCATTCGGGTGAGTGCGATACGACTAGTTCATGTCGACAAAAGTCCCAGTCACCTGCTAATCGCGCTCGCGACCGTTGCCCTCGCGTTGCTGTGGCCGACGTCGCGGCGAGGGCCAGACCGATCTACAACATTCCCGACCTCGTCCTCGCCGCCACGTCGATCTCAGAGTGCTTTCGTCCAACCTTCGGGACGGGCGTGCCGATGCCGACTTCATTGTCGATCTGGCCGAGCGCGGCGCCGGCGTGATAGCGGTGCCGGAGCTGACACCCGAAGCGGTACAACGCTTCCGACAAGCCGGTATCGATACCCTTCCCGTCCAATATGCGGCATCCGCCGCTGATCACGTGCTGACGCGCAACGCAGCCGCTTCGTCAATTCACACTGTCGAGGTTCCCGGTTCAGATCGCCGTGCATTGACTAGGTTCAACCGGTCGAAGCAACACCCTGAAATTTTGGAGGGTGTTCGATGGTTCGTCGGCAGCAAGCAGCAG
>NZ_NOZR01000047.1 GCF_002250655.1 Mycolicibacterium sphagni
ACCCCCACCGACGACCACGCCGCCGCCCCCGGATCCGTGCACGCTGAATCTCGCCGCACCGGCAATCGCGCAAGCTGTTTCCGATCTGCCGAAGGACCCCCGCAGCGGGCAGGCCTGGAATCCCGAACCGGTGGCGGGCAACTACAACGAGTGCGCGCAGCTGTCGGCGGTGATCATCAAGGCCAACACCAACGCCGCGAATCCCAATACCCGCGCGGTGATGTTCCACCTGGGCAAGTACATTCCGACCGGCGTGCCCGACACCTACGGCTTCAACGGGGTCGACACCACGCAGAGCACCGGCGACACCGTCGCCCTGGCCTACCTCAACGGACTCGGCATGCAGAGCGTCGTGAAGTTCCGCTGGAACGGCAATGGCGTCGAGCTGATCGGCAACGGCTGACCCGTCGGCACCCGCGCCTACAGTAGGGCTGTGTTCGTCGCCGACGACCGGGTCATCTACAGCGCTTCCGATCTCGCCGCGGCTGCACGCTGCGAGTTTGCGCTGTTGCGTGCCTTCGACGCCAAGCTCGGCCGAGGCCCTGCCGTCTCGGTCGCAGACGAGCTGCTGGCCCGCACGGCCGACCTGGGCGGCCAGCATGAGCAGCGCCACCTCGACGAGCTGCGCTCGGCCGCCGACGTCGTCACCATCGGCAGGCCGGCCTATTCCGTGGCCGGGCTCAGCGCCGCCGCCGAGGCCACGCTGCGCGCCGTGCAGCAGCGCGCACCCGTCATCTATCAGGCCGCGATGTTCGACGGCCGCTTTGTCGGTTTCGCGGACTTCCTGCTGCTCGACGAGGACCGTTATCGGCTGCGCGACACCAAGTTGGCCCGCTCGGTGAAAGTGGAGGCGCTGCTGCAGCTGGCCGCCTACGCCGAGACGCTGACCGCCGCAGGTATTGCCGTCCACGACGAGGTGGAGCTGGTGCTGGGCAACGGCACCACCACGGCCTACCGGGTGGACGAGCTGCTGCCGGTCTACCGCTCGCGCCGCATCGAACTGCAAGGGCTGTTGGACCGGCACCTCGCCAGCGATGTCGCGGTCAGCTGGGAGGACGACTCCGTGCGCGCATGCATGCGCTGCCCGGAATGCGAAGCGCAGGTCCGCGAGCGCGACGACCTGCTGCTGGTGGCCGGGATGCGGGTCAGCCAGCGGGCCCGGCTGATCGACGCCGGCATCACGACGGTGGCCGACCTGGCCGTCCACGACGGTCCCGTCGCTGATATGCCGGCCCGCGCGGTCGCCGCGCTGAGGGGGCAAGCCCGGCTGCAGATCGCCCCGCGGCTCGACGGTAAGCCGCCCTTCGAGGTGGTCGACCCGCAGCCGCTGATGCTGTTGCCGGACCACGACAAAGGGGACTTATTCTTCGATTTCGAGGGCGACCCGCTGTGGACGGCCGACGGCACCGACTGGGGTTTGGAGTACATGTTCGGCGTCCTCGGTGCCGGTGGGGAGTTCCGCCCGCTATGGGCTCACGACCGCCGCCAGGAACGTAAGGCGCTCAAGGGTTTTCTGGACATGGTCCGCAAGCGCCGCAAGCGGTATCCGAAGATGCACATCTACCACTACGCGGCCTACGAGAAGACCGCGCTGCTGCGGCTTGCCGGCCGCTACGGTGAGGGCGAGGACGAAGTCGACGACCTGTTGCGCAACGGTGTGCTTGTCGACCTGTATCCCTTTGTACGCAAGAGCATTCGGGTCGGAACCGAGAACTACAGTCTCAAATCGCTCGAGCCGCTCTACATGGGTGACGAACTGCGTACCGGAGACGTCACCACCGCGACCGACTCGATCACCATGTACGCCCGCTACTGCGAACTGCTGTCCGCCGGCAATGACGACGACGCCGCCAGCGTGCTCAAGGAGATCGAGGACTACAACCACTACGACTGCCGATCCACTCGTAAACTGCGGGACTGGTTGCTGCACCGCGCCTTTGAAGCCGGCGTGCCGCCGCTGGGGCCGCAGCCGGTCCGCGACGGCGCGCAGCTCGACGTCGACGACGAACTGGCCCGGAGGTTGGGCGCGTTCGCCGGTGACGACGTCACCGCCCGCAGCACCGAGCAGCGCGCAGTCGCGATGATCGCCGCAGCCCGCGGGTATCACCGCCGCGAAGACAAGCCGTTCTGGTGGGGCCACTTTGACCGGCTCAACAGCCCGGTCGACGAATGGGCTGACACGTCAGGGGTTTTCCTCGCCGACCATGTGGTCGTCGACACCGAGTGGTGCATCCCGCCCCGGGCACGCAAGCAACAGCGCCGGTTGCTGCTCGCCGGTGCGATCGCCACTGGTGAGCTGGACAGCGACATGTACGCGCTCTACAACCCACCGACGCCCGCCGGTCTGTCCGACGACCCGGAGCGACGGGCATACGCATCGGTGAAGGTGCTCGGCTGCGACGACCCGGTCGCACCGACCGAGGTGCTGGTCATGGAGCGAGAACCGCGCGGAATCAACGGCGTCGGTGGAACCTTCGATGCTCTGCCGTTCGCGCTCACCCCGGGCCCGCCGTTTCCGACCAAGGCCCTGCGCGAGTCGATCGATGCCGCCGCGGCCCGCATCGCCGGCGGCCTGCCCAGCCTGCCGTCGTCGGCGGTCGTCGACATCCTGCTGCGGCGTCCGCCGCGCACGGGCGCTGCGCTGCCCCGCACCGGCGACAGCGCCGCCGACATCACCGCCGCGCTGCTGGCGCTGGAGTCGTCGTACGTGGCGGTGCACGGCCCGCCCGGTACCGGCAAGACTCACACCGCCGCGCGGGTGATCGCCGCCCTGGTCAATGAGCACCGCTGGCGTATCGGCGTGGTCGCACAGTCACATGCCGTGGTGGAGAACCTGTTCCGCGACATCGTCGGCGCCGGAGTGGAACCGGCTCTGGTGGCCAAGAAGCCCAACGGCACCGGCCCGTGGACCGATATCGACGAAAAGACATACCCCGCCTTCATCGCCGACAACGACGGCTGTGTGATCGGCGGTACCGCATGGGATTTCGCGAACCAGACACGGGTGCCCACCGGCAGCCTGGACCTCCTGGTAATCGAGGAGGCCGGCCAGTTCTGCCTGGCCAACACCATCGCCGTCGCGCAGGCGGCCACCAACCTGCTGCTGCTGGGCGACCCGCAGCAGCTACCCCAGGTCAGCCAGGGCACCCACCCTGAGCCGGTGGACGCCTCGGCGCTGGGCTGGCTGGTCGACGGGCAGCACACGCTGCCCGAAGAACTCGGCTACTTCCTGGATCGCTCGTATCGCATGCATCCGGCGGTGTGCGCGGCGGTGTCGCGGCTGTCCTATGACAACCGCCTGCATTCGGTCGAGGAACGCACAGCCGCCCGCCGCCTGTCGGGAGTGCAGCCCGGGGTTCGCGTGCTGGCCGTCGACCACGACGGCAACTCGACGGACAGCCGCGAGGAAGCTGAGGCGATCGTCGCCGAGATCACCGCAATGCTCGGGGCGGAGTGGACCGATGCGGACGGCACTCGAGAGTTGACCGCCGCCGACGTGTTGATCGTGACGCCTTACAACGCGCAGGTGGTGCTGTTGCGCCGGCTGCTCGACGGGGCCGGACTGTCCGAAGTCCAGGCCGGCACAGTGGACAAGTTCCAGGGCCGACAAGCCCCGGTGGTGTTCATCTCGCTGGTGGCCTCCTCGATCGCCGAGGTGCCACGCGGAATCTCCTTCCTGCTCAACCGCAATCGACTCAATGTCGCGGTGAGCCGGGCGAAGTACGCGGCGGTGATCGTGCGGTCGGCGATGCTGACCGATTACCTGCCGTCGACGCCGGCCGGGTTGGTCGAGTTGGGGGCTTTCCTGGCGATGTGTGGTAAACCCTCGGCATGAGTTCTTCACTGCCCGAACGACTCCAGGCCATCGTGGGCGCCGCGCACGTCGTCACCGACGCCGACGTCCTCGACGGCCGCAGCGTCGACCACACCGGGCGGTACCGCGGCAAGGCCAGCGCACTGGTTCGCCCCGGCTCGGCCGACGAGGTCGCGGCGGTGCTGCGGGAATGCCGCGACGCCGGAGTGTCGGTGACGGTGCAGGGCGGGCGGACCTCGCTGGTGGCCGGAACAGTGCCCGAGCACGACGACGTCCTGCTGTCCACCGAGCGCCTGACGGAGATCGGCGATGTCGACGTCGTGGAGCGGCGAATCCGGGTCGGGGCCGGAGTGACCGCGGCCGCCGTGCAGCGCGCCGCCGCCGAGGCGGGCCTGCTGTTCGGGGTGGACCTCGCCGCCCGCGACTCGGCCACCGTCGGCGGGATGGCGTCCACCAACGCAGGCGGCCTGCGCACCGTGCGCTACGGCAACATGGGCGAGCAGGTGATCGGCCTGGATATCGCGCTGCCCGATGGCTCGCTGGTGCACCGGCACAGCCAAGTACGCGCCGACAACACCGGTTATGACCTGGCCTCGTTGTTCGTAGGTGCGGAAGGCACACTGGGAGTCATCACGGGTGTGGACCTTCGCCTGCACCCGGTGCCTGCATACCGGGTGACGGCAGTCTGCGGATTCGGCGACCTGACGTCGTTGGTGGGCACCGGCAGGGCGTTGCGCGACACCGAATCCATTGCCGCCCTTGAACTCATCGACGGCCGCTCGGCAGCGCTGGCCGCCGAGCACCTCGACGTGGCGGTGCCGACGGCCGGTGACTGGCTGCTGCTGATCGAGCTGGCCGGCGAGACCGACCTGACTGAGCGACTGGCCGACGCATTGGAAGGCGCCGTGCTGTGCGGCGAGCCGGCGGTGGGCACGGACACAGGCGCCCAGCAACGGTTGTGGAAGGTCCGCGAATCGACGGCCGAGGTGGTCGGGTTGTTCGGCCCGCCACTGAAATTCGATGTCTCCCTTCCCTTGTCGGCAATCCCGTCGTTTGCCGCGGACTCCGCGGCTCTGGTCGCCGAGCATGCGCCGGAGGCGATCCCGGTGCTGTTCGGCCACGTCGGCGAGGGCAACCTGCACCTGAATGTACTGCGGTGCGGCACCGATCAGGAATCTCACCTCTACGCCGCGATGATGAAACTCATTGCCGCCCACGACGGTAACGTCAGCTCGGAACACGGCGTGGGCAGCCGCAAGCGGGCCTACCTGGGCATGGCCCGGTCGGACGCCGACATCGCCGCGATGCGCACCATCAAGGATGCGTTCGACCCGACGGGTTATCTCAATCCCGCGGTGCTGTTCGACTGAGGCGCTAGGCCTTGGGTGTGCGCGGGCGTACCAGTACCGACTGCTGGATGACGCCGACGGCACCGTCGTCGTCGAACAGGGTGCCGACCGTCGTTCCCACACCGTCGGGTCCGTACATCGTCTCCGCGCGGATACCGACCCAATCGCCGGCAGGCTGCCGGTGGATGTGCACTGCCAGATCGGTGTTGAGGAATGTGTACTTGGTGATGTCGATCTTGCTGCCGATGCCGTTGGCGTCGTCGGCGACCGCGAAAAGCCGCTCCAGTGCCGTCATCTCCTCGCCCTGCACCAGGTCGACCAGCGGGCGTATCCACGACTCCCCCGGCCCCGGTGCCAGCGGCTTGGTCAGCCACAGCCACTCCAGGCTGTGCACGTAGTTGGGGTCGAAGTTGTCGGCCAGGTTGCGGTTGATTCCGTCCACCCGCGGGCGCATCGGCGGGACCGGCGCGGAGAGCAACGCGGCGGTGTCCAAGGTGTGCATCCGCCAGCCGCTGGCCCGCGCGACCGGACGCGGCTGACCGTCGGGTCCCTGGCCAAGCATCGTCGCCGAGACCAGTTCGATCTGCTTGCCGCCCCGCTCCAGCGTCGCGGTCACCCACAGATCACCCTCGGCCGGCACCGGGCCCAGCAGGTCGACGACCACCCTGCTCAACCGGGTGTCGTCGCGCCGCTCGCAACGCTCGAGAGCACGCACCAGCAGTGCCGACACCGGACCGGCGTGCTGGATGTGCGACGACCACGTGCTGCGAACCATGTCGGTGGCCCGGAACTTCTCCCCGCGCGAATCGTCCGAGTCGACGAGTTCGTAGTAGCTGTCGGTCATGCTCGCCTTTCGGTTGACGGAAAGCCTGCGCCGGGGATGTCGACCCTGACGGTTTCGATGCACGACCCGCTGGTGCCGATCAGTCGCTGCGGATAGGCATCGGGTGTCGTCACCAGGAACAGGGTGCGCCGGTCCGGGCCGCCGAGCATGCACGCGATGGCGGCGCGGTCGCCGATGTCGATGCGGTCGGTGACCTCGCCGCCGGCCACGACCCGCTCGAATTGGTGGGCCAGCGTCATCGAAGTCCAGACCCCGCCCGCTTCGTCGAGCGCGATGCCGTCCGGCGGGCCGTCGAGCCCGTCGGCGAAGACCCGGCGCCCGGACAACCCGCCGTCGGCGTCGATGTCGTAGGCGGTAAGCCGCCGACCGATCGACTCGGCGACGATCAGCGTGTCACCGCCGGGCGTGATGACCATGCCGTTGGGGAAGTCGAGACCGTCGGCCACCACGGTGACCGAGTCGTCGGGATCGAGCCGAGCGATGATGCCGACCTCGCGGGCTTGCGAACCGATGTAGGCGCGGCCGCCGACGTCGACCACCATGTCACCGAGATTGGCCGGCGCGATTCCGGACAGGTCAGCGATCTCGGTGACTGCATCTCCGTCGTAGCCCAACACCACCCGGCGTTCGGTGGATACGATCAGCAGCGTGCCATCGGGACGGAAGCCCAGGCCCGCAGGCGCGTGGCCGGGCAGGTCCAGCGTGGTCACCGATCCGTCCAGCGTGACGGTGTGCACCGCCTCGCCGAGCATGTCGGACACCCAGAGCAGGCCTTCGAACCAGCGCGGTCCTTCGCCAAAGCAGAAGCCGTCGGCCAGTGAGGTGCGTGCCGGGGAACCGATTACCGTCATAAACGCGACTTTACGCATAGCTCCACCTTTACAAAAGCTCGCATAAGTGTCACGCTCCGTGGGTGGCACTGTCAACGACCCACACGTCATCGGAGGCCTAGCCAGTGTGGTGTTATCGGCTCGTTGCGCCGTACACATTCGAGCGGGTCACAGTGCCCGAGCCCGCGCCCAACGGCCTGCGCGACGGGCAGGTGCTGCTGAAGTTCCTCGCCGCGGGCATCTGCGGCAGCGACATCCCCGGCTTCAAGGGTGTGCAGGGCCGGCTGCCCGGAGACACCGGAGCACTGGCCGCCGAGATGGCCGGCTTCCCAATCCATGAAATCGTCGGCGAGGTCCTGGCCAGCGCGCACCCCGACCATCGGCTGGGTGACCGGGTCGTCGGCTGGGCATCCGGTTTCAACGGCCTGATGGAGTTCGTGGTCTCCGACGGCGGCGGCCTGGCCCCCTACGACCCCGCACTCAGCCCCGCACACGCGGTGGGCCTGCAGCCGCTGGCGTGCATTCTGTATGCGGTCGAACAACTTCCACCGCTGACCGGCAAGAGGGTCGCCGTGATCGGTCAGGGCTCGATCGGATTACTGTTTTCGTATGTGGCCAAAGCCGCTGGCGCCCAGCATGTCACCGGAGTCGACCCCATCTACCGCGACGACATCGGCGCGAAGTTCGGGGTCGACACCGTGGTGCGGTCCACCAGTGATCGCTGGGTGGCTCATCTGTCACCGCACGACAAGCCCGATGTCGTCATTGAAGCAGTCGGCCATCAGGTGGCCACGCTCAACAACGCGGTCGAGGCGACCGGGTTTGGCGGCACGGTGTTCTATTTCGGTGTGCCCGATGACGACAGCTACCCGATCAGCATGCGAACGATGCTGCGCAACAATCTCACCCTGAAATCCGGTGTGACACTGGAACGCCGACGGGTGCTCGACGCGGCCGATGCGTTCGCCCGTGAACATCCCGATCTGCTGGGCATGTATGTCACCCACACCTTCGGTGTCGACGAGACACAAGACGCCTTCGAGTTCGCCTGCCGCCCGACACCGGGTCGGGTCAAAATCGCGATCGTGGCCTCATGACCGCCAGCAGGCTGCAGCAGGCGCTCGCCGACAAGGCGCATGTCTGGGGAGGCTGGATCACCGGCCCGACGTTCGCCGGCCCCGACGAATTCGCACGGGCCGGTTACGACTACGTCGGATTCGACATCCAGCACGGCTATCTCGACGACGCCGACGTGGCGCAGATCCTGCGCCGCATCGAGCACACCCCGATCGCGACCGCGGTCCGGGTGCCGTCGGCCGCACCCGCGCCGATCGGACGGGTGCTCGACGCCGGCGCCGACGCCATCATCGTCGCAATGGTGGACCACCCCGAGCAGGCCGCCGAAGCGGTGGCCGCGACGCGCTACGCACCCGAAGGGATTCGGAGTTTCGGCCCGCTGCGCGCCAGCCTCGGCGCCGACCCTGCCGCACTGGCGGCGCGGGTCAGCGTCTTCGCGATGATCGAGACCGGGGCCGGGCTCGATGCGGTTGCCGACATCTGCGCGGTGCCGGGCTTGGCCGGCGTCTACGTCGGCCCGGCGGATCTGGCGATTTCCCTTGGCGCCCCGGTGATCAAGGCGACCAGCAACGGACGAGTTCGCGAGGCCGTCGTTCGGGTACAACAGGCGGCCGCGTCGGCCGGCATTGTGGCGGGTATCCATGCCGGTGACGGCATGACAGGAAAGGATTTGGCCGCGTTGGGCTTTCAGTTGATCACCCTCGCCCCCGAGTCGGGCGCTCTGCGCCGCGGCGCGATCGCTCACCTCGCCGAAGCGCAGGGCCGCGAATGAGCGCGACGAAGGTCGCACTGATCACCGGGGCGGCCCGGGGTCAGGGCGCGGCAATCGTCACGCGGTTGCGTGCCGACGGCTTCCAGGTGGCCGCTGCCGATCTGCGCATCGACGAGCTGCGCGCCCAGGTCAGTGCGCTCGCCGATCCGGGTGTGCTGGCTGTCGAGCTGGACGTCACCTCCGAGCCGCTGTGGTCAGTCGCGGTAGCCCAGGTGGTCGAGCGGTTCGGTGGGCTCAGCGTGCTGGTCAACAACGCCGGCGTGCTACATCGGGCCCCCTTGTCCGAGGAGACCGCTGAGGGTTTCGAAAGCAGTTGGCGGTTCAACACTTTGGGACCGTTCCTGGGCATCAGGGCGGTATTGGGTGAATTGCGCCGCGCCGAGGGGGCGGCGATCGTCAACACCTGCAGTACCGGGGCGATCCGGCCGTTCCCGTTCCATGCGGCGTACGGCTCGTCGAAATGGGCGCTGCGCGGCCTGACCCAGATCGCCGCGGCTGAACTGGCCGGCGAGGGAATCCGGGTCAATGCCGTCTTCCCCGGGCCGATCGACACGCCGATGCTCGACGACACCGCCAGGCAGCGGCTGATCGAGCGGTCCTACAGCGGACGACTCGGCCAGCCGATGGAAATCGCGGACGCGATCGCGTTCCTGGTGTCCGAACACGCGGCGTTCATCACCGGAGCCGAGCTCGTCATCGACGGTGGGCAATGCCTGCGGATCGGGTGAAGCCACTCTCGGTCGGCATCATCGGGGCCGGACCGGGCGGGCTCGCACTGGGTATCTTCCTGGCCAAGGCCAGATTTGCGGACTTCACGATCTTCGACCGTGAAGACGGCGTGGGCGGGACCTGGCGGATCAACACCTATCCGGGTCTGGCCTGCGATGTGAAGTCCCACCTGTACTCCTATTCGTTCGACCTGAACTCCGATTGGAGCCGGATGTGGCCCGGCCAGCCGGAGCTGCTGGAGTACTTCGAACGCTCCACCGACCGCCACGGCCTGCGCCCACACCTGTGCCTGAACACCGAAATCACCACGGCACAGTGGCATTCCGGCACCAACAGTTGGACCCTGACCGACTCGACCGGGCAGCGTCACACCTTTGACACCGTGGTCTCCGCGGTCGGCATGTTCACCAAGCCGCTGCTGCCCGATCTGAACGAGCAGGAGCCGTTCACCGGCACGCTGATGCACACCGCGAAGTGGGACCACTCCGTGGACCTCACCGGCAGCCGGGTCGCCGTGCTGGGCACCGGATCGACGGCATCGCAGCTGCTGCCGGAGGTCGCCAAGGTAGCCGACAAGGTGTACTCGGTGCAGCGCTCACCCACGTGGATCCTGCCCAAGCCGGATCGGCCCTACAGCGAACGCGAGCGCTGGGTGTTCAAGCGAATTCCGTTCGCCAAGAAGTTCTACCGGACGCGCCTATGGTTGCGCAGCGAACGCAATATCTCGGTGATCGAGAATGGCAGCGACAAAACTCAAGAGTTCAAAGGCATCTCGCTCGAGTTCCTGGAATCCACGGTGGCCGACCCAGATCTGCGGGCCAAACTGACCCCGGATCACCCGCTGGGCTGTAAGCGCCTGGTGTTCGCCTCCGACTACCTGTCGACGTTGACCCAGCCACACGTCGAGGTGGTGTCCAGCCCGGCGCGCGCACTGCGGTCGCGCTCCCTGGTCACCGAGGACGGCTCCGAACTGGACGTGGACGTGGTGCTCTGTGCCACCGGCTACGCCGCCACGGACTATCTGGGCCAGATCGAAGTCGTCGGCGAGGGCGGGCAGTCGCTGCATGACATCTGGCGCGACGGCGCCTTCGCGTACATGGGCATGACGGTTCCCGGCTTTCCGAATTTCTTCATGCTGTACGGCCCCAACACCAACGTCGGCTCCAACAGCGTGATCTTCGTCCTCGAGGCTCAGGCGCACTACATCGTGCGTGCGCTGAAGCACCTGCGCTGCAGCGGCAAGCGCTACGTCGCCGTGCGCCCCGCGGCGATGGCCGCCTTCCTGGCCGATGTCGACCGGTGGATGGAAGGCACCGTCTGGACAACACGGTGCAGCAACTACTTCCGCGCTCCCAACGGCCGCGTGGTGACGCAATGGCCACGCAGCGCACGAGCGTTCTGGGCGATGACGCGACGGTTCCGGCCACGCGACTACACGTTCGCCGCACCTCCGGACGGATAGGCCTCATGCAACCCGATCCCGAGATCCTGCGGCGGCTAGACCCCGCGCTGCACGCATTCGCCACGGCGCGCAGCGACCTGTCGCTGGGTGGACTTGCCGCCGTTCGGGATTCGCTCAACCAGCGCCGCCGCGAGGCCGTCGGCCAGATCGACGCCACCGGTATCGAGGTCACTGACACGATAGTTCCGCGTGGCGGCGCGGCGTCGGTCCCGGTCCGCATCTACCGGGGCGCGCCGTCGCCGTCGCCAGCGGTGATCTATTGCCATGCAGGCGCATTCGTACTGGGAAATCTGGACACCGATCACCGTCAATGCATCGAGCTGGCCCGGCAGGGCGCCTGCACGGTGATATCCGTCGACTACCGGCTGGCCCCCGAGCACCCCTACCCTGCGGCCCTCGACGACGCCGCCGCAGCTCTGGCATGGGCCTGGACGACGGCGGCAGAGCTGGGGCTCGACCGCCACCGGCTGGCGCTGGCCGGCAACAGCGCAGGAGGGGCACTGGCGGCGGGACTGGCCCAGCGGTCGGCGGCCGAGACGGCGCCGCCGGTCAGCGGCGTGCTCTTGCACCAACCGGTGCTTGACGACCGCCCCACCGCGTCGAAGACGGAGTTCGTCTCGACACCGGGCTTCGACGGAGTCGCCGCGGAGTTGATGTGGCGGCATTACCTCGGCGAGACCACCCCGACGACTGCAGCGGCGCCCGGACGCAGCCACCAAATGATCGGTGCCGCAAGCACCTTCATCACCTGCTCGGAACTGGACCCGCTGCGTGACGAAGCGCTGGACTACGCCAGGCAGTTGATGCGGACCGGTATTCGAACCGATCTGCACGTCCTGGGCGGCACCTGCCACGGATTCGACTCGTTGCGCCCCGACTGGGAGCTGAGCCAGGCCGTATGGACGATGCAGGCTCAGGCACTCCGGCGCTTTTTCGGCCGGCCCTGAACTTTACACATTGACATGAAAGTGTCACGCTATGTGGCGTGCATGCACCGCGATGGAGGCACCATGAAAGCTGACATGTTCGACATTGACGAACGCAACCGGCGGCGCGAGGTCGCCAGGTCGGGTCAGCACACGCCCAGGCCGACCCGCTACCAGCTCGACGTCATCGGCGCCCACGTCGCCGACGTCGTGGACTCGGCAGGTGGCTGGCTGTTCGATCGAGTGATGGCCGGGTGGGACGTGCGGGTCGCGGTCACCGATCGTGGCGACCTCGCCGCGTTGCAGATCCTCGGTGTGTACACGGTGAGCATGGCCGAGCTGTTCGGCGGAACCGGGCACGCACCGACGGCGCTGGCCGTCGCCGGTGCGGTGTGCAGCTCCGACAATCGGGTGCGCGATGCGCTGGCCGCGTCGGTGCGCACCTCGCGAACCGAGGTCACTGTGTGGGGCGACGTGTGGGTGCCCAGCGCGGGTCGGCCCGGTGACGAGGTCCGCCACGAATTGAGCACAGCCGCAAGGGCGTTCAAGGCCCAGGCGTCGTTCGCCGCCGGCTTGGAGCCGGCGGTCGCAGCCCATGAGGTGTTCCGCAGCTACGGGCAGACCGTCACGACCGATTACCCGGACCTGCTGCCGGTAGGCTGACGCTCCCCCGCGCCGCACCGAGCGCCACACGTTACTTGTCGACGAAGATGTCGATGATCGGGTTGTCGCCGCCACCGTAGCCGGACAGGTCTTCGATACCGGCCCCGCGCAGCACGTCGGAGTCGATGAGGCAGCTGCCGTTGACCTGCGAACCCGGCGAGGTCACGATTTCGACCGCCGCGTCGGCCATGATCTCCGGGCTTCGCGACGACGCCAGGGCGTCTTCGAAATCCGCCGAGTTGGCCACCGCCGAGGTCGCGATGTACGTCTCGGGCCACAGGCAGCTGAAACCGATTCCGGTGTCGGCGTATTCGGCCGCCCACCCCATCGACAGCAGCGTCATCCCATACTTCGACAGCGTGTAGGACGGGTGAGCGCCCAGCCAGTGCGGGTTGAGGTTGAGCGGCGGCGAGATCGTGACGACATGTCCGTTGGGCGATGTGCGCAGATGCGGCAGGCAGGCCTTGGTCAGCAGGAACGTGCCGCGAATGTTGATCTGCTGCATGAGGTCGAACTTCTTGGCTGACAGCGTCTCGGTGGGATCGGTGGAGATCGCGCTGGCGTTATTGATGCAGATATCGACTCCGCCGAAGGCCTGCACCGCGGCGTCCACGGCTCGGGCGACGTCCTCCTCGCTGCGCACGTCGCCGACCACGGCGATGGCCTTGCCGCCGGCCGCCTCGATCTCGGCCGCGGCGGTGTACACCGTGCCGGGCAGCTTCGGGTGCGGCTCAGCGGTCTTGGCGAGCAGCACGACGTTGGCGCCGTGCCGGGCCGCGCCGAGCGCGATGGCCAGGCCGATGCCCCGGCTACCCCCCGATACGACGAGCGTGCGATCGGTGAGCGAGTGCTTCTCGGCCATCATTCTCCTCGCTGAAAACTACATTCTCTTTTTCAGCGAGCATAGTAGTCCCAAGTGAAGAACGGTCGCGCGGGTCAGGCGGCGCCGTTCACGCGGAGGCGGCCGCGACCATGACCGGATGCACCTGCAGTTGGCAAGCGTCGATGACAGCCGGGACGCTGACCGTCCCGGTGGTGTCAGGGGCGGTGACGAGCAGATCGGTGTACGTCGGGCACGGATTACCGTCACCGTCGATGGCCAGCCCCTCGACCAGAGCCTGCGCCGGATGAGCCTGCCCCACAACGACGGTGGGCGGAACTTCCACACCGGCCGGCAGGCCCCCGAGATATCCGCGCAGCGTGCGGCCAGCGTGAATCAACGGACCACCAGCACCCGAGTCCACTCCCGGGTAGCCGGTCAGCGTGCACCGGCTGGCCCCCGGCGACAGGCTGAACATCAGCGGTATACCGCGGTGGCCGACACCCGCTTCCAAGGGCAGCGCGGTCGCCACGACCTGCCCCGTTGCGCACGGCGGTGGTTGGACGTCCGCGCGCGCGATCGGCAGCCACGCCAGGGCCGCTAAGACCCCCGCCGCGGCGGAGGCCGACTTGGTGATTGTCATCGAGTGTCCATGGCTACCGATCTCTACTGCTGGCGTCAGGCTAGCGGCAAGTCGGTGCGCTGAAACCGAGAACGAACAGGCTGGTCAGTCACCCGGCCGTGAATGCCGGCCGTAGGTCTGCGCGTCGTCGAGGTGGTGGCGTGAGGGCCGTGACTCGCTCTCGTCGGTGAGGCGATGCCGAGAGCGCGGTGCGGGTTCGGGCGGCCCGTCGCCCAACTCCTGGGCGTGCAATTCGCTGGCCACATGGAAACCGTTGTGCGCGAATCCAATCGGTTCAACCGGCGCGACGACAGGTGATGGCGGCTCCTCGACGGGACGGCGCCACTCGATCACTTCGGTCTCGTCGTCGACCTCGCGGGCCTCGCGGGGCACCGGCCGGTGGGTCGGCTCCACCACGTACTCGATGTAGTCGTCATCGTCGTATCCCTCGTCGTATCCCTCGTCATACACCGGGATCTCATCGGTGATCTCTTCGGCGGCCCCCAGATCCGAAGGCGCTGACCGGGAGTTCAGGCCGCCGAGCACGAACAGCGCGCCGACGATGCCGAAGAGTGCGACGAACGCCGGCAAGAGCATCGACTGCGACAACGCGGCGGAAAACGGCTCGTGCAAGTACGACGGAAGCCGCAGGACCGCCATCTCGCCAGGCGCCGCGCCAGACGGCGCCGCCGGCATCTCGTCGCTGATCCGGGACGACATGAACGCGGCGATCCCCGCGCTGCCGAGCACCGAACCGACCTGCCGGGTCGCGTTGTAGACCCCGGCACCCGCACCGGCCAGGTGCGGCGGCAAGTTGCGGGTAGCGGTGGTGGCCAGCGGTGCCCAAATGAACGCCATGCCGACGCCCATCGTGATCAGCGGCAGCACCAACCGCCAGATCGGCGTCGTCGGCGTCATCTCGAACGACAGCCACGTCACGGCGATCGCCACCACCGAGAAGCCGAACCCGAGGATCGGGCGGGGATGGACGCGATCCACGATGTGACCCACGAATGGCGCGAGTACACCGCTGACGATCGCCATCGGCGCGATCAGCAGCGCCGAGCGCGTCGGCGAGAGCCCACACACCACCTGGGCGTAGAACATGATCGGCAGCATCATGGCGGTGACGACGAACCCGATCACCGCGACACCTAGGTTGGACAGGCCGAAATCGCGGTCGGCAAAGACCTGCAGCGGAATCAGCGGCTCGCTGCGATTGATCGACTGCCAGTACACGAACGCGGTGAAGAACCCGATCCCGGCGACGATGACCGCCCAGATCCAGGCCTGCCAATGGTGGCTCTGCCCTTCCTGCAGGCCGAACACCACGAGGAACATGCCGACGCCGGACAGCACCACACCGACCACGTCGAACCGGTGACGGCTGGTGGGCAACGTCGGGATCAGCCATACGGCCAGCGCCAGCCCGACGACGCCGACCGGCACGTTGACGAAGAAGATCCACTCCCAACCCAACCGGCCAACGAGCACCCCGCCGGCCAGCGGACCGACCAGAGTGGCCACACCCGCGGTCGCGCCCCACATGCTCATCGCCACGCCGCGACGCTCGGGCGGGAAGATGCGGGTGATTGTCGACAGGGTCTGCGGAGTCAGCAGCGCGGCGCCGATTCCCTGCGCAACGCGGGCGGCGATCAGCATGTCGATGGAGCCGGCCAGCCCACACCACAGCGAGGACAGGGTAAAGATGGTCAGGCCGATGATGTAGAGGTTCTTCGGACCGAAGCGATCGCCGAGGCGTCCGGCCAGCAGCAGTGGCACCGCGTAGGCCAGGAGGTAGGCGCTGGTCACCCAGATGACCGTGTCGTAGCTGGTGATCTCCAGCCCGTCCATGATGCTCGGGTTGGCGACCGCGACGATCGTCGAGTCGACCAGGATCATGAAGAAGCCGACGAGCATGGCCCACAGCGCGTGCCACGGATTCGCCGGCGGGTCGGGCTCCTCGTCCCAGTCGGGGTCGAAGTCCAAGTCCAAGTCCACGTCCGGCGGCGGGCCGGCCATGTTCCTGGTCATATCCATACCTCGTTTCGGCTTCTTGCGAAGGAGTGGGCGAGCGCGGACAAGCCCTTGCCGGGCCCCGCACCGCATGCCGTCACACCGCCCGATCGAGCCTATCGGCCCGCTGGGCTGACGCCCGGCGGCGGTCTAGTGCTCTTCGGTCTCGTCGGCGCCACCGGCCGCCAGCAATGCCAGCAGCGCGATCGCCACGCCCGCGGTCATCACGATCGACAGCGCGATCTCGTCGTTGCCCATCAGACCCACCACCGGTGCGATCACCGCACCCACGCTGAACTGCGCGGCACCCAGCAGAGCGGCGGCGGTCCCGGAGGCTTCGTGGTGGCGCGAGAGCGCAACCGCGGGAGCGTTCGGGATGACGAATCCCATCATCGACAGGACGACCCACACCGGGACGAGGAAGCCGTAAATCCCACCGGTGCGCGTGACCGAAAGCACGATGAACACCGCGCCCGCCACGCACGCCAGCGCAAGCGCCCACACCAGAATGCGCTGGGGTGAGAACCGGCGCAGCAGCACCACATTGAGCTGGGTGGCGGCGACGAAGGCGATCGCGCCCGCGCTGAACACCAGCGCGAACGTCTGCTGATCGAGACCGTGCCGGACTTGCAGAACGAAGGCCGCCCCGGCGATGTAGGCGAACAGGCCCGCCATCCCGAGAGCGCCCACCAGCACGAGGGTGACGAAGCGCAGATCCTTGAGCAACGACAGATAGGTGGACACGATCGAACGCACCCGCAGCGGGCGCCGGTTGACGGGCGGAAGAGTTTCCGGGAGCGCCAGCGCCGCGACCACCAGCAGTGCGCCGGCCAACACGATCAACACCGCGAACACCCAGTGCCAGGACGCCTTCAGCAGCACCGCCGCACCCAGCGACGGCGCGACGATCGGTGCCACCCCGAGGATGAGCATCAGCCGCGACATCACGGTGGCCGCCTGGGAGTCGTCGAACAGGTCGCCGACGACGGCGACGGCGACCACCATCGCGGCCGCCGCGCCCATCCCCTGCAGTCCGCGGGCCAGGCTGAGCACCTCGATGTTCGGCGCAAACAGGCACAGCACCGAGGCCAGCATGTGCAGCACGATCCCGGCCATCAGCGGGCGTCGCCGGCCGAGCGAGTCCGACAGCGGGCCGACGATGAGCTGACCCAGCGCCAGACCGGCCAAGGTTCCGGTCAGCGTCAGCTGCGCCACCGAGGAGGACACGCCGAGCTCGGCGGCGATCCGCGGCAGTGCGGGCAGATACATATCGATGGTCAGCGGCCCGAGTGCCACCATCGCGCCCAGCACGACGATCACCCGCAGCTCGCTGGGAGCTGCCCCTTCCGCGGACTCGGCCGGCGGGTTTCGGGTGGCAGTCACAGTCCGGGATGTTGCCATGCACACCCACAGCACGCGTAGGGGGTTATTTGTTCCTCCAGCGGCCGGCGGGGCCGCGGTGACCGGGATCACCAGAGGGCACCTTTCTGAGGTGGTCGTTCGTTAGCCTGGAGGAACCACCAGGGAAGGCACACGCATGAAGGTCCGCCGACGAGGCACTGGGTCCGACGAGCAGTTGCCTGCCCGTGTCGATGACGACGGGACCGTCTCTGCCCGGGTGCTCTCCCAAGTCATCGAGCGCAGCACTCGCGTGCAGGCTCCCGCGGTCAAGGCCTACGTCGCCCGACTGCGCCGAACCAACCCGGATGCCACTCCCGCCGACATCGTCATCAAGCTTGAGAAGCGCTACCTGGCCGCGGTGATGGCCAGCGGCGCTGCCGTCGGGTCGGCGGCCGCCGTTCCCGGTATCGGCACGCTGGCAGCACTGTCGGCGGTGGCCGGCGAGACCCTGGTGTTCCTGGAGACCACCGCGGTCTTCGTACTCGCGATCGCCGAGGTCCATGGCGTTCCGCTCGAGCAGCGCGAACGCCGCCGGGCGCTGGTGCTGGCGGTTCTGGTCGGCGACGAGAGCAAGGGCGCGATCGCCGAACTGCTGGGCCCGCACCGCACCAGCGGCGCGTGGCTGACCGAAGGTGCCGAGATGCTGCCATTGCCGGCGTTGGCCCAGCTCAACACGCGCTTGATGCGGTACTTCGTCAAGCGGTACACCCTCAAGCGCTCGGCGATGGCTTTCGGCAAAATGTTGCCTGTCGGTATCGGTGCCGCGGTCGGTGGGGGAGGCAACCGAATGATGGGCAAAAAGATTGTGAACAATGCCCGCACGGCATTCGGGCCAGCGCCGTCCCGATGGCCAGTCAGCCTGCATCTGCTGCCTGCGATAGAGCCTGGACGGTAACCGTTCGTCGACCGCTGTCGACCGGTTGTCGCACTGGTCCAGAGCATGGCGCTGACGTGCTTCGGGAACGCGTGAGAAGGGTTAGCCTTTTAGGCGGCGGCCAAGTGTCAGGGCACAAAAGTGGGGGCAAACCGTCCAAGCGCGGCTTGCCCGGACGAAGGAATCGAGGCGAGTAACTGCCGTGAGCAGTACCAGTTCACCATTCGGACAGAACGAATGGCTTGTCGAGGAGATGTACCGCAAGTTCCGCGACGACCCCTCCTCGGTCGATCCCAGTTGGCACGAGTTCCTGGTCGACTACAGCCCTGAGCCGACGACCGAATCGGTCGCCACCGGCAACGGCCAGTCGACCGCCGCGCCGGTGGCACCGCCGGAGCCCGCACCCGCGCCTCCGCCGGCCAGCCCGGCCCCGGCCCCGGCCAAGACCGCCCCCGCGGGTAACGGC
>NZ_NOZR01000048.1 GCF_002250655.1 Mycolicibacterium sphagni
CTGCCCACGGGGCCTAGCGGGCGGCCCAGTCGACCAGGTCGTCCGCCGACCAGGTATTGATGATCCGCTCGGCGGGCCGGGAATGTTGATGACGTTGACGTCGGGTGGCGGTGCGTCTGGCGGTGGGGGAGGCGGCGGTGGCAGGGCGTCCGGCGGCGGAGCGGGCGCGATCCCATTGCTGGTGTTGATCGTGATGATCGAACCTGGAATCGTCTTGCCCGTCGGGGTGGTGCCCACGACCGCCCCGCGCGAGGAGAAACTGTTGACCGGGGTGGGCAGATCGGCGACCTGGAAACCCGCGTCGCGCAGTCGTTTCCGTGCGGCGTCGAAGTTCAGTCCGGTGATGCTGGGCACCGTGCTGCCCGGGCCGCCATCGACGTAGCGCTTGTCGGTGGGCGGCAGCGCGATCGGGCCGAAGTCGGTGGCGACCGGTTTCATCGCCATGAACCAGGTTCGGGCCGGCTCGTTGCCGCCGTAGAGGTTGCCGTACCCGCATTTACGCAGCGGCCAGGAGCACAAGCCGCCGGGGTTGGTCGAGTCGTCAAAGATATAGTTCGCCGCGGCGTAGTGATTGGTGAAGCCGAGAAAGCCTGACGAGCGGTGTGATTCGGTGGTGCCGGTCTTGCCCGACACCGGCAGGGTCCAGCCGGCCGATCCAGCCGAGGCCGCCGCCGTGCCTCCGGTGGCGTCCTTGGACAGGGCATTGGCCAGCGTGTTGGCCAGGCCCTCGGGCACCACCTGCTCGCAGGTCTGCGTCTCGACGGAGACCTCACGCCCATGCCGGTCGAAGATCTTGTCCACCGGGCTGGGCGGGCACCACGTGCCACCCGAGGCGAGAGTGGCTGCGACATTGGACAATTCGAGCGCATTCAACTCGAACGGCCCCAGCGTGAACGAGCCCAGGTTCTGCCGTTTGACGAAATCGGCCAGGCTCTCGTTGCTATCCGGCTGATAGGCCCGCGCCGTGCCCGGCTCGGCGTAGGACCGCAGTCCCAGCTTCACCGCCATGTCCACCGCGCGTTGCACGCCGATCTGCCCGATCAACCGGGCGAATGCGGTGTTGGGCGACTGCGCGAGCGCGTCCGTCACGCTCATTGGGCTGCGGTAGTTGCCGGCGTTCTTCACACACCAGGTCTCCTTGGGGCACCCGGGGGTGTTGCTGCTGCCTAAGCCTTTGCCCTGAAACTGTGCCGGGACCTCGAGCTGGGCGTTGATGCCCATGCCCATGTCCAGAGCAGCCGCGGTGGTGAAGATCTTGAAGATCGAACCAGCGCCGTCGCCGGCCAGCGAGAACGGCTGAGGCTGGACCGTCTGGCCGGCTTCGAGCTGGAGCCCGTAACTGCGGTTGTCGCCCATCGCGATGACCTTGTGGCTGGTCTTGCCGGGCTGGATGACGCTCATCACGCTGGCTACCCCGTCCAGCGTCGGGCTGGCGACGGCGTCGATCGCCTTCTTCACGCTGTTCTGGACCTTCGGATCGAGCGTTGTCCGGATCAGATAGCCGTTGCGTGCCACGTCGTCCTTGGACAGCCCCGCGCGGGCCAGATACTGCAGCACGTAATCGCAGAAGAACCCGCGGTCGCCGGCGGCGATGCAGCCCTGCGGCAGGCTGTTCGGCTGCGGCAGGACGCCCAGCGGCTGCTGGCGGGCGGTACGCAGCTCGTCGGCTTTGTCCGGCAGGTTGTCGATCATCGTGTCGAGCACGACGTTGCGGCGAGCCAGCGCGGCCTCGGGGTTGGTGTAGGGGTTGAGCGCATTGGTCGACTGAACGATGCCCGCGAGCAATGCGGCCTGCTGCCAGTTGAGGTCGGCGGCATTGATGCCGAAGTAGGTCTTGGCGGCGTCCTGTACCCCATAGGCGCCGTTGCCGAAATAGACCAGGTTCAGGTAGCGGGCGAGGATCTCGGGTTTGGAGATCGCTTTGTCCAGCGCCAGCGCCATCCGGATCTCGCGCAGCTTGCGCGCCGGCGTCGTCTCGACCGCTGCCCGTCGCTCGGCATCGGTCTGGGCGTTGACCAACAAGTTGTAGTTCTTGATGTACTGCTGCTCGATCGTCGACCCGCCTCTGGTGTCGAGATCACCCCTGAGGTAGCCCACGAGACCGGTCAGGGTGCCCTGGACGTCGACGCCATTGTGGTCGGCGAAGCGCTTGTCCTCGATCGACACGATTGCCAACTTCATCGTGTCGGCGATCCGGTCGCTGGGCACCGGCCACCGCCGCTGCGCGTAGATCCAGGCGATCGGGTTCCCGGCGGCGTCCACCATCGTGGAGACGGTGGGCACCTCGCCCGTCATCAACTCAGCCGAATCCTGCGCTGCCACATCGGAGGCGTGGTTGACGACGATGCCTGCGCCGCCGGCGAGTGGAAAGAGCATGGCCGCCACCAAGACACCGGCCAGTACGCAATACAACGCGAGCTTGGCAACGGTGGCACCCCTCGTTGGGTGTGGCTCCGGCATGCCGCAAGACTAGGGCCACCCGGTCCGCGCGCAGCCCAATATGCGAAGCCGGAATCAAACCGATGCCGTTGTCCCGCCGTAGATGCTGGCGATCCAGATATGGGCGAGCGCCTCCGTGGCGGCCTGCTCCGGCAGCGTCGGCCGCTGGCTGCCCTGTGCGGCCAGCAGCACACGTTCGTTCATCAGGTTCAGCGCCGTCGCCAGGTCGTGTGCGGGGATGGTTTCGGGCGCTGCGCCGCGGACTCGCTCGGTCGTGATCAGCGCGGCCGTGTAGTCGATCCAGCCCGTCATGTACGTCGACCACATCTGCCGCAGTTCGGCGTTGGTCGCCATGGCGGCCACTCCGGCGAGCACGACGGCGCGATGAGGCCGCAGCGAATCGAAGAACGCGAAAATGCCGTCGTGCCAGGCTTGCTGGGGATGCTCGGTCACGGTGCCGGGCGGTTGCCGTTGTTCGGCAGCCGACGCCGTGATCGCCCGAGCGAACAACCGCACGAGCACCGCGTCTTTCGACGCGAAGTAGAAGTAGAACGTCGGGCGGGACAGGCCGGCGCCCTTGGCGAGGTCGTCCACCGAAATCTCGGCGAAGGGCCGCTGCTCGAGCATGTCTTCGAGCGTGCGCAGGATGGCCGCTTCGCGATCGTCACCGGAGGGGCGGGTGGCGCGACGCCCGCGAACACGAGTGGAACTGGCAGCTGGCACGGGGTCGACTTTACAGTGTGTTGAATTTTTCGACATAGTGTTGACCTATTCAACACGGTGTTGATAGCGTGGCCGGCATGACTGAACACGTCGATGTCGTGATCGTGGGAGCGGGCATTTCCGGGATCAGTGCCGCCTGGCATCTGCAGGACCGCTGCCCGTCGAAGAGCTTCGTCATCTTGGAGCGTCGTGAGCACCTGGGCGGCACCTGGGACCTGTTCAAGTACCCCGGCATCCGATCGGACTCCGACATGTTCACCCTGGGCTTTAGGTTCAAGCCCTGGACGTCGCAGAAGGCGATCGCCGACGGCCCGTCGATCATGTCCTACCTCGACGAGACGGTGCGGGAGTCCGGCATCGACAAGCACATCCGGTACGGGCAGCGCGTCGTGAGTGCCGAGTGGTCCAGCGCCGACAACCACTGGACGGTGCGGATCGAGTCCGGCGGTGAGCAGAAGGACATCATCTGCTCTTTCCTGTTCGCCTGCAGCGGCTACTACAACTACGACCAGGGCTACTCACCGGAATTCCCCGGCGCTGAAGACTTCACCGGCACGATCGTGCATCCCCAGCACTGGCCCGAGGATCTGGACTACTCCGGTAAGCGGGTCGTGGTCATCGGCAGCGGCGCGACCGCGGTGACTCTGATTCCCGCCCTTGCCAATTCGGGTGTTGGTCACGTCACGATGCTGCAGCGCTCACCGACCTACATCGGGGCACTGCCCGACGTCGACCCGTTCGCTGTGCGGATGAACAAACTGCTGCCCGCCAAACCCGCCTACGTTGCCAACCGCTGGAAGAGCATCCTGTTCCAGTCGGCCCAGTACCAACTGGCCCGTCGGTTCCCGAACTTCATGCGCAAGCAGCTGATGACGATGGCGCAGCGCCGGCTGCCCGACGGATATGACGTGAACAAGCACTTCGGCCCGAGCTACCGCGTGTGGGACGAACGACTGTGCCTGGCGCCCAACGGCGATCTGTTCCGCACCATCCGCAAGGGTCAGGCCGACGTCGTCACCGACACCATCGAGCGCTTCACCGCGACCGGCATCAAGCTCACCTCCGGACAGCAGCTGGAAGCTGACATCATCGTCACCGCAACAGGTTTGAACCTGCAACTGTTCGGCGGCGCCGAGCTCAGCAGGGACGGCCAGCCGCTCGATCTGACCACCACGATGGCCTATAAGGGCATGATGCTCTCCGGCGTGCCGAACATGGCGTTCACCATCGGCTACACCAACGCATCGTGGACGCTCAAGGCCGACCTGGTATCCGAATTCGTCTGCCGCGTCCTCAATCACATGGACGCCAGCGGATATGACCGGGTCGAACCCGCCCTTCCTGCGCCGGACATCGAGGAACGCCCGCTGATGGACTTCACGCCCGGCTATGTGTTGCGGGCGCTGGACCGGCTGCCCAAGGCGGGCTCGCGGGCGCCGTGGCGGCTCAAGCAAAACTACCTGCTGGATCTGCGGCTGATCCGGCGCGGCAAGGTAGACGACGAAGCGCTGCGTTTCTCCAAACACCTTGTCCCGGTTGGTGTTTAGCCAGCCGAGGTGATCACTATCCCGTCGTCGTCGCTGTAGGCCACCTCACCGGGAACGAAGGTCACGCCGCCGAAGCTGACCGCGACGTCGCGCTCACCTGCGCCGGTCTTGGTGCTCTTGCGGGGATTGGTACCCAGGCCCTTGATGCCGATGTCGATGGTGCGCAGCGTCGACGCGTCGCGCACCGCGCCGTACACGATGAGCCCCGCCCAGCCGTTGGAGCGGCCCAGCTCGGCGATCAGGTCACCGACCAGTGCTGTGTGCACGGAGGCCTCGCCGTCGATCACGAGGACCCGGCCGTCGCCCGGCTCGGACAACACCGATTTCAACAGTGCGTTGTCCTGAAAGCAGCGGACCGTGCTGATCGGTCCGGCGAATTCGGTGCGGCCGCCGAACTGGCGGAACTGGACGTCACAGCTGCGGACGTCGGGCCCGATGTCGTCGACGAGATCGGCAGTGGCGCGGAAGGTGACGGCCATGCTCACTCCGCGTGCCGGTGCCGCGCGCGGCGCACCAGCAGGGTGATCAGCACGGTCACGGCGAAGGCGACCGCGAAGGGTAGCGGGGAGCGCCCGGATTGCGCGGTGGGGACCGGGACCGGCGGCGACACTGGGTTGGCGGCCTGCTCGACGGAGGACTTGGCGTTGGCGGCGACGGCCCGGGCACCCTCGGCCAGCGGCGGCTCAGGTGTGATTGGCGCGACCTTCTTGGCCGGTGCCTTTCTCGGCGGAGCCTTCTTGGCAGCGGCGGGGTCGGCGGCCTTGGGAGGGGCCTTCTTCGCGGCCTTCTTAGCCGGAGTCTTTTTGGCCGGCGCCCTTTTGGTGACGGCCTTCTCGGGGGGCGGCGGCCCCGGCGGTGTGGCGGCCTGACCGTCGTCGGGCTGGTCCTGCGCTTCTGCCATCTGGCTGCTCCTTTGCCATATCTAGTCGCGAAAGCCGGCAGTGGCACCCATCATGCCAGGTGGGAATCGGCGATCTCGTCCTGCTAGGTGCGGCGCAGCCGCGACCACCCGACGCCGGCGCCGACCACCAACACGGCACCGACGACGAAGGGCCAGACCGGCAGACCGCGGTCGGGCGGCTGTCCAGACGCCGAGGCCGACCGGCCAGCGGTGCCGTTGCCCGCCACGGTCAGGGTGAACGACCACGAGCCGGAGACGACGTGGCCGTCGGCCGAGGTGACCCGGTAGTTCACCGTGTAGGTACCAGCCGGACCGAGCGGATGCACCCCGACGCTGACCACGGCGCCTTGTACCTGGGGGGTGCCGTCCGACCAGAGATTCCCGTCGGGTCCGACGACAGTCATCGCGGCGAAATCGGGGTGCAGTTGTTCGTTGAAGGTGGCGCTCACTCGCGACGGCGACGTGGCGGCCGATGTGCCGGGGGCCGGGTCGGCGGCCACCCGAACGGCGTGCGCCCAGGCCGTCGACGTCCCGGCCATGGCCATGCCGGCGATCAACAGCGCGACGGCCAGGACGCGCCGGATCGCGGTCATGTCCGGCGGCGGGCCACCGCGACACCGACACCGATCGCGGCCACCAGCAGTGCGGCGCCTGCCAGCGCGCGGGCCGTGTTGTCCGGACCGGCCGTGGGCTCGGCGTGCTCACCCGAGGCCGGCGCCGCACTGACCGAGGGGGCATCGGTGGGTCCGGGGGCGGCAGGCGCCGCGTGCCGCTCCTTGGGTGCCGGCGGTCCGGGCGTCAACTCCAGCACCGGGGCCGGATAGTCGGGTTCCTCGCCGTTGGGCAGCGGCGGCTGATTCCAGTGCACGACGGTGCCGTCGGCGTAAGTCTGATCCACCGGGAACGTCGCGGAATCGCTGTCCGGCAACTTGATCGAGATCGGGAACAACTCGAACTGGCCCGCCCCGATGCCCGCGTTCGGCGCCGCGGTGAAGGTGACGGATCGATACGTGCCGGTGCCGGTGCCGGTGCCGGCGTCGCGGTCGAGGACGGCGGTCCAGCCCGCCATGACATCGGTGCTAGCCGACGCGACGTTGGGCAGTGAGATAGTGACCTTGGTTGTGGGAGAGCCTTTTTCGGACTCGTTGGGCACCTGGAAAGTGACCAGTGCGTAGTCGCCTCGTACTGGGTGGTCGGCGTCGACGTGAACGTGGGCACCGGCGGTCGCCGCGGTTAACCACGAACCGAGGATGAGGGTGGCAGTGAGCGCGACGGTCGTGCGCGCGCGTGGCATCCCCAGGCGGCCGGCCATCAAACGACGCCGAGGCGCGCCATGAGATCGGCGTCGACACCGTCGAGCTGTCCGGCGATCGCCACGTGCGCGTCCCGCCGCCGAGGTCCCGGCATGTTCTCGGCGGCCGCGACCGCTGCCGACAGCGCGTTCAGCCGCTCGGTGATCGCGGCCACGAATTGTTTGGTCTCAGCGTCTTTGGGCTTCTTCTCGGCCACCAGCCGCAGAGAGTTCTCTGCTCCGGCGATACGCGCCGACAGCTGTCCGCCCTGTCCGGAGAACTGGCCGAGCTGACTCAACGGCACGCCGAGTCGATCGGCCCGCCGCTCATCGATCAAACCCCGCGCGGCGATGGCAGCGCGGTACGCGACCGGCACCACGACCGGAGCCAGCAGCCGCGACACCGTCAGCGCACGCCGTATCCGGGTGGGGGACAGAAGTTTGCCCTCGCGGGCTGCCTTAAGTTGCGCTTCGGCGACCTTGACCGCTGCGCGGTCGGCGTCGCGCGCGACCTTCAGCTGTGCCTTGAGGGCCTTGTTCTCGGAGCGCTCGGCGGACTTGATGCGGCGGACCTCGTTCTTGGCCGAAAGCTTGGCATCGAGCTTGGCGCGGGCCTTGATCGCCCGAGCCTCCGCGCGACGGGTCGCACGGCTTTTGCGCTTGAACAGGCCCATTCCTGATGCCTCCCGGGTAGGTCGTCGGCGATCGGCGAGGTGCACTCGCGACCGGTCAGCTAACCCTATCGCCCGGCCCAAGGCGCACTATCACGACCTGCGGCTATGCCACAATGATCTGCGAACCGTCCGACGCGGCCCCTGTGCGTGCCGCCAACTCGAGGAACGTCGTGAACCGCTCGCCGATGAAGGCCGCAGCGATTAGCTGGGTGATCGCGTGCGGTTTGCTCTGCGGCGGTGCGAGCATGCTCTCGGCCGCGCCGGCGGCCGCCGACCCTGGCACCGGCGGTGACAATCACGGCGGGCGAGGCGCCGATAGCGGCTCGGAGAGCAACGATTCCAGCCGCTCCGGCCGGCCCGGCGGCCATCGTCTCGGCGGCCTGCGCAAGCCCGATAGTGCTGTCGTCGGTGATACACACCGGCACCCGGGGCACATCGGCGACTTTCCAGGCGGCCACTGGCATCCCGGGGATCACGACTGGCCGCATCCCGGGCAGCCGCAGTCCGGCTGGCCGTGCCTGCCGTTCCCACACCTCCCGCCGATCGTGCTACCCCCACTTCCGCCGCTCCATTGGCCGCGGGCGGCCATTGGTGACGGCGTCGGGATCGCCGCTCCGCCGCGCCTGAGTATCGCCGGCCGGCCACCGGCTCCGGAAGTCGGCGGTGGCGGCGGCAGCGGCGGCGTCACGGGAGTCCCGCAGACGGTTCTCCCTGTTCAGCCGGGGGAGCCCGGTGAGCCCCCGGCGGTCAGCGCCGCGGGCGGCACGATCGCGCCCGCGACCCTCCAGCCGTCGCCCATCACGATGCCGCCCCTGATCGGACTGCCGCCCGCGTTCGGGCCTCCGATGCGCCCCCTTGGCCCGGGCTCTGAACCCGGTCCGCGCAGCGGCCCCCGCCAAGAATCGACCACGACCAGGGAACGGCCGCCGGCCACGTCCGCAGGAGCCGGTACAGAAGCACCGCCGTCGACTAGGGTTGGCTATCCCAGATACCTGCAGGAGGCCAAGATGGGCGAGATCGCGGCGGTGGCCCTACCGGGTTTCGCCGGACTCCTCGGCCTCACCGCTCTTGGGGGCGTTTTCGGATACCGCCAAGCAAAAGCTGGCCATGTCGTGCGGACCGCGGGGACGACCCGCTTCATGCAGTGACGAAGACCGCGCGTCGTAACCCAGTCGCCGACGGGGAAGGGGGAAAAGATGTCGGCCAGTCGCCGGGTCACCACCGCGGTGAACGACGTCTTAGACCTCGCACCCCGGCACGGTGAAATCTCGCTGACCCGGCTGGTTGCCGCGGTCAGCGAGGATCGCGACCGGCCCATCGAAGTCACTATGGCTGATCTGCCGGCCGGAGTCTGCGGCCAGTGGCGCCAGTACGCCGATCACGACGTCTTCCTGATCCAGAACGGCCTGCCGACCTGGGACCGCACCCTGGCCCACGAGCTGGGCCACCTCGTGCTCGGCCACTACGGCATCCCGGTCACCGAAGCCGCCCGCGACGTCGCCGAGCTGGCCAGCGACGACCTCATCGGCTACATGCTCAACCAGCGCACCGGATGCATGGGACCCGGGGGAGAAGACGTCGAGCAGGAAGCCGAGGATTTCGCGGCACTGTTGTTGTATCGGCTCGGCCGGTCGCCCTCCGACCGCTCATCGATCGTGCAAGTTCGCCTCGGAGAGGCGTTTGGTTGATCGTCTGGTTGATCGCCGGTCTGCTGGGGTTGGCCACCGGCCTGCGCATCGGGTGGGCGTTGGTCAACAAGCAGTCGGTGGTCAGCTCCGCGATGATCGTCGCGCTGGGGAGCCTGGCGGTGGTCGCCGCTTTGAACTGGCCGCCGCTGACGCTCCTGATCGACAGCGCGCTGCGCTGGTCGAACATCTCGATTGGACTGAGCCAGGTGGCGCTGATCTGCTGCGCTGCGGGCAGTTGCGTGATGATCACCAGCGTCGCGTCGACCCGCAGCCCGGCCGTCGTTCGCCGGGTTGCGGCGGCCCAGTACGCGGTGGCCGCGGTGATCGGCATCGGCACCCTGGTGCTGTTCTTTTTGTCCGGAGAGCAGCCGGAGATGTCCCCCGAGGAGTATCTGCGGCGCAATCTCGGCTCAACCAACACCTCGCTGCCGTGGCTGCTCCCGCTGCTCTACGTGATGCTGGTCCTCACGTTGGTGTTGTGGGCCGGCATGCGCCACTCCAACCGGAGCCGTCGCGGTCGAGCCCTGTTCGTGTTCACCCTTGGCATCGCGCTGCTCGTGGCGGCCATCGCGTTCTTCCTGATCCGGGCTGTGGGAACCTCGCAGTTGGTGGGGGTGGGCGCCGCGGCGACACTCCTGGGCGCAGCGATGGCGATCGTCGCGGCCGGGTCGCTGTTGCCGGCCATCGAGGATTGGTTCGGGGGGCGACGTGAGTTGCGCCTCATTGACCCGCTGTTGACCGAATTGGAGCGGCGTCAGCCCGATGTCGGGATCGGCGAGCGTCCGCGCGGCCCATTGGTATTCCGGGTGGCCGAACGACTCTCGCTGATCTCTGACGCCCTTTATCTCGAGGCCACTATGGCTGAGCACCTGCGCACGGGCAGGTCCGACGGCGCGGGGGTGGAGGTGTTGGCCGATCTCGAGCGGAGGGAGGTCGGCCCAGACGTGCAGGCGATGGCGATCGCGAAATGGATCCACGCCGGCCGACGGACACCGCGGGTTGCGCGACCGGCCGGGCAGGGGGAGTTCCCGGGGATGGGCTGGCTGGGGCAACCCGAGAGCTACTCGGATCGGGAGTGGATCCTTGAGATCGCACGCCAGTACCGCGAGCTCGACAACGCAGCCCGCGCGCGCTGAACGGAATCTAACGTTGCCGCGACTGCTGTGACGGGAGCGACGGGCTAATCGTCGAGGTGTTCCCTGCGGCGCAGCTCATCGACCTTGGACACGATGTCCTGCTGGGCTTCCGGCGAGAGGCCGACGGTCCGCGCGGCAATGCGGCGCACACCTTCGTCGCGCATGTTGGCGAGCCAGGAGAGTTCCTTGTCGAGCTTCTCGTAGTACTCGTCGTCGGTGAAGTACTGCGGCTTGATCCGGAAGAAGTTGGCAAGCGCAGTCATGGTGGTGGACGACGGGTTGGTCCGGTTGCCTGAACGCAGCTGGGACAGGTACGGGGCCGACATCGTGATGCCTTCAGACTTCAGCGCGGCGATCACTTCCGCGGAGGTATGAGGACCCCGGCCGGGCGGATACACCGTGTCGAACAGGCGATTCAGTCGCGCCGAGAACGTGGTGCTCATCTTGTTGACCTCCACATGCGAGAAGAGCGGGCGTTTCCGTTGGCTTATTTGCTGATTATCGTAGCGACACATCCGCCGACAACCAAGTGCAAACTACCCGATAATTGACGCATGCGGACATTTTTCGGTCACGGGCAAACATTCGTACCGACAAATTTCGAGGTCGGGAGTCGGTCAGAGCGCGCGGTGAGGCAAAGAAACGCAAGGTGAAAGGCTTCTTGGCACAGCGGCCGTTCGATAATCGCTCATGCAAGAACCTGAGAGTAGCCTGAGCAACCGAGCGCGCGGAACCCAATCGCAGAAATCCACTTTGCTGTAAGTGCCCTTATGCAGACCTGGTTGGTGGCTCCGGCGATCGGGCCGAGTCGCCCTGGGGGCAGCTGACCGATTGCGGTGCGTCCTCGGACACCGGCGGCGCGGCGGGGCGCAGCACAGCCGGGCGCAGGCGAAGCGGCAGCGCGCGCGCAGCCGCCACAGCCAGCAGGGCGGCCGCGACGGAGACGCCGGCGATGACGATGCCGGGTACGGCCGGGAAGGCCCCCTCGACGAGCATGGAGACTCCGAAGACCAGGAATAGGGCGGACGCGGCCAGCTGGATGAACCGCTCCGGCAGGTGCTTGCCGGCCAACGCGCCGACGAGGATGGCCAGCGCGTCGGCGGCCACCATGCCGATCGTCGATCCGATCCACACCCCGACCCAGTCGTGGTCAGTGGCCAGTGTGATGGTCGCGAGCATGGTCTTGTCGCCGAGCTCGGCCAGGAGGAACGCCGAGGTCACGGCGAAGAACGCCGGCACGGTCGTCCGCTGAGCGCGGGTGGCCTCGTCCTCCGAGAGCGTGTCTCCACGTAGCGTCCATAGCCCGAACAAGATGTAGGCCACACCGGCGAGGATGCCGAGCAGGTGGGTCGGCAGCGCGGCGCCGAGGTAGTGGCCGACGCCCACGGAGATCAGGTGCACCGCCGCCGTCGCGACGGTGATACCGCCGAGCACAACCCACCAGCGGTGGCGCAGAGCGAAAGTCATCGCCATGAGCTGGGACTTGTCGCCCAGCTCGGCGACGAAGATGACGACCAGGCTCAGGAAGATCGCGGCGAGCACCCAGTACTCCTCAGTTGGGTGGCTGTCGTCGGGGGCGGTACAGATGCCTCCGGCCGGCAACCACTAACGGTTACGGCCGAAGGTCTCGCCCACCGGCACTGAACGCCGGCCGAACAACCGGGCCCGGCGGAATCCGCTGGGCCAGTATGTCGATTATCCGATTGGGGGCTACTCCCCTTCGCTGTGGCAACCCTACGTGCAACTCTGGGGTGCTCGCAACTCGTGCGGATCGAAAACCTAACCGCAGCAATAAATTTGGGATACCAACCAAGAAAGTTCGGGCACCCTCAATTCTGGCTAGGCGGCCAGGAGCATCGCCAGGATTGCGGTGTCGGGATGGCTGATGGGGTCGACGCCGACTCGGCTCACCATGCTGGTGATGGTGCCGTCGGATTCCGCCTCGACCCAGGCGGCCCGGTGTTCCAGGCCCAGATGCGGAATGCCTGGTAGCAGAACGCAACCCGACGCTGCTCCAGAGCACTCCGGCAGTGAGGGCATGGTCTCCGACGGTGGGTGCAGCATCAGCAGCGCAGGCGGTTGTCTGTCAGCGAAATGCCCTGGTGGGACTGCGGACTCGCCCACCACGGTGCCCTCGGCAAGAACGAGGCCGACAGTGCCGGGCTGCGGTTTGTCGGGCAGTTCCTCTCGGACGCCGAATATGGTTGTGGTGGAAAGCAATCCGGGCAGCGAGGCGACACGCACCGCGACCATCAGAAGCTGGGCCCACTCCTTCGTCGAGTTCGGCCAGCGGCCTGAGACGACGAAGCCCTTGAGGGCCCCACGAGAATGAAAGGGAGCGACTTCGACCGCACGCCCGGAACCAGTTTCCATCTCGCCTCCGCGACACTCGGTATGTCAGTGCGACACGACAGCGGGTCGGTTCGATTCAGGATGCGGTACGTAGCGGGTGGCACGCAAGACGACACGAGTGCTAACCGCACTGGGATTCGCGTACGGGCGTGGCGGCCGGTCCAGATCAGAACAAGACGATCAGGGCGAGAATGCCCAGCAAGACCAGTGCGATGACGCCGGCACGCAGGGCGGCCAGCATGTAGGAGCGGTTACAGGTCGCCGAGGAGACATGCCAGTGCGACGGCTGCGACGCGGACTGCGCTCGGAATGACTGGAATGCCATCACACCTCCCTGACCTGCGTGTTCAACTACCGCCCCCAGTGAAGTTAGTCACAGAACTACTTGTGAGCGCGATCATAACCCCTCATGTACCGCGAGGAAAATCGGACCATTGCCGTTGTCAGAACTGTCGAAAACTTTGTTTGAGTGGTCCGGGAACGGGGTATTGAAGATCACAGTTGGGTTCCGACGAGTCGGCGTGTCGTTCGGCGCGTCGCGACGGCCCCTCCGGCAGTTAGTGAGCCAACCGATTTCGCTCGCGCCTCATCAGCTTGTTGATCAGGGCACTCCCGAGCCGTCGGGTTATCCACAGACACTGCCTGTCTCCGTGGCGAGATAGTGCGCTCAATGCCCATTCACCGGCTTCGACACCTGTGGATAAACCTGTGGAAACTGTGGATAGCCAAGTCATTGCTGCACGTCCCGGATCGCCGAAGATGCACTGCGTGCCACAACCCGTGCTAAGTCGAGCCCCAGCGCAACTATCACCGACCGTGGTTGCGCTCGCTAGGCTGGTCGGCGTGATTCAGGTGTGCTCCCAGTGCGGGACGCGGTGGAATGTGCGCGACCGCCAGCGCGCCTGGTGCCCCCGGTGCAATGGCGCCCTGATGGCACCGACCGGCCCGCCGGATCCGCGCTGGAGCCCGGCAGCCGCCGGCCACCAGCCCCCTCGGCAGCCGGGACCTCAGGGTGGTGCACCCCGCCTAGCCTCGGGCTTCCGCTGGATCGCGGTCCGGCCTGGTCCGCCGCCGCCGCCGCGCCCCGGTCGTCGCCGCCTCGGGCCGACGCCGCGTTACAGCTATATCCCGCGATGGGGCCTCGCCGATCACGTTGCGCCACCGGCGCCTGGCGACGACGGCGCCGCCAAGAAGGGGATCGCGCCCGTCACCGTCCGCGCGGCGCTGCTGTCAGCGGCGACCGTCTTCGGCCTCGCCGCGGCCATCCACATCGTTCGCTACGCGCTGTTGCTGATCAATCGCACGTCGCTGCTGCCCCCGTTGGTCGCCGGCGCGGCGCTGTGGCTCGGCGTGTTGATCAGCCTGGCCGCGATCGTGGCGGTGATCCTGACCGCCGTTGTCACGACGTCGTGGTTGATCGCACGCCGGGCGGCGGTTTATGAGCACCTCGGGCAAGACGACCCGCGGCCGGCTTGGGCGCTGTGGGCCGGATGCCTGATACCGGTCGTCAACCTCGTCTGGGCGCCGGTCTACGTCCTCGAACTCGCCCACGCCGAGCAGACGCAAGCCCGGCTTCGCGGACCGATCACCGCGTGGTGGGTGGCCTGGGTCGTGTCGACCGCCGTGTCGATCTTCGCGATCGCCACCAGCTTCACCAACAAGCCGCAGGGGATCGCCGACAACACTGTGTGGGTGATCGTCGCTTACCTGCTGGGTGCCGCCGTGCTGGTGATGCTGTGGCAGGTGTTCGACGCCTTCGTGCGCAAGCCCGTCGAACGGCCACTGCACCGATGGGTGGTGGTCGGCCAAGAGCAGCCCCAGCAGCGTCCCGCCGAGACCGAATCTGCGCCAGCGGTTGAGCCGGGGCAACAGGAACCGGCAGCATAGGCCTATGCAATCGGCCGGCGGACTGGACGGCGGGCACCCCTTCGTGGTCGCCCACCGCGGCGCTTCGGCCGAGCGTCCGGAACACACGTTGGCCGCCTACGAGCTGGCGCTCGCCGAAGGCGCTGACGGTGTCGAGTGCGACGTCCGGTTGACCCGTGACGGCCATCTGGTGTGTGTGCACGACCGGCGGGTGGACCGCACGTCGACCGGCACCGGCCTGGTCAGCGAGATGACGCTGGCCGAGCTCAAGCGGCTGGACTGGGGTGCCTGGCACAGCAGCTCGAGCTCCGATGCCACGGCCGGGGATACGGGCTTGCTGACCCTCGATGACCTGGTCCGTCTGGTGTTGGACTGGAACCGCCCGGTGAAGATGTTCATCGAGACCAAGCACCCGGTGCGCTACGGGGGCCTGGTGGAGAGCAAGGTGCTGGCCCTGTTGCATCGCTACGGCATCGCGGCACCGGCGTCGGCGGACCTGTCTCGCGCGGTGGTGATGTCGTTCTCGGCCGCGGCGGTGTGGCGGATCAGGCGCGCGGCGCCGCTGTTGCCGACGGTGCTGCTGGGCGAGACGTCGCGCTATCTGGGCGGGAGTGCCGCCACGACGGTCGGGGCGACGGCCGTCGGCCCCTCGATCGCAACGCTGCGAGAGCATCCTGAGCTCGTCGACCGGGCCGCCGCCCAGGGGCGTGCCATGTACTGCTGGACCGTCGACCATTACGAGGACGTCGGCTACTGCCGCGATCTGGGGGTCGGCTGGATCGCCACCAACCATCCCGGACGGACGAAGGCCTGGCTGCAGAACCCGCTGGTGGCTCCCGGCGACTAGGGCTGTGCGTTGAGCACCTGCTGCGGGATCGCCGAATCGGTTCGCAGCGCCTTGAACAGCTGATCGGCCGCGTCGGAGTCCCAGACCACCACCGACCCGGAGTCGTTTTCGGTGAACTCGCCGATCGGCACGGTGATCGCAGTGGTCGAGCCGTGCAGTGCCCAGCCCAGCAGCGCGAGATCCCACACGTGGTCGCCGTTGTCGACGGTCAGTGACCCCACCGCCGCGTGCGGCACCGAGTACCAGTGCCACGGATTGAGCCACACCACGGGACTGCTGGCTCGGTGCATCACCGCGGCCATGAACTCGCGCTGGTGGACCATCCGGTCCAGGTCGGCGCGCGGGGTCGCCCGGCTGCGGACGTAGCCGAGTGCGTTGCGCCCGTCGAGGGTCTGGCAGCCCGCAGGCAGGTTGATTCCGGCCAGCGGGTCGTCCATCGGATCGGCCGGGCACAAGTGGACACCGCCGAGCGCGTCGACCAGCACCGCGAAGCCGTCGAATCCCACCTCTGCGTAGTGGTCGAGGTGCAGACCCGTCGCCTCCTCCACGGTCTGGGCCAGCAGCGGCGCGCCGCCCTCGGCGAACGCGGCGTTGATTTTGTCCTGGCCGTGGCCGGGGATGGCCACGTAGGAGTCGCGGGGGATCGAGACCATCGTGGTCGGGGCGCTGGAACCCAGCGCAGGGATATGGACGACCAGGATGGTGTCGGTCCGGCCGTTGCCGAGATCTCCGCCGGTGGCCAGGTCGGCCTGCTGCTCCGGGGTCAGTCCGGCCCTGCTGTCGGAGCCGACGAGCAGCCAGGTGGTGCCCGCGCCTGTGGCCGGCCGGTCGGCGTAGTCGAAGACCGCGACGCGGTGCAGTGAGGTGTCGATCCACACCGCCCCGCCGACGAGCCCGCCGACCGCCAGCAGGACGACGACGATCAGCGTGACGAAAATCCTTCGGCCCCAATGCTTTTTACGCTTAGGTTGAGGCGGCGCGGTTGGCGGGGGAGCCGGGGGTGGCGCGACGG
>NZ_NOZR01000049.1 GCF_002250655.1 Mycolicibacterium sphagni
GTTCACTCGACACCGGCAACCCACGTCCGATTGCAGCCCGAGGCCTTCGGCCCCGAGTCAGCCCCCATACCGTCTAGAGCCAGGTATCGGTGGTGGTGGTGGTGAGGAACGCGTCGAGGTCGTCACGCCACTGTGCCGGAGAGTTCTTGTCCGGTTCGATGCCGGTGTATTCGCCGCGGTAGAACAACAGCGGCCGCGGTTTCTTCTTCGGTACTTCGGAGAGCGAGTGCACCGCACCGAACACCACGAAGTGGTCACCGCCATCGGTCACCGAGTGCACGGTGCAGTCGATATGCGCCAGCGTGCCGTCGATCACGGGTGAGCCGAGTTTGCTTGGGCTCCAGTCGATTCCAGCGAATTTGTCCGGCTCCTTCGATCCAAACCGGGCAGACACGTCCTTCTGCTTCTCGTGCAGGATGTTGACGCAGAACTTTCCGCTGGCCTCGATGGCCGCCCAGGACCGCGACATCTTGGTGGGACAGAACAACACCAACGGCGGCTCGAGCGACAACGCCGCGAACGACTGGCAGGCAAAGCCCACCGGAGCGTCCTCGTGGACCGTCGTGATGATGGTGATGCCCGTGCAGAACTGGCCCAGCACGTGACGGAACGTGCGGGGGTCGATCGAGGGCGCAGACATCGGCTACTTGAACCCGACGGAGAAGTCGTGCCCCCACAGACTGACGGCGGTGCTTTCCCTGGCGATCCAGCCCTGATCCTCGACCTGCAAACCCTCACAACCGAATTCGACGTCGAAACCGCCGGGGGTCTTCATGTAGAAGGACAGCATCTTGTCATTGGTGTGCCGGCCGAGTGTCGCCGACATCTTGACCTTGCGGCGAAGGGCGCGATCCAGGCACAGGCCGACATCGTCGGAGTTCTCCACCTCGACCATCAGGTGCACGATGCCGGTCGGGTTGGGCATCGGCATGAAAGCCAGCGCGTGATGACGCGGGTTGCAGCCGTAGAACCGCAACCACACGGGATCCCCGTCGGCCGGGCGGCCCGCGATCTGTGGGGGCAGGCTCATGGAATCCCGCAGCCGGAAGCCCAGCACATCCTGGTAGAACGCCTGTGCGGCAGCGTCATCGTCACAGGTGAGCACGACGTGCCCGAGCCCCTGTTCGGCGGTGACGAATTTGTGGCCGTAGGGGCTCACGAAACGGCGACCCAGGTACTGGGCACCGTGGAACGCTTCGAGAACGTTGCCGGCGGGATCGGAGAACCGGATCAGGCCCTCGACCCGCCGCTCGGACTTCTCCTCGCGGGTGCCTTCGACGAAGTCCACGCCCGCCTTGGCCAGGGTCTCGCGCAGGCCCTGCAGCGCAGGCGCATCGGCGACCTCCCAGCCCGAAATCAGCAGCCGGTCCCGGTCGCCGGGCACGATCACCAGGCGGGCGGCGAAGTCGTCCATGCGCAAATAGAGCGCATCGGGGATGGCCCCGTCGCCCTCTGCCATGCCGAGGACCTTCAGTCCGAATTCACGCCAGGCCCCCACATCGGTGGCCTCAATTCGCATATAGCCGAGCGCCTTTAGCGTCATGCCCCACCTCCGAGGAAATCAATGGTCAGCTTGTTGAACTCGTCGAATTTCTCCAACTGAGCCCAATGTCCACATTGCCCGAAAACATGCAGCTGCACACGCGGAATCTGCTTTAGCGCGACCAGTGCGCCGTCGAGCGGGTTGACACGGTCCTCACGGCCCCAGATCAGCAGTACGCGCTGGCGCATCTTGTATACGTCGCGCCACATCATGCCGAGCTCGAAATCAGCTCCCGCGAACGACTTTCCCATCGCCCGTGCCGCGGCCAGCGATTCGGGCGTGCTGGCGATCGCAAAGCGCTCCTCGACCAGCTCGGGAGTGATCAACTTCTGGTCGTAGACCATGATGCGCAGGAACTTCTCCAAGTTCTCGCGCGTCGGGTCGACGGTGAAGCGGCCCAGCAGCTTCACACCTTCGGTGGGGTCGGGCGCGAACAAATTGACCGACAGGCCGCCCGGGCCCATCAGCACCAGCCGCCCGGCGCGCTCGGGGTTGTCCAGCGCGAAACGCACCGCGGTGCCACCGCCCAGTGAGTTGCCCACCAGATGCGCGCGTTCGATCTTGAGATGGTCGAACAGATTCAGCAAAGCCGTTGCGCTGTAACGGTTGTACTGCTCATGCTCGGTGTGCTTGTCAGAGTGGCCGTAGCCGGGCTGATCGACGGCGAGCACAAGGAAACGTGTGGCCAGCACGCCGATATTGCGCGAGAAGTTCGACCAGCTGGATGCACCGGGGCCGCCGCCGTGCAGCAGCACCACGGTCTGCGGATTACCGACTCCGGCCTCGTGAAAGTGCAGCCGCATGTCGCTGCGGACCTGCGCATAGCGAGAGGTGGACTCGAAAGTCAGCTCCTGCTGGGACTCCACTTCCTGGATGAAAGACGACATCGGGCGTGCCCGTTAAACCATCGTGTCGCCGAGCGGCAGCCCGAATGCCTGGTTGCCGAACATCACGTAGGCGCGCTCGGCGTCGTTAGCTGCGTGCACGCGCCCGGCGTGCGCGTCACGCCAGAACCGTTGCAGCGGTGTGTCGGTGCCCAGGGCAGTGGCTCCTGCGCTCTCGAAGAGCCGGTCGATGGCCGCGATCGCGCGCTGGGTGGCGCGCACCTGGTCGCGACGGGCCTTGGCCCGCAGCTCCAGCGGAATGTCCTCGCCGGCCAGCAGCAGCTTGTATTCGGTGGCCAGATTGCCCGACAGCTGGCCCCAGGCCGCGTCGATATCGCTGGAGGCCTCGGCGATTCGGACCTTGGCGAACGGATCGTCCTTGGCCTTCTCACCGGCGTAGGCGGCGCGCACCCGCTTGCCCTGATGCTCGACGTGAGCGTCGTAGGCGCCGTAGGCCATGCCCACGATCGGAGTCGAGATGGTCGTGGGATGCATTGTCCCCCAAGGCATCTTGTAGACCGGGGCGGTATTGGTCTGCAGCCCGGGCGAAGCGAGATCGCCCATCGCCTTGAAGGAGGTGAACCGGTGCCGCGGCACGAACACGTCCTTCATCACCAGCGTGTTGGAGCCGGTGCCCTTCAGGCCCACGACGTGCCAGTCGTCCTCGATGCGGTAGTCGCTGATCGGGACCAGGAAGCTGCCGAAGTCGACCGGCCTGCCGTCCTTGATCACCGGGCCACCGACGAAGGTCCAGGAGGCGTGATCGCAGCCCGACGACCAGTGCCAGGCGCCGTTGACCAGGTAGCCGCCATCAGTGACCACGCCGGCGCCCATCGGGGCGTAGGACGAGGAGATCCGGACGGTCGGATCGGCGCTCCAGACATCTTCCTGGGCCTGCTGGTCGAAGTGGGCCAGGTGCCAGTTGTGCACGCCGAGAATGCCGGCGACCCAGCCAGTCGAACCGCAGGCGCTGGCCAGGCGGCGGACCGCCTCATAGAACACCGTCGGGTCGCTCTGCAGCCCGCCCCACTGCTCGGGCTGGAGCAGCTTGAAGAAGCCGACCTCGTCGAGTTCGGCGATCGTGGCATCGGGGATGCGACGCAGGTCTTCGGTCTCCTGAGCGCGCTCGCGCAGCTTTGGCAGCAGTTCGTCGATGCCGGTGAGAACCGACTCCGCGTCACGCTGTTGAATGGACGTCACTGCATGCCTCCCGGAAGTGCGTTACTCCGACCAAGACTAGAACACGTTACGATTTGTGTCGAGCAGCGCGAGCCTGCGGCTGGTAGCGATATGTAAACCGATTTCTGTAACCTGTTCTAGTTGGGTTGGAGGGAAGGCTGAGCAACGTGACGCAGGTTCCACCGGACGAGCCACTGGGTAGCCACGTGCTCGAGTTGGAAGTGACTGATGTGGTCGAGGAGACCGATGATTCGCGGTCTCTGGTGTTCGGCGTGCCCGCCGGTGCGGACATTCCGGCCGATCGCCTGCGCTACGCACCGGGCCAGTTCCTGACCTTGCGCATCCCCAGCGACCGTACCGGTTCGGTGGCCCGCTGCTACTCGCTGTGCAGTTCGCCCTTCACCGACGGCGCGCTGACCGTCACCGTCAAACGCACTGTCGACGGCTACGCGTCCAACTGGCTGTGCGATAACGCGCACCGGGGCATGAAGATGCACGTCCTGGCGCCGTCGGGCACCTTCGTCCCCAAGACCCTCGACGCCGACTTCCTGTTGATCGCGGCCGGCAGCGGGATCACCCCGATGCTGGCCATCTGCAAGTCGGCATTATCTGAGGCAGGTGGCCACGTCACCTTGATCTACGCCAACCGCGACGAGCGCTCCGTGATCTTCGGCAGTACGCTGCGCGACCTGGCCGCCAAGTACCCCGATCGCCTGACGGTCGTGCACTGGCTGGAGTCGGTGCAGGGTCTGCCGAGCGTGCCGGCCCTGAGCCAGTTGATGGCTCCCTACACCGACCGGCAGGCGTTCATCTGCGGACCCGGGCCGTTCATGAAGGCTGCTGAGGAGGCGTTGGACTCGCTGAAAGTCCCAGCCAAGCAAGTGCACATCGAGGTGTTCCGCTCGCTGGATACCGACCCGTTCGCCGCGGTGAAGATCACCGACGATGGCGACGAGCCGCCGGCCACCGTCGTCGTCGAACTCGACGGGCAGTCTCACACCGTGTCGTGGCCGCGCAGCGCCAAGCTGCTCGACGTGCTCCTCGACAAGGGTCTCGACGTGCCGTTCTCGTGCCGAGAGGGGCACTGCGGCGCCTGCGCGGTGGTCAAACGGAGCGGCGAGGTCGAGATGGACGTCAACGACGTCCTGGAGCCCAGCGACATCGACGAGGGATTGATTCTGTCCTGCCAAGCCCGGCCGAAGTCGGATTCGGTGGCAGTCACCTACGACGAATAGCTCAGCGCGAGCGTGTGTCGGGTGTCGCGGTTCTCCTAGCGCGGCAGCCCGAGCAGGCGCTCGCCGGCCAGGGTGAGCAGGATCTGCTCGGTACCGCCCGCGATCGTCAGGCAACGGGTGTTGAGGAAGTCGTGCACGAACCCGTCAACCGTCAGCCCGCCGGACTCCGACAACTCCTGCCGGAATTCGGCCAGCGCCTGCCGGTGCCGCACGCCAATCAGCTTGCGGGCGCTGGCTTCCGCGCTGGTGTCCTGCCCACCGACGGCTAGCTGCGCGATGCGCTGATCGAGCAGTGATCCCGCCTGCGCGGAGAGGATCAGTTTGCCTGCCTGGTCCTGCAGCGCGGTATCGAGTTCGCCTCGCGCAGCGACCGTTTCGAGCATCTCCTCCACCGGATTGCCCAACGCGGTGCCCTGCGCCATCGCGACCCGCTCGTTGGCCAGCGTGGTACGGGCCAGCCGCCAGCCGTCGTTGACGGTGCCGACCACCATGTCGTCGGGCACGAAGACGTCGTCGAAGAAGACCTCGTTGAAGAGCTCGTCACCGGTGATCTCCCGCAGCGGGCGGACCACGATGCCCGGCGAGCGCATATCGATCAGGAAGTAGGTGATCCCTTTATGTTTCGGCGCCTCGGCATCGGTACGGGCCAGACACACGCCCCAGTGCGCCTTCTGCGCGGCCGACGTCCAGACCTTCTGGCCGGTGAGCTTCCAACCGCCTTCGGCCCGAACAGCTTTGGTGCGCAAGGCGGCCAGATCGGAACCGGCGCCGGGCTCGCTGAACAGCTGGCACCAGATGATGTCACCGCGCAGTGTGGCCGGCACGAACTGTTCGATCTGCTCGGGCGTGCCGCCTTCGAGGATCGTGGGCACCGCCCACCAGCCGATCACCAGATCGGGGCGCTGCACGCCGGCCTTGGCCAGTTCGGAATCGATGAGAAGTTGCTCGGCCGGGGAGGCCTCCCGACCGTACGGCTTGGGCCAGTGCGGTGCCTGCAACCCAGTGGCGGCCAGTGCCGGCTGACGCTGCTCAACCGGCAGCGCGGCAACTTCGGCCACCGCCGCGGCGATCTCGGGCCGCAGGTCTGCGACGGAGTCCAAGTCGATGTGCAGCTCACGGCGCACACCGTCCAGCGTCAGCGCACCGACCCGGCGCAGCCACGCCGGCCGGCCGCCCAGGATCTGGCCGATGTTGTACGCGCGGCGCAGGTACAGATGAGCGTCGTGCTCCCAGGTGATTCCGATGCCGCCGAGCACCTGGATGCAGTCCTTGGCATTGCCCCTCGCCGACTCGATGCCGATCGCGGCAGCGATGGCGGCGGCGATGGCGAGCTGCTGGTCGTCACTGCCGGAGGCGGCCACCGCGGCGTCGGCGGCGGCCACCGCGGCCTGCTGCGAGCGCAGCAGCATCTCGGCGCACATGTGCTTGATGGCCTGGAAGCTGCCGATCGGCTTGCCGAACTGTTCGCGCACCTTGGCGTAGTCGACAGCGGTGTCCAGCGTCCAGCGGGCGACCCCGGCGGTCTCGGCCGCCAGCACGGTGGCGGTCAAGTCCTCGAACTTGCGCCGCGTCACCGCCAGCGTGGTCGCTGGGGCAGCATTCAGCGTCACTTTCGCCAGCGGGCGCGAGAAGTCGGTGGCCGTCAGTAGCTCGACCGTCACACCGTCGGCGGCGGCGTCGACCACGACGATCTCGTCCCCCACCGGCAGCAGCAGCGCACCCGAGGAGTCCGCACCGAGGACGTACCCGGCGGTGCCGGTCACCTTCCCGCCGTCGGCACGCAGGTCGGCGGCCAGCGCCAGGCCCGCGGTGGCCTCGCCCGACATCAGCGCTTCGAGCAGCTCGGGATCGGTGACCACCAGGGTCGCCACGGCCGTCGTCGCGACCGGCCCGGGGATCAGCGCCCGCGCCGCTTCCTCGACCATGGCGCACAGATCTTGGATCGAGCCACCGGCACCGCCGGCGTCCTCAGCCACGGCGACACCGAAAAGACCCAGCTCGGCGAGGGCGCTGTAAACCGGGCGCCACGCGTCCGGCGTGCCCTGTTCGACGTCGCGCACAGCGCTCAGGGCGCCGGACGAGGCAGCCCAGCTGCGAACCAGCTCGCGGGCGGCAAACTGTTCATCGGTGATGGTCGCAGACACCGTCGGCTCCTAGAGGTGACGAAGAACGGGGCTGAAAGATCTTCTCGGCCCACTAGAACGTGTTCTAATAGTGCCAGCGATCGCCAGTCAAGTCGACCGGCATCGCAGCAGGACACGCGGCTGTCCTGGGGGATGCAGGGGTGCGCGGAGCAGTCTAACGATGCGTATCGTTTCCTCCAGAAACGGCCCTTGGAAGGAGCTGACCGAGCCAATGTCATCGCCAGCGCAGAAATCGTCGGCCGGCGGTGCGGGTTCGCAGCCACGTGAGGTGATCCCGGTGTCAGTTCTTGCCGAATCAGAACTCGGCTCAGAAGCCCAGCGTGAGCGCCGCAAACGCATCCTCGACGCGACCATGGCCATCGCCTCCAAAGGCGGTTATGAAGCCGTCCAGATGCGCGCCGTCGCCGACCGCGCCGACGTGGCAGTCGGCACGCTCTATCGCTACTTCCCGTCGAAGGTCCACCTGCTGGTCTCGGCGCTCGCGCGCGAGTTCGAACGCATCGACTCCAAGACCGACCGCTCTGTGGTGGCCGGAGGTTCCCCGTTTCAGCGGCTGAACTTCATGGTCAGCAAGCTGAACCGGGCCATGCAGCGCAACCCGCTGCTGACCGAGGCGATGACACGGGCTTACGTGTTCGCCGACGCGTCGGCAGCCGGTGAAGTTGATCACGTCGAGAAGATCATCGACAGCATGTTCGCCCGCGCCATGAGCGACGGCGAACCGACCGAGGACCAGTACCACATCGCCCGCGTCATCTCCGATGTGTGGCTGTCGAACCTGCTGGCCTGGCTCACCCGCCGGGCCTCGGCGACCGACGTCAGCAAACGCCTGGATTTGGCGGTACGGCTGCTGATCGGCGACGACGGCGAGTCCTAGGACTCCAGTGCCCGACCTGCCCGAGGATCTGCACCGCGCGCTGATCAAGGTCGCCGGCGTCCCGCGTCTACTGGTGGCATCCGACTTCGACGGCACCGTCGCGCCGATCGTGTCCAACCCTGCCGACGCCCGCCCTGTCCCGGCCGCCGCCGAGGCGCTGGCCGCGCTGGCCGCGCTACCGTCCACCAGTGCCGCCCTGATCTCCGGGCGGGCGCTGCGCGATCTGCGGGTGCTGTCAGGGCCGCCGGCCGGTGTGCACCTGGTCGGCAGTCACGGCTCTGAGTTCGATGCCGGGTTCCTCGATGCGATCGACGAGCCGGCCCAGGCGCTGCTGGCCAAGCTCGAGCAGACGATGACCGCGCTAGCCGGGCGCTATCCCGGTGCGAGCGTCGAGATCAAACCGGCCAGCGTGGCCTTCCACGTCCGCAACGCGGCACCAGAGCACGCCCAGCAGGCGCTCGATGATGCGCTGAATGCGGTGCGGGACTGGGATATTCACGTCACCGAGGGCAAAGCGGTTCGCGAGTTCGCCGTAATCGACACCGACAAGGGTGAAGCTCTCGAGCGGCTGCGAGACCAGAGCAACGCCGACGCGACGGTGTTCTTCGGCGATGACGTCACCGATGAAAAAGCATTTCGCAGGCTGACCGACGGCGATATCGGGGTGAAAGTCGGGGCGGGTGAGACCCTGGCCCACTATCGCGTCGACTCCCCCGACGACGTCGCAGCTGCGCTCGAGGTTCTGCTGCACGCCCGGCAACGCTAGCCGGGCGGGCCCGCCGTCCGTGGCTGACGTCTTTCGACACGGCGCGGCGCGGCAAATTGTTAGGGTGAGCCGTCCACGGATGGTTTTCGCCGAGTCGGGGGAAACAATGGCAGGTCATCGCCAATTTTCGGGCTCAGGCGGCACACGTCGCGGCAGTCGACCACGCCGGATCCAGCCATTCGCTGTGAGCGCCTGGTTGGGAGTCGGCATTCTGACCGGCAGTCTTGGGGCCACCACCGCGGTCGGTGTGGCGCATGCGGACGGCGCTAGTCGGGACGGTCAGAACACGTCGGCTACCGAGGGCTCGCACACCCCGGCTGCCGTCGGTCCCCGGGCACGCACCCGCCTCAGGACCCAGGCCACCCCGCCCGATGTCAACCGCAATGCGCTCGCTGGGCGCCGGCCGCTTATTGCTGGGGCCGCTGAGCTTCGCGATGAGGTGGCGACCGGCTCGCAGACTGCCGCGGTGGCGCCAGCTCGCCGCCCGGTCCACACCGGTTCGGTGGCCGCTGCCTTGACCCCGCTCACCGATTTCATCGGCATCTTCGTCGGTAACGGCACCGCGTCGCACCCCAATGCCGGTCTGCTCATCGGCAATGGTTACAGCTTTTCGTCGACCAGTTGCACCGGCACCGTCGCGTGCAACGGCGGCAACGCCGGCCTTTTCGGGAACGGCGGCAACGGCTTCAACGGAGGCAACGGGGGCAACGCCGACTTGCTGGGCAGCGGCGGCAACGGCGGCAACGGGTTGGCCGGTCAGGCCGGCGGCGCCGGCGGCACTGGCGGTCTGTTCGGCGGTAACGGTGGAAACGGCGGCAACGGCGGGGCGGCGACCGCTGCGGGGGGCTCGGGCGGAAATGGCGGGACAGGTGGCTCGGCGGGACTCTTCTCCATCCGCGGCGACGGCGGAAATGGCGGAAATGGCGGGAACGGCGCGGCCGGCGCCGGCAATCAAGCCGGGGGCACCGGAGGCAGTGGCGGGAACGGCGGGAACGCCGCGGCGTTGTTCGGTAATGGCGGTGCCGCTGGCTTCGGCGGGACAGGCGGCCATGGCGGGGTGGGTGTCAATCCCACCCCGGGAACATCCTCGGCGGCCACCGGCATCGGCTACCAGGGGCCGGCACCCGGAGACGCCGCCGATTCTGCGGTGGCCGTCGACACCACTGCGGGCGACGCCGGCGGCGCCGGGACAAGCGGTGCGTCCGGCCAGAACGGCGGCGACGGCGGTGACGGGCAGGCCGCTTTGACCGCCGTCGGTCTCGGTGTCGGCGGTGTCGGCGGTGCCGGCGGGACCGGGGGCTCCACAGGCACCGGCGGAACCGGCGGAACCGGCGGCCTTGCGGCCTCCTACAGCGGAACGGCGGTCGGCGGTGCCGGCGGCAGCGGCGGCACCGGCGGCGTCGGTGCCGCGGGCGGGAACGGCGGTATCGGCGGGCTCGCGGTGGACCCGACCGGCGGCCAGGCGGGGGCCGGCGGCAACGGTGGCAACGGTGGTCAAGGCGTCTCGGGGGCCTCCGGAGGCCAGGGCGGCAAAGGCGGGACGGGCGGCCGTGGCGGGGCTTTGTACGGCCTCGGAGGATCCGGCGGCGCGGCGGGCGGCGGCGGTATCGGTGGCAGCGGCGCGACCGGGGCCACGGGCGGCGATGGGGGCAACGGCGGCACCGGATACGTCGGAGCCAATGGCGGTTCCGGCGGTCACGCGGGCCTGGGCGGGGCCGGTGGCAGCGGTGGATCGGGCGGACTCGCCGGTAATGCCGGAGTTGGGGGCAAAGGCGGGCTGATTGGCGGATCTGCGGGCATCACCGGCGCGTCAGCGGTCAATGGCACTACCGGCAGCTCCGGCCTCACAGGAGCCAGTGGTCAACCGGGCACCGCCGGGCACAGCAACCAGACGCAACTTGTGGACGACGGAGACAATCTTGAGATCGGAAACGGTCTGACGCCAGATTCGACGCTCGCACCGAACGGCTCGAACGGCGGATGGCTTTACGGCGATGGAGGCAACGGCAACAGCGAGCCGGAGTCCACTGGACTGGCTGGCGGGAACGGCGGCAACGCAGGTCTGATCGGCAACGGCGGCAGCGGCGGCTCCGGCAGCGACGCCGGCACCACTGCCGGAACCGCCGGCGGGAGCGGCGGCAACGGCGGTTCACTCTTTGGCAGCGGCGGCACTGGCGGCACCGGCGGCACCGGGGCCTCAGGTGCTGAAGTCGTCAATCCGCCGATTCCACCGACCACCTCCGCTGCCGGCAGCGCTGGTCAAAATGGCGGCACCGAAGGTAGCGACGGTACCAATGGCACACCTGCCACCAGCTATCAGAACGGCGGCAACGGCGGCAACGGGGGCAGTGCCGTTGCGTTCGGCTCGCATCAAGACGAGAGCGGGCACGGCGGTAACGGCGGCACCGGCGCCGCAGGTGGCAGCGACGGCGGCAACGGGGGCAACGGGGGCAACGGGGGCTCGGTCACCTAC
>NZ_NOZR01000004.1 GCF_002250655.1 Mycolicibacterium sphagni
ACCGGACGTGGTCCCCGGACCGCTGCCCGTCTCGCAGCAGATCAACGGTGGGGCTCCTCCCGGCGCACCCGCACCCGCGGCACCCGCCGGTCCGGCGTTGCCCGCTGAAGCGGGAGGCGGCCAGTGAACGCGATCCTGACGACCACCCGCCGGCTGGGCTGGCGTGGCTTCGTACTGCTGGTGACGGCGCTCGTGCTGACGTCGTGCGGCTGGCGCGGTATCGCCAACGTGCCGATGCCGGGTGGACCCGGCAGCGGCAAGGACAAGATGACCGTCTATGTCCAGATGCCGGATACGTTGGCGCTCAACGTCAACAGCCGGGTGCGGGTGGCTGACGTGTTCGTCGGCTCGGTGCGCGCCATCGAGCTGAAGAACTGGATTCCCACCCTGACGCTCGACATCGAGCCCGGAATCAAGCTGCCCGCCAACGCTATTGCGCGAATCGGCCAGACCAGCCTGCTGGGCACCCAACATGTCGAGCTCGATCCGCCGCCGAACCCGTCGCCGGAACCGCTGCGCAACGGCGCAACGATCCCGCTGAAGAACTCCCAGTCCTTCCCGACCACCGAACGCACGCTGGCCAGCATCGCCACCGTGCTGCGCGGCGGCGGCATCCCGAATCTGGAGATCATCCAGACCGAGGTCGCCAACATCCTGGACGGCAATGCCGGGCAGATCCGCGACTTCCTGGGCAAGCTGAACACGTTCACCGATCAGCTCAACCAGCAGCGCGACGACCTGACACATGCGATCGACAAGACCAACGAGCTGCTCTCGATCGTGGCGGCCCGCAACAACACGCTGGACCGCGTGCTGACCGAATTCCCCCCGCTGATCAAGTATTTCGCGGACGCCAGGGACAGGTTCACCGGTGCGGTGGAGGCCCTCGGCCGGTTCAGTGCGGTCACCAACCAGACGTTGTCGCAGTCGCGGGCCGACTTCGACACCAACCTGGCGCTGCTGCAGCGGCCGCTCAAACAGCTCGGCCGTGCGGCGCCGTATCTGATCGACTCGCTGAAGCTGGTCATCACGGCCCCGTACCCGATCGACAACATCCCGAAGGTGATCCGTGGTGACTACATCAACACGTCGGCCACCTTCGACCTGACGCTGAGCTCGCTCGACAACGCGTTCCTCACCGGTACCGGTGTGTCCGGAATGCTGCGTGCACTCGAGCAGGCGTGGGGCCGCGATCCGCAGACGATGATCCCGGACGTGCGGTTCACGCCGCACCCGAACATGACCGACGGTGGCGGACCCTTCATCGAGCGCGGCGAGTGAAGGGGGTGACGGACAGATGTTGACGACATTCATCAAGAGGCAGCTCGTCGTGTTCGGCGTGCTGACCGTGATCGCCCTGGTGGTGCTCGGCTGGTACTTCCTGCGGCTCCCCACACTGGCCGGTATCGGGCAGTACGAGCTCAAGGCGGACCTGCCGTCCTCCGGTGGCCTGTACGCGACGGCCAATGTCACCTATCGCGGCATCACGATCGGGAAAGTCACCGACGTGGAGCCGACCGAGACCGGTGTCCGGGCGACCATGAGCATCAGCGACAAGTACAAGATCCCGCTCAACTCGAGCGCCAACGTGCACTCGGTGTCCGCGGTCGGCGAGCAGTACCTCGACCTGGTGTCCGACGGCAATCCCGGCCAGTACTTCGCGGCCGGGTCGACCATCACCAAGTCGACGGTGCCGGAAGAGATCGGCCCGGCTCTGGATGCCGCCAACAAGGGACTGGCGGCGTTGCCCGCCGACAAGATCCCGGTGCTGCTGAACGAAACCGCCCAAGCGGTAGGCGGTTTGGGGCCGTCACTGCAGCGGCTGGTCGACGGCACCCAGGCGATCGTGACTGATTTCAAGACCAACATCCAAGACGTCAACGACATCATCCAGAATTCGCCGGCCGTCATCGACAGCCAGGTCGATTCGTCGAGCGCGATCCAGCAGTGGTCGAAAAACCTGAACTCCATCGCGTCGCAGACCGCGGCGCAGGATCAGGCGTTACGCGACGGCCTGAGCCAGGCCGCCCCGACCGCCGATGCCGTCAACGCAGTGTTCAGCGACGTGCGGGAGGCGTTGCCGCAGACGCTGGCGAACCTGGAGATCATCCTGGACATGCTCAAGCGCTATCACAAGGGCGTCGAGCAGTCGCTGGTGCTGTTGCCACAGGGCGCGGCCGTCGCGCAATCCGTGTCGGCGCCCTACCCCCATCAGGCGGCGCTGGACTTCGGGTTGACAATCAACCAGCCGCCGCCGTGTCTGACCGGCTTCCTGCCCGCCAGCCAGTGGCGTGCTCCCGCCGACACCAGCCCCAAGCCGGTGGAGAACGGTCTGTACTGCAAGATCCCCAAGGACACCCCGGCCAACGTGGTCCGCGGCGCTCGTAACTTCCCGTGCGCCGACGTGCCCGGCAAGCGGGCGGCCACCCCGATGGAGTGCCGCAGCACCGAGCCGTACACGCCGCTGGGCAACAACCCGTGGATCGGCGACCCCAACCAGGTGCTGAACTGCCCGGCCCCCGGTGCCCGATGCGACCAGCCAGTCAATCCCGGTACCGTGATACCGGCACCGACGATCAACAACGGGATGAACCCGCTACCGGCCAATTTGCTACCAGGGCCCACCCCGCCGATCAGTGACAACCCCAGTCCCGCCGGGACTGGCACCGTGCAGTGCAACGGCCAACAACCGAACCCCTGCACGTACACCCCGGCAGCGGGTAGTCCGACAGCCAGTAACACGGCCATCTACAGTCCGCAGAGCGGGGAACTGGTTGGTCCTGACGGGGTGAAGTACAACGTCAGCAACTCGAGCAGTACAGGAGACGACGGATGGAAGGAGATGCTGGCTCCGGTCAGCTGAACCCCACCCCGCCCACCACCGATGACGATGCTGAACGTAGAGAAGCTGAGGAGTCGGTGAAACCGGACCCAGCCGATGACGATGCGGATGTCGCTGACACCGAAAGCGTCGAGTCGGAGGCCACAACGGTCGACGAGACCGAACCAGCCGACACTGAGCAGCCGCGTGGGACGCGGCTGAGCGGGCGCCGTGTGGTCGCCGTGTGCGCCGCCCTCGTCATCGCGAGCCTGCTCGTGGCGACCGGCGGGTTCTTCGCGCTGCGGGCCCATCAGAACAGCGTCGCCGCGGCGCGGGCCGAAACCCTCGCGCTCGCCGCCGCCAAGGATTGCGTCACCGCCACCCAGGCACCCGACGCCAATGCGATGGCGGCCAGCCAGCAGAAGATCATCGACTGCGCGACCGGCGACTTCGGCGCGCAGGCCACCTTGTACAGCGGGCTGCTCGTGGACGCCTACCAGGCCGCCAAGGTGCAGGTCCAGGTCTCCAACATGCGTGCGGCCGTGGAGCGGCACAACGACGACGGCTCGATGGACGTCCTGGTGGCCGTGCGGGTGAAGGTCTCCAACACCGCGGCGCAGGACCAGGAGCAGGGCTACCGCCTGCGGGTCCGGATGATGCCCGAGGGAGGCACGTACAAGATCGCCAAACTCGACCAGGTGAGCAAGTGACGGTGACCGTTTCGGACACCGACACCGACACCCCCGACGACGCGGTGACCGACCAGGCGCCTGCCTGGGTGCAGGCGAGCTGGACGGCGCGCGCGGGCGCCTTCGCGGTCGACGTCTTCTTCGGCGCCGGCGTGGTGATCACCGGCCTGCTGGTGGCGTGGGCGGCGCCGCTGCGCGGATGGCTGTGGTGGGTGGCGGTCGCGCTGGCCGGTGTGGTGTTCCTGGCGGTGGCACTCAACCGGCTGCTGCTGCCGTCGATCACCGGGTGGACGCTGGGCCGCTGCCTGTTCGGTATCGCCGTCGTGGGCAAGGACGGGTCCTCGGTCGGCCCGTGGCGCCTGCTGCTGCGCGACCTGGCGCATCTGCTCGATACCGCTGCGCTGTTGCTCGGCTGGCTCTGGCCGTTGTGGGATTCGCGCGGCCGTACCTTCGCCGATTTGATCACCCGCACCGAGGTGCATCGTGTCGCGGGTGCGCGGCCCGATCGGCGGCGGCTGGCTGGGGCGGTGCTGATCGGACTTGCCGTACTGGCGGGCACGGCCACCGCGCTGGGCTACTTCGGGGTGTACCGGCCCGAGCTCGCCGTCGAGCAGGCCCGTCAGGACCTTGCGGTTCAGGGCCCCAAGATCGTCCAGCAGATGCTGAGCTACAACGTCGCCAGCATCGACGACGACTTCGCGCGAGCCCGCGGACTGGTCACTGACACCTACCGGCCACAACTTGTCGCCCAACAGGATTCGGTCCGCAAGGCCGGTCCCGTGGACAACGACTACTGGGTGACCAACAGTGCGGTGCTGACCAACACCCGCGACGAGGCGACGATGCTGCTGCTCATGCAGGGCCAGCGTGGGGAGGCACCCAAGCAGCGGTTGATCACCGCCACCGTGCGGGTGACCTTCGAGCGTTCTTCCTCCGGCCAGTGGCAGGTCGCCGGCCTCTCAGTGCTGGCCAAGCCGAACTCGGCAGGGGAGGCGAAATGAGCCCCCGTCGTAAGGTCGAGCCCGGCAGCCACGACTTGTTCCGGCTGCCCGACCCGCAACGGCGCCGCTGGGTGCTCCCGCTGGTCGCCGGACTCGCGGCGGTGGCGGTGATCGCCGCGCTCACGGTCAGCACGCTGCTCCTGGTGAAGCGCGAAACCCAGCGGCACGACGCGGTCCGGGATGTGGCCGTGCTCAGCTTCGTCCGCGGCTTCGTCACGCAGTACACGTCCATCGACCCGTTCCACGCGAACGACTACGCCGACCAGGTGCTGGCCCAGGGCACCGGCCAGTTCGCAAAGTTGTACCAGGACAAGATGAATGAGGTCGTCATCCAGGTGGCCCGGGCCGAGCCGACCAAGGGAACCGTGCAGGACCTGGGTATCGAGCGCTGGAACCGCGACGGCAGTGCCGACGTGGTGGTGGCCGCGACCACGAAGACGACCATGCCGGACGGCAAGACCATCGAAAGCGGGAGCCGCTGGGTGGTCACCGCGACCCAAGAAGGAGGTGCAGGAGGACCGTGGAAGATCAGCAACCTTCTGCAGGTGATCTGACCGACGCGGCGCCCGACGACGAAGGGGCCGACACCGACACCGACACGGACACCGAGGCCGCCCCGGACGCGCCGCGACGTCGAAACTGGTTGTACCGCAACAAGACAACTGTGGCGGTGGCAATCTCAGCCGTGCTGTTCGTCGCGGCGGGCGCCTTTGCCGGCGCCACCGTGCAGCCGTATCTGGTGGACCGCGCCGCCGTCGACACCAAGCTCACGATCGCTCGCACTGCCGCCGAGGCGATCACGACGCTGTGGACCTATACCCCCGAGGACATGGACAAGCTGCCGGACCGGTCGGCGCGGTACCTGTCCGGGGACTTCGAGGATCAGTACCGCAAGTACGTTGACGCCATCGTGCCGACCAACAAGCAGGCCAAGGTCACCAACAGCACCGAGGTGGTCGGGGCGGCCGTCGAATCGCTGAACGGCTCGGACGCCACCGCCATCGTCTACACCAACACCACGTCGAAGAGTCCGTTGACCAAGGACATCCCTTCGACGAAGTACCTGTCCTACCGGGTGCAGCTGACTCGGGACGGGTCGCACTGGCTGGTCACGAAGATGACCACGGTGACCTCACTGGACCTCACACCGAAGATTTAGCCGACCTATTGGCGATACTTGGCCCATGGTCGTCGCATCGCCCGTGTCGGAACGCTCCACCGTTGTCGCGCTGATGTTGCTGACGTTCGCCACCGGCCTGGTCGACGCGATCAGTGTGCTGGTGCTCGGGCATGTGTTCGTCGCCAACATGACCGGCAACGTGGTCTTCCTGGGGTTCTGGTTCGTCCCACATTCCGGGGTGGACATGATCGCCGCGATCCTCTCATTCGCCAGCTTCCTGGTCGGCACCGTGCTCGGCGGGCGGTTCGCCCGGCACTTCGACTACGAGGTACGGGTGTGGTTGACGGCGGCGCTGGGCACCGAGGTGGTGCTCCTGGCCGTATTGGCGGCGCTGGCCGGCACCGGCGTCGTGAACTATCACGACAACGGCAAGCTGATCCTGATCGCCGGCCTGGCGGTCACGTTCGGTGCCCAGAACGCCGCCGCCCGCCAGTTCGGTGTGCAGGAACTCAGCACCACGGTGTTGACGTCGACGTTGGTGGGGATCGGTGTCGACAGCCGGCTCGCCGGCGGCACGGGGGAGCGGGAAAAGTTGCGCTACAGCGTGGTTTTGACGCTGTGTGCGGGTGCCATGGTCGGGGCTACGCTGACGCGCTGGATGGTGGCACCGGTGATCGGCTTGGCCGCGATCGTGGTGACCGCCAGCCTGGCCGTCTTCCTGTTCGGTCCGAAACCACCCGCCGGGTAACTACAGTCGGGGCCATGCCTACTGTCCTGGTCACCGGTGCAGCCCGGGGAATCGGTAAGTCGATCGTCAGCTATCTGGCCGCCGCCGGATGGGATGTTATCGGCGGTGTGCGTACTGCGGCTGACGCCAAGGCGTTGTCGGCACTCCCGCGGGTCAGCGCGGTTATGCTCGACGTCACCGACGGCGCCCAGGTCGCGGCGCTGCCCGAGGCCCTACCCGCCCGGCTCGACGCCGTGGTCAACAACGCCGGAATCGCGGTCACCGGCCCGCTGGAAGCGCTGAGCACCGCCGATATTCGGCGGCAATTGGAGGTCAACGTCGTCGGCCAGCTCGCCGTGACGCGGGCGGTGCTGCCCCTGCTGCGCGAGTCCAAAGGCCGAATCGTGTTCATTTCCAGTGTGAATGGCAAACTTTCGGCGCCGATGATGGGCGCGTACAGTGCCTCGAAGTTTGCGCTCGAGGCGGCCGCCGACGCGCTGCGGATCGAACTGCGCCCCTGGCATATCGCGGTGAGTGTGGTGGAGCCCGCCCAGACCGACACCGACCTGTGGCGCACTGCCGACCAGGCCGTTGTCGATATGGAAGCCGCGATGACCCCGTCGCACCGCACCCTCTACGCCAAACATGTTGCGGGCATGCGCAAGTCGATTCCGATGTCGCAGCGGCTGGCCGTTGACCCGGAGAAGGTGGCAGTGGTGGTACACCGGGCGCTCACCGCACGCCGTGCCAAACCGCGGTACCCCGTCGGTGTGGCCACGGTGGTGCAGATGAACCTGGTGACCACGCTGCCCACCCGGGCCCGCGACATGGTGCTGCGCCGGGCGCTCGGCCAGCCTTGAGCGAGTTCGTCAAACGCAGACTTGCCGCACCCGATGGCTTCTTCGCCTGTGAGGCAGCAGGTTTGGCGTGGCTGTCGAGTGTGCCCGGTGGTGTTCCGTGCGGGCGGGTACTGCACTATGGCGACACCAGCCTGACGCTGCAGCGCTTGGATTCCGTGCCGCCGAGTCCTGAGGCCGCCACCACGTTCGGCCGGCGCCTGGCGATCACCCACAATGCCGGCGCACCGGGATTCGGTGCGCCGCCGGCCGGCTGGCAGGGCGCCGGATTCTTCGGTCCGCTGGACCAGCCACTGTCGATGTCTCTGGTCGCCAGTGATTGCTGGGGGCGGTTTTATGCCGACGAGCGTCTGGTGCCGATGCTTGAGCAGGCAAAGGGGATTGGACCCGTGGGGTGGACCGTGATCGACGAACTCATAGACCGTTGTCGCCAAGGCGATTTCGATGATGACGATGTGCCTGCCCGTCTACACGGTGATCTGTGGAGTGGCAACGTGATGTGGACCGACGCCGGGGCGGTGCTGATCGATCCCGCCGCACACGGTGGGCACCGCGAGACAGACCTCGCGATGCTCGCATTGTTCGGCTGCCCGCATCTGGAGGCCGTCTACGCCGGCTATCAGAGTGTGCATCCGCTGCGCGACGGCTGGCGCAACCGCATCCCGCTGCACCAGCTTTATCCGCTGCTCGCCCACGTCGTGTTGTTCGGCACCGGCTACGCCAGTCAAACTGTCCGCGCCGCGCGGGACGCGCTGGATCTCAATTGAATCCGAGCCAGGCGGGCAGTGCGCGCTCATGGGAGTCGCACAACACCTGCATCGTGTCGCATGAGCCCTTCGGTACACCGGCGCCGGCCCACATGCCGCCGGCGTCGCGGCGTAGCACGATTGCCGACGAGCCATCGCCGTCGAGCAGGATCGCGGTATCGCTGCCCAGGCCGCGAAACAGATCTTGGATCTGATCCGGGGTGTAGTTGCCACCCTGGAAGACGTACATCTCGTCCTTGTCCCTGGCGTAGGCCAATGCGGTCCGCGCCGCGCTGGGGCCCGGGCGGTTCGGCACCGGCGTCGTCACGACCAACCCGCCGCGTTTGCGAGTCCGGCAATTGATTGGCCGGGAGATGGTTATCCGCGCTGTGTGTGGGGAATCACTGCTCGTACGCGGCGCCCTCCCGGGCCCGCCGGAACATGAGGAGCAGCAATGATCGGAACGATTATCGGAGCAATCGTCGTCGGCCTGATCGTCGGCGCGCTTGCGCGACTGGTGATGCCCGGTAAGCAAAACATCGGCGTCATCATGACGATCCTGCTCGGCGCGGTGGGTTCCTTCCTGGGAACCTGGATCACCTACCAGGTCGGATACACCAACGCCAACGGCGGATTCGCGATCATCCCGTTCTTGGTCGGCATCGTGGTCGCCGTTGTGCTGATCGCGGCCTACCTCGCGGTCACCGGACGCAACAACCGCGTCCGCCACTAGCAGATGCGCGGCCGGGCCGGCCTAACCGGCCAGCCCGGCATGCATCTCCCAGGCCAGAATCTCGGCGGGCTCGATGGCTGTAACCCGCTGTCCGCCAGCAGAAGTGAAGCGCACCGCGTCGCCCTCGCGAAGGTCGCCGGCCCCCTCAAGCGTCACCGCGCCACGCGGAACGAACAGATGCAGATACGGTGCCTCAGGCAGTTCGACCGTGTCCCCGGCTTGTAGCCGCGCACCGTGCAGGGCCGCGTACCGGTTGCGGATCGCAATCGCGGCCTGGTCCTTGTGCTCGGGCATGCCGGAGGCAATCGTCACCAGGCCACCGCGCAACAACTCGTCGTCAATCTCCAGCTGCTGATATCCCGGATCGATTCCCGACTCGTCGGGAACCACCCACATCTGAACGAAATGGACAGGCTCGCTATGGGTTGTATCACCGGTGAGAGTCCAGTAGTCGTTCTTCTCCGAGTGCAGAATGCCGCGGCCGGCCGACATCCGTTGAGCCAGGCCAGGATAGATGACTCCGGAGTGGCCGGTGGAGTCCTGGTGCACAAGCGAGCCCTGCAGCACCCAGGTGATGATCTCCATGTCGCGGTGCGGATGGGTGTCAAACCCGGTGCCGGGTTTGACGATGTCGTCGTTGTTCACCAGCAGCAAGCCGTGGTGGGTGTTCACCGGGTCGTAGTGGTGTCCGAACGAAAATGAGTGCTTGGAGTCCAGCCATTCGATCTTCGTCGCGGCGCGGTCGGCGGCACGTCTGATGTCGATGGTTGCGGCCATGTCATCACCCCTTGAGGTTCCTTGCCAGCCTAAGTGGCCAGCTGCCTTGCGACAACGTAGATGACGTGTCATGTATTCCGCTAGGGTGGGGCGCATGGCTCAGCGCTGGTTGACCGATGACCAACAGCGGACGTGGCGGAACTACCTGGTATTGACCAGCCGCCTGCAGACCGCGATGAACCGCCAGCTGCAGGCACGGTGCGGACTGTCGCTGGCCGACTATGAGGTGCTGGTCGCGCTGGCCGAGCACGGCCCAATGCGGGTGCTCGAGCTGGCCGCCGAACTGGACTGGGAGCAGAGCCGGCTCTCTCACCAGCTCAGCCGGATGCGCACCCGCGACCTGCTCGAGCGGCGGGGCAGCGAGCAGGACGGGCGGGGTGCCACCGTCGAGATCACCGCCGCCGGGCGCGACGCCCTGGTCACCGCCGCCCCCGACCACGTCGAGCTGGTCCGCTCTGTGCTGTTCGACGGCATGACGCAGGCGCAAGCGCGGGGCTTCGACGAGGTCGTCGCTACCGCGCTGCGCCGGCTGTAGGGCCGACTCAGCCGGCCATGAAGGCGTCGTAGGCCGACTGCAGATTCGGTGGCAACACCGTCACATTGCAGGCCTGTTGAGTGGCGCCGATCGGCGAGAGGATCCCGCGCAGGTCGTAGTACTCGCTCGGGTTGGCGGTGAAGTACCCGCGAACGTTGGCTTCAGCCTGCGGGCGAGGCTGGCCGTAGGCCGCCGTCAGCACCTGGTTTGCGCCCGGGTGGGCGGCCAGATACTGGTTCGCCGAACCCGTCACCGAGCTGACGGTGTTGGCAACGCCGGCGCTGCTGCAATCCGGTGCCGCAGAGGCCATCGGCGCGGCCAGAGTCGCAGCCGCTATGCCCCCCACGATCAAACCGGTGCAGACGGCCGCAGCCTTCTTACTCGGCGCGATACCGCTGAACATCATGATCACTTCTCTCTTTCATTGGTTTCCCCGCCCTGAAACCCAAAGTACTCACGAGGTTTCCCGGCAAACACCCGTGCGGTAAACGGGTTTCGTTGCCGCGGCATGCGTTACAACACAGCGAGTGATGTTCGCCTCATTGTGGCCCAACGGAGTCGGCCGGCAATGCGCGCGCACTGAGAGTCCTTAACGCTCGGGGCGACTTCTTAAGTGATGGTCATGTCGGTCGTAACTCAACCGTTATGCCGGCAAACGCGAATAGCGCTGGGACAGGACGGGTTAGAGGCCGGGAAAGAGCGTCTTATTGACGCCCGTGGTCTTAACGGATCCTGAAAATGACCGCACCGGAGCGACGGTGGCGAATAGCGCCCGGGCAGATCGGGTAGAGCACTGGGCGAGGCGCGAAACTCCGCGCCGTCACGAAATCTGTCAACCCACAAGGGGAAAAACGCAATGACCACCCCAGACACCACTACCTTGCTCGCCCAGTTGCGGGCCGTGCTCGACTTGACCAACACCGAAATCCAGATCGCCGAAACCAGAGTGGCGCAGGCTCGCACGGATGCGGTGCGCACCGAGCTCACCCAGAACGCCGTCAACGGCCGCGAACGTGCCGAAGCGATCGAGAGCGCGATCCGTGACCTCGGGGGCTTCCCCGATTTCATCGGACCTTTTCTTGGCCGTGCGGCCGCGGCCGTCAAGGCCCTCACCGAGCAGGCGCAGCCTTTCGACGAGGCGCTGCTGGGCGACCTCGCACTGGAGGGCCAGCTGCTCGACCGTTCCCGCTACGTCAAGGCACTTGCCGTGGCCGCCAAGCAACCTGAGGTCGAGAGCCTGGCCAACCGGCTGATCATCGCGCACTCGGCGACCGTCGACTGGCTGACCACGGTGCTGGCCGAGGATGCCCTCGGCGGACCGGCCGCGCTGCGGCGCACGCCGCTGCAGATCCTCACCGGTCTCACGGTGCGGGTCGCCAATTGGCCGGTCATCTCCTCGGTCCGCGGTATCGACCGCGCGCTGGACGCGCTGCGCAACAGCCGGCCCGTCGTGGACCAGCTGGTCAGCCGCGGCGCCCACGCCGGCGAGGTCGCGGTCAAGGCCGCCCAGGCGTCGCGCGATGCGGCGCTGGAGACCGCTGAGCGGGTGGCTCGCCGCGAAGGCGCCGACGGCGCCGCTGACGCGTTGCACTCGCTGCGCAGCGCGACCGGAGTCCTCTCGCCGGAGGAGCTGCCCATCGCCAACTATGACGAGCTCAACCTCAACGACGCTGTTTCCGCGGTGAAGGACCTCGATGATCCTGCCGACATTCGCGCCATCGTCGCCTACGAAGAGGCCAACAAGAACCGCCAGCGGCTGGTCTCGGCCGCCCAGACCCGGGTGGCAGCCATCGCTCAGGAGATCGTCGGCATCGACTGACCCAAACCCATTGCCGGGTGGCCGGTTGTGATGGCCGACCACCCGGCTTCTGGGCTAAAGTGCCTCGGGCAGAAGGAATTTCGCGAACAGGCTGGTGTCGAGAAACGCCACCACATGCGAGATACCGCTGGGGAGCACGTCGAGCACATGCAGCTGGAACGGCACGTGCCTGCCGCCGGTCTCGGGTAGGCGCATGTACATCGCCGCGGCGGGCTGGCCGTTGGCGATCAGCGGTAACAGTCGCATGTCGCCAGCCGCATTGGCGGGGCAGTTGTGATGAATGAGTTCACCGATCGCCGGGCCACCCCGATACCAGCCATCGAACGGCGGCATCTCCCACACCGCTTCGGCGGTGAACATCTCCACCAGCCGTTCGATGTCGTAATCCTCGAAGGCCGAGATGTAGCGGGACAGCTGTTCGCGGGCCTCGGCCGACTCCGGCGGGGACAGGCGATCGTCCTGGCTGGGCCCCACGGCTTCGAGCTGGGCACGGGCCCGCTGCAGCAGGCTGTTGACGGCGGCGACGGACGTTCCGATGGCGTCGGCGACCTCGGCGGCCCGCCACTGCAGAACATCGCGCAGCACCAGGACGGCCCGCTGCCGCGGGGACAGATGCTGCAGCGCCGCAACGAAAGCCAACCGCACCGACTCCCGGGAGCCGACGATCGTCAAAGGGTCCGCGGGGTCGTCATATGACGATTCGGGCAGCGGCTCCAGCCACGACACTTCGCTGCGCTCGACGAGCTCGTCAGTCGGCTGTGAGCTCGGCGCGCCCAGGCCCGTCGGCAGCGGCCGGCGCTGCCTGCCCTCGAGCGACGTCAGGCAGGTGTTGGTGGCGATGCGGTGCAGCCAGGTACGCACCGAGGACTTGCCCTCGAAGCGGTCGTAGCCCTTCCACGCGCGCAGGAAGGTCTCCTGCACCAAGTCCTCGGCGTCGTGCAACGACCCGGTCATCCGGTAGCAGTGCGCCAGCAGTTCGCGCCGGTACGGCTCGGCCTGAGCCAGGAAATCACCCCGGTTCGGGTCGAACCCATCAGCAAGACGCTGCGGGCTATGCCCGTCATCAAGACTTTGCGCGAGCTCGCTCACACCGACCGACCTTACGCACGCGCACCGACAACCTGCGTGGCCTTAGTGACCGTTAGGCTCCGTTGATGGTCACAACGCGCACCGAGCGCACGTTCGACGGAGTCGGCGGCGTCCGCATCGTCTACGACGTGTGGACGCCGGACACCGAACCGCGCGGCGTCGTCGTGCTGTCCCATGGCCTCGGTGAGCACGCCCGCCGCTACGACCATGTCGCCGAGCGCTTCGGCCAAGCCGGCCTCGTCACCTACGCCCTCGACCACCGCGGTCACGGCCGCTCCGGCGGCAAGCGCGTCCGCGTCAGATCCATCGACGAGTACACCGGAGACTTCGGCACCCTCGTGGCAATCGCCACCGGTGAGCACCCCGGTCTCAAGCGAATTGTCCTCGGCCACAGCATGGGCGGTGGCATCGTGTTCGCCTGGGGTGTGGACCACGGAGGCGATTTCGATCTCATGGTGCTGTCCGGTCCCGCGGTCGCAGCTCAGGCCGGGGTGCCCCGCGGCAAACTGCTGCTCGGCAAGGCCGTGGGCTCGCTGCTGCCGGACTTGCCGGTCGAAGAGCTCGACTCGAACGCGATCTCGCGCGACCCCGAGGTGGTGGCCGCCTACAACGCCGACCCGCTGGTACATCACGGCAAGATTCCGGCCGGCATCGCCAAGGCGCTGGTGACGGTCGGTGAAACCATGCCTCAGCGCGCGCGTCAGCTGACCGCACCGCTGCTGGTGGTGCACGGCGCCCAGGACACGTTGGTGCCCACCAGCGGCAGCGAGCTGCTGGTCGACTGCGTCGGCTCCACCGATGTGCACCTCAAGGTCTATCCCGGGCTCTATCACGAGGTGTTCAACGAGCCCGAGCGCGACCGGGTGCTCGACGATGTGACCGCGTGGATCGAGGCCAGGCTGTGAGCTTGCGCCGTCGCATCGCCCTGGCGGCGATGGCGCTGATGCTGGTAGCCGGTTGCTCGTCGAACAGCGACTCGCACAACGCCTGGGTCGAGGACGAGGTGACGTTCGTCGCCGACGGCCTGACCATCCACGGCACCTACCGCCACCAGCACAACGGCCAGAAGGGGCCGGCGGCGCTGCTGATCTCCGAGAGCGGACGCACCGACCGCAACGGTGACAACAACGTCGCCGGGCCGATCGGCAACATGCGTCAGCTCGCCGAATACCTGTCTAACCACGGCGTGGCCTCGCTGCGCTACGACAAGGTCGGTACCGGCCAGACCGGCCTGGGTCCCTACGCCGACCACCCGTCCGACGTGGGCAGCGCTGTCTACACCAGCGGGGCGAAGGCGGCCGTGCGGTTCCTGGCTGGCGAAGCCGCCACCGCCTCCGACCACATCTCGGTCTACGCCCTCGGCGAGGGCACCGTCCACGCGATGGCGCTGGCCGACGACACCTCTGCCGGCGCGCCCAAGATCCATTCGCTGGGTCTGCTGCAGCCGCTGGCCGGCCGGTATCTGGACTTGATCACCAATCGGGTGAAAACCGATATGGCCGCCGCTGTGAAGGGCGGCCAGAAGACCCAGCCGCAGGCCGACCAGGTGATAGCCGCGTGGAATGCCGCCGTCGCCGAGGCGCGCACCAAGGGCACCGTGCCCGCCAAGCTGCCCGAGAGCCTGAGCGCGATCCTCAACCCCGGCAACGTCAAGGCTGTCGTCGAGGCCGACGCCATCGACCCGCTGCAGCTGGCCGCCCGCATCCCTGCCGCCACACCGGTATTGGTGACGTGCTCGGATTCCGACGGGCAGGCCAACTGCGCGGACATCAAGCCGTTCACCGACGCGCTGGCGCACACTTCGCTGTCCCTGGTTGCGCTCAAGGGCGTCAACCACGTGCTGCGCGACGACCCAACCGACAACGTCGGCAACTACTCCAAGCCGGGCCCGCTCTCGCCGCAGCTCACGGTGGCGTTGGATGGGTTCGTCGGCCAATGACGAGCCGGTGGCACACCAATGTCGGAGTGCTCGGCTAGGTTGCCAATCGTGACCGACGACAAGATGCTCGCGCGGATCGCGGCACTCCTGCGCCAGGCCGAGGGCACCGACAACGTCCACGAGGCCGAGGCATTCATGTCCGCCGCCCAGCGGTTGGCCACCGCGACCTCCATCGACCTCGCCGTCGCGCGCGCGCATTCGGCTTCCCGCACGGCCGCCCAGGTCCCGACCCAGCGGACCATCACCATCGGCGAGCCGGGCGCCCGGGGTCTGCGCACCTACGTGCAGTTGTTCGCGGGCATCGCCGCGGCCAACGACGTGAAGTGCGATGTCGCCTCGAATTCGACGTACGTGTACGCCTACGGATTCGCCGAGGACATCGACGCGAGCCACGCCCTGTACGCCAGCCTGGTCGTCCAGATGGTCCGGTCGTGTGACGGTTACCTGGCTACCGGTGCACACCGGCCGACCCCGACGATCACCGCGCGGCTCAACTTCCAGCTGGCCTTCGGCGCCCGCGTCTCCCAGCGTCTCGCACTGGCGCGCGAGGAGGCCACCAAGGACGCCACCCGGGACCGCAAGACCGCGCCGGGAACGGCATTGGCCTTGCGCAACAAGGAACTCGAGCTGCGCGACCATTACCGGCAGAACTCCAAAGCGCGCGGTACCTGGCAGGCCAACCGAGCGTCAGCGGGGTACTCGTCGGCGGCCCGGCGAGCCGGTGACCGGGCCGGCAAGCAGGCCCGGCTGGGGTCGAGCCCCGAACTTCCCGGGGCGCGGACCCGGCTGCCCAGGTGACGGCCCGCGACAGCCAGCGCTCCCGCGTCTACGCGGCCGAGGAGTTCGTCCGCACACTGTTCGATCGTGCCGCCCAACACAGTTCGCGCAGCATCGACTTCTTCGGCGCCCAGCTCACCCTGCCCCCGGAGGGACGGTTCGCGTCGATGCCCTCGGTTCAGCGCTACGTCGACGAGGTGCTCGCGCTGCCCGCCGTGACGGTCAGGTGGCCGACGCCGGAGCCGCTGACGGTACGTGCCCGCCGCGCCGCCAGCGCGGCCCACTACGAAAACCACAACGGCACAGGCGTTATCGCGGTGCCCGACCGAGACTCCGCCGACTGGGCCATGCGGGAACTGGTCCTGCTTCACGAAATCGCCCACCACCTGACACCGGACGGACCGCCCCACGGCCCGGACTTCATCGCGACGTTCTGTGAATTGGCTACCGTTGTCATGGGCCCGGAAGTCGGCCACGTGCTGCGCGTCGTCTACACCAAAGAAGGAGTGCGATGAACGACACCATCGGCCCGAACGACTGGCAGCCCGTCGACCGACTGCTGAACCAACTGTTGCTGCCCGAAGACCCGGCATTGACGGCCGCGCTGGCAGATTCGGTCGCCGCCGGCCTGCCGGCCATCGAGGTGTCGCCGCAGAGCGGACAACTGCTGTATCTGCTGACCCGCATCAGCGGTGCGCGCCGGGTGCTCGAGATCGGCACGCTCGGCGGCTACAGCACGATCTGCCTGGCCCGCGGCGTCGGCGCCGAAGGCAGGGTTGTCACGCTGGAATATGAGCCCCGCCACGCGGAGGTCGCCAGAACCAACCTGGACCGCGCCGGGGTGGGCGAGCGCGTGGACATCGTCGTGGGTGCGGCGCTGGACAGCCTGCCCGGCCTCAGCGGCCATTTCGACCTGGCTTTCATCGACGCCGACAAGGAGAACAGCAGCGCCTACCTGCAGTGGGCCATAGACCTGGGCCGGCCCGGCACCGTGATCGTGGTGGATAACGTTGTGCGCCACGGCCGCATCGTCGACCCGGTAGCGGGCGACGCACAGGCCCGTGGGGTGCGCGACATGCTGGAGCTGATGAGCACGCACCCGCGGCTGGACACCGCGGCCATCCAGACGCTGGGCCTGAAGGGCTGGGACGGCTTCGCCGTCGCGCTGGTGACGTAGTCCGCTCGAAAAAAAGGGGGTGCACAAATGTCGTACCTGATAGGGGACAATCGAGCGATGCGCCGCGAAGTCACGACCGTCGCCGACCTGCGTGCGGTCATCGGTGAGCCCGACCACTACGTCGCCAACAAGGTCAAGGACCGGCTGTCGCCGGTGCAGTGCGACTGGCTGGCCCATTCACCCTTGGCGTTCGTCGCAACGACGGACGCTCAAGGTCGCGTGGACGTTTCCCCAAAGGGCGACCCACCAGGATTCGTCCACGTCATCGATGACCACACCATCGCGATCCCAGAGCGACCCGGCAACAAGCGCGTCGATGGTTACCTCAACGTGCTGCAGCGCCCTCAGGTCGGGACCTTGTTTGTGATCCCGGGTCGCGGCGACACGCTTCGGATCAACGGACGGGCCCGCATCCTCGCCGACGCCGACTACTTCGACACGATGACCGTGCAGGGCAAACGGCCCCTACTGGCGTTGGAGATCGACATCGAGGAAGTGTTCTTCCACTGCGCCAAGGCGTTCCTGCGATCCAACGCCTGGAAGCCCGAGACGTGGAACCCCACCGCGTTGCCCAGCGTGGCCAAGATGGCCAAGGCGTTGCGGTCGGACTGGACTGACGCCCAACTCGAGGAGCGCTACAGCGAAGACAACGTCCGGCGCGTCCTCTACTGACTTCTGCGCGTCAGCCGACCGGGGCCACCTCGACCGGTAGCGCGCTTAGCACCGCGGTGCCCGACAATGGATCCAGCAGTGTCCCGTCGTTGAGGTTGTTGACGTTGACGCCCGGATCCCGCGCTGCCACCCGCATGCGGGTTCCCGGCTCGGTGTGACCCCATCCGTGCGGCAACGACACCACACCGGGCCGGATCGCGTCCGTGATCTCCACGGGCACTTCGAGTTTCCCGCCGGAACCGGTGACCACGGCCATGTCCTCGAGGCCCAGCCGAGCGGCGTCGTCTGGGTGGATCTGCAACGTGCACCGATTGGAACCGCCGGACAGCGCGGGCAGGTTGTGCATCCAGCTGTTGTTCGAGCGCAGGTGCCGCCGGCCGATCAGCAGGAACCCCGGCTCCGAGGTCAGCGACGCCAGCAGCCGGGGGAGGTCGGCGAGGATCGGACCGGGATCCAATTCGACGGTCCCCGAAGCTGTTCGAAGCACCTCCGGGATCCGCGGGACCAGCGGGCCGAGGTCGACCCCGTGGGGGGCGTCCTTGACCTTCTGCAGTGTCAGGCCGTGGGGGTCGGCGCCGAAGCCGTCACCGAACGGGCCAAGGCGCAGCATCATGTCCAGCCGCCGCTCGTAGCCGCGGCCGGCGGGCAGCATCGCGACCAACTCCTCGACCGAGCGGCCGGCGACGGGGGAGTGCTCGTCGGCGACCTCCTTGCCCAGCGTCGAGGTGATCACCTGGTCGTCCACCAGCGTCGGGTCGGCGTCGGGACCCATCCCGAGCGCGATCAGCGCGAGCCGAGACAAGATCTCGCACTCGTCGGGCCGCCCGTCCGGCAGCGGCAGCACCGGCGGGGAGTACCGGGCGTTGTTGCGCACCATCGCCACGCTGAGTGCGATGTCGAAATGTGCTGCGCGTGACGGCGGGGGCGGCGGCAGGATCACGTCGGCATGCCGAGTCGTCTCGTTGAGGTAGGGATCCACCGACACCATGAAGCTGACGGTGCCGAGGGCGTCCTGCAGGCGGGCGCCGTCCGGCGCCGATAACACCGGATTGCCTGCGATGGTGATCAACGCACGGATCTGGCCGTCGCCAGGGGTCTCGATCTCCTCGGCCAGCGCCACCGCGGGCAGCTCGGAGAGCACCTCGGGGTGGCCGGATACCCGGCTGCGCCAGCGACCCGTCGCGAATCCCCGGCCGGGGCGCGCCGGCCGCGGGGCGCCGGCGATCGACGAGCTGGCGAACATCACGCCGCCGGGCCGGTCCAGATTGCCGGTCAGGATGTTCACCACGTCCACCAGCCAGCTGGTCAGCGTGCCGAACTGGACGGTCGAGGTGCCGATGCGCCCGTACACCGCCGCGGCCGGGGCCGCGGCGAGTTCGCGTGCCAGAGTGCGGATTTCGTCGGCGGACACCCCACAGTGGTCGGCGACGGCGCCCGGCGGGAAGTCCTGTGCCGCCGCACGCACGCGGTCGACACCGGTGACGTGATCGGTCAGACGACCCAGATCGACCAGGTCCTCGTCGAAGAGGACGTGCACGACCGCGAACAGCAGCGCGGCATCCGAGCCGGGACGGACAGCGAGATGGCGGTCGGCCAGTTCGGCGGTGCGGGTGCGTGTCGGGTCGATCACCACCAGCTTCCCGCCGCGGCGGCGCAGCGCCTTGATCTTGCCTGGGAAATCCGCAGCCGTGGCCAGGGATCCGTTGGACACCAGAGGATTTCCACCGATCACCACGAGATAGTCGGTGCGGTCGAGGTCGGGGACGGTGAAGGCAAGCGGGTTGCCGTACAGATAGCCGCAGGAGACATGCTTGGGCATCTGGTCCAGTGTGCTGGCAGAGTACGCCTGCCGGGTGCCCAGCGATTTGATGACGACGGGGCCGTAGAGCGATCCGGCGATGGTGTGCGCGTTGGGGTTACCCAGATACACCGCCACCGACGCACCGCCGGTCTCAGCGATGACGCGCTGGAGTCCTTGCGCCGCCGCGGCGAAGGCTTCGGGCCAGCTGGTTTCGACGAGCTCACCGTCGCGGCGCACCATTGGCTGCTGCAGCCGGTCGGGATCGTTGTCCAGCTCGGCGAAGCTGGCGCCCTTCGGGCAGATGAAGCCGTGACTGAAGACGTCCTCGCGGTCACCGCGGGCCGAACTGATCCGGTCGTCTTCATCGATGGTCAGGACCATCCCGCAGGTGGCCTCGCACAACGGGCAGATACGTAAAGCGGTGCGGCTCATGCTTGCCACTGTGCTCCCCGGCCGACCCACTGGCAAGGCTGGTCAGCTGGACCAGAGGGGTGAATCCAGCGCGGAGCGCAGTGCGGCGATGATGTGGTTCTGGTGTTCCTTGAAACGTTCGGTCGGAGCGGGTACCGAGATCGCGACGACGTTTCCGCCCGCCGCCCGGCCCGCGATCCCAGCGGCGGAGATCCCCTCGGTGTGCTCGTCGCGGTCGAACGCCATTCGGGCGGTGCGGATCTCGCGAAGCTCGGCGCGCACCCGGTCGGCCGCAGCCTGGTCCAACGGTGCCAGCGCCGTGGCGACGTCGGCGTCGGCGTCGTCGAACAACGCCAGCGTCGCCTTCCCGTTGGCGGTGTCGTGCAAGGTGAAACGTCCGCCGATCGCGGAGACGGCGCGCAACCGATGTGGAGATTCGATCTGGTCGATGAACAACATCTGGCCGCCCCGGTACACCGAGAGGTCCACGGTTTCGCCGGTGGCCTCGGCGATGCGCTCCAGGGTCGGCCGGAAAGCCGAGGTGATGTGCGCGGCATCGGCGCTGGCCAGGCCCAGCAGCCGATCCCCGAGGACGATGCGGCCATCGTCGTCCACCGCTGCGAACCCGACCTCGACCAGACCGACCAGCAGCCGGCGCGCGGTCGACTTGGCCAGGCCGAGGCGGCTGTGCAGGTCGACCAGTCGCAGCCGGCCCGGGGCGGTCGCGATTTCGTCGAGCGCGGCGGCGGCCCGGCGTAGTACCTGGATGCCGTCGTCGCGTGCACTGGACGCACGTCCCTCACCGACCACCGAAATTTCCGCATCCGCCATCAGGCTGTCCCTTCCCTCCACGTCCCCTGCGCGGTATTGTGCCACATTGCGGATCGTATAGATCCGCAATGTGAACCAGAGGAGGCTTGGGTGGGGTCACTTCCTGAGGGTCGTCATTTCTTCCATGGTGACGATGGTTACGAGAACGCGCGCCGCGCCACGGTGTGGAACCAGCGCGTCCCGGACCGCTACCCGGACGTCATCGTCCAGGCGGTCGATACGGACGACGTGGTCGCCGCAGTGCGCTACGCGAAGGCCAACAACAAGCGGGTGAGCATCAAGTCCGGCGGCCACAGCTGGGCGGCCAGCCACCTGCGCGACGGTGCCGTGTTGCTGGACATGAGCCGAGTGGACCAGACCAGCATCGACACCGACAGGAGCGTCGCCGTCGCCGGTCCCGGTAAGGGTGGCAGTGTGCTGGCCGCCGAACTCGACGCGGCGGGCCTGTTCTTCCCCGCCGGACATTGCAAGGGCGTGTGTATCGGCGGTTACCTGCTGCAGGGCGGATACGGCTGGAACAGCAGGGTCGTCGGCCCCGCCTGCGAGAGTGTGATCGGTCTGGACGTGGTGACCGCCGACGGCGACACGATCTACATCGACGCCGACAACCATCCCGATCTCTATTGGGCTGCCCGCGGATCCGGACCCGGCTTCTTCGCCGTGGTCACCGCGTTCCACCTCAAGCTCTACAAGAAGCCCGCCGTGCTGGGCAGCAGCTTCTACGCCTACCCGATCGAACTCGCCGACGAGATCTTCACCTGGGCGCGCAACATCTCCGCCGAGGTCGATCGCCGGGTCGAGCTGCAGATCGTCGCGACCAGCAGTGCGCCTAATGCGGGCATCGACCGGCCGACGATCGTGATGGCCTCACCGGTGTTCGCCGACACCGAGGCCGAAGCCAAGGAGGCGTTCGGCCTCCTCGACCGCTGCCCCGTCGTCGACAAGGCGCTGGCCGCTTTTCCCTATGCGCCGATGGGCCTGCCCGATTGGTACACCGCGGTGATGAGCAACTACCTCGCCGATCATCGGTACTCCGCCGACAACATGTGGACCAACGCCTCGGCCGCGGAGCTGATGCCGGGCATTCACACCATCCTGGACACCCTGCCGCCTCACCCCTCGCACTTCCTCTGGCTGAACTGGGGGCCGTCCCCGCAGCGTCAGGACATGGCCTACAGCCTGGAAAGCGAGATCTATCTGGCGCTCTACGCCGGGTGGATGGATCCGGCCGACGACGACAAGTACGGCGACTGGCCGCGCTCCAACATGGCGGCAATGGCGCCGTTGGCCACCGGAATCCAGCTCGCCGACGAGAATCTGGGCAAGCGACCGGCGAAGTTCGCCACCGACGAGAGCATGGCCCGGCTCGACCGGGTGCGTGCCGAGTACGACCCCGACGCTCGTTTCCACAGCTGGATGGGTCGACTCTGATGGCCCAGACATATCTGGGTTACCACCCCGGCGACAGTGACACCCCATGGGGCACGTACTTCAATCCCGAGATGGCCGAGCTGCCCCGGCACGCCGTCATCGCACTCGAGCACGGGCCGCAGGCCGATCAGGTGCTACTCGGATTCGATTCCGCGGGAACGATTCTCGACGAGGGATACCAGCAGACCGAGAACGGGTACGGAACGCTGCGTGGCGGCGGCTTCCAGGTCTCGATCCGCACCGACATGCCCGGTGTCACGCCGGCGATGTGGGATTGGTGGTTCGGCTGGCACGGCAGCGAGTCCACCCGCTACAAGCTGTGGCACCCGCGTGCGCACGCGTCGGCGCATTGGGGCGACGACAACGGCTCCGGCTACGTCGGGCGGACCTCGATCATCGAGGAATACCTGGGTTCGGCCTACGCCAAGGCGGCCATCCAATTCCTCGAACCGTCCGCGCTGGGCTTGGACGCATCCAGGCTGGGCAATGACCTCGCGGTGTGCGCGCGGCTGGGCTCAAGCGAGCTGCCCGTGGACATCGGCTGGTTCGTGCACCACGTCCGGGCTACTCCCGACGGGGCCGAGATGCGGTCTCGATTCTGGATGGGCGGACCCTATATCGGAGTGCGCCGCGGCAACCGGCTGGCCGATTCGGTGATCCGCCCGATCGCGGCGCGTCAGCTGCCGGATCCGCGCGACCTGCTGGTGCACTGCGCACAGGAGATGAACCACCTGGCGAGCTTCTTGCCGGCGCTTTACGCGCGGTTCGAAGGTCCGTAGTCCCCAGTTTCGTCCAGCATTGCGAAAGTGATCTGAGCACCAACTGTTTGGGGCTAAATTCCTGAGCGCAGCCTGAGAAATGCGATGTAAGGGGTGGGGCAATGCCAGAGACACGAATCGCCAGGAAAGGCCAACGGATCTCGAGCGCTGCCAGGAAAACCGGGCTGTTCGGTGCGGCGGCCGCTACCGCTACCGCGATGGCGTTCGGAATGACCGCGCCGGACCTGTTGCCCACGGCCAGAGCAGCAGATGTCACCCTCAACGGCGTGACCACTGGACCGGTATTCCGGCTCTTGCAGGCCGCTGGTGTGAACTCGGTTGATTTCCCCAACGTGGCGCCGCCCTTGATCGACACCCTCACGATCGACTTCGCCTACACCGACGCCAATCCGGTGAACCTGGCTGATCAGATCAACGCCTTCCCGTTCGCCGGATGGAACATCCTGACCAACAGTTTCAGACGCCAACCCGGCGGGATAGTGGGGTCGGCGCTTCTGGCGGGTTCAGGGTTTGCCACCTTGGACACGAACCACGCGTATCAAGCGTTGCTGTCGAGCGCAGGCGGTAATACGTTGCCGGGATACACCCCTCTCGTTGGTCCAGGGCTGATCAACACTCTGACCGGGGCGCAGTGCGCGTCCCAGGGCACCTTCTGCAGGCCCGGCAACAACGTGACGACCCTGGCGCTTCTCCTGCTGAACAGCCCGCTGACACCCAATGGTGGGCTTTACACGCGCTTCGCCCCGATTGCGAACCTGTTCGGCATCAACCTCGTTAATCCGGTCGGCACAAGCGCCTCGAGTTCAACGCCGGCCACCAAGGGCAGCGGCGGCATCGTCACTCTGCACTCCGCGGTAGTGAATGTCGGGCTGGAGTACAACGCGTTGTCCGACTTGCCGGAGACCCTGAACCCGTTCTCGCTCGCCAACACCCTGCTGGCCACCGTCTTGCCGACCAACCTGCTCGGCGGTGTGAATCTCGGGGGTGCATCGCTGGGCGACATCGAGACTGCCCTCGGTCTGCTGGCGACGCTGGGTTCAACGAGTACCACCTACAGCACGTTGGCGCCTAACGATCTGCCACTCCTGGAGCCCCTTCGTCTGCCGGTGCGCCTGATCAACGCCGTCTCAAACGCGCTCGGTCATCCACTGAACCTGGGGACCCCGCTCGCCGACGCGTTGCAGCCCGCGCTGACGATCCTGGTCAACACCGGCTATACGGATGTCCAGACCCCGACCGACGGGGGCACCTACAACCGGACGTTCGACCAATCCGGCGACTCCGTCACCTTCCTGTCGCAGGCGACGCTCACCCCGGCGGAGTGGGCGCAGGTGCCGGGCGATGTCGTTCGGGCGCTGATCGTCGGATTCCAGGATTCGTTCCCGCTGCTCCGGTTCGGGAAGACGGCGCCGGTGCTCACTGTGGATGGCAACCATCTGAAGATCACCTACCCGTCGGCGCCTACCGGTAGCACGAGCACGCCGACAGCCACTTCCGGTGTTTCGATAGCGACTCCCGCCGCAACGACTCCTGCCGCCGAATCGGTCAGCACGCCGTCGACCGGCACCACCTCGACCCGCACCACGAGGTCCTCGGCCGGCGGCGCGAAGTCGCCCGCGGCAACCGGTCAGACGGGTTCAAGCTCAACTAGCCCGTCGGCGAGCACTGGATCCACCCACAACGGCGGCGTCGGCGGATCCAAACGATCCGCCACCAGGGCAGCGGCCTAGCCGCAGACGGCCCCGTGCGCGGCCGAGCCGACCAGCTTGCGGTACTTGGCCAGCACACCCGTCGTGTACTTGGGCGCGGGCGGGTTGAATCCTGCCTTGCGGGAATCGAATTCGTCGGCGTCGACCAGCACGTCGAGCGTGCCCTTGCCGACATCCAGGCGGATCCGGTCGCCGTCGCGCAGGAAGGCGATGGGTCCGGCGTCGACGGCCTCGGGAGCGATGTGCCCGACGCACAGGCCGGTGGTACCTCCGGAGAACCGGCCGTCGGTCATCAGCAGGACGTCCTTGCCCAGCCCGGCGCCCTTGATCGCTCCGGTGATCGCCAGCATCTCGCGCATCCCGGGGCCACCCTTGGGGCCCTCGTAGCGGATGACGACGACGTCGTTGGCCACGATGGTGCCGTCCTCGAGTGCATCCATCGCGGCGCGCTCGCCGTCGAAAACCCTTGCGGTGCCCTCGAACACGTCGGAGTCGAAGCCGGCCGACTTGACCACCGCGCCCTCGGGCGCCAGCGAGCCGTGCAGGATCGTGATGCCGCCGGTGGGGTGGATCGGATTGTCCAGCGCACGCAGCACCTTGCCGTCGGGATCCGGCGGCGCGATGTGGGCGAGGTTGGCGGCCATGGTCTCCCCGGTCACCGTCATGACGTCACCGTGCAGCAGTCCGGCATCCAGCAGCGCCTTCATGACCACCGGCACGCCGCCGATGCGGTCCACGTCGAACATCACGTGCTTGCCGAACGGCTTGACGTCGGCTAGGTGCGGAACCTTGGCGCCGATTCGGGTGAAGTCCTCCAACGTCAGCTTGACGTCGGCCTCGTGCGCGATCGCCATCAGGTGCAGCACCGCATTGGTAGATCCGCCGAACGCCATCACCACCGCGATCGCGTTCTCGAACGCTTCCTTGGTCAGGATGTCGCGCGCGGTAATGCCGCGGCGCAGCAGTTCCACCACCGCCTCACCACTGCGGCGGGCGTACCCGTCGCGGCGGCGGTCGGTCGCCGGCGGCGCCGCGCTGCCCGGCAGCGACATGCCCAGCGCCTCGGCGGCGCTGGCCATCGTGTTGGCGGTGAACATTCCGCCGCAGGCACCCTCGCCCGGACAGATCGCCCGCTCGATGATGTCGACATCCTCGCGCGACATCAGACCGCGGGCGCACGCGCCGACCGCCTCGAATGCGTCGATGATCGTCACGTCCATCTCGGTGCCGTCGGACAGCTTGGCCCGGCCCGGCAGGATCGAGCCCGCGTAAAGGAACACCGCGGCAAGGTCGAGGCGCGCGGCGGCCATCAGCATGCCCGGCAGCGACTTGTCGCAGCCCGCCAGCAGCACCGAACCGTCGAGGCGCTCGGCCATCATGACGGTCTCGACGCTGTCGGCGATCACCTCGCGGGAGACCAGCGAGAAGTGCATGCCCTCGTGGCCCATCGAAATGCCGTCGGACACCGAGATGGTGCCGAACTCCATCGGGTAGCCGCCAGCGGCATGCACGCCGTCCTTGGCGGCCTTGGCCAGCCGGTCCAGCGACAGGTTGCACGGGGTGATCTCGTTCCACGAGGACGCCACCCCGATCTGTGGTTTGGCGAAATCCTCGTCACCCATGCCTACCGCGCGGAGCATGCCGCGAGCGGCGGCCTTCTCCAAACCATCGGTCACATCACGACTGCGGGGCTTGAGATCGGGCGTTTCAGTCACCGGACAAGTATGCCGTGGTCGGGGTGCGGTTCCAAATCTCTATTATACCCCCGAGGGGTATTCCGGTACGGTGGGGACATGCCTTCTCCCAGCAGTCGCATCGTGGCGGTCGCCGCCGCCCTCGCCACCGCCGCCGTTGTCGCGTCCTGTAGCGCCGCCACCGACCATAGCCAGCACGGGTCGTCCGCCACGACGAGCAGCGCAGTGGTGGCCGCGCACAACGCCGACGACGTGATGTTCGCGCAGATGATGATCCCGCACCACCAGCAGGCGGTGGAGCTGTCGGCGCTGGTTCCCCAGCACACCGCCAACCAGGCATTGGTCGCGTTGGCGGCCAAGATCTCGGGCGAACAGCAGCCGGAGATCAACGCGATGAAGGCACTGCTGCTGCAGTGGGACGTCGACCCCGGCGCGATGGGCGACCACAGCGGAATGGCGATGCAGGGCATGGTCGACGACGCGACGATGGCCAAGCTCAACTCGCTCAGAGGCCCTGAGTTCGACACACTATGGCTGCAGTCGATGATCAACCATCACCAGGGGGCCATCGAGATGGCGAATAACGAGATCGCCAAGGGGCAGAGCGCCGACATGATCACCATGGCCAAGGCCATGGTGGCCGCGCAGCAGGCCGAGATCAACCAGATGAAACAAATGCTGGGAGAGTAAATGACTGCCGCACATGGGTATTCGGCGCGCAAGGACAACTACACCAAGAGGCTGCGACGGATCGAGGGGCAGGTCCGTGGCATCGCCAAGATGATCGATGACGACAAGTACTGCATCGACGTGCTGACGCAAATCAGCGCCGTCAACAGCGCGCTGCAATCGGTGGCGCTCGGACTTCTCGAGGAACACCTCGGCCACTGCGTCAGCCACGCGGTCGCCGAAGGCGGCGAGGAAGCCGACAAGAAACTGGCGGAGGCCTCGGCCGCTATCGCACGGCTGGTTCGGTCCTGACGCTCACTGTTTGCTGAACGACGTCGGGCGCACGACCACGATCACGCGGTCGGCGGCATCGGTCGGCGGCTCGGTCAGCGGGCCGCCGTAACGGTCGTTGAGGTGAAGGTAGAACGCGCCCGTCGGATCCGGCACGATCTCCTCGACCACGCCGCGGACCTCCAGATACTTGTAGGGCACGTCGGGATCGACGACCGACATCGCGATATGCGGGTTGGCGGCGATATTGCGGTATTTCTGCCGTTTGGTGGTGTGCGTGAACCGCAGGAGCTCGCCATCCCAGTCGAACCACATCGGATTCACCTGCGGATCGCCGTCGGGCCGGGTGGTGGCCAGGTGCCCGTACAGCGGGCGGGTCAGCAGATCTTCGTAACCAGCCGGAATCGCGACCATTCGAATTCTCCTCTGTTGGTGATCAGCCTGTGCAACGCCGACCAACGTCATCCTGTTTCCCTGGTGTAGCCGATAACGTGAGCGCGTGCCCACTGTGCTGCGCGCCGGCCCGTGGACACCGCGAGTCACCATTGCGCTCGGCGTGCTCGCCGCCGCCGCGTTCATCTACGTCACCGCCGAGATCATGCCGGTCGGGGCATTGTCGGCGATCGCCCGCGATCTGCACGTCAGCGAGGCCGTGGTCGGCACCCTGCTGGCCAGCTACGCGCTGGTGGCCGCAGTGGCCACCTTGCCACTGGTGCGGTGGACGGCCAGTTGGCCGCGACGGCGCACCCTGCTGTGGACGCTGGCCTGCCTGTCGGCGTCGCAATTGATCTCCGCGCTGGCCCCGACGTTCGCGGTGCTGGCCAGCGGCCGGCTGCTGTGCGCGCTCACCCACGGGCTGATGTGGTCGGTGATCGCCCCGATCGGTGCGCGCCTGGTGCCACCGAGTCACGCCAGCCGGGCGACCATGGCCGTCTACGTCGGCACCGGGTTGGCTCTTGTCGTCGGCAGTCCGCTGACCGCGGCGATGAGCGACCTGTGGGGTTGGCGGCCGGCTGTCGGGGCCATCACGATCGCCTCGTTGGTGGTGCTGGTCGCCGCGCGGTTCGCGCTACCCGTGATGGCGGTGGGCGACGCGGTCACCGGCGAGCGGCCCCCGCGCGGTGGTCACCACCGCAACCGGCCGCTGGTGGTGCTGTGCGCGTTGACGCTGGTGGGCGTTACCGCGCATTTCATCTCTTACACCTTCATCGTGGTCATCATCCGGGACGTGGTCGGCGTGCACGGGGCCCATCAGGCGTGGCTGCTCGCCGCCTACGGCGTGGCCGGGTTGACCGGTATGGCGCTGCTGGCCCGGCCGGGGGACCGTCGTCCGAAGGCCGCCGTCGTCGGGTGCCTGGCCGGGTCGTCGCTGGCCTTCGCGGGCCTGGCTGCGCTGGGTTTTGCCGACTGGCACACCTTCGTCGCAGCACTGGCCGGGGTGGTGGCCATCGTGCTGTGGGGAGCGACGGCCAACGCGATGCCGCCGATGCTGCAGGCCGCCGCCATGCGGCACTCGCCGAACGACCCTGACGGCGCATCCGGGCTGTATGTGGCTGCTTTCCAGGTCGGCATCATGGCCGGATCCCTGACCGGCGGCCTGCTCTACCAGCGGGCCGGGGTGGGAGCCATGATCAGCGCGTCCGCGGCGTTGATGCTGGCCGCCCTGGTGTGCGTGGTGTTCAGCCGCGGGCTGTTCGCTCTTGCCCCGGCTACCAGCGAAAAGTAACGCTTGCCACCTTTGCGGCGACTATCTGCACAGTTCAGGACGTTGACAGGGTCCAAGGTCGGGTTCGCTGGCTAATCACGTCTGGGAGTAACCCCAGGGTGCTGTGCCACACTGGGTCCTAGGAAATCGAGGGAGTTCAGGTTATGGCGCTGCGAGTGAAGGGGGCGATCGCCGCCACGTTATGCGTGGTCGGAGTGGCCGCCGGAATCAGTCTCGGCAGCGGATCGGCGCTGGCCGACCCTGACCAATCGCCCGCCGACCCAGGGATCGTCGATGTGCCGCCGGCCCAGGTGCCGCCACCCGACCCGGGGATTCCGCCCGCCGTCGACCCGATCGCCGCCGCGCCGGCACCCGATCCGTTCGCGCCGCCACCGCCACCGCTGCCGGCCGCCGACCCGCTGGCCGCTCAGCAGGCCGCCGTGGCCGCAGCCGGCCCGGTTAAGGGCCAGAACCCGCTGCCGTACACCGGAGATCCGGTGTTTGCGCCGCCGACGTTCAACCCCGTCAACGGCTCGATGGTCGGGGTGGCCAAGCCGATCATCATCGACTTCGCCCGCCCGATCGCCAACCGCCCGTTGGCAGAGCAGTCGATCCACATCTCGTCGGTGCCGCCGGTTCCCGGCGCGTTCTACTGGTTGACCAATACCGAAGTGCGGTGGCGGCCCTACAACTTCTGGCCGGCCGGCACCGTCGTCAACATCGACGCCAGCGGCGCGAGGTCCAGCTTCCGCGTCGGAGACGCCCTGGTGGCCACGGCCGACAACGCCACCCACCAGATGACGATCACCCGCAACGGCAAGCTCGAGCAGACGTTCCCGATGTCGATGGGCAAGCCGGGTCACGACACCCCCAACGGCACCTACTACGTGCTCGAAAAGTTCCCCGACATCGTGATGGACTCGGCCACCTATGGAGTGCCGAATACATCGCCGGACGGTTACAAGGTTCACGTCAAGCTCGCTGTGCGAATCGACAACCAGGGCAACTTCGTCCACAGCGCGCCATGGTCGGTGGGAGACCAGGGCAAGCGCAACGTGAGCCATGGCTGCATCAACCTCAGCCAGGCGAATGCGCAGTGGTTCTACGACAACTTCGGCAGCGGTGATCCGATCATCGTGAAGAATTCTGTCGGCACCTACAACAAGCCCGACGGCGCCGACGACTGGCAGTGGCAACTCGCCTGACCGCCGGTCCGCCAGGTCAGCGCTCAAAGGTTAAGCACAGCAACGGCCTCCACAATGGGGTCCGTGCCGCCATCTCCATCGCCTGCACCGTCGCCGGCTGAACCGACACCGCTGCCGCAGCTGCCCGCCCCCGACTTCCACCAGTACGCACACGGTGTCTCGCTGCTCGGCGGCTGGCTGCCGCTGACCATCGAAATCGTCGCTGTCGTCGTATTACTCGTCGCCATCGGCTGGCGCAGGACCCGGCGCTGGTGGCTGGTGTGGCTGCCGGTCTGTGTAGTCGTCGGCGTGCTCGCCGCGCTCGCCGCGCGGACCTACCTCAACTCCGAAGGCCTCGCCTCTGACCCGCCGCCCTTCTACTTGTGGGTGTGGACCGCGGTTTTCGGGGCCGGGGTCGCGGTGGCCGTGCTGGGCTGGCGGGGGAACTCTTGGTGGCGACGAGGTGTCGCGCTGCTAGCGATTCCGTTGACACTGTTGACCGCGCTGGTCGCCCTCAACAGGTGGGTCGGCTATTACCCGAGTGTGCAGGCAGCGTGGGGATCGCTGACCGCAGGCCCGCTACCGAATCAGATCGATGCCGCCGATCTGCCCGGGCTGCGTAACACCGTGCAGACCAACGGGAAGCTGGTCGAGGTCGACATCCCGAAGGACGCGAGCGGTTTCAAACACCGCAGCGAGTACGTTTACCTGCCGCCCGCCTGGTTCGCCGGACCCACCCCGCCGAAGCTGCCGGTCATCATGATGATCGCCGGCGAGTTCAACACCCCCGCGGACTGGATGCGCAGCGGCAACGCGATGCCCATCATCGACGGCTACGCCCAGAGCCACGGCGGCATGGCGCCGATCTTCGTGTTCGTCGACACCGGGGGCAGCTTCAACAACGACACCGAATGCGTCAACGGTCCCCGCGGGAACTCCGCCGACCATCTGACCAAGGACGTTCGGCCTTATGTCGTCGACCAATTCAACGCCTCCGATCAGGCGGCCAACTGGGCGGTGGTCGGCTGGTCGATGGGGGGCACCTGCGCGATCGACCTGACTGTCATGCATCCCGAGCTGTTCAGCACCTTCGAGGACATCGCCGGTGACCACGGGCCGACAGCCGGGACCAAAGAGCAGACGATCAGCCGGCTCTACGGCGGCGACGCCGCGGCGTGGGACCAGTTCGACCCGCGGACGGTGATGCTCAAGCACGGGCCGTATCAGGGTGTCGCCGGCTGGTTCGAGGACACCGTCACACCCACCAACACCACATCGCCCTACGGCACCGGCGGTGCGAAACGGCCGCAATCCGATGCGCCGTTAGGGTTCGGCGGGCACGACGAGTTCCACGATTCCGACGAGGCCGGAGCGGCCGACGATCTGTGCGCGACGGCCAAGACGGTCGGAATCTCCTGCACGGTGCACCGGATCATCAGCTTCCACACCTGGCAGTTCGCCGAGCGCGCGCTCTCTGATGCGCTGCCCTGGCTGGCCGCTCAGATCAAGACACCTGGCGCCACGGATTCGCCGGCCTGAGTAGGCCGACCTACCACCGGCCGCGGTGGACCACCTCGTCGAACGGACGCCGGTTCGGTTTGCGGATCGGGGTGAGTGGACGGTCGGCCGGGTAGCCGAGGCCGAGTAGATAGGCCACGAGGTAGCCGCTGGGAACGCCGAGGATTGCCCGGGCCTTGTCCTGATCGCCGACTGCTGAGTGGCCGGTGCCGATGCCCAGGTCCGTCGCCGCGATCGCCATGGCCATCGTGGCCTGGCCCAGGTCGTACTGGTCGAGCAGTTTGGTGCGCTCGTCGGGCGGCTCGGGAATCACCAGTGCGATCGCGGCCTGGGCGCCGGCGATGTGGCCGGCGCCCACCCATACCGTCGAAAGTTCCTGCAGCTGAGAGTGATCGGTGACGAGCACGAAATCCCAGTGCTGGTTGTTGCGCGCCGACGGGGACCGCCAGCCGGCTTCGAGGATCAGGTCGAGGTCGTCCTCAGGCACCGGGGTCGGGGTGTAACTGCGAACGTTACGCCGGGCCCGGATGGCATCCCAGGCGTCCACGCTCAGCTCCAGATCCGGACGCGGCGCTCTGGTTCCAGATACAGTTCGTCGTCGGCGCTGACCTCGAACGCGTCGTAGAACGCGTCCATATTGCGGATCACGCCGTTGCAGCGAAACTCCGGTGGCGAGTGCGGGTCGGTCGCCAGTCGTCGAATAGCCTCGGCCTCACGAGATTTCGTCCGCCACACCTGGGCCCATCCGAAGAACACACGCTGCTGGCCGGTCAGCCCGTCGATCACCGGCGCCGGCTTGCCCTCCAGCGACAGCTCGTAGGCGAGCAGTGCGATCGACAACCCGCCCAGGTCGCCGATGTTCTCGCCGACGGTGAACGCCCCGTTGACGTGATGGGACGGTTCGAGCCCGCGGGGCACGAACGTCTCGTACTGCTCGATGAGTGCCTTGGTTCGCGCGCCGAACTCGGCGCGATCCTCGTCGGTCCACCAGTCGACCAGGTTGCCGTCGCCGTCGTATTTGGCGCCCTGGTCGTCGAATCCGTGCCCGATCTCATGGCCGATCACCGCGCCGATCCCGCCGTAGTTCGCGGCGTCGTCGGCCTCGGCATCGAAGAACGGCGGCTGCAGAATCGCCGCGGGGAAAACGATCTCATTCATGCCCGGGTTGTAGTACGCGTTGACCGTCTGCGGGGTCATGAACCATTCGTCGCGATCGACCGGGCCGCCCAACTTGGCCAGCTCCCGGTCATGAGAGACTTCAGCGCCTCGAATAATGTTGCCGTACAAATCGTTTGGATCGATCACCAGCGTGGAGTAGTCTCGCCATTTGGCCGGATAGCCGATCTTGGGGGTGAACTTGTCCAATTTGGCCAGGGCGCGCTGGCGAGTGGCCGGTGTCATCCACTCCAGGTCGTTGATGCTGACCCGGTAGGCCTCACGCAGGTTGTCGACCAGAACGTCCATGCGGGCCTTGGCATCCGGCGGAAAATGGCGTTCGACATACAGCCGCCCGACCGCGTCGCCCATCAGACCTTCGACCAGCGACACCGCCCGCTTCCAGCGGTCGCGGATCTGCTCGGTGCCCGACAGGGTGCGGCCGTAGAAGTCGAAGTTCGCCGCGACCACCGCGTCGTTCAGATAGGCGGCCCGGGCGTTGATCAGCCGCCAACGCGCCCAATCCTGCCAGTCGGCGAACTCGTGGCTCGACCACAGCTCTGCGAATGCTGTCAGGTAATCAGGTTGGCGCACAACCAGTTCGGCGACAGCGTCTGGCGAGGTGCCCAGCCCGCTGACCCAGCCCATCCAGTCGAAGCCGGGTGCCTCGGCCGGAAGATCGGTCAACCTGCGCAGGTTGTAGGTCAGGTCGGCGTCGCGGCGCTTGACCACATCCCAGTGCGCGGCAGCCAGTTTGGTCTCCAACGCCACGATCCGCGCGGCCCGCTCGGTGTGCTCGTCGGCTGTCCCGCCCAGGACGAGGGCGAACATGGCGGCGATGTGCGCCGGGTAGGCGGCCAGAATGGCGGCGTGCTGCTCGTCGCGGTAGTACGACTCGTCGGGCAGGCCCAGCCCGGACTGCGAGACGTGCACCAGGTAGCGCGCCGAGTTCTTCGAGTCGGTGTCGACGTAGAGCCCGACGCCACCGCCGACGCCGGTGCGCTGCAGGGCACCGATCACGGCGGCCAGCGCGGCCGGGTCGGTCGCGGCGTCGATGCGGGCCAGCTCGTCGCGCAGGGGCTGCACGCCGCGGCGCTCGACGGCCTCCTCGTCGAGGAAGCTGGCATAGAGGTCGCCGATGCGCTGAGCGTCCGTGCCGGGCTCACCTCTGTCGCCCCCCGAGTCGCTGCGCTCCCGCCCGCCGGCGGCCTGCGTGATCAGCTCCCGCACCTGTTCCTCGGCCCGGTCGTACAGCGTGCGGAACGCTCCGTCGGTGGCCCGGTCACCGGGAATGGTGTATTCGGCGAGCCAGCGTCCATTGACGTGGCCGAACAGGTCGTCTTGCGGGCGTACCTCGGCCTCGACGTAGGACAAGTCGAGACCCGAGCGCAGTGTTTCTACCGTCACCCAACCATCCTTACCAGAGGTCAGACCGCGGCGTCTGGCCCGTGAGTGGCCCGGTAGCCTCGCCTCATGCCCGAGGCCGAACAGACGTCGTTGTCTGACCAGGACCACGACGAGGCGCACCACGGCGTGTTCTCCGGCTACGGTGTCGCCTCCGCGGTCCTGGGCCTGGTGGCTGTGATCGCGATCGCGCTCGGCGCGCTGATCTGGTCGGCCCATCACAACGCCACCGACGAGCGCGCCTACCAGACCCGGGTGATGGCCGCCGCCGCGGACTGGACCGAGGTGCTGATCAACATGAACGTCGACAACGTCGACGCGAGCCTGCAGAAGCTGCACGACGGCACCGTCGGCCAGCTCAACTCCGATTTCGAAGGCGCCATCACGCCCTACCGCGAAGTGGTCAGGACACTGAAGGCGCGCACCACCGGACAGATCGATTCGGTGTCCTTCGAAACTGTTCATCACGACCTCGACGCGCAGCAGGGCCAGCGTCCGGCCGCGCCCGCCGCCCTGCCCCCGGAACTGGCCGAACGCACCGACACCGTGCTGGTCGTCGCCACCTCGGTCAGTGAGAATTCCGGCGACAAGCCGGCCACCGTGCGCTGGAACCTGCGCCTCGGGGTCTCCGAGGTAGACGGCAAGCTGATGATCTCGCGGCTCGAGTCACTGCGATGAGGAACCTGGCCCGCGTGCTCGCCTTCGACGTCGCCGCGCCGGTCGCCGCAGTCGGGGCGTTGCTGGCCATCGGTGTGGTGCTGGGCTGGCCTCTGTGGTGGGTCTCGGTGTGCTCGGTGTTGTGCCTGCTCATCGTTGAGGGTGTCGTCGTCAATTTCGTTCTGTACCGGCGGGATTCGGTGACCATGGGCACCGACGACGAAAGCCCGGGGCTGCGCCTGGCGGTCGTCGGGCTGGCTACCCTGGCGCTGGCGGCGGCGGTGGTTGTCGGCTACACCCGGTGGACGCTGCCCGATCAGGACTTCACTCACGACTCCGCCGAGGTGGTGCGCATCGCCACTGCTGTCTCCGAGGCCACCGCCACCTTCAGCCCGGCCGCCCCCACCTCGTCGATCGACCGGGCCGCATCCTTCATGGCACCCGACCGCGCCGACGCGTACAAGGGTGAATTCGGCAAAGCCACTTCAGATCTGGCCAAGAAGAACATCTCTGCCTCGGCGCAGACGATCTCGGCGGGTCTGGAGGCATTGGGGCCGGCGGCGGCCAGTGTCGCGGTGGTGATGCGGGGAACCCAGAACCAGCCCGGTCAACAGCCGAGCTCGGCTGTGCTGGCGCTGCGAGTGGCGCTGGCCAAGCAGGACGACCGGTGGGTGGTGCTCGATATCTCGCCGATCAACGCCCGATGAGCTGGGCGTAGTCCACCTTCAGACACCGGTCCATCACGACGCGTAAACCGGCGGCCTGTGCTTGCGCGCCGACTTCGTCGTGCCACAAACCCTGTTGCAGCCAAAGGTATTTGGGGAGCGGGTCTAGGGCGAGCGTGTCGGCGAGCACCGCAGGCAGGTCGTCGTACCGGCGGAACACGTCGACCATGTCCGGCACCACCGGCAGGTCGGCCAGTGACGGGTAGACCCGTTTCCCGTCGAGCTCGCTGATGTTCGGGTTAATCGGGTACAGCTCGTAGTGGCTGTACCGAGCCAAGTACCGGTAGACCTCGTTGCTGGGCCGAACCGGATTGTCGGAAACGCCCACCACCGCGACGGTGCGGGTGTCACGCAGAATCTGTTGCAGCTCAACCGAATCCAGGGAGCCCACGGCGCTATTCTCGGCCGGACGCGCGCTCGGCGCGCATTTTGGCGAACCGGTCGGACAGCCTTCGCATGCGGATCATCAGCGAGGCGGGCGGGCTGAGCGTCGCGTCCAGATAGGCGGCCAGATCTGCCTGGGCGACGCCGATGCGGGAGGCGAATTCTGGAATGGCCAGGCCGGACCTGTCGAGCAGCAGTCGCACGTGGCGAGCCGCCTCGGCCCGCTCGTTGGCCTCGAGGTGACCGCGCGCCCGGGTCAGCACCTCCGAGAGAGCTTTGGAGATGCCGTAGGGCTGCGAATGTTCGAGCACTTCCTCGACTTGGCGGGCGGTGCGGCCGTACGGGTCCCGTTTGATGGCCACCACGATGCGCTGCCAGACCGTGATGTCACCGGTTTCCAGCGCCTCGCGAATCAAAGCAGTAGGCCAGAACTCGACGGGACGGCCGTCGGCGAAGGACTGCGCGGCATCGCGATCCGCAGCCACCGTCACCTCGCCTCCTCCAGGATCGCCACCGCCACCGAAAGGCAACGCTGCCTGATCCGCTCCCATTCGGCTGCCCCTTGCGGTCCTGCCCACCGCTCGTCGTCGCCGACGGCGGAGGGGTTGGGATCGGCGAGCCGACGTACCAACTGGGTTGTCACCCATTGTCGCTTAGATTGTCCAGAACAGTAATACCGGTCCATACTCGCGAGTACCACCGCAGCGGCCTCGGTATCCATCACAGTGACCAGATCGGCGAACTCGGCGAAGTCCGCCCGGCTGTTGCGGCACATGATCAGATAAGCCTGCATGCGCAGGGTCTCGGCGCAGGTCGGGATCTGCAGCCGGTCACCGGTGGGCAGCTGGACGTTGGTGGTCTCCACCGGGCTGAGCCGCTCGACCGTCGGGTCAGTGATGTCGGCCCCGGTTTCCAGGGCGTCCAGCGCGATCGCCAGCCGGCCCCGCCACATCGTCACCGGGTGCACGGGCCGGGGCACCGTCCTGCCGTTGCGGTAGCCGCGGATCAGCTTGACGGTCGCGGTGGTGCTCACCCCGACCCGGACAGGTCCGACGCGGACAGGATGCGGAGCGCTGGCGTCGTCGCTGCCCTTCACCTTGCCGGCGAGGTCGTTGCAGCCGCTGAACGCCAGCGGGTCGGCCACACTGACCGCGTCGGGCGCCAGGTTCTTCAGCCGGGCCGCCCCCTTGACCACCATCTTCAGATCCGCGGTCGGCGGCACCAGTGCGGAGATGTCGTCGGGGATGACGACGAGGTCGCCGAGGTCGACCTTGGGCAGCGGCTTCTCGAAGTCGACCGACGGCAGGATCCGGGCCAGCCAGGCGGGCAGCCACCAGTTCCATTGGTCGAACATCGCCATCAGGGCGGGCACCAGGACCAGCCGGACGATGGTGGCGTCCACCGCGATCGCCACCGCGCAGGCCACCCCGAGCTCGGCGACCAGCGGCATGCCGGCGAACGCGAATCCGGTGAATACCGCGATCATGATCAGCGCGGCGCTGGTGATCGTGCGCGCGCTGGTGGCCACCCCGTAGGCGACGGCGTCGCGGGTGTCGCCCGCCTGCAGGTAGCGCTCCCGGATACGAGTGAGCAGGAAGATCTCGTAGTCCATCGACAGGCCGAACGTCATCGCCAGCACCAGCGGCGGGATCGTGCTGTCGATCGAGGTGATCTTCTCGAAGCCCAGCCCCTCCAGCCAGCCCCACTGGAACACCATCACCAGGCTGCCGTACGCGGCGGCGACAGACAGCACCGTCATCAACACGCCCTTGAACGCCAGAAACACCGACCGCACCGAGATCAGCAGCATGACGAACGCGATCAGCGCGACGAATACGAACACCAGCGGCTGGGTCTGCGACACCCGGTCGTCGAAGTCTTTGATCAACGCCGTGGGACCACCGACGTCGACCTGCACGCCGGACGCCGCGGGCAGCCTGGGCAGGTGCGATCGCATCCAGTCGATGGCGTTGCGTGCGCCGATGTCCTCGGGGTCAACCGAGAGCACCGCGGAGAGCAGTGCGCTGCCGTTGTTATCGGCGAACGCCGGCTTGGAGACCGAGACGACGTCGGGCGCCTTCGACATCTCGGTGCTGATCGCTTCGAGCCCGGCGGAGTTCTTGGGATCGGATGCGCCGCCGCCCGGGAACGTGACCAGCACCCTGACCGGGCCCAGTGCGCCGGGTCCCAACGCTTCGGCGGCCGCGGCCACTCCGCCGCGGATCTCGTGGGACGACTTGAACTGCCGCTGCATGCTGTTGCCCAGCACCATCGAGAATGCGGGTGCGGCCATCAACAACAAGACCAGCGTCGCCGCCAGCGCCGACAGCCAGGGCCTGCGCATGACCTCGCCGACCCAGCGGGTCCAGAACCGCGACTGGGTGGCCTCCACGCGCCTCGACCATTGCAGCAGTGGGGAACGTTTGGCGACCGGTCGCCCGAACGTGGCCAGCACGGCCGGGGTCAATGTGGTCGACGTCAGTACCGCGATGGCGACAGCGAGGATGGCGCCGGTGGCCATCGAACGCAGCACCGGGGTGTTGATCAGGTAGATGCCCGTCAGCGAGGCGATGACGGTCAGACCTGACAACACCACCGCCAGGCCCGACGTTGCCATGGCCGCGTCGGCCGCCTGCTTCGGGTCGCGTCCGGCGCGCAGTTCTTCCCGGAAACGCATGAGGATGAACAGCGAATAGTCAACGGCCAGTGCGATACCGAACATCGACACCGTCGACGTGACGAATACCGACATGGTCGTGACGGTCGACAACAGGTAGACCACGCCCATCGTCACCACGACGGTGCACAGCGCCAGCACCAGCGGGACCGCGGCGGCCGCCAGCGAGCCGAACACCGCGAGCAGCACAATCAGGACGATCGGCAGGTTCCAGCGCTCGGCTTCGGCGATGTCGTGCTTGGTGCTGGTCTGGGCGGCGGCGCCGAGGGCGCCCTGGCCGATGACGTAGAGCTTGACCCGCCCGTCCCGGATCTGGCCGGGCTGGTCACCGGTGATGCCGACCTTCTGGCGCAACTGACGTGCGACGTCCACCGCGCCGGTGTTGTGAAAGTCCAGCCGCAGCGACACCACGTAGGGCTTGTCCGGGGCGGGCGCCGGCTGGGCGGGGTTGGGCACCACCACGACGCTGGGGGTCTGCTTTGCCACCTGCTCCAACTGGGCGACGGCGGCGTTCATGTCGTCGTAGCTGGCGTCGGCGCGGGGTGCCGCGACCAGAGCCAGCGGGGAGGCGCCCTGCTCCGGGAAGTGATCTTCCAGTTGATACTGCACATTCAGCGACTGCGAGCCGGCCACGTCGAAGCCGCCACCGGTGAGATGGTTGGACTGGGTGAGGGCCAGATAGACGGCCGGCACGAGGGCCAGCAACCAGCAGGAGAACACCAGCCAGCGGAATCTGCGCAGGTTGCTGCTGAGGCGCATCATGAACTGCTGGATGTCGATCTCCCCGCATTCTCCCCGCGCTATTTGGGAGCGAGCGTACCGCAGATAGCTGTGCGGTGACCTGCCGTGATCGGCGGTCTTAGCTGGATTGAGACCTGTTGAGCAGGTCCTTGTTACCGACGCTGAAGTGGAGGCCCGCCGCGGCCGATGGCAGGATGTGCTCTGGCCATGTATCCGGGTCGGGGAATTAGCCGGGCCGCAGCCGCGCTGCGGTGCGGCTCGTTGTCAGCGAACCCGAGGAGTCCGAAATGTCCGCGTCCACCATCTCGACGATCGCGGGCATACGCCGCGGCTTGTGCGCAGTGCTCGCCGCCACGGCCGCCGGCGGGGCTGCCGCGTTTGCGCTGTCGTCGTCGCCGGCGACCGCCGCCACGGATCCCTGCGCCGCCGGCTCGATCGCCAAGACCGTCGGCACGGTGGCCACCAACACCGGGACCTACCTGGACAGCCACCCACAGACCAACCAGGCGCTGACGACGATCTCCCAGCAGCAGGCCGGCCCGCAAACCTTGGCGTCGTTGAAGACGTATTTCGACGCCAATCCCGACGCGGCCAAGGATCTCCAGACCATCCAGCAGCCACTGACGAGTCTGTCCACCCAATGCAAGTTGCCGGTGAGCCTGCCGCAGCTGCTCGGCGTGCTGCAGTCGGCGCAGGCCGGCGGGCTGCCGGGAACCGCGGCAGGTGCGCTCGCCGGCGCGACGGGCGCGCAGCAGGTCGCAGGCACCCAAATCCCGCTGGTCGCAGGCCCGTTACCAGGGCCGGCCACGATCAGTACGCGCTGACCGACGCGACGTCGAAGCCCTCGAGAAAGGGGCCTGACCAGCTGCGTCGGAACATTCTCACGATTGGTTAAGCTCAAGGCGCGAAAGTCTGCAGCAATTCTGCTTAGCTTTCTCCTGTCAGTAGCCGTTACTGGCACGGCTTCTCCCCACGCTAAGGAGTCCGAGCATGTTGGTAAATGCCCGTCTTGCCCGTCGCGCGGTCGTCGGAGTGATCGGCACGGGCGCGGTCGCCGGCGCGATCCTGGTTGGCGCGGCACCATCCGCACTGGCCGATCCGCCGCCGAACTGCACCGCTGCCGACCTCGCCGGGGTCGCGGCAGGTGTGTCCGCCGCGACGTCGGCCTACCTGTTCACGCATCCGGACGTCAACGCGTTCTTCACCGGCCTGGAGGGTGCACCGCGCGACACCATCCGGACCCAGGTGAAGCAGTATCTGGACTACAACCCCTCGGTGAAGGCCGACCTGCAGGGCATTCGCCAGCCGCTGGTCGATCTGAAGAACCGCTGCGGTACCAGTCCCGCCGCACCTGTCTCCTAAGCCACGGTGCGGGTAGGACAGCAGCCCGCGCAGGAAGGCGCCGGCCGCACCGTCCTGATGGTCGATGACGACCCGGATGTCCGGACTTCGGTCGCACGCGGTTTGCGGCATTCGGGATTCGACGTCCGGGTCGCGGCGACTGGCAAGGAAGCGTTGCGGCTGTTGGCGAACGAGAGCCACGACGCGCTGGTGCTCGACGTCCAGATGCCTGAGCTCGACGGCGTGGCGGTGGTGACCGCGCTGCGCGCGCTGGGCAATGACATTCCGATCTGCGTGCTGTCGGCGCGAGACACGGTCAACGACCGCATCGCCGGTCTGGAAGCCGGGGCCGACGACTATCTGACGAAGCCCTTCGATCTGGGCGAGCTGGTGGCGCGGCTGCACGCGCTGCTGCGGCGCGCGGCCAATTCCAGTGAGGGCTCCGACGCGGTGACTATCGGGCCGCTCACGATCGACACCGCTCGGCGGCTGGTCTTCGTGAACGGCGACCGGATCGAGCTGACCAAGCGTGAGTTCGACCTGCTGGCCGTGCTGGCCGAGAATTCCGGTGTGGTGCTGTCCCGCCAGCGACTCCTGGAGTTGGTGTGGGGCTACGACTTTGACGTCGACACGAACGTGGCCGACGTGTTCATCAGCTATCTGCGCCGGAAACTGGAACGCGAGGGTGTGCCGCGCGTGATCCACACCGTGCGCGGAATCGGGTACGTGCTCCGGTCGGAGCCCTGAGCCCCCTGTGACTTGGCTGGGCCGTAGCCTTTCTCTCCGCGTCCGGGTCGCCCTGGCCGCGGCCTTGGCCGCCGCCATCGTGGTGGCCCTGCTCGCGGCGGTGACGTCGGTGGTGCTGGCGAACAACGATGAGGCGCAACTGGATCGGCGGCTGGACTCGATCGTCGAGGCCAGCATGTATCCCGAGGAGTTGCAGGACCCCGGCCACGGGGTGCTCAACACCGGGCGGTCGCGGTCCACCGGCCAGGTGGTTTTCCAGCGCGGATTCCAGCTGCCCCCGCTGCCGCCGGGAACGGCAACGGTCACGGTCAACGGCGTCGACTACCGGGTGCGCACGGTGACTGTCGAACAGGGCGGCGGCATCCTGGTCTCGGTGGGTATCCGCGCGGACAGTATCTTGTTGAGCCGCGCCCGAATTCCGCTGTACGGATTTATCGGCGCGCTGGCCGTGCTGGTGGCCGCCAGCTTGGGCTGGATGCTGGCGGGGCCGGCTATCCGGCCGCTGCTGCGGCTCACCGAACAGACCAGACGGCTGGGCAAGGGCAGTGACCAGATGGATCCGGTGCACGGCGCCAGGGAAGCCGAGGACCTGTCGGAGGCCATGGTCGCCATGCTGCACCGGCTGGCGGAAGCCCAACTGGCGACGACGAATTCGCTGCAGGCCGCCCAGGATTTCGCGGCCAACGCCGCGCATGAACTGCGTACGCCGCTGACCGCGATGCGGGCGGATCTGGACACCCTGCGCATCCACGATCTGCCGGCCGAGGAGCGCGCCGAGGTGGTGGGTGACCTGGCCCGGGCGCAGCGCCGCGTCGAGGCGATCATCACCGCACTGGGGCAATTGGCGTCCGGGCAGCTGGCTCGCAACGAGGACCGGGAGCAGATCGACGTCGCCGAGATGCTCGACCGGGTGGCCCGCGAGAACGTCCGCTCCGGTGCGGTCGAGATCATCGTCGAGGCCGACGAGGCCGGCACTGTGTGGGGCTGGCCGGCCGGTTTGCGGCTGGCGGTGGACAACCTGGTGCGCAATGCGGTCACCCACGGCGAGGCCAGCCGCATCGTGCTGCGGGCACACCGTCAGGAACCGTGGTTGTTCATCACCGTCGACGACAACGGCCGTGGTTTGCCGGCCGAGGAACACCGAAAAGTGTTGGGGCGCTTCGCGCGTGGTAGTACCGCCACAGCGGGCGGCTCAGGTCTGGGTCTGGCGCTGGTGGCGCAGCAGGCGGCCCTGCACGGCGGTGGCATCGAGCTCTCCGACGGTCCGCTGGGTGGGTTGCGTGCCGTCCTGGCGGTGTCGACCGCCCCGGAGCCCGTCGCCCTGACGCGGCAGCAGCCCTAGCCGTTGCGCTTGCGCGCCAGCACGGCCAGCCCCCGCCAGCTCAGTAGCAACAGTGCGGTCACCACCGACGCGACGATGATGAAGCTGGCCGCGACTCCCTGAGAACTGGCCTTGCGCAACAACATTCCGACGACGACCGTAGCCAGCCAGACGGTGACCCCGGTGGGCGCGATCGCGGTCGGGGCTCGCCAGCCTCGGGAGAGCACCCAGCCGATCAGGGTGCCGGACAAGAACGGCCACGCGGTCTCGGCGAGTCCGTCGAGCGTCAGTCCCTCCGCGTGGCTGCGGCGACCGATCGCGCAGAACACCACCACGCAGACGATGTCACCGGCCAGCGCGAGCGCCGCAGGCCGGGTGTCGGTACGAGCTGCCATCCTCGGATCCAAGCACAGTCAGCCGGCGGCGTCGTCGTCCGAGTGAGGGCACGGCGGCGGCAGCGGGCCCTGCAGCGCCGTGTTGGCCGGATCCTCGAGTGCCTCGACGGCCTGCTCCCGTTCGGCCGCGGCCGCCTCGTTGGCGACGTCGTCGGGGTCGAGCGCGCCCTCGGTGCGGAACATGAAGAAGAACACCACCCAGCCGATGGACGAGATGAAGATCCAGCTCGCCAGGCGGTAGATCAGCATCGCCGAGATCGCGGCAGAGAGCGCCATCCCGCTGGACACCAGACCGGGAACCAGCACGGCCTCCACCACCAGCAGCCCACCGGGCATCAGCGGGATCGACCCGACGGCGCGGGCGGCCGCGTAGGCGACGGTCAGGCCGGCCAGCGACGGCTTGCCGCCGGCGGCGTAGGCGGCGAAGGCCAGGCACGCCACGTCGCAGATCCAGTTGAAGAACGACCAGCTGAACGCGACCCCGAGGGTCCGGCGACTCAGGCTGACCGATTCCAGTTGGTTGAGGGTTTCGCGCCACTTCTGTAGGCCGGTGTCGGCGGGCTTGCCGCGCACGGAGTTGACCCAGCCCAGCACTTTGATGCCGATGCCGTCGATCAGTTCTGGGCGGCTCGCCACCGCCTGGGCGAGTAGCAGCAGCGCGATGAACCCGCCGAGGGTGAACAGCAGCGAGAACGGATTGTTCTTGGCGCCCAACAGGAATGCGCCGCCGAGACCCAGCAGCGCCAGACCGACGACCTGCAGCGCCCCCGACATCACCAGCTGCCAGGACGCGACCACCGGGGAGGCGCCCCAGAGTCGCTGCTGCCGGTAGACGAAAGTGGCCGAGAGCACCGGACCACCCGGAATGGTGGTGCTGAGCGCATTACCGGCGTAGAACGCGGCTTCGGAGCGCCACTGGTGGACGATGACCCCGGCCGACCGCAGCAGCGTGCGCTGGATCTGGGCGAAGCTGTGCATCGACAGCATGGCCGCGGCGATCGCGGCCAGCACCCACCACGCGTTCGCGGTGATCAGGCTCTTCCAGGCTTTGGCCAGCTGATCCCACACCAGGCTGGCCTCGACGACCAGCACAATCAGCGCGACCGCCAGCACCGCCCAGCGGACCCACCAGTACTTCCCGTGTGCCGGGGGGTCGTGTTCCTCGCGGGCGGTGTGGACCGGCGCGTCGTGGGACACGCAGTTCAGGGTAACGGTGCAGGCCGGTATCCACGGTGTTCGGCACGGATGCCCGTCGGTGCCGGTTACGCTGGGCCGCATGCCGGCGACCCGAACTTCGGACGACGAATCGGTTGATCCCTTCGTCCGCAAAGCGGCAGCGTGGTCATGGCGCCTCCTGGTGCTCGCGACGGCGATCGTGGCGCTGTTGCTGATTGTGGAACGGCTCCAGGTCATCGTGGTCCCGGTGGCGCTGGCGACCATGCTCGCGGCCTTGCTGCTGCCCGCCGTCGACTGGCTGGACCGGCGTGGCGCACCGCGCGGTGGTGCGGTGGCCCTGGTGTTGCTCGCCGGCTTCGCGTTGTTCGGCGGGATCATGACTTTCGTTGTCAGCCAGTTTGTTTCGGGCCTGCCGGGTCTGGTGGAACAGGTCACGCACAGTATCGACAGTCTGCGCCAGTGGCTCGTCCAGGGGCCGGCGCACCTGAGCCGCGAGCAGATCGACAACGCCGGCAACACCGCGATCAAGGCGCTGCGCGACAACCAGGAGAAGCTGACCACCGGCGCACTGTCGACCGCAGCCACGCTCACCGAGATCATCACCGGCGCACTGCTGGTGTTCTTCACGCTGATCTTCTTGTTGCACGGCGGCCGCAACATCTACAGCTTCGTCACCGCGATCGTCCCGTCGGCCACCCGGGAGCGGGTGCGTGACGCCGGGCGCGCCGGCTTCGGATCGCTGATCGGCTACGTGCGAGCAACCTTCCTGGTGGCGCTCGTGGATGCGGTGGGTATCGGTACGGGTCTGGCGATCATGGGGATCCCCCTGGCGCTACCGCTCGCCTCGCTGGTGTTTCTGGGCGCCTTTATCCCGCTGGTCGGTGCCGTCATCACCGGATTCCTCGCCGTGGTGGTGGCTCTGCTGGCCAAGGGGCTCGTCTACGCCCTCATCACGCTCGGCCTGATCATCGCCGTGCAGCAGCTCGAGGCCCACATCCTGCAACCGCTGGTGATGGGTCGCGCGGTGTCGATCCACCCACTGGCGATCGTGCTGGCGATCTCGACCGGCGGCGTGCTGGCGGGCATCGTCGGGGCACTGTTGGCGGTGCCGCTGGTGGCCTTCCTCAACAGCGCGATCCGGGTGCTGGTGGCCGACAACCCGGCCGAGGAGGCCGCCGAACTCGAGGCGCTGGACGACGGCGTCGTCATCAATGCCGAACCGGACGTCGTGCCCCCGAAGCGCAAGCACGACTAGTCGCCGAGGTCGACGAAATGTCGCGAACCACTGGCCCTTTCGCGCCCGTTTGTCGGTTTGGGCGGAACGAAGTCTTTGGGCGGAACGAGGTCTTTGGGTGGAACGACGTCAGAGACGGCCCTCGCGGCGCAGCAGCTCCGCGGCGCTGACGCCGCCACCGCCGCCGCGACGGGGGCGGTCCTCGCCCTCCTTCTTGCCGCGGGAGTTCAGCTTCTCGGTGGCCACCTCGGAGTCGCCCTGCTCGGGCCTGCTGACCGGAATGGCCCGGGTCTCCTCGGCGCTGACCGACGGCGGAACCTCGTCGGTGCCCTTCTGCTCGCGCTGGGTGGGGATGGCCGTGGTGGCGTCCTCCGGAGGTGTGATGGCCCCGGTGGGTTCGGCCGAGGACTGCGGGGGAGCCGGGGGAGTCGGCGAGCTGGCGGATCCGCGCAGTTCGCCCAGCCAGGACTCGATTTCCCGGTCCGGCGCCGGCGCCGCCGGCGGACGGTTGGTTCGCGCCGCCGAGGTCGCGGTGTTCACCGCGTTCTTGACGGCGTTCTTGGCAACCGAGAACCGCGTCGTGGGCGCCTCATTGACGGGCCCGGGATCCGGACCCGCGCCTGCGTCCGGCATCCGGGTGGTCCCGGCCGCCGACGGCGGATCCTGCGGCGGCGGAGTGCGCTGTTCGCCACGGCCCACAACGCGGGGCATCGCCCTGCCTTCGATGCCGGGGTGGGTCGGGTCGTGTGCCGGGCGGCGGGTCGTCGCGACGGGCGCGCCCGCGCCGACCAGCGCGTCGTCGGACTCACGCACGATCGGCCGCTTGCGTTCGTCGGGCAGATGGATCTCGCCGAGGCCGAGCTTGACCTGCAGACGCTTCATCCATCGCGGCGCCCACCAGCAGTCATCGCCGAGCAGCTTCATCACCGCGGGAACCAGGAACATCCGGATAACGGTCGCGTCCAATAGCAATGCGGTGATCAGGCCGAAGGCCAGGTACTTCATCATGACCAGATCGGAGAACGCGAACGCTCCGGCCACCACGATCAGGACCAGTGCGGCCGCCGTGATGATGCGGCCCGTGGTCGCGGTACCGATCCGGATGGCTTCTGTGGTCGACATCCCGCGTTCCCTGGCCTCCACCATGCGGGAGACCAGGAACACTTCGTAGTCGGTGGACAAGCCGTAGATCACCGCGATGATCAACCCGATCACGGGTGCCGTGAGTGGCGTCGCCGTGAAATTCAAGAAGCTCGAGCCGTGACCGTCGACGAATATCCACGTCAACACACCCATGGTGGATCCGAGCGTCAGCGCACTCATCAGCGCCGCCTTGATCGGCAACACCAACGATCCGAACGCCAGGAACATCAGGATCGTCGTCGTACTGATCAAGATCAGCACCATCAACGGACCCTTGTCGAGCAGGCTGTGAATACTGTCCTGCTCCAGCGCCGGGGTGCCACCTACCCAGATGGTCACCCCCTTGGGGGGTGGTATCGCGCGTAGCTCACTGATTTTCTTGGGTGCGTCGTTGCGGACCTGCAGCCCGTTCTGGATGACGGTGACGTTCGGGTCTTTGGTGCCCTCGTCCGTCGCGGTACGCGGTGTCCATTGCCCGGTGAATCCGGTGATCGCGTTCGCCTGCTGGGTGATCTGCTCGATCTGCGGGGGCGTGGCGTTCTGGATGACCAGGGTCATCTGCTCGGTGCGGAAGCCCGGGAAGGTCCTGTCGAAGTCCTCCTGCGCCATGCGCACAGAATTCGTTGGTGGCAAATACTTTTCACTGAAGCCGCCGAGGGACAACTTGCCCAATGGAATGATCAGCAAGATCATGATCACGACGATCGGCAGCGCGAACATGATCGGCCGCTTCATGACCATGTTGACGAGCTTGCCCCAGAAACCCTTCTCGACCTGCTCACGCGTCTGGGTCTTCTGCAGCTTGTTCGCGAGCCATTCCAGGTAGACCCGCATCGGCTTCCAGTTCCGGAAGAACGGCACCCGCAGCAGGGTGCGCACGCCGAGCGCGTCGACGTTCGGGCCCAGGATGCTCAGCACCGCGGGCAGCACGCTGATCGACAGGATCGCGGCCAGCATCACCGAGGCGATACCGGCGTACGTCAGCGATTTCAGGAAGCCCTGGGGGAACAGCAGCAGGCCGGCGAGTGACGCCACGATCAGCACGGCCGAGAACGTCACCGTGCGGCCAGCCGTCATCACGGTGCGCCGGATCGCCGCCTCGGTGTCGTAGCCCTCGGCGAGTTCCTCCCGGAACCGGCTCACCACGAACAGGCCGTAGTCGATCGCGATACCGAGACCGATAAGGGTGACCACCGGCTGCGCGAAGAAGTGCACCGGGGCGAAGAGCGAGATCAATCGCATGATGCCCAGCGAGCCGAGAATGGACAGTCCACCGACCATGGCAGGCAGGCAGGCGGCGACCACGCCGCCGAACACGAAGAACAACACCACCGCGACCAGCGGTAATGCCAGCACTTCGGCGCGTTGTTGGTCCTTGCCGATGGTGCCGGTCAGCTCGTTGGCCACCGGTTGGAGCCCGGCCAGCTCCACTTTTCCGTCGTCCATCTTCTGCAGGTCAGGCTGGACGACCTTGAAGTTGTTCAGGATGGTGTCGTCGTCATCGCCCTTGAGCGGCAACGTGACAAACGTGCGGGTCTTGTCGTCGGTCGCGAGTTTCTGGACGGCAGGCAGGGTGGGCGCCTTGAGGTATCCAGCCCACGGCAACATCTGGTCGGGGTGGTCGGCGACAACCTGATTGAGTTCGTCGACGATCTTCTTGGACCACTCCGGGTCATCAACGGTCTTGCCCTTGGGTGCCGTGAAAATGGCGACGATATGGCTGGATCGGTCTCGGCCGTACACCTTGTCGGCCAGCACGGACGCTTTCACTGACTGGCTGTTGTCGTCGTAGAAACCGCTCTGGGTGACGTGCTTTCCCAGGCTCAAACCGAAAAACCCTGCGCCGAGGCACAGCGAGACCATGACTGCGATCACGATGTATCGGTAGCGATACACAGTTCGACCCCACCAGGCGAACACGTAATCTCCTAACTAAATCTGCGGCGACCTGCGCATTGGGTTCTCCTACACGCGCGATGTCAGTAGCGAGGACAGCGGCCGGAATGGTTGCAGCCACGCCCCTTGCTCTGGTAGCGAATCTAGGCCGATTCGCGGCAGCGGCTCTCGGAAAACACCAGGAATGTCCTCCAGGTCGACGAACTCCAAGGTATCCGACGCTAATGCCCAGCTGGCGTGTTCGCGAAATCCGAGCACGTAGGCGGGGGTGCCGGCGCGGGCGATGTCTTCCAGCGGTGTGCGGAATGCCTGCCCGTCGGCCGACGCGACCAGCACTGCGGCCAGGCCTTCACTGCGGCGCAGCTCGATGTGGGCCAGCATGTCGCTGTCGACGTCGCTGTCCTCGTCCACCTTGGGCTTGGCGAAGACCGCGAAGCCGACGTTGCGCAGCGCCTCGACCCAGGGACGAACGACGTCAGCGCTGCCCGGCGCGATGTTGGTGAATACGGTCGCCTCGGGTTCCACCGTGATGTCCGGGTGGCCGGCCGACAGCTCGGCGGTGCGGCTCAACAGCCAGCGTCCCAGCGCGTCGAACCGCGGCCGGTGTGCGGCTGTGGGCCGGCCGCCGAGGATCGAGCCCAGGCCCATGTCCAGGTTGGGGGCGTCCCAGACCAGAAGGACCCGCTGGACCGGCGAGCTCGCCACCGGTTCGTCACCGTCGGGCAGGGCCGGAGCCGTCGCGTCGTCAATCACACTCATCGGCGTCTCATCCAGAGGAGCTCGCTCACCGCGCTGCCTGCGTGGCGGGCCTTCGTCTCATATTTGGTGGTCGGGCGCTGCACCGATATCGGCAGCTCGTCACCCGGCCGCACCCGCTGTAGCAGTGGTTCGGCGTCGCCGGCCTCGGCGATCTGCTCGGCATAGCCGGCATGGTCGGTGGCGGCGTGCAGCACACCGCCGGGGCGCAACCGGTCGGCGATCAGCGCGATGGTGGTCGGCTGTAGCAGCCGGCGCTTGTGATGGCGTGATTTTGGCCACGGGTCGGGGAAGAACACCCGCACCCCGGTCAGCTCGCCGGCCGCGAACATGTGCTCGAGCACGTCGACGGCGTCACCGCGGACCAGCCGGATGTTCGACACGCCTTCACGGTCGACCGCGCTGAGCAGCTGCGCCAGGCCGCGCCGGTAGACCTCGGCGGCCACCACGTCGATATCGGGTTCGGCCACTGCCATGCCGAGCGTCGAGGTTCCGGTGCCGCAGCCGATCTCCAGAACGACGGGGGCCCGCCGCCCGAACCACGCGGTCGTATCCAGGTGTTCGGCAGGTTTGGCGTCGAAGCGCGCCTGGGTGCCCAGCTGCGACCAGAGCCGATCCCATACCTCTTGCTGTGCTTCGGTCAGCGCCGAACGGCGCGACCGAAAGCTGGTGATTCGCGGATAGGGATGCGCAGCCCCGGCATCGGGCGCGGCTGAGCCACCGCTGCGCTGCATGTGCATCCGTCCATGGTCGCTCATGACAAGGGGTGTACCCGCACCGTGGTGCAGATTGATACCCAACAGTTGCCTAGGCCTGCTAGTGGCTAGCGCCACAGGGCAGCTGATGCCAGCATGTCGGGTGTGTCTGCCCAGGTAGTGCGGGTCGGAATCGCCGGTCGGCGGGGGTGCGGCAGGGCCACCGTGACACGAGTTCTGCGTGGGGCTGGTGTGGCTGTTGTGGGCTCGGCGGAACCCGCGGACCTCGACGTCTATGTGGTGGCCGAGACGCTGAAACCCGAGGACCGCCGCGCACTGGCCCACTCACCCCGGCCGGTCGTCGTGGCCCTCAACAAGGCCGACCTGGCCGGGTTCGGTGGCCAGGGACCCGTCGCGACCGCCGCCGCGCACTGCCGTCGGCTCAGTGACTTCACCGGCGTACCGGTCTATCCCCTGGCCGGCCTGGCCGCGGTGGCCGCCCTGGACGACACCGTCGTCGACGACGAGGTGCTTGACGCGCTGCGGGCGCTGACCACCGATCCCGCCGACCTCGGCTCGACCGACCGGTTCATCGACAAGGCACATCAGTTGCCGCACCCGATTCGACTGCGGCTGCTCGCTCAGCTCGACTTGTTCGGCATCGCCCATGGCGTGCTGGCGCTGCGGGCCGGCGCCGACCGGGCCGGGCTACTGGCGGCGCTGCGTCGCGCCAGCGCGGTGGACGGGCTGCTCGCCGGCATCGACGCGGCCGCCGCCCCGGTGCGCTACCGGTGGCTGATCGACGCGCACGCCGTGGCGCTGCCGGCCTCCGACGACGCGGTCGCCGCCAGAATGGCCGCGGCCATCGAGGTGGTGCGGGCCGCCGGGATGGCCGTGGACGACGACGTCACCGCCGCCGCACATCTGCGCCGCGCGATCGTATGGCAGCGGTACTCCCGCGGGCCGGTGTCGCGGCTGCACCGTTGCTGCGGCGCCGACATCGCCCGCGGCTCACTGCGGTTGTGGGAACGGGCGGGCGGAGTCGCGGAGTCGCTGCCATGACTCACGTAGTCCTGGTCGCCGGCCCGTGGCTGGCCGGCACCACCAGTCTGGTTGCCGCCCTTCGAGACCGGATGCCCGAGCATCGCGTGCTCGAAGCGGCTGAGCTCGCTGCCGGGGAGGCGCCCGCTGCGGTGGTGTTCGTGGTGTCGGCCGCCGCACCGCTGACCGCGTCGGACTGCGCGCTGCTGGACGTCGTGGCCGCCGGCACCGACGCAGTGATCGCAGTGGTGTCCAAGATCGACGTGCACCGCACCTGGCGCGAGGTCCTCGCCGCCGACCAGGCGCTCCTGACCGAGCGGGCTGCCCGCTACCGCGAGCTGCCATGGGTTGGGGTCGCCGCAGCACCGGACTTGGGCCTACCCGTCGTCGACGATCTCGTCACGGCGCTGCGGACCGTGCTCGCCGATAACACCTTGACGCGACGAAATCGGTTGCGGGCCAAGGAGAATCGGTTGCTCACCGCGGATGGCGCCGCTCGGGAAGGGTGCGTGGCCGCACTGCGCGATCAGCGTGCCGCGGTGCTGCGCCGGTTCCGGCTGGACAAGTCCGAGCGGACCATCGCGATGCGCAGCCAGATTCAGCAGGCCCGGGTCCGGCTGTCCTCCTTCGCCCGCGCCCGGTGCGCCTCGGCGCGGACCGAGCTGCAGGACGACGTGGCGGCCCTGACCCGCCGCGGGCTGGCCGGCTTCACCGACGAGGTGCGGCGCCGCGCGGCGGAAGTCGGCGATGACGTGCGGGACGAGGTGACCGGGCACTTGGCCGACGTCGTCGAGCAACTTGGACTGGCTTCCGACGTCGCGACGCCCGAGGGTCCGCGCTATGAGGTGGGCGCCGCACCGGTGCGGTCACGTAATGCGGAGACCCGGTTGATGATGCTGCTCGGCGCGGGCTTCGGCCTGGGTATCGCGCTGACGATCACCCGGCTGCTGGCAGACCTCGCGCCGCAGTGGGCGCTCCGCGGTGCCATTGGCGGTGCGGTCCTCGGGCTGATTGTGACGCTCTGGGTGGTCAGTGTGCGCGGACTGCTGCGGGACCGGGCAGTGCTGGACCGCTGGGTGGTCGAGGTCACCGCCGGCCTGCGCACCGCGATGGAGGAGTGGGTGGCTACTCAGGTGCTGGCCGCGGAGGCGTCAATGGGTCGGGCCGGCGCCGAGCGGGATGCTGTCGACGGCGCCGATATGGAGGACGCGGTGGCGCGCATCGACGCCGAAATCCGCGAGCAGACGGTGCGGCGGGCCCGCGCCGCCGCGGTCCGAGATCGGGCAGTAGCGGCGGTGCGGGCCGAACTTGAGGGTGAAAGGCTCCGATTATGGCCTTCTGAATCGTTCCTGTGAGTGATCGGACATAATCCCGATTAACCGCGGGTATCTCACCCGCGTTAACCTACTTTTCAGGGAGGACCGCGCTTTGGCGCGGATTCCGGCCTGCGTCCTGGCCATAAGAATAAGCAGGAGATTTTGCGATGACTTCAGCGACTATCCCCGGTCTTGATACCGCACCGACTAAGCATCACGGCCTCCTCGCTTGGGTCCAGGAGGTCGCCGAACTTACCCAACCCGACAGGGTGGTCTTCGCCGACGGGTCCGACGAGGAGTACCAGCGGTTGTGTGACCAGCTGGTGGCCGCGGGCACCTTCACTCCGCTGAGCGACACCGAGGAGCCGAGCTCGTATCTGGCGCGGTCGGCGCCGTCGGACGTGGCACGGGTCGAGTCGCGGACGTTCATCTGCTCGGAACGCGCGATCGACGCCGGCCCGACGAACAACTGGATGGCGCCGGACGAGATGCGCGCCCTCATGAAGGACCTGTACCGCGGCAGCATGCGCGGCCGCACCATGTATGTGGTGCCGTTCTGCATGGGCCCGCTGGGTGCCGACGATCCGAAGCTCGGCGTCGAGATCACCGATTCCGAATATGTCGTGGTGTCGATGCGAACGATGACGCGCATGGGCAAAGCCGCGCTGGACAAGATCGGTGAGGACGGGTTCTTCGTCAAGGCGCTGCACTCGCTGGGTGCGCCTCTCGAGGACGGGCAGCCGGACGTCCCGTGGCCGTGCAATGACACGAAGTACATCACCCACTTCCCGGAGACCCGCGAGATCTGGAGCTTCGGCTCGGGTTACGGCGGCAACGCGCTTTTGGGCAAGAAGTGCTACTCGCTGCGCATCGCCTCGGCCATGGCGCACGACGAGGGCTGGCTGGCCGAGCACATGCTGATCCTCAAGCTGATCTCCCCGGAGAACAAGGCGTACTTCGTGGCCGCTGCGTTCCCGTCGGCCTGCGGTAAGACCAACCTGGCGATGCTGCAGCCGACCATCCCCGGTTGGCGCGCCGAGACTGTCGGCGACGACATCGCATGGATGCGCTTCGGCAAGGACGGCCGGCTGTATGCCACCAACCCGGAGTTCGGCTTCTTCGGGGTGGCGCCGGGAACCAACTGGAGCTCCAACCCCAACGCGATGAAGACCGTCGCCGCCGGCAACACCGTCTTCACCAACGTCGCGCTGACCGACGAAGGCGGTGTCTGGTGGGAAGGCCTCGAGGGCGACCCGCAGCACCTCATCGACTGGAAGGGCGAGGACTGGGAGCCTGGACTCGACAAAAAGGCCGCGCACCCGAACTCCCGCTACTGCACCCCGATGTCGCAGTGCCCGACCCTGGCGCCGGAGTGGGACGACCCGCAGGGCGTGCCCATCTCGGCAATCCTGTTCGGCGGACGCCGCAAGACGACGGTGCCGCTGGTGACCCAGGCCCGCGATTGGCAGCACGGGGTGTTCATCGGGGCCACCCTCGGTTCCGAGCAGACCGCCGCCGCCGAGGGCAAGGTCGGCACCGTCCGCCGCGACCCGATGGCCATGCTGCCGTTCCTCGGCTACAACGTCGGTGATTACTTCGCCCACTGGATCAACCTCGGCAAGAACGCCGACGAGTCGAAGCTGCCGAAGATCTTCTTCGTCAACTGGTTCCGCCGCGGTGACGACGGCCGCTTCCTGTGGCCGGGCTTCGGCGAGAACAGCCGCGTGATGAAGTGGATCATCGAGCGGGTCGAGGGCAAGGCCAACGGTTCCACGACGCCGATCGGCATCGTGCCCAGCGCAGGCGACCTCGACCTCGAGGGCTTGGACGCGGATCCGGGTGACGTCAATGAGGCGCTTGCGGTCAACGTCCAGGAATGGCGGGACGAACTGCCGCTGATCGAGGAGTGGTTCGAGTTCGTCGGCGAGAAGTTGCCGACCGGCGTAAAGGACGAGTTCGAGGCGCTCAAGCAGCGTTTGGCTGAAAGCTCCTAACTGCTCAACACGTAGACAGGGCCAGTTGACACCCGTCAACTGGCCCTGTCGTATTGTGCATCCATGCAGATCCGCGAGCATGCCGAGGCCACTCCCGACAAGCCGGCCATCATCCTGTATCCCTCCGGAACCACCGTCACCTTCGGCCAGATGGAGGCGCGAGCGAACCAGCTGGCCCATCTGTTCCGGCAGGCCGGGCTGCGAGAGGGCGACGCCGTCGCGATCCTCATCGAGAACAACGAGCACTTCCACACGGTGATGTGGGCGGCACGGCGCAGCGGCCTGTACTACGTGCCGATCAACACCCACCTGACCGCGGCCGAGGCTGCTTACATCATCGACAACAGCGAGGCGAAGGCGGTCGTCGGCTCCGGCGCCCTGAAGGAGACCCTCGCCGGGCTCGCCGAGGAGCTGCCGAAGCTGCCGCCGTTGCTGCTGATCACAGACGGTGAACTCGACGGCTGGCTGAGTTACCCGGAATGTGTTGCGGATCAGCCGGTTACGCCTATCGATGACGAGATCGAGGGTGACCTGCTGCAGTATTCGTCGGGGACGACGGGGCGGCCCAAGGGAATCAAACGCGAGTTGTCGCATCTGCCTCCCCCCGAGGTGCCGGGCATGATGGCGGGGCTCATCGGGTTCTGGATGACGCCGGACGCCGTTTACATCAGTCCTGCGCCGCTCTACCACACAGCGCCGTCGGTGTGGTCGATGCAGACGCTTTCGGCGGGTATCACCACAGTCGTGCTGGAGAAGTTCGATGCCCAGGGCTGCCTCGACGCGATTCAGAGCCACAAGGTCACCCACGGTCAGTTCGTCCCGGTGATGTTCACCCGGATGCTGAAACTGCCTCCAGACGTGCGTAATTCGTACGACCTGTCGAGCCTGAAGCGGATCATGCACGCCGCCGCGCCCTGTCCGGTCGAGATCAAGAAGCAGATGATCGACTGGTGGGGCCCGATCGTCGACGAGTACTACGCGTCCTCCGAGGCGATCGGCTCGACGTTGATCTTCGCCGAGGATTGGCTCACCCATCCCGGTTCGGTCGGCAAGCCGATGATGGGCGCCCTGCACATCCTCGATGAGGACGGCAACGAACTGCCCGCCGGGCAGGCGGGGGAGATCTACTTCGAGGGCGGCTTCGACTTCGAGTACCTCAATGACGCTGAGAAGACGGCGAAGTCGCGCGACAGTCATGGTTGGAAGACGGTCGGTGACATCGGTTACCTGGACGAGGACGGCTACCTTTACCTCACCGACCGCCGGCACCACATGATCATCTCCGGCGGGGTGAACATCTATCCGCAGGAAGCCGAGAACGTGCTCGTCACCCATCCCAGGGTGATGGATGCCGCGGTGTTCGGCGTGCCGGACGACGAGATGGGCCAGAGCGTCAAAGGTGTGGTCCAGCTGGTCGACCCGGCCGAAGCGTCGGATGAATTCGCCGAGGAGCTGTTGGCCTGGTTGCGAGATCGGTTGTCGCACTATAAGTGTCCGCGGTCCATCTCGTTCGAGAAGGAGCTGCCCCGCACTGACACCGGCAAGCTGTACAAGCAGGAACTGATCGTCAAGTACTCGGCACCTGCACCGACGGGCTAGCGGGATGCTCCGCTGATGCTGGTGGTGGACCTGTACGACCCGCCCCCGATCGGGGTGTCCGGGCCGCCAGGTGTTGTGGTGGCGATCGGAGATTCGGCCAGCCCCGAAGCCGAATTCTGGCTAGACACCGCAACATTCGCGCTGACCGATGTCGAGCATGAGGACCGGCGGTTCATCACCGTGGAGTCGGTCAGTGACACGGTGGCCGAGCTGACCGACCGCTGCGGGCGCTGGCCGCACGCCAGCGCGGTCTGTGACGACGTGCTGCGGTCGGTCGACGTCAGCGGACCCGCGCTGCCCGCGATCATCACCGAGTCATTGGCCTACTCGACTCTGCAGGCCGGCCCGGAATTCGCCCGCTGGCTGGCCGAGCGTGGCCCGGCGACTCTGCCCGACATCGCGGATCCGGTGCTGGCCGAGCGCGACGGCGGCACGCTGCAGATCCTCTTCAACCGGCCGTCGCGGCACAACGCCTTCAGCACTGACGCCCGGGCGCTGCTGCTGGAGGCGCTGACCGTCGCGCTGCTCGACGACACCGTCACCGAGGTGGTGCTCGGCGGCAACGGCGCATCCTTCTGCAGCGGAGGGGATCTCGGCGAGTTCGGTACGTTCGCCGATCCGGCTGCCGCGCATTTGGCACGCACACGGCACAGTCCGGCGCTCGCGCTTGACGAGGTGACGCGTCGGCTGGGCCGCGCCTGCCGCGCCGAGATTCACGGCCGCGCGCTCGGCAGTGGGCTGGAGATGGCATCGTTCTGCGGTTGGGTCAGCTGTCAGCCTGACGCCGTGCTCGGACTGCCCGAACTCATGCTCGGCCTCATTCCCGGCGCCGGCGGCACGTTGAGCATCACCCGGCGCATCGGACGTTGGCGCACCGCTTATTTGGTGCTGTCCGGGCGGACGATCGGCCCGGCCACCGCGCTGGAATGGGGCCTGGTCGACGAGATCCGCTAGCTCGAGCGGCGCAGCGTCACCCGATAGGTGTACTGCTCGGGCAGGAAGTGACTCACCGACAGCTCGACCGGCGTGCCGGTGGTATCGGAATAGAGGCGATCCACCCGCAGCATCGGATGCCCGGTATCGCAGCCCAGCGCACCGGCCACCAGGTCGTCGGCGGGTGCAACGGTAATCGACTGCGCCGCTTCGGCGATGGGCTGATCCAGGTGAGGCTCGAGAACGCCGATCACGGTATTGGTGCCGACGGCGCCGTCGGCCAGCTCCGGGGACTCGAACACCAGCCGGGCGACCGACTCGGGCAGGTGCACGGTGGTCACCACGAACGGAACGCCGAAGTTCTCCCCGGGTCGCTGCGCTCCTGCCCGCCGGTCGTGCAGCCGACGGAACACCACGGTGTAGACGACGTCGTGTTCCAGCCGCAGGCGGCTGGCCACGGTCACGTCGACGCGACGCGAAAGTCCTTGCAGAACTTCCATTGTGGTGTCCTCGGACAGGCTCATCAGGTCTTCGATCGACCCGAGCTGCCGTAAATAACCCCGATTCGCGTACGTCCCGCGTCCCGGCACGCGATGAACCACGCCCTCGGCCACCAGATCCTGAAACGCCCGGCGCACCGTCTGCCGGGACAGCCCGTGTTCGGCCACCAGCTCGGACTCTGTCGGCAAGCGGATACCCTCGGGATACGCCCCGGCGGCGATCTCGTCGCGAAGCCGTTGCCGCAGAACCTGATACGCGGGCTCGGGTTTCATGTTCGGCTAGATGCCCCGCAAAGCAGATGTCGGCATCAAATGCCTCCTCGGGCCACCAGCTGCGCGGCGATGACATTGCGCTGGATCTCGTTGGTGCCTTCACCGACGATCATCAGCGGAGCGTCGCGGAAGTAGCGTTCGACGTCGTATTCGGTGGAGTAGCCGTAGCCGCCGTGGATGCGCACCGCGTTGAGCGCGATCTCCATAGCCACCTCCGAGGCGAACAGCTTGGCCATGCCCGCCTCCATATCGCATCGGTCGCCGCTGTCGTAGCGTTCGGCAGCGTAGCGGGTGAGCTGGCGGGCTGCGGTGAGCTTGGTCGCCATGTCGGCCAGATAGTTCCCGATGGACTGATGCTTCCAGATCGGCTGGCCGAAGCTCTCCCGGTCCTGCGCGTAGGCCAGCGCGTCCTCCAGTGCCGCCGTCGCGACGCCCAACGCGCGGGAAGCCACCTGAATGCGACCGGTCTCAAGACCTTTCATCATCTGGCTGAATCCCCGGCCGGGCTCTCCGCCCAGGATCGCGGTGGCCGGCAGCCGGCAGTCGTCGAACGCGAGCTCGCAGGATTCGACGCCTTTGTAGCCGAGCTTGGGCAGATCCCGCGAGATCGTCAGCCCGGCGGTCGGGGACTCGACGAGCACCACCGAGATGCCTTTGTGCCGCGGGGTGGCCTGCGGGTCGGTCTTACACAGCAGGGCGATCAGACCAGACTTGCGGGCGTTGCTGATCCAGGTTTTGGACCCGGTGATCACCAGGTCGTCGCCGTCGCGGCGGGCGACGGTGAACATGTTCTGCAGATCTGAGCCGCCGCCGGGTTCGGTCAAAGCCATCGTCGCGCGCAGTTCGCCGGTGGCCATTGCGGGGAGGTAGCGCCGCTTCTGTTCCTCGGTGCCGAAGATCTCCAGCAGTTTGGCCACCACGGTGTGTCCGCCCATCGCTCCGGCCAGACTCATCCAGCCGCGGGCCAGCTCTTGGGTGACCTCGACGTAGCAAGGCATCGACACCGGAGAGCCGCCGTACTGCTCGCTGATCGCGAGCCCGTAGATGCCGATGCGCTTCATCTGCTCGATCCACGCTTCGGGATAGGTATTGGCGTGTTCGACCTCGCGGATCGTCGGCTTCACGTCGCGGTCGACGAAGGCCCGCACCGTCTCCACCAGCAGCGTTTCTTCATCGTTGAGTGCAATGCTCACCAGGTCGCTCCAAGATCGGGAAATGTACGGCCATATTGACACGGACCCGGAAGAACCGCCAGTATGAGCGACTGTGACTTTGTACGGCCATATTGGTGGGGGCGAGGCAGGCGGGCCCTATTTCGATGATCTGGTGGTCGGCCAGGTCTTCGACTGGGCGCCGTCGATGACATTGACCGGCGGCGCTGCCGCCAGCCATCAGGCAATCCTGGGTGATCGGCTGCGGCTGTCGCTGGACGCGGAGCTGGCGCACGCTGTCGTGGGCAGCACGGCTGCCCTGGCCCACCCCGCGCTGGTGTGCGACGTCGCGATCGGCCAGAGCACGCTGGTGACGCAGCGGGTCAAGGCCAACCTGTTCTACCGCGGCCTGACGTTCTACCGGTACCCGGAAATCGGGGACACCCTGTTCACGCGCACCGAAGTGGTGGGGCTGCGCCAGAACGCCGCGAAGCCCGGTCGCGCCGCGACGGGGCTGGCCGCACTGCGGATGACCACCATCGATCAGGTCGGCCGGCTGGTGCTGGACTTCTACCGCTGCGCGATGCTGCCGCTGAGCCCGGCTGCCCAAGACACCGGTCACGCCGACGACCTGTCATCGATCGGCACCGACCTTGCGCTCGCCCCGGACCCGACCGTCGACTGGAACGCGGTGGCCTTCCGTGAACGGGTCCCCGGTCCGCACTTCTACCCGGATATGGCCGGTTCGGTTCTGCACAGCACCGGCGATGTCGTCAGTTCAGCACCGGAGCTGGCCCGGCTTTCGCTGAATATCGCTGCTACCCATCATGATTCACGGGTCGGTGGGCAGCGGCTGGTGTACGGCGGGCACACTATCGGGTTGGCGCTGGCTCAGGCCGGCCGGTTACTGCCGAACCTGGCGACAGTGCTGGGCTGGCAGTCCTGCGACCACACCGGTCCGGTACACGAGGGCGACACCGTCTACAGCGAGCTGCACATCGACGCGGCCGATCCACTGCCTGGCGAGCGCGGTGGGGTGCTCACCTTGCGCTCCCTGGTCTATGCGGTGGCCGACGAGGGCGACGATCGTCAGGTCCTGGACTGGCGGTTCCGCGCTCTACACTTCTGACGCCTGCGACGAGATCGGCACTTGTCGGTTTGCACTCGCATTTCCGCGGCGGAACGTTGATGTGGGCGCAGAGGATACGCAGAGGATAATGGACACGTGCACAGCGACGGTGGCGACTGGGCGGGCAGCGGCCTGGCCTGGTTGACCGGGCTGTCCGACGGTCCGCCTGACCACTCGCGCGCGGCCGTGCTCGCCCGTGCCGAGACCGTCGCTACCGACCTCGCCACTCTTCTGGGCGTGCAGGTCGATGCCGTCACCACATTGACCGGCCGGGCCGCTCAGCTCGGTCTGCAGCGGCGAGGCCGGATCTCCGCCGGCGGCGCCACCCGGCTGATGCCGACGCGGGACGGCTGGTGCGCCCTGACTCTCTCGCGCCCCGATGACATCGCGGCCGTCGCCGCCCTGGTCGAAACCAACTCCGTGCCCGACGACCCCTGGCCATCGATCGCGGACTGGGCTGCCCAGCGAAGCGGTGACGATGTCGTCGACCGGGCCGCACTGCTGGGCCTGCCCGGTGCCCGCCTCGGCGAGGCGACGGCCCAGTCACCCCTCGTCCGGCCCTCCGAGCGGCGGGGCGCACCCCGAACGGCGGCGGGTCTGCTGGTGGCCGACCTGTCGTCGATGTGGGCCGGACCGCTGTGCAGCCAGATCCTGGCGACCGGCGGTGCCACCGTCGTCAAGGTCGAGAGCCCGACCCGCCCGGACGGAACGAGGGCCGGCAGTCAGGCTTTCTACGACCGGATCAACCACGGAAAGCTCTCCTATTCCCTCGATTTCGACCGGGACGACCCGCGGCTGCGGGCATTGCTGATGGCCGCCGACGTCGTCATCGAGGGTGTGCGCCCCGGGGTGCTGGCGCGGCGCGGATTGAGCCCCGAAACGATTCCCGGCCCCGAGGGCAGGGTGTGGCTGCGGATCAGCGGGCACGGGCCGGACTCACCGCGCGTTGCCTTCGGTGACGACGCCGCGGTAGCCGGTGGGCTTGTGGGCACCAGCAGCAGCGGCCCCGTCTTCTGCGGCGACGCCATCGCCGATCCGCTCACCGGATTGGAATCGGCACTGGCCGTGGCCCATTCGCTGCGCGCAGGCGGCGGCGAGACGATCGACGTGTCGATGGCGCGGGTCGCCGCGAGCTATGCGCTGCTGCCCACTGAGCCGTCCTCGTCACCCACAACAGCCGCGCCACCCATGCCGCCCCCGCCGGCCCCGACCGCGGCCGCACTCGGCGCCGACAATGATGCGGTGGACGCCATTGTCGCGCAGAGGAATTCGGTGCCGTGCTGATCCGTCGGGCTCAGTTGCTGGACGGTCGAACCGTCGACATCCGGTTGACGGACCACATCGACGAGGTCGCCGCATCGCTTGCCCCGCGGCGTGCCGAGACAGTATTCGACGCCGCGGGCGGCACCGTCATACCGGGCTTGCACGATCACCACGTGCATCTGCGGGCGGCCGCGGCCGCACTGGATTCCGTTCATGTCGGGCCCACGACGGTACGCAGCCGCGCCGACCTTGCCGACGTACTGGCCGCGGCGCCGGTCGGCATCGACGGTTGGATCCGCGCGGTCGGCTACCACGAATCCGCGGCAGGACCACTGGACCGCGCCACACTCGACGACCTGAAAGACGCGGTGCCGGTGCGCGTTCAGCACCGCAGCGGTGTGATGTGGTTCCTGAACTCGGCGGGTCTGGCTGCCGTCGGCTTGCCCACCCACCCCGACGGCAGGTTGCGCAGTTACGAAACCTGGTCGGATGCGGTCGCACGGCGCGACATCTCTCTGGCCGCGGTCAGTCAACGACTTCTCGGGTATGGCGTCACGGGTGTCACCGACGCCACGCCCGGTCTTGGCGCCGACGAGATCGTCACGCTGACAGAGGAACACCGGCACGGCGGTCTGCACCAGCGGGTGCACTGGCTGGCGCCGGGAAAGCGGATCCTGCACGACGATTCGCTCGATCTTGACGAGCTGACCGATTGGATCACCCGGCGCCACAGCGAGGGTGGAGCCGTTGCCCTGCACTGCGTGACGGCCAGTCAACTGATCGTCACCCTGGCCGCGCTTCGGGCAGCGGGCACCCGGCCCGGCGACCGGATCGAGCACGCCGCGGTGGTGCCCGACGATTCGATCGCCGAACTGGCCGACATCGGCGTACTGGTGGTGACCCAGCCCAACTTCATTGCCGAACGCGGAGACCAGTACCTGGCCGACGTCGACCCCGCCGATCAACCTGCGCTGTGGCGGTTGGCATCACTGCTGCGGGCCGGCGTGCGGGTCGCACTGTCGACAGATCTTCCGTTCGGCGGCGCCGATCCTTGGGCAGCCATGCGGGCCGCAGTGCGCCGCACCGCCGCAAGCGGTTCGGTTCTCAACGAGAGCGAATGCATCTCGGCAACAACAGCTCTGACAATGTTCACCGGACACCCCGAGCGTCCTGACGTGGCCCGGACAATCGATCCCGGGCAGCCCGGGGACCTATGCGTGCTGAGCGCCGCGCCGGCCGAGGTCCTCGACTCGCTCGACGCGGATTTGGTGACTGCCACCATCGTTGCCGGCCACCTGCACCTCAACAACTAGTCCTTTTCGTCGTCCTTGGGGAGGAGTCGCTCAGGGTGGTGGTAGGTGTTGGTACCGCCGAGGAGCGGCAGGTGCGGTGGTGGGATCCATTCGGTGTCGCCGTTGGAGAGTTTCCGGGTGCGCCAGCCGCCGGTTTCGACGAGTTGGTTGTCGGGTGGACAGGCGAAACCGAGGTCGTCGATGTTGGTGGAACCGCCATCGGACCAGTCTTTGGCTGCGTGATGCACCTGCGCGTTATAGCCGGGAACGCTACAGCCCGGTGCGGTGCAGCCTCGGTCTTTGGCGTGCAACACAATTCGTTGATCAGCTGAGGCGATCCGTTTGGTGCGTCCCAGCCACAGCGTTCGGCCGGTGACCCCGTCGAACAGGGTGAGGTAGTGGTAACTGTGCCGGGCCATGCGGATGACGTCGGTGATGGGCACCACGGTGCCGCCACCGGTCACGCCGTTCCCGACCTTGTCTTGCAGTTCCTGCAACGTGGTGGACACGATCACCGTGACCGGAAGTCCTTTGTGCTGGCCGAGTTTCGGATTACCCAGCGTGGCACGCAACACGGCCATCAGCGCGTCGTTATGGCGTTGCCCCACTGTGCGGGTGTCGGTCTCGACTTGAGCAGGGGCTGGGTCGCCGTCGGTGATGGCGGTTTGATCGGCCGGGTTGCACATGCCCGGGGCCCCGTATTTGGCCAACAACGGCTCCAGATAGGCGCGGCATTCCGGGGTGAGCCACCATCGAGCCTCTGACATCCCGTCAGACTGCTGACGACCCAACACAAAGCTGCGTTTACGGGCCCGATCTTGGTCAGAGAACTCGCCATCGGGATTGATATGCAACGCCAACCGATTCGCCAACCGTCCCAGCTGGTCGGGCCGTAGCAACAGGGCGTGTTCAGCGAGGACGCCTTCAGCCTTCTCCCGCACCGGCACCGGCACATCGAAGGGCAACTCGGCCAAAAAGCGTTGGATCACCCGCACGTGCTCACGATCCAGCCCGCCGTCACGCCAGGCGGCCGCGGTGCCCGGCTGATGCGGCGCCATCGGCTCCCCGGTCAGGCTCATCCGCGGCGCCAGGGGCTCGGTGACCCGGGCCCGGCGTTTGGCTTCGGCGGGGGTGATGCGCAGCCAATCTGCGAGCACCCTATGCGCCGCTCCGCCGAGTTCGCTGACGTCGCGCTGATGCAACTCGTGGCTCAGGTCGTGGCGGATCACGTCATCGTGGCGGGCGTCCTTCTCGCAGCGGGCCGCGATCTCCAACAACTCCATCACCGTGAGCGCGGTCAAATCCAGCTTCGCCAAGGTGGTCCGGGCGGCGTCGATCGCATCCAACGCCTCACCCACCTCAATCGAAAGCATGTTCGAATACTATGCCGACCCACCGACACAACGAGACCTCGAAACCCAACCTGGGGATGAACCCGAGACTGGGGATGAATGCGGCATCTCAAGAACTGGTCGGCAACTCCCGGAACGGCGTACTCCGGTACGGCTCCGGCTCTTTCGGTAGCCCCAGGACCCGTTCGCCGACGATATTGCGCTGGATCTGATCGGTGCCGCCGCCGATGGAGGTGAAGTAGGCGTTGAGCGTACGGAACGTCACCGCGTCACCGACCGGATTGTCCGGGCCGCTCAACATTGTTTCCGGGCCGGCGATCTCGGTCTGCACCTTCGCCGTCTCGTGCAGGATCCGCGACATGGCAATCTTGCCCAGCGCCAGCAAGGTGGCGGCCTCGGCCCGATCGGTGGTGGCCTTGGCCCGCTGGGTGTTCCACCGATTCACCGCCGCGTAGGCGTCGACGCGGGCGATCTCCTGCCGGATGAACGAATCGTCGAGTCTGCCTGCGCGACGGGCCATCTCGACCAGACTGTCGGAGTCGGACTGCGGCTTGCGGGCCGAGCGGGACGTGCGGGCCAGGTCGCCCATCAACCGCCGCTCGTAGGACAGCGCCACCTGCAGCACCGCCCAGCCGCCACCCGGCTCGCCGACCAGGTTCGCATGAGGCACCCTGGCGCCCGAGATGAAGACTTCGTTGAATTCCGACTCGCCCGTGATCTGGTGAATCGGGCGAACCTCGACGCCGGGCTGGCGCATCGGGAACATGAAGAAGCTGATTCCGTTGTGCTTGGGCACATCCCAGTCGGTCCTGGCCACCAGCAGGCCGTAATCGGCGGTCTTGGCGAATGACGTCCACACCTTCTGGCCGTCGATCACCCACTCGTCGCCGTCGCGCTCGGCGCGGGTGCGCAACCCGGCCAGATCCGATCCCGCGCCGGGCTCGGAGTACAGCAGGCACCACTTGCTCTCACCACGGATCGACGTCGGGATCAGCCGGTGCTTCTGCTCGTCGGTACCCAGATCGTGCAGCGTGCAGGCGAACAGGTTGGCCCGGTCGTGCCCCGTGCCCGGCGCGCCGACCACGCCGAATTCTGCTGCCACGATTCGTGATTGCGGATCGGTGAGCCCGCGTCCCCACCAATGCGGTTCCCAGCTCGGCACGGCCCAGCCGGCGTCGAACACCAGCTGCGCCCAGTGCCCGCGGTCGAGTCCGGCGTCCCAGTTCTCGGTCAGCCACTGCCGGACCTCGTCGCGCACCTCGTCGTCGGTCACGGCTGAGCCTCCCGCAGTCGCACGTAGCGTTCTCGATGCCAGGCCGGGTCGCCCAACAACTCGGCGTCGGCTCTGGCCCGCCGCAGATACAGGTGCGCGGGGTGCTCCCAGGTGAAGCCGATGCCGCCGTGCACCTGGATGTTGTTGGCCGCGATCGTGACGAAGGCCTCAGAGCAATATGACTGTGCCGCAGCTAGATCCAACGTCCACGAGGTGTCATCGGCGTCGAACGCAGCGGCGACATGGCGAGCCGCCGACACCGACGATTCGGCGTCCAGCAGCATGTCGGCACACATGTGCTTGACTGCCTGAAAGCTCCCGATCGCCCGGCCGAACTGGAACCGGTTCTTGGCGTAGTCGGCTGCCATCCGCATTGCGTGCATCGCGCCGCCGGCCTGCTCGCCCAGCAGAGCCACGGATGCGGCGTCCAGCGCACGATCCACTGCATCGGCCCCGGCTTTCAAGTCGCCCACCGGCCGGCCGGGGGTGTTCCGCAATACGAGCCGGCCGAGTTTGCGGGTCTGGTCGACTGTCGACAACGCGCTGATCTCCAGGCCTGGCGCGTCGGGTTCGACGGCGAAGACCGCGTTCCCGGCCAGCACATAGAAACGCCCAGCGACGGTCGCGTCCAGCACGTAGGTCTTGGTGCCCGACAACTGCCACTCGAAACCGGCCGCGCGCGCCACGGTGCCGGCCGTACGAGGCGGCCGCGCCGACCCCGGCTCGGCGAACGCCACCGTCGCGAGAAACTCGCCCGCGGCGATGCGCGGCAGCACATCGGCCTGTTCCTTGGCATCGCCGAGGGCCAGCAGCAGCTGCGTGGTCAGAACCGCGGTCGACAAGTACGGCGCGCACAGCAGCGCCCGGCCCATGGCCTCCATCACCACGCCCACCTCGGCCGCACCTGCACCCGATCCGCCGAACGCCTCGGGGATCGCCAGGCCGAGCAGACCCATCGCCGCGAGCTCGGCCCAGACCGCGGGGTCGTACCCGGTGTCGGTGGCCATCAGACGGCGCACCTCGGCCTCGGGGGAGCGCTTGGCCATCAGGTCGGCGACCGCCTCGGCCAGGTCCCGCTGCTCGGTGGTCAGCGCCGCGGACACTCAGTCTCCGAAGCTTTGGCGCAGGCTGTCGCACTGGCTGTAGAAGAACGCCTTGGAAATATCGGCATCGGCCACGATCCCGTCGAAACCGTGGAACGCGCCGGGTACCACGTGCACATGGCACGGCACGCCCGCCGCGTTCAGCCGCTCGGCGTAGGCGAGGTCTTCGTCGTGGAACAAATCCAGCGTGCCGACGCCGAGCCAGGCGGGCGGCAGCCCGGCGAGATCAGTACGCCGGGCGGGCACCGCCACCTGCGGATCGGCGTCGCCCAGATAGGCCTTCCAGCCGAACTGGTTACTGGCGGCATTCCACAGCCGGTGCCCCGGGTTGTAGAGATGGCTGCCCACGCTGCGGTCGTCGATCATCGGATAGACCAGGACCTGAAAGACGGGTTTCACGCCGTCGCGGTCACGGCTCAGGAATGCCAGCGCGGCGCAGAGGCCACCGCCGGCGCTTGCTCCGCCGATCGCGATCCGGTCGGCGTCGACGCCGGGCAGCCTGGCCAGCCACTGCAGCGCGGTGTAGCAGTCCTCCACCGGCGCGGGGTACGGATTCTCGGGGGCGAGGCGGTAGTCGACGGAGGCCACCGTGATGCCCAGTTCCTTGACGAACTTGCGGCATAGCAGGTCATCCTGGGCGGCCGAGCCGATCAGGTAGCCGCCGCCATGGATCCACAGCAGGGCCGGGGTCGTGGTGGCCGCTCCGGCGGGCCGGTACAGACGGATCCCGATCCCCGACTCCAGCGTCAGCACGTCGACGTTGTCTGTTCTGGCTCGCTGGAACGCGGTCAGCCGCCGGATGACAGGCAGCGTCAACGGGGTGATCAGCTTGCGGGGGGTGAACCGCGCGGCTTTGCGCAGTTCGGGATTGATGTCAGTGGTCGCCACGCTGCCCAGTATGGCAACCCGGGATCCCGTTAGGACAGGACCTTGATCCGCGACGGTGCCGACAGTATCGTGATGGCGGCTATTACGGAACTACGCGTAGCGTAATTGCCGATCGGTGAGAGGACACGGGCAATGTCGACCAATCCCTATGCGGGGCAACCATTCACGTCCTCCGACGACGAGATCGCTGCCGCATTGGAGCAGGTCAGCATCCCGACTCTGTTGCTGTCGCTGGTCCACATCACCGGCGATCCGCGGTTCATCCGCGACTTCCAGCAGGCTGGTGTCTTCCTCAACGAGGTTCAGGGCTTCATGTCCGAGGAGGACAAGGCCAGGGCCCGCGCCGTGGCGCTGCCCGTCATCGCCGACTACCGCGACCGGGGCTGCCCGGGGCCGGTGCCACTGAGTCCCGAACTGATCGCCGAGATGCTCGACTGGGCCGCCTGCGAGCACGTCGACGACGAGTACCGCCCGATGGTTCTGGAGGAGATGGACCTCGAGGATGTCGACCCGCGCCGTCCGGCCGCCCTCGACCCCGCGGCCGCCGCCGACTTCCCGGTCGTGGTGATCGGGTGCGGGGAATCGGGTCTGCTCGCCGGAATCCGCCTGAAACAGGCCAACATCCCGTTCACCATCATCGAGAAGAACGCCGGCCCGGGCGGAACATGGTGGGAGAACAGCTATCCCGGTGCCCGAGTCGACGTTGCCAACCACTTCTACTGCTACAGCTTCGAACCCAGTAACGACTGGTCGCACTATTTCGCCGAGCAGCCCGAACTGCGCGCCTACTTCGAAACCGTGCTGGCCCGACATGAACTCGACGCGGACGTCCGCTGGCAGACCGAAGTGGTTTCGGCGCAATGGAATGACGACGACGGCATCTGGCTGGTGGTCGTGCGCGGCAAGGACGGAACCGAATCCACCATCCAGGCCAAGGCCGTCGTCACCGCGGTGGGTCAGCTGAACCGGCCGCAGCTGCCCGACTTCGAGGGTGCCGAGACCTTCGAGGGACCGGCCTTCCATTCCGCGGCCTGGGATCACTCCGTCGACCTGACCGGCAAGCGGGTGGCGCTGATCGGCGCGGGGGCCAGCGGTTTCCAGATCGCACCGGCGATCGCCGACCGGGTGGAGCATCTGACAGTCTTCCAGCGCACGGCGCAGTGGATGTTCCCCAACCCGATGTACCACGACAGCGTCGATGACGGTGTCCGCTGGGCGATGAATCACCTTCCGTACTACAACCGTTGGTATCGATTCCTGGTGATGTGGCCCGGGGCGGACAAGGGCCTGGAGGCGGCCCGCTCGGATCCGGACTACTCACACCCTGACGACCCGAACTATGCGGTCAGCGAGATCAACGCGATCGCGCGGCTGATGTTCACCGACTGGATCACCACCCAGGTCGGCGACGACCACGATCTGCTGAGCAAGGTGCTGCCCGACTATCCGGCGACCGGTAAACGCACCTTGCAGGACAACGGAACCTGGCTGACGACACTGCGCCGCGGCGACGTCGAGCTGGTGCGCACCCCGATCGAACGCATCACCCCACACGGCGTGGTCACCGCCGACGGAGTGAGCCACGAGGTGGATGTCATCGTGTACGCCACCGGATTCCGCGCCACCGAGGTGCTTTATCCGATGACGATCACCGGCCGCGACGGCGTGGACCTGCGCACCGCATGGGGCGAGCGCCCCGCAGGGTATCTGGGCATCACGGTGCCGGGGTTCCCGAACTTCTTCATGATCTACGGCCCGGGCAACCACCTGGCGCACGGTGGCAGCCTGATCTTCAACTCCGAGCTGCAGATGCGCTACATCAACGACTGCCTGGCCGAAGTAATCAGCAACGGCTGGAACGCAATTGAGCCGACCGTGGACGCCACCGAGGAGTGGCACCGCCGGCATCAGGCCGAGATCGCCACAATGGTGTGGGCGCATCCGTCGATCAAGCATTCGTACTTCAAGAATCCCGACGGCGAGATCCACACCGTCAGCCCGTGGCGACTGCCGGTGTACTGGAATGCGGTACGCAACCCGGAATGGTCGAACTTCGTTGTGACAAAAGGGAAATGAGGAATCGCCATGCGCGCGGTGCTTATCGAGACGCCCGGTTCGGTCCGGGTCGACAACTGGCCTGACCCGGTGCTGCCGGGATCGACCGGCGCCATCGTAAAGGTGACCGCCGCCGCCATCTGCGGCTCGGACCTGCACTTCTATGAAGGCGATTATCCACTGTTCCAGCCGGTGTCGCTGGGGCACGAGGCCATCGGCACCGTCGTCGAGGTCGGTTCGGACGTGCACACCGTGAAGGTCGGCGACCAGGTGATCGTGTCCTCGGTGGCCGGCTGCGGTGCCTGTGCCGGGTGCGCGGCCAAGGACCCGATCCTGTGCACGTCAGGCCCGCAGGTCTTCGGCGCCGGGGTGCTGGGCGGGGCCCAGGCCGAGCTGATGGCCGTTCCGGCCGCCGATTTCCAGCTGCTGAAGATGCCGGAGAACATCAACACCGAGCAGGCGCTGCTGCTCACCGACAACCTGGCCACCGGCTGGTCGGCTGCCCAGCGTGCCGACATCCCACTCGGCGGAACCGCGGTGGTGATCGGCCTCGGCGCGGTCGGCCTTTGTGCCGTGCGCAGTGCGTTGTTCCTCGGTGCGGCAACGGTATTCGCCGTCGATCCGGTCGCCGAGCGGCGGGAACGGGCGGCGAAATTGGGTGCCACGGCGATCGCTCCGGCCGCGGCCCAGGCCGTCATGGAGGCCACCGGCGGGATCGGCGCCGATTCGGTGATCGACGCGGTCGGCAACGACACGACACTGGATGACTCACTGGCCACGGTGCGTCCCGGCGGCACCGTGTCGGTGGTCGGGGTGCACAACCTGAACCCGTACCCGTTCCCCGCGCTCACCGCCCTGCTGCGCAACCTCACCTTCCGGATGACGACGGCACCGGTCCAGAGCACCTGGCCGGCGCTGATCCCGCTGCTGCAGAACGGTCGCCTCGACGTCGACGGGATCTTCACCACGAACCTGTCGCTGGAACAGGCCGCCGAAGGCTACGCGGCCGTCGCCGCGCGGTCAGGTGAGCACGTCAAGGTCCTGCTCACTCCCTGACATGGCAACATCGGTGCGGCCGGACGTCTATGCGCGGTAGACCGTTTCACCTTCTTTGACGGTCTCGACCACCGTGATGTCCTTGATGGCGGCCGGCTCAACTTTCAGTGGATTCTGGTCCAGAACAACGAGATCGGCGAGCTTACCGACTTCCAGTGAACCCTTCTTGTCAGCCTCGCGATATTGACGTGCCGCATTGATCGTGATCGCCTTCAACGCCTCGAGTGGGGTCACCCGCTGGTCGGCGCCGATGGTCGCGCCACTGCGTGAAATCCGGTTGACCGCCGTCCACACCACGAACATCTGATCCAGCGGGGTGACGACGAAGTCGGTGTGGTTGGTCGGCTGCAACCCGAGGTCGATCGCCGCGCGCATGGGGGACAGGAAGTCCGCTTGGGCCTTGCCGCGCAGCCGGACGTGGGCGTCGCCGAAGTAGAACGTGTGTGGTGTGAAGAACGACGGGATGATGCGGTAGTCCACGTAGCGTTGCAACTGGTCCCGGCGGACGAACTGCGAATGCACCATGACAGTGCTGCGGTCCCGGTGGAGGTCGTCGGCGGCCGCGAATTCGTGGGCCGCCAACGCGACATCGATGGCCGCGTCGCCGTTGGCGTGGATGTCCAGAGGCAGGCCGAGGTCGTAAACCTGCTTGAACCAGCCGTTGACGGTGTCCTGCGAGAAGCCGAGCTCACCGCACCAGTTGGCCTGGCCGTCGGGCCCGTCGACCAGATACGGCGTCGTGAAGTAAGCGGTGCGGCCCTGTGGTGAACCGTCGAGGGTGACTTTGACCCCACCGAGCTTGACCCGGTTGTGGTAACGGCCGAAAGTTGCCGGCGGATGGTGTTCCAGCACCTCTTCGAGATCGAGGATGAACGGGTAGGCGACCACGTCGATCAGACTGGCCCCACCCTCGGCCGCCCGGTAGATCAACTCGACATCGGCGGCCTTGGTGGCGCCCTCGTGCGCCGTGGTGATACCCGCCGCGGCGTACAGCATCTGGCCGGCCTTGCTCCACGCGATTTCTTGCGACGCTGTCGGCTGGGGCATGGCGGCGAAGATCGGCAGGAACGCGGTTTCCATCACCAGCCCGTCGGGCTCGGTCGAGCCTTCCTTGCGGACAATCACCCCTCCCGGCGGGGTCGGGGTCTCCGCGGTGATGCCGAAGATGCGCATCGCCGCGGAGTTGAGCACCGCACCGTGCATTGAAACGTGGCCTACCAGAACCGGATTGGCAGGAAAGTCAACGTCGAGGTCTTCCTTGTGCAATGTCCGGCCGCCGGGCATCAGGGTGTCGTCGTAGCCGTACGCGATGATCATCTCGCCGGGAGGAACCCGGTGGGCATCCCGAAATGACCTGAGGGCATTGACGATTGTTCCGACATCGGAGCCCGGCCCGGCCGGTGGTGCGAAGACGTTGACCTGGTTGGCGACGCTCAGTGAGTTGATGTAGTGACTGTGTGGATCCAGGAAGCCCGGCAGCAACGTCGCCCCGTCGAGGTCGACCACCCGGGTCGCCGGTCCCCGGTGCGCCGCCAGCACCTCATCGTGATCTCCCACCGCGGTGATGTGCCCGTCGCGCACAGCCAGCGCTGACGCCCAGGGGTTGTGGTCGTCGATGGTGACGAGGTCGCCACCGGTGTAGATGAGGTCCGCTCCAGCGAGCATCCCGGCCTCCTTACAGAGTCACTGGAGTTTAGGCCCGCAACTGGCGCCAATTGCTTCGCGGCGCTACTTTCTGTCCGGTGATGTCCTCAGCTGTTGGCGCAATCGCGCGCCTGATCGCTCCCGTTATGACGGTTGCGGTGGTCGCCGGCATGGTCCTGTCCGCCGATCCGGTACGGACAGGCCCTTTGCGCCTGGTCGACGACGCGGCCCCGGCCGGCGGATCCCCGTTTTACGTCGACCCGAACTCGGCGGCCATGCGTGCTTCGCACGCCGACCCCGACAACCCCGAGCTGGCGTACATCGCGAACACACCGCAGGCGTACTGGATCGACAACCTGGTCCCGGGCGCCGCGGTCAGCCGGTACCTGACCGGCGCGTGGGCGGCCGGCGCGCAGCCGATGCTGGCCATCTATTCGCTCCCGCACCGCGACTGCGGCAGCTTCGCCTCGGGTGGTTTCGGCTCGGGCGACGCCTACCGTAGCTGGATTGACGGCGTCTCGAACCAGCTGGGCGTCGGGCCGGTGACGATCATCCTCGAACCCGATGCCCTCGATATGGCTGACTGCCTGTCGAGCGATGCGCGAAAGGAGCGCTTCGACCTGATCCGCTATGCGGTCGACGCGCTGAACCGCGATCCGAACGCCGCGGTGTACATCGACGCCGGGCACTCGCGCTGGCTGAGCGCCGAGGAGATCTCCAACCGGCTCAACCAGGTCGGGATCGACCGGGCTCGGGGATTCAGCCTCAACACCTCGAACTTCTTGACCACCGATGAGGAAATCGGTTACGGCGAAGCGGTTTCGGGGATGACGGGCGGCAAGCCGTACGTCATCGACACCTCGCGCAACGGCAACGGGCCGGCCGCGGGCGATATGTATTGGTGCAATCCCAGTGGCCGGGCTTTGGGCGTGCAGCCCACCACCGCCACCGGCAATGGTCACATCGACGCCTTCCTGTGGGTCAAGCGTCCCGGTGACTCCGACGGCTCGTGTGATCAGGGAGATCCCGGGCCGGGGCATTTTGTGAATCAGTTCGCCATCGATCTGGCCCGTAACGCTGGTCACTGACGCGCCTTATTGACGCGTGCGGGCAAACGTCGTCGTCGGCGGCATGCCTTGGAGCGCGGCGGGTCTGGCCCCGCTCCAGCAAAGCAGTGCACATTCCGAAGAAATTGTCGTTTCGCGCTGCGCAGCCGGGGTACGCTCGCGCAATGACGGTACGACCGTGGACGACAGCCCGCTGGCTCATGCAGGCCGGCCCCGCTGACTACCTGTTGGCGATGAGCGTGGCCTCTGCGCAGCTGCCGATTGTCGGCAAGCATCTCGAGCCGCTGGGCGCCGCGACCGCAATGAGTGTTTGGGGCGCGCGGCAGATGCCCGAACTCGTCGGAGCGGCCGCCCGCTCGTGGCTGAGCCCGAATGCGGGCGAGGTGCGCAAGACTCAGCGAGAAAGCACCCGCGCGGTGTCCGAAGCCGGACTGCGCGGTGTCGTGGCGCCCGAGGATCTGCAGATCGAGTGGCCGGCGCCGGAGCGGACGCCACCGGTGCTGAATGCCTTGGAGCACCGCAAGCATCTCTATCGCTCGTCGGTCCGCTACGGCGACGACCCCGCGCAACTGCTCGACGTCTGGCGGCTCAAAGATCTGCCCGCCGAGCCCGCCCCGGTGCTGGTGTTCCTGCCGGGTGGGGCCTGGGTGCACGGCAGCCGGATCCTGCAGGGCTACGCACTGATGTCGCACCTGGCCGCCCAGGGCTGGGTGTGCCTGTCGATCGACTACCGCGTGGCGCCGCATCACCGGTGGCCGAAGCACATCCAGGACGTCAAGGCAGCGATCGCCTGGGCCAGGGCCAACGTGGACCGGTTCGGTGGTGACCGCGATTTCGTTGCCGTTGCCGGGTGTTCGGCCGGCGGCCACCTCGCCGCGCTGGCAGGACTGACCATCGACGACGCCGAGTACCAGGCTCATCTGCCGGAGGGCTCGGACACCGCCGTCGACGCGGTCGTCGGCATCTATGGCCGTTACGACTGGGAGGACCGCTCGACACCGGAGCGCACCCGCTTCGTCGACTTCCTCGAGCGGGTGGTGGTCAACAAGCGCCAGAGCCGCCACGGCGACATCTTCCGCAAGGCCTCGCCGATCGCGCGGATCCATCCCAAGGCGCCACCGTTCCTCGTGGTGCACGGATCCGGTGACAGCGTGATCCCCGTCGCGCAGGCCCAGAGCTTCGTCGAACGGCTGCGTTCGGTGTCCCGCTCGGCGGTCGGCTACGTCGAATTGCCCGGTGCCGGACACGGTTTCGACATGACCGATGGTGCACGCACCGGTTCGGTCGCCACGGCAATCGGATTGTTCCTCAATCAGATTCGCCGCGACCGCGCTCTGATGTCCGACAAAGAGGTGATCTGAGCCGTCCCCGGCGGTATCGTCCCGACTGGGACGGGCAGGGGCGGAGAGGGCTCAGGCGATGAAGAGATTGCGTGGCTGGGATGCCGTGCTGTTGTACAGCGAGGCACCCAATGTGCACATGCACACCCTCAAGATCGCGATCATCGAGTTGGGCGACCTCGGTGGCCGCACCTTCGGTGTCGAGGAATTCCGACAGGTCATCCGTGGCCGGCTCTACAAGCTCGACCCGTTCCGCTATCAGCTGGTCAACATTCCGTTCAAGTTCCACCACCCGATGTGGCGGGAGAACTGCGATGTCGACCTCGACTACCACATTCGCCCGTGGCGGGTGAAGGAGCCGGGCGGCAGGCGTGAACTCGATGAAGCGATCGGTGAGATCGCCAGCACCCCGCTGGACCGCAGCCGTCCGCTGTGGGAGATGTACTTCGTGGAGGGGCTGGCCAACGGCCGGATCGCGGTCGTCGGCAAGATTCACCACGCCCTGGCCGACGGGGTCGCCTCCGGCAACCTGATGGCCCGCGGGATGGATCTGCAGAGCGGCCCCGACCCGGACGTCGACTACCCGACCGACCCGGCACCCACCCGCGGCGAGCTGGTGCGTTCTGCGTTCGTCGACCACCTGCGGCAGATCTCGCGGCTGCCCGGTGTTATGAAGTACACCGCCGACGGCTGGGGTCGGGTGCGGCGCAGTTCCCGCAAGCTGTCGCCGGAGCTGACGATGCCGTTCACTCCGCCGCCATCGTTCCTCAATCACATGCTCACCCCCGAACGACGTTTTGCCACTGCGACATTGGCGCTGGCGGAGTTCAAAGAGACCAGCAAGCTCCTCGGCGTGACGATCAACGACCTCGTGCTCGCCACCGCCGCAGGCGCGTTGCGCACGCTGCTGCTGCGCTACGACGGGATCGCCGACCATCCGCTGCTTGCCTCGGTTCCGGTGAGCTTCAACTTCGACCCGGACCGGGTGTCGGGCAACTTCTTCACCGGCATGATGGTGGCCGTCCCGGTGGAAGTGGCCGATCCGCTGGAGCGGGTGCGCCAGACCCACGACGCCGCGGTGCTGGCCAAGGAGGGCCACCAGCTGGTCGGACCCGAGCTGGTCAGCCGGTGGTCGACGTACCTGCCGCCCGCGCCGGCGCAGGCGCTGTTCAAGTGGTTGTCCACCAGGGACGGCCAGAACAAGGTGCTGAACCTGCCCATCTCCAATGTGCCCGGACCGCGGGAACACGGCCGCGTCGGCGGTGCACTGGTTACCGAGATCTACTCAGTGGGCCCGTTGACCACCGGCAGCGGCATGAACATCACCGTGTGGAGTTACGTGGATCAGCTCAACATCTCGGTGCTCACCGACGGCACCACGGTGAAGGACCCGCACGAAGTCACCACGGCGATGCTGGAAGCGTTCTCCGAGATACGTGTGGCCGCAGGGCTTTCCGGTGAGCTGGCGGTGGTCAACACCGCTATGGCGCAGGCTTAGCCTCGGCGTCGTCCGCCAGCTCCTCGAAGACGTCGTCCGCGGTTTCCGAGGCGCTTTCGGCACGCTCGATGCTTCGCTGGTGCCGGAAGCCCAGGATGATGCTGGAGATCAGCGAGATGGAGATGACCGCCTCGGCGATGAAGAACGATCCGAAGTCGATGATGGATCCGATCGGCGGACTGCCCGGCACGGCGTTGCGCAACGGAATCAGCGCGAACAGGATGGCCGCCATCATCGAACACGCCGGGAAGATCAGACCGCGCCGCCAATGCAATACGTAGAAGGCAGCCACCACGGCGCCGATCGCCAGGCCCAGCATCAGGACCATCACGAACACCGCGAAGACAAGAGTGGGCATGCTGCGGTGGACCCCGAGGTTCACCCCCACCCCTCCGTTCGCATTGGCGATGAAAGTCTGGCCCTTTGTGGTGGTGATCCCGAAGAACGGGTCGGTGTTCAAGACCGTGAGAGCGACGGGCAGTTCGCCACCGCTGGCGTTGAGGGCATGCACCTCGAGGTGACCGCTGTAGCGGTCGAACGGATAGTCGGTGACCGAACCGGTTATGGTGACGCGTTGTTCGATATCAGGTGCGGGCTCGCCGGCTTTGATCTCGGCGCGCCAGTTGCCGATCGCTTCGGTCGTCACCGTCGTGTCCTGGGCGAAGTTGCCGTTCTCGTCGGCGAGTGATCCGCTCGGGAAGATGCTCATGACGGTCACCGAAAGAGCTTGTGTCGCAGAGTCGACACGCGTTACCCATACGGTCACTTCGACGTGGTTCGGGTTCTCCCAGTCCCCGAAATAGCTTTCGTCATTTGTACTCTGCCTGCTGGCGATATACCCGCCGACGCTCGCGGCGATCACAGCTGCCAGCGCGACGAGGGCGATCGCCACCCGTCGCAGGCCGATGTCGCGGACCCGCCGGATATGTCTACGCATCAGGCTTATTCTTTCATCCGGCTGGCGTACACCCAGGACAAGAACTGCCCGACTGCCTCGGCCGAGTCCTCTGCCCGTCGCGAGGGCATGATGTCGTAGCCGTGTTGGGCACCGGGCAATTCGGCGTAGAGCACCGGTGCCTGCGACACTTCCCGGATCTGCTCGACGAACTCGCGCGCCTCCCCGACCGGGATCACCGAGTCGTGTTCGCCGTGCAGGATGAAGAACGGCGGGGCGTCGGCCCGCAGGCGCCGGATTGGCGAGGCTTCGGTGTAGATCTCGCGGAATCTGCTGAATTGCCGCTTCACGACGAGCCTCTCGAGGAAGGCGATGAATTCGCGGCGGCCCTCGCCGCGGGAGGTGAACCAGTCGTACCGGCCGTATACCGGAACTGCGGCCACCACTGAGGTGTCGGCCTCGGTGAAGCCGGGCTGGTATTCCGGATCGTTCGGGGTCAGCGCAGCCAGCGCGGCCAGATGGCCACCGGCCGAGCCGCCGGTGATCGCGACGAAATCCGGGTCGCCACCGTACTCGGCGATGTGCTCCTTCACCCACGCCAGCGCGCGCTTGACGTCGACGATGTGGTCGGGCCAGGTATGTGCCGGGCTGACACGGTAATTCATCGCCACGCAGATCCAGCCGCGGTCAGCGAGGTGGCTCATCAACGGGTAGGCCTGCGGGCGGCGCCACCCGATCGCCCACGCGCCGCCGGGCACCTCGAGCAGCACCGGCGCCTTACCGTCACGCGGCAGGTCGCGCCGGCGCCACACGTCGGCCAGGTTGGCCCGCCCGTGCGGTCCGTAGGTGACGATGTTGGTCTTCTCGACGTAGCGCCGCCGCGACCAGGTGGTTCGCCACGCGGTGGGCCGCCCCGACGGGGACGGTGTGGCAGGCAGGTTGCCGAGAACGTCGGTGAAGTCCGCGCCGAGGCCCTCAACGAGGGCGGCCTGCAGCACCAGCTGCGGGGTGGTCACGTTGCGACGCTGAATCGCCCCCAAGAAGAGCCACGACAGCACCGTCAACACCAGGGCCGCAGCGCCCCGCCGGCCGCGGAAGTCGCCGCGCAGACCGCGACGCACGGCGTCGAGCGCCGAGCCGCCCAGATAGAGCAGCGGCAGCTCCGAGGTCGGCCAGCCGAACCAAAAGATTGCCAGCGTCTTGTAGCCCTTACGGCTCAGCGGGCGAAATCCGTTGGCGGCGTTGGCCAATTCGACGACGGCACGCGCCAGCGGGCGCGGGCGTCGCAACTTAGCCGTCAGACGTGCGAGCGAGGAGTTCATTACGCAGGATTTTGCCAGTGCTTCCGCGCGGAAGTTCGGTCAGGATGGTGATCTCACGCGGGACCTTGTAGTTGGCCAGGTTCTCCCGCACGTGGGCCTTGAGGTCGTCGGGATTGGCGCCCGACCCGTCGGTGAGCACCACGAACGCAACCAGCCGCTGACCGTACTGTTCGTCGTCGACGCCGAGGACGGTCGCCTCGGCCACCTCCGAATGCCCGGTCAGCGTTTTCTCCACCTCGATCGGGTAGACGTTCTCGCCACCGGAGACGATCATCTCGTCGTCCCGGCCCACCACGAACAGGCGGCCGGCTTCGTCCAGGCGGCCGATATCGCCCGAGGACATGAATCCGTCGTGAAAGTCCTTGGTGTTGCCCGAGGTGTAGCCGTCGAACTGGGTGGAGTTCTTCACGAAGATGCGCCCGACCTCACCGGTGGGGACCAGCCCGAACTCGTCATCGTAGATGCGGATCTCGGTGCCTGCGGCGGGCTTGCCCGCGGTGTCGGGGGCAGCCCGCAGGTCGGCTGGGGTCGCTGTGGCGATCATGCCGGCCTCGGTGGCGTTGTAGTTGTTGTAGATGACGTCGCCGAACTCGTCCATGAACTTGGTGACGACATCGGGTCGCATCCGCGATCCGGAGCAGGCGGCGAACCGCAGTGAGCGGCCGCTGTAGCGCTTCCGCACGTCGTCGGGAAGGTCCATGATGCGGTCGAACATCACCGGCACCACACACAATCCGGTGGCCTGATACTTGTCGACCAGTGCCAGCGTCGCTTTCGGGTCGAACTTGCGGCGGGTCACCACCGTGCAGGCCATCGCTGAGGAGAACACCAGCTGCGAGAAGCCCCACGCGTGGAACATCGGTGCGACGACCACCGTCGTCTCACCCAGCCGCCATGGCGTGCGGCTCAGGATCGCGATGAGATTACTGGCCCCGCCGCCGGAGTGCTTGGCGCCCTTGGGGGTTCCGGTGGTGCCCGACGTCAGCAGGATCAGCCGGCTCTTGCGGCCGGTGTTGGTGGCCCGCTGCCCGGCGTATGCAGCGATGAGCTTTTCGACGGTGGGTGCCTGCGTCTGCTCGTCGGTCCAGGCCAGGATTCGGGTGGCCTGTGGCCGGTCGGCCAGCGCCCGGTCCACCGAGGCGGTGAACTCCTCGTCGTAGATCACGACATCCGCGCGTTCGCGGTTGACCACCTCGGCCAGCGCCGGGCCGGCGAACGAGGTGTTGAGCAGCAGCACATCGGCGCCGATGCGGGTGGCGGCGATCAGCGACTCGACGAACCCGCGGTGGTTGCGGGCCATGATGCCGACCACGGCCGGAGCCGCCTGGCCGGCGACATCAGATCGAGCTGTACCACCGGGCAGCTGCTGCAGGGCCGCGGCCAATGCATGCGCACGCTCGTCGAGCTCGCGCCAGGTCAGGGTCCCCAGCTCGTCGATAAGTCCCGGGCTGTCCGGGCGGCGTGCGGCAGCCGTCGCGAACCCGGTGGCGATCGACAAGCCCTCGGCACGCGCGGCAGCCACCATCCGCACCGTCCGATCGGGACGCATCGGGGTCAGGAAGCCGGCCTTGGCCAGCGTGGCGACCGCGTCGCCGACCGACGTCAGGCGGGACAGCAGATCCATCAGCCGATCACCGGGAGGCGGCGCTGCGAGGCCAGCTCGTCCAGCGCCTCCTGCATGACCCCGCGCACATAGGCGTCGACGGCGTGGATATCGGGGTCCTCACCGAACTGCTCGGTGATGTGGATCGGCTCGAGCACCCGCATGACGATCTTGGTGGGCAGCGGGATGTTGAACGGGACGACGGCGCTCAGCCCGAACGGGAAGCCGACCGAGATGGGCAGGATCTTCGCCCGCAGCAGCTTGTCCAGCCGCAGCGCCTTGGCCAGGCCGGTGCCGCGAGTGAGATAGATCTGGCTTTCCTGACCGCCGATGGCCACCGTGGGCACGATCGGGACGCCGGCGTTGATGGCGGCCTTGACGTAGCCGGTGCGGCCGTCGAAGTCGATCTTGTTCGACGAGAAGGTCGGGCGGTACACGTCGTAATCCCCGCCGGGGAAGACCACCACAACGCCACCGGAGCGCAGCGCCTCGTCGGCGTTCTCATGGTTGGCGCGGATGAAGCCGTTCCGGATGAAGAAGTCCGCGGTCGGACCTGTAAGGACCAGGTCGTGGCTCAGCGTGTAAACCGGCCGGTCGTAGCCGAAGTGCTCGTAGAAACCCAGCGCGAACACCGGCACATCCATCGGGAACAGGCCACCGGAATGGTTGGAGACCACCAGAGCGCCGCCTGGCGGGAAAGACTCGAGCCCCTTGACCTCGCTGCGGTGGTAGAGCTTGAGGAATGGGCGCAGCACGCCCATCGTCTTTTCCACCAGGCCTGGGTCCCATTTCGCCGTCTCGGTGCGTGTCACGTCGTCGGTCCCCACACGTCCTCCTAAGAATTGAAACGTGTTCTAGTTTTTGATCGTACCGGGCTGATGCTGCTCGTCGTACCCCGATAGTTACCATTCCGAACGTGAGTGAAAACGCCGTTACCGAAGAGCCCGCTGTTCTCACCGAGCGTCGTGGCCGCATCCTGATCGTCACCATCAACCGGCCGAAGGCCAAAAACGCCGTCAATGCCGCGGTCAGCCAGGGTTTGGCCGCCGCCATGGACGAGCTCGACGACGACGCCGGCTTGTCGGTGGGCATCGTGACCGGAGCAGGCGGCTCGTTCTGCGCCGGCATGGACCTCAAGGCCTTCGCCCGTGGCGAGAACGTCGTGGCCGAGGGCCGCGGACTCGGCTTCACCGAGCGGCCGCCGCTCAAGCCGCTCATCGCCGCCGTCGAGGGCTATGCGCTGGCCGGCGGGACCGAGGTGGCGCTGGCCACCGACCTGATCGTGGCGGCCAACGACTCCGCCTTCGGCATCCCGGAGGTCAAGCGCGGGCTGGTCGCGGGCGGCGGCGGGCTGCTCCGGCTGCCGCAGCGCATCCCGTACCAGATCGCCATGGAGCTGGCGCTGACCGGTGAGAACCTGCCTGCCGTGCGCGCCCACGAGCTCGGTCTGGTCAACGTGCTGGCCGAACCAGGCCACGCCTTGGACGCCGCGATCGAGCTGGCCGAGCGGATCACCGCCAACGGCCCGCTGGCGGTGGCGGCCACCAAGCGGATCATCACCGAGTCGCGTGCGTGGTCTCCCGAGGAGCAGTGGAAGCAGCAGATGAAGATCCTGATGCCGGTCTTCGCCTCCAAGGACGCCCAGGAGGGCGCGATCGCGTTCGCCGAGAAGCGATCGCCGAACTGGACCGGCAGCTAGTCGATCTGCCCCAGTTGGTTCCAGCGAGAACCAGGATCGCGCCTGCGACTCCCACGAGGGTGAGCGGATCGCCGGCGACCAGGATGCCGACCGCGACCGCCCATAGCGGTTCGGTTCCGAGGAGCAGGCTGACTCGTGCCGGCGAGGTTCGGTAGACCGCCCACGTCTGGACGACGAAGGCGAAGACCGTGCATCCCAGTGCGAGGTAGACGATGACGAGCCAGTCGCCGAGGGACAAGTGCGCGGCGACCTCCGCGGCGTCGCGGCCCGTGAGCGGCGCCGCCGCGGTGAACACCGCCAGGCAGATGCAGATCTGCGTGAGAGTGACGCGGCCCGGATCGAGACGTCGGCCCCCGGACAGCTGTGCGATCACGGTGACGTGGCAGGCGCGGGCGGCCGCGGCGAGCAGCATCAGCAGGTCGCCCAGGCCCGGTGGGGTGAACCCGCCGCTTTGGGTGAGCAGCCCGACCCCGAGTACCGCGACCGCAGCCGCGCAAAAGAACGTGGCCGGGAGGCGGGTCCGCTGTATCCACTGTTGCAGCACCGGCGTCATGACGATGGTCGCAGAGATGATCAGGCCCGCGTTGGATGCCGAGGTCTTGGTGAGCCCGAACGTCTCGAGAGCGAAGATCACGCCGAGGATGGTTCCGAACACGGCACCGAAGGCCACTTCGGCGAGGGTCAAGCGGCGCAGCCTAGGGCCGAGAACGACCATGAGACCGATTGCGGCAAGGGCGAATCGGATGGCGAGATACCCGAAGACGGTGTCGGGTGTGGCGACGTCCTTGGCCGCCAGATAACTCGACCCCCAGACGGCGGCGACGGCAAGCAGTCCGACGTCGACACGGCGGTGGGTGGGCATGCCGTCATGGTGTCCAGGGGCGAACCCATTAGACAAGCAATACATTATGAACCAACCGAGTAGATTTACTACATGGATGTGGTGCGGCTGCGGCTCTTGCGTGAGCTCTCCGAGCGCGGCACGGTGCACGCGGTTGCCGAAGCGATGTCGCTCACGCCGTCGGCGGTATCCCAACAACTCAAGATCTTGCGGCGTGAGGCCGGGGTCCCTCTGCTCGAACCGGACGGGCGCCGAGTACGGCTCACCGATGCCGGTCGTGCTCTGGTCGGCCGGACCGACGAGATTCTTGCCGCCTTGGACCGGGCGCAGGCAGATATGGATGCCTACCGGTTCACCCCGCGCGGCACGGTCCGGGTGGCCATGTTCCCTTCCGGTGCCGCGATGTTGCTCGCCGGGCTCATCACCCGCGCCGCCGCCGTCGGCGTCGAGGTGCTCGGCCGCGATATCGATCAGCCGGCGATCAACGCACCCAGCCAGCTCGCCGATTTCGACGTCGTGGTGGTCCACCGCGACGAGCGCGACACCAACCCCTGGGGCCCGAGAATCGAAGCCACCCCGCTACTGCGCGAGCCGCTGGAAATCCTGCTGCCCCGGCATCATCGGTTGGCGGGCAGCGCACGCGTACCGCTGCGGGAACTGGCTGACGAGCCCTGGATCGGCGTCGAGGGCGGACTGATGGTCGACGACGTCCTGCGTTCCCTGGCGACCATTGCCGGGGTCCGGCCGCGAATCGTTCAGCGTGTCAACGACTTCCGGGTGGTCGAGGAACTCGTCGCGGCCGGGGTCGGCATCGCCCTTCTGCCGCGTTACGTTCACACCACCCGAGCCCTCGTTCGCAAGCCACTGGGCGGAGTGCGGATTGCGCGTCGGATCGAGGCGGTCACCAGGGCCGGGGCCAGCGCCCGCCCGGGCGTCGCCCAGGTGATCGACATCCTCAAGACCGTCGCACAGGACGTGGTCGGTCAGTAGGACCCGACGACGACGTCCCACGGGTTGCCGTCGCGTGCCGCGGCCAGCGCGAGCCGACCCAGCCTGCGGGCGTAGGACGCCGTGTCGCCGAATTCGTCGATCCAGCCGCGGGCCCGCATCGTCGCCAGCCACAGCCGGTGCTCCAGGGTCACGCCGATCGCACCGTGCAACTGGTGCGCGGCGGTCACCACAGACGGAACGACGCGGCCCAGCACCACCTTGGCCACAGTGACGGCGTAATCGGCCTGGGCGTGAGCGAATCCGTGGTCGGTGACAGCGGCGACGGCCAGCTCGGTGGCCGCCCGGGCGCGCTCCACCTCACCGGCCATCGCGGCCAGCGTGTGCTGGACCGCCTGAAACGCACTCAGTGGCCGGCCGAACTGCTCGCGCTCGCGAGTGTGGGCCACCGAGAACTCGACCGCGGCGTCCAGCGCGCCCAGGGCCTGGATGCAGCGCGCCCAGGCGCCGCGGCGCAGCAGCTCCTCGGCCGCGCCGTCGATGGCGACGAACCGCTCAGGCGTCTCCAGGATGAGGGTGTCGCGCGGCTCGCCGCCCAGGGAGTGTCCGGCGGCGACGGCTGTGGGATGGGCGATGGCAACCTGGAGCGCGGGGCCGTCGCGCAGGGCCAGCACCACCGCGCCCGCGGCGCCGGCGTATGGGACGCCCGTGACGGTGGTCGCCCCGGCCTCGCCGATCGCGATCGTCAGCGGACCCGAATCGGGCACCTCGAGGCCGGCCCTGGCCGCCAGCCAGCCGGCCAGCAGGTCGGTCTCGGCGAGCGGAACCGTGACCGCGTGTCGCGCCAACGCCCGCAGGACCACGGCCAATTCCCTTGGCCCGCCACCGGATTCGGGATCGCTGGTCAGGCGGGTCAGCCCGGCGTCTTCCAGGTGGCGCCAGGCGGAGGCGTCGAAGTGGTCGGGCAGCTCGCGCTGGCCGATCCGGTCGTTGAAGGATCGCGCACCGATATCCTCGGCCAGCCGCCGCAAGTCGGCGAGATCGCCTGTACCGCTGGTGGATCCGAATATGCCACCGGTCAACGCGCGGGTCAACGCAACCCCATTCCCCGTGCCACCACACCGCGGAGCACCTCGTTGGTCCCGCCCCGCAACGTGAACAGAGGCGAGTGCAGTCGTGCGACATCCAGGAGTGCGGCCACGCAGGCGTGTCCCGGGGCGTCGGCGGCGACGTAGGAGAACAGGTCGGCGGCCAGCTCTACCGACTCCTGCTCGAATCGGGTGCCCAGATCCTTGACCAGCGCGGCCTCGTTCACCGGCGACTGCCCGGCCGCCAGCGCCCTGGCCACCGATACCGACAGCTGGCGCAGCGAGATCACCCGGGCGAGAAGGTCGCCGACGGCCGCGGCGGCATGGTCGTCGAGATCGTCCTGGGCGGCCAGCAGCCGCATCAGCGCCGTGAGCAGCGGCGCGGTCGTCAGGATGCGTTCTGGGCCGCTGCGTTCGAACGACAGCTCGGCGGTTACCTGGTGCCAGCCCGCGCCGATCTCGCCCAGCACGTTGGCGTCGTCGACGAACACCTGATCGAAGGTCACCTCGTTGAAGTGGTGCTCGCCGGACATCATCACGATGGGGCTGATGGTGAGGTTCGGCGAGCGGGCGGGCGGCGACCCGGGAATGGCTTCTGCCAACGCGGTCGGCACGATGAACTGGCTGAACCCGGCATGCCGTCGCTTCGGGTCGACCGGGCTGGTGCGGGCCAGCACCACGATCTGGTGAGCCAGATGCGCACCGCTGGTCCACACCTTGGTGCCGGACAGCAGCCAGCCGCCGTCGGTCTTGGTGGCCTTGGCCGCAGACGCCGCGAGGTCGGATCCTGCCTGCGGCTCACTCATGCCGATCGCCGAGAAGTACCGCCCCGCAGCGATTCTGGGTAACAGTCGCTGCCGTTGTTCTTCGGAACCGTAGGCCAGTAGGCCGGGTGCCACTTGGCGGTCGGCGATCCAGTGCGCGGCCACCGGCGCCCCTGCGGCCAGCAGCTCTTCGGTCACCACGTAGCGATGCAGATGGCTGCGCCCCTGCCCGCCGTATTCACGCGGAATGGTCATGCCGAGGAATCCGGCGTCGCCCAGCCGAGCGCTGAACCCCTCGTCCCAGCTCGACAACCACGCGTCGACCGTTGGCTGCCAACCGAATTCGTCGTGGTCGGCGGACAGGAACGCGCGCACCGCGCCGCGAAGCTCGGCCAGCTCGGGCTCATTGGCGCACAGCGCCGCGAAGTCGTCGCTCACCGGTAGCCCGTGACCCGCGCAATGATCGCGACCTTGCCATCGTCTCCGACGGCCCGTGCATCCCCGACCGCGGAGTTCTTACCGATCCGCAATGCCGTTCCCTCGTAACGGGATTGAGCACCGGCAAAGAAGGGGCGCAGGAAGTTGACCCGGATCGACGCAGTGCGCAGCGGTTCAGCCTGCTCGTGGTTGATCGCGGCGGAGGCCACGAGTTCCAGTCCCGCGCTGCTGACCCCGCCGTGCACGATCCCGATCAGGTTGTTGATGATCGGGTCCGGGCGCTGCGCCAGCCGGTAGGTGCCGGATTCGGGCCCATTGCTCGCCTCGCTGGACATCAGCTCGGCCAGCGAGGTCTCAGGTGTGCGCACCAGGCTGTCCGGGCCACGCTGGATGGGTCCCTCGGGACCGCCGGTGATCGCGACGGTGCGTACGGTGCCGCCGCCGATCGTGCTGCCACGGTGGCTGATCGTGCAGATCGCCAGCAGCGTCGCACCCTGCGGCCCGAGTGGGCGGCTGCTGGCCACCACCGGTTCGTCGGGAGCGGCCTGCAGGCTCTCGATCCCGTCCGGGCTGAGTTCGACGGTCAGCTCGCTGGACACCGTCCATTGGCCCGACCCCCGGCGGTAAAAGTTCGCGCGGCCGCCCACGTCATCGACCAGGATGGCCAGCGGCCCGACCGTCGGCATTCCGGTGAACGGGTTGAGTAGCCGACCAACCGGCATCGACGCCACCACCGTGAACTCGGTGAAGTTCTCGTCGAGAGTTTGGATGCCGAACCGGGTGATGACACTTTCCGGAGTTTCCGGGTCCTGCCGCCCAGCCGGTTGGTCGAAGAACGTCACACCCTGTATTCCAGCATCAGCGACCCAACCTGTGTCCGACGGGCCGTCCGTAGTCCTTATCGATGGCCACATCCATCGCCACCGTGAACTTCCCCGCATCCAGCCCGGAGAGCGAAGGGGCGGCTCGGCGCGCCCGAAAACTGTGAAAAACCTCCTGAATCGCTGTGTGTTAGGTAAATTTCCGAGTCACGGGCGGGGGCACGGGGTTCCCGCATGAGGCGGGCAAGGAAGTCCACAATGATCGTGCACGATTCGTTGCAGAGCATCGACCACCCCGGGAGCCCGCCGCAGGGCGAGGCGCGGGTTAGCGAGAACGTCCGTCGCGCGCCGGACCTCGAGCCGCCTTCATTCGGTTATGCCCGCTGGGTGGGACGGGTCGGTGTGTTGGCGGTTGCGCTGGGTGTCGGCGCGGCCGCGGCCGCCATGCCGGTAGCTGCCGCGGATTCGAGCGGCTCGGGGAATTCGACTGGTTCGACGTCGGGTCGATCGTCGCAGGGGACGACACACGGGGGCTCCTCGAGTAAGGCTTCGTCGACGGGGGATGACTCGTCCGCCGGAACGGCGGGTTCGACGGCCAGTGGGGCACGCACTGCTCCCCGTCAACGCGCCGCCGCGCGTCCGTCGTCACCGGCGAGCCCTTCCGAGCCAACCACTTCCGAGCCAACCGCTGCGAGCAACGACACTCCTTCGGCGGCCACGAAGGCTCCCGCCGGTTCAGCGACCGAGACCAAGTCGGCGCCGCCTGCTGCCGCCTCGGCAGTCAGTGGGAAGGTGGCGTCGCCGGGAGCGGCCGCGATGGCCGCACTGGCGGGCAACCCGATCACGGACTTCGTCCGGGTCTTCATCGGTAACGGCACCGCCGCCAACCCCAATGCCGGCATTCTGTTCGGAAATGGCTACAGCTACACCGCCGTTGGCGGTGCGTGCGTTGCCGGTGCTGCGTGCAATGGCGGAAACGCCGGCCTGTTCGGAACCGGCGGCAACGGCTTCAACGGCGGCAATGGCGGGTCGGCCGGGTGGTTCGGATCCGGCGGTAGCGGTGGCACGGGCGTGGCCGGAATCAACGGCGGGGCCGGTGGCAAGGGCGGCGCCGGCGGCCTGTTCACCGGCGATGGTGGCAGCGGCGGTGCCGGCGGCGCCGGTACCGGTGCCGCCGGTGGCGATGGCGGCGGCGTCGGAGCCCTGTCGATCAACGGCAACGGTGGCAGCGGAGGCGCAGGCGGGACCGGGGTGACCGGGACGACCGGCAGCACCGGCGGTGCCGGCGGCAAAGGTGGCGTCGGCGGTGCCGGCGGTAAGGGCGGTTCCGGCAGTTCGATCTTCGGCCGGGGCGGCAATGGCGGCACCGGCGGTAAGGGCGGTACGGGCGGTGTCGGCGGTAATGGTGCTGACAGCGTCGACGGCGGCGCTGCCAGCGGCAACGGCGGGGCCGGAGGCGAAGGCGGAACCGCCGGAGTCGGTGGCGCGGCAGGCCAGGGCCGATTCCTGTTCCTCTTCACTCAGAGTGGTTTCGCCGGCGGCGGCGGTGTCGGTGGTACGGGCGGCGCCGGCGGTACCGGCGGGGCCGGCAAGGGTGCAACAGCCAGCGGTTTGGCGCAGGCCGGCGGTGTCGGTGGCACAGGCGGCAAGGGTGGTGCCGGGACCGGCGGCGCCGCGTTCGGCACCGGTGGTGCCGGCGGCGCGGGCGGGGCGGGCGCGAGTGACGGTACCGGCGCGACCGGTGGCAAGGGCGGTGTCGGTGGCAAGGGTGTCGCGGGCACTGCCACCGCAGTCGGCTTGGGCGGTGGCGGAGGCGGCGGCGGTGGCGGTGCCCTCGTCGAAGGGACCAACGCCGGCGCCGCTGTCGGTACTGCCACCGGCGGGGCCGGTGGCAACGGCGGTGACGCCACGACCACTGCAGCAGGCGGGGCCGGCGGCTCGGGCGGTGGCGCCAACATCATCTCCGACGGTGTCCTCAGCTCCGCCTCCGGTACTGCCACCGGCGGCGCCGGCGGTAAGGGCGGCACCGGGGGTGCCGTGGGCGGAGCCGGTGGCACCGCGGCACTCATAGCCGGCGCGCACGGCACCGTCGCGGGGACAGCCAAGGGCGGTAGCGGCGGTGACGCCACGGGCGCAGGCAGCGTCGGTGGCAATGGCGGGTCGGCCCAGATGCAGGCTGGCTCGTTGGCCAACACGCCCGCCGACTACGGCATTGTGACCGGTACCGCTACCGGTGGCAACGGCGGGGCCGCCACCAACGGGGGCCTCGGCGGTGGAGCTGGCAACGCAGTGGTAATCGCTTCAGGGCCGACGGGCGGTACCACCGGCATCACCGCCATCGGCGGTAACGGCGGTGCGTCCAGCGTCACTGGCGTGAGCGGCGGTAACGGTGGCTCCTCGAGCGTCAACGGTCTGAACGGGAGCATCACCGGCGGCTCGGCGGTCGCCGGCAACGGTGGCGCAACCAAGGGCGGTAAAGGTGGTGACGGCGGTTTCGCTTGGATCAAGGCCACCGACCCCACTGCCGCCGCAGGGACCGCGATCGTCAACGGCGTTTCGACCGGCGGTAACGGCGGTGACGGCGGAGCCAACGGCACCGGCACGGGCGCTGCGGTTGGTGGCGACGGCGGTGACGGCGGGAACAGCGCCTTCGTGCAGTCTGGCGGCCAGACTTCGGTCGGCGGGGTCAATTCGGGCGGCAAGGGTGGCAACGGCGGCAAGGGGACCAATGCCGGCACCGGGGGCACCGGCATCGGTGGTGCTGGTGGCAACGGTGGTAACGGTGGCAATGTCTCGGGCGTCCTAGGCCAGGGCACCGACGGCGGCAATGGCGGCGACGCCGGCGCGACCGGTACACCCGGCAGCGTCGGCACCGCGGGAGTCGATCACCCCTGATCGTGAACTGAAGGCCAGCGGGCGCAGTCGATTTCGGCTGTGCCCGTTGGCATTTCAGGCTTTGACTGTCGGTACGCCGAACTTCGTCACGAATTCCTTTGCCTTGATAAGGAATTCCATCTGCGCCGCGACGTCGTGCAACGGCTGCAGGCTGCGTACCGAGCGGCACAGGACAACCGCGCCCTCCATCGCGGACAGGGTGGTGTCAGCCAACGCGCTGGCCTCGGCGCTCTCGAAACCCTCTCGCAGGTATGCCTGCTTGGCGGCCTCGCGCCAGCGGCCGAAGATCTCGCCGGCCACTGCGGTCAGCTGCTGTTCGTCCTCGCCGGAGCCGACCGCGGCGGCCAGCACCGGGCAGCCGGCGGTGTAATCGCTTGTGAGCAGGGCATTTTCCCAGAGCTGGACGAAGCGGCGAAGCAGTACCCCGGCGCTCTCGCCGGCGGCTTCGTCGATGCTGGTGGTGATCTCGTAGCCGGCATAGTCCAGCGCCTCGCGCAGGATCTGGCTGCGGCCTTCGGGGAAATGGTGATAGACCGAGCCGCGCGGCGCGCCGCTGCGAGCCAGCACTTCGTCGATGGTGACTCCGGCGGCCCCGCGTTCGCGCAGCACCTCAGCGGCGCTCACCAGCATCTTGGTGCGGGTGGAGCCTCGGGTGCGGCGATCTGCCGGCGGTGTCCGGGTCATTCAGGCGGCGGGGGTTTGGCGAGCGTCGCCACCGCGCCACGCCAACGCACGCGCACCCCGACCGAACAGCTGCCGGCGCTTGTCAGGCACGTGACGCGTGAACCGGTGGCCGGCGATATTCAGCTCGATCAGCCACATTTTTCTCTCCTTGCGGCGCAGGTCGTAAGACCGACTCCATAACTATGGTTATGACCATAAGATTAGAGCCGATTAAGTGCAACATGGAATCTGCGTTCGGCGTTAACTCCTGAAAAAGGGGAGCCGCTGAGCTGCGGGTAGTTTCGCGCGCCGTGCTTTATATGATCCAGATCATATTTCTGGGCACTGCCTGAACCCCGCTGATCAGGCCCGCCATACCGACTAGGCTCGGCTCTGTCAGCGATGAGAAGGACGCAATCGATGAGCCATTACAAGAGCAACATCCGCGACCTCGAGTTCAACCTCTTCGAGCTGCTCGATTTGGAGAAGACCCTCGACGCTTATCCCGACCTTGACGGGGATTCGGTGCGCGAGATGCTGTCCGAGGCGGCCCGCCTGGCCGAAGGTCCGGTAGCCGAATCGTTCGCCGAGACTGACCGGCATCCGCCGACATTCGACCCCGACACTCATGTGGTATCGCTGCCCGAGCCGTTCAAGAAGTCGATGCAGGCCTGGCGGCAGGGGGAGTGGTTCCGCGTCGGGCTGGACGAGGCCGTGGGCGGTGTCCCGGCCCCGGCGATGGTTGGATGGGCGATCAACGAGCTGGTGCTGGGGGCCAACCCGGCGGTCTTCATGTACATGGCCGGCCCGATCATGGCCAACATCCTGTTCCACATCGGCAACGACCAGCAGCGGCACTGGGCGACCCTGGCCGCCGAACGCAACTGGTGCGCCACCATGGTGCTGACCGAGCCGGACGCCGGCTCCGACGTCGGCGCCGGCCGCACCAAGGCCGTCGATGCCGGGGACGGAACCTGGCACATCGAGGGCGTCAAGCGGTTCATCACCAACGGTGACACCGACGATTTCTTCGAGAACATCCTGCATCTGGTGCTGGCCCGCCCAGAGGGTGCCGGGCCGGGCACCAAGGGGCTGAGTCTGTTCGTGGTCCCCAAGTTCCTGCTCGATCCCGAGACCGGTGCGCCCGGTGAACGCAACGGTGTCTACGTCACCAACCTCGAACACAAGATGGGCCTGAAGGCCTCGGCTACCACCGAACTCAGCCTGGGTCTGCACGGGAAGCCCGCGATCGGCTGGTTGGTGGGCGACGTCCACAACGGCATCGCGCAGATGTTCAAGGTCATCGAGTACGCCCGGATGTTCGTGGGTACCAAGGCGATTGCCACCCTGTCGACCGGTTACCTCAACGCGCTGGAGTATGCCAAGACCAGGGTGCAGGGCGCCGACCTGACGCAGATGACCGATAAGACGGCGCCGCGGGTGACGATCATTCACCACCCGGATGTCCGCCGTGCCCTGATGATGCAGAAGGCCTACGCCGAAGGGCTGCGCGCGCTGTACCTCTACACCGCTGCCCACCAGGATCCGACTGTGGCGCAGGTGATTTCAGGTGCGGACGAATCGATGGCCGAGCGGGTCAACGACCTGCTGCTGCCGATCGTGAAAGGCGTCGGGTCCGAACGGGCCTACCAAACCCTGACCGAGTCGCTCCAGACGTTCGGCGGATCGGGCTTCCTGCAGGACTATCCGATCGAGCAGTACATCCGCGACGCGAAAATCGACTCGCTCTACGAGGGCACCACCGCGATCCAGGCCCAGGACTTCTTCTTCCGCAAGATCGCCAGGGACCGGGGCGGAGCGCTGGCGCACGTCGTCGGCCAGATCGAGACGTTCATCGGCAGCCCCGACGCGCGGCCCGAGTTGGCCGCCGGCCGCAAGGCCCTGGCCGACTCGCTGGACAACGTGCGCGCCATCGCGACCGTGATGACCGGTTATCTGCTCGGCGCGCAGGACAACGCGCGCGAGCTCTACCGGGTGGGACTGGAGTCGGTCGGGTTTCTGCTCGCCGTCGGCGACCTGCTGATCGGCTGGTTCCTGCTGCGCCAGGCCGAGATTGCGCTGCACGCGCTCGACGGCGACCCCGATCCGCGGGAGGAAGCCTTCTATCGCGGCAAGGTGGCGGTGGCGAACTTCTTCGCCGCCAACGTGTTGCCGCGGCTGGCCGCCGAGCGACACATCGCGGAGTCGATCGAGCTGACGATCATGGACCTGCGCGAAGAGGCCTTCTAGGCGTCGGTCAAGATGGCGGGGATAACCCGGCGGGACTGATGAGGAAGGCAACCCCATGAAGCTGATCACGTCCATCGACGACGCGGCATCCGCGGTCGGCCAGGAACTCGGCGTCAGCGAGTGGCTGCAGATCGACCAGAAGCGCATCAACGACTTCGCCGATGCCACCGGTGACCATCAGTGGATCCACGTCGACGTCGAGAAGGCCAAGGCCGAAAGTCCTTATGGCGCACCGATTGCGCACGGATTCCTGACGTTGTCACTGATTCCCGCGCTCAGCAAGGACAACTTCCGCGTGGAGAACGCGAAGCTGGCCGTAAACTACGGGCTCAACAAGGTCCGGTTCGTGGCGGCCGTGCCGGTCGACAGCCGGATCCGGGTGCGATCCGAGCTCGCGGACGCCACCAAGGTCGATGACAACACCGTCAACCTGACCGTCAAGCACACCATCGAGATCGACGGCGTCGACAAGCCGGCCGCGGTGGCCGAGATGATCGTGCGCGCGATCTACTAGCTCACAGGCGAAAAGGCCCCCGACACGCGATGCGTGCGGGGGCCTTTTCCGTCGAATTATTCGGGCTGGTACCCGAACGGCAGCAGCACGCTCTTGGCCTGCGTGTACGGCTCGATACCTTCGGGGCCGTTCTCGCGGCCGATGCCGGAGTTCTTGTAGCCGCCGAACGGCGCACCCGGATCGAAGGCGTACATATTGACCGCGTAGGTGCCCGTACGGATCTGGGCGGCGATCTTCATCGCCTTGTCGTTGTCGGTGGTGAACACCGAGCCGGCCAGACCGTAGGCGGAGTCGTTGGCGATCCGCACGGCATCCTCTTCGGTGTCGTAGGGAATCACCGCCAGCACCGGTCCGAAGATCTCTTCCTGCGCGATGGTCATCGAGTTGTCGACGTCGGCGAATACCGTCGGTTGCACGAACCAGCCGTTGTCGAGTCCCTCGGGACGGCCGCCGCCGGTGACCAGCCGCGCGCCCTCTTCGATGCCCTTCTTGATGTAGCCCTCGACGCGCTCACGTTGCTTCTCGCTGATCAACGATCCGATCATGGCGCCCGCGTTGTCGGGCAACCCGACCGGCATGGCCGCGGCCGCGGCGGAGATCTTCTCGACGACCTCGTCGTAGCGCGAGCGCGGGGCCAGGATCCGGGTCTGGGCGACGCAGGCCTGCCCGGTGTTCATCAGGCCGGCGAACGCCAGCATCGGCAACGTGGAATCCAGGTCGGCGTCCTCGAGGATGATGGCCGCCGACTTACCGCCCAGTTCCAGCGTGCACGGCTTGAGCCGCTCGGCGGCGATCTTGGCGATCTCCTTGCCGACGGCGCTGGACCCGGTGAACGTGAACTTGTCGATCTCAGGGTTGGCGGTCAGGGCGCGACCGGTCTCCGGGCCACCGGGGACGACCGACAGCACACCCTCGGGCAGCCCGGCCTCGGCGAAGATATCGGCCATCGCGAACAGCGACAGCGGGGTCTCGGCGGCGGGCTTCACGACGATGGTGCAGCCGGCCAGCAGCGCGGGGCCGAGCTTGTTGGCGGCCAGGAAGAACGGCACGTTCCACGCCGTCACGGCGGCCACGACGCCGATCGGCTCGCGCAGCACCATCGTGGTGCCGTAGACGCCGTCGCGGAACTCCCGCCAGGTGAACTTGTCGGCCGCACCTGCGAAGTACTGGAACGACGACATCGCGGCGCCGTACTGCATCATGTCGACGATCGTCGGCGGTTGGCCGGTCTCGGCGGCCAGCAGGAACTTCAGCTCCTCGGCGCGCTCTTCGAGGATCTTGACGGCGCGGCCCAAGATCTCGGCGCGCTCGGCAGGCGTCAGGTGCGGCCATGGTCCTTCGTCGAAGGCCTTGCGGGCGGCGGCGCAGGCGGCGTCGACGTCGGCCTTGGCGGCCAGCGGTACCTTGCCCACCAGCTCGCCGGTCGCGGGCGAATGCACTTCAATGACCTCAGAGGTGGACGGCTCGGTCCACTTGCCGCCAATGAACAACTTGTCCCATTCGGTCTTGAATGCGGTGCTCTGTGTCATGACCGTCACATTACCTACTGAAGACAGAAACTAGAACCTGTTCATTTCGGTGGGATCGGCGGCCGCAGCACCAGCACCAGGTTGCTCACCAAGAACTCCCGTATACCGGGCGCCGATGTCAGCCACCACGCCCATCGTGGGTGGTAACGCGGAAATGCCGCGACCAGCGCTCCTGTGCCGGCTGCCCAGGCCAGGCCGTCGGCAGCGGACACCGCGAAAAGCGACGACCCGTAGTTGTTCTTGGGTGGCCGGCCGTGCCTGCGGGTATAGCGCGCCGCGGCTCTGGCGCCACCCAGATAGTGCGTCAGCCCCATTTCATGGCCACCGAAGGGGCCGAGCCAGACGGTGTAGGACAGGATCGCCAGCCCACCGGGGCGGGTGACCCGCAGCATCTCCGCACCCAGCTGCCACGGACGGGGCACATGCTCGGCGACGTTGGAGGACAGGCACACGTCGACGCTGCCGTCGGCAAACGGCAGGGCCATTCCGGAGGCCCGGACGAACGCGCCGGGTCCAGACTGCCGCACCTGTTCGGCGGCGTGCATCTCGCTGGGATCGGGTTCGACGCCTACGTAGTTCCAGCCCGCGTCGGTGAATGCCGTCGCGAAATAGCCGGGGCCACCGCCGACGTCGAGCAGGGTGTGCCCGGTCGGGCTGTCGATGTGCGACGCCCGCCACAGGTCGGTGACCATGGCGGCGGTATCGGCCGCCAGCGCGCCGTAGAAACGGGCCGGGTCGGGCTGCTCATAGCGGAATTCGGACAGCAGCCGCACCGAGCGGCCCAGCGTCGCACGCCGGGCGAACAGGTCGGTGACGGCCATCGGGCTCACCCTAGTGCGCGGTCTAGTCTGAACTTGATGTCCACCAACGTTCGCTCTGTCCTGCTCTTGTGCTGGCGGGACACCGGCCACCCCCAGGGTGGCGGCAGCGAAACCTACGTCCAGCGCATCGGCACGCTGCTGGCCGAATCGGGCATCGACGTCACCCTGCGCACCGCCCGGTATCCCGGCGCCCCCCGGCGCGAGGTCGTCGACGGCGTCACGATCAGCCGCGGCGGCGGGCCCTACAGCGTCTACATCTGGGCAGGGCTGGCCATGGTCGCCGCGCGGCTGCGGGTCGGCCCGCTGCGGCGGGTGCGTCCCGACGTCGTCATCGACACCCAGAACGGGGTGCCGTTCCTGGCCCGGCTCGCGTTCGGACGGCGGGTGGCCCTCCTGGTGCACCACTGCCACCGCGAGCAGTGGCCGGTGGCCGGCCGGTTCGTCGGCAGGCTGGGCTGGTTCGTCGAATCGTGGCTGTCACCGCGCATGCACCGGCGCAACCAGTACGTCACCGTCTCCCTGCCGTCGGCCCGTGACCTGTCCGACCTCGGGGTCGACGCCGCGCGAATCGCCGTGGTCCGCAACGGTCTCGACGAGGCGCCGCCGGACACCCTGACGGCCCAGCGGTCGTCGACGCCCCGCGTCGTCGTGCTGTCGAGGCTGGTGCCGCACAAGCAGATCGAGGATGCGCTCGATGCGGTGGCCGCCCTTCGGTCCCGCATCGCCGACCTGCACCTGGACATCGTCGGTGGCGGCTGGTGGCATGACCGTCTCGTCGAGCGCGCCGACCGTCTCGGTATCTCCGACGCGGTCACGTTCCACGGCCACGTCGATGACCGGACCAAACACGCTGTCGTACAACAATCCTGGGTGCACGTGCTGCCGTCCCGCAAGGAAGGCTGGGGGCTGGCCGTCATCGAAGCCGCCCAGCACGCCGTGCCCACCATCGGCTACCGCTCGTCGGGAGGACTGACCGACTCGGTCATCGACGGCGTGACCGGAGTACTGGTCGACGACCACAACGACTTGGTACATCAGCTCGAACATCTGCTGGCAGAACAGGTCCTGCGTGACGAGCTCGGCGCCAAAGCCAAAGCCCGCAGCCGGGACTTCTCCTGGCAGCAGAGCGCCGACGCCATGCGGAATGTGCTGGAGGCGGTGCACGTTGGAAACCCTGCCAGCGGTGTGATCTAAGAAAAGGAACACCACGATGAGCGACGCGACCCGTCCCAATGCCCTGCAGTACATCGGCTACTCGTACGGCAAGGTCCTGCCCCCGTCGATGCGGGACTGGGTGCGAAACGATCTTGTGGGCAAGGGCGCCCAGCGCCGGGTCTTCTTCCGGGTGGCCATACCGGCGTTGCTTATTCTGGCGCCGCTGTGGTTGATCCCGACGACGGTTTACATGCACCTGGCGATGACCGCCCTGTTGTTTGTGCCCTGCCTGTACTTCACCCACGCCCTGCACAAGATCTACCGCGCGCATCGGCTGCGCCAGCACGGGCTGGATCCAGAGCTGGTCGACGAGGCCGCCCGTCAACGCCACGCGGCCATCCACGACGAGTACAACAAACGCTATGGGCCGCCGCAAAACTGACTGCTGACCCGGCCGGGGCTGCTCAGACCGTGTCGGCGTATAGATGCACCAGCCCGGACGCAACGGCGTAGCGCGGCCCGTGCAGCCCGTCGACGTCGGCCCGCCCGACGGCGACCGGAACGTTGCGCAGCGATTCGCCCACCGTCCGCAGCAGCTCGTCATCGAGGGCGCCGCCGCCGGCCAGCACCAGGGCAATCGGCGGCCGGTCGAAGGCTTTCAGGCAGCGGGCGATGTTGGCCGCGACGGTCTGCTGCTTGACCGCCAGCCGAAGGCTCCGCCACTCCTCGGCTGCCAGCCGGTTGGAGAACGGGACCAGCCCGGCGCTTCCGCGAGTACACAACCGGCCGATCGCCTCGGGCGGGGCCGGTGCGTCCAGGAACACCCGGCGACCGTCTTCCTCGTGGGCGATGTGCGGTCCTTCGACCCGGATCGCCGGCGAGCGTTTGACTTGTTCAGCCAGCGCGCGGGGAACACCGAGGGTGGCCGCGACGGCCGTGGTGATGGCCTCGCCCGCCCCGGCGGCCACCACTTCCTGGTCGGGGCCGATCACATCGATGGTGCCGCCGCCGATGTCGCACACGATCGACCCGGGAGGCAGATGGGGGGTGGTGTGGGCACCGCGCGCGGCCGCCCGCGGCTCCGAGGCGATGGTCCGGGCCGGGCGGCCGCACATCTGCTGCAGGGTGAGCGCGGCATCGGCGACCTCGTCGGCGGCCAGCAGCGCGACGATGGTGCCGCCGGTTTCCACGATCCCGCGGCGCAGCCACGCTCCGTCGTCGATCGCCCTGAGGTTGGTGAAATAGGCGTCGTCGACGGCGATTCCGTGGACGGCCGACGGCAGGGCGGCCAGCCGCACGCCGACCACCGTCCCGGGCGGACGGACCCGCAGCAAGCTCTCCGCCTCGGCCGGCGAATAACGTTGCACGACACCGTCAACCCGGCACTCCGCGTAGTCGTCGTCGGCCGCCGGTGGTGCGGGCTGGTCGGAGCGCAGGGTCACCGCGATCGCCGGGGAGTCGGCGAGCTCGCGGGTGAACTCGGCAATCCGGTGGATGTGCTCGTGGCCGATCTCCAGGGCCGCGGACAGCGCGATCGGGTCGGCCAAGGCGCGGTACGAGCGCCCCTCGGCCACCACTTCGATCGCCACCGGTGCGCCGCGCTGTAGGCCGACAAGGTCGACCTCGTCGACGACCGGCACGCCGCCGGGAATCCGGTTGGCGATCAGCACCGCCTCATCGCGTTCGGCGATCACCCCGGCGACCTGCCAGCCACGGTCCATGGCCTGGGTTATCTCCCGGGCGGCCACCTCGAAGTCGACCGTCGAATCGACCGAAACGACGATCCGTCCGGTGGCCACCGGGCCGTTGAGGTCGGCAAGCGGGACGTGGGCCCCGACGCCCGATCCCGCTCCGGCCGGGGTGCTCGCGCTGGGGCGGCGCAGGTTTCGCACCGGGCAATGGGGCGGTGTCGGTGGCGGCAGCGGCGCCGTCGCCGTATCGACCGGCCGTAGCGCCGACAGGACGATCTCGTCGACACGGATCTCTGCCTGGACCTCGAGCTTGTGCAGCAGCGCCGCCGCACCGGCCAGGGAGTCCGGGGACCCCTTGCGCCCACGGGTCGGTGCTTGTCCATGGCAGACCTGCGCCAACGGCCCGGGACCCACCCGCGCAACAACGATCTCGGTGGTGTGATTTCCGACATCGATACCGGCAACCACGCTCAACGCAGCAGACCCCGCCGCTGGTAGACGGTCGCCGCATGGCGGACCAACTGCGCGCAGCGGCCGGCGCCGCGCGAGTCCAACGCGGCCCCGAGTGCCTCGAGTTCCTGCGCCGTCGACCGGTGGGGGCGCAGCGCTTCGTAGAGGTCCATCACCTCATCGTCAGGCATCGTCGCCAATTCAGCTGCGCGCAAGAAGTTCTCGGCCAGCTGCGGGTTGCCGCCCGCCGCCGCGACCGAGGCCTGATGTGCCAGCGTTGCGGGATCCATCCGCAGATCCGACAGACTCAGCTTGCCGTCGACCGCCGCCTCGACGGTGTAGGGATTCTCGGTCATGCGCGAACCGCATCGATCGTTACCGGGGGTTCGCCGGGCTCGCATGCCGCGCGTTCGAGCGCGACCAGCGCCACCGCGCGGGCGTGGTACCGCGCCGAGATCGACTCGTCGGTGCCGCCGGTGAAGATCGGCACCGGCGCCATGCCCTTGGCGTGGCGCGCGGCGTTCTTACCCAGCTGCCGGTACATGTCAGCGTCGAGCAGGGGGGCGACGCTGAACAGTTCGAGGTTGGCCAGAGGGGCCAGGTCGCGGCGGTGTATCAGTGCAGTTCCCTTGCCTTGCAATCCAATTCCGATCCCCGAGCCCGACAGCTTGGCCGCGGTCAACCCGATCAGGCCGACGTCGATCGTCGAGCGGACGCGGACCAGTCGCGCCACGCAGCCCTCCTCTTCCAGTCCGGCCTCGATTTGCCGCAGGACTTCACCGACCGTCAGCCCGCACAGGGTGAGCCAGACGCTGCGGCCCAGCGCGGGGGACAGGCCGATGCATACCTCTCGCGGATCGCTGCCCTGCCGGGCGTTCTCAACGGGAGTCAGCGTGATGTGCCCGCGATGCTCGTCCTGGTCGGCGGTCAGTTCAGCTGCCGTCCGTGCCTGCCTGATTTCGTCGATCTCCGCGCGGCGGGCGGCCGAGAGCACGTACCCGGTGCCCGGTCCCGCGTAGTCGTTGGGGTCGGTGAGCTTGGAGAGCACCCGGAAGTTCTCGTCGAAGATGGCCGAGGTCTGCAACTGGTCGCCACGCAGCCGCTCGGCGGTCAGCCGCATGATCGCCTCGGCTTCGGCCTCGAAACCGGTGCGGTGCAGCGAGGCGGCCACGTCGAAGACCGTCAGCTGTCGGGCCTCGATGGCTGCCGCCGCCTCCGCCACCATCTTGGGGTGGCCAGCCGAGAGGTCGCGAGAGCCGTTGGCCACCACCACCTCGTCGACCCGGGCGTCGTCGTAGTCGGCCAGACCGAGGTCGCGGTAGACGGCCTGCACGGCGGTCGCGGCCCGGCGTCTTACCTGGGCCAGGTGCTCGGCTGACACGGTGCGTAGCCCGCCGTCCGCGCCCCAGTCCCGCTGCAGCACCAGGAAGTCGTCCATGTCGTCGGAGTTGAAGTTCGACAACGCGAATGCGTTGTCGTACCGGGGAATCGAGCCGAAGCCGGAGAAGACGAAATCGGCCCCGGCGAGCAGGACGGGCAGGGTGTGAGCGCTGCGGCGGATGTCGGACTCGGAGATGAGATTGTCGTTGCCCGCACATGATTCGAGATCGCGCAGCATCACCATCAGGTTTTCGGCGAGCAGCTCTTTCATGCCCTCCGGCACCGATGCGACCACCCCGACGCCGTCGATTCCACCGTTCTGCACGCCCTGCGATCCCAGCGCCCGGGCAAGCGACACGCACCGCGATTCCAGATACAGGATGGAGCACTTCTCGGCCGCGCCCATGAGGACCTCGGCACCACCGCCGCTGGTGACCCTCATCTTGAGGCCGCGGGAGGCGTAGGCGGAGGTGAGGATCGCCTTGGAGAACGGGGTGTCGTCACCGTCGACGAACACCTGCTCGGTGCCGTAAATCGAGATCGTCTCGGCATAGCTGGTCAAGCCGCGCAAGCCCAGCCGGAGTTCGAGGGCTTCCTCGATCGAGCACTGGGCCAGCGCGCCGGGCACCCCCACCTGGCTGCCGATCAACAGCGCCACCGCATTCGACGGTGCGTCGCCCAGCACGGGCACCGTGGTCTCGACTTCGCGGAAGCCGTAGGCCACCGCGCTCGCCGCGTCGGCGGCGATCAGTAGCGGGTCGTCGAGCTGGTTGGTGACATGCGCCTGGTTGCTCGGGGTGCGCCTGGCTCGCATCTTGGCCATCGCCATCTGCATCTCGACCGGCGTCTGCATGGCCACGACCCGGGCCAGTTTGGCCGGGGTGGTACCGCCGATGAGGCGGACCACCTCGGACCGGGGCACGCTGATGTCGACCGCCATCCGGGCCAAGGTGGCGTCGTCGAGAGCCATCGCTTCGGCGGCGGCCGCCAGGTCGATGCCATGCCGGGCGATGAACTCGTCGATGACGTCGAAGTCGGCGGCCGGTTTGCCGTCGAGTTCGACGACGACGCCATCGCGAACCACCAGCGATGGCGCGGGATCGTAAGGGCTGTGCATTGCGGCCAGGCCCAGCTCAGGGTTGGCCACGCTGAAGCCGTCGAGGTTGACCGGCTTGGCGTCCAGGATGCGCATTCGCCCCTGGTCGAGGTCCTTCGGGTGGTGCTGCTCGGATTGGCCATCCTGTGGCAGGGCCACGGTGTCGGTCCTCCTTGGTCCTCGAGCCAGGGGCGAAGTGTCGCTCATCGCCAGTCGCTATTCGCGAATCGCGGTGTCTTCGAAAACAATACGGCCGATCAATTCGTAGCGTCGGGGGTCACGCAGTTTGAAGTACAGCGCAGTGCCCGCCCCAAAGACGAACAGCCCGACCACGATCCACGGTGTCAGCTTGAACAGCAACGTCCCGGACGCGGTGCCCGCGGCGGCGTCTTTGTGCTCCCACAGCAGATAGACGACATAGAGCATGCCGATCCCGCCGAGCATGGGTGCCACGAGAGTGCGGAACCAGTGCTTGCTGACCGGATGGTTCTTGCGGATGTGAAAGTAGCTGACCACCGAGAACGCGCACAGCGACTGGACGATCATGATCGCCATCGTGCCGAGGATCGCCAGCAGGGTGTACATGTCCAGGTAGGGATCCATCCCGGCGGCAAGGAACGCCAGGATGATCACCAGCGTGATCCCGCTCTGCACGAAGGATGCGACGTAGGGCGAGCCGTGCTTGGGGTGCGTGGCGCCGATGGTCCGCTGAAGGTACTTCGACAGTCCCTCGCGCCCTAGGGCGTAAAGGTAACGCGACGCGCAGTTATGGAACGCCATGCCGCACGCGAACGAACCGGTGACCAACAGGACGTTGAACATCGTGATGGCCCAGCCGCCGTAGTAATTGCGCACCGGCCCGAAGAAGATCTCCGATGCGGTGTCGGCGTCCTGAGCGAGCTCGACCGACTTCTGCGGTCCGGTGCCGGCGATGGCCATCCAGGAGACGAAGACGTAGAACAACCCGACGCCGATAACGCTGAACATGGTGGCCCGGGGAATGATCTTCTTGGGCTCGCGGGACTCCTCGCCATACATTGCCGTGGACTCGAATCCGACCCACGACCAAAAAGCGAAGAACAAGCCGAGGCCGGCGCTGGCGCCGGCGATGCCGGCGGCCGGGCTGAACGCGCCGGCCGGGTTGATCGTCTCCGAGACAGCGAAGCCCTGGGGGCCGCCGCCATGGACAAGTACCGCGACCGCTCCGAGTGCCAGCATGACGATCTCCGTCACCAGGAACACGCCGAGCACCTTGGCGGTGAGGTTCACGTCGAAGTAGGTGAGGATCGCGTTGAGCGCCAGCATGCCCAGTGCGGGAACGATCCATGGAATCGACATGTGGAACTGGGACTCGAGCAGATTCTTGAAGAAGAACGAGAAGATGCCGATGAGCGATCCCTCGAACACCACGTAGGCCATGGTGATCAGCGCTCCGCTGGCCAGGCCGACGATCTTGCCCAGGCCGTGGGCGATGTAGCCGTAGAAGGCGCCGGTGGTGGTGATGTGCTTGGCCATCGTCGCGTAACCCACGGCGAACAGCGCCAGAACGATGGTGGCGACCAGGTAGCCGGCCGGTGCGTGTGAACCATTACCAAAACCGACTGCGATCGGCACGTTGCCAACCATTGCGGTGATCGGCGCGGCCGTGGCGACCGCCATGAAGATCACGCCCACGGTTCCGACCGCGTTGCGTTTGAGTAGCTGTACGTTGTCGCCCGAACTCTTCTCGGGTGTTGTGGCTTGATCGGTCATCGAGTACTGGGACCTTTCCAGATGTACGGTGGAACGTCGGATGTGGCCCACGCCACAGCGAACGTCCGTATATTGGCACTACCAATACGGCTTGGCAAGACCCAATTTCGACCATTGACATAAATGGTCAATCCATTTAGGTTCGGATCCGTTGACAGCGTGTGAGGAGCCGCATGCACGACTACGGAACATTCGCGTTCGACTCCAAGGCCGACGTGTTGGAGCGGGCGAAGACGTTTTGGAATCCGGACAAGACTCAGTTTTGGACGGATGCCGGCGTCGACCTGGTGATTGATCGCCGTGAAGGCTACTTCCTGTGGGATATGGGTGGGCGTCGACTCATCGACATGCACCTCAACGGTGGCACCTACAACCTCGGGCATCGCAATCCTGAAGTGGTGCAGGCACTTACCGAAGGTATGCAGTACTTCGATGTCGGTAACCACCACTTCCCCTCGGTCGCCCGAACGGCCTTGGCGCAGAAGCTGGTTGAGTCCGCACCCGACTCGATCACCAAGGTCGCGTTCGGTTCCGGTGGCGGCGAGGCGATCGACATCGCGCTCAAGAGCGCCCGGCACGCCACCCAGCGGCGCAAGATCGTCTCGATCGTCAAGGCCTACCACGGTCACACCGGGCTGGCGGTCGCCACCGGAGACGACCGGTTCGCCAAACTCTTCCTCGCCGACCGCCCCGACGAGTTCATTCAGGTACCGTTCGGCGACGTCGGTGCGATGGAACAAGCGCTTTCCGGCAACGACGTCGCTGCCGTCATCATGGAGACCATCCCGGCCACCTATGGATTCCCGCTGCCCCCACCGGGATACCTCGAGGCGGTCAAAGGTCTGACCGAGAAGTACGGCGCGCTCTACATTGCCGACGAAGTGCAGACCGGCCTCATGCGCACCGGTGAGATGTGGGCGATCACCAAACATGGAATCGAACCCGACATCATCGTCACCGGCAAGGGCCTGTCCGGCGGCATGTATCCAATCACCGCCGCCATGCTGGGTGATCGAGCGTCGCAGTGGCTGAATCAAGATGGGTTCGGCCATATCTCGACCTTCGGCGGCGCCGAACTCGGTTGTGTGGCCGCCATCAAGACGCTGGAAATCTGCGGCCGCCCCGAAGTGCGGTCCATGGTTCATTACATCGCCGACCTTTTCAGTGCCGGGCTCGCGCGCATTCAGAGCGACTACCCCGACTGGTTCGTCGGCATCCGGCAGAACGGAGTGGTCATCGGGCTGGAGTTCAACCACCCCGAGGGAGCCAAGTTTGTGATGCGAGAGCTGTACGAAAACGGTGTGTGGGCGATCTTCTCGACCCTGGATCCCCGTGTACTGCAGTTCAAGCCGGGCCTGCTGCTGGGGCGTGACCTATGCGAGGACGTGCTGGACCGGGTCGATGTCGCAGTGGGACGGGCCCGCACGGCCGCGATTGGAGGGAGACGATCATGACGACCATCGCCTCGGGCGGTCACATGCTGGAACGTGCCCAGTGGGCCGCCCGCGCGTTCGCCGATTTCGACCAGGCGGCGGTGGCGGCCATCGTCACCGCGGTCGCCGATGCCGGGTACAACGAAGCGGAGCGGTTCGCCGCGGCGGCTGTTGCCGAAACCGGCATGGGCGTGGTCGCCGACAAGCTCCTGAAGAACCGCGCCTGCTCGCGAGGCATCGTCGACTACTACCGCGGTGAGGATTTCGTATCCCCGCGGGTCGACACCGCCCGCAAGATTGTGGAGATCCCGCGTCCCGCCGGTGTGGTGCTCGCGCTGACACCCACGACGAATCCCGTGGCGACCGTCTACTTCAAGGTGATCCTGGCTCTGATGACGCGCAATGCCGTTGTGGTGGCGCCGCATCCGCGCGCCAAGCGCTGCTCGGCCGACGCCGCCCACGTTCTCGCCGAAGCGGCGGCGAGCGCCGGCGCCCCCGACGGCATCATCCAGGTGATCGAAGAGCCGTCGATCCCCCTGGTCGAAGCGCTGATGGCTGACGAGCGCACCGACGTCATCGTGGCCACCGGCGGCACCGGTGTGGTTCGCGCCGCGTACTCGTCGGGCAATCCGGCCCTCGGTGTCGGGCCGGGCAACGTCCCGGTTCTCGTCGACGCCAGTGCCGACATCGCCGCCGCGGCCAGACGCATCGTCGACAGCAAGGCATTCGACAACTCGGTGCTGTGCACCAACGAATCAGTGCTCATTGCAGAGGAGTCGATCGCGGCGTCGTTGTGCTCGGCGATGACCCGCAACGGCGCCCACATACTCGATGCCGAGAGCGCACGACGGTTGCGCGAGTACATGTTTGCCGATGGTCACCTCAACACCGACGTCGTCGGCCGCGACGCGGCCTGGATCGCCGGTCAGGCCGGTCTGCGGGTGGGCCCCAAGACCCGTGTGCTGGTAGCACCATTCGAGCACGTCATCGCCGAGGAGATGTTCGCGCACGAAAAGCTCTCACCGGTGCTGGGCATGACGACGGTGCCCGACGCCCACCGCGGCATCCGCGCGGCCCGCAGCGTGGTGCGGATCGGCGGTGCGGGGCACTCTGCCGCGATCCACAGCGAGAATCCAAGCGTCATAACTGAGTTCGCCGCACAGGTGCCGGTTCTCCGGGTCTCGGTCAACGTCGGGAACAGCACCGGCAGCTCGGGTCTGGAGACCAACCTCGCCCCGTCGATGACCATCGGCACCGGGTTCGTCGGGCGCAGCTCGATCGGGGAGAACCTGCAGCCGCAGAACCTGGTGAACTGGGCGAGGATCGCCTACAACCGTGATGCGGGGGTGGCGATGCCGAACTTCGCCGGGGTGAACCCGTGGCGGACGCCGGCGGGCCCGGTTCCAGAGTATCCGCGTGCCTCGAATGACCGCGGTGCCGCACCGCAAACCCAACCCGCGCGCAACGGCCAGCCAGTGGGCCGTTCCGCGCAGTCCGATCTCGACCTGCTGCGCGCCGAATTGCGTGCGCTGGTGGTCGAAGAGCTCGCTCAACTGATCAAGAGGTGACCTGTGGCCGAACTGCGCTCCTTCATCTTCATCGACCGGCTCCAGCCGCAGACGATGTCGTACCTGGGCAGCTGGATCAAGGGTGCTCTGCCGCGGGCTGACGTTGCCGCGCAGATCATCGAGGTGGCGCCTGGCCTCGACATCGAGGGAGTGACCGATGTGGCGCTCAAGCATGCCGATGTGACGGCCGGAATCCTGTTCGTGGAACGGCAATTCGGTTATCTGGAGTTCCACGGCGAAACCGGGGCGGTGAAGGCGGCCGCCGACGCAGCCCTGGCTGAGCTGGGTCAGGATGCGGCCTCCGCGGTGCGCCCGACGATCCTGGCGGCGCGCATCATCTCCAGCATCGACCGGCAGCATGCGTTCTTGATCAACCGCAACAAGCTGGGCTCGATGGTGCTGCCGGGGGAATCGTTGTACGTGCTGGAGGTGCAACCCGCCTCGTATGCGATTCTCGCCACCAACGAGGCCGAGAAGGCCGCTGACGTCAAGGTTGTCGATTTCCGGATGATCGGCGCCACCGGGCGGGTCTACCTGTCGGGCACCGAGGCCGACGTGCGGCAAGGCGCCGAAGCAGCTCAGGACGCCCTGTCCCGGAGTGCAACGTGACGGTGCTGGGTTCAATCGACCGCGATCAGCTCCGCGCGCTGGTCCGAGAGGTGGTGCGCGACGCGGTGGGCAGCCTGACCCCGCAGGCGCCTGCTCCCGCCGCCGCACCCCCGGCACGCCCTGCGCCGCCTGCCGGCGTTCCGCCGTCACGGCCGGTGGTGCCCGTCGGCATCCAGCCGACCGGGCCGCTGGCCGCCGACGATAAAGCTCGCACCGACACCATTCGCATCGCGAACGACCAGGATCTCGACGCCTTTGTCCGCCGCCTGCTGAAGCTCTTCGACAACCCCAAGGCGCGGGCCGACCTGCGCGCAGGCCGGCTGAGCTTCCGCCTCGCCGGCGGCGCGCACGGGGCGCCGGCGGCGGCCCGGCGCATCGACAGCGGCGCCGTCACCGAGCGGCACGTCGCCGACATGGCGACCTCGGGCGGCGTGCTGGTCCTAGGCCCCAGGGCGGTGCTGACACCGCTGGCCCGGGAGAAGGCCCGGGTCCTTGGCATCACCATCGAGAAGGAGCGGAAATGATCGCAGCGACCGTGACCGGTCACGTATGGGCGACCCGTCGCATCGACGGGCTGCCGCCCGGTGCCCTCCTCGAAGTACAGCCGGACGGATCGGGATCACACCTGATCGCGTTCGACGTGCTCGGCAGCGGGCTGGGCGAGCGTGTGCTGGTGGCCCAGGGTTCGGTGGCGGCCAGCTGGTTTCCCGGAACTCCACCGCCCGTCGATGCGCTGATCATCGGCTCGATCGACGCTGACATCACCGAACAACAGCAGTAACCGACAGAGAAACGAGGAGAAATCATGCCCAGCAACGCCATCGGAATGATCGAGACCAAAGGCTACGTTGCCGCGCTCGCGGCGGCCGACGCGATGGTGAAGGCGGCGAATGTCACCATCACCGATCGTCAGCAGGTCGGCGACGGACTTGTCGCCGTGATCGTGACCGGTGAGGTCGGCGCGGTCAAGGCCGCCACCGAAGCCGGCGCCGAATCCGCCTCCCAGGTAGGCGAACTCGTCAGCGTGCACGTCATCCCGCGGCCGCACAGCGAACTCGGCGCGCACTTCTCGGTGTCCGCTCAGTAGATCACCCCTTACCGCCGCTCGAATCCGACAGGGAGTAACCCGCATGGCCGCGACCGATACGCGCTCTGACTCGAGGACGCGCACCGATATCCGCGTCTATCTCCTGGTGGAAGACCTCCAGCGCCAGTTCGCCGCCTATCTGGGGACACCGACCCGTGCCCGGGGTTATCCCCCTTACGAGGGTGAGCACGCGCTCATCGTCGAGGTGTCGCCGGCACTGGCGATCGAGCGGGTCATCGATTTGGCGTTGCGTGAGGTTCCCGGTGTCCAGCCGGGAATCCTCTACGTGGAGCGGCAGTTCGGCGTGCTCGAGATCCACTCGAGTGATCTGTTGGAGGTTCAGCGGGCGGGCGAGGCGATCCTGCAGGGGACGGGCAATTCGGCGGCCGACCAGTTGCGTCCCCGGGTGCTGTACCACGACATCATCGCCGACATCACTGACCAGCATGCGGTCATCCTGAATCGCAACCGGCAGGCCTCGATGATCCTGCCCGGTCAGGCGCTGCTGGTCTACGAGATGACGCCCGCTCTGTTCGCCGCGGTGGCCGCCAACGAGGCCGAGCGGGCCGCACCGGGATTGACCGTCGTCGATGTCCAGATGATCGGCGCGGCCGGCCGGTTGTACTTCGGTGGTTCACTCGCCGACGTCACCACCGCCCGGGACCGCATCACCGAGGTGCTGGCCGGCATCGAAGGACGCGAGCACTGATGGGTGAAGCCGACGCGGTGATCACCGACAACCGGGAGGCTGCGGAACGAGCACTCGCCGAATACGACCTGGCGCCTGACTCCGAACTCCGTCTGCTGAATCTGTCCGAAAACGCCACCTACGCAGTGCAGGACGGCGCCACCGGCGCCCGATCCATTCTGCGGGTGCACCGGCAGAACTACCACCAGCTCGCCGAGATCGAGTCCGAACTCGACTGGCTCGCGGAGCTTCGTCGGGAGGGCGGCGTCACCGTGCCCACCGTGCTGCCGGCGCGGGACACCCGGCGGGTTGTCACTGTCACCGTCGACGGAATCGACCGTCACGTGGTGCACTTCGACATGGTGGCCGGCGTCGAGCCGGACGAGACGACGATCACCGCCGACGACTTCCACACGCTCGGACGGATCACCGCCGCATTGCACGAGCATTCACGCACCTGGACGCGCCCGCCCGGCTTCGCCCGGTTCTCCTGGGACTGGGAGCACAGCCTCGGCGCGCGGCCGCGCTGGGGCCGCTGGCAGGATGCCGAAGGCGTCGGCGTCGCCGAACGCGACGTGCTGGACCGCGCCGAGCAGCTGCTGCTTCGGCGCCTGACCGAGTATGGTTCGGGCCCAGACCAATTCGGTTTGGTCCACGCCGATCTGCGACTAGCCAACGTTCTCGTCGACGGCTCGACCATTACCGTCATCGATTTCGACGACTGTGGTTTCGGCTGGTTCTTCTATGATTTCGGCACCGCCGTCTCATTCATCGAGGATGATCCCGCGCTCGGCGAGTGGCAGGAGTCCTGGCTGGCCGGCTACCGCACCCGTCGCCGGCTCGCGGCCAAGGACGTCGACATGCTCGCCTCCTTCGTTCTGCTGCGCCGACTTCTGCTGCTGGCTTGGATGGGAACACACAGTCACTCCAAGGAATCTCGCACCAAGGCGATCACCTACGCCGCCGGCAGCTGCGGCCTGGCCGAGCGCTACCTCAGTTCAGCCGGCCGAGCGCTGGTCTGAGCCTCACGAAAAGGGCACCGCTATGTTCTCCTCACTTCAGGGCCGGTCGGCCATTGTCACCGGTGGCAGCAAGGGTCTGGGCCGCGGCATCGCCGAGGTCTTCGCCGCGGCCGGCATCAATGTGCTCATCACCGGACGGACCCAGACCGACATCGACGCAACCATCGCGGAGTTGGGCGACCGCCCGGGCCGAGTCAGCGGGTTGGCCGCCGATGTGGCCAACCCCAACGACTGTCAACGCGTCGTCGCCGCAGCCGTCGAACGACACGGCGGTGTAGATATCGTCTGCGCGAACGCCGGTGTCTTTCCGCAGTGCCGGTTGGAGGATCTGACACCCGAGGACATCGAGCATGTACTGTCGGTCAACTTCAAGGGCACCGTGTTCATGGTTCAGGCCTCGCTTGCGGCACTGGCCGCCAGCGGGCACGGCCGGGTCATCATCACCTCCTCGATAACCGGTCCCATCACCGGCTACCCCGGGTGGTCGCACTACGGTGCCAGCAAGGCCGCTCAGCTCGGCTTCCTGCGCACGGCCGCAATGGAACTGGCGCGCAAGAAGATCACCATGAACGCGGTGCTGCCCGGCAACATCATGACGGAGGGCCTGATCGACATGGGCCAGGAGTACATGGACGGGATGGCGGCGACCATCCCGTCGGGGCGGCTCGGTACGGTGGCCGACATCGGCAACGCCGCGCTGTTCTTCGCCACCGACGAGGCGGCATTCATCACCGGCCAGACGCTGGTGGTCGACGGCGGCCAGGTTTTGCCCGAATCCGCGGCGGCGATTGCGGATCTGTAATGCCCCACCTAGATTGGTAGGTCCAATTCAAGGGGGAGTTCGGTGCCAACGCAAAGTGAGCAGCTGCGGCGCCACATCGTCGCCGACATCAACGCCGGCGAGCCCGGCGGCAAGCTCGGCAGCGAACGCGAACTCGCGGAGCGTTACCGGACCAGCCGCTCAAGTCTGCGGCAGGTCCTCGCAGCGCTGGAGGAATCCGGCCTGGTGCATCGGGTGATCGGCCGATCGGGTGGCATTTTCATCAGCCACCCGCAGGTACAGCGCAGCCTGTCCGACGTGGTGGGGGTGCCGTCGTTCCTGGCCAGTCAGGGCTACGCCGCGGGCACCCGGGTGCTGTCGACGAAGATCACCGGACCCGATCGAACCACTCAGCAGGCCCTTCGCCTGACCGCCGACGATTTCGTGATCGAGATCCAGCGGGTGCGACTGGCCGACGGTTCACCGATCTCGCTTGAAACCGCCGAGTTCCCCGCCGAGGCCTTTCCCGGACTGCTCGAGAAGCAACTCGGCGGGTCGATCTACCAGATCCTGGAGACCGAGTACGGATTGGTCACCTCGCGCGCCGAGGAGCGGATCGAGGCGGTCAACGCCACGCCGGATGAGGCATCTTTGCTCGGCATCAAGCCGAAAGCCGCCCTCCTGCTGATCACCCGCATCACCTATGACCAGCATGGGACGCCGTGCGAGTTCTCCCGCGACCTTTTCCGCGGCGACCGCACTCGTCTGGCGGTTACCGTTCAGGGACGCGGAATCGGTGTGCAGCCCGCGGTCGACGCGGCATCGGTTGCGCTGCAGAGCTGAGTGCAGGCCGCGCGGGTGGTCCGCTCGCGGCGGCCACCAGCGGCATCGAAGCGCCGGGGCTGACAGCGAGTTCGCAGAAACTCGTTGCGCCGCAGTGCCGATCGAACTCAGCGCCATCGTGTGATGATCGGGAATGCCGAAAATATACGACTACGTCCGCCACCCGCGTGCCCATGAATTAGCGACGCGGAAACCGGTGACGGCCGCTGACCTGCGGGGGCTTCACCATGACAACTGGATGGTGCGGTTCAACGCCAGATTCGGCCTGTGGATCACGCTGATCGTCGGCACCATGTGGGCCGCGTATCTATTCACCGTGCTGGCATTGTTCGCTCTGCCCGACGCGATCAAGCAGGGCACGTACTTCGTCGTGGTGTGGTTGTCGAGCAGCTTTTTGCAACTGGTTCTGCTGCCGATCATCATCGTGGGCCAGAACATCCAGGCGAAAGCCGCCGACACTCGCGCCGACGATACCTACAAGGACGCCGAGGCGGTGCTCAAGGAGGCCTCGATGATCCAGGAGCACCTAACCAAGCAGGACGAGGTCATTTCCCGCATTCTGGAGCAGATCCAGCCGCCGGCACCGAAGGCGGACTAACCGGAGGGAGATTGCCTGCGGTCGCGTACCGCGGCCACCGCAAGTGCGGCGCCGGAGACGAGCAGCAAGGCCAGCCACCCCAGGTGCGCAACTATGACCGCAATCCGCTTACCTTGTGGCGCAACCGAACTGCTACCGCCGACCCGGTAGAGGCTCAGGTCTCCGTCGCGGTAGACGACCGGCAGCCGCTCTAACGTGCGCTGCGCGTCACCAATGGCGCCTGCACTGCCTGTTTCGACGACAACCCAGCCCACCCCGGCATCGGACAGTGCTGCGGGCGACCCGCCGGCCAGCAGCACCCGCTGAACCTCGCGGGCATGGCTGCCCTCTCCGGGCACGGACTGGCCCGAGATGGTCAGGTCGCCGGTGGCCAGCACCTCGGCACGGACGAAGCGCGGCAACGGATCCAGCACCGGAGCCGGGCCCGCCCACGGGAATTGGCGCATGCTGTCGGCGGGCAGCACGGCCACATCCGCGGGCGCGGCGTTGACGATGGCGGCGACCACAGACCAGCCCGGCGGATACCGCACCGAGGTGACCTTGCCCCACACGCCGAAGGCCAGATCGGGGAGGACGGCGATCACTGCGACCACGCACACCAGCGCGGTGAGCGAGGGGCGAAGCCAACGGCGCAACGTCACCACCGCCCCGGCCCCGGCGACGGCATAGCCCGGCATCGCCAGCGCCACCCACTTCTGTCCGTCGCGCAGCACGCCCACCCCCGGCGCGTCCTCGACCAGCGCCCGCAGCAGCGACAGCCCGGGGCCGGAGGCCAGCGTTGCGGGCAGCAGCACACCGATTGCGGCCAGCACCAACAGCGGCGCCGCGCTCCGGCGGCGCAGCAGTGTCGGCAGGCCGATGGCCACCACGGCCAGCAGCACCGCCGTCGCCAGCAATGCCAATAGCGTTGTGCGAGAGGACGGAACCGCCTCGGCGTTCCAGATCCCACCCAGCCCGGCCAGGCTGCCGAGGGTCCCCAGGCCCGGTTCGGCGCGTGCCGCGAACGCGAGCACCCCCGACGGCGGGGTCGACTCGAGTGCATCGCCCACAGCTGACGCGGTCAGCCACGGCAACGCGGCCAGTCCCGAGACGGCGAGCACGCCGGCCGCGCACCGCGGCCGCGGCACCTCGTCACCGGGTACCGCGATGCAGGCCAGCCCCACCACGGCGGCAAGCAGCAGGCCAGTCGGCGTCAGACCGGCCACCGCGACCCAGAACCCCACCGCCGCCCAGCGCGCCCATCGCGGCGCGAGGTCGTCGCTGCGTAACCGGATAACCGCGGCGGCCACCCACGGCAGGCTGCCGTACCCCACGAGCAGGCTCCAGTGCCCCTGCAAAAGACGCTCCGCAACGTAGGGATTCCAGATTGCGAGCGTGGCCGCCACCAGCTGGCCGGCCGGCCCGGCATCGGGGACCAGGACCGCGGCCAGCCGTGCGGCTCCCCAGCCGGCCAGGAAGATCCCCAAGATCAGCAGCACCTTGACCAGCACGCCGCCATCGAGGACGGGTGACACCGCGGCGATCAGGAAGTCCTGCGGCACCGCGCGCGGTGCCGACTCGCCCAGCCCCAGCGCCGAATCGGAGAAGTACGACCGAGGGGTGGACACCGCGTCGCGCAGCAGCAGATAGCCGGGCGCCAGCAGCGGTGCGGTCACCGCGAGCGCCAACAGGAGGGCATATCCCGCCACCGCCCATTCCAGGGCCCGGCGTGCCTGGGTCACGGGAGTGCTCACCGCTGTGGCGGTGGAGGCTCCAGATCCGGTCTCGCCGCGGGCAGCTTCTCGGTGGCGGCCTCGGCGGCGGGCATCGGCCCGGTTTCGTCCTTACCGAAGAAGCCGTGGTTGCCGGTGTCCAGACCCGGATCGATCAGTGCGGACTCGGCGCGCACGCTGAACGTTCCCAGCAGCACCCCACCGACAAGTGCCACCAGGCCCGCCGCGGTGAAGCTGATCGGCAGCACCCGCGACCACAAGCCGACCCGGTCGCGTTCGTCGCGGGCCGTGGCGACGCGTGACTCGATGGTCTGCTCGTTGGAGGTGACCTTGTAGTCCGCCAGCTCCATCTCCGGGTGCAACGGATCGCGGGCGTAGTACTGGTTGGCGTGCTCCGAGGACTTGACGATGACGCCGGTCACCGGATCCACCCAGAACGTGCGCTGCGCGGCGTAGAACCGGGTCATCGTGATCGGCTCTTCCGGCGGTCCGGGCAGGCCCCAGAGCTCCGCGCGGGCCGTCACCTCGCCGTCCTCGTCCTTGTCGTAGAGCGAGGCGTACTTGATCGGATCGACCAGCTTGCCGTCGGCGTCGTATCCGACGTTCTGGGTGAACCGGTAGGTGCTCAGCCCGTTGACGTCCTCTTGCCCGTCGTAGTTGGCGTCGAACGCCTTCTGCGCGATCGGGTCGAAGTACTGATACGTCTTCTTCTCGGTGTTGAACGGGAATCGGTAGGACAGGCCCTCATGGGGCAGCGCGATATTGGTCGGCGGCTTGTTGTCCTCGATGGTCCGCGGCTTCTGCACCGACCCGCCTGGGTGCGTGTCGTCGGACACCGCCAGCGCGGTGCTGCGGTTGACCGTCACGGTGTCGACCATCGCCAGCAGCAGACCATTGTCCTGCTGCTTGTCCGCGCGCCGGACGCTGGTACCGACCTGCAACGTCACCACGTCGGCGTTAGCCGGGGCTTCGACGGTGATCTGCTGCTGGGACACCACGGGCACGTTCTTGTCGACCACGAACTTCTCGCCCGACAGCGACGAGGGGTCCAGTGCGGTGCCGGTTCCATCGCTGACCAACGTCTCATCGATGTCGAGCGGGATCTTCTTGATCTTGCCGGAGGTGTAGGTCGACAACAGCAGCGCAGCGATCAGCAGGGCGGCTCCGAGCCCGATGATGCCGTACGCCGTGATACGCAACATGCCTGCGCGATTCACGCTGCCGTGGCCTCCCTCACTCTCGATCGTGCCCAAGCACCGCCTTACGGCGAAGCAAACGTGTTTGACCCTAACAGCAGCGCCCCAGGCACCGGCTCATTAGGAGGTCATCGCCGCAGCCCAGGTGTACCCACTTTCGCAGGCAACGTGCCATCGGAGCACACTGGCTGCCATGACACCGGAGGCGGAGCAGATCGGGGGCACCCGCGGCTTCCTGCCCGCTGTTGAAGGGATGCGCGCCTGCGCGGCGATGGGGGTGGTGCTCACCCATGTCGCCTTCCAAACCGGCACCACGGCCGCAGTGGTGGGTCGGCTGCTGCACCGCTTCGACCTGGCCGTCGCGGTGTTCTTCGCGCTCTCGGGATTCTTGTTGTGGCGCGGGCACGCCGCCGCGGCCCGCGGCCGTCGCCGGCGGCCGCCCACAGGCCACTATCTGCGGTCGCGCCTGGTGCGCATCATGCCCGGCTACGTGGTGGCCGTCGTCGTCATCCTGACCCTGCTGCCGGATGCCAACCACGCCAGCTTCACGGTCTGGTGGGCCAACCTCACGCTGACTCAGGTCTACGTCCCACTCACGCTGACCACCGGGCTGACCCAGATGTGGAGCTTGTCGGTGGAGGTGAGCTTTTATCTCGCTCTACCGATCCTGGCATTCCTGGCCCGCCGGCTGCCGGTGCAGGCGCGGGTCCCGGTGATCGCGGCGGTGGCGGTGGCCAGTCTGGCCTGGGGGCTGCTGCCGATCCACACGATGCAGGGCGTGAATTTCCTGAACTGGCCGCCGGCCTACGCCTCGTGGTTCGCCGCGGGCATGCTGCTGGCCGAGTGGACCGTCAGCCCGGTGGGCTGGGTGCACAGGCTGGCCCGAAAGCGTTGGGCCATCACGGGGATCGCACTGGTGGCCTATCTGATCTCGGCGTCGCCGCTGGCCGGGCCGAAGGATCTGGTCCCGGCCACGTTGGGCCAGTTCGTGATTCGCACGTCGATGGGCGCCATCGTCGCCGGTGCGTTACTGGCGCCGCTGGTCCTCGATCGTCCCGACACCCCGCACCCGATTCTGGGGAGCCGGTTCATGGTCACCTTGGGCCGCTGGTCCTACGGGCTGTTCGTCTGGCACCTGGCCGCGCTGGTGATGGTTTTCCCGATGGTCGGTAAGTTCATGTTCAACGGCAACCTGATCGTCATGTTGGTCCTGACGTTGGTCCTCGGGTTCGCGATGGCAGCTGTCAGCTACGCCCTCGTCGAGTCGCCGTGCCGGAATGCGCTGCGGCGCTGGGAGTACCGGCGCAAAGCTCCGGTCCCGCCGCTGGACAGTTCGGTCAGCGATGCGCCCGAGCCCGCAATTGCGCGCTAGTTCGTCGGCGACGCGCTCAGCCGGGCGATGATCTCGTCGCGCACCGCGGAACGGCGGGCCTTGCCGGCGTCGTCGCGCAGCGGACTATCGACGAACTCCACACTCCGCGGCACCTTGTAGTCGGCCAGCCGTTCTGCGACGAACGCCATGACACCGTCCTCACTGAGTACCGCACCGTCGGTGTGTACCAAGGCATACGGCACCTGACCGAGGTCCTCATGCGGTACCCCGACGACGAGGCAGGACAGCACGGCGGGGTGCTCGGCCAGCGCGTTCTCGATTTCGGCGGGGTACACATTGCGCCCACCCACGGTGAACATGTCGACGCGCCGGTCGGCCAGGTAGAGATAGCCCTCGTCGTCGAACCAGCCCAAGTCGCCCAGCGAATCCCAGCCGTCGAGGGATTTGGCGGTGCTGCCGATGTAGTGGTACGTCGGGCCTGAGCCGGGATTCGGGCGCATGTAGATCTCGCCGAGCACCCCGGGCGCGCACTCGTTGCCGTCGTCGTCGAGCACCTTCATCTCGCCGGCGACCACGCGGCCCACCGACCCGCGGTGGGTCAGCCATTCCGAGCCGCTGATGAATGTCAGCGCCTGAAGTTCGGTGCCGCCGTACAGTTCCCACACCGCATCGGGGCCGAGCAGGTCGATCCACGCTTGCTTGATGTTCGGAGGGCACACGGCAGCCACGTGCCACAGCCGGCGCAGAGAGGACAGGTCGTAGGCGTCGGGATTCGCGTGGTAGACCGGCAGCAGCCGATGCATGATCGTGGGCACCGTGGTCAGGTAGTTGACCTGGTAGTCGGCGACGACTCGTAGGAAGCGGTCCGGGTCGAACCGGGGCAGCAGCACCAGGTGCTGTCCGGTGAGCAGCGCGATGGTGGCCGAGGTGAACCCGGTGTTATGGCTCAACGGTACTGGCACCAACTGGGTGTCGGTCGGCTCGTTGCCCATCGACATCGCCAGCAGGTCCGCCGGTACCCGGCCATTCCCACCGGCCTCGATCAGCTTGGGCCGCCCGGTGCTACCGCCGGAGGCGATCGATTTCCATGCCGGTGAAACCGCCTCGGGCAGTGGATCATCCGACAGTTCAGGGCTGCCGGTGAAGGCGGCGTCCACGGACGGCACCACGCCGCGGGGGTCGGCCCGGCCCACCAGGAGCGCACGAGGTTTGAGATCGAGCAGACCCTCGAACTCGGCCTCGGGGAGTCTCGGGGACAGCGGCTGGGGAATCGCGCCGAGTTTCCACACTGCCACCGTGGCCTGTACCCACTCGATCGAGTTCGGCACCGCGATCGTCACGTAATCACCTTGCCTGACCCCGAGTTCGGCGTAGGCGCGGGCCAAGCGGTTCGACGTCGACTCCAGCTGCCCGCGGGTGATGGTCCGGCCGTCGCAGCTCACCGCGGGACGATCGGGTGCCTCGGCGGCCAGCTGGCTCATCCGCGTTCCGATCGGGGGGATCAGCTCATTCATACGCACCTTGCCTGGAGAAGATGTCTCGAGGGTTGTCGACCAACATCGTGGTGATCTGTTGTTCGGTGACTCCGCGCTGGCGCAGCGCGGGCAGTACATCGTTATGGATGTGCCGGTAGTGCCAGTTGGGCAGCGCCACCGGCACCAGTGCCTCGGGCAGCCAATCGATGTAGCAGGACGCGTCGTGGGAGAGGACCAACTTGTCGGCGTGGCCGCGTTCGCACATCCGCGCGACGGTGTCGACCCGCTCATCAAAGCCGAGCACGCTGTCCAGGCCGAACCGGTCCATGCCGAGGTAGGACCCGGCCGCGATCAGCTCTTCCAGGTAGCTCAGGTCGGTGGTGTCGCCGCTGTGGCCGATGATGACCCGGTTCAGGTCGACGCCCTCCTCGGCGAAGATGCGTTGCTGCTCCAGGCCGCGCCGGGTCAGGGCATGGGTGTGGGTGGTGATCGGCACGCCGGTCTGCCGGTGCGCTTGGGCCACCGCGCGCAGCACCCGCTCGACACCGGGGGTGATACCGGGTTCGTCGGTGGCGCACTTGAGGATTGCCGCTTTGACTCCGGTACCGGCGATCCCCTCGGTGATATCCCGGACGAACAGCTCGGTCATCGTCTCCGGGCCGTCGAGCAGCGTTCCGGGGCCGCTGAAGTGGAAGTACATCGGGACGTCGTTGTAGGTGTAGATCCCGGTGGCGACCACTATCTGCAAGTCGGTCTGGGCGGCCACCCGCTGGATACGCGGAATGTAGCGGCCCAGCCCGATCACAGTGGGGTCGACGATAGTGTCCACCCCCAGCGCTTTCAGCTCGTTGAGCTTCGCGACGGCATCGGCTTCCCGGACGGCCTCGGCACCCCAACCTTCGGGATAGTTGGCCATGATCTCGGGCGAGAGGACGAAGACGTGTTCATGCATGAACACCACACCAAGGTTGTCTGTCGAGATCGCTCCCCGCACGGTCTCGACCTGCGACGGCATTGTCGCGTCAGGCATAGCCATACCAGGCACCCTAACGGGAAATGCTTGTGTCCTCGGCGGTTTCGCCGTCAGTTCGCGGTGGTGGCCGGTGCCCGGCCGGCGGGCCGGAGCGAAGCGACTCGGGGAATGTGGCGGCGGCGGCCAGCGCGCCCACCGCGATCAGGGCCGGCAGCTGCACCCAGGCTGAATGACCGATGTAGCCGTCGACCGACCGCCACGGATACCGCGAGAGCAAGGCGCCGGCCAAGATCAGCCCGCAGGCGCTGGTGGCCACGGCCGTCCGGTCGCGCAGCAGGTCCCGGCGGCGCAGCAGATAGCCGATCACCATGGCGGCACCGAACACCACCACGCCACCGATCCCGGCGATCAACCCGCCGGCGGCCAACGCCCCGGCGCCGGCCAGCACAGGCAGCCTCCAGGGCCGCGCCGGGTCTGCGCCGAGGGGCGGGCGGCGGCGCGGCGGCACCAACGCCAGCAGCAGAAGCAGCGGGAGCAGCGACAAGCCCACGGCAAGCCCGATCCGGTAGAGGCGGTTCGACGGGAAGCTCACCGTGATGGTGCCGTGCTCACCGGCGGGCACCACCCAGCCCTGCTGCCAGCCGTTCACGACAACGGGGGTCAGGGTGACGCCGTCTGGCAGGTGGGCGACCCACCCGGGGTTGACGCTTTCCGGGACCACCAGCACCTGTGCGGTGGGCGCTCTGGTGACGCTGAACTCCCGACGGTCGGGACCCCAGCTGGTGACATCGGCGGGAGTCGTTGGTGCCGTGGGTATTTGCGACGCTGACGGGCCTGACAGCGCAGCGCCGTCCACGACGAACGCCGAGCCAGGACTGATCAGCAGCTCTTGCTGGCCGGCCGGCAGGGCGATCGGCGTCGGATCACACGCATGCGCCGGGATCGGTTCGCCGTCTAGCAACGCGGCGACCGTGGTGATCACCGAGGTCTGCACAAACCGGCCCGAGACCGCCACGATTGGCCCCTGACCGCACGGGATTTCGATGGTGCGCTTCCGATTGGCTGCGGCGTCGGCGGCGGCGATGGGCTTCCCATCCGTACCCAGCACGCGGACCTCGGCCAGGCCGGGTGGCTTGAGCTGATCGAAACCGATCGCGGTGCGGTCGATTACGTCGTTCCAGTTGAGGATGCTGATCCGCACCGTGTCGGTGACCCGTGGGCGCAGGGACACGGTTTGGGTGCCCACGCCTGGCCCGCCGGCGAGGCGGCGCACCTCGGGACCGTCACCGAGGTCGATGGCCACCATCGTGGGATGGGTGGGCAGCTCCGACGTACTCGGCGTCAGCGCCACACCGGTGACCTCCGTGGGCTTGGGCAGTGTCACGGTCAGGGTGGGGGCGCTGTGGTGCTGCACCACATTCTGTGGAGCGGTCCACGCGGTGCGGGGGTCGCCGTCGGTTGCCGCGTACGCCGAACCGTCGACATCGATCAGGTCGGCGTCGCCGCGGGACCGGGTAGTGCCCGGCTGGGCGATCAGGTCCGCCAGGTGCGGGCCCTGCCGGGCGCGCACCCACACCGTCGGGCTGACCTCGATCGGTTTGGGCACCGTCAGGGTCCGGCTCAGGGTCACCGGTTCCTCGGGGGCCAGGGCCATCGACGCCGCGCAGTGCACACCGTCCGGCGAATCCGCGCAGCCCTGCCGGCCGAGCAGCTCGGAGCCCAGATCCCATGCGGCGACCGTTGATCCGCCGGGGGGCCCCGGCACCACGACGCTGTGTCGAATGTCGACGGGGTGGGCGTAGCCGGATGCGTCGTATTGAGTCACCGACAGATCGGTGATGCCGAACTGGACTCCCGCCGAGCCGTCGTCGGTGCCGACCGCGGTGATCCGCACCCAAGGCGACTCCCCGTACGGCAGCGCCACCGACAGCGGCTTCCCGGGCTCGTCGAAACGCACTGTGCTGGTGCCATTTTGGGTCGACACCTGAATCCGGCGCACCTGGGCGCCCACGGCGGTGGCGCTCGGGGTGATCGTCAGGGTCGCGTTGGTGACGGGCCGGTCGAAGTCGATCTGCAGCCACTGCCCGACTGCCGCTTGCAGCGAGTTGGACACCCAGGCGGTCGCCGGGTCGCCGTCGACGGCGGCGCCGGGCCCGCTGGCCGTCGCGACGTTGGGCAGTGCGGTGGCATCCGAGGAGGAACTCGACGCGGACAGCCGCCCGCCGGTCCAGGCGCCGTGCACGAGTTTGGCGCCGGGGACTGGATAGTCGGGCACCCGGTTGAACGTGTTGCGCCGGTCGCCCTCGGCCCTGATCGCCGAAGAGTGGTCGTCGACCCGGCCATAGTCGGTTTCCCGGTCGACGGGGGTGTCGGTGACGGTGACCAGGGGTGCTCCCAGCCCGGCACGCTGGGCGTCGGACGTCAGCAGCATCGGACCCAGCGGGGCCTGACCCAATAGGCGGCGCCGCTCGTCGATGCGCTGTAGTACTTCGGGTCCGCCGTCGATCCGGGCCATCCGGTTGGCGTCGGTCAGATAGGGAGCGCCCGGATTGCCCTGGGTGTCAACGCGATAGATCTCAACAGCCGGATACCGTGGCCGCAGTCCGCTATCGCTGATGAATCCGTCCAGGACGCCCGGCCCGACGGGGTCGCCGAACTGCGCGACCTTCTGCAGCCCCGGTGAGCCGTCGATGGCCCGATGCACCAACAGCGGCCGCGCAGATCGCGATTTATCAGGGTCCAGGTCGTTGCGCACCACCACATAGGAGATGCCCTGACGGGCCAGGGTGTCGGCCAGGCCCGCCGACGGCCTGCCCGCGGCGAACAGCCGCTGCACCGAGTCCAGCGCGCGAATTGTCTGCGGCGGGGTCAGGGGAATGGAATCCCTTACTCCCCAAGGGCTTTCGCCCAGAACCTGCAGTGGCTCGTCGTGGCTGTTGCCCCATACCTGAGTAGCGAAGGGTGCTCCTGGGGCGACCAGCACCCGCCCGGGCGTGGGCTTACCGGTGTTGTGTTCGGTCAGCCAGTCGGCGGCCTGATGCCAATAGTCGGGGATCGCGCTGAACGCGCCGGGCGGGGTCAGCCGGCCTGTCCACGCCATCGACGTCGCGACCATCAGGGAGGTCATCACCACAATGCCGACCGCGACCCGCTTGTCGTGCTCGGGGTGCGCGAACGCCCGGATCCACACCGGCCGCGGCACGCTGCCCGGCAGGGGGATACGCCCCAGTAGCTGTGCCACTCCCAGCACCAGCGGGATGCGGATCACCGGCTCCAGCTTGTGCACATTGCGCAGGGGCGCGCCCGCCCCGTCGAGGAAAGCCTGCACGTGGTGCGCCAGCGGGGAACCCAGCCCGCCGGCGTAGCCGAGTCCCAACAGGACCACTCCGATCAGCAGCATGGTGATCAGGCGTCCGCGGGCCGGCATCGAGCGCAGCGCCAGCCCGGCCATCCCTCCCGCCGCCACCAGCGTGGTGGCCAACACCATCGCCGGTTGGGTCACCAGCTCGGCGGCCGCGGTGGCGTTCGGCGCGACGAACGGCGTCCAGCTGTCGGTGCCCCGCAACATCTCCGTCAGTGACGTCCACTGGGTGGTGACCCCGGAGGACTCGATGAAGTCCAGGAACGGCGGGCTGATGCGGCCAAGCAGCAGCAGCGCGACCACCCACCACGTGACGGCCAGCGCAGACGCCAGCGCCCACCACCCGGTGAACCGCCACCACACCTTGTTCGGCCGATGACACAACCACCAGATCACGGCAGGCAGGCAGCCGGTGATCGTGGCCACTGCGTTGACGGCGCCCATCAACGCCAGCGCGAGACCCGCCCGCCCGGCCAGCACCCGCAGCGATCTGCCGTCCCCTCCGCGAAGAGCAAGGATCACGGGCAGCAGCACCCACGGCGCCAGCATCATCGGCAGGGTTTCCGACGAAATCGACCCGACCGTGGTCAGCACTCGCGGCGAGAGGGCAAACGCGAGCGCGCCGATGATGCGCGACGGCGTGGTCCCGACGCCCAGCGCCTCGGCCACCCGCAGCAGCCCCCAGAACCCGGCCGTCAGCAGCAGCGCCCACCACAGCCGCTGGGTGATCCAGCCAGGCACTCCGAGGGTGTCGCCGAGAAGGAAGAACGCGCCGTGCGGGAACAGATAGCCGTAGGCCTGGTTCTGCGCCTGCCCGAACGGCAGGTCGCTGTTCCAGAGGTTGGCCGCCCGGGCCAGGAAACGCAGCGGGTTGGCGGTCAGGTCGAGCTTGGTGTCTGGCGAGATCAGTCCCGGCGACTGGGCGAAACACAGCACCAGCACGATGGCGAAAACGCCACCGAGCCAACGCCGCGACAGCGGCGGAGTCGTGATGGGCGCCTCCGTGACCGCGGGGGAGGCGGCGGCGAGCGTGCTCAGGCTAGCCGCGGTTGCCGTACTCGACGCGGTTCAGCACCGACGACGCGGGGTCGCCGGGCGACAACGGCGGCTTGGTGTCCTGCTGGATCATCAACGTCACGCCGAAGATCGCTGCGGCCCCGAGCAGCAGGCCGACCACGATGCTGGCGGCGGCAGGAACCACGAACCGGGTCATGGTCGGTTCTCCTTGCTGAGTTGCGGGGGACGGCTGGGTAATAGGGTGAACACCCGCTGGTTCACCGCGTGAATACCCGCTGGCCAACCTAGCATGCGGCGAACCTTGGTTGGCCCCCGGCGACGGCCGTGACAGCATGTCCGGATGCCAACCCGCCTGCTCTCGTTACGCGGAATCGCGGCTCTGTCGGCGCTGCCGCTGCTTCTCGTCGGCTGCTCAGCTCCTGCCGCGCGCCCCGGCGCGACGTCATCGGCACCGGGCAGTACGTCGTCTTCGGCCAGCCCGATGGCCGGTCCGGTTCCCGCACCCGCGAGCCCCGCACCGCCCGCCTGTGGCGACGGCCCGGCGTTGCTGAGCGCGATGTCCACCCGCGACAAGCTGGCCCAGGTGCTGATGGTCGGCGTGAAGGACAGCGCCGACGCCCGCGCCGTGGTGGACACCTATCACGTCGGAGGCATCTTCATCGGCAGCTGGACCGATCTGTCGATGCTGACCGACGGCTCGCTGAACGACTTCGCCAACGCCGGGCCGCTGCCGCTGGCCGTCAGCGTCGACGAGGAGGGCGGCCGGGTGGAACGGCTGTCGTCGTTGATCGGGGATGCGCCGTCGGCGCGGGTGCTGGCGCAGACCAAAACGCCCGACGAGGTGTACCAGTTGGCCCTCGACCGTGGCCACAAGATGCGTGGGCTGGGCATCACCGTCGACTTCGCCCCCGTCGCCGACGTCACCGACGCCCCGGACGACACCGTGATCGGCGACCGGTCGTTCTCCAACGACCCTGCGGTGGTGACCGCCTACGCGGGCGCGTACGCGCGCGGCCTGCGGGATGCCGGCCTGCTGCCGGTGCTCAAGCATTTCCCGGGCCATGGGCACGGATCTGGCGACTCGCATACCGCAGGGGCAGTCACTACGCCGCCACTGGCGGATCTGCAGAACGACGACCTGATCCCCTATCGGACGTTGACCACGGAAGCCCCGGTCGCGGTCATGGTCGGCCACCTCGAGGTGCCCGGGCTGACCGGAACGAGCCCGGCCAGCCTGAGTGCGGCAGCGGTGGGTCTGCTGCGCAGCGGCGGCTATGGCGGCCCGGGCTTCGACGGTCCGGTGTTCAGCGACGACCTGTCCAGCATGGCGGCCATCGCCGACCGGTACGGCGTCGCCGAGGCCGTCCTGCGCAGCCTGCAGGCCGGCATCGATGTGGCGCTGTGGGTGACCACCGATGAGGTGCCCGCGGTGCTGGACCGGCTGGAGAAGGCGGTCAATGCCGGCGAACTCTCGCTGCCCGCGATCGAAACTTCCCTGCTGCGGATGGCGCGCCTCAAAGGGCAAAGTCCCCGCTGCGGCGGTTAGCCTGATTCGGGGTACCTGGTAGGAGGCGAGATGGCGGGTGGCACCAAGCGGTTGCCCCGTGCCGTGCGGGAGCAGCAGATGCTCGACGCCGCAGTGCAGATGTTCTCGGTCAACGGCTACCACGAGACGTCGATGGACGTCATCGCCGGCGAGGCGCAGATCTCCAAGCCGATGCTGTACCTCTATTACGGCTCCAAGGAAGAGCTGTTCGGGGCCTGCCTGGCCCGCGAGCTGAGCCGCTTCATCGAGGCCGTGCGCGAGGATATCGATCTCAAGCAGAGCCCGCACGATCTGTTGCGCCACGTCATCTTGTCGGTGCTGCAGTACATCGACGCCAACCGGGCGTCATGGATCGTGCTGTACACCCAGGCGACCAGTTCGCAGGCGTTCTCCCACACCGTTCGTGAGGGCCGCGAGAAGATCATCGACATGGTGGCCCGGCTGCTGGAAGCCGGGACGCGGCATCCCGAGCCCGGCACCGACTTTCACATGATGGCCGTCGCGCTGGTGGGTGCGGGCGAGGCCGTCGCCACCCGAGTCAGCGCGGGTGATGCTGACGTGGACGAGGCCGCCGACATGTTGATCAACCTGTTCTGGCGCGGCCTGAAAGGCGCCCCCGCCGACAAGGAATCTTCACCGGCGTCTGCGCCGTAATCTGTTGCTAGAGGCCGCGAATCGTCCCGGTGAGGTGCGGGTATCCCTTCGCCATGTTGCGCAGCGCGATATCCCAGCCGTCGGCGACCCGGTCGACGTAGAGGCCGGCGCTGGCGGGCAGCACGACCGGCTTGCCGAACTTCACCGTGTAGCGCACGGCATCGGGTAGCTGGGCCTCGATGTTGGCCAGGACAGCTGCCGCACTGAACATTCCGTGCGCGATGACGGTGGGGAAGCCGAACAGCTTGGCGCCGATGGCGGTGGTGTGGATCGGGTTGTGGTCCCCGCTGATCGATGCATAGCGCCGGATCTTGCCGGGGCTGATCCGCAGAATGGCATTGGGGGGCGGCAGTTTCGGACGCTTCGGAAGCTCCGGCTTCGGGCCGCCGGACAGGCTGGTGCGCTGCTGGTGCAGGAATGTGGTGACCTGATGCCACGCCGGCTCGTTGCCGACACTCACATCGGCGACGACGTCAACCAGCAGGCCCTTGCGATGCTCGCGAAGATTCTCGGCGTGCACTTTCACACTCACCGAGTCGGTGACCGCGATCGGACGGTATCGGGTGATCTGATTCTCCACATGCACCGCACCCATTGCGGCGAAAGGGAAGTCGAAGCCGGTGATCAACGCCATGACGGTCGGGAACGTCAGCACGAACGGATAGGTCAGTGGCACGGTGTCACCGAACCGCAGGCCGGTGACGGCGGTGTAGGCGGCCGCATTAGACGGGTCGATGGCGAGCTCGTCGACGGTCAGGGTGCGGTCGGGCAGACTCTCGCCGCGCGGGATGAACGGCAACGATCCGGCTGCGGCGCGCAGCAGGTTCAGCACGCCGCTGGGCTGTTCGGTCACGTCGGCCACCTCATGCCCCCAGCATGGCCTGGCCACACACTCGAATCACGTTGCCGGTCACGGCATTCGAGGCGGGGCTGGCGAAATACGCGATGGTCTCGGCCACGTCGACCGGCTTGCCGCCCTGATAGAGGGAGTTCAGCCGGCGCCCGACCTCGCGGGTGGCCAGCGGGATCGCCGCCGTCATCGCGGTCTCGATGAACCCGGGTGCGACGGCATTGATGGTGATGCCCTTACCGTCGAGCTCGGGAGCCAGCGCCTGGGTGAGGCCGATCATCCCGGCCTTGGTGGTCGCGTAGTTGGTCTGCCCGCGGTTGCCGGCGATGCCGGCCATCGAGGACAACCCGATGATCCGCCCGCCGTCGCCGATGCTGCCATTGGCGACCAGGCCCTCGGTAAGGCGTTGTGGAGCAAGCAGATTCACTGCGACCACCGCATCCCAACGGGCGTCGTCCATGTTCGCCAGCAGCTTGTCCCGGGTGATGCCGGCGTTGTTGACCAGGATGTCGGCGCGACCCCCGTTGTGATCCGAGTAGTGCTCACGTAAGTGTTGGGTGATCTTGTCGACCGCGTCGGGGGCGGTGACGTCCAGCGGCAGCGCGGTGCCGCCGACCTTCGTCGCCGTCTCTTCGAGAGCCGACGCCGCGCTTTCGATATCAATTGCGACGACCTTGGCCCCGTCGCGGGCGAACACTTCGGCGATGGTGGCGCCGATACCGCGGGCCGCACCCGTCACGATGCCGACCTTGCCGGCCAGTGGCTTGTCCCAGTCAGCGGGCGGTGTGGAGTCCGCGGCACCGACGTAGAAGACCTGTGCGTCGACGTAGGCCGATTTACCCGACAGGATGAACCGCAACGTCGACTCCAGCCCAGTCGCAGCGGGTTTGGCCGCCGGCGACAGGTACACCAGAGCGACGGTGGCACCGCGCCGCAGCTCCTTGCCCAACGAGCGGGTGAACCCTTCGAGGGCGCGCTGGGCGATGCGCTCGTTCGTGCTGGCGGCCTCGTTCGGGGTGGTGCCCACCACGACGACGCGCGCTGAGGGTCCGAGGTTGCGCAGCAGCGGGGTGAAGAACTCGTAGAGGCCGCGCAGCTTCTCCGGCTCGGTGATGCCGGTGGCGTCGAACACCAGACCGCCGAACGAGTCGGCCCATCGGCCACCGATGTTGTCGGCCACTACGTCGTAATCCTCGGCGAGTGCCGCCCGCAGCGGCTCGACGACGCGGCCGTCACCGCCGATCAGCAGTGAGCCGGCCAGCGCGGGTTCGCCGGGCCGGTAACGACGCAAGGTTTCCGGTTGCGGAATGCCGAGCTGCTTGGCCAGCAGTGAGCCGGGCGCTGAGTTGACGACCTGTGAGAAAAGATCGGAAGCCACGAACGTGCCTTTCGAGTTTGGTTGGCGGGGGACCGAGAACGAACTTACTCCAGAGTAAGGAAGGTGCGTAGTATGGGTTGGGTATACCCCCTCTCAAACCGAACCTTAGGCGGAGATTGACGTGGCCTCTACCAGTGCAAACAGTCGCCGGGTCGCCGTGATCGGCGGCAACCGCATCCCGTTCGCGCGATCGGATGGTGCGTATGCGGAGGCGTCCAACCAGGACATGTTCACCGCCGCGCTCGGCGGCTTGGTGGACCGTTTCGACCTGGCCGGCGAGCGGCTCGGCGCGGTGATCGGCGGGGCGGTGCTCAAGCACAGCCGCGATTTCAATTTGATGCGTGAGAGCGTGCTCGGCAGCCAGCTCTCGCCCTACACCCCGGCGATCGATCTGCAGCAGGCCTGCGGCACCGGCCTGCAGGCGGCGATCGCGGCCGCCGACGGAATTGCCGCTGGCCGCTACGAGGTAGCCGCCGCCGGCGGTGTGGACACCACCTCCGACGCCCCGATCGGGCTCGGAGACGATCTGCGCCGCACCCTGCTCGGTCTGCGCCGGTCCAAGTCGAACGTGGACCGGCTGAAGTTGGTCGGCAAGCTGCCCGCCTCGCTGGGCATCGAGATCCCCACCAACGGGGAACCACGCACCGGGCTGTCGATGGGCGACCACGCCGCCATCACCGCCAAGAAGATGGGTATCAAGCGCGTCGACCAGGATGAGCTGGCAGCGGCCAGCCACCGCAATATGGCAGCCGCCTACGACCGTGGTTTCTTCGACGATCTCGTTACACCGTTCCTCGGGCTCTACCGGGACAACAACCTGCGCGCCGACTCCAGCGCGGAGAAGCTGGCCAAGCTCAAGCCGGTGTTCGGCGTGCGCAACGGCGACGCCACGATGACCGCGGGCAACTCCACTCCGCTGACCGATGGGGCCTCGGTGGCACTGCTCGCGAGCGAAGAGTGGGCAACATCACACTCGTTGACTCCGCTGGCCTATTTCGTCGACTCCGAGACTGCCGCGGTGGATTACGTGAACGGCGAGGACGGCCTGTTGATGGCGCCCACCTACGCCGTGCCGCGTCTACTGGCCCGCAACGGCCTGACCTTGCAGGACTTCGACTTCTACGAAATCCACGAGGCCTTTGCCTCGGTGGTGCTGGCGCATCTGCAGGCCTGGGAGTCCGAGGAATACTGCAAGGAGCGGCTGGGCTTGGACAGTGCGTTGGGCCGCATCGATAAAACCAAGCTCAACGTCAACGGCTCCTCACTGGCTGCCGGCCACCCGTTCGCGGCCACCGGCGGGCGGATCGTGGCTCAGCTGGCCAAGCAGCTGGCCGAGAAGAAAAAGGACAGTGGTCAGCCGGTGCGCGGTCTCATTTCGATCTGCGCGGCGGGCGGCCAGGGCGTCACCGCGATCCTCGAGGCGTAGCCCTCGTGCAGTGGCCCGCGGCGCACAAAATTCGGAAAAAAACTTTCCGGGGTTTGTAACGATCCGAAGCGGGCTACATATGTATTGGATAGCTCCGTGTTGCCGTCTGACCCCCCGACCCGACGGCAACACGGGGCATCCTCTTTGTTTGCCGCCCTATCGGCGCGAACGAAGGACCGCCGCTGGAGAAGAGGGGATTCCAGCGGCGGTCTCCTAGAGGCCTAGACCCCGGAATCCACCAGGCCTGATTGCACCAGTGCGGCGTCGACGAACTGCTGAACCGGGCGGGCCTGGAAGAACCCGGTGTGGCCGCCGCGGTACCAGCCGATGTTCGGCCGCCCCCAGTGTTCCCAAAGTCCCAGCACCTGCTCGCGCGGATGCACGATGCGGTCGGCGACGCCCGCGTAGATGAAGCGGCCTTCCGGCGCCACTTTCGGTTGCAGCGACAGCGGGGAGATCATTTCGCCGATCGGCTCGGCCAGTTCCAACGTCCGGAAGCGTGGGTCGTCGACACTCAACCCGGCGTGACGGCCCAGGATCGACACCAGGTTGGCCGGCGGCACACCGAGAATGGCACACGTCAGGTCCTCGTCGAGGCTGGCGACCAGCGCCGCGATGTAGCCGCCCAGCGAGATGCTGTTCAGCCCGATGCGGGCATCGGGCTGTTGCGACCGAATCCAAGCCAGCACCCGCCGGATGTCCCACACCGCCTGGGCGGTGGCGTGGACGTCGTCCATCACATCCTCACCCGGAAAGACCGCGCCCTTGGGGAGTCCCTTGGCCCGCGGGCCGTGCATCGGAAGCACCGGCAGCACCACGTTGAGGCCGAAGTTCTGGTGCAGATGCCAGGCCCGGAACAAGGCCAGGTCCAGGTTGGCGCGGCCCATCTCGGTGCCGTGCACACACACCAGCCATGGGCGCGGTTCGCGGTGGCGCAGCATCATCGCGTATTCGCGGTGGTTGCCGGTGTAGCTCAGCCAGCGCTCGCGGCCAGGTTCGCGGGCGTACGGCTTGTAGCCGCTCTCGAACGACATCCGCTCGTGGCTGCGGCCACGGCTCTTATAGGACCGGATGTTCACATCGGTCGGCACGGACGGGGCGGCGAAGTAGCCTTCCGGCCTGGCCAGCCAGCCCCGCTTGGAGTAGAAATCGATGGCCTTGAGGACCTCTTTGTTGATCTGGTCGTAGACGGTCGTGTCGCTTAATGGGCGGCGCAGGCGCAGTCCCACCAGGACGATCTCGTCGCGCAGGGCGTGGCTGGCCAGCGACAGCGTAGGCCGCGCGACGGGCAACTCGCCGCTGCCGCCGTCGAGGTATTCCCCCCACGATCGTGCGTAGTAGCCGCCCGCCTTGGTGAAGGGCGCGACAATATTCGCCAGAGGGTTCGCGTTACTGGGTTTTCTGCCGGTAATCGCGGGATTCTGGTGAATCGATTCGTTGCTGTCGAGCATCGCCATTCCTAGAATGTAGCGGATAGCCAGTTAACTGCCAGGGCCCAAAGTCCCGACATATGTCTGCTGATGGGGAATCGTCGGCAAAAAGTGACCAAAGGCCCTGCGTGCAGACCTGCGAACGCCGACGGCCCCGGGACCGAACGATCCCGGGGCCGTCGTGCGTCGAACTCAGAAGGCGGCTTCGTCGAGCTCCATGATGTCGTTGTCGATGGTCTCGATCACCAGCCGCGTGCTGGTCAGCAGGGGCAGGAAGCTCTTCGCGAAGAACGATGCGACAGCGATCTTGCCCTCGTAGAACGAACGATCGGCACCGGTGGCGCCGGCATCCAGCGCCTCGACGGCAACTGCGGCCTGGCGCTGCAGCAACCAGCCGATGACCAGGTCGCCGACGCTCATCAGGAAGCGCACCGACGCCAGACCCACCTTGTAGATGTTGCTGGGGTTCTCCTGCGCGGACATCAGGTAGCCGGTCATCGAGGCGGCCATCGCCTGCACGTCCTCGAGAGCCTTGGCGAGCAGCTCCCGCTCGGTCTTCAGGCGGCCGTTGCCCGACTCGTTCGCGATGAACTCGCCGATCTCGCCGGCCACGTGCGCCAGCGCAACTCCCTTGTCGCGGACGATCTTTCGGAAGAAGAAGTCCTGCGCCTGGATCGCAGTGGTGCCTTCGTAGAGGGAGTCGATCTTCGCGTCGCGGATGTACTGCTCGACCGGGTAGTCCTGCAGGAAGCCGGAGCCACCGAAGGTCTGCAGGCTCTCGGTGAGCTTGGCGTAGGCCTGCTCAGACCCGACGCCCTTGACGATCGGCAGCAGAAGGTCGTTGACCTTCATCGCCAGGTCGGCGTCGACACCCTGCACGGCCTTGGCCACCGGTGCGTCCTGGTAGGTGGAGGTATAGAGGTACAGCGCCCGCAGACCCTCGGCGTAGGCCTTCTGGGTCATCAGGCTCCGACGGACATCCGGGTGATGGGTGATCGTCACGCGCGGGGCGGTCTTGTCGGTCATCTGCGTCAGGTCGGCACCCTGCACACGCTCCTTGGCATACTCCAGAGCGTTCAGGTAACCGGTCGACAGAGTGGCAATAGCCTTGGTGCCCACCATCATTCGGGCCTGCTCGATCACGTCGAACATCTGCGCGATGCCCTCGTGGACCTCGCCGACCAGCCAGCCCTTGGCCGGGACGCCGTGCTGCCCGAAGGTCAGCTCACAGGTGGCCGAGACCTTCAGGCCCATCTTGTGCTCGACATTGGTGACGAAGACGCCGTTGCGCTCACCGGGCTCGCCGGTCTCGAAGTCGAAGAGGTACTTCGGCACGATGAACAGCGACAGACCCTTGGTGCCCGGGCCTGCGCCCTCGGGGCGGGCCAGCACCAGGTGCAGGATGTTCTCGAACAGGTCGTCGGAGTCGGCGGAGGTGATGAAGCGCTTCACACCGTCGATGTGCCAGGAGCCGTCGTCCTGCTTGACGGCCTTGGTGCGGCCGGCGCCGACGTCAGATCCGGCGTCGGGCTCGGTGAGGACCATGGTGGAGCCCCAGCCGCGCTCGGCAGCGTTGACGGCCCACTTCTTCTGCTCCTCGGTGCCGAGGTTGTGCACGATCTGGGCGAAGCCCGCACCGCCGGCGTACATCCAGACCGCCGGGTTGGCGCCGAGGACGTGCTCGTGCAGCGCCCACACCAGTGTCTTGGGCATCGGCATGCCGCCGAGCTCCTCGATGAGGCCGACCTTGTCCCAGCCGCCATCGATGAACGCCTTGACCGACTTCTTGAACGGTTCCGGCAGGGTCACCGTGTGGGTCTCGGGGTCGAACACCGGCGGGTTGCGGTCGCCGTCAACGTATGACGCGGCCAGCGGGCCTTCGGCCAACCGGGCCATCTCGCCGAGCATCTCCTGCACGGTGTCGGCGTCGAGGTCGCTGTAGTCGCCAGCGCCGAGGGCCTTGTCGAAACCGAGGACCTCGAACAAGTTGAATACCTGGTCGCGGACATTGGACTTGTAGTGGCTCATGACGGTTACTCCTCAGCGAGAATGTCATCTGAACTTGGGCTTTATGGTTGGGTACTTGGCTCTAAGTTACCCACCAGTAACCCGAAACTATACCGGCCGGTAATCGGAACGCAAGTCGATGTGAGCAAGTTCAGTCGACTAATCAACCCACTGGTTGGGTTGGCCCCTTGCCGCGCCTCTCGCCCTCGCGGTCTTACCTGCTCAGGACGGGTTGCAGCCAGCAAACAACACCACTATGTGGTGATACAAATCATCGCGATATCCGTGCGATGTCTGTCACACCGCTACCCGTGGGGCGTTGCGTGTGGTCAGTTCTCGGGTGTGGGTGCGGGCCCAGGCTCGACGACACCCTCGGGCTCGGTGGCAGACTCCGCTGCTTGCGCAGGCTCGGAGGATTCGGCGTCGCCCGACGGCGCATCCGCATCGGGGAGTTGCGACACCAGATGCTCGGCGAGCTCCGCGAGCGTCGGGTAGTCGAACACCGCGGTCGGGCTGATATCGAACTTGCCGCCGAACTGCCCGAACAGGCGGTTGCGCAGTTCGACCGCCATCAGAGAGTCCGTGCCGAGGTCCAGGAACCGGCTGGTCGCAGCGGGCGGTTGCGCGAGCCGCAGGAAGCCCTGCACTTCGCGCTGCAGGAATTCGGTGACGAACCCACCCCGCGCTGCCACGGGAAGTTCCAGCAACTGCCGGAGCAACTCGCTGTCGCCGGTGACCGCTCCGTCGCCGCTGGGCAGCACCTGATCCAGCAGCGGCGGGCGGATCCCGCCCAGCATCTTCGCGGTCCGTTGCCAATTGGCCTTGAGCACAGTGGCTTGTGCGGCCCCGTGCCGGATCGCTTCACCGAGCGCGGCGAGCGCCGCCGACGGCTCCAGCGGCATCATGCCCTGGGCGCTGAGGTTGGCGACTGCGGCCTGCGAACTGGCCATACCGCCGTGACCCCATGGGCCGAAGTTGACGGCGGTCGCCGGCAGGCCTTGCGCCCTACGCTGCGCGACGAGCCCGTCGAGCAGCGCATTGGCGGTCGCGTAGTTGGCCTGCGACGGCGAACCCAGCACGGCCGATGCCGACGAGTAGAGGATGAAGAACTCGAGTTCGTCATCCTGCGTCAAGCGGTGCAGATGGTGGGCACCGTAGGCCTTGGGACCCAACGCGGTCTGGAATCGCTCGAGATCCTGCTGCGGCAGCAGTGCATCGTCGAGCACGCCGGCCAGGTGTGCCACGCCCGCCAGCGGCGGCAGCTCGGCCCTGATCTTCTCCAGCAGCCCGGCGATTTCGGACTCCTCACCGACGTCGGCCGAGAAGACGTGAATCCGGCAATGGAACCGTTCGGTGATGGCATCAATCGCCTGCTGCAGCTCCGCGTCCGGAGCGCGACGGCTGGTCAAGACGATGTCACCGGCGCCGAGTTGGGCCAGATACGACGCGGTGTGCAGGCCGAGCGCCCCGAGGCCGCCGGTGATCAGATAGGTCCGATCACCATGCGGTTGAAGCGGTTTCGGCATCTGCACCACGATCTTGCCGATATGCCGCGCCTGCTGCATACGCCGGAATGCGGTCCGGGCCTCGGTCAGCGGGTAGACCTCGGCGGGCACCGGTGTCCATTCACCCTTGGCCAATCCGTCGGACACCTCGACCATCAGCTTCTGGATGTGGTCGGGATCGGTCATCATCGTGACGTCCAGCGCGACGATCTCGTAGTCGATGTCGGGACGCAGCGCAGACATCTGCTCAGCCGTCCAGATATCGCGTTTGGCGATCTCGGCGAACCGGCCGCCCTTGGCGGTAGCCCGGACCGTCGCCTCGACAAAGCCCTCGTTGGTCAGGCTGTTGAGAACCACGTCGACGCCCTCGCCGCCGGTGTCCGCGAGAATCTGGTCCGCGAAATCCGTTGTGCGCGAATCGTAGACGTGCTCGACGCCCATCTCACGCAGCGTGGCGCGCTTGTACTTGCTGGCGGTGGCGAACACCGTCGCACCGTGCGCACGGGCCATCTGTACCGCGGCCAGCCCCACGCCGCCACTGGCAGCGTGGATCAGCACCTTGTCGCCTGGCTTGAGCTGCGCCCAGTCGAACGCCAGCCGGACCGTCAGTGCCGCGGCGGGAATGGTCGCCGCATCGACCGCGCTGATGCCGTCCGGCACAGCGGCCAGCAGCGGTGCAGGCACATTCAGCCGGCTGGCGAACGCCCCCTGCATCGAGCCGAAAACCCGCTGGCCGACCTCGAATCCCGTTACCTCGGAACCCAATTCGGTGACCACACCACACAGGTCACCGCCGATCGGGCCCGGGTCGCCGGGGTACAGGCCGAGCACGTTGAGCACGTCGCGGAAGTTCAGGCCGGCCGCTTCGATCCGGACCTGCACCTCGTTCGCCTTGGGCGGAGCCACCTCCGCCTCGGTGAGGCGGAGGTTGTCGATCGCACCGCGCTCGGTAGGCGCCAGCGCAAAGTCGTCGCTGCGCGGCATCGGCAGCTGACCGTTGCGCGCCCAGTGCAACAGCCGGGACACCAGGAAACGTCCCTGCCGCACCGCCATCTCGGGTTCGACGACCGGTGTGCCGAGCGTGCCGGCCAACCAGCCCAGTGACCCCTCGGAGGCGTCGCCGTCGACCAGGCGTACGCGCAGGGTCGGCTGCTCGGCGATCAGCGTGCGACCGAATCCCCACAGTGCGGCTTGGACCGGATCGACCGGCTCGCCGGGTTCGGTGGCCACCGCACGCTCGGTGACGATCCACAGCCCACCGGCCAGCGTGCCCTTCTGCTCGGCCAACGCGGTCTGCGTGGCACCCAGCAGGGTGGCGATCTCGGCCTCCAACCTCGCGGCGAGGTCAGTCGTGGTTTCGGTGTCCGAGTGTGCCGAACTGCGCCAGACGATTCCGGCGACTGGCGCACCGCGCTCGGCGGCGTCGGCGAACGCGCGCTGCCAGGACTGTGGGTCGGTGATGTCGTCGACCGTCGCGGCTCCGGGCACCTCGGCCGCCAGCGTGTCGAATCCGGCGATCAGCCACGTGCCGTTGGTGGCCTTGGCGGTTTCGGGCTCGTCGCCAGCGGCCGCCGGGGCCGCGATCTCCTGCCAACCCAGGCTGTACAGCAGTCGGGTGGAGTCCCCGCCCAGCCCGCGGAGCAGTGCCTCGCGGGGAGCGCGCTTCACCGTGAACTCACGGATTCCGCCCAGCACCCGGCCATCCGGGTTCACGAAATCGATATCGAAGACCTGGGTTTCATTGGTGAGCGCGTTCTCATGCCAGCGGGCACGGCAGTAGAACCGTCGCGGCATTTTCTCGGCCACCGTGACCTGTCCGTACCGCAACGGCAGGAACAGATCCGACATGCCCTGCTCGGCGGCGAGAGTCGCCGGGAAGGCCGGGAAGGCCACGCCGGTGCACAGGTCCAGCAGGACCGGGTGGATCGGCTCACTGCCCAGGTGCTCGTTGAGTTCTTCACCGACGGCAATGTCACCGATCGCCTCACCCTGGCCGACCCACAACGACTTCAGCGAGGTGGACCACGTCGGTCCCCAGGCCAGTTCCATGTCGTGGAAGATGTCGAAAAGCTCTTGCGGGCGAGTGCGATTCATCTGCTCGATCGCCTCGTCCGGCGAGACCGCCCCGTCCTGCACTGCCTCATCAGCGTCGGTGCCGGCCAGCAGGCTGCCGTCGGAGTTCAGCGACCACTCGGCATCGCGCACCCCATAGGGTCGGCTGTGCACTTGGAACTTCCAACCGTCGTCGACGGGATGCAGCGCCAGCTGTACCTCGCGAGATGCTTTGTCGGGCAGGATGATCGGCTCGTAGAAGAAGACTTCCTTGACCCGCGCCGGGGCGCCTACCGCAGCCAGCGCCATCGTCGCGTACGTCGCGCCGGGCACGACCACGGTGCCGTAGATGACGTGATGTGCCAGCCATGGCTGTGTCTTGATTGACAGAACGTTGGTGTAAACGGTATCGCCGGAGGCCAGATCCTTGGCGCTGCCCAGGATTCCGGATGCGGCCGTACCGTCTGCCCGAATGCCTGACGTCTTCGGCCAGTAGCGCCGGCGCTGGAACGGGTAGGTAGGCAGCTCGAGCCGCTCGCCCGGCGCGTGGTACTTGGCCTCGAAGTCCGGCCGGTGCCCGCAGATATACGTCGTGGCAAGCGCTTCGGTGATCTGGCGTTGGGCATTGGCGCCCTTGCGCAGCGACACGATCGCGCGCGGCGTGGCCGTCGACTCCGGCCAGATCTGCAATGCCGCGGCGGTGAGGATCGGCTGCGGGCCGATCTCCATCAGCACCGAGCAGCCCAGTGCCGCCACGGTACGCACGCTTTCGGTGAATTGCACCGGCTGGCGGGAATGCCGCCGCCAGTACTGCGCGTCGATCGGTGTCTCGCCGGTGAGCACAGCCCCGGTCCGGTTGCAGACCAGCGGCCGCGAGGGCACGGCGTACTCGAACTGTGTGGCGAACGATTCGAATTCGTCGAGCACCGGGTCGAGCAGTTCGGAGTGGAATGCGTGACTGGTCTCCAGCCAGGTGCAGCGGGTTCCGTCTTCGCTGCACGCTGCGACGATCTGCTCGAGATCCTCGCCGGGACCGGACAGTACGGTGTTGCGGCCGTTGTAGGCACCCACCGAAACCCGGGGGAATGCCGTCGCGGCGCGTTCCACGTATCCGGGATCGGCGAACACCGCCACCATGCGGCCGCCCGCAGGCAGGCTGCCGAACAGCCGGCCGCGTTCGGCGATCAGCCGTGCCCCGTCCTCAAGGCTGAAGACTCCGGCCACGCAGGCCGCGGCGTACTGGCCCACACTATGGCCCAGGACCACGTCCGGCTCGATGCCCCAGGACTGCCACAGCCGCGCCAGGCCCATCTCGACGGCGAAGATCGCGGGCTGCGCAAATGACGTGTGCCGCAGTGTTTCTGCAGCCTCGCGGTCATTGGAGAACATGATGTCCAGCAGCGGATGCGGCAGCATCGAGTCCACGGCTTGCGCGCAACGCCGCACGGTGTCGGCGAATACCGGCTCGGTCTCGAACAATTCGCGTGCCATGCCCGGGTACTGGCTGCCCTGCCCGGGGAAGAACCACGCGGTCGTGGGCGGGTCGGTGCATTCGCCCCGCAGCACGCCGGGACGCAGCCGGTTGGCCACCAGGTCGTCCAGCAGCATCTTGGCCTCGTGGACAGACGTTGCGACCACCGCCGCGCGATGCTCGAAATGCGAGCGTCCGGCGCCGGCTGTGAAGCACACGTCGGCGATCGGCACATCGGGATGCGCGTCCAGCCAGGTGGAGTAGCGCTGCGCCAGCGCCAGCAGACCCTGCGCGGAGCGCGCAGACAACGGCAACAGGCTCAACGGTTCCCGAGCGGTCTCGGCTGCCACCTTGCCGTCGGCCGGTTCGCCGATGATGTCATCGGCGGAGTCGCCGTTGTCAGCCGTCAACGGCTGCGGCGCCTCTTCGATCAGCACGTGTGCGTTGGTGCCGGTGAACCCGAATGAGCTGACGCCGGCCCGCCGGGGCCTGCCGCTGGCGTGCCACGGCGTGGCCTCGTCCACCACCCGCACCGGCAGCGAGTCCCACGGGATGTGCGGAGACGGGTTGTGGAAGTGCAGGTTCTGCGGGAGGAGCTCGTGCTGCAACGACAACACGACTTTGACCAGACCGGCGACACCGGCAGCGGACTCCAGGTGGCCGATATTGGTTTTGGCCGTTCCCATAAGCAGCGGCCGACTCGGTTCACGGCCGACGCCGTAGACGGCCGCAGCCGCCTGTACCTCGATCGGGTCACCCAGTGGGGTGCCTGTGCCATGGGCCTCGAGGTAGTCGACGTCCGCCCCGGTGAGGCCGGCACGGTTCAGAGCCGCGGCGATGAGGCGTTGTTGGGCACCACCATTGGGCACCGTCAAACCGCTGGAGGCACCGTCCTGGTTGACCGCGCTGCTGCGGATGACCGCGCAGACGCGGTCACCGTCGCGCTGTGCGTCGCTGAGGCGCTTGAGCACCAACACGCCGCAGCCTTCGCCGCGCACGTAGCCGTCGGCGGCGGCGTCGAACGTCTTGCATCGGCCGTCGGGGGCCAACATGCGCGCTCGGGACGCGGCGACGATGGACGCCGGGCTCAGCAAGACGTTGACGCCACCGGCCAGTGCCATATCGCAGTCGCCGGAGTGCAGGGCCTGGCTGGCTTGATGGACCGCCACCAGCGAGGAGCTGCAGGCGGTGTCCACCGCCATCGCCGGCCCTTCCAGGCCGAGGGTGAACGCGACCCGGCCCGCGATCGCGTTGAGCGCGTTACCGGTGATGAAGTGGGCTTCGAGGTTGTCCACTGATTCGCCGGAGAGGAGATGCGCGTATTCGTTGGCGCCGACGCCGACGAAGACGCCGGTGCGGCTGCCGCGCAAAGAGGACGCCCTATACCCAGCTCTCTCCAGCCCTTCCCACGCAACCTCGAGCATCAGGCGCTGCTGTGGGTCGATCCAGATGGCTTCCCGCGGGGAGATGCCGAAGAACTCCGGGTCGAAACCGTCGACGCTTTCCAGGTATCCGCCGCTGCGGGTGTAGATCTTGCCCGGCGACTGCTGATCAGGGTCGTAGTACTGGTCGACGTCGAAGCGGTCTTCCGGGATCTCCCGGATCGCATCCACGCCGCCGGACAACAGATCCCAATACGCATCGGGATCGGGTGCGCCGGGGAACCGGCATGCCACCGCGATGATCGCGATGGGTTCGTCGGTAGCCGAGGTCGCCAGAGACGTCGGCTGGGCGACTGTTTGGGCGCCGGCCCGCTCGTTGAGGTTGAGGACGTCGGACAGCAGGTAGTCCGCCACGTCGGTCAGTCGCGGAAAGTCCATGGCCAGCGTCGCCGGCAACTCTTTGCCGACCGCCTGCTCGAGCCGGCGCCGGAGCTCCACGGCCATCAGCGAATCCATGCCGAGGTCGAAGAATCCAGCCTCCTCGCGGATCTCCGACGCGTCGATGCGCGTGACCTCGGCGACGGTATTGCGGAGGTATTCCAGGACAAGCTTCTTGCGCTGCTGCACGGGAGCCGCGGTGAGCTGATCGACCAGCCGCGTGTTGCCCGACGCCGAAGACACGGCGGACACCGATTCGGGTACCTCGCGGGCCACTTCGGCCAGCAGGGCTCGCCGGCCGGCCTGCAGGTAGATCGGCAGGAAGCGGGCCCAGTCGATGCGCGCGACGACGGCTTGTGCCGGCCCTTGCGAACCTGCGGTGACCATGACGTCGGCCATACCGGCCAGCGCGTCCGCGGGTGACAGCGTCCGGATACCGCGTCGATCCAGTTGTGCGCGGGCGTCCTCGTCTGCCATCCCTGCCGACCAGGGACCGAAGTTGACGCTGAGCGCGGGAACACCCTGTGCGCGCAGCTGCCAGGTCAGCCCGTCGAGGAAGGCGTTGGCCGCGCTGTAGGCGCTCTGACCGTAACCGCCCCACACCGAGGAGATCGAGGAGGTGGACAGGAAGAAGTCCAGTTCCAGATCCGCGCTCGCCTCGCTCAGATACCAAGCACCCCAGACTTTTCCGGAGAACACCCGATCGACTTCGGCGCTGTCCAGCGAGCTCAGCGGGGTGGTGTTGTTCTCGCCGGCGGCGTGCACGATGCCGGCCAGCGGCGGAAGTTCGGCCTGCACTGTGGCAAGAAGGCGGGCGACATCGTGCGGGTCGGCGACGTCTGCTGCGACGACCCGGACGTTGCAGCCGTGTTCCTCGCGCAGGGAGTCGATGCGCCGCTTGGCTGCCTCGTCGGGTGCGCGCCTGCTGGTCAGCACCAGCTGCCGGGCTCCGCTGGCGGCCAGGTATCCCGCGATCTCCAGCCCGAGAGAACCCAGGCCGCCGGTCACCAGATAGGTGGCATCCGAACGCAGCTCCAGTGCCGTCGGGTTCGGTTGCCCAGACCGGCGTACCAGCCGCGGAACGTGTACCGCGTTGTCCCGCAGCGCGATCTGGTCCTCGCCCGGCGACGCGGTGACGACCTGCTTGATCAGGCGCGACCACTCGTCGGTGCCGCGGCCCGACAGATCAGCGAGTCCGCCCCACACCTGCGGATACTCCAGCGCGGCGGCGCGGCAGAATCCCCACAAGCTGCTCTGCTCCGGCGACATCGTGTCGGCATCGGTAACGCGTTGTGCGCCATGGGTTACCACCCAGATGGGCGTACGCAGCTCGGCGGCGGCCGCCGCACGGAACAGGCGCTGGGTCCCGCCGAGGACACGGTGCTGCATCCGCAGCAGCGACCGCATCGACGCCGCACCGTCGGAGTCCAGGGCTGCGACGTGCAGGATGCGTAGTGCCGGCTCGTCCTGCACCGCGGCGCGCAATTCGTCGGCCAGCTTTTCCTCGTCGCCGTCGGACACCGGCAATCCGAGGACGCGGTGCCGGTGTCCGTGCGTGGTCAGCGCGTCGATCAACGGCCGCATGACAACGGCGTCGTCGCCGACCAGCAGCCAGGCGGCGCCTTCGCCGACTTCCGCGGGAGAGAAGTTGGCGGCAGGAGCGGAGCCTGCGGAGCCACCAGATGACATCCGCTGCCAGCAGATCTCATACCGGATATCTGCGATCGACTGCGCACTGCGCTGCCGATTATGCTGCGCAGCAAGCATGTTCAGCACATCGGCGGTCGTGTGACTACCGCCCGCGCCATCGAGCAGCGCGGCAAGCTCTTCGATCCGGCCGTCCTCGAGCAGCCCCATCGCCTCGGTGCGTGCGGAATCGTTTGCCCCGGCCTGAGTCTGCTTGCTGTTGAACCAGTACTGCCGATGCTGGAAGGGATATGTCGGCAGGTCGAGCTTGCGCGCCGGTTGCTGAACCAGTGCAGCGAAATCGGGCAGATGCCCGGCGACATAGGCGTTGGCGAGTGCTTCGGCGACCTGGCGGTGATCGGCACCGCTACGGCGTAGCGAGGGGACCGCCTTGGGTGCGGTCGCCGGGTCCGGCCAGGCACGCAGTGCTGCGGCGGTCAGCACCGGCTGCGGGCCGACTTCGAGCAGCAGTGCGCAGCCGAGTTCGGCCAGGGTCGCCACCCCCTTGGCGAATTGGACCGGCTGGCGCGCGTGCCTGCGCCAGTAGGAGCCGTCGAGCTTGGCGTTGCGCCCCAGTGCGGCACCGGTCCGGTTGCAGACCAGAATCCTTTGCGGCGAGGCGAATTCGAAACCGTCGGCGAAAGACTCGAATCCGTCGAGAGCCGGATCGAGTAGCGCCGAGTGGAATGCGTGGCTGGTGTCCAGCCAGTCGCAGCGGGCGCCGTCGTCCGTCAGTGCAGCGACCGCCCGCTCCAGATCTGCTGCGGGACCGGACAATACGGTGTTGGCACCGTTGTAAGCAGCGACCGACAGGCTCGGGTATTCGTCGGTGAGGCGCTCGACCCGGTCCGGGTCGGCGAAGATCGCGCACATCCGCCCGCCGGACGGCAGGTCGCCGAACAGGCGGCCCCGCTCGGCCAGCAGCCGGGCGCCGTCCTCGAGGCTGAACACGCCAGCCACACAGGCCGCCGAATACTGGCCGACACTGTGGCCCAGCAGCACGTCGGGTTCGAAGCCCCACGATTGCCACAACCTGGCCAGACCCATCTCCACTGCGAAGATCGCTGGCTGGGCGTGGCGCGTCTGCTTCAGCGCCTCGCCGGCATCCGCGTCACTCAGGCCAGTTCCAAAAACAATGTCCAGCAACGGCTTATCGAGCACATCGGCAACCGCCTCCGCGCATCGGGTCATTGTCTCGGCGAATACCGGTTCAGTCTCGAACAATTCGCGAGCCATGCCGGCGTACTGGCTGCCCTGCCCGGGGAACAACCAAGCGGTCTTCGGCGCTTCGACACAGTCACCGCGCACCAGTCCGGGGGCCGGCAGGTCGTCGGTGAGCGCGCCGAGCAGCTCGCGGGCGGACTCGCGGGAATTCACCACCAACGCGGCCCGGTGCTCGAAGTGGGCTCGCCCGGCACCGGCCGTCAGGCACACGTCGGCCAAGGTGGCCTCGGGATGTGCGCTGAGCCAGCCGCGGTACTGCTCGGCGGTCTGCACCAGGGCGGCCGGGGTGCGCGCGGACAGCGGGAGCACCATGAACCGTCGGTCGTCGGCCGGTTCAGCCGCCGGGGCGGGAGCAACTTCGGGCGCCTCTTCGAGGATGACGTGCGCGTTGGTGCCGGAGAAACCGAACGAACTGACGCCCGCGATGCGGGGCCGGTCGGAGCGTTCCCAGGCGACCGCCTGGTCGACGACCCGCACCGGGATCCGATCCCACGGAATGTGCGGCGACGGATTGCGGAAGTTGAGGTGCTTAGGCAGTTCCTGGTGTTCCAGCGACAGGACGACTTTGAGGACGCCGGCGACGCCCGCGGCGGCCTCCAGGTGTCCGATGTTGGTCTTCGCCGAGCCGATCAGCAGCGGCTGGTCCGCGGCGCGGCCCTTGCCGAGTGCGGCGGCCGCGGCCTGAACCTCGATGGGGTCGCCCAGCGACGTCCCGGTCCCGTGGGCTTCCAGGTAGCCGATGTCGCTGGGGACCAGCCCCGCGCGGTCCAGCGCCTCGCCGATGACCCGCTGCTGGGCGACGCCGTTGGGCACCGTCAGACCGCCGGAGGCACCGTCCTGGTTGACCGCACTACCCCGGATCACGGCCCGGATCCGGTCACCGTCGGCAAGCGCGTCTTCGAGGCGCTTGATGGCGATGACGCCGCAGCCTTCGCCGCGCACGTAGCCGTCGGCCGCCGCGGCGAAAGTCTTGCAGCGGCCGTCGGGTGCCAGCATCCGGGAATGGGAGAACGTGATCATGGTCGCCGGGCTGAGAATGACGTTGACCCCGCCGGCCAGCGCGAGGTCACACTCCTGAAGGAGTAGCGCCTGGCAGGCCTGGTGAATGGCCACCAGCGACGAACTGCAGGCGGTGTCGACTGTGACTGCGGGGCCCTGCAGCCCCAGCCGGTAGCTGATCCGGCCGGCCGCGGCCGCGCTGGACGTACCGATGGCCAGGTAGGCCTCGATCTCGGGGTAGGTCAACGCGTCGGATGCCATGCCGAGGAAGTCATGAGTGGCCAAACCGATGAAGACACCGGTTCGGGTGTTCGCCAAAGTCGTTGGTGCGGTGCCGGAATGCTCAACGGCCCGCCACGAGGTCTCCAGCAGCAACCGATGCTGAGGGTCCATCAACTTGGCTTCGCGCGCCGACACTCCGAAGAACGGCGCGTCGAAACCGGTGGCATCGTCGACGAAGCCGGCGCGTCGGGTGACCACTTTGCCGCGGGCATCGGGGTCCGGATCGAAGAATTCCTCGGCATCCCAACGGTCCTGGGGCACCTCGGTGACGGCGTCTCGACCGTTGTGAAGGAGATCCCAGTACTGGTCCGCGTCCGCGGCGCCGGGAAAACGGGCCGCATATCCGATGATCGCGAAGCGGGGTGCCTGCTGCGTCGGATGTTCGGTTAATGCCATCAGGTTGTGCTCTCCGCGTCGGGCCGTAAAACGTCGATCCTGTACGGGAGACCACGTCTGGCCAGGATCAACGTCCGAACGGCCAGCCCGGTCATCTCCCGACAGCGACGGCCGGCTCATCTCCCGACGGCCAGTATTGCATGTGCGTTGCTGAAGGTCGTGCTTTCGTGCCCTCTTGACAGTGTCGCCGTAGGCTAGCGCGCCAGCGCCTCGGATCGGGGCCTGCTACCGCCTCTGAGCAGCGCCATCGGGTCCTTCGGCGACCGGCACAGGCTCAGGCGCTATGTTGGTCTGGCCACGAGCGTCGCCGGTCCCCGGCCGTAGCCGTACCGACCCGGGAGGGAAATATTGCATATCGGGAAGATTTCAATCGGCACAATCGATGATTGGTCGCCGAGCCCCGGTGTTGTGATCTCCTGGCATCCGACAACTGCGGCTATGGAGAAGGCCCGACAGGCACCCGTCAGTTCGGTCCCCGTGAGCTATATGCAGGGGCAACACATTCGTGGCGTGTACGAACAGGACGCTGCTGGCCTCGACTATTCACGGCAAATCATCGCGACCTGTGAAGTTCCTGGTCAGTGCGATATTTCTGCCATGAACCATGCGCTCAACGCGTACTTGCGCCGCCATGACACCTATCGGAGTTGGTTCGAGTATTCCGGTTCTGGAGATATCGTCCGGCGCACCATCGCCGATGCGGCCGATATCGAATTCGAGCCCATTGATCACGGCGAAATGGGCGCCGAAGACGCGCGCAAACACATTGTTGACATACCCACTCCGCTGGAATGGGGATGCTTCTCATTCGGCATTGTGCAGAGTGCGGATCACTTTGATTTCTACGCCAGCATCGACCATGTGCACGGGGACGCGGCGCTCATTGGAATCACCATGCTCGAAGCCCACGGCATGTACACATCGCTGTTGATGACCGGGCAACCCATGGCACTGCCTGAGGCCGGCAGTTTCGACGATTTCTGCCTCAACGAACACAAGTCGACCGCGGATTTGACGGTCGATTCCCCCGAGGTCCGCGCTTGGATCGAGTTTGCCGAGGACAATAACGGCACTCTGCCGGAATTTCCGCTGCCGCTGGGTAATCCGCTGGAACCGACGGTCGCGGACATGGTCGGCGACATACTGTTGGACGCCGAGCAGACCGCGAGATTCGAATCGGCTTGCACGACGGCAGGTGTCCGCTTCGTCGGGGGGCTGTTTGCCTGCACCGCCATGGCGGAGCATGAGTTGACCGGTGCCGCAACCTATTACGGGCTCACACCGCGGGATACCCGCAGGACTTCGGACAACTTCACCACGCAGGGTTGGTTCACCGGCCTGGTGCCGATAACCGTCCCGATCGCCGCGACGACGTTCGGTGAAGCCGCCTGGGCGGCACAGAATTCGTTCGATTCGGGACTGAGCCTGGCAAGAGTGCCCTACTACCGCGTGCTGGAACTCGCGCCGTGGTTGGACAAGCCCCGGCCGAACTTCCCGGTCTCGAACTTCCTGCACGGCGGGGCCGCTCCGCTCAACGCCGTGCTCGCCGCCGCTGACATGGGCTATTCCAATAACATCGGCATTTACTCCGACGGACGATTCTCTTATCAGCTGACGATCTATATATTCCGGTACGAGGCTGGAACCGTGATGTCGGTGATGTTCCCGGATAACCCGATCGCGCAGAAGTCGGTTGCCCGATACATAGCCGCGATGAAGTCGGTGTGCGAACGGATCGCAGACAGCGGGCATTGGTGACGTGTTGTGAGTAGCGGGACCTCACGCGTACGAGGAACACAGGTGAGGACGTTGTGCGACGGCTAGCCGATTTTGTGGTGCGGTGGCCTTGGGCGGTGATTGGGCTCTGGGTCGCGTTGGCGGTGGCGCTACCGCTGACGCTTCCGAGCCTGAACGATATGGCCGAGAAGCATCCACTGGTCACGTTGCCGGGGGACGCTCCGTCGAGCGTGGCGGCCCGGCAGATGACCGAAGCGTTCAAGGAACCCGGCGGCGACGACCTGCTATTGGTGGTCCTGACCGACGAGCGTGGACTCAGTCCTTCGCACGAAGCGACCTACCGCAAGCTCGTGGGCGCTCTGCGTGAAGACCAGCACGACGTCGTGATGCTGCAGGATTTCGTCGAAACTCCCGCTCTGCGTTCATTTTTGACGAGCAAAGACAATAAGTCCTGGGTGGTGCCGGTTGGGCTGGTGGGCGCGTTGGGCACCCCGGAGTCGTATGCCGCCTACAACCGGGTGGCCAATATTGTCAGGCAGAGCACCGCGGGCAGCCCCTTGGAAGTGCACCTGACGGGGCCGGCGGCCACCGTCGCCGACCTCACCATCGCCGGTCAAAAGGACCGGCTGCCAATCGAAATCGCGATCGCGGTGCTTGTTCTGGCCGTATTGCTTGTGGTGTATCGCAATCCGATCACCATGCTGCTGCCGTTGGTCGGGATCGGGTCGTCTTTGGTGATCGCTCAGTCGGTGGTCGCAGGATTGTCCCAACTGACCGGTCTGGGTGTGTCAAACCAGGCGATCATCCTGCTGAGCGCGATAATCGCTGGTGCCGGAACGGATTACGCGGTCTTCCTGATCAGCCGTTATCACGACTATGTGCGGCGCGGTGAGAGCTCCGACGACGCAGTACGGCACGCGTTGGGCTCGGTGGGCAAGGTGATCACCGCATCGGCTGCCACCATCGGAATCACCTTCCTGGGCATCAGCTTCGCCAAGATGGGTGTTTTCTCCACCGTCGGCGTGTCATCGGCGATCGGGGTCGGGGTGGCCTACCTGGCCGCTCTCACGCTGTTGCCGGCCATCATCGCGCTGGTCGGCCCACGGGGCTGGATTACGCCTCGGCGTGAACTGACCGCACGGTGGTGGCGACGGTCGGGGATCCGCATCGTGCGCAGGCCGCGACTGCACCTGGTGGCCAGCGTGCTGATCCTGATCCTGCTGGCCAGTTGCGTGGGGCTGGCGCGATACAACTACGACGATCGCAAGGCGGTGTCCCCAGCGGACCCGAGCTCAGTGGGCTACACCGCGCTGGAACGCCATTTCGACCTCAACCAATCCATCCCGTCCTACGTGCTCGTCCGCTCACCCCGCGACCTGCGGAATCCGCAGGCCCTCGCGGACCTGGAGCAGATGGCCGGGCGGATCAGCCAGCTGCCGAATATCTCGATGGTCAGCGGCATCACCCGGCCGCTCGGGGAGGTACCGAAAGAGTTCCGGGCTACGTATCAGGCCGGCCTGGTCGGAGACCGTCTGGGCACCGGTTCGGCGATGATCGCCGCCAACATGAACGACCTGAACCGGCTGGCCGGCGGCGCCAACACACTCGCGAACAACCTGGGTGACGTGCGGGGCCAGGTGGGGCAGATCGCAGGCAGCGTGCAGAGTGTGGTCGACGCGTTCACGGCGATCAAGGGCCAATACAGCGGCGACACACTGGTGAAGAACGTCGAAGTCGCGGCCAAGCTCGTGAACGCTGTCAACCGGCTCGGCAACTCGATGGGCGTGAGCTTCACCGCGGCCAGGGACATGTTCGCCTGGGTGGGGCCGGTGCTGGTGGCGTTGCACGGAAACGCCGTCTGCGACCTCGATCCCTCCTGCGCCGAGACCCGAGGCCATTTCCAGGCACTCGTCGACGCGCGTAATGACGGCACTCTCGACGAGATCAACTCTCTGGCGGGGCAATTGCAGTCGATGCAGGACCGGCAGTCGCTGGACGCGACCCTGCGCCAGCTCAGTGATGCCTTCGGCAAGCTGCAGAAGGTTATGCACACCATGGGGCTGGACTCGCCCGGTGGCGCGCAGGCAGGCACCAGCAAGCTCCGGCAGGGCGCCGATCGGGCGGCCAGCGGCAGCCGGGACGTGTCCAACGGTGTGGACGAAGTTGTCGACCAGATCAAGCTGATGCGAACCGGACTCGATCAGGCGGCGGCATTCCTGTTGTCGATGAAGCAGGGCGCCGCGACGCCGGCGATGGCGGGGTTCAACATTCCGCCTGAGGTTCTCGATCTGCCCGACTTCAAGATGGCCGCCAAGATGTTCATCTCGCCTGACGGGCACTCGGTGCGGTATCTGGTGCTCACCAAACTCGACCCGTTCAGCGCTGCGGCCATGGATCAGGTCAATGCCATCAGCGATGCGGCACGAAGTGCGCAGCCGAATACCAGTCTGTCGGACGCCACGATCTCGATGGGTGGTTATCCCGCCGCGCTGCGCGACACGCGCGACTACTACCAACAGGACATCAGGTTCATCATCGCCGTCACCATGATCGTGGTGCTGCTGACGTTGATGCTGCTGCTGCGCGCCGTCATCGCACCGCTGTATCTGGTTGGTTCCGTGGTGCTTTCGTACTTCGCCGCTCTCGGAATCGGCGTGCTGGTCTTCCAGTACCTGTTCCACCAACAGCTGCACTGGACGGTGCCCCCGCTGGCGTTCGTCGTGCTGGTCGCGGTGGGAGCCGACTACAACCTGCTGTTCGCGTCCCGATTGCGCGACGAGTCCTTCGGCGGCACGCGCTACGGCGTCATCCGGACGTTGTCGTCGACCGGGGGCGTCATCACCGCGGCGGGTCTGATCTTCGCGGCCTCGATGTGGGGGTTGCTCTTCTCCAGCATCGGTACCGTGGTTCAGGGCGGGTTTGTCATCGGTGCCGGAATCCTGCTGGACACATTCCTGGTCCGGACTGTCACGGTGCCCGCCGTGGCTACCCTGGTCGGAAAGGCGAACTGGTGGCCGTCACGACTGAAGTCGCAGGGGAGCGTTAAGGCATGAAGAAGCTACTCGCCACGGCGACCACGCTGTTGACCCTGTGCGCCACCGGCGGAATCGCAGCCGCCGATCAGCCACCACCGAGCCAGCCGAACAACGACGGCCCCCCGATCGGTACGCCCGGCCGCGGATATGCCCTGGGCGGCGCCCACGTCCTCGGCATCCCCTATGACGAGTACATCCGCCGCACCGGTGCGGACTGGTTCCCCGGCCTTGACCGGCAGATCGTCGACTACCCCGCCGGACAGGTCCAGGGCCACACGTTGGAGCGCCTGTTCCCCGGCATCGGCAAGCTGGACGACGACTTCCCGGGCCTGGGTATCGACGGCCCGAGTATCGGCGAGTCGGTGGACGTCGGCGAAGGCAACGTCCTTCGGGCGATCCAGGACGGCGGGCCCGGAACCGCGATCGGACTGTCCGAGGGTGCGATGGTGCTCAACGCCGTGCAGAACCGGCTCGCCAGCGATCCGAACGCGCCGCCGCCAAACCAGTTGTCCTTCGCCACCTATGGTGATCCGATCTCACCCCACGCGTTCGGCGCGGGCTTCCTCGCCCAGAACTTCCCGGTGGGCAGCACCGTGCCGGCCCTCGACTACACGATCCCGCCTCCGGTAGACAGCCAGTACGACTCCTACCGCTTCGTCTCGGCGTACGACAGCATCGCGGATTGGCCGGACCGGCAGGACAATTGGATGTCGGTGGCCAACGCGGTCGTGGGACTGGCGACGGGACATACCGCCGTGGCGTTCACCAACCCGAGCATGGTTCCGCCCCAGAACATCGCGACGACCGTGAACTCCAGGGGCGCCAAGATCACCACGTACATGGTCCCCGAACAGCACCTGCCACTGGTGTTGCCGTTCAAGTATCTCGGCGTGGACGAGGCGACGCTCAACAAGTTGGATGCGGTGCTGAAACCCTCAGTGGACGCAGGCTATTCGCGTAACGACGATCCGCTGACCGCGCCGATCGAAGTGGACCCTGTGCACGGCTACGACCCCGCCGCTGTCACCGCGCCGGCCACCCAGGCCGCATTCGGCGGTGGCACGGATCCAGTTTCGCAACTGATGGCCGGCTTGCAGTACGTAGTGGATCACGGTCCAAGCACCCACTAGACGCCAAGCAGACCCGCGCAGAGCAGCACGACGCCGACGACGGCCAGTAGCACCGCGACCTCGCGCCGGCGCCGCGCCCTGACCCAGCGGTGCAGGGCGGTCATCGCCGCGTGTGTGCGTTGCGGGGCAACCAGATAGGCCAGAAGCGGGATCTCCACGAGTGCGAAAGCCACCACGTTGAAGCTCACCAGCGCCCCGAATCGGACGGCGGGGGCGTTGGTGCCCGCCGCGATCACTGCCAACGCCGCCAGGTAGTCGATGGACGGCAGCGCGATACCGAGACCAGCCACACCGGCGACCCACAGTGACTGGCCGTCGAGCAGCCGGGTCAGCCAGGCGGGCGGTGTCCGCTCGCGTCCCTTGGTGATGGCCAGGAGCCCCGCCGCCAGCAGGGCCAGCACTCCGATCACGATCTGCACCCTGGGCAGCGTGAAATGAGCCGACGCGGGAATGCGGGACTCGAGCGCGAACAACACCACCACACCGACGGTCAGGCCCATCAGGAAGCCGCCACAGAGGAAGGCGGTCAGCTGAAGATGGGGGCGGGGACGATTCAGCATCAGTACGGACATCCCGATACGAAAAGGTTCCAGACTGACTGCGGCAGCCATCACCAGGAGGGTGAACCACATCGGCTGATCAGCTACGCATCCAACCGCACGAAATGTCCTTGCCGGTACTGCTCGACGCACGCGGCCCGGCGGATCTTGCCACTCGTGGTGGTGGGCATCGACCCGGCTTCCACCAGCACGATATCGGCGACCTGCAAACCGTGCGCGCGCGAAATCGCGGCGACCACATCACTTTTCACCGCGGCGAGCACGTCGGCATCCGCAGGCGTCTTCAGCTCGACGACGGTGACCAGCGTCTCGGTCTCCTCGTCGGATACCGCGATGGCCGCCACCCGGCCGTGGGTGATCTTCTGGACCGTCGCCTCGATGTCGTCGGAGTAGTGGTTGCGGCCGCGGACGATCAGCATGTCTTTGATGCGTCCCACGATGAAGAAGTCGCCTTCGGAGATGAAGCCTTGGTCTCCGGTACGCAGCCAGCCGGTCGTCGGGACGGTGGGGTCGTCTTCATGCGGGCCGGTCAACGTGGCGCCGAACGCGGATCCCGTCTGCTCGGGCTTGCGCCAGTACCCGGCGGAGACGTTGTCACCGTGCGTCCAGATCTCGCCGACGGTTCCGTCCGGGCACAGTTGGCAGGTGTCGGCGTCGACGATGCGCACCAGTGGCGACACCGGCAGCTGGTAACGCAACAACGGGGTCCCGCCGGGTTTGCGTACGGCCACGCCCTGGGACAGATCGTCGATGTCGAAGTCGACAACGTCTGGCACCTCGTTCGCGGTGCTGCTGGCGACGTAGACCGTCGCCTCGGCCAGGCCGTAGGAGGGTGCCATCACCTCGGGGCGAAGACCAATCGGGGCGAGGCGTTCGTTGAACCTGACGACGGTCTCGGGGTGGATGCGTTCGGCCCCGTTGATGATGCCGATCACCCCGCTGAGATCGAGGCCGTCCAGTTCGTCGTCGGTCGTGCGCCTTGCGGTCAGGTCGAAGGCGAAATTGGGCGCCGCCGACCACGCCTTCGGTTGGCGGGCCATCGCGTGTAACCATCGTGCCGGGCGGGTCAGGAACGCGATCGGGCTCATCAGGTCCGCCGGGTGCCCGCTGAGGATGGGTGCACCGATCCCCAGCATCAGGCCCATGTCGTGGTAGAACGGCAGCCACGAGACCAGGCCGGTTCCCGGTGGGAACTCACCGCCGTAGTGAGGCACGTATTCCGCCATCAACTGTTCGAAATTCGCGCACATGTTGCGGTGCGAGATCATCACGCCCGCCGGCAGCCGCGTCGACCCGGACGTGTACTGCAAATAGGCGATGTCAGGACCGTCCGGTATCTCGGGATCGAGGGGCCTGGCTGCGTCGAGATCGAGGGTGTCGACGGCAATCGTGGCGATGACGGCGGCGCCGTCGTCGACGTACTGCGCGGCGACCTCGAAGACATCGGAGGTGGTCAGCATTACGGTCGGCGATGTGTCGGTGACCACTGCGCTGACTCGCTCGTCGTGGGAGCCGGGCACCGGAACCGACAGCGGGACGGCGATGAACCCGGCCTGCATAGCCCCCAGGAACGCGACGATGTAGGGCAGGCCCTGCGGCGCGATGATCAGTGCCCGGTCGCCGGGAGCGCCCTGCTGGCTGATCTCGTGTGCGACGTTGAGTGTTCGGCGATACAGCTGTGCCCAGGTCAGGCTCTCCGCGATGCCGTTCCAATCCCGGTCGTAATCGGTGAACGTGAAGGCGACGTCGTCTGGGGTGAGACCCGCGCGTTCCCGCAGCACGGACAGGATTGAAACGTTCGGCACGGCCCAAGGCTACTCAACGGGTATTTGAATCAGGCCTCACCCTGCTGTGGCCGACGCCGACCGTCACATGGGAAGATCGGAGTGCTATGAGCAACACAGATTTGAGCCCCGCCTCGCTGCGTGAGGCGTTCGGTCATTTCCCGTCCGGTGTCATCGCCATCGCCGCGGAAGTCGATGGCGTTCGGGTCGGTCTGGCGGCGAGCACCTTTGTGCCCGTCTCGCTGGATCCGCCGCTCGTCTCGTTCTGTGTGCAGAACAACTCGGAGACCTGGCCCAAACTCAAGGACCTGCCGTCGCTGGGTATCAGCCTTCTTGGTGAGTCGCATGACGCGGCGGCGCGCACGCTCGCGGCCAAGACCGGGGACCGCTTCGCCGGGCTGGAGACCCACTCACACGAGACCGGCGCGGTGTTCGTGCACGGCACCAGCGTGTGGCTGCAGAGCTCGATCGAGCAGTCGGTGATCGCCGGCGACCACACGATCGTGGTTCTCCGGGTCAAGGAGATCACCGTGCACGATGTGCCGCCGATTGTTTTTCACCGCAGCACATTCCGCAGACTGGGCGCCTAGCCCAGTCTGATCCCGCTGCGCGGGTCAGGGCCGCTCGCCGAGTTCTTCGCGATAGGCGGCGATGCGCTGCTCGATCTCGGCCGCGTCGTCGGGCCGGCCCTGCTTGCGAGCCAGTTCGGCGCGGGCGGACAGCTCGCGGATCGCCGTGCGAATGTCGTTGACGCTATGGACGCTACCCATGGCTGGAGGCTACCCAGCGGGGCGCCAATACGATCGGGCCGCGAGAAATCCCTGGGGAAATGTCGCGGCCCGCTCGCCGAAGAGCTGACTTACTTGTCGCGCCTGAACAACTTATTGCCGAGCCACACGATCGGGTCGTACTTGGCGTCGGCCACGCGCTCCTTCATCGGGATCAGCGCGTTGTCGGTGATCTTGATGTGCTCGGGGCAGACCTCGGTGCAGCACTTGGTGATGTTGCAGAAGCCGAGGCCGTTCTCTTCCTGGGCCATGTTGCGACGGTCCAGCGTGTCCAGCGGGTGCATCGACAGTTCGGCCTGCCGCATCAGATAACGCGGGCCGGCGAAGGACTTCTTGTTCTCCTCATGGTCACGGTTGACGTGGCACACGTTCTGGCACAGGAAGCACTCGATGCACTTGCGGAATTCCTGGCTGCGGTTCACGTCCTCCTGCTGCATGCGGTATTCGCCGGGCTGCAGGTCCTTCGGGGGAGTGAACGACGGGATCTCCCGCGCCTTCTCGTAGTTGAAGGAGACGTCGGTGACCAGGTCGCGCATCACGGGGAACGTCCGCAGCGGGGTGATCGTCACGACCTCGTCCTCGCCGAACGTCGACATCCGGGTCATACACATCAACCGTGGCCGGCCGTTGATCTCGGCGGAACACGAACCGCACTTGCCGGCCTTGCAGTTCCAGCGCACCGCCAGGTCGCCGGCCTGCGTGGCCTGGAGCCGGTGGACGATGTCGAGCACCACCTCGCCGTCGTTGACCTCGACGGTGTAGTCCTGCAGGTCGCCGCCGGCTTCGTCGCCGCGCCAAACCCGCAGTTTCGCGTCGTAAGCAGCCATTTTCAGCCCTTCCGCTCAGGGTGCTCGGCCAGTTGGTCTTCGGTGTAGTACTTCTCGAGTTCGGACAGCTCGAACGTGGCCAGCAGATCGGGCCGCATCACAGGCTGCTGCTCAGGCGTGACCGTCACGTTGGGCACGACCGCCCCGGCATCGCCGGGTGCCACCCGGCAGACCAGCAGCTTGTTGCGCCAGTGGGCGTCCATCTTGGGAAAGTCGTCGCGAGTGTGTCCGCCACGGCTTTCCGTGCGCTGCAGCGCGGCCTTGGCCACACACTCGCTGACCAGCAGCATGTTGCGCATGTCGATCGCCAGGTGCCAGCCGGGGTTGAAGAGCCGTCCACCCTCGACGACGACGTTGGCGTAGCGCGCCTTCAGCTCGTCGATCTTGGCGAGCGCCTCTTCGAGTTCACCCTCCTTGCGGATGATGCCCGCCAGGTCGTTCATCGACTGCTGGAGCTCGGCGTGCAGGGTGTAAGGGTTCTCGGGGTTGGCCTTCGGCTCGAACGGCGACAGCGCCAGCTTGGTGGCCTCGTCGATCGCCGCGTCCGTCACCGTCGGGCGGGCGGACAGGGCCCGCACGTAGTCGGCCGCACCGAGTCCGGCGCGCCGGCCGAACACCAGCAGGTCGGACAGCGAGTTGCCGCCGAGCCGGTTCGAGCCGTGCATACCGCCCGAACACTCGCCCGCGGCGAACAGGCCGGGTGTCGCGCCGGCGCCGGTGTCGGGATCGACCTCGATGCCGCCCATCACGTAGTGACAGGTCGGACCGACTTCCATCATGTCCTTGGTGATGTCGACCTCGGCCAGCTCGATGAACTGGTGATACATCGACGGCAGGCGCCGCTTGATCTCCTCGGCGGGCATGCGGGAGGCGATGTCGAGGTAGACGCCCCCGTGCGGGGTGCCGCGGCCGGCCTTGACCTCGTCGTTGATGGCACGGGCGACCTCGTCGCGGGGCAGCAGGTCAGGGGTGCGGCGCGCGGAGTCGTTGTCCTTGAGCCACTGATCGGCTTCTTCTTCGGTCTCGGCGTACTGCCCCTTGAACACGTCGGGGATGTAGTCGAACATGAACCGTTTGCCGTCGGAGTTCTTCAGCACGCCGCCGTCACCGCGGACGCCCTCGGTGACCAGAATGCCCTTCACCGACAGCGGCCAGACCATGCCGGTCGGGTGGAACTGGATGAACTCCATGTTGATCAGGCCGGACCCCGCGCGCAGGGCCAGCGCGTGCCCGTCACCGGTGTACTCCCAGGAGTTCGACGACACCTTGAACGACTTGCCGATGCCGCCGGTGGCGAGCACCACGGCCGGCGTCTCGAACAGGATGAACTTGCCGGTCTCGCGCCAGTACCCGAAGGCGCCGGCGATCCGCCCACCAGTTTCTGGGCCGTCCTTGATCAGATCGGTGATCGCGCACTCGTGGAAGACCTTGATCCGGGCCTCGTAGTCGCCGAGTTCCTTCTTGTCCTCCTGCTGCAGCGAGACGATCTTCTGCTGCAGGGTGCGGATGATCTCCAGGCCGGTGCGGTCGCCGACGTGCGCCAGCCGCGGGTAGGTGTGCCCACCGAAGTTGCGCTGGCTGATCTTGCCGTCTTTGGTGCGGTCGAACAGCGCGCCGTAGGTCTCCAGCTCCCACACCCGGTCGGGGGCTTCCTGAGCATGCAGCTCGGCCATCCGCCAGTTGTTGAGGAACTTGCCGCCGCGCATGGTGTCACCGAAGTGCACCTGCCAGCTGTCCTTGGTATTGACGTTGCGCATGGCCGCGGCGCAACCGCCCTCGGCCATGACGGTGTGTGCCTTGCCGAACAGTGACTTCGTCACCACGGCGACCTTCAAACCCCGTTCCCGGGCTTCGATGACCGCTCGTAGGCCCGCGCCGCCGGCACCGATCACTACTACGTCGTAGGAATGCCGTTCGACCTCAACCGTCATTAGTCCTCGCTCAAGCTATGGTTGGTGAAAGTTGTTGTCAGCCAACGAATCTCAGGTCAGAGATGGCGCCACTGGCCACCAGCATGACGTAGAAATCGGTCAGCATCAGCGTGCCCAGCGTGATCCAGGCATACAGCTTGTGCCGGGTGTTGAGCTTGCTGACCTGCGTCCAGATCCAGTACCGCACCGGGTGCTTCGAGAAGTGCTTGAGCCGGCCGCCGGTGACGTGGCGGCAGGAGTGGCAGGAGATCGTGTAGACCCACAGCATCACCACGTTGCCGACCAGGATGATGTTGCCCAGGCCGAACCCGAAGCCACCGGGGCCGGTCTCGGAGTGGAAGGCGACGATCGCGTCGTAGGTGTTGATCAGCGAAATGATGCCGGCGATGTAGAAGAAGTACCGGTGAGTGTTCTGGATGATCAGCGGAAAGCGCGTCTCGCCAGTGTATTTCGCGTGGGGCTCTGCCACTGCGCAGGCGGTCGGGGACTGCCACACCGAGCGGTAATAGGCGCCGCGGTAGTAATAGCAGGTCAGCCGGAACAGCAGCAGGAACGGCAGCGACAGGAAGGCGTACGGCAGCAAGGACAGCAGCCCCGACGCGGGCAGGATCTGCGGCCAGAAATCGCTGGCCTCACCGCATGCCTTGCTCAGGCACGGTGAGTAGAACGGCGTGAGGTAGTGGTACTGCGGAACGAAGAAGTAGTCCCGCTGGAAGGCCCGCACCGTCGCATAGATGACGAACGCGGCGAAACCCAGGTCGGTGACGATGGGTGACTTCAGCCAGTTGTCGGTCCGCAGCGTGCGTTGCGGTATCTGGGCACGGCCCGGTGAGAAGACGCCGGTCGCAGGGCGGTTAGCCGCAGGTGCGCTCATCTACTGTGATCCCCTTCGCAGAAACTCTTCGGAGGGTACCCAGATCACGGCACCCCGGTTAAATCGGGGTCAGCGGCGATTATGGCCGCCAACACCTTCGTCATCGACGTCTCGCCAGAAGGCGGTGTCGTATGGAGTGTCGGGAATTCCGATCTTCTCCGCGGAGACCACCGCCGTTTGCTGGGTTAGGGCAAGCTCATTCGCGTCGATATCAAGAAGTTCCACGTCATTGAGGATGCGTTCGGCGTCGTTGACGATTCGGCGCATTGCCGGACTGTCGCCGTAACGTGTCTTCAAAGAGGTGACGCAGCGCCGTAATCCGCCAATCAGATGGTGAAGTTCGGCCAATTCTGTAGTGGTGGACAACGGGACCTCCTTGGGCTGAAGGTGTCATGGATCACAGTACGACAATCGATGCTAGCCACATTTGGAACTCAACGTGAGACAGGTCACGTCGGGAATGGCGAGTCGACAGTCGTGTTGCACCGCCAGGAGAACGGTTCGACGACGAGGAATGAAGAGAGGTGACTCCGGTGCCCAGTCAGAACAGTCTTGCCGAACGTGCGGAGGCGTTGTTGGCCTTGCATCAGCCGGGCAATCCGGTGGTGCTCCCGACGGTCTGGGACGCCTGGTCGGCGACGCTGGCGGTGGAGGCCGGGTTTGTGGCCCTCACCGTCGGCAGCCATCCGCTGGCCGACTCCGTCGGCAAGCCCGACGGTGAAGGCATGAGTTTCGACGACGTCGTCGCCCGCGTAGCGCAGATCACCGCCGCGGTGGACGCACCGGTGTCGGTGGACATCGAATCGGGCTACGCACAGCCCGCTGAGCGGCTCATCGAGGGGTTGCTGGGCGCCGGTGCGGTCGGGCTGAACATCGAGGACACCGTGCACAGCGAGGGCAAGCGGCTGCGCTCGTCCAGCGAGCACGCCGAGCTGGTCGGGGCATTGCGCGCAGCGGCCGACAGTGCGGGCGTCCATGTGGTCGTCAACGCCCGTACCGATCTGTTCCTGCGCAACGACGGTGACGACGCCGACCGAGTGGACCGGGCGATCGCTCGCCTCACCGAGGCCGCACAGGCGGGCGCGGATGTGCTCTATCCGGTGGGCCGGCACGAGCCGGACACGTTGCGCCGCTTGGCTACTGAGCTACCGCTGCCGATCAACGCGATCGCGATCCCGGAGTCCGACGACCTCGCGTCGTTCGGGCCGCTCGGCGTGGCTCGGATCAGTTTCGGGCCGTTCTGGCAGCGCGCGCTGGCGTTGCGCGCCAACGAGATTCTGGCTCGCTGGCGCTAGGCCTGCGCGGGCAGTGCTGCGGTCTCCTCGTCCTCGCTCGTGGGTTTGGGCGGCTGCGGCTTGCGGAAGTGGTTGTCGCCCCGGGGATAGACCACCTGCGGCCACCAGAACCAGCGGCCCAGCATGGTCGCGATCGACGGCATCAGCAGCGACCGCACGATAAAGGTGTCGATCAGTAGGCCGATCGCGATCGTCGAGCCCATCTGAGCCAGCACGATCAGCTTGCTGCCCATCATGCCCGCCATGGTGGCGGCGAACACCAGTCCGGCTGAGGTCACCACACCGCCCGTGCCGGCCATGGAGCGGATGATGCCGGTCTTCAGGCCGGCGTGGATCTCATCCTTGAACCGGGATACCAGGAGCAGGTTGTAGTCCGATCCGACCGCCAACAAGATGATGACGGACATCAGCATGACGAGCCACTGCACCTGTTTCCCGAACAGGTCCTGCCAGATCAGCACCGAGATGCCGAAGGATGCGGCGATCGAACTGCCTGCCGTTCCGACGATCACGAGTGCCGCGACCGCACTCCGGGTCAGGATGAGCATGATCATGAAGATCAGCGTCAGCGACGAGATCACGGCGATCAGCAGGTCATACCTCGCGCCGTCGGCCATGTCCTTGTAGGTCGCCGCGACCCCGCCGAGGTGAATCTTGGCGTTCGACAGGGAGGACATCTTCAAGGCCTCCTGTGCGGCCTTGCGTTCCGACTCGACCCTGGCGATGCCGTCGACCGTCGCCGGATCGCCCTCGTGGGTGATGAACATGCGGGTCGACTTGCCGTCTGGCGAGAGGAACATCTTCAGGCCGCGCTCGAAGTCGGGGTTCTGGAAGGCCTCCGGTGGCAGGAAGAACAGGTCGTCGTTCTTGGCCTGGTCGAAGCTCTCCCCCATCGCCAGTGCGGTGTCGTTGGTGGCCTGCGTCTGATCGAGCTGGGCCTTCTGCGAGTTGTACGACGCCAACGCCAGGTCCCTGCTGACCTTCATCGACGCGATCGTCTGCGGCAGCAGTGCCGTCAGCTGCGGCGCGATGGCAGCCAGCTGGTCGGTATTGCCCTGCACCGCTTCGGTTTTGTCGGTCACTGCGTCGATCCCGTCGAGGGAGTCGAAGAGGGATCGTCCCGCGGCACAGATGGGGATGTCGTAGCAGTGCGGTTCCCAGTAGAGGTAGTTGCGCATCGGCCGGAACTGGTCGTCGAAGTTCGCGATGTTGTCGCGCAACGCCTTGGTGGTATCGAGCAGGTCCTGTGACCGGGCCGCCGAGTCCTGGGTGAGCTGGGTCTGCTTGATGGACAGCTGGTACTGCTTCTCCAGGATGTCGATCGAAACATTCATCGAGTCAACCGTTTTGAGCTGATTGTCCAACTGATCCCGCTGGAACGGCAGATTCATGTTGCTGGTCTGGCCCGCCACACTCGTCTGAAACGGAATCGAGCTGTGCTGGATCGGGATCCCGAGGGGCCGGGTAATGCTCTGGACCATCGCGATGCCCTCGGTGTGCATCACGTTGCTGGCAATCTTGTTCAGCACCAGCATGTCTGCCGGATTCCGCATGTCATGGTCGGCCTCGACCATGAGGATGTCGGGGTTCATCCTGGCCTGGGTGAAGTGCCGGTCGGCGGCGGCGAAGCCCTCATTGACCGGGGCATCTGTCGGCAGGTAGTAGCGGTCGTTGTAGGCGGGTTTGTACCCGGGGATCGCCACCAGACCGATCAGCACAACGAACAGGCTTGCCACGAAAATCGGTGCGGGCCAACGTACTACCGCGGTACCGATACGTCGCCAGAACCGGCTCTGTGGAGGCCGCTTGGACTCGTACAGGCCGACTTTGCTGCCCAGGAACAGCACGGCAGGCCCGAGGGTGACCGCGATGGCCACGACCACGATCATGCCGACCGCAACGGGGGCGCCCATGGTGGTGAAGTAGGGCAGACGCGCGAAACTGAGACAGTAGGTGGCTCCCGCGATGGTCAGCCCGGACCCGACGATGACGGGCGCGACGGATTTGAACGTGGCGTAGTAGGACTCGTCGCGGTCCAGTCCCATCCCGCGGTCTTCGCGATACCGGCCGAAGATGAAGATGCCGTAGTCGGTGGCTGCGGCGATCGCCAGCATCGTGAGGATGTTGCCGGCGAACGTGGTCAACCCGAAGGCGCCGTGGCTGGCCAGAACCGACACCACACCGCGCGCGGTCAGCAGTGCGAGGAACGTCAGGAACAGCTGGATGAGCGTGGTGCGGACGGAGCGGTAAACCACCAGCAGCATGCCCGCGATCGCGACAAGCGTGATCAGCGTGATCTCGGCGAGGCTGGCGTTGCCGATGACGTGCAGATCGTCGGTGAGCGCGGCCGGCCCGGCGACGTACGCCTGCACGCCCGGCGGAGCCGGTGTGTCCTTGATGACCTTGCGGACGGCGTCGACGCCTTCGTTGGCCAGCGTCTGACCCTGCTCGCCGGCGAGGTTCAGCATCACGTAGGACGCTTTGCCGTCGGCGCTCTGGGCACCCGCAGCCGTCAGCGTATCGCCCCAGAAGTCCTGGATGTGCTGGACGTGCTCGGGATCCTGCTGCAGTTTGCGGATGATCTCGTCGTAGTACTTATGGGCATCCGGGCCGAGCGGCTTCTGCCCCTCCACCACGATCATGATCGTGCTGTTGGAGTTGAACTCCTGGAAGTTGGCGCCCATGAGCTTCATGGCCTTCATGGATGGCGCGTCTTCGGGCGCCATCGGCGCCGCGTGCGCCTCGCCGACCACCTCGAGCTGAGGTGCGAGCACGTTCACCCCAACGGCGACAACGATCCAGAACAGGATGATCGGCAGCGCCAGGATGCGAATCAGACGGGGGAACGCGGCCCGGTGCGGCTTGCTGGTGGGTGCCGGCTCGGTGATGGTGTTGGTCATGCGGACTTCACCAGGCAGTAGGTTTGGGCATTGACGCCATCGGCCGATTGCTCTTCACGGACGGTTCCGTTCACTGTGACGCGGCATCCAATCTGGTCACCGTCGGTCTGCGCCATGAGGCTGGCGCTGACGGCAGGCAACGTCGTCGACAAGGTGATTGACCACGGCAGCGGTGCATTGATGGTGTGCACCTTGGCGTCCGGGTCGAAATAACTGATCTGGGCCGTGGTCCCCGGTGCGCCGTAGACGTCGTAGACCATGACCTTGGGGTTGAACTGGACGATCTCGATGCCGGCACCGGCGCCGGCGTTCAGGTCCTGCGATGCGAACATCTTGTGCAGGCGTGAAACGACCAGGCCGGACACCGCCAACACGATGATCAGGACCACCGGGATCCAGATGCGTTTCATCACGCGGCCAACCGGAATAGCTTTCACCCGAACACCTTCCGTCAATCAATCGGCCGTTGTGCGGCGGCACAGTCGGCATTGGCGACGAGCTGGCTGATGAGCGGAAACCCAACCCGCGCCGTGAGCCACAGTTGCATCTGTTCGTCGGCCGTCAACGTTGTCATCAAGGCCGCCAGTCGTTCCCGGCGCATGCGCTTGCGCTCGTCGAGCAACGCCTGGCCCTGCTCGGTGATACCGACGAGGCAGGCCCTGCCGTCATCGGGGTCGGCGAGCCGGGTCACCAGGCCCGCGCGTTCCAGCCGCTGAACCAATTGGGTCATCGACGGCTGGCTGACGCCTTCTCTGGCGGCCAGTGTGGTCAGCCGGATAGGGCCTTCGCGGCACACCCGATTCATCGTGAACGCGGCGGAGGCGCTCAAGTCGGCGCGGTCGCTGAGAAATCGGATCGTCAGGTCCATTGCCTGGTCCAGGGCATCGCCCACGCAGTCGCTGACGTCGTGATCGGTCAGCTGATTTCTCACTCGGTATCTATATCACGCGTGCTATGTAGCAGCAATCAAAGCCCAGTCCCACATGGCGCACAGCCAACTCACAGGTTTGCTGGTCAACGGGTTACGCGCGCTCAGAATGGCGCAGAGTTGTTGCAGTGCAGCCGGTCTAGCGAACGGCCGTCAACTGGTCACCGGCCGAGAAACCCCAATGGCCGCTGTCAATTACATGCCGTCTGCTATCTATCGGCGTGATTCCAGCTACCAGACGTCGCCGTCGCGCCAGTCGCAGGCGAGCTCGGCGGTGACGTCGAGATCCAGGTCGATTGGCAGCACGAAGATCGATCCGTCGTCGTCTGGGGTGCGAGTCGGTCCGCCGGGGGCCAGCACAGAGGTGGGTCCCTGCCAGTGCACCCAGCCGCGGGGGCGGTAGATCTTCTCGCCGATCGGGCCCGAACTCAGCGCACCGAGGTCGTAGGCACCGCGGATCACCTGCTCGATGGCGTCCATCACGGCGTGGGCCAGTCCTTGTCCACGCCAGTCTTCGCGGACCGCGACCCCTTCGACGTAGCCGCAGCGCAACGATGTGCCGGCGTAGAGCAGGCGCCGCTGGACGACGGCAGCGTGAGCGATCAGGGCACCGCGGTGGGCGATGATGGCGTGCATCCCGCCGAGGGCGTGGTCCCAGTCGGAGTCGGTGAATTCGGTCGGACCGGCGAACGCCTCAGTGACCATCTGCTGGGCGTTCTGGCGGGTCTCGGCGTCCAGGTCACTGGTGTGAACAAGCCGGGCGGTATGGACCTGCGCGTGCACCCCTTCAGCTCTACCAGCCCGTGGAGCTCCCCGCTGGGATACGAGGTCGGGTCCAATGCAGTCGCACTGTCTGGCCGGGCCGGATCTGGGCCACGGTGTCGGTGTCGGCGTCGGTGACCACGCCGATGACGGGATAACCACCCGTGACCGGGTGGTCGGGGCCCAGGATCACCGGATGGCCGTTGGGCGGCACCTGGATGGCGCCGCGGGTGGTGCCCTCGCTGGGTAGCTGGCGGTCGGGCCACCGGTAGGTCAGTGGCCGCCCGGCCAGCCGCATGCCGACCCGGTCGCTGCGATCGGTGGCCACCCAGTCGGTGTGCACGAGGGCCTCCGGGTCGGTGAACCAGTCGTCGCGCGGGCCGGGCACCACGCGCAGCTCGAGCAGATCGTCGGCGATCGCGGCAACCGGGGCCTGGTCGAGTTCGGGATAGCCCTCGGCATGCCTGCCCACCGGCAGGATGTCGCCGGCGCGCAGCGGGCGGGGCCCGATGGCCGACAGCGTGTCGTAACTTCGCGAGCCCAGCACCGGGTCGACGGCGATCCCGCCGCGCACCGCGAGGTAGCTGCGCAGCCCGGCATGCGGCGCACCGAGCGATATCACTTCTCCGGCGCGAGCACGGTGAATACTGTTGTTGCCAAAGGGAACTCCGCTTACCGCGGGATCAGTGTCGGCGCCCGTCACGGCCACGTCCACATCGCCGCCGTGCACTCGGGCGGCAAATCCACCCAGGGTGATCTCGACGGTCGCGCGGTCATCGGGGTTGGCCACGAGGCGGTTGGCCAGCCGGTGTGCGCGGCGGTCGGCGGCCCCGGACCGCGTCACCCCGACGTGCGCCAGGCCCGGCCTGCCTAGATCTTCGAGCAGCGCCAACGGTCCGGTCCGCAGCACTTCGAGCGTGGTCACGCCGAACGCCCGGTGACGGCTTGGAACCGCACCCACATGCCCGGCTCCAGCAGCGCGGGCTGGGGCCGGTCGATATCCCACAGCACCGCGTCGGTGTGCCCGATCAGCTGCCACCCGCCGGGCGACCGGCGCGGGTAGATACCGCTGAATTCGCCGGCCAGCCCGACTGATCCGGCCGGGACTGCGGTTCGTGGATCGCTGCGCCGGGGTACCACCAGCCGGGGATCGCCACCCACCAGATAGGCGAAACCTGGTGCGAATCCACCGAATCCGACCCGCCATGGTGTTGCGGTGTGCGCCTGGATCACTCCACTGGCATCCATGCCGGTGTGTGCGGCGACGTCGGCGAGATCGGGGCCGTCGTAGACGACGTCGATCACCACGACGTCGGCGTCCGGCCGGCCTGCCTGGTCAGTGGGATCGATGGGCACCTGCTGGAGCCGTTGCCGGGTAGCGGCTTGGTATCCGGGATCGGCGAGTTTCATCAGAACGGTGCGGGCTGCCGGCACGATATCGAGGACGCCGGGCAGTTCAGCGTTGCGCAGGGTCGTGGTCAACGCCAGCACCTGCTCGGTCGACTCGCATTCCAGCAGCAGCGCCTTGTCGCCGTAATCACGGATTGTGTTGGGCACCATGAGATCTGTCGCCACACTCATTCATCGACGGTAGGCCCGCCGACGGGTCGATTGTGCCCGCTTTCGAGCACTGCCACAGGTGCGCCAGGCATCTCATATTTATCGAGTGCGTCAGACCATCTCGGTGTATGTCGGCTCGTGGCGCTTGATGTACGCGATCACCCGATAGGTGATCGGCAGCATGACCACTTCGACGCCGGTCTTGTAGACCCACCCCAGTGCGGTATAGGTGACGAAGTCGCGGAAGGTGTTGATGCCGATGGCGCCGGCGGCGATGCTGCAGAACACCAGGGTGTCACCGAGTTGGCCGGCGAAGGTCGAGCCGACCAGCCGCGCCCACAGGTGCTTCTCCTTGGTGCGCTCCTTGATCTTCACGACGGTCCAGGCATTGATGGTCTGGCCGACGATGAAGCCGGCCAGACCCGCCACGATCAGCTGGGTGTAAGCGTGGACGATGTTCTCGAAATGTTCTTGGTTGGTGTAGAAGTCGGCCGATGGCAGGTAAATCGTGACCCAGAACGCCAGCGCGGCCAGGATGTTCATCGCGAAGCCGAGGATGATCGCCCGTCGCGCGGCCTTGAACCCGTACACCTCGGAGAGCACGTCGCCGATCACATACGTGAGCGGGAAAACGATGAAACCGCCGTCGGTGATGATCGACCAGTTCCCGATGATGGGCCCGAACGCCACGCCTTTGGTGGCGGTGACGTTGGAGATGATCACCAGCGCGGTGAACACCGAGACGAAGGCCGGATAATATCGAGAGCCGACTTGGGCGAATCCGGGGGTCGGGGCGGCTGCGCGCGCGGTGTCCTGGCTGCTTGTCACGGTGCTATCCAAGCACGGTCGGTCAGCTCAGCGCGTGTGAAATCAGCGGCGGCAGCTGGTCGGCCACCACCGGGTACGACAGCGGCGAGGCGAACGCGATCGCCCCGGCGAGGTCCTTGCCCGTGAAAACGTTGCGGTTGGATGCGGTGGTAGCCAGTGCGGCAACGGCCGGATCGGCAAGCAGCGCGGCCTGATCGGCGTCGCTCTCCGTGCACCAGATCAACACGTCGGCGGAGTCGAGGACGTCGGCGAGTTTGTCGTGCGGAATCGCTGCTTGGTTGTCGTCGACGGCGTAGGACGAAAGGCTGTCAGGTACCTGAAAGCCCATCGCGGTGAGGAAGTCGGTGCGCCAGCCGGGCCGCGTCGCGGTCAGGGTGCCGCCGAAGAAGCTGCCGGCCAGCAGTAGCGCTTTCTTGTCTTTGAATGAAGGGTTGTTCTTCGCCACGGTGGCGAACTTGTCGTCGACGGCCGAGATCAGCTGCTGCATCTGCTTGCCCTGGAACACCGCGGTGCCCACGGCGTTGGCCTGGTCTTTCCACGGCTCGAAAAATGCGTCGGTACCGCTCTGCGCGATCGTCGGCGCGATCGCGGCCAGTTTCTTGTAGGTGTCGGCGTCCAGGCCGGCGTTGACCGCGACGATCAGATCGGGCTTGAGTGCGGCGATCTGGTCGACCTGAATTCCGTTGTCCAGGTTGAGAACTGCCGGTTGGGCTGACCCAAGTTTGGGCAGCGCCCACGGCCATACGCCGAACGGTTGGTCACCGAACCAGGTGGTGACGGCGATCGGGACGACGCCCACCGCGAGGAGGTCATCCTGTTCGGTGAAACCGGCGCTGACGACGCGCTTGGGCGGCGCCGGGATGGTGGTCTCGCCGAAGATGTGCTTGACGGTCACCGTTTTCTGAGTGGCGTCGCCGCCGGAGCCGTCCGATGAACATGCGGCAGCAACCAGCGCACCCGCCGCGCCCGCGGCTCCCAGGAACCCTCGCCTTGTCCACTGCGCCCTCACGGCGCGAGATTAGCTCACGACCAGCGAGATGCCGAGCGCAATCATGGTGACCGCGATCAGGCCGTCGAGAATGCGCCACGTCAGCGGGGTGGCGAACAGGCCCGCCAGCCGGCGTGCGGCGAAGCCCAGGCTGAAGAACCAGACCACGCTCGCGGTCACCGCGCCGATGCCGAACAACCACCGGCTGTCGGCGTACTGGTTGGCCAGGGTTCCGAGCAACACCACGGTGTCGAGATACACGTGGGGGTTGAGAAAGGTCATGGCCAGGCACGTCAACACGACGGAGATCAGGCGTGCGGAGCCGTCCTGGGTGGGTGCCATGCTCGACGGTCGCACGGCCCGCCGGGCCGCCAGCGCGCCGTAGACGAAGAGGAACGCCGCCCCGCCGATCTTGGCGATGGTGACCGTTTGGGGGTGGGCGGTGATGAGCGCGCCGATGCCGGCGATGCCTGCGGTGATCAGCAACAGATCGGAGACCGCGCACACGCTGACCACGACGAGGACGTGTTCTCCTCGGATGCCCTGACGCAGCACGAACGCGTTCTGCGCGCCGATCGCGGCGATCAGGGTGAAGGAGGTCAGAAATCCGACGAGCAGGGGAGAGGTCACGAAATCGAAGGTAGGCATCGCGGTTGAAACAGTCCAGCTAAATAAACTTCATATAGATAAGCGGCGCTAATGGCACTGGTTCGTGGGTATTGAATGCCACCGGCCTCAGGCGCGGCGCAACGTCACGATGGTGACGTCGTCGTCGGCGCCACCCGTCGCCATCGCCGTCGCGATCGACGACGGGTCGGCGTCCACCATGTCTCCGCTCAGTATCCGACCCAGCCTGGCTATGCCGCCGTCGAGCGATTCGCCACGATGTTCAACCAGGCCGTCGGAGAACATGGTCACGCCCTGGCCCGGCTCGATGGTGAACGCGCTCGGGGTGTACGTGACATTGCGGACGCCAACCGGTGGGGAAAGCCGCACGGGCAGTTGTGCTGCCGCCGCCCCGGGTTGCGTCAAGTAAGGGATCAAGTGACCGGCGCAGCCCACTTCGACGTAGCCGGAAGAGAGGTCGACCCGTGCGGCCAGGACAGTGGCGAATGTCTTGGGCATCAAGTGCAGGCAGAAGTCGTTGAGCTCGGCCAGCGCCTGAGCCGGGCCGGCACCCGAGAACAGCTGTGCGCGTAGCACATTACGCATCTGCGCCATGGTCCCTGCCGCCGTAATGCCGTGTCCCGCTACGTCGCCGAGCAAGACGACCAGCCGGCCGTCACGCAGTTCGAATGCGTCGTACCAATCGCCGCCCACGCGACCGCCGGAGGCCGGCTCGTAGTATGCGGCCAACTGCCAGTCGGACAGGGTGGGCAACGTCAGGGGAAGAAGGCTCCGCTGCAGAGTCTCGGCTACCCGCAACGCACCCTGCGTTCGGCGGTACAGGGCTTCGACCAGATGGTGTCGCAGCGCCTCGGCGGCCTCGGTCTCGTTCGCGGTCCATGGTTCGCTGCACCCTCGGACTTCCTCGCGCCACCGCTCGAACGACTTCCGCGGACTGAGCCGCGTCTCGTTGCCCTCTGTGACCGCGATCGCCTTGTTGTGCGGATCCCCGCCCCAATCCACCGAGCGCAGTGCTTCGCGCCTGAACCAGATGGCGTATTGCCCGTCGGGCAGGTTCAGCGCCAAGGCGCCTGCGGCGATCTGAGGGTCGAGATCGATGTGCGGCAGTCCGTCGCTTAGGGAGTCGACGCCGGCGATCTCGTCACCGGTGTCGAGCGCCCACGCCGCGACTGCCGAGACCACTTCGGGCGGGGGTACCGGACCGCGAACCCGGGTCTCATCCTGCAGCTTGACCACCATGCTGTCGGCGGGCACGAGGTCGAGGAGGTCGGGTGCTCCCAGCAGTGCGGACGTCAGCGGGCGGCTGTCGTCGAGCACGGCGGCAATCAGCTTGGCGAGGACGGCCTGCGTTTCCAACCGCTTCTGAAGCTTGTCGTCCTCGAACCGGTCGACGAGTCGCAGCGACAGCGTCGAGCCGAGGAACTCGGCTGCCGCCCGCGTGCCGAACGGCGGCAGGTGGGGACCGGCGTAGTGGTGGCAGGCGATGAGGCCCCACAGCCGCCCCTGCCGCAGCAGGGAAATCGACATCGATGCGTGCACGCCCATGTTCTGCAGGTACTCGACGTGGATGGGCGAGACGCTGCGCAGCGTGGCGTAGGTCAGGTCCAGCGGTGTGCCGCTGCCGGGGTCGACGGCAGGCAGGATCGGGACGGGCGCATAGTCCACGTCGGAGATGAGCCGGATCCAGTTCCTCTCGTACAGCTTGCGCGCCTGAACGGGTATATCGGTGGACGGGTAGTGCAGTCCCAGAAAGGAATTCAGGTCCTCACGCTTGGCTTCGGCGACGACCTCCCCGTTGTACTGCTCGTCGTAGCGATACACCATTACCCGGTCGAAGCCGGTGAGCTGGCGGACGGCGCGTGCGGCCGTGTCGTACAGCTCGGTGAGCGTGGACGCGCGGTTCAGTTCCTCCACCGAACTGCGCACCGCCAGGTAAGTGTTCGGGAACGAGAAAGGGCGCTCGCCGTAGGCGATCTCCAACTCGACCAGGAGCGTGCCGTCGGGCTCGCGGTGGAGGATGGCGTCGAACACCCGCGACTGTCCGGCGACGTCGATTGCACACTCCAGCGGATTTCTTTGGCGCAGGTCGCCGAACGTCAAGGCCGCCTGCTGGATCTGGGCAGCTGGTTCGGCGCCGATGAGCGTCGAGAGAGGCCGACCCAGGACCGCGTCGACCTCTTTGCCGAGCAGTTTGCTGACGTTGGCGCTGACCGAGCGCACCTCAAAGTCGGGCTCACGCAGGACTGCGAGCACGCCGCGCGGTTGAATGCTGCCCGGGATGTGGATGGGCTCGCGTGCGCAATTGTCCAGGTCAATGGGAGTGCCCACAGGAACGAGCTCATTGGCCGACTGATTCGGTTTGCTGGTCAAGCAATCAACTCTGTCAGTTCGAGCCTTGGATGCCAATCACGCGATTCTGCAACATCGGTGTCGGCGCGCGAACGGGCGACCCGGCAGCCTCAGCCGGGTGCAGAGGTGGGCTGGCTAGCAGATAGCGGCCGCGGCGATCAGCCCGAACGCGATGAGCACGATGCTCAGCACGAACGCCGCATGACCCATCGACAGCGCGACCACGACACCGACCACGCCGGCTATGAAGATGACGACCATCAGGAAACCCATCAGGCCCCGGTGCGGATTGATCGCCGCAGACGGAAGCGAGACGGCCGACCTTCTCGAACGTTCCATGCCGATCATCGAACACCCCTCGTTGTGACCTGGCTCATCATTCGAAGTATAGGTGATGCAGATCACAAATCGAGTACAACGCGGCTACCGTATGCCGGTGGCTGCTCAGTGCGCGACGTCAACCAGATCAGGCGCGAGTTCCGCCCATGCTCGGACGCAGGCGAGAACCCGTCAGATCGCCTCGGCCGCCCCCAGGGCGATGGCTGTCACCGTGGCGACCAGCCCGTCTTCGTCGGTGTCGACGTCACCGTGCAGCCAGGCGATGATGAGTTCGGTCGTTCCGGCGACCAGAGCGCGCGTCCCCAACACCCGGTCGACCGATGGCCGCGGGGGACCGGTGAAGGGCATGGCGTCGGCGGCCATCCGCTCGGTGAACACGCCGACCGCGCGTTGTTGGCGTTGCCGCAGCCGGGGGAATCCGGGCGATTCCATGTAGAGGCGCGCGTCGGCGGTGCTGGAGGCGAGTGCATGCACGACGGTGCGCAGCACTTCGTTGACCCGGTCGGCCAGTGGAGTGGTCGTCAGCACCTTCTCCATGTCGGCTTGCAGTCGGGTGTACAGGTCGTCGGCGCAAGCATCGAGCAGGTCGTCCTTGGTGGCGAACTCGGTGTAGAAGTACCGCTTGCTCAGCTTCGCCCGCTGGCACACCAGGTCTACGGTCAGCGGCCCGAGTCCTATGTCGGCGATCAGCGCGCGCGCTGCGTCCAGCAGGCGCGCGCGGCGCTCTTGGGAGCGCTGTTGGGAGCTAAGCCCGCCGTAGGTCCGGCCCTCGACAGTCACGACGCCATCTTGACCCATCTGTGGTGCACGCCATAATCTAGAACGCGATCGTTCCAGATTACTCGCCGGCGCAAGGAGTGACCGATGGGCACACGGATCATGGATGACGCGGCGCGGCTGCTGGCCCAACCGCCGTCGTACACCGACGAGCCGGCACTGCACCGGGCGCTGGCGCATCTGCGCCCACACGCCCCGGTGTCCTGGGTCGAGGCACCGGGCTATCGGCCGTTCTGGGCGATCACCAAGCACGCCGACATCATGGACATCGAGCGGCAGAACGACCTGTTCACCAACGATCCGCGGCCTCTGCTGACCATCGCCGCGGCTGACGACGCGTTGCGCGCTCAGATGGAAGCCGGTATCGGCCTGAGCACGCTCATCCACATGGACGATCCGCACCACCGCGACATGCGCAAGATCGGCGCGGACTGGTTCCGGCCAAAAGCCATGCGCGCCTTGAAGGCTCGCTGCGATGAACTCGCCAAGATGTATGTCGGCCAGATGGTCGAGCGTGGTTCTGAGGTGGACTTCGCCCAGGAGATCGCCGTCAACTACCCGCTGTATGTGATCCTGAGCCTGCTGGGCCTGCCGGAATCGGACTTCCCCCGCATGCTCAAACTCACCCAGGAACTCTTCGGCGGCGACGACACCGAATTGCAGCGCGGCGGCTCCACCGACGACATGCTTGCGGTGCTGCTGGATTTCTTCACCTACTTCGCCTCGTTGACCGCCTCGCGCCGCGAACACCCCACCGAAGACCTGACCTCCGCGATCGCCAACGCCACCATCGACGGCCAGCCACTGTCCGATATGGACACCGCCTCCTACTACGTGATCGTCGCCAGTGCCGGCCACGACACCACCAGCGCCGGAATCGCCGGAGGGCTGCTGGAATTGGTGCGCAACCCCGCCGAATTGCGCCGGCTGCAAAACGATCCGAGCCTGATGGGCACCGCCGTAGAAGAAATGATCCGTTGTGTGACCCCGGTCAAGGAATTCATGCGCACCGCCCAAGCCGACACCGAAGTCCGCGGCGTCCCCATCGCCAAAGGTGAATCCGTTCTGCTGTCCTACGTTTCAGCCAACCGCGACGAAGACGTCTTCGACGACCCGATGCGCTTCGACGTCGGCCGCGACCCCAACAAACACCTGTCCTTCGGCTACGGCGTGCACTTCTGCCTGGGTGCAGCGCTGGCCCGCATGGAAATGAACAGTTTCTTCACCGAACTCGTGCCCCGGATCAAAGACATCGAACTGGCCGGCGAACCAGAATTGTCGGCCACCACGTTCGTCGGCGGCATCAAGCACTTGCCGATTTGGTACTCGCTGAGATGATCCCTGGCCGTCCCGCTCGGGCGAATACGCCGCGCCGACCATCATCAGCAGAGATAATGCCGATGAGTCGGTTTCGAGACGGGAAGTAGTGACCATGAAGAAGCTGGCAGCGGCGCTGTTGAGCGCTATGGCAATGGCAATCGTGCCGGTGGCGATCGCGCCCGGCGCGCAGGCCGACGTGTGTGGCGACGTCGGCGGACGGCACGTCGATGTCGGCGGCTGCACCAATGTTGCGGGTGACGTCGCGGTGGCCGGCACGGTCGCGGCAGCCGACGATGCTGCCGCGCAGGCGGCCACCGGTCAGCCGCCGTGCTACACGCCACAGGGGGTCCCCTATTACACCCCCGGTTCGGACCCCTGCTACTGAGCGGGCCCGCTGAGGCCCGGCTGGATGCGGGTCAGCTCGCGGCCTTCGCCGCGATAGTCGAACTCGGCAGCTTCGAGGCTGCGGCCGATCAATTACACGTGACACCGTCGGCGGTGAGCCAGCGAATCAAGGCGCTGGAAAAGCACGTGGGCCAGGTGCTTCTTGTTCGCGGAAAGCCATGTGTGCCAACAGCAGCCGGCATACCTCTGTTGAGGTTGGCGGCGCAGACGGCGATGCTGGAGGCCGAGGCGATCGCCGAGATGGCCGGAGGCGGGTCGGTGCCGCGGCCGCGGATTGCGATGGCGGTCAACGCGGATTCGATGGTGACGTGGTTCGGGGACGTGTTGGCAGGGCTTCCCGGCGTGTTGTTCGATATCCATATCGAAGACCAAGATCACTCGGCCAGGCTGCTGCGCGAAGGCGTGGTGATGGGTGCGGTCACCACGGAGCGCACACCAGTGCCGGGATGCCGGGTGCGGTCTCTGGGCGTGATGCGGTACCTGCCAGTTGCCGCCGCCGACTATGTGAAGCGCCATTTGCCAGAGGGTTTCACCGCCGAAGCGGTGACAGAAGCGCCGTCACTGGCTTGGAATCGCGACGATGCCTTGCAGGATATGTTGGTACGCAAAGTGTTTCGTCGTGAAATCGAACGAGCCGTGCACTATGTGCCAACCTCGGAGGGTTTCGGAGCGGCGGTGCGAGCCGGACTGGGCTGGGGGATGTACCCAGAACAATCGGCCGCGCTGCCGCTCGCCGACGGTACTTTCGTCCAGGTCTGCGATGTGAACCTGGATGTTCCGTTGTTCTGGCAGTGCTGGAAGCTCGACAGCCCGCTCATGGAAACGCTCACCGCCACGGTGCTGGCGGCAGCGGGAGTGCTGCGCCGGCGTCGTTAGGCCGGTTCGCCGAGACGATCGGCGGCTTTCAGGAATCGCGCAGCAAGTGCACAAGGTTTCCGAGTCCTCGATATGGCTACCCCGGTCGCAGAAACGCTCCAACCGACCGGAGGTGTGACACATGGATGCAGGCCGACGTTCCCGTTCGACGACGATTGCGGCAGCAGTGGGGTTCAACGCCGCGCTCGCAGGCGGTGTGTTGGTCGCTGCGACGCAGGTCGAGCGTGGTGGACCAGGGTCGGTGCTGTCGGATCCCGGATCCACTTCGGCACCGGCGCCAGGCTCGATGACGACTGGCGTGACCACGAGGACGTCACCTGGCCAGCCGTCAGCGTCGCCATCGGTGGCGACCCCGCAGATCACCACGACGCCGACCTCAGCGACGCCGGGTTAATCGCAATTGTCCAAATCCCCACCGATCCACCATGATCGATCGGTTGGTCCGTCGATCGTGGAGTGGTGAATGCGCGATATGAATCGCAGGGCACGGGTCCTGCTGTCGGTAGTGGTCGCCTTGATAGCACTGCAGGCCGCTCCGGCTGCCGTCGCACACGCTGATGATGTTCTGCCCAACGTGCGGTTCACCACCACATCCGGTGCGGCCCTGCAGAACGGCGGGACCTACGGCATCGGCACGGTCATCGTCGCGCACTTCGATGGTCCGGTCGGTGACAAGGGTCTGGCCGATCAGGCACTGCAGGTGGACACGTCGACAGGGGTTACGGGTGCGTGGCACTGGGTCGACGACCGCACCGCGCATTGGCGGCCGCCGCAGTACTACGACCCGGGCACCGTCGTCACCGTCACTCCGGGGCCGGGGCCGCCGTTGTCGTTCAACATCGGTGCCTCGCACGTGTCCATCGCCGATGACGCCACCAAGCAGGTGACTGTGTTCGACGGCGGAAAATTGGTGCGCACCATGCCCACATCGATGGGCCGCGGCGGTACCGACAAGGTCGGCAACACGACGCTGAGCTTCTGGACGCAACCAGGCATCTACACGGTTCTGGACAAGAGCAATCCGGTGATCATGGACTCCTCGACGTACGGCCTTCCGATCAATTCCCATCTCGGATACAAGGAGTCGATCAACTACGCGGTGCGCATCAGTACCGACGGTGTTTATCTGCACGAGTTGGACGCGACCGTGTGGGCCCAGGGCAATACCGATACCAGCCATGGCTGCCTGAACCTCAACCGCGACAACGCGATGTGGTTCTACAACTTCTCGGTGCCCGGCGACGTCGTCGAGGTCCGCAACTCCGGCGGCAAGCCGCTACAGCTGTGGCAGAACGGCGACTGGAGCGTCCCCTGGGGCCAGTGGGCGTAGCCCACCGGTGTCTCAGTGCGTAGCCCACCGGTGTCTCAGTGCGTAGCCCACCGGTGTCTCAGTGCGTGGTCGGCCCGCGGGTGTCGAAGCGCTGAACTGCGGTTAGCGATATGGCATCGTGCAAGCCATGGCCGATGCGATAGCAACCGAGAACGCGCCCGCGCAGAAGACATTCTTCGGGCATCCGGTCGGGCTGGCCAACCTCTTCGGCGTCGAGTTGTGGGAGCGCTTCTCCTACTACGGAATGCTGACCATCCTCGGGTACTACCTGTACTACTCGCTTACCGACGGCGGTCTCGGCCTACCCAAGGCCACGGCGACCGGCATCGTCGGCGCGTACGGCGGCCTCGTGTACCTGTCCACGGTGCTGGGTGGTTGGGTCGCCGACCGGCTGCTCGGTATGGAGCGAACGGTCTTGTACGGCGGGGTGGTGGTCATGTGCGGCCACATCGCGCTGGCCGTGCTGCCCGGACTGGCCGGCGTCGCCATCGGCTTGGTGCTGATCGCGCTGGGATCCGGAGCGCTGAAAGCCAATGCATCCTCACTGTTGGGCACGCTGTACGACGAGGGCGATCCGCGCCGTGACGGTGGGTTCACGCTGTTCTATCTGGGTATCAACCTCGGCTCGTTCGTCGGCCCGCTGATCACCGGCCTCTTGCAGACCAAGGTGGGATTCCATTACGGCTTCGGCGCCGCCGCGATCGGGATGGCACTGGGCCTGACCCAGTATGTGGTGTTCCGGCGCAATCTTGGCGGCCACGGGCGCACGGTTCCAAATCCGCTGTCGCACAAAGAGTTCTGGCGAACGGCCACTATCGCGTTGGTAGTCCTGGCTATCGCCGTGGTCGCGTTCGTCGTCGGCCTGATCACACTGGCCAACCTCTCGCAGGTGACCACCGGAATCCTCATCGTCGCCTCGATCGGCTATTTCGCGGTGATGCTGAGCAGCTCGCGGGTCGAGCCGCTGGAACGCACCCGAGTGCGCGCATTCATCCCTCTGTTCATCGCCAACGCCGTGTTCTGGTCGCTGTTCCAACAGATCTTCACGGTACTGGCGGTCTACTCCGACGAGCGGATGAACTGGTCCATCTTCGGATGGCGGGCCCCGTCGAACTGGATCGGCTCCATCGAACCGGTGTGGATCATCCTGCTGTCCCCGCTGTTTGCGGCGATGTGGACCAAACTGGGCCGGCGCGCGCCCACCACGCCGCGCAAGTTCGCCTATGGCGTTGTCGGCATGGGTGCCGCGTTTCTGCTGTTCCTGCCGATGGCCGGGACGACAGGTCGTAGTGTGCCCGCCCTTGCCGTGGTGGCGATCATGGGCGTCTTCGCGGTCTCGGAGCTGATGTTGTCACCCATCGGCCTGTCGGTCACTACACAGTTGGCGCCTAACGCTTTTCGGGCCCAGATGATGGCGCTGTACTTTTTCTCCGTCGGCCTGGGCACGGCGATGTCTGGCGTGCTCTCGGGTTACTACAGCCCGGACGGCGAGTTCGCGTACTTCGGCATCCTCGGTGCGGTCGCCATCGCCGTCGGCGTGGTGGTGTGGGTGCTGGCGCCCCGGGTCAGCCGCCTGATGGAGGGCGTGCACTGAGGTCACGCAGGGCGAGTCGAGCTAGGCGCGGACCACCGAAGGCCCCATCGCTTCGTAGCTGCGTGCCTCGGCGAGTGACAACTCTGCGCCCGTCACGATCGAGTCGAAATCGGATACTTCGGCGAACCGGCAGAAGCTGCTGACCCCGAACTTCGTGTGCGCGGCCACCAGGACCCGGCGGCGTGCGACTTTGACCGCGGTGTGCTTCACCGCGGCCACCGCAGGGTCGGGGGTGGTGAGGCCACGATCGGGTGAAATGCCGTTGGTCCCAAGGAAAGCGATGTCGATTACGAGGCCGCCCAGCATGTCGGTCGCCCAATGATCCACGGTGGCCAGGGTGCGGCCGCGCATCCGTCCGCCAAGCAGCAGGACGGTCACCGATTCGCTGTGGGCCAGGGCCTCAGCGGCCAACAGTGAGGAGGTCACCACCGTCAGCTCCAGTTCGGAGAGACGCTCGGCGATCAGCCGCGGCGTGAAACCCTCGTCCAAGTAGACCGTTTCGGCCCCATGCAGCAGTTCGGTGGCGGAGCCCGCGATCCGGTGCTTCTCGGCGAGGTCCACTTGACTGCGGTACTCGACTGTCGACTCGAATGCCGCGGTCTCCAGTGGGATGGCACCGCCGTGAGTCCGCTTGAGCATTCTGCGACTGGCAAGAACCTTCAGGTCGCGGCGGATCGTCTCGGCCGCGACGTCGAGCTCCTCGGCCAGTGCGGCTACCTCGACCCGCCCCCTGGTGCGGGCGAACTCGACGATGCGGCCTTGACGGGTGTCGGAATCCACGTGCGTATTCTCACCTGCCCGTGCCACCAAGCACCGACTGGACCTCCTCGGCACTCGTGGCGTCCCGCAGCCGCGCCACTTCGTCCTTGTTCAGGAAAACCCCGGCGATCTTGGTCAGCAGCGCCATGTGGTCCTTACCGGCGCCGGCGATGCCGACGACGAACTCGGCCGGTTTGCCATTCCAGTCGATCGGTTCGGCATAGCGCACGAACGAGATTCCGGTGCGCCTGATGGCGTCCTTGGCCTCGTTGGTCCCATGCGGGATGGCCAAGCCGTTGCCCATATACGTGGACACCGAGCCTTCCCGCGCGTGCATCGCGTCGACGTAGGACGGTTCGACAGCACCGCAGGTCACCAACAAGTCACCCGCCTCGCTGATCGCCGCGTCCCGCGTCGTAGCGGTGCCCGCCAGCACGATCGACTCGACGCCGAGCACCTCCCCGGCGGGTGCTTCCTCGGCAGGCTCCTCGGCGGCGGCTTTGGCGCCGCTGGTGTCATTGGCGGTGCCGAGTAGGTCCACGATCTCGTCGTATTGCGGTGCGGCCATGAAGTTCTCCACCGAGACGTGGACGGCCGACGGGGTCTTCTGGCGGGCTCGGTCGGTGAGGTCCTGGTGGGTGACCACCAGCCCGTAGGTGTCGGTGAGATTCGAGATCGCCTGGTTGGTGACCTTGACGTCGGTGAACCCGGCACCCTGGATCTTCTTGCGCAGCACCGAAGCACCCATCGCCGAAGAGCCCATGCCCGCGTCGCACGCAAACACGATGTTGGTGACCGGTCCGCGGCTGGCCGAACCCACGAGCGCCGAGGACACGCTGGACTTTTTGCCCTTCAGGGCCTCCATCCCCGCGGTCGCGGCGGCCAGGTCCCCCTCATCGTCGGACTTGTCGGTCTTGAGTAGTAGCGATGCGACCACGAACGAGACTGCGGCCGCACCGAATACCGACAGCGTGACGCCCAGGAAGCTGCCGGTGGCGGTCTGGGCGTAGACGGCGATGATCGAGCCGGGGGCGGCAGGTGCACGCAGACCGGATCCGAACAGCACGTTGATGAAGATGCCGGTCATGCCACCGAGGATCGTGGCCAGGATCAACTTGGGCTTCATCAGGACGTACGGAAAGTAGATCTCGTGGATGCCGCCGAAGAACTGGATGATCGCCGCACCCGGCGCCGACGCCTTTGCCGCACCGCGACCGAATGCCATGAACGCCAGCAGGATTCCCAGCCCCGGTCCTGGGTTGGCTTCCAACAGGAACAACACGGACTTGCCGGTTGCCAGGGCCTGGGTCGTGCCGAGAGGCGTCAGCACTCCGTGATTGATGGCGTTGTTGAGGAACAGCACCTTGGCCGGCTCGATGAAGATCGACGTCAGCGGCAGCAGATCGTGTGCGACCAGGAAATCGACGACCCTGCCGGCGCCGTGGCTGAAGCCTGACACGATCGGCCCGATGCCGAAGAAGCCGAAGGTAGCCAGGATGAGACCGACGATGCCGGCCGAGAAGTTGTCGATGAGCATCTCGAAGCCGGGGCGCACCTTGCCGTCCCAGATGGCGTCGACCTTCTTCATCACCCAACCGCCGAGGGGGCCCATGATCATCGCACCGAGGAACATCGGGATGTCGGTGCCCGCGATGACACCCATGGTCGCGATCGCGCCGACGACACCGCCGCGGATCCCGTACACCATCCGGCCGCCGGTGGCTCCGATCAGGATGGGCAATAGGTAGGTGATCATCGGCGCGACGATGCCGCCGGCGGCGAAGTCGCCCCAGCCGCCGATCTTGGCCACCCAGCCGCCCGGGTCGCGCAGTCCCGGGAAGATTCCGGTCAGCCACCCGGCCTTGATGAACAGTGCGGTGATCAAGCCCCAGGCGATGAACGCGCCGATGTTGGGCATGACCATGTTCGACAGCGACGTGCCCAGCTTCTGAACGTGAACCCGGGCGCCGGTCCGCGGCTTCGTCTCGGTGGTGGACAATTCGAGGCCTCCGATCATGAGGTGATGCCGGTCACATCTGACGACCAGTAAACCCCACATTCGGACATTCGCGCAAGCAATCGGTCATAAACGGGCGGAAATATCTGTGGCTTTATGCCCGAATTGTCGCTAGGGTGTTCTCCAGATGGTGCGGGATTACCGGCTGCGCCGAGCAACTTCGGAAGGACGATCCCCATGAAAGCCCTGCGCTTCTACGCCCCCGAGGATGTTCGGCTCGAGGATGTACCCGAGCCCACTTGCGGTCCTGACGAGGTCAAGATCCGGGTGCGCAACTGCTCGACGTGCGGCACCGACGTCAAGATCTTCTACAACGGTCACCAGAACCTGACCCCGCCGCGGACGATCGGGCACGAGATCGCCGGCGAGATTGTCGAGGTCGGTACGAAGGTCAACGCGACGTACGGCAGCGCCTGGCAGGTCGGTGACCGGGTCCAGGTGATCGCCGCTGTGCCGTGCGGGAAGTGTCACGAATGCCGCAAGGGCTGGATGGCGGTATGCCAGAACCAGACGTCGGTCGGCTACCAGTACGACGGCGGGTTCGCCGAATACATGATCGTGCCCGAGCAGGTGCTGGTGGTAGACGGTCTCAACCGCATCCCGGACAACGTCGGCTTCGATGAGGCTTCGGCCGCCGAGCCGTTCGCGTGTGCCATCAACGCCCAGGAACTGCTAGGTATCGAGGAGGGTGACACCGTCGTCGTCTTCGGTGCCGGCCCGATCGGGTGCATGCATATCCGGATCGCCCGCGGTGTGCACAAATGCGGCCCGGTCTACCTCGTGGATGTCAACGACAGCAGGCTCAAGATGTCGGCCGATGCCGTCGACCCCGACGAGGTCATCAATGCCGCCGACGTCGACGTCGTGGCCAAGGTCATGGAACTGACCGGCGGCCGTGGGGCCGACGTGGTCATCACGGCCACGGCGGCCAACATCACCCAGGAGCAGGCGATCGCGATGGCCGCGCGCAACGGGCGTATCTCGTTCTTCGGCGGCCTGCCCAAGACCAACCCGACGATCACGTGCGACTCCAACGTGGTGCACTACCGGCAGTTGCACATCCACGGGGCCAACGGCTCTGCGCCCGAGCACAACAAGCGAGCCCTGGAATACATCTCCACCGGGCAGGTTCCGGTCAAGGATCTGATCACCCGCCGCATTTCGCTCGACAACGTGTTGGATGCGTTCGGCATCGTCAAGAGCGGTGAGGCGATCAAGGTCACCGTCGAACCGTAGCTCGTGCGATCAAGACCCGCCGCGCAGATAGACCGTTGTGGTGTAGGTGAAGAACTCGCGTGCCGCGCCGCCCTGCTCCTTGGGGCCGAGCCCGCTCTTCTTCGCCCCGCCGAACGGGACGTGCGGATCAGCGCCCGCCGACTCGGAATTGATGTGCAGCACCCCGACGTCGATGTGCTCGACGGCGTCGAGCGCGCGGGCCAGGTCCCGAGTGAAAACTGCTGCGGACAAGCCGAATTCGCTGTCATTGGCCAGCGTGAACGCCTCATCGGCATCGGCCGCACGCCGCACCGCCAGCACGGGGCCGAAGAGCTCCTCGGTCCAGATGTCGGCGCGCCCGGTTACCTCGACGACGGTGGGTGCGACGAAGAAGCCTTCGGCCAGCAGTCCCTTGAAGTAGGGCTGGCCGCCGGCCAGCACCTCGACGCCGTCGTTGATCGCGGAGCCGAGGCCGCCGTAGATGTTCCGCTGGGCGGCACCGGTGATGACCGGCCCCATCTGTGTCGCCTCGTCCGTCGGATCGCCGACCACAAGTGCTTGCGCCCGGGTCGCGAGTTGGTCGAGGAATCGCTCAGCGATCCCCTCCGTGACGATCAACCGTGATGTGGCCGTGCACTTTTGGCCTGCGGACCGGAATGCCCCCAGCATCACCTGGTCCAGCGCCAGCCCGATGTCCGCGTCGTCGAGCACCACCGCCGCATTCTTCCCGCCCATCTCGGCTTGCACCGGCACACCGCGCGCTGCCGCGGTGGCGGCGATATCTCGACCCACTGCCGTCGAACCGGTGAAGCTGATCGCGTCGATGCCCGCATGGCCGATCAGTGCCTCGCCGATCGGAGAATCGCCGATCACCAGGTTCAGCACACCGGCGGGTAGACCCGCGGCAGTCAGTGCCTCCGTCAGCCGGAGCGCCAGCAACGGAACTGTGGTGGCCGGCTTCCACACCACGGTGTTGCCGTACACCAAGGCGGGGGCGATCTTCCATGCCGGGATCGCGATCGGAAAGTTGAAAGGGGTGATGACGGCGACGACGCCAATTGGCTTGCGAGTCACCAGGATCTGCTCACCTGCCCGTGGCGAGGCGAAGATCTCGCCGGCCTGCCGATCGCCCTCGTTGCCGTAGTAACGCAGGATCTGCGCGGCGCGCCGAACCTCGCCGACGCCCTCGGCTTTCGTCTTGCCTTCCTCGGTCGCCAGTTCCAGGCCCCAGGGCAGTGCATTGCTGTCGACTATCGCGGCAGCCTCGAGCAGAACGGCGCCACGAAGATGCATCGGTGTCCGGGCCCAGGCCTTACCGGCTTCACTCGCCGCGGTGACCGCACAGTCGACATCGTTCACCGTGGCGCTATTACCTTCGGCGACAACCACACTCGGCCGTGTCGGGTTTACGCTGGCCACCCGCTGACCGCTGCCCGCAGACCATTGGCCGGCGATCAGTTGCCGGAGTTCTTTCGCGTCGGTCATCTCAGCGGAACGCCGCTTGTCCGGTCAGCGCCCGCCCGATCGACAGTAGGTGCATCTCGGAGGTGCCCTCGTAGGTCAGTACAGACTCGAGGTTGTTGGCGTGCCGCAGGGGAGAGTACTCAAGGGTGATCCCGCTGCCGCCCAACAGGGTTCGACATTCGCGGGCGATGGCCAGTGCTTCGCGAACGTTGTTGAGCTTGCCCAGGCTGATCTGCTCGGGCCGGGCGCCTTCGGCGTCCTTCATCCGGCCCAGGTGCACGGCCAGCAACATGCCCTTGCCGAGTTCGAGGGTCATGTTGGCCAACTTCTCTTGCGTCAGCTGGAAACTCGACAACGGACGGTCGAAAACCTCCCGTTCGCGGGCGTAGGCGATCGCCGTCTCCAGGCTGTCGCGTGCGGCCCCCAGGGCGCCGAACACGATGCCGAACCGTGCCTCGTTGAGACAGGACAGCGGCGCACCCAGGCTGGTGGCTTCCGGCAGTTGCGCGGACGCGGGCAGCCGGACGTTGTCCAGCACCAGTTCCGAGGTCACCGAGGCCCGCAGCGACAGCTTTTTGTGGATGACGTTAGCGGTGAACCCGGGGGTATCCGTGGGCACCAGGAAACCGCTGATATCCCTGTTGCCGTCGCCCGTTCTCGCCCACACCGTGGCCACGTCGGCGAGATTGCCGTTGGTGATCCACATCTTGGTGCCGTCGAGCACCCAGTCGCCGCCGTCGCGCCGCGCGCGCGTGCGCATGCCGGCGGGGTTGGAGCCGAAGTCGGGTTCGGTCAGGCCGAAACACCCGATGGCCTCGCCGGTTGCCAGCCGGGGAAGCCACTCGTTCTTCTGCTCGTCGGAGCCGTAGCGGTAGATCGAGAACATCGACAGCGAACCCTGCACCGACACGAAGCTGCGGAAACCGCTGTCACCGGCTTCGAGCTCCATGCAGGCCAGGCCGTAGCTGACCGCGTTGGTCCCGGCGCACCCATAGCCCTGCAGGTGCATGCCCAACAAGCCCAGCTGTCCGAACTCCTTGCCGAGTTCTTTTGGCAGCGTGGCGGATTCGAACCAGTCCTCGATGTTCGGCCGCAGCCGGGTGTCGACGAACTTGCGCACCGTGGCCGCGATGTCCCGTTCGTCGGAGTCGAGCAGGCGGTCGGTTGCGAACAGCTCTAGCGGGTCGTAGAGGTCTTTCTTGGCCGGCGCCGCGGTGGTGCTCATGGTTTATCCGATCCGGATCAGTTTCTTGTTGACGAACTCGTCGATGCCGAACCGGCCTAGTTCGCGGCCGAAGCCCGAGCGCTTCACTCCGCCGAACGGCAGCTCGACACCGTCGGCGCCGACCACGTTCACGAACACCATTCCAGCATCGATCTTGTCTGCTACCCGCTTGGCCTGTTCTTCATCCGTGGTGAACACATACGAGCCGAGACCGAAGGGGATGTCGTTGGCCAACTCGACGGCCTCGTCCTCGGAGTTCACCTTGAACACCATCGCCACCGGGCCGAACAGCTCCTCGCGATAGGTCGCCGAATCGGGCGAGACTCCGGTGAGGACACCGGGCGGGAAGTAAGCGCCCTCGCGCTTGCCCTCGGAGACCAGTTTGGCGCCGTCGGCCACCGCGCGGTCGATCTGCTCGGCAAGGTGCTGTGCGGCGCCGAGCGAGGACAATGGGGCCAGGCCGTCGGCCGCCTCGACGACCTTCTTGGTGAACTTGTCGAGGAACTCGTCGTAGAGCGGGGCGGCCACGATGAAGCGCTTGGCCGCATTGCAGGCCTGCCCGGTGTTCTCGAACCGGCCCGCCATGGCCGCCTCGACCGTGGCCTCCAGGTCATCGCTGCTCAGCACGATGAACGGGTCGGAGCCGCCGAGTTCCAGCACGACCTTCTTCAGGTTGCGGCCGGCGATCTCGGCGACCGCGGCGCCGGCGCGCTCGGAGCCGGTCAGCGACACCCCCTGCACCCGCGGGTCGGCGATGGCGTCGGCGATCTGCTCATTGGTCGCATACACGTTGACGTACGCACCGGCGGGGTAGCCGGCGTCGTCGAAGATCTGCTGGATGGCCTCGGCCGACTCCGGACACTGCGGCGCGTGCTTGAGCACGATCGTGTTGCCCAGCGTCAGGTTCGGTCCCGCGAAACGGGCGACCTGGTAGTACGGGTAGTTCCACGGCATGATGCCGAGCAGCACGCCCACCGGGCCGCGCTTGATCACCGCGCTGCCGTCACCGTCGAGCAGCTGGATCGGCTCGTCGGCGAGAAACGTCTCGGCGTTGTCGGCGTAGTACTCGTAGATCGCGGCGCTGAATTCCACCTCGCCGAGGGCCTGGTCCAGCGGCTTGCCCATCTCGCGGTGAATGATCTCGGCCAGCTTCTCGCGGCGCTCGGTGTGCAGAGCGGCCACCTTGCGGATCAGGGCGACCCGGTCGGCCAGGGTCGAGGTCTTCGACCATTCCCGGTACGCCTTGGCTGCCGAGGCCAGCGCCAGCTCGATCTGCTCGTCGGTAGCGGTCGGGTACTCCCGCACGACTTCACCCGATTTCGGGTCGACCACTGCGTACAGACTCATTGTTCCGCCCTGATGGTTTAGTGGTGTAAAACTTATGAAAGTTATATACCGCTAAACTTTGGCCGCGCAAGGCCCCGCGGCCGATCGACCGGTGAAGGTGAGGTGTCCCGATGTCGCAACAGGACACGTCACGGGACGACGCCACGGGCGGCGAAGTTCTCGCCGGGGTCGACGGCTGGATGACCCGGCTTGGCCCGAAGCTGCGCACGCTGCGCAAAGAGCGCGAGCTGACCCTGGAGGCCGTCGCCGACCGCGCGGGACTTACCAAAGGATTCCTGAGCTTGCTGGAACGCGGCCAGACCACGATCTCGGTGCCGAACCTCCTCAAGGTCTGCGAAATCCTCAGTGTTTCAGTGGGTTCGCTGTTCGACTACCCCGAATCAGCGGTGGTGCGCGGCGGTGACGGCGCGCCAGTGGAGATGGGCGGCAGCGGAATCCGCGAGTACCTCCTGACGCCGGAGACCGAGCGCAACCTTCAGGTGATGCGTTCGGTGCTGCGCCCCGGTGGCGGCACGGGTGGCGCCTACACCTTGGAGTCGGAAACCATCTTCGTGTTCGTGCTTCGCGGGTGCCTGCGGCTGACCGTCGACGGTCAGGAGTCGGTCCTCAAAACCGGCGACTGCTACACCTTCTCGGCCAAGGCCGTGCACTCCTGGGACAACCCTGGGCAGGACGAGAGTGAAGTGCTCTGGTCGATTGTGCCGCCGATCCCGCGGAATTCCGTTCCAAATCGAGCCTGAACGTGCTCTACTGACCAGACTGTACGTGCCGGGGGAAGGTGTTCGGGTGGTCAAGAAGGCAGCGGGAAAGCGCGCCGACGGCGACGAAACGCTCGCCGTCGATCGACGCGTACGGGTCTATGTCGACACCGACGATGAGGTACGCGGTGTCATTGTGGAGGATTTCGGCGACTTGGCCGGTCATGCGGTCGATGTCGGTGATGTGCACATCTCGGATGCGGCGCGGCGCTGGGCGGTCCTATTGGACGCTGGAACCCTGGTTTTCGTCGACAGCCACCAGATAGCGCCCGAGTAGGGCAGTCAACTCCCCGGCATCCCGACCGCAATGCAGGACTGTGCGATCGGGCCGGATGATCGCTGCACCGGCCCGGCCGTTTCGCAGCCAGTTCGCTAGTTCATCACCCGGGCCCGCCACATGGACTGTGGCGCCGTATCGTTCGGTGACGAGTCGGTCGGCTGCAGTCGGGTTCTGTGTCGTCACGATGGCAAAGCCATTGCCCAACAGGTCGTCGAGACGCACACCCGCGGAATCGACGGCGTTGGGACACAACGTCCCGCCGAGTTGATTGCGACGATGTGACCGATGGACCAGCGCCGACCGGTGCAACGGTGGTGTGCGCGAGTCGGTCACCCGCTCGCGCAGGCCGGGCAACCGGTGGATCTGCGGAACGATGGTGCGGCGCAGCATGTTGCCGATCTCGCCGCCGGAGGTCATCGCCCGGCCGACCGTCAACGCCAGGCCGATCATCTTCCGCGCGTGAGGTTTTCGCTCCTGTTCGTAAGTTTCCAGCGCGCCGGGATCCAGCGTCCCCTTGATCACCCCGGCGAGCTTCCAGGCCAGGTTCATCCCGTCGCGTAGGCCCGCTCCCATACCCTGGCCCACGAACGGCGGGGTCAGGTGCGCGGCATCGCCGAGCAGGAAGATGTTGGCGCACCGCCAGCGGTCGGCGAGCTGGGCCCGAAAGGTGTACTCCGCGACCCGAATCAGATTGAGTTCGGCGATGGCCGCCCTGGAGGTCCATGGCGCCAGAAGTGGGGCAAGGGCTTCGACGGTGCCGAAATCGCCGGCGATCTCGTCGGGCCGCAGTTGAAACTCCCAGCGGTAGCGCTCGTCGCCGATCTGCATGAAGGTCCCGGCCCGCCGCGGGTCGCACAGTTGGTGGACGCCGGACCACTGGCCCAGGTCGGCCGTGGTGGCCACGTCGACGACCAGCCAGCGTTGCTCGAACCGCAAGTCGCGCATGGTCGATCCGATCCGTGCGCGGACCAGACTGTTGGCGCCGTCGCAGCCGAGCACGTAGTCGGTCTCGATGGCCTGTTCGTGGCCGTTGGCGCGGTCGGTGTAGGTGATCCGGGTGCGGCCATCGGAGAGGGCGACGACATCGGTGACCTCGACGTTGCCCCGCAGTGTGGCCAGCGGATGGCGCGCGAGATTGGTCCGCAACAATGCCTCCAACTCGGGTTGGTCGAACATGTTGGCTTGCGGGTAGCCATGCGGTGTGCGGGCGGGGTCCCGGTCGAACTCGGCCAGCACCCGCATGGTGGGGTCGAGCAATCGCAGGCCGAGTGCAGGCCGGGAGATCTTGGCGAATTCCTCGGCGATCCCGAGCCGGTGGATGATGCGGAACACCTCGTCGTCGAGATGGACGGCGCGGGGCTGGGGATAGGTGTCGGCATAGCGATCGAGGACCAGGCTGCGCACACCGTATTGGGCCAGCAGAGTGGCGGCCGTGATGCCGGTGGGTCCGGCGCCGACGACCACCACGGGTGGTGAATCAGTGCAGCTCATGCGGCTCCTTCTCGGCGGCTGAGGAAATCGTCACTAGTGAGAACCGGTAGGATTCGTCCGTGACCGAAGCGCCGATCAACCGCCTGGAGCGCCGCAAGCAGCGGACGCGGATGGCGTTGATCAAAGCGGCCCAGTCGATGATTGCCGTCGGCAAGCTCAACGTCCCGGTGCTGGAGATCACCCAAGCCGCCGATGTAGGAATGGGGTCCTTCTACAACCATTTCGACAGCAAGGAGGAGCTGTTCGAAGCCGCCGTGGCTGACGTCCTCGACTCTCACGGCGCCGTGCTGGACCTCCTCACGTCCGGAATCGAGGACCCGGCGGCCGTCTTCGCGTGCAGTTTCCGTCTGAGCGGTCGATTCTTCCGCGAACGCCCGCAAGAGAGCCGGATTCTGTTGGCCAACTGGGGAGCGCTGCTGTCGGCGGATCGCGGCCTGGCGCCACGGGCCTTGCGGGACATCAAAGCCGGGGTCGCGGCTGGGCGATTTCATGTCGAGGATCCTGAACTGACCCTCGCAGTGGCGGCCGGTGCGCTGCTCGGCCTGGGGCATCTGCTGCAGTCGCAACCTGACCGGGACGCCGGCGCCACTGCCGACGCCGTGACCGAAGACGTCCTGCGCTTGTTCGGGATGTCGCCCGAGGATGCTCACCAGGTCTGTCTACTTCCGTTGCCAGACATGTTATTTCAGGAATAGGTCACGGTCGTACGCTGGGTGCCCAGATCGATGGCACCGTCATCGGTGCGAACCGATGCCTCGATCACGTCGCCGTCTTGCAGGTACTTCGGGTTGGTCGCCTGACGCTTGAAGAACGCCTTCCACTTCATCGCAGGCGGCAGCAGTGACCCGATGATCTCGATGGGCTTTGGTGGTGCGCTGAGTGCGGTGCCGACGGGTGTCCCCGTCAGGATCAGGTCGCCGGCCGCGAGATCCTGAAAGCGACACAGTGATTGGAGTGCTTCCAGCGGACGGTAGAGCATGTCCCCGGCCACCAGGGCATTCTGACGTTCTTCCCCGTTGACGGACAGTCGCAGCCGCAGCTCGCCGAAGCGGGCGAACTCGCGCGCGTCGATCAGGACCAAAGCCGGGCCCACCGGAGTGAACGTCGGATACGACTTGGCCTCATAGAACTGGGTCTGCGGCAGCTGGATGTCACGGGCCGACACGTCGTTGGTCACCACTAGTCCGGCGACGTAGTCGCTGACGTTGTCCGCGGAAATCGTTGTCCCGACTTCGATGTCACGACCGATGACGAGCCCGATCTCCACCTCGTAATCGAGGAGCTTGACGTGGGAGGGTTTGCGAACCGGTGCGAATGGGCCGCTGATCGACGCCGAGGACTTGCGGAAGAACGTCAACGGAACGGTCTTGGGGTCCATGCCGGCGTCGCGGACGTGGGAGGCGAAGTTCGTCATCTGGGCCACCACCCGGCACGGTGTGGTCACCGGGGAGCGAAGGTCGAGCCTCGTGATGTCGACGGTATCGCTGCTGTGCGCGGCGGCCTCGATCGCGGAACGGTCGGTCAGCAGTTCCGCGGTGGTCTGCGCCGACGTGTCGATCCTTGCCGCACCGGTCGGGGCCGCAGCCCACCACGAGTCTGCGGTGCGAAAGACGGAAATGGTCATGAGGCGGCAACTTTCAGCAATCCGATGAGGCGTTTGACGTCGAACTCATTGTTCTCGCGCAGAGCGGTGATCATCGAAACCACCTCGTGGCGAGCATGTTTGGGCCTGGTGCCCAGGAAGTCCGCCGTTGCCGGCGGTCCCCACTGGGCCAAGCCCGAAGCGGTGAAGGGCGCCCAGCCCGGCTCGAGGGTGCTGTCGAACATGTCGCCGTCGGTGAAATGCTCGACCAGGAATCCGTCCGGATCGCGCCAATAGTCGAACAGCTGGCTGCCCTGGATATGGCGGCCGATGCCCCACGACCGGAAGTAGCCCTGCGCGCTGAGGTATTCGCCGCCGGCGGCCAGCGCATCGAGATCGCTGACCTGGTAAGCGGAATGGACGTAGCGGTTGGCCGGGCCCAGGGCCAGCGCAAGCGTGTGGTGATCGGTCGGGATGGATCCGCGGTCGCAGCGAATGAAGCTCATGGTGGGTCCGCGGTCGCGTTGGCCGGGGAAGTAGAGGAAGTCGCTGACGATGAGGCCGAGGTTGTCGAGATACCAGTTCAGAGTCTCGAGGTATGTCGTGGACTGCATCACGATATGGCCCAGCCGCTGCACGGTCGCGGGTGCTCGCTGGGGCCGCTGCGTGGTGTTGACGCGAGTGGCCTGCCGCCCGACGTTGAACACCTGCGGCGGTTGCGCGGGGAGTTCGGGCAGTTCGTGCATCCCCGCGACGACTGTGACCGGAATGCTGCCGGGGTCGGCGAGCTGAACCGACAGACCGCCGATCGACTCCGGCAGCACCCGTGTCGGGGCGTTGTGTGCCGCTGCGAGCGCGCGCACGTCGGCCTCGTCCGCTGCCTTGAAGGCCAGTCCACGGAAGCGCGTCTGCGTCCCCCGACGGATCAGAACGCACGGGGCGCCCGCATCTGCGCCACGTAAGTGCAGGTTGTCACTGGTACGGGTGACGGTGTGGAAACCGAAGGCCTCGGCAAAAACGTCGGCGGCGGCCAGGTCGGGCTTGTCGAATTCCAGCCAGGCGAGGTCGTGCACCTTGATGACCGGGTTCCGTGACCTACCCGAATGCTCACCGTGCAGCGCGCCGTGTTCGCTGTGCACGTCGACGACCTTGCTCACCGCGACCTCCTGCATTACCGTATGACGAAATCGTCACATACGACGGAATGCTCAGTCAAGGTGAGGTCCGGAGAATGCGCCAGGTTCGCGATGTCGCGGAATATCGACCAGATATTTATGCCCGCAGTGCGATCCTCGACCCGTACCCGCACTATCGACGGCTGCGTGAGATGGGCCCGGTCGTATGGTTGCCCCGGCAGCGCGTCTACGCGCTCTCGCGATACGTGGAGTGCAAGGCTGTACTGCGCGACGACGCGGCCTTCATCTCCGGCAACGGAGTAGCGCTCAACCGCATTAGTAACCGACTCTCCCGAGGTACCACGCTCAACAGCGACGGCGCCGAACACGAGCGGCGCCGCAAATTGGTCGCGCACCGGTTGCTACCTCGTGCCCTGCAGTCCATCGCCGAGACTGTCGATCGGCTCGCGGCGGAGGTTGTCGATGCTGCGATGGCCCGGGGCGAGATCGATGGCGTGGAGATGGCCTCGGCACTCCCGCTGGCAGTCGTGCCGGACCTGGTGGGATGGCCCCATGATCGACGACGACACCTGATCGACTGGGCCGGAGCTACTTTCGATGCACTCGGGCCACTCAACGGGCAGGCGATCACTTCGGTCGCCGGAACGGTTCAAATGTTGCGGTTCGCGAGGAGCGTCGTTCGCCGGCGCACTGTGCTCGACGGCAGCATGGCTCATGAACTGCTGATCGCCGCAGACGAAGGCAAACTGGCACACAAGGAGTGCCCGCCGCTCCTGGTCGACTACATCGCGCCCTCCCTGGACACCACTATCAGCGCGATTTCCAATGCGCTGCACCTGTTCGCCGCGCACCACGATCAGTGGCAGCTGCTCAGGGCTGAGCCGCACCGAATTCCCAACGCCGTCAACGAGGTAATCCGCTACGAGTCGCCACTGCGCGCCTTTTCCCGCCAGGCCCGCGCAGACACCGACGTCGCGGGGGTTGTCGTGCCTGCAGGCGCGCGCGTGCTGGTGCTGTATGCGTCGGCAAACCGCGACGAGCGCGAGTGGAACCAACCCGAGGTTTTCGACATCACACGCGATGCCGGACGTCAGATCGGCTTCGGTCAAGGTGCCCATGCCTGTGCCGGGCAGGGTCTGGCCCGATTGGAGGCCGCGGCGCTGCTACGCGCGCTGGTGGCGCGCGTTTCCCGTATCGACCAGCTCGGACCACCCGTATGGGCGATGAATAACATCATCCGGCGTCATAAACGGCTGCCGCTGAAATTGGTTGCCGCCTAGCGGAATAACCGCCGGAGGCGCTTGGCCGGCGGTCGCCGCGAGGCGTATGGCCACGGGTTGTTGCGTTCAGGAACGGCGTCGGCGCGCACCTGCTTGAGCTGTGCCCGCAGGTGCGCTCTCAGTTCGTGCAGCTCGGGATCGGTCCAGCGGTTGATCGCCTCGATCGGATCGCCGGTCAGGTCGTAGAGCTCCCACTGATCGTCCAGTGGGCTGGTGCGGTAGGTCTCCCCGCCCAGGCCGTTGGCCGCCAGGTGTCGCACCCCGGGTTCGGTCCAGGTACCGGGGTCGTCGAAGGTGCGAACCAGCTTCCATAGGCGCCCGTCCACCCTCGTCACAAGCCCCTCGAAGTTGGCTGAGGTATGGGCCGGTATCCGGATACGCAGTGGTGCAGGGGGATTCACGGTCTGCCTGAGGCGCCGGCCTAACCCTGAGGCGCCGGTATCGCCTTCGAGCATGTTGTCGCGGGTCATGATGTACACCGCGCGGCTCTCGTCGTCGGGCGCTCCGTCGACGATCGGCATCAGATCACGCCCCGGCAGGGGATGTACCTCCGAAAAGGACTCGGAAAGCGTTGCCGCAACGGCCGTTACGTCGATGCCGGCGGCGCCGAGCAAGGTCGGCACCAGGTCGACATGTGACGTCGGCGATGTGACCAGGCGCCGCGTGGTGGCGCGGTCGCCGACCCGGGCGATCACGAACGGTACGCGGGTCGCTTCGTCGTAGAGGTTGAACCACTTCTGGTGCAGACCACCGTGCGCGCCGAGTAGATCACCGTGATCGGCTGTGCGCACCAGCACGGCGTCATCTGATCCGCCCTTGGTCACCGCAGCCCGCACCCGGTCGATCGGGCCGTCCACCTCGGCATGCAGCCGGTAGTAAAGATCGCGATAGCGCTGCGCGCCATGGTCGTACACCCATTGGATCGCGGGCGCGGGGCCGTATCCGGAGTAGTAGGCCTCTCGGAACGCGATCTGGGCGGCGGGCTTGGTGCGCAGATCTTCGTCCGCCGTCGGCGCGGCGGGAACCGGTGGCGGGTCGAGCGGCGACGACTCCAACGGGCTGCGCGTGGCCCATGTCGGGAACAGCACGATGTCGTGCGGATTGACGAAACTCGCCACGAGCAGGAAGGGCCGCAGCGCGGCGTCGTCCCCGGCGCGCCTGCGGGCGTAGCGGTCCTGCAGCCAGGCCACCACCCGGTCGGCGATCAGCGGATCACGACGGATGCCGCTGTTGGCCAGCCCGGCTCCGTGCGGCTCGGGCCCGACCCAGCCGGAGAAGCCGAACGGGGCCAGTGGCTCGGCGGCCAGATAGCGACGTACCGCGGCCGGGTCGACGGTGCCGTCGTCGTCGTTGGTCGCCAGCGGGCCGCCGGTCCGCGGGTCGGTCAGGTCCGCGTGCGAAATGTGCCACTTGCCGTCGTAGTGCGTGTCGTAGCCCGCTGCGCGAAACCAGTTGCCCAAGGTGGGCACCTCCCCGCGCCGCAGCCATCGCATCCGGGAATCGTCGAAGGCCTTGCCGATGCCGTCGGTCTGGGTGACGCCGTGCAGATCGGGGTAGTGCCCGGTGAAGATCGTGGGCCGGCTCGGCACGCAGGCCAGCGAACCCGTGTAGTGGTGGCCGAAGCTGACGCCGTGTTCGTCGAACCATCGCCGGCCGCTCAACGCGCGCTGTCGCCACGCGAGCACGTCACCGGACTCATAAGGAGGGATTGCACGTTCCTCGTCGGTCATCACGATGATGATGTCGGGGCGGTCAGACATGTTGGCCCTCCACTCGTTTCGCCAGTGCGGCGAGTAGCGCATCAAGTTGCTTGGCAGAGACACGGGTGACGATGGCTTCCGCAATCCGGTGCAGCGGGCCGGAAACGGTGACGGTGCTCCCCAGCGTCACCGTGGTCGCGCCGGCCGACGGGATGAGTGTCCAGCGACTGCTCACCGCCAGCCAGCGGGGGAAGCCTTCGACGTCGTAGGCCAAAGTGCCCGGCGGATCGAACTCGGTGATTTGCTCGACGAGGGTGTTCCGGCCGACCTGAACGCGGCGGGTGGTGCCGATACCGACGTCTTGGGCGTGCGGGCTCAACAGGCAGGAATGGTCCACGAAGTCGGCCCACGCGCCGATGGCGCCGAAGTCGGCCAGGACATCCCAAATTGCTTGCTGCTCGGCCGCTACCGTCCGTGTGCGGCGAATCTCGGCCACCGCATCATTCAACCCCACCCGCGGGCGGGATGTCGGGAGATCGGACCCACCGCTGCCGCGGCGCCGTGGGCTACGCTCCCCAACGATGACCGAGCTTGTTCTTGCCCGCGCGCTCACCGAGCTGCCCGCTGAGGTGGCAGCGGTGCCGGCTCCGCCAGTGCCGATCGTCGAGTCGCCGTACGCGCTGCGCGCGGCGACGGAGTCCGATGCCGACATGGTCGCCGAGTGGATGAACCGGCCGCATCTGGCCGAGGCGTGGGAATACGATTGGCCGGTGGAGCGCTGGCGCAAGCACCTGCTGGCTCAACTCGGCGGCAGCTATTCGCTGCCGCTCATCGCCAGCCTCAACGGTGTTGCCGGTGCGTATCTCGAAATCTACCGGGCCGCTAAGGATTCGATCGCACCCTGCTATGACGCCGATCCCTGGGACGTCGGGTTGCATGCCGCGATCGCGGATCTGAGCGCGGTCAACCGGGGCTTGGCTCCTCGCCTGCTGCCGCGGATCGTCGCCAGCCTGTTCGCCACCGAACCTCGCTGTCGACGAGTCATGTTCGACCCTGATCACCGCAACACCGCGGCGCGGCGGCTGTGTGAGTTCGTCGGATGCCAGTTCCTCGGCGAGTACGACATGTCGAACCGGCGGATGGCCCTCTACTCGTTCGAACGGCCGATCAACGTGGCGTAGCCGTCGAAGTCGGGCTTCATCCCGGCCGCGACCAGCTCCCACAGCACCTCGTCGGTACCGCCGCCGACCCGGGCCAGCTTCATGTCTCGCCACCACCTGCCGAGCGGTGTTTCGTCGACCAGGAATGCCGAACCGCCGAAGATGTGCAGGCATTCGCCAGCGACTTCCTCACCCAGCCGTGCGGCGGTGACTTTGAATCCCGCGGCGGTGCGCAGGTCGAGGCGCCCACCGGCGGCGAACCCATCGAGGGCGTGCCGCAGCACGGACACCCGCGCGGACAGGTCGGCGATCCGGAGCCGCAGTGCCTGGTGCTCGAAGAGCGTCTGGCCGAACTGGCGCCGGGTCATCATGCGCGCCAGTGTGATTCCAATGGCCCGCTCACATGAGGCTGCGACCTGGGCAGCCACCGAGACGCGCTCGTGGGCCAGACCCCAGCTGATCGCGGCCAGTCCGGTGCCAGAGCGCGCCACCAGCGCGTCCTCGGGGACCCAGGTGTCGATGTGCACAGCTGCGGTATCCAGAGGTCCGGCGCTGAGTTTGCGATATGGCGGTGCGACGTCGACGTTGGTGGCCGGGATCGCGATCAGCGCGACGTTGCCGTGCCGGCTCGCCGGGTCGTGGTCGACGCTGCGGGCGACCACGATTATGTGATCGGCAATCGGAGACAGCGAGACGAACTTCTTGGTCCCGCGTACCTCGAATCCGCCGTCGCGCTGGCGAATTGTGGTCTCGCAGATCTGCAGATCCGAGCCACCCGACTCCTCGGATGCGCCGATGCACAGCACCGCGTCGCCGTCGATGGCTTGCTCGCAGATGTCGCGCAGGTAGTCGGATCTGGCGAAGCGGCGCAGGATCGCGATCGCCGAGTCGTGCAGGCTGACTCCCACAGCGATGCCGGCCGACATCTGATCGCCGAGGGCCGAGGCCAGCGCGATGAGCTTGCCGAGGTCGGCTTGGGTCTGAGTCGGCTCGCCCCACTTGTGCCGGAACACCCCGGACTTGCCCAGGTGCTCGATCAGCTGACGCGGAAACCGTTCGCTGGCTTCGGCATCGACGGTCCAGAGTCTGACCTGTTCGTCGAACGTGGCGTCCAGGAGGTCGTCGAACTCGCTCATGCGGCTCCCTCGCTGGCTCGGGCGCCGCTTGTTCTTTGTTGGTTCGCTCCGCGAGCGTCGCTCATGCGCCCACCGATTCCAGTTGGCGCTGTACTTCCAGACGGCGCAGCTTGCCTGATGAGGTGCGGGGCAGCGACCCGGGTGCCAGCAGCATGACGGTGGCAGGAGCGACACCGCAGACCGCGGCCACCCGTTGTGCCACCGCACTGCGTGCGGCGGCTTCGTCACGGCCGCGAAACTCGGCTGCCACCAACAACCCCGGGCGCGGCGAACCGGGCGGTGTGCCTACGGCCACGACCGCGCCCTCGCGCACACCCGGAATCTGGGCGACGACCTGCTCGACCTCGGTGGGGAAGATGTTGCGGCCGGCGATCCAGATGATCTCCTTGGCCCGGCCGCAGACGACCAGGCCGTCATCGGTGAGATAGCCGAGATCACCTGTCGGGAACCAATTCTCGATACAGGTGGCGTCCTGCCCGAGGTATCCATTCATCATCGAGGTACCCCGGATCTCCACCTGCCCGACGCCGGGAGGAGCGCCGTCGAACGGTACAGTGCGGATGTCCATGCCGTCGATGGGTGGTCCGAGAATCGCGTGGCGCTGTTTACCCGTCGGCCCGTCGAGTTCGTCGACCAGGAGCCCGGTACCGGCAGCGGGCATGGTGACCGCGCACACGGACTCGGCCAGGCCGTAAGCCGGGGCTGCGGCCGATGCATGAAATCCGAACGGCGCCAATGCTGTTTCGAATCGAGTGAGGCCGTCGCAGTCAATCGGCTCACCGCCGTTGATGGCGACGCGCACGCTGCCGAGGTCGACATCGGCGACGCGGCTCGCGTACTTGCCAATCAGGTTGTAGGCGAAATTCGGCCCAGCGGTGATGGTGGCGCGGCTCTCGGAGAGCCACTTCAGCCAGCGGAACGGCGAGGCGGCGAAGGCCGCCGTCGGTGCCAGCCACAGCGGCATGCCCGCGATCGCCGAGGTGACCAGGCAGGTCAATCCCATGTCGTGGTACAGCGGGAGCCACAGGCAGCCCAGGTCCTGGGCGGCGTCGACGCCGAGACGCTGAATCAGTCCACGGGTATTGCTGAGTACTGCCTGCGGGGACAGAGCCGCAGTGCGGGGCTGGCCGGTGGAGCCGGCCGTTCCCTGGAGGATCGCGACGTCGCTGTGCGCGGCGACCACGTCACCGGACCGGTGACGGTTGACCTCCGCGACGTCCCGCACGGGCACCGGTGAGCCGTCGTCGAGCAGCATGCTCAACTCGGCACCGTGGCTTAAAACGGTGCCCACGCCGATATCGCGGAAGCGATTGAGTGTGGCGGGCACCCACTGTGCCGGGTCGGCACCGCGGGTCATGGTTGGCAGGATCGACACACTGCGCCCGGAGATCAGCGCGCCGAACAGCGCGGCGACCAGATCGATTGTGGGCTCACCGACGAGACCTATTGTGTGAGAGTTGGTTTCGTGAATGAGAGAAGCTGCCTGCTGGGCGCGTGCGTGGACCTCGGGCCACGGATAGGGGCGCCAGGTATCGGTCTCGCGATCGAGGACGGTCAGCTCACCCGTCGACGAGGTCATCGACTCCGTCAACGCTGATGCCAGCGGCGTCATCCGGCTTTGTTTCGGATAGCCGCGTCAAGGTCGCCAAGAGTGTTGCAGGTCAACAACTCTTCCTCCGACAACACGACGCCGAGCTTTTCTTCGATGGCGACCATGCCGACTGCGAACGCCACTGAATCGAGACCGACCTCGTCGATCAAGTGGGAGTCCGGGGTGAACCGCGATACGTCGATCTGGAGATCCTCGCGGAAGATGCTCGCAAGCCCGCCACTGATCGTCGATGAGTCCATGGCAGGGAAGGGTACGTCATCAACTATGGTAAGGCTACCCTTACGGACTAAGGGCAGCCGTTGAGGGATCTTCCAGCCATCTGTTGGTCGAAAAAGGCCAGCTAGTAGCCGGCGAAGCGCTGTAACTATGGTTAGGCATACCTATTGAAACTTAGGTAAGTCTCAGCTAACGTCCAGCCGTCGCTATCGGCGCAGGAAATAAATTCAAAGGAGAAGTCGTGTTACCAGCACTCAGCCTCGCGGGGACTGATGTCGTATCCGGACCGGTGCCCTCGGGGCGGCGGGTCAACAAATTCTTGGCCGCCGGCGCGGCGATCGTGACCGCAGGTGCTCTGGCCGCCAGCCCGATCACGCCGTCGTCGTCCACGACACTGTCCCTGCCCGCTCTTCAGCAGCGCGCGGTGGAACTCACGGCCCTGTCGGCCACCGCCTCGCCGCTGGTCGTGTATCCCGAGATCCTCACCACGACACTGACCAACCTCTCGGCCCTTGGCCAGGCGATCGCGGCCGATCCCTTGCCGATCTTGTCTCAGATCGCCCGCAATCAAATCGGATACGCCGAGGAGATCGGTGGCGCCATCGCCGGGGTTCCGGCGGCATGGCAGACCTACAGCGCAGGCCGGGGTGCGACGTTCCTGACCAATTACAGAGATGCTCTGGCCGCAGGCAACACGGCCAGTGCCGTTAACTACCTGAGCAGTTACGTCCTTTATGGCCTGCAGGCGACGTTAACGCCGATCTACAACACCTTCCTCACGCACACCGTTCGGGGATCCACCACGCCGATCGAGGGCATACCTCAGCAGATGGCTCAGAACTTCGCCAATGCCGTGGGCGCCCTTTTCAGTACCACGACTTTCGTCAGCGGAATTTTCCAGTCGAGCTACGGAATGGCGCTCGGCACGTTGGTCGCGGCGGGCGAGGGCATCGCCGCTGTTGCGCAGTCGGTTGAGGCGGGCGATGCGGTCGGCGCGATCAACGCGGCGGTCAACCTACCGGGTCTGGTCGTCAACGCCTTCCTCAACGGTTGGCAGCATCCGCAATCCGCTGCGCCGTTCCCGGCTCTGCTGACCTTCATTCCGGTTGCGCCGCCAACGGACCCGGCGAACGGTGTCACCAAGACGGGTGTATCGATTGGCCTGCTTGGGCGTTTGTTGGTCACCATCCCGCAGGCGATCGCCAAGGCCATCAAGCCGGCCACGACGACGGCCAGCAGCACGGCCGCCATAACCGCTTCAGTAACAACGGAATCCACGGCCTCCACGGCCTCCGCGGCCGCCACGGAATCGACAGGCACCACCGCGAGCACCGAACAGGCCGGCGACACGTCGACCTCTTCGTCGGCATCCACTGGTGGCACCACCACCACGGCCACTGAAAAGGACTCGACCACTGCGTCTTCGGTCACCGCAGCGGCGAGCAGCAAGGCTGCCAAGAAGTCGAGCACCAGCTCGGCCAAGGCCTCCGACGACAGCGGCTCGGCAGGCACGAAGAAGTCTGCCGGCAGCGGACACAGCGCCCGCGCCAAGGCGTCGGCCTCGTCCGACTCGAAGTAACGGGCTGGGATAGCCGGGCCCCGCGTCGCCGGGGCCCGGCTGTTCCGCATTACGGCTACTCGACGATGTACACCCCTACCGAAAACACAGGTTAGGACCCTCATCCCATGACCGACGTGACCGCAGCGCCGCGATCGCCGATCGAATCGGCGGGGTGGGCAGAACTGCCGCACGGGATGGATCCGGCGGACGTGGTTGCCCTGCTGGCCGCCGCCGTTCCTGAACGCCTCGGTGCTGACTACCTGGTCTACGAGCAAGACGGATCGTGGACGCTGGCGATCGGTACCCGCGCGTCCATCGAGCTCGATCGCGACGAGTTCCGCATCGGCAATGGCGGGTCCGTGGTGTCCCGGCGCTGGTCCGGCCGGCCCGCGGCCGTGCTGGCTGAGGCCCTCGACACCGTGCTGGCGGACGGCGAACCGGCATTCGGGTGGATCGCATTCGAGCTCGGTACGCATCGCCTGGGGCTATACGACAAGGTGCCGCCCAGCACGCCCTTGGCCAGGATCTTCACCCCGATCAGCCGGGTCACTGTGTCGGCCAACGGGATTGAGACCGTCAACAGCGACGAGCTCCTCGACGCCGCAGTCCGGGATTTGCGACCCGCCGAGCTGAGCCATCGCTTTCGTGCCGTCGACGTGTCAGCCGATCACAGCGGATACCGCGACCGCGTCGCGACCGCGATCGCCGAGATTCAGGACGGTCGCTACCAGAAAGTCATTCTGTCGCGCACCGTGGACATTCCGTTCACTGTCGACTTTCCGGCGACCTACCGGGTTGGCAGGCAATACAACACACCCGCGCGGTCGTTCCTGTTGAACCTCGGCGGGATCCGGGCGCTGGGATTCAGTCCCGAGCTGGTGACCGTGGTGCGCAGCGACGGACTGGTGATCACCGAACCTCTGGCCGGTACACGAGCATTCGGCCGTGGCAGCATCAACGACCGGCAAGCCCGCGACGATCTCGAATCCGACGCCAAGGAGATTGTCGAACATGCCCTGTCGGTGCGCACGTCGCTGCTCGAGATCACCGAGGTGGCCGAGCCGGGCAGCGCCGTGGTGACCGACTTCATGTCCGTGCGGGAACGGGGCAGCGTTCAGCACTTGGGCTCCACCGTGGGGGCGCGGCTGGATCCGGCCCGCAACCGGATGGATGCCCTGGAGGCCTTGTTTCCCGCTGTCACGGCGTCGGGAATCCCGAAAGCACCTGGGGTCGAGGCGATTCTGCGGCTCGACGAGATGCCTCGCGGCCTGTACTCCGGTGCGGTCGCGATGTTCACGCCCGACGGTGGCCTCGATGCAGCACTCGCGCTGCGTGCCGCCTATGAAGTCGACTCGAGGACCTGGCTGCGCGCCGGAGCCGGCGTTATCGCCGCGTCCTCACCCGAGCGCGAATTCGAAGAGACCTGCGAGAAGATGGGATGCCTTGCGCCCTATCTTGTCCCGCGTAGCGAGTGACCGGATCTAGGGGCACAGCTGCGCGACGATGGCGCGTTTGTCGACCTTCCCCACTGCGGTCGTCGGCAGCGCCGGCATCGGCGCGATCATGTCCGGGCGGCAGTGCACGGCAACACCGCGGGCGTTGAGATGATCGTTGAGATCTGACAGCGAGACCGCGTTGCCCCGAAAAACGATTACCGCACAGATCTTCTCACCGAGGTAAGGATCGGGCAGGCCGACCGCGGCCGCCGCGGAGACAGCGGGATGAGTCAGCAGGTGGCTCTCCAGGTCCAGGGCTGACACGGTCTCGCCGGCCCGCAGAATGACGTCCTTGACACGGCCGGTGACTTCCAGATACCCGTTGGCGAATCGACGCACCTTGTCGCCGCTGCGATAGAAGCCGTCCGGGGTGAACGAACGCTGGTTCTGTGCCTCGGCCCGGAAGTACCCGTTGATCGTGTACGGCCCGCGCACCAGTAATTCGCCGGACTCACCGTCAGGTACGGCGATACCGGCGTCGTCGACGATGCGCACCTCGTCGTCCTCGGCCAGCGGCTTACCCTGGGTGTGCTCGACGACCTCGTCGGGATCCCCAATCCGCGTGTAGCACAGCAGCCCTTCGGCCATCCCGAACACCTGCTGCAGTCCGGGGGTGAGCTCGGACCGGATGTGCCGGGCGTCGTCGGCGGCCAGCTTGGCCCCGCCCACTTGCAGCAGCCGAAGACTGGTCGGGCGCTGGTCCTCCCAGGCGCAGGCCTGCGCCCACAGCCGCGCCAGCGCGGGCACCAGCGCCGTCGCGGTGACTCCGTGCCGGGCGATCGTGGCGAACGCGGCTTCCGGGCTGGGATCCGTCCCGAACACGACGGTCGCCCCGACCGTCATCGCCCCGAGCAGACCGGGACACGCCAGCGGGAAATTGTGGCCGGCCGGCAGTGCGACCAGATACACGTCGGAGTGGGTCAGCTGGCATAGCCGCGCGCTGGCCGTGGCGTTGTAGACGTAGTCGTCGTGAGTCCGGGGGATCAACTTCGGCGCACCCGTCGTGCCGCCGGACACCAACAACAGGGCGGGAGTGTTGGTGTCAGGGTGCCGTTGCGGCGGGTGTCCGTCGCCGGCGCACAGCTGCGACCACGAGATGTGCGGGCCGGCGTCGCCGTCGACGATGATGTGCCTGAGCTGGTTGGCGCGGTCGAGCAGCCGCTCGGCCATCGCGCTGTAGTCGAAACCGGGGCCGGTACCCACGATGATTCCGGTCGCACCACTGACGTCGAGAAAATGCGCCAGTTCGGCATCTCGATGGCCGGGCAGGCACATGACCGGCAGTGCGCCTGCGCGCAGGAGCGCGAACAGTGCCACCGCGAATTGGCAACTGTTCGGCAGCTGCACCAGCACGCTCTGCCCATCGCCGATTCCCCGTGCGAGAAGTCCCGCGGCCGCGGCATCGGCGCATCGGTCCAGTTCGGCATAGGTGAGGCTGCTCCGCTCATCGACAACAGCCGGGTGGTCCGGCCATTGCGCAGCGGCCGATCGGAGGATCTGGTCGAGCGGCTCACCGGTCCAGTAACCCGCCTCGCGGTAGGCGTCGGCGCGGTCCGGCGGGAAGGACGTGAATCCGGTCATTGCGCTCCCTGACGTAGGCGTATCCGCCCCGCCAGCATAGGGTAGCCTTCCCAAAGTTAGGGCAGGCTACCGATGTAGGAGGTGACAGTGACCGCGGCTGAGGACGGCTCCCCACCTACGGGGGGTTCGGAAGCGGCCATGATCACCGAGCGGGTCGCCGAACTGCTCGGCGTCGGCCACGCCGACATCGATCCGGACGGCGACCTGATCGCGCAGGGCCTCGACTCGATCCGGATGATGTCGCTGGCCGGGCGTTGGCGCCAGGCCGGGTTCGACATCGACTTCGCCCGCCTCGCCGCCGCCCCTTCCGTCCGTGCCTGGGCCGAGCTGTTGACCCCCGCCGCCCCTGTCGATCCGGCACCCGCGGCGCCCCAGTCGGCCGACGGAGAACCGTTCGGCATGGCACCGATGCAACATGCGATGTGGATCGGCAGGCATGCCGGCCAACCGCTGGGCGGAGTGGCCGGCCATCTCTACGCCGAGTTCGACGGCGCCGCGGTCGATCCAGAGCAGATCCGGCGGGCCGCCACCCAACTGGCAGAACGCCATCCGATGCTGCGGGTGGAGTTCCTGCCCGACGGCACCCAGCAGACCGGTGCCCGCCAGGACCCGCTGCCGGTGGTGGTCGAAGACCTGCGCGATCGCGACGACGCTGCGGTCGAACGACGGTTGGCCGCCATCCGTGTGGCCAAGTCGCGCCAACAGCTGCATAACCGGGTACTCGAGTTGACATTGACTCAGCTGCCGGGCGAACGCACCCGACTACATGTCGACCTGGATATGCAGGCCGCCGATGCGATGAGTTACCGGTGTCTGATGGCCGATCTTGCGGCGCTGTATCGCGGTGATCAGCTCATGGAGATCGGCTACACCTATCAGCAGTACCGGCAACAACTTTCGCCGTCGGACAGAATCGACGCCGATCGGCAGTGGTGGGCCGAGAAGCTGCCTGACCTGCCAGACGCGCCGACACTGCCGCTGGTGCCGGTCACCCGCCAGCGCGATCCATACCGCCCAGGCCGCCGGTGGCACTGGCTGGATCCGCAGACCCGTGACGGCCTGTTCAACCGCGCCCGGCGGCGGGGGGTGACGCCGGCGATGACCCTGGCGGCCTCGTTCGCCGACACGGTGGCCGGGTGGTCCGCCGATCCGCGGTTCCTGCTCAACGTCCCGCTGTTCGGGCGCGAGCCGCTACACCCCAACATCGACAGGGTGGTCGGTGACTTCACCTCGTCACTGCTGCTCGACATCGACCTCGCCGCCGCCGGCACCCCGATCGAGCGAGCCCGCGCGGTGCAGGACACCATGCACGAGGCGGCCGCGCACGCGTCGTATCCGGGCCTGTCGGTCCTGCGGGATCTCAGCCGCCACCGCGGCACACAGGTGCTCGCGCCCGTGGTGTTCACCAGTGCGCTCGGCCTCGGTGAACTGTTCAGTCCCGAGGTGACAACACAATTCGGTTCACCGGAATGGATCATCTCCCAGGGCCCGCAGGTCCTGCTCGATGCCCAGGTGACCGAATTCAACGGCGGCATCCTGCTGAATTGGGATGTCCGGGAGGCGGCGTTCTGCCCGGGCGTGATCGACGCGATGTTCGCGCATCACATCGACGAAGTGCTGCGCCTGGCTCATGACTGCGATGCCTGGGACGCGCCGAGACCACCCCGGGTGCCGGTGCAACAGCTGCAGACCCGGGAGTCGGTGACGACGAGCACCGTCCCCAGCGGACGAATGCTGCACGACGGCTTCTTCGACATCGCGGCCGAAGTTCCAAACGCCCCAGCAGTTTTCAGCAGCATGGGTGATCTGACCTATCAACAGCTGTCTCGGCAGGCGCTCGCGGTGGCTGCCGCGCTGCGTGCTGGCGGCCTGCCGGACGGGGGAACCGTTGCGGTACTGGGCCCCAAGACTGCCGAGCAGGTGCCGGCGTTGCTGGGGATTCACGCAGCCGGTGGCGTGTACCTGCCCATCGGCGCGGACCAGCCGCACGAACGGGCGCAACGGATCATCGCCGGCGGTTCCGTTGATCTCGCACTGGTGTGCGGCACCGAGCTGCCTGACGTAGCGGTGCCGGTGATGACAGTCGCCGAGGCGATCGCTGCCGGCGACGGAATCGAATTAAAACCGGCGACAGGCGATCCCGACCGAATCGCCTACGTGTTGTTCACCTCCGGCTCGACCGGCGAGCCCAAGGGCGTCGAGGTCAGCCACGACGCCGCGATGAACACCGTCGAATTCATCACCGGGCACTTCGGGCTCGGGCCCGATGACCGCTGTCTGGCACTGTCGACGCTGGAATGCGACATCTCGGTGCTCGATATCTTCGCGACCCTGGCCACCGGCGGCGCGATCGTCGTGGTCGACGAGGAACATCGCCGCGACCCCGACCACTGGGTGCGGCTCATTGATACGCACCGCGTCACAGCGTTGCATTTCCTGCCCGGCTGGCTGGCCATGCTGCTCGAGGTAGCCGGCCCGCTGCCGACGCTGCGGGTGGTGCCCACCGGCGGGGACTGGGTCGGCGCGGCGATGGCCAGGCAGCTGCGCGAGCTCGCTCCCGGGGTGCGTTTCGCCGGTCTCGGCGGGGCCACCGAGACCGCGATCCACAACACGATCTGCGAAGTGACCGACGTTCCCGCGGACTGGACCGCGATGCCGTTCGGAAAACCCCTGCCGAACAACCACTGCCGCGTTGTGGCTGCGGACGGCGACGACTGCCCCGACTGGGTCGTCGGCGAGCTGTGGATCGGCGGACGCGGTATCGCTCGCGGCTACCGGGGCAGGCCCGACTTGACCGCTGAGAAATTCGTCGTGCACGACGGCATCACCTGGTACCGCACCGGCGATCTCGCCCGCTACTGGCCGGACGGCACCTGCGAATTCGTCGGCCGAGCCGACCACCGCGTCAAGATCAGCGGCTACCGCGTCGAACTGGGCGAGGTCGAGACGGCATTGCAGCGCTTGCCGGGTGTGCTCGGCGCCGTCGCGGTGACCATCCCCGGCGGCGCCGCACCCCACGACCGGCTGGCGGCGGCCGTAGCCCTGACACGGGGTTCGGCCGCGATCGACTCACTTCGCGGACAGCTCGCCAAAGAGCTTCCGCCGCACATGATTCCCCAGCACATCGAGGTGTTGGATCGCATTCCCTACACGGTCGGCGGCAAAGTCGACCGCCGCACCGTCGCACGACAACTTGCCGAGAGTGCCGAATCCGCTGCGGGCCATCGGCCCGCGACAGGCCCGCTGCAGTCGGCACTGGCGGCGATCATCACCAGTGTTCTTGGTGTGGCACGGCTCGGAGTCGACGACGACTTCTTCGCGGTAGGAGGCGATTCCGTACTGGCCACCACCGTGGTGGCCCGGATCAGACAGTGGCTGGACATCTCGGAGGTGAGCGTCGCCGATTTCTTCGCCACGCGCACAATCGAAGGCCTGGCCAACCGGCTGCGTGAGATCGAACCCGCTGAGCGGCTGGACGAGATCGCCGAGTTGTATCTCGAAGTGACCGGTATGGACACCGCCGATGTGGCCTTGGAACTCACCAGAGCCGGTGGCCGGTCCGGACAGCGGCTACCGGGCTGACGCCGCGCCCGACGATCATCCACCAGAGGACATCCGATGACAGAGACCCTTGCCACCGAGCAGCAGCGCCTGGAGTTGTTGCGCCACAAGCTTGCCCAGCGTGGCCTCCTGGCGGAGCCGAAGGCGGCGGTGGACCCTGAGGCGATGACCGATGGTCAACGCCGGATGTGGTTCGTCCAGTCCATCGATGCCACCGGTGCGCTGCTGAACGTCGCTGTCTCATACCGCCTGGCAGGTGACATCGACGCGGCCCGGCTGCGCGCCGCGGTAGACGCCGTCGCGGCGCGCCACCCGGTGCTGCGCACCACGTACTGCACCGGCATCGACGGCGAACCGCAGCCGGTCGTCCACGACGATCTGACACCGGGGTGGGCCGAACACGATCTGTCCGAGCTCAGCCCACAAGCTCTCGGGCTGCGGCTGGACGTTCTCGCGCAGCGCGCGTTCACAACCCCGTTCGATCTCAGTACTGAAGCGCCACTGCGCATCACGCTCGCCCGCGTCGGGCCGGGTGAGTACGTGCTGCTCCTCGTGGCTCATCACATCGCGTGGGACGACGCGTCCTGGCAGATTTTCTTCGCCGACCTCACCCGGGCCTACCAGGGCGACGTGCTCGCTCCGGCGTCAGTGCCGGAGTCCCCGGCCTCCGGCACTGACGATGCCGACGTGGAGTATTGGCGCGCGTTGCTCGTCGACCCGCCAGAGCCGCTGGAACTGCCCGGCCCCAAAGGTTCGGCGGTGCCGGCGGCCTGGCGCGCGCAGCGGTGCACCAGCCGATTGAGCGCCGACGCCGTCGGCGCGGTGACGAAGCTCGCGCAGGACACCGGCGCCACCCCCTACATGGTGCTGCTGGCAGCGTTCTCGGCGCTGGTGCATCGCTACACCCACGCCGACGACTTCCTGGTCGCCGCACCGGTCCTCAACCGAAACTCCGGCGACGTCATCGGCTATTACGGCAACACAGTCGCACTGCGGATGCGCCCGAACCGCTGGGGCACTTTCCGCGAACTCGTGTCGGAGGCCCGCGACGCGGCGGTGGGCGCCTTCGCGCATCAGCGCGTCAACCTCGACCGAGTCGTTCGTGAACTCAATCCGGACCGCCGCTACGGCGTCGAACGGATGGCACGGGTGGGCTTCGGTATGCGGGAACCGGGGGGCGACGGCTTCAACCCGCCCGGTGTCGAGTGCAGGCGTGCCGAGTTCCGTGGCCAGTTCGCGCAGCTGCCATTGGGTGTCATGGTCGAGTTGACCGGCGGCGAGGCCGAGGTGGAAGTCGAATACCTGACCGAGATGATCGACCCCCGTCTGGCCCGGCAATTTCTAGACAGCTTCACCGTGCTCCTCGACGACGCGCTTGCGGCGCCTGATCGCGTCCTAGCTGACCTGGCCCTGCTGGACGAAGCTGACGCCGCGTGGCTCTATCAGGTGTCCCACGGCGAGCCTTTCGACTGCCCGGCAATGACTCTGGGCGACCTGATCGCCGAGCGCGCGTCCCGGCAGCCGGACACCACGGCCGTCGCCTACGAGGGCCGCCGCTACACCTACCGCGAGATCAACGAGGCGGCCAACCGCCACGCACACTGGCTCGTCGCGCAGGGTATCGGCGCCGAAGACCGGGTCGCGGTGTTGCTGGACAAGTCCCCCGAGTTGGTGATCACCGCCCTCGGCATCGCCAAGGCGGGCGCGGTCTACCTGCCCGTCGATCCCGAGTACCCAGCCGACCGCATCGCCTACATCCTCGCCGACGCCGACCCCAAGATGGTGGTGCGCGAGCCGATCGCCGGAACTGAGGATCTGCCGGCCCGAGACCCCGCACCCTCGGATCTGCTGCGGCCGTTAGGACCTGACAACACGGCCTACCTCATCTACACATCGGGATCGACCGGACTGCCTAAAGGTGTCCCGGTCCCGCATCGGCCGGTTGCCGACTACTTCCGGTGGTTCGCGCAGGAGTACCAGATCGGCCCGGACGACCGGCTCCTGCAGGTCGCCTCACCGAGTTTCGATGTGTCTATCGGCGAGATCTTCGGTGTCCTGGCACAGGGCGCCCGCCTGGTGATACCGCGCGGCGACGGGCTGCGGGATATCGGCTACCTCACCGACCTCCTGCAGCGCGAAGCCATCACCTCAATGCACTTCGTGCCGTCGCTGCTCGGGCTGTTCCTCTCGCTTCCCGGTGTCGAGCAGTGGCGCACGCTGCGCCGCGTTCCGATCGGCGGCGAAGCCCTGCCGGGCGAGCTGGCCGACAAGTTCCACGCCACTTTCGACGCGTTGCTGCACAACTTCTACGGGCCCACCGAGACGGTCATCAACGCCTCCCGTTTCAAGGTCGAGGGCCGCCAGGGCCCCGGTGTCGTGCCGATCGGCACACCCAAGATCAACACCACGATCCACCTTCTCGACGACGCACTGCGGCCCGTTCCGGTCGACGTGATCGGCGAAATTTACATCGGTGGAACGCAACTGGCGCACGGCTACTACAACCGTCCGGTGTTGACGGCCGAGCGGTTCGTCGCCGACCCATTCAACCCGGGCGGACGGCTCTACCGGTCCGGCGATCTGGCCCGGCGAAATCACAACGGCGATCTCGAATTCGTCGGTCGCGCCGACGAACAGGTCAAGATCCGCGGCTTCCGCATCGAGCTCGGCGAGGTGGCCGCTGCGGTCACTGTGGATCCCAGCGTCGGCAACGCGGTGGTGATCGCGGCCGAGCTGCCGCAGATCGGGAAGAGCCTGATCGCGTATATGACACCCGCACCCGGTGAGTTCGTGGACATCGAGCGGATCAAGGCCAGAGTGGCTGCCGCACTGCCCGACTACATGGTCCCAGCCGCATACGTTGTCGTCGAAGACGTTCCGGTGACCGCCAACGGCAAGCTTGATCGCGCGGCACTGCCCGAGCCGGAGATCGGACCCGCGGTCGAGTATCGCGCGCCCGTCACCGAAACCGAGCGTGAGGTCGCCGCGTTGTTTGCGCGGTTGCTCGGCGCCGACGAAGTCGGCTGTGACGACTCGTTCTTCGCCCTCGGCGGGCACTCGCTGCTGGCGACAAAACTGGTGGCCGCGATCCGCGAGGACTGCCGTGTCGAGGTCGGCGTGCGGGACGTCTTCGAACACGGCGCCGTCGGCGAGCTGGCTACACTGATCGACGAATTGCGCAAGGGCCAACCGAATTCAGCCCGGCCCGCGCTTGTCGCCCGCGCCGATAGCCAGCGTGCGGCGCTGTCGGCCGCGCAGCTGAGAAGCTGGTTCCAGTACCGCGTCGACGGTCCGAGCCCGGTGAACAACATCCCGTTCGCCGCGCGATTGACAGGTCCGTGCGACGTCGACGCACTCGTCGCCGCCGTCAGGGACGTGGTCACCCGTCACGAGATCCTGCGGACCGTCTACCGCGAGATCGACGGTGTTCCCCACCAGGTTCTCGAGGATGCAGACGCGATCGGTGTCCGGCATCTCCGCGGGCCTGACGGGGATTGGCTCACAGCGCAACTCGATGCCGAGCGCGCGCACCGCTTCGAGCTCGAAGCGGAACTGCCCATCCGCATCGCGGTGCTGAGCACGCCCGGTGAAATCGTGTTGTCGATGGTCGTGCACCACATTGCCGCCGACCACTGGTCGGCCGGTGTGTTGTTCACCGATGTACTCACGGCGTATCGCGCACGTCGGCAGGGGAGTGCGCCGTCTTGGCAGCCGCTGCCCATCCAGTATCGCGATTACGCGGCCTGGCAGGTCGAGCTGCTCTCCGATACCGAACTCATGGATGCCCAGCGGCAGTACTGGACCCGGCAGCTCGACGGGCTGCCCGAGGACACCGGGCTACGGCCGGATCTGCCCCGGCCGCCGATGGCCGGTGGCTCGGGCGCGGCCATTCCGCTGCGGTTCGACGCTCAGGTGCGCGAGCGGCTCACCGCACTCAGCCGGGAGCTCGGCATCACCGAGTTCATGCTGCTGCAGACCGCCGTCGCTGTTGTCCTGAGCAAAGCCGGTGGCGGCCAGGACATCCCGCTGGGCACGCCGGTGGCCGGCCGTACCGACACCGAATTAGACTCGCTGGTCGGCTTTTTCGTCAACATCCTGGTGCTGCGCAACGATCTTTCGGGCAATCCGACGCTGCGGGAGACGCTGGTGCGCGCCCGGGACATGGCCTTGGCCGCCTATGCCAACCAAGACCTTCCGTTCGACCGGGTGGTCGACGCGGTCAACCCGGTGCGGTCGTTGTCGCGAAACCCGCTGTTCCAGGTCGTCGTGCACGTCCGCGAGGAGCTGCCCGAGAACCAGCTGATCGAGGCCGGTGCGGACGGGGAGACCCGATTCACCGCACTGGAGCCGACATTCGACGTCGCGCACGCCGATTTGAGCGTCAACTTTTTCGTCGGCGACGACGGCTACCGCGGCCACGTCATCTACCGCACCGAGCTTTACCAACCGTCGACGATGCAGCGATTCACCGCCTGGCTGGGCCGGGTCATCGAGGTCTTCGCCACGGACGCCGACACCAGCCTGCGCGACGTCAACCTGCTCGACGATCTCGAGTACGACCAGGTGCTCGCGCAGAGCCGCGGACCCGTGTCGCCCGCCGACCGGGCCCGCACGGTTCCCGAGCTGCTCGAGGCTAGCCGGGCGTGGGGCACGGGTCGAGTCGCGCTGCGCTGCGGCGACCAACAACTCGATTACTCTGCGCTGCACCACCGTTCGGACCGATTCGCACACCTTCTGGCGCGCCACGGGGTCCAGCCGGGCTCGCTGGTGGGGATGTCGATGCGACGCGGTATCGATCTGGTGGTCGCCCTGGTGGGCATCATGAAAGCCGGTGCCGGCTTCTTCCCGCTGGACCCCGGCTATCCGGTGACGCGAAAGCAGCTGATGCTCGACGACGTCGCGCCCAAGGTCGTCGTGGTCACCGCGGAAGCTGCCGACGCGATGCCGGCCACAGACGGGGTCACGCTCATCTCGACCGACGACCCGGCGGTCCGCGCCGAGCTGGACGCCACCGACCCGGTCGCGCCGCTGGCGCCGCCGCGGCCCGATGACCCGATGTATTTGATGTTCACCTCGGGGTCCACCGGAAAGCCCAAGGGGGTGGTGGGTACGCACCGGGCGATGAGTACCCGGTTGACCTGGCAGCTCAAGCACTACCCGGTGGCCGGCGAGGACATCCGGCTGGCGCAGGCGCCGATGACCTTCCTGGAGGGTTGCATCGAGACACTGGCCGGCCTGGTTGCCGGCTCGACGCTGATCGTCGCCGACGACGTCGAGCACCGCGATGCCGAGGCGCTGGCTGGGCTGATTGAGCGGCACTCGGTGGTTCAGGTCACCGGGGTTGCCAGCTTGGTGTCCGCACTCGTCGACAGCACCCCGGATGCCGTCCGGGGGCTGCGCCGGCTGGTGACCTGTGGCGAGCCGGTCAACGTCTCGCTGCTGCAGCGGCTGGTCGCTTGTGTCGGCGACAGCACGACCACCGAACTGCTGAACGCTATCGGCGCCACAGAAACCTCGGGCGCGCTGATCCGCGGCCCGCTCGACCTGCCCACCCCCAAGCTGGGCAAGCCGATGGAAGGCTCGCAGGTCTATCTTCTCGACGACGCGCTGCAGCCGGTACCGGTGGGGGTGGTCGGGGAGTTGTACTACGCGGGGGAGCAGATCGCGCGCGGCTACTGGAAGCAGCCGGGTTTGACGGCGGCGCGGTTCATCCCGAATCCCTATGCCAGTGAGCCGGGTTCGCGCTTCTACCGCAGCGGGGACCGGGGGCGTTGGACCGAGGACGGCCGGATCGAATTCGTCGGCCGCACCGACCACCAGGTCAAGGTGCGCGGATTCCGTGTCGAGCTCGCCGAGGTGGAGGTCGCCCTCAAGGCCGCCGATGGGGTGGCCGTCGCTGCTGCATGCACCTGGGACGGACCAGGCGGCGCCACCCTGGCCGGCTACGTGGTGCCCCATGCGCCAGTGGACGACCCGGCGGCATTCGCCTCGGCGGTGCGCGAGTCGGTGTCTGCGGCACTGCCGGGCTACATGATCCCGGCAACGATCACGGTGCTCGACTTGATGCCGGCGACGGAATCCGGAAAGCTGAACCGGCCCGGGCTGCCCCGACCCGAGGTGCACACCAGGGGAATCAGTGAGCCGCCCCGAACCGACACCGAGCGAGCGGTCGCCATCGCCATGGAACAGTTGCTCGGAGTCGCCGGGATCGGCAGGGACGACGACTTTTTCGCGGTCGGCGGGGACAGCATCCTGTCGGTGCAACTCGCCGCCCGGATGCGCGCCGCCGGATTGACGGTCCATCCCCGGATGATCTTCGAGTACCCCACCGTCGCGCTGCTGGCCGGTGCGGTCGACACCCAGGCAGAGCTGGGCGACGCTGCGGAGCGCGCTGACACACGCCACCGGCCGATGAGCGTGTCGGGACTGTCGACGGGCGATCTGGACGCGCTCAAATCGTCGTGGTCGAAGGCACGCCAGTCGTGACAAGTGCCGATATCGAAGACGTACTGGCGCTGTCGCCGCTCCAGTTGGGGCTGTACTCGCACGCCACGCTGATCGGAGCCGACGCCGACGACCCCTACGTCATCGCGATGGCCGCCGATGTCACGGGGCCGCTCGACGTCGCGCTACTGCGTGAGTGTGCGGCGGCGATGCTGGTACGTCACCCCAACCTGCGCGCGAGCTTCTGGCATCAGGATCTTCCGCACCCGGTCCAGATCATCCCCGCCGCTGTCGAACTGCCGTGGCTGCAGGTACGTGCCGATGATGACGTGGCGGCAGCCGCGCTCAAAGAGCGCGAACGAAGCAGGCCCTTCAGCTTGCACGACGGCCCGTTGATTCGCTTCCTGCTCATCGAACTGCCCAGTCAGCGTTGGCGTTTGGTGGTCACCGCGCATCACATCGTGATCGACGGCTGGTCGCTGCCGGTGTTCATCGGTGAAATGCTCACGCTGTACCGGGCCGGCGGTAGCCCCGGAGTGCTGCCCGAGCCTCGGTTGTATCGCGACTACATCGGCTGGCTTGCCGACCGTGATCCCCAAGTCGGCGAACAGATCTGGCGTCAGCACCTGGCGGGGCTGCCAGAGCCGACGCTGCTCTCGCCGGCACTCGGTGGCGGCGGTTCGGGTCTGCCCAGGCAAACGAAGCTAACGCTGCCAGATGCCGAAGCCGAGCAACTGGCCGCCGCAGCGCGCGCGCGGGGTATCACCCTGAACTCGCTTATGCAGATGGCCTGGGCGTTGATCTTGGCCCGCCTGACCGGTCGTGACGACATCGTGTTCGGGGTCACCGTGTCCGGACGCCCGCCGGACCTGGCCGGCGTGGAGACCATGGTCGGATTGTTCATCAACACCATTCCGCTTCGGGTCCTTCTGGATCCCAATAAAACTATTGCCCAGCATTGTTCGACTCTCCAGCGAGAGGCCGCCGAACTTCGCGACCACAGCCATCTGACGCATTCGCAGCTGCGGACCCTGGCTGGGGTCGGCGAGATGTTCGACACCTTGCTGGTCTACGAGAGCTTCCCGCCCGGAGACGTCGCCGGCGGGCAGGAGTTCGCCACCGGGCAGGTGAGTTTTCGCCCGGCCGCGATGGAAAGCCTGACCCACTTTCCGGTGACCATCGCCGCGTATCGAGCCACCGCCGAACTGACCTTGTTGGTCGAGGTCACCGACAATGCGCTCGGCCCCATGACCCCCTACCAGCTCGGGACCCGGATCTTGGCCACGATGCAGCGCCTGATCGACATGTGGGATCGCCCGCTTGGTGCGGTGAGCATCCTGCTCGACGGCGAAGGCCGACATATCGATGCCCCCGTCAGTGCCGGCACCACACCCGCGCTCGGGGTGGCCGACCGATTCGCCGAAGCCGCTGCCGCCCATGCCGATTCGGATGCGCTGCGGTGGGCCGGCGGACAGCTGAGCTACCAGGAACTGCACGAACGGTCCGACCGCCTCGCCGGCTGGCTCGCCGAGCACGGTGTGCGGCGCGAGACCCCGGTGGCGATCCGGCTGCCGCGGGGCGCGGACTTTGTGGTCGCCATGTTCGGCGTCCTCAAGGCCGGCGGCATGTACGTGCCGCTGGAACCGGAGATGCCGGCCGGGCGGGTGGACTCGATTCTCACCCAGAGCGGTGCGGTCCTCGTAATCGACGAACAGACTGTGGCCGCGTCGGAGACAGCGTCGCGATTCTCGGTTCCGGCCGATCCCTACCAAGCCGCCTACGCGGTGTTCACCTCGGGCACCACCGGAGAACCCAAGGGCGTCATCGGAACCCACCAGGCACTGCTGGCCTACATCGACGACCACGGTGACCGCATGTTGCGGCCGGCGGCCGAACGCCTCGGCCGCCCCTTACGCGTCGGGCACGCGTGGTCGTTCGCATTCGACGCCGCCTGGCAGCCGCTGGCCGGGCTGCTGTTCGGCCACAGCGTGCACCTGATCGACGAAACCGACCGCCGCGACGCCGAAGCGCTCGTCGAGATCATCGACCGGTACGGCATCGACATGCTCGACGTCACCCCGTCGCTGTTCACCAATCTGCGCCAGGCGGGGCTGCTGGATCGCGCAAACCTTTCGGTGCTGGCCCTGGGTGGAGAGGCGGTCGGGTCGGCGGATTGGACAGATATTCGCAAGGCCTGCACGGGTCCGCTGCTGGCCGCCCACAACTGTTATGGCCCAACCGAAACAACCGTCGAAGCCGTCGTGGCAGCGATCGCCGAGCACGACGCACCGGTGATCGGCTACCCGACGCGCGCGACCAGCGCTGTCGTGCTCGACTCGTGGCTGCACCCGGTTCCCGACGGTGTCGTGGGCGAGCTGTATCTGGCCGGGGAGCAGATCACCCGGGGGTACCTGGGCCGTCCCGCCGAGACCGCGACGCGGTTCGTCGCCGCGCCGGGTGGTGGCCGGATGTACCGCACCGGTGACCTGGTGCGCCGAGATTCTGCCGGAGCGCTGTCGTTCATCGGGCGTGCCGACGCCCAGATCCAGGTGCGCGGGTATCGCGTCGAGCCTGCCGAAATCGAATCGGTGCTGGAAGAAGTGCCCGGCGTACGCAACGTTCACGTCGCCGTGCATCGGCAGGCGGCCGGCCCAAAGCTGAACGCCTATGTCGCCGGCGATGTGGCCGTGGCCGAGCTGCGGTCGCTGTTGCGAAGCCGGCTGCCGCGCTACATGTTGCCGCACCGGGTGATCGTCGTCGACACCATCCCGCTGACCGCCAACGGCAAGGTCGACGAGGCCGCCCTGGCCGCCACGTTCACTCCAGACGAAACCCCCGAGCGACCCCAGACTCCGACGGAAGTAGCTCTGGGTCAAGCGGTCTCGGAGCTACTGGACATCGCTGATGTGGATATCGACGCCGACCTGCTGGAGCTGGGGCTGGACAGCATTGTGGCCCTGTCACTGGTCCAGGCGGTGCGTCGCAGCGGAATGACGCTGCGGGCGCGGCTGGTCCTGGAGTGTGGCACGCTGCGCGAACTGGCCGCCGCCATGGATAGTGACATCGCCGAGCACATCGCCGCTGGACCTGAACCGCAGGGGCCGATCCCGGCTTTGCCCGCTGTGCACTGGCTCTACGAGCATGGTGATCCGCGACGCCTGGCTCAGGTCGAAGCCATTCAGTTGCCGCCGGACGCCACGGCTGAGCGGCTTCGGGTACTGCTGGACGGCATCGCCGCCGGACACGAGATGTTCCGCAGCCGCCTCGATCTGCCGACGATGACGTTCCTGCCTGGTGAGTTGCAGACGATTCCGCTGACCGAGGTGCAGGTCTCCGGTGAGATCGCCGACGCCGTTTCCGAGCATGCCCCGGCCGCGATCGACCGGCTCGACCCCGAGCGCGGCTACCTCACCGAGGCTCTGTGGCTGCACGGGCCCGGCGATGCGGGCGTCCTGGTTCTGGTCGTCCACGTGCTGGCGATGGACCCTGCGTCCTGGCGCATCGTGTTGGGTGAGCTGACGGCGAATTGGTCGACTGCCGGCGCACCGGCGGGCAGGAGCGAAGCGACCAGGGGAGTATCCCCGCTGGTGGGCGGCGAGCGGGTCAGTTATCGCCGGTGGGCGCACAGGCTCGTGGAGCGCGCCGCCGAGCTGGACACTGTCGAGTTCTGGGTGGCGCAACTCAATGGCGACGATCCGGCTTTGGGGGACAGACGAATCCGCCCCGACGTGGATCGATTCGGCGACCTCGCGATCACCGTGACGGTCACCGAGGCCGACGTCACCGCCGCGTTGTTAAGTGCACCGGCGCCGATTCAGGATGTGCTGGCCGATGCCACCGCCCGGCTGATCGCCCGCTGGCGCGACGGCCGCGGCGACACCGGTTCGGTTCCGTTGGTGGCGCTGGAAAGCCACGGACGGACCGGGGTCGACGACACGGTCGGCCTGCTGAGCGCCATCTATCCGCTGCGTATCCGGCCCGGTGAGCCGATGCCCGAGATCAACGGGGAGCCAATTGATTACGCGCTGCTGCGTTATCTACGAGCCGAGACCGCCGAACAGCTCAGCGGGTTCGGCGGCCCCCAGGTGCTGCTGAATTACCTGGGCAGGCTGGACCTCGACGCGGGGTCGCTGCTGAACCGGGGACTGCTCGCCCACGTCCCGATCATGACCGAGCCGAACGTCGCGGTGCGCCACGAGCTGACCCTGGTCGCCGCGGTCGCCGGCGGAAAGCTGGTCACCCAATGGCGCACGTTGCCAGAGATTTTTAGCGAGGCCGATGTGGCCGCGCTGCAAGACATCTGGCGGGACACCCTCCGGGAGCTCAGTGGGGTGCCCCAATGACCGAACGGCTGGCGATCATCGGGGCCGGGGCCAAAGCCGTGGCGGTGGCGGCCAAGGCCGCGACGATGCGGGACATGGGGGTGGCCACACCGGAAGTCGTGGCCGTCGAGCGTTCAGCAGTCGCGGCGAACTGGCGCTCGGGTGGCGGCTGGACCGACGGCCAACACCGGCTCGGCACCAGCCCCGAGAAGGATGTCGGCTTCCCGTACCGCTCGTCGATCCTGCCCGGGCGCAACGGCGAACTCGACGCGCGGATGATGCGGCTGAGCTGGCAGTCCTACCTGGTGAACACCGGACGCTTCGCGGAGTGGGTCGATCGTGGCAAGCCAGCGCCGACGCATGAGACCTGGGCGGCGTACCTGCGCTGGGTGGCCGACAGCGTTGGGCTCCAGGTCGTCGACGGCGAAGTCGTTCGGCTGTCCTTGTCCGGCCGCTCATGGGTGGTGCACTGCCGCGACGACAGCGTCGAAGCCGACGCGGTGATGATCACCGGCCCAGGCCAGCCCGACAGATCGGTGCTGCCCGGACATCCGCAGGTCCTCTCCATCGCCCAGTTCTGGCGGATGGCCGCCGAGCACCAGCGCATCGACGCCGAACGAGTCGCCGTGATCGGCGGCGGCGAGACGGCCGCGTCGATGCTCAACGAACTGTTCAAACACCGGGTCGCGACGATCACCGTGATCTCACCCCAGGCGACGTTGTTCACGCGGGGCGAGAGCTTCTTCGAGAACAGGATGTTCAGCGATCCGACGGACTGGGCCGGACTGACGCTGTCCGAGCGCAGGGATGTCATGGCCCGCACCGACCGCGGGGTGTTCTCGGCGCGGGTTCAGGACTCGCTGCTGGCCGACGACAGGATCCGGCACCTGCGCGGCCGGGTCGCCCATGGGGTCGCTGCGGACGGCCGGATCCGGATCACCCTCCATACCGACCGACAGAGCGAACGCTTGGAGACCGTCCACGGGTTCGACCTCGTGATCGACGGGTCGGGGGCCGACTCGCTGTGGTTCTTGCCTTTGCTGGGCCAGGATGTGCTCGACCTTCTCGAGGTCAGGTTGAACGGTCCCCTGACCGGCGACCGGATGCAGCAGGCGATCGGTGACGATCTGGCGCTGGCCGGGGTGCGGCCGAAGTTGATCCTGCCCAACCTGTCGGGGCTCAATCAGGGTCCGGGATTTCCCAACCTGAGCTGCCTGGGCCTGCTCTCCGACCGTGTACTCGGCCTCGGTTCCCACACGTATCCCATAGACCGAACAATCAGGAGAAATGTTGACTACCAACCCCTTTGACGACGAAGCCGGCCGCTTCTACGTTCTCGTGAACGACGAGGAGCAGCACAGTCTGTGGCCGGTATTCGCCGAGATCCCGGCGGGCTGGCGGCGGGCTTTCGGTGACGCACCGCGCGATGAGTGTGTGCAGTTCGTGGAGCAGAACTGGGCTGACATGCGGCCGCGGAGCCTGCGCTGAGCGACTCGACACTCAAGTTAGGCAGTGCTAACTTCACCATGATTGGTTAGGCAAACCTAAAGGAGATGGGGGGCGGGTTCGACCGCTGCCCGACACGATGCTCATGGACAACGCTGTGGTGACGTCGGGGCGCGTAGCGCGCCCCGACGCGGATCTGGTCAGCCGGTTCGCGACCTGCTGCAAGGCGCTGGGCCTGCCGGTGTACGACCGGCGCCGGCCAGCCGATATGGTGGCTGCACGCCGGGCGTTCACCGAGCTCACCAGGGTTGCGTACGACCAGTGCGATGCCTGGACCGGGCTGGCTGCGGCCGGCTGCACAACTCTGGATGTGCTGGCCCAGGTGGCCCGCACCCTCGACACCACCGGCATGCTGCAACGGCGGATCGAACTTCCGGCCGGGGCACTGGGTTTCGACTACGACACCGGGCTGTATCTGCGGTTCCGCGCCACCACCACCGACGACTTTCGGCTCGCCCACGCTGGGGCACTCGCCATCGATGGCAAATTTCATGCCGCTGACGAGATCGTGGCCGAGATTCGCGCCCGCCGACCCGAATGGCGCGAGGCGCGTTGGGTCGACGCGGCACTCCGCTCCCGCGCACAGCGCTGGTCCGACGTGATCAAGCTGCTGACTCCGATAGTCAACGACACCGACCTCGACCCGCTCTACGCCCACGCCGCCAAGATCTCGTTGGGCGTTGCCCTGGCCCGGCTCGGCATGTTCGCTCCCGCGCTGTCCTATCTGGAGGAGCCCGCAGGGCCGGTGGCGGTGGCCGCGGTGGACGGCGCATTGGCTAGGGCGCTGTCACTGCGCGCCTGCGGTGACGACGACACCGCCGCCGAGGTATTGCAGGATTTGTACGCCGCCAACCCGGGCAACGAGCAGGTCGAGCACGCCTTGTCCGACCCGACCTTCGGCATCGCCACCACCACCGTGGCGCGCATCGATGCCAGAAAAGATCCGTGGGATGTCGAAACAGAGCCCACCGCAGACGATTTCATCGACCCAGAGGCTCGGGAACGCAAAGCCGCGCTGCTCGAAGAAGCCGAACGTGAGCTCGGCGAGTTCATCGGCCTCGATGAGGTGAAGGACCAGGTGTCGCGGCTGAAAAGCTCGGTGGCCATGGCACTACGCCGCGAAGAGCGCGGCCTGGCAGTAGCCCAGCGCACCCATCACCTGGTATTCGCCGGCCCGCCCGGCACCGGCAAGACCACCATCGCGCGCGTGGTGGCCAAGATCTACTGCGGTCTCGGATTGCTCAAGCGGGAAAACGTCCGCGAGGTACACCGTGCCGATCTGATCGGTCAGCACATCGGTGAGACCGAGGCCAAGACCAACGCGGTCATCGACGGCGCACTGGACGGCGTGCTGTTTCTCGACGAGGCCTACGCATTGGTGGCCACGGGCGCCAAGAACGACTTCGGCCTGGTGGCCATCGACACGCTGTTGGCCAGGATGGAGAACGACCGCGATCGGCTGGTCGTGATCATCGCCGGCTATCGCGCCGACCTCGATCGGTTCCTGGACACCAACGAAGGTCTTCGCTCGCGGTTCACCCGCAGCATCGTCTTCCCGTCCTATTCGTCCGCCGAACTCGCCGACATCGCCGTCGCCATGGCGGCCAAGCGCGACAGCGTGTTCGACACCGCGGCACGGCATGACCTCGAGGCGCTGTTCGGCCAGCTGGCCAACTCGTCGACGCCCGACTCCACCGGGGTGGCCCGGCGCAGCCTCGACATCGCTGGCAACGGGCGCTTCGTCCGCAACGTCGTCGAACGTTCCGAGGAGGAAAGAGAATTCAGGTTGGACCACATGGACCTGGCCGGTGCTGACTTCACCGACGAGCAGATGATGACGATCACTGCTTCCGATGTGCGCAGTTCCGTCGTGCCGCTGCTGCGTGGGCTCGGTCTGACGGTGCCCTCATGAGCGACGCTCGCCGGTCTTTCTCGTCGCGGACGCCGGTCAACGACAACCCCGGGCGCGTCACCTACCGGCGCGGCTTCATCACTCGCCATCAAGTCACGGGCTGGCGATTCGTCATGCGCCGCATCGCATCCGGGCTGGCCCTCCACGACACCCGCATGCTGGTCGACCCGCTGCGCAGCCAGTCGCGGGCGGTGGTGATGGGGATTCTGCTGGCGGTGACCGCGGTGCTCGGTTGTTTCGTCTTCTCGGTTCTGCGTCCTGGTGGCGTGCCGGGAGGCGACCCGGTACTGGCGGACCGATCCACGTCCGCGCTCTACGTTCGCCTCAACGACCGGCTGCACCCGGTTCTCAATCTGACCTCGGCCCGTCTGGCTGTCGGGCGCCCGGTCGATCCGACCTCCGTGAGCAGTGACCAGCTGGACAAGTTTGCCAGAGGAAGCTTGATCGGCATACCGGGGGCACCAGAACGTATGGTGCAGAACACATCTCGCGATGCGGTATGGGCGGTCTGCGACGGTGCCGGCGGCCCGGCTGATGGCCAGGGCACGTCCGTGATCGCCGGCCAGGTGGAACAGCGCGGTGCCCGGGCCGCTGCGCTGCCCGCCGGTCACGCAGTGCTTGTCGGCGGTACCGACGGAACCTGGCTGCTGTGGGACGGCCGCCGCAGTGCGATCGACCTCGCCGACCGGCCGGTCACCGACGCACTGGGTCTGCCCGCCGCGACCCCCACCCCGCGATCAATCGCACCCGGACTGTTCAACGCGATACCGGAAGCTCCGGCGCTGCGGGTTCCGCAGATCCCCGAAGCAGGCCAAGCTCCGGGTTATCCCCTGCCGGTGGCGGCCCCGATCGGCGCCGTGGTGATCGCGTATGGCAACGACGGCACTCCGATGAACTACGCCGTGCTACCCGATGGATTACAGCCCATCAGCCCCGTGCTGGCGGCGCTGCTGCGCAACGCCAATTCGTATGGGCTGGCCCAGCCACCAAAGCTCGAGGCTGATGAGGTAGCCAGGATGCCGGTCTCGACGCTGCTCGACGGGTCGGCCTTCCCGGGTGAGCCGGTCACATTGGTCGCCGCCGCCGACGCGCCGGTGACCTGCGCGCGGTGGGCCAAAGGCGATGGCGCAGCCACCAGTTCGCTGACTCTGCTCTCGGGCTCGGTTCTGCCGCTGCAGGACGGGGCACGTCCGGTCGATCTCGTCGGGAGCGCCAATCCCGGTACGGCAACCCGGGTCGCACTACCGCCCGGCCGCGGCTACTTCGTGCAGACTGTTGGCCAGCAGTCGGCCTCCCCGCCGGCCGGCTCGTTGTTCTGGATCTCCGACACCGGGGTCCGGTACGGAATCGGCGGCAACCGCAAAACCGTCGACAATTCCTTAGCCGCAATGGGACTGATCCAGCCGCCGATACCGATCCCGTGGTCGGTGTTGACGTTGTTCGCCCCCGGTCCGGCCCTGTCCCAGGCCGACGCCCTCGTCGCCTACGACGCCGTCGGACCCGCAGCAGTCCAGCAGGAGGCCCGATGAGCCGGCTGATTTTCGAGGCGGGTCGGCGGCTTCCGGGCCCGAAAACCCATACGGGCGCGATCGTCATCGAGGCGCCGCCCGAGCTTCCCCGGGTGGTGCCTCCGTCGCTGCTACGCCGGGCGCTGCCCTTCCTGATCGTCATTCTGATCGTCGGCATGATCGTCGCGATGGTCGCCACCGGCATGCGGATGATCTCCGCACAGACCCTCTTCTTCCCCTTCGTGCTGCTGCTGGCTGCCACCGCGCTCTACCGGGGTACCGACAACAAGATGCGCACCGAGGAAGTCGATGCGGAGCGCGCTGACTACCTGCGTTATCTGTCGATGATCCGCGACAACGTGCGCACCGCGGGCGCTGCGCAGCGGGCCGCGCTGCTGTGGTCGCACCCTGCTCCGGCGGCGCTGGCGGCCATCCCCGGGTCGCGGCGGCAGTGGGAGCGTGATCCCCACGACGCCGACTTCCTGGTGCTTCGTGCGGGGCTGCACACCGTGCCGCTGGACACCACGCTGCGGGTGAAGGACACCGCTGACGAAGTCGACCTGGAGCCCGTGTCGCACAGTTCATTACGTGCGCTGCTGGAAATTCAACGCACTGTGCGGGACGCCCCACGCGGCATCGATCTGACAGCGGTCTCGCGGCTCACCGTCCTCGGCGACCCCACGGAGGTGCGAGCGGCTTTGCGCGCCTGGCTGGCCCAGGCAGTCGCGTGGCACGACGCGGCGTCCCTCGGAATCGCGCTGGCCAGTCCAGAGTTGGAGTCGGACTGGTCCTGGCTGAAGTGGCTGCCGCACACCGACATCGCCGGCAAGATCGACGGCTGCGGACCGGCGCGGTACCTGGCGTCGGACACCGATGAGCTGATTGCCTCGATCGGGCCTGCGCTGGCGCAGCGCCCGCTGTTCGGGATCGACTCCGATGATCCGTTGCGTCATCTGCTGATCCTCATCGACGATCCCGCCCACGCGCCCGAGGACTCGGTGCTGTCGACCGGTCTTTCCGGCGTCACCGTGATCTACACGGCCGCAGCAGATTCCGGACCCCGACCCGGCCAGTATCCCGATCCCGAACGGCCCGTCCTACGGGTCGTAGGCGGGGCGATCCAGCGCTGGGAGACCGACGGCTGGCAACCCTATGTCGACAGCGCGGACCAGATGTCACTGCGCGAGGCGGTGCACCTGGCACGCGGACTGGCGCGCTGGGATTCCAACCCGACGCATACCGGGCTTCGCTCGCCGGCCACCCGCGGTGCCAGCTTCACCACTCTGATGGGTATTCCGGATGCGTCGGCGCTCGACGTGGCCGACGTGTGGGCGCCGCGGCTGCGCGACGAGGAGTTGCGGGTACCGATCGGTGTCACGGCCACCGGGGTGCCGATGTACTTCGACCTCAAGGACGAAGCCGAAGGCGGTATGGGCCCGCACGGCTTGATGATCGGTATGACGGGCTCCGGTAAGTCCCAAACCTTGATGTCGATCCTGTTGTCGCTGTTGACAACCCATTCGGCTGAGCGGCTCATCGTGATCTACGTCGACTTCAAGGGCGAAGCCGGAGCCGACATCTTCCGCCACTTCCCCCAGGTGGTCGCGGTGATCTCGAACATGGCCGACAAGAAGTCGTTGGCCGACCGGTTCGCCGACACTCTGCGTGGCGAGGTCGCCCGGCGGGAGAACCTGCTGAAGGAAGCCGGACGGCTGGTGCAGGGTAGCGCGTTCGGCTCGGTTGCCGAGTACGAGGCCGCCCGCCCCGCCGCCGAAGACAAAGGCATCGACTTGCCACCGCTGCCAACACTGTTCGTAGTGGCCGACGAGTTCACCCTGATGCTGGCCGAACACCCCGAGTACGCGGACCTGTTCGATTATGTTGCCCGTAAGGGCCGGTCGTTCCGGATCCACATCCTGTTCGCATCGCAGACCCTCGACATCGGTCGGATCCGCGACATCGATAAGAACACCTCGTATCGGATCGGCCTCAAAGTCGCCAGCCCGGCGGCATCACGGCAGATCATCGGCGTCGAAGACGCATATCACATCGAATCAGGCAAGGAGCACAAGGGAGTTGGCTTCCTTGTGCCCGCACCAGGAGCGACACCGATCAAATTCCGCAGCACCTACGTCGACGGAATCTACGACCCCCCACGTCCTGTCACGTCCTACGTGGTGCCTGCCGCACCCGAGCCGGTCGCCTTCACGGCCGGCCCGGTAGCGCTCGACGAAGACGTCGTGGTGTTGCCCAACGACGGGTTCGCCCCCGCAGCGCTGCCCCGGAAGCTGATCACCACCATCGGCGATCAGTTGGCGCAGTACGGCCCGAAGGCGCCGGCGTTGTGGCTTCCGCCGCTGGATGAGTCGATTTCGCTGGACGAAGTGCTCGCCGGCGCCGGAGTAGAAGCGCGCCAGTGGCGTTGGCCGCTCGGCGAGATCGACCGCCCGTTCGACATGCGCCGTGACCCGTTGGTCTTCGACGCGGCGTCGTCGGCGGGCAACATGGTGCTCCACGGTGGCGCGAAGTCCGGAAAATCCACAGCACTGGTGACATTCGTGCTGTCGGCCGCGCGGCTGCATTCGCCACGGGACGTCACGTTCTACTGCCTGGACTATGGCGGCGGACGGCTGCGCGGACTGGAAGGCCTGGCCCATGTGGGTAGCGTCGCCTCACCGCTGGAGCCCGAGCGGATCCGCCGGACCTTCGGCGAACTCGAACAGCTACTGCGCTCCCGGCAGCGCAACGCGGGTCGTCAAGGCGGATACCAGGACCAGCACGGCGAGGTATTCCTGCTGATCGACAATCTGTACGCGTTCGGTCGCGACAACACCGACCAGTTCAACACCCGTAACCCGCTGCTGGCGGTGGTCACCGAACTGGCCAACACCGGTCTGGCCCACGGCATCCACGTCGTGGTCACCACACCGAACTGGCTGGAGGTCCCGCTCGCGATGCGCGACGGTCTCGGCCTGCGCCTGGAGTTGCGCCTACCCGACCCGCGCGACAGCAATGTGCGGGTCACCGACAGCCTGCGACGGCCGGCCGAATCTGTGCCGCACGATCAGCCGGGTCGCGGTCTGACCATGGCGGGAGAGCATTTCCTGTTCGCCGAACCGGATATGGCCGCGATCCCGGCGATCAACGCGGCCTACCCGGGGCTACAGGCGCCGCCGGTGCGGCTGCTACCGGCCGTGCTCGAGCCCGTCGAGGTGGCGCCGCTGTATCGCGGCGGCGAGCGGGTCGTCCTGGGACAGCGTGAGTTGGACCTGGGCGCCGTCGTTCACGACTTCGCCGAACATCCGCTGCTGATGGTGTTCGGTGACAGCAGGTCGGGTAAGACCACCCTGCTGCGGCACCTGATCCGCACCATCCGGGAGAACTCGACCGCCGCGGACGTCGCGTTCACGGTATTCGACCGACGCCTGCATCTTGTCGAAGAGCCGTTGTTCGTCGACAACGAGTACAGCGCCAACATCGACCGGGTCACCCCCGCGGTGATGGGGCTTTCGGCGCTGCTCGAGGAGCGCAGGCCACCGGCGGGCGTACCTGCCGCCGAACTGGCGTCCTGGAATTACCGTACGCAGGCCGGTGCGACGCACACGCACTACCTGATCGTCGATGATGTCGATCAGATTCCCGACGGCCCAGCGTTGAGCGGTCCCTATGCAGGTCACCGGCCGTGGACTCCGCTGATCGGATTGCTCTCGGCAGCAGGGGATCTCGGATTGCGCGTCATCCTCACCGGCCGGGCCGGCGGATCGGCGCACGCTCTGATGACCAATCCGTTGCTGCGCCGCATGAGCGATCTGCAGGCAACGGTGCTGATGTTGTCGGGGAACCCCGCCGACGGAGCCAAGATCCGCGGCCACCGGTTCACCCGGTTGCCGGCCGGGCGCGCGATGCTGCTCGGCGACAGCGACGGTGTCGACCACCTCCAGCTCGTCAATCCGTTTACCCACGCGCACAGCACGACTCAGGATCGGTTCGGAGAGGAGAACCCGTCATGACCCTACGAATTGTCCCCGAGGGGCTGGCCGCGGCCAGCGCTGCGGTTGGGGCTCTCACCGCCCGGCTGGCGGCCGCCAACGCTGCTGCCGCGCCGGTGATCACCGCTGTGGTGCCCCCGGCGGCCGACCCGGTGTCGCTGCAGACTGCCGCAGGGTTCAGCGCCCAGGGACTCGATCACGCTGCCACCTCCACCCAGGGCGTGGCCGAACTGGGTCGATCTGGTCTTGCGGTCGGGGAGTCGGGGGCCGGCTACGCGACCACCGATGCAGCCGCCGCGATGTCGTACCTGATCGCACGGGGAGGCTGATGACCGCGCCGATCTGGCTTGCTTCGCCACCGGAAGTGCACTCGGCGCTGTTGAGCGCCGGGCCGGGCCCCGGTGAGCTGCTGGCTGCGGCGTCGGCATGGCAGGCGCTGAGTGCCGAATACTCCAGCGCAGCAGCGGAACTCACTCAAATTCTGGCCACAATCCAGGCCGGCGCCTGGGAAGGTCCCAGTGCTGAGCAGTACGTCGCCGCCCACGCCCCTTATCTGACCTGGCTCGAGCAGGCGAGTGTGGACAGCGCCGGAGTGGCAGCCCAACAGATGACGGCCGCCGCCGCGTACAGCACTGCGCTGGCCGCGATGCCGACGCTGCCGGAACTGGCCGCCAATCACGCCGTGCATGGGGTGCTGTTGGGCACCAACTTCTTCGGCATCAACACGATCCCGATCGCGGTCAACGAAGCCGACTACGTGCGGATGTGGATTCAGGCAGCCACCACGATGAGCGTCTACCAGGCCGTCGCCGGTACAGCACTCGCCGGTGCACCCCGAACCTCACCGGCTCCGACGATCGTCTTGCCGGGATCGGAGGCGATGAGCGCATCGGCCTCGGCCGGCTCCACGGCGGCACAGGCTCAGGCCAGCGAATCCGGCTCCGCACTGAGCAATTCGAACCCGCTCATCGACTTGCTCGAGGCCTACATCAAGGCGCTTCCCGACGGGGATCAGATCTGGGACTTCCTCACACACCCGGTGCAGTACCTCCAGCAGATGATCGCCGACTTCCTGACCAACCCGGTTCAGGCGTGGCAGACGTGGGGTCCGCTGCTGTCGGCGCTGCTGTACCAGGCGATCCTCCAGCCCGTCGGGTGGACCACCTGGGGATTCGCGCTCGCGTCACCACTCTTACTGCCCGCTCTGGCCGCTGCGGCGCTGCCGTTGTTGGGACTGCTGGCGCTGCAGCCGAATATGCCTGTGCCCGATGCGATGCCGGGGCCGGTCCCGGTGCCCGCCGCGCAGCAACCGAACCTGTGGCCCGCCTCCTCGACCGCACCGACGATGCCTGCACCGGGCGCCCCGGCGCCGGCCGCCTCCGCAGCGCCGGCCGCCTCCGCAGCCTCCGCGGCGCAGGTACCCGCGGCGCAGGGCATCTTCTACGCCGTCGCCGGTCCCGACCCCGACGGGGACCCGGGCCCGACCCTGAACGAGGGCAGCGGTAACAAGGCCGTCGCCACGGAGGCGGCGCCCGCGGCGGCCGCGCTGGCGGCGGTGCAGGCCAAGGAACGGGCCCGTCGTCGGCGCGCTCAGCGGCTCAAGGACCGCGGCCACCGCGACGAATACATGGACCTCGACAGTGACACCGCGCCCCCGCCGGAGTCGGGCACCCACCCGACCACGTCGTCGTCGGCTATGGGTGCCGGACCGATGGGGTTTGCCGGCACCGGAACTCGTCGGGATGTCGCCGCCGCCGGCCTGACCGAGCTTGCTGCCGATCCGCTGGGCGAGCGCCCCACGATGCCGATGCTCCCGCATACCTGGGAGAGCGATCTACCCGAAACGGATTCCCACCGAGAATGATTGGAGAAATGCCGTGAGCATGTTAGATGCCCACATACCGCAGATCGTGGCCGCCGAGGCCGCGTTTGGAGCGAAGACGGCGCTGATGCGCAGCACCATCGCCCAGGCTGAGCAGGCCGCGATGGCGGCCCAGGCCTTCCACCAGGGTGAGTCTTCGGCCGCCTTCCAGGCTGCGCACGCGCGGTTCGTCGAGGTTGCCGCGAAGGTCAACTCACTGCTGGATATCGCCCAGGTGAACCTCGGCGAGGCCGGCGGCACCTACGTCGCCGAAGACGCCGCCGCAGCCACGACGTACGGAGGATTCTGATGTCTCAGATCATGTACAACTACCCGGCCATGTTGGCGCACGCCGGTGATATGGCCGGCTATGCCGGGACATTGCAGGCGGTCGGCGCCGATATCGCCACCGAGCAGTCCGCCCTGCAAGGCGCCTGGCAGGGCGACACCGGAATCACGTATCAGGCGTGGCAGGCTCAGTGGAACCTGGCCATGGAGGAGCTGGTGCGTGCCTACCGGGCGATGGCCAGCACCCACGAGACCAACACCCTGTCGATGCATGCGCGCGACCAAGCCGAAGGCGCCAAGTGGGGCTGAGACTTGGCCGCACATAACGCGGTCGAGCTGACCGTTGATGCTGCCTGGCTCGTAGCCGAAAGCGTTGGCGCCGGCTCTTTTCCATGGGTGCTGGCGATCACGCCGCCCCTGACCGAACCGTGCGAGGCGAACGCGACCCTCGCACGGGTGCGCACGGAGCTGAAACGCGTGCGCGTGATGTCGGCGGACGGGCGGATCGACCCCACGGTGGCACGGTGGGTGCGCACCGTGTGCGCGCCGCACCGATGGCTGGAACTCCGTTACGTGCGGGGCGCCGGTTCCGACCTGATGCGCGGTCTGGTGGCCCGGCGCGGGCAGGACACGGTCGTGGCGTTGCGCAGCGGCGAGCTCGTCACGTTCACCGAACTCGACATCAGCGATCCCGCACTCCTCGCCCAGGTCGTGACTGCCGGCTTACCGGGCCGTGACCCGGCGCGATTCGCCGAATTCGCGCTGCCGACCCGGGTGGGGGTGCGTGCCGACGAACGACTGCGCGCCGGCGCTGATGTGGACGGCGTTCTGGCGAGCTTGGGACTACCGCCCTCGGCGATCCCGGTGGTGCACTCGGTGTTCAGCGGACCGCGCAGCTATGTGGAGGTGCGCGCGGGCTCAGCCCATGACGGCGCCCAAAACCTCAGTGACGTGGGGATCGGCATTGTCGACGCGGCCGCCGGCCGGCTTCTGGTAGGCCCCGAGCGCGCCGCCGACGGTGAATGGTTGTCGACCTACGCGCCGGGCACCCCGTTCGCGATAACACTGGCCCTCGAGCGGCTCGCCGAGACTTTGCCCGATGGACGCTGGTTCCCCGCCGCCGCATTGGCGCGCGACTTCTCCAGCAACAGAATCTGATGAGGAGAGAACGAATAATGACCGAAACTCCGGTGCTGCCGATCGTACGCGTTGCCGTTCTAGCATACGGGCGGATCACCGATGTGGCCCTGCCCGCCGAGCTGCCGCTGCGCGACATACTGCCCGCGGTGAAACGGCTGGTCCCACAGCCGGAGTGCGACGGGGAAGCCATTGGCCCGACCCCGATGACCCTGGCTCCGATCGGCGGTGCGCCGTTCAGCGTCGACGCGAGCCTGGACACCGTCGGCGTGGTCGACGGGGATCTTCTTGCGCTGCAACCGGTTCCAGCGGGACCGATATCGCCCGGCGTGGTGGAAGACATCGCCGATGCCGCCGTCATATTCTCGGCCGCCCGTCACCGTCCCTGGGGGCCGCAGCGCCTGCAGGTGGGAGCCCGGATCTCCGTCGCGGTGTTCGTCGTGGCGCTGTCCGCGGTGGCCATCGCCCATCGCGCCGCGACCGCCTCGGTGATCGGTCTCTACGCGGTGAGCGCCCTGGCGGCCCTCACTGCGGTCGCCGGCCTGTCGCTGCGCTCCCGGTCGGCTCGGCTGGCCACCGAGGTGTCCGCGGTGGCCCTGGTGCCGATCGCTTCGGCATTCTGGCTGGCCGTTCCGGGGCTGTGGGGGCCATCGCCGGTGATGCTGGCCGCCGCTGGTGTGACGGCGTGGTCGTTGATCGTGCTCACCCAGACTGAAGTCGGAGTGGGATTGTTCACCGCGGCAGCGGTTGTCGGCGTCGGTGTGCTGATGGTCGCCGGTGCCTCGGACCTGTGGCAGTTGCCGGCGTCGACGGTGGGCTGCGCACTGATCGTGCTGGCCCTATTGATCACGGTGTCGGCCCCCGCGCTGGCCGCGACGTGGGCCCGGTTTCCGCTGCCGGTGATACCGGCCCCCGGCGACCCGACTCCGTCCAGTCCGGCGGCGCGGCTGCTGGCCGATCTGCCCCGTCGGGTGCGAGTCGGCGAGGCCCACCAGACCGGCCTGATCGCCGGTGGTGTGCTGTTATCGTCGGCCGGATCGTTGATCGTGGCCGGCCGGGCCGAGGGCCCGGGAGGCTGGGGCTGGTATCTGGTGGCCGCCGCCGCGGCCGCCGCGGTTCTCCGGGCCAGGGTATGGGACACCGCGGCATGCAAAGCCTGGCTGCTCGCCCAGCCGTTCTTGGTGGCCGCCGGGCTGCTGGTCGCGTACGCCGTGGATCTGCGTTTCGTCGCTGCGCTGTGGGCACTCGTAGTCCTCGGCGCGCTGACGGCGGCGTGGGTGGCGGTGGCCGTGAACCCGAATATGGCGACGGCGGAGCACTATTCGCTGCCGGTCCGTCGGCTTGTGGGATTCGTTGCCTCCGGTATCGACGCATCGCTGATTCCGGTGGTGGCCTATCTGGTCGGCATCTTCGCATGGGTCCTCGATCGATGATGCGGACCGCCGCGTTTGCCGCGGTGGTGCTGTTGGTCACCGCCCCGGTGGCCGGCGCTGTCGACCCGCCCGTCGCCGACCCGGCGGCGCCGCCGCCACCGGGCAGTGTCGGCCCGACCGGCGGGATGGCTCAACGCTCCGAATGCGTGACGACCGGGATACGGGCGGGGACTGACCCCGCTGCGGTGCCCGCGAACCAGACGATGCTGAACCTGTCTGGGGCGTCGGCATATTCGCGTGGCGAAGGCCAGACGGTGGCCATCATCGACACCGGGGTGCACCCCGGCCCGCGGCTCCCCAACGTGACCGGAGCCGGTGACTATCTGTCGGCCGGTGACGGGCTGACCGACTGCGATGGACACGGAACGGCGGTCGCCGGCATCATCGGCGGACAACCCGGTCCCGACGGATTCAGTGGCGTCGCGCCGGCGGCGCGGCTGCTGTCGATCCGGCAGGCCTCGCCGCGGTTCTCGCCCAACGCCGCCGGGAAGGACGCCGCATCGGTCCAGGCCGGCATCGAGATCGACACGCTGGCCCGCGCGGTGGTCCATGCCGCGGACCTCGGGGCCACGGTCATCAACATTTCGACGGCGTTCTGCCTGACACCCGACCGGCTGTCGGATCAGCAGAAGCTCGGCGCGGCGCTGCGCTACGCCGCCATCGACAAAGACGTCGTCATCGTCTCCGCCGCAGGCAATTCCGGTGCCAGCATGGCCGGCACGCCGGGGACAGAATGCACGTCCAATCCACTGGGCGACCCGGCGCACCCGGGTGACCCGCGCAATTGGGCCGGCGTGACCTCGGTGTCGGTGCCGTCCTGGTGGCAGCCGTATGTGCTGTCCGTCGCGGCGCTGACCGCCGATGGCCAGCCAACCGATTTCACGGTGTCCGGGCCGTGGGTGGGCGTCGCCGCCCCCGGGCAGAACATCGTGTCGGTGAGCAACGATGCCGCGGGAGGGTTGGCCAACGGGATGCCCGACGGCCGCGGCGGTATGGCCCCGCTGGATGGAACCAGTTTCGCTGCGGCCTACGTGGCCGGAACGGCCGCCCTGGTGCGCAGCCGCTATCCGGGCATGCACGCCGACGAAGTGGTGCGCCGGCTGACGGCGACCGCGCACAACGGCGCTCAGGCACCCTCGAACGTGGTCGGCGCCGGAACCCTCGATCCGGTCGGCGCGCTCACCTGGAACGTGAACCTCGGTAGCGAGACCTCACCGGTACCGGCCACCAAACACATTGCGCCACCGGCCGTGTCAGCAGCGGGCGACCACACCCCGCGAACGGTGGCCTTCACCGCGACGGCGGTGCTCGCGGCCGTTGTCGCTGCTGTCGCCGTCATCGCACGAAGACGCAAGGAGGAACGGGAATGAGTGGCATCCCTGGCGCCGGACGGCTCACAGTCGTCGCGCTGGCCGCAGTCTCGGCGGGGCTGGCCTACCCGTGGCGATCGCCCACCGACACCTGGGTGCTGGGCGTCGCTGCCGCGACTATGGTCCTGGCATTGATCTGGTGGCGGGGCAGCTACCTCACTACGATCGTGGCGCGACGAATCCGGGTGTTGTTGCACCGCAAGATGATCCAGGCCGCTTCGGCTGATCTGCGCCCAGTGGGCGCCGACGTGGTCACCACCGTGCTGATTCGAGTCGACAGTCACGACCGCGAACTGCCCATAGGGTTACTCGGGGGCTATCTCGATCGCTACGGCCTGGCGTGCGATTCGGTGCGGGTGACCACTCGCACGGCGGCGGGCGCGACCACGACGTGGATCGGACTGACCTTTAGCGGAGCACGCAACCTGGCCGCGCTGCAGGGCAGGTCGGCACAGATTCCGCTGCGGCAGACCGCCGAGAGCGCGGCCCGCCGTCTCGTCAGCCATCTACGCGAAATCGGCTGGACAGCAACGCTTGTCGAATCAAGTCAGGTACCGGAACTGGTGGCAGCCGATGCCCGCGAGAGGTGGCGGTCGGTCACCGACGCTCGCGGCCACCTCAGCACTTACGCCGTCGACGTGCCCGAGACTCTTGCCGCGGTGCGGTCGGTTGCGGCCGCCGAGGCATGGACGGTGGTAGAGATCGCGGGACCCTCGCCACGGGATCGGGTTCGTGCCGGCGCAGCGATCCGCACCGAGGAGCAACCGGCCGCCTCGCCACCGTTGCCAGGTTTGGTGCCGATCCCCGGTCGACAGGCCAGCGCGCTGGCCGCGTTGCACCCGCTGTCGGGTATTCGTCTGCTCAACTGAAGAAAGGGAATCGCCATGGCGGACAACAAGCCGTCGCGCGGCTGGCAGGGGACCGTGCTGAAACTGTTCCGGGCCGGTGAATACGAACTGACTGTCACCGGTCGCGAGCAGCTCAGCGAGCACTACCTACGGCTGCACTTCGACGCCGGCGGGATGCTGGTCGATCGACAGGTTCACCCGACCATGTGGATCCGGATGTGGTTCCCCGGCGGCGCAAAGCTCCACCAGCGGGGATACACACTGGTGAATCCCGATTCGGTGAGCGACACCGTCGACATCGAATTCGCGTTGCACGACGGCATCGCCTCGCGGTGGGCCTGTGCGGCGCGACCCGGTGACGCGATCGGCGCCACAGTGCTCGGCAGCAGTTTCACGCTACCCAAACCCGAACCGGTCGGATACGTGATCGTTGGTGACACAGCGTCTTTGCCCGCGATCAACTCGCTGCTGGACTCGATCGGGGACGCTCCGGCCACAGTGTTCCTAGCGGCCGGTCACGACGACGACCGGGACCTGCCAGTCGCCCGGAGTGCGGGTGTCACCTGGATCGACCGGAGGGACTCGGGCGCCGCGCTGGTCGAAGCCGTCAGCGACGCCGCCTACGACGCCGAGGATCACTTCGGATGGGTTGCCTGCGACAACCGCACCACCCGCGCCGTCGCCAAGATCTTGCGTGAGGACTACCGCATCCCTCGCACATCGATCAAAGCGCAGGCCTACTGGGCCGAGGGGGCCTGACCGAGCGTCGGGTTCCCGCCCACATCGCCACCGCAACGAAGGCGATCAGCGCCAGACCGGTCGCGAAGGTACTCATGTCGAACGGCCCCGCGCTCGGCCAGCCCGCCTCAGTGCGGGCCGAGCCGCGCAGGAACGGGACGACGGTGAGGACCCCGATCGCGAGCAATCCTTCGCCGAGAACGACCGCGGGGAAGTGCTGTGCGGCAAGGTGAAAGAGACCTCGCTGATCGCCGTCTCGCTTCAGGACGCGGATTCTGGGTAACAGCACTCGCACGTTGTAGGCCCCCGCGCTCAGCAGCGCGAGCACCAGGATGAGTTTGACCCCGAGGAATCGCCCGTAGGAGGTGGTGAAGAACTGGCTGGGCGTCCCGACATGGTTCCACGCCAGCCAGGTCCCGCTGACAATCAAGGCCCCGACTGCGACCAGGGCCACCAGGCTGAATCGTTCCCAGATCTGAGCCCAGTCCGTTGCGACCCGATCGTCATCGAACACTTGGGAAACGTTGCGCCGCAACACTATTGCTGTCGTGCCCAAAATGAGCAAGCCGCCCGCCCATGTCATCGCGGCCAGCAGATGTGTGGTCGTCAGTATGGTGGTCGCCATACGGTTCGGTGCGATCGGCGTCAACGGGATGTTGGGAATCACCGCTGCGAGTATCGCGATGATCGCGACACCACTGGCCAGTATCCGCGAGTGCGTCCATCGCATCGCCACCAGCCCACAGGCCGACAGTGCCAGCGCAGCGTATTCGACGACCGTCATTGCGGTGACACGAGCCGCGGCGTGGAACTGCAGCACGATTGCGAGGACCACGATGACCGCGGCCGGCAGAGCGAGACTGCGTGTGCCCCGGGATACCAGGCCACCTCGGGACTCGGGGATCGCCAATGCGCCGACGGCCATCCCGATGCCGAGAGGCAGCGACACACTCAGGTAGTAGACGACCGCCGTTACGACCGCGATGGCGGCCGGAGTCGGTGGAGTTGCGCCGGGCACGGTGACATCCTTACTGAGCTGGGTGGATACTCACCAGCACGATAATGCCGCCTGCTTTGTTCACCCTGTGTGTGAAGTGTGCGCTCCGGGGGAAGCTCAGGGCCGGCCCTGACGCCCCGAATACCCTTGCCACGGGCTGTAATCCGCCAGCAGTTCTTCCTGTGCCGGGCGCGCGGCCTCGGGCACGTGTTCGAGATTGATTCGGATGCGATACCAGATGGAACTGGGCCCGCGCATACCGTCGACGAGGATGTCGGTGGGTTCGAGCGCCTGCGCGGCATCGGGGTGCCGCCCGCGCCAGACTTCGAGCGCCGCCATCGCTTCGTCACGGGTCTTGGTGCGCGCGATCTCGATCAGCGGCTTGTTGCCCTTCGGCGGTTTCTCGGCGGGCCCGAGCTCCTCGGCCAGCCGCAGTAGCGCGTCCAGCGAGCCGACCGCGTCGTTCATGGATTCCCAGGGGTCGCCGCGTTCGGCGAACCGGGACGGAACGGTGGCGATGGTGAACTCCTCGGCGCGGCACCCGGGCACCTCGTCCCAGGTCAGCGGTGTGGATACCCGGGCGTCCGGGGTGGCTCGCACCGAGTAGGCCGAGGCGACGGTGCGGTCCTTGGCGTTCTGGTTGAAATCGACGAATACGCCCTGGCGTTCCTCTTTCCACCACTGGCTGGTCGCCAGCTCCGGTGCGCGACGCTGCACCTCCCGTGCCACGGTCTCCGCCGCCAGTCGCACCTGCTTGAACTCCCAATGCGGCGCGATCCGGGCATAGATGTGGAAGCCGCGCGATCCCGAGGTCTTGGGCCAGGCCGTCAGGCCGTGATCCTCGAGCACCTCGCGCGCTACCTGGGCCACGTCCAGGATCTGCGGCCACAGCACACCGGGCATCGGATCGAGGTCGATCCGCAGCTCGTCGGGATGGTCGAGGTCGCCTGAGCGGACCGGATGCGGATTGAGATCGACGCACCCGAGGTTGACTGCCCACACCAGTCCGGCCGCCTCGCGCAGAACCGCTTCCTTGGCCGAGGTTCCCCGGGCGTAGCGCAACTCGGCGACCTCGATCCACTCGGGCCGCTTCTCGGGGGCGCGCTTCTGGAAGATTGCCTCTTCGGTGATGCCCTTGACGAATCGCTTGAGGATCATGGGCCGGTCGGTGACACCGTGCAGCGCTCCGCCGGCCACCGCCAGGTAGTAGGTGACGAGGTCCATTTTGGTCACCGGATCGCGTCCGCCGGACGCGGGGAAGACCACTTTGTCGGGATGGCTGATGGTGATCTCGCGGCCGTTCACCTCCATGTGGCCATGGTAATTAGGCCGCTCGTTCTGTCCTGGGTGCGACCCACGTCACATAGTGTTGGAAGCATGCCCAGTCTCATGGATCTGCCCTCGCAGGCGTTGGCCAAGGCGCAGCAGTTGGCCGAGCGCGGCTCTTCTGAGCTGCACTACTTGTTCAAGATGATCGAGTCGGGCGCGCTCCGGCTCGAGCCTCCGCAGAACCTTCTCGCGATGGTGGCCGACATCCGTCGCTGGGGCGAGATCGGCATGGTTCCGGCGCTCAACGCCCGCCGCACGCCGACCAAATTGGCGATCGTCGACGACGAAGGGTCGATGACGTTCAAGGAGCTCGACGAGGCCGCCCACGCCGTGGCGAACGGACTGCTGGCCATGGGCGTCAAGGGCGGCGACGGGGTGGCGATCCTGGCCCGTAATCACCGCTGGTTCGTGATCGCCAACTACGGTGTCGCGCGGGTCGGTGGCCGCATCATCATGCTGAACACGGAATTCTCCGGGCCCCAGATCAGAGACGTCTCCGAACGCGAGGGCGCCAAGCTGATCATCTACGACGACGAGTACTCCGAAGCCGTGAAGCTGGCGGAGCCACCCCTGGGCAAGCTCCGGGCATTGGGCACGAATCCCGACGCTGCCAATTCGTCGGCCTCCGACTCCGGCGACCAGTCGGGCAGCACCGACGAGACCCTGGCCGACCTGATCGACCGGAGCAGCAGTGCGCCGGCGCCGAAGGTCACCAGGCGGGCGTCGATTGTGATCCTCACCAGCGGTACCACCGGAACGCCCAAGGGCGCCACCAGGAGCACCCCGCCGACGCTCGCGCCGATCGGCGGCGTGCTCTCGCATGTGCCGTTCCGCGCGGGCGAAGTTACCTCGCTGCCGTCGCCGATGTTCCATGCGCTGGGCTACCTGCACGCCACCATCGCGCTGACCCTGGGCTCAACGCTGGTGCTGCACCGCAAGTTCAAGCCGGCCACCGTGCTGGAAGACATCCCCGTCCACAAGGTCACCGCGATGGTGGTGGTGCCGGTCATGCTCTCCAGGATGCTCGACGCGCTGGAGAGCATGGAGACCAAGCCGGACCTGTCGTCGCTGCGGATCGTGTTCGTCTCGGGCTCACAGCTCGGCGCGGAGCTGGCCACCCGGGCACTGAAAGATCTCGGTCCGGTGATCTATAACCTTTACGGCTCAACGGAAGTCGCGCTGGCCACCATCGCAGGGCCGAAAGATCTGCAGATGAACCCGGCCACCGTCGGCCCTGTCGTCAAGGGCGTGAAGATCAGAATCCTCGACGACAACGGCAACGAGCTGCCACAGGGTGAGGTCGGCCGGATCTTCGTCGGCAACAGCTTCCCCTTCCAGGGGTACACCGGAGGCGGCGGCAAGCAGATCATCGACGGGCTGTTGTCGTCCGGTGACGTCGGCTATTTCGACCACAACGGGTTGCTGTTCGTCAGTGGGCGGGATGACGAGATGATCGTCTCCGGTGGTGAGAACGTGTTCCCCGCTGAGGTCGAGGATCTCATCAGCGGACACCCCGATGTCGTCGAGGCGACCGCACTCGGCGTCGACGACCCCGACTGGGGTGCCCGGCTACGGGCGTTCGTCGTCTTGCGCGAGGAAGCTGAACTGAGCGAGGAAGCCGTGAAGAACTATGTGCGCGAACACCTTGCGCGCTACAAGGTCCCGCGCGAGGTGGTGTTTCTGGCCGAACTCCCGCGCAACCCCACCGGCAAGATCCTCAAGCGGGAGCTGCGCGAGATCGAAGTGCAATAGCGCGCCGGCCCTTTCGCCCGACCGACAAACCGCAGCGAAAGAGGGCCTACGGGTCGCGGGGGAGGCCCAGCAGCCGCTCGGCGATGATGTTGAGCTGCACCTCCGAGGTGCCGCCGTAGATGGTGGTCGACCGGCTACCCAGCAGCCACTCGGCCCACTTGCCCTCTAGGGCTCCGCGATCACCTATGGCTCCGTCTATTCCGAACGACGACACCGCGAACTCGGCGTACCCCTGACCCGTGCGCATCGACAACAGCTTCGAGATGGCCGCCGACGGCATAGCATCCCCGCCGGCGAGCGTCAGCAGCGTGGAGCGGAGGTTCAGCAGCTTGGCCGCATGTCCCTCGGCGATCAGTTCGCCGGCCCGGTGATGACCGATCTGATCGAAGTGGCCGCCGGTGACGAAGTCGACGAATCCGTCGAGGTTGGCCAGGAACCCGGGCTCACTGCTGCCGATCGAAACCCGTTCCGCGGTAAGGGTATTGCGGCTAACCTCCCAGCCGCGGTCGACCTCGCCGAGCACCAGCTCGTCGGGAACGAACACGTCGTCGATGAACACGGTGTTGAACATGGCGTGGCCGGTGAGCTCACGCAGCGGCTTGACCTCGACCCCTTCGCTCTTCATGTCCAGCAGGAAGTACGTAATGCCATTATGTTTCGGCGCGCTGGGGTTGGTCCGCGCCAGCAGCGCGCCCCACTGTGCGAACTGTGCGCCGGTGGTCCAGATTTTCTGGCCGGTGATCCGCCAGCCGCCGTCGACCTTGGTGGCCTTGGTGGTCAGGCTGGCCAGATCGGACCCGGCGCCCGGCTCGGAAAACAGCTGACACCAGATCATTTCGCCACGGAACGTTGGCGGCAGGAAGCGCTGCTTCTGCTCCTCGTTGCCGAATGCCACGATCGACGGGATCAACCAGGCCGCGATGCCCATCTGCGGGCGCTTGACGTGCCCGGCGGAGAACTCCTGGGCGATGATGATCTGTTCGATCGGCTTGGCCGCCCGGCCCCACGGCTTGGGCAGGTGCGGTTGGACCCAGCCGGCCTCGGCGATCGCGACTTTGCGTTCTTCCCGTGGAATTGCCTTGAGTGCAGCCACTTCCGCCCGGATCTCGTCGCGGAGTTTTTCGGTCTCGGGGTCGAGGTCGATGTTGACCGCCCGCATCCCGGTGCTGGTCGCGGTGTCGAACACCTTCTGCGCAAACTCGCTGGCGCGTCCGAACGCGGCGACCAGCCCGAGGGTGCGTCGGTAGTACACGTTGGTGTCGTGCTCCCAGGTGAAGCCGATGCCGCCGTGTACTTGGATGCAGTCCTGCGCGCAGTGCTGGGCGGCGGCCGGCGCCAAGGTCGCTGCTACCGCCGCGGCGAACTCGTAGGAGGTTTGCTCGTTTTTCCAGGACTTTTCGGCGGCCTCATCCAGTGCGCGCGCGGCATCCCAGACCGCCGCAGTGGCGCGCTCGGTGGTGGCGATCATCTCCGCGCACTTGTGCTTGATGGCCTGGAACTGGCCGATCGGCCGGCCGAATTGTTCGCGGATCTTCGCGTAGGCGGCGGCGGTGTCGGTGGCCCAGCGGGCGATGCCGATGGCCTCTGCGGACAGCAGCGTGGTGACGATGGCCCGCCCGGCGGCCTGGGACAGGTTCGACAGCACCTGATCGCCGGTGACCTCGACCGCGTTGGCCCGCACGTGCGCCACCGGGCGCAGCAGGTCCACCGAGTTGACCGGTTCGATTTCCAGGTGATCGGCGTCGAGGATCAGCCATTCGAGACCGCTGTCGATGGCGACCGGCAGAACCAGGATCGAGGCTTGTGCCGCGGCGGGCACTGAGCGGGCTTCGCCGCGGATGACCAGCGTGTCGGCCTGCCGGGTCGCGGTCAGGCCGGATTCCAACGCGCACGTGGCGATGAGCTCCCCGGTGGCCAGCTGGCTCAACAGCTTGGCGTCCGGGTCGTGAGCCGAGATCAGGGCGCTGGCGATCACGGAGGGGACGAACGGTCCCGGCACAGCGCCATAGCCGAACTCGGCGATCACGATCGCCAGCTCCAGCAGGCCGAAGCCCTGGCCGTCCACGGACTCGGCGAGGTGCAGTCCGTGCAGGCCCTGCTCGGCGGCGGCCTTCCAGTAGGGCGGCGGGTTTGGTATCGGGCTCTCCAGCGCTTCGTGCAGGGCTTCCGACGGAGCCACCCGCGTGACCAGGGATTTCACCGAGTCCGCGAGGTCGTTGTGCTCGGGCGTGATGGCGATGGGCATGGTGGGTTGCCTTCCCTATTAACCGGTCGGTTGGTAGTCAGGCTACCTGTCCGGTTACCGGTTGCGGTCAGGGGTTGCGCGCAGGGCCACCACCACAACAGCCGACACCATCATGAAGATCCCCACAGCCCACATGCCGGCCTTGTTGTTGCCGGTGAACTCGTTGAGCGCACCGGTCGCATAAGGCGCGGCGAACCCGCCGAGGTTGCCGATCGAGTTGATCAGCCCGATGCCGCCGGCGGCGGCCGCGCCAGTGAGGAACTGCGCGGGCAATGCCCAGAAACTCGGAATCGCGCTGAAGACTCCCATGGCGGCGATGCTCACCGGGATCATCACCAACAGGGGCGAGTGCAGATACAGGGCGATCGGAATCGCCAAGCCGCCCAATCCCATTGGGATCGCGACGTGCCATACGTGTTCGCTCTTGCGGTCGGCGTGGCGCGACCACAGGTACATGGCGATCGCGGCCAGCGTGTACGGAACCGAGGTGATCAGGCCGACCTGCAGGATCGACAAATGCACGCCGAAGGTCTGCTTGAACCCCGTGATGATCGAGGGCAGGAAGAACGCGAGCGCGTAAAGGCCGTAGGCGACACCGAAGTACACCAGAGACAACGCCCAAATCCGTGGGCTGGTCAGCGCGCGGCGCAGCGGAAAGTCGAAGGCGCCGGCCACATCACGTTCCTCGGCGGCCAGCACATCGATCAGCCACTGCCGTTCGTCGGGCTGCAGCCAGTGCGCTTCGGCCGGATGGTCGGTGAGATAGAACCAGCAGATGATGCCAAGGATGATCGCAGGCAGGCCGACCCCAATCATCATGAACTGCCAACCGGCCAAACCGAATAGGCCTTCGCCGGCCTGGATCATCCAGGCGGCCACCGGAGTCCCGATCGCTGCCGCGACCGGGCTGGCCATCATGAACAACGCGACCATTCTGGCCCGGTACGCACCGGGGAACCAGCGGGTGAGATAGAAGATCACCCCGGGGAACAGGCCGGCTTCGGCCACGCCGAGCAGGAATCGCAACACCAGCAGGGTGGGCGCATTGGGGGCGAATCCGATTGCCACCGCGACGATTCCCCACGACACCGCGATGCGGGCCAGCCAGCGGCGGGCGCCGAAACGCTCGAGAGCCAGATTGGACGGCACCTCCACCAGCACATAGCCGATGAAGAAAATGCCCGAGGCGAGTCCGAACATGCTCGCAGTGAGCTGCAGGTGCTCGCTGATATCAGCTTTGGCAATGCCTAGGTTGGTGCGGTCGAGGTAGTTGACGAAGTACAGCGCCATCAGGAATGGCACGACGCGGACGATGACCTTGCGCAACGTTCGGGTTTCCAGTGATCTCTCACCCGCTGATACGACGGACATCCTGCCTCCCGTTCACGACGTTGACCAGGTCGCGACCGTCCCGAAGACGGCGACAATTATCGACCGCGTGAATAAGGTACCGCCGCATCGTGTCGGCGGTATACCAGGTGACGTGCGGGGTCACCACGACGTTGTCGAGCCGCAGCAGCGGGTTGTCCGGTTCGACGGGCTCGGTGGCGAACACATCTAGTCCGGCAGCGGCCAGGCGGCCGTCGCGCAGTGCATCGACCAGGGCCGGCTCGTCGATGATTCCACCGCGAGACGTGTTGACCAGCACAGCATCCGGCTTCATCGCCGCCAGCGCGGTGCGGTTGATCAGCTTGTCGGTGGCGGTGGTCAACGGAAGGTGCAGGCTGACGATGTCACTTTCGGCCAGCAGGTCAGGTAGCGGGCGCCACGTGTCGGTGCCGTCGTCTCGGGTGTTCGTGTGCAGAACGGTGGCGCCCATCGCGAGCACGATCTGTTCGAGGCGTTTGGCGATATTGCCGTAGCCCACCAGGCCTACGGTGCAGCTGCCGATATCGCGCACGGTTTCGCCCAGGCTCGCATCGGTCGGCCAGCCACGGCCCTGCCGGGTGGCGCGGTCCAGGGCGGGCAGTCGGCGCAGGGCCGCCAGCATCAGCAGCAGCGCGCCCTCGGCGACCGACGGGGCGTTGGCGCCGGGCATATTGGCCACCGCGATTCCCAATTCGGTGGCCACCTCGACATCGATGGTGTTCACCCCGGCGCCGAGCTTGTGTACCAGGCGCAGTCGCGGACTGTCCCGTAACTCGGCACCTGACAACGGGCGAAGCACGTGCCAGATGACCTCGGCGTCGGGCAACTCGCGGTGCAGCATTTCGTCGTCGTTTTCGTGACACCACCGGACATCGAGCCAATCCGATTCCGGTGCAACGATATCCAGCACATTGCCGTCGGGCAGGAAATGCGCCAGGACCCTCAGCGCCACCGCTTGGCGATCCACTTCGTGATGGTGTCCGCCTGCTCGCTGCGTGCCCCGGGGGTGGTGAAGTAGTGGTCGGTGTCGATCGAACAGAGCGTCTTGTCGGTGCTCGCCAACGCATCGAAAATCCGTTGAGCGTCCGACGGGAACACGCCGGTGTCCTGGTCGGCGTTGATGACCAGGGCCGGGCAGGTGACGCGGCCCAGATGCGGCTCGGCTCGGGTCTGGGCGGTCTTGAGGCTCCACATGCCCAGCCAGCTGCGCAGGGTGCAGGCGCCGGCGATGCCGTGCGCAGAGCGGTTGGCCTTGGCCGGCACCCCCGCGTAGCAGAGGTTGGGTTGACGGCGGGTGGGCTCGATGGACGGGTCAACCATGCGGGGATCAGCCCAGGTTCGCAGCACCGTGAACGGCCGGTCGGAGTATCCGGCGGCCTGCACCCGTTTGAACTCGGTTTCGGCCCAGTCGGTGATGGCATGGTTGCGCGCGATCTGCGCGGACCGATAACGGGCGACGAAATCTGCGGAGAACGGCGGCCCGTTGCGCTCGTCGAACAGATCGAGTTCGGCATCGCTGGCCACCGGGTCGTTTTCGTCGACGACGGAAGCGTCCATCCAGGCGGTCAGCACCTCGGGGCGCCCGGGGTGCGCCGCGCTCGCGATGTATCCGTCGGCCGGTGGCAGCTCGTTCAGCCCGGCGGCGGCCCGCATCCCTTCCAGCGGCGTCACATTGGGGTCGAGGGCCTGTGACTGGTAGGCGGCCATCAGCGAGCCGCCGCCCGAATTGCCCAGCAATACCACTGTTTCCACACCCTGGAATTCGCGCAGCCAGCGCACACCGACGCCGATGTCGACCAAGGCGTGGTCGAGCAGGAAGCTGCTCTCGAAACCCCGAAAGCGGGTGTTCCAGCCGAGAAAGCCGACGCCGCGGGTGGCCAGGTAGTCGGCGAGGTAGTGCTCGGAGAAGTCGATCTGATAGTGGGTGGCGATGACGGCGACCTTGGGCTTGCGGCCCACCCCCCGGTAGTAGAGGCCTTGGCAGGGATGTCCGCCGGCGCCGGCCCGGTGCGCGGTCGGGGACGGCACCCCGATGAACTCGCGGACGACTCCGGGGGTTGGCATGCTCGGGGGCCTCCTTGCCATTGATCGCTGAGGAGAGACGATATTCGCCGGCGTCGCCGTCCACGCCTGAATCCGGTGTTAGGTTCGATCACGAGAGTTGGCCAGGATCTCTGGGAGCACATCATGATCAAGCCGCACAACACCAATCCCGAATTCGAGCTCGGCGGTATCAACCACGTCGCGCTGGTCTGCGCCGACATGGAGCGCACCGTCGACTTCTATTCGAACGTGCTGGGTATGCCGCTGATCAAGTCGCTCGATCTGCCCGACAACATGGGCCAGCATTTCTTTTTCGACGCCGGCAACGGGGACTGCGTCGCGTTCTTCTGGTTCGCCGAGGCTCCAGACGGCGCGGTGGGCAGCACGATGCCCGCGGCACTGCCCGGGCTGGGTTCGATCGTCAGTGCGGTGGGGTCGATGAACCACCTCGCCTTCCACGTGCCCGCCGAGAAGTTTGACGAGTACCGTCGTCGCCTCAAGGAGAAGGGCGTGCGGGTCGGGCCGGTGCTCAACCATGACAACAGCCCCCGGCAGTCCACGCGTGAGCTTCACCCCGGGGTGTATGTCCGATCGTTCTACTTCCTCGACCCTGATGGAATCGTTCTTGAGTTCGCCTGTTGGACAAGAGAATTCACTGACAACGAGGCCGTGATCGCGCCCAAGACCGCGGCCGACCGCAGACTGCCTGCGACTCTCTAGAATCCCGTCGAACCGGTGGGTTGCGATCCGCAAATGCTTTCGGAGCGCAGTGATTGTTTAAGCGGGGACACCGAAGTCGCAGTTCAGAAGCCATCCTAAGCGCATTGCCAGCTTGTCCGCAGGTGCTTCACCGCCGGATCGAGGCTAGTTTCCCCTCACTCAAGTGACGAGGTAGTTCTCGCAAGGCAAGGAGTGGCCGATGGCAGAGGCGTCGGAAGGCGGGCCGGATCGCCCGAGGCGATTCAGGCGGGTGCCCTGGCTGAACGTCGTCGGTGTCATCGCCATTGTCGTGGCATCGGTTCTACTCGTGGTGAAGAACCTGCCCGACGACGCCCCGAATCAGATCCTCAACGTGTCCTACGACCCGACTCGCGAGGTGTACGCCGCGCTCGACAAGGCGTTCGTCGAGCAGTACCGCAACCAGACGGGCGTCAACCTCGTCATCAATCAATCCCACGGCGGCTCGGGTCGTCAAGCGCGCGCTGTCATCGACGGTTCACAGAAGGCCAACGTGGTCTCGCTGGCCCTGATCAGCGATGTCGACGCGTTGCGCAAACGTGGCTTGATCCAACCTGACTGGCGGCAGCGGCTGCCGCACAACTCGGTGCCGTATACCTCGACGATCGTGTTCGTCGTCCGAAAAGGGAACCCGAAGGGCATCCACGACTGGCCGGACCTCATCAACGGCGACGTCGCGGTGGTGACTCCCGACCCACGTACCTCGGGCAACGGCCAGTTGACCGTGCTGGCCGGGTGGGGTGCGGTCACCACTCGAGGCGGCACAGAAGAGCAAGCGCTGGATTACTTGAAGTCGTTGTACCGGCACGTGGCGGTGCTCGACGAAGGGGCCAGGACCTCTGCTCAGAGCTTCGCCGACCGGCAGATCGGCGACGTCCAGCTGGCCTGGGAGAACGAAGCCTTGCGTGAGGCAGCGGACAGCAAGGGCGCGCTGGAGGTCGTCTACCCGCCGGTGAGTCTTCTCGCCGAGCCGGCTGTCGCGTGGGTTGACGCCAACGACACCAATGCGAAGACGGCCTCGTATGCCAAGGCGTACCTCAACTATCTCTTCACCGATGCCGCGCAGGAAGTGTTCGCGCAGTACGGGTATCGGCCGGCGAACCCGGCCATTCTGGCCAAGCACTCCGACCGCCTACCGAATCTGGCGCTCTTCCCCGTCACCGCCATCGCCAAGGATTGGGACGACGCGCGGCAACGCTTCTTCGGCGCAAACGGCATCTATGACGTTGTCTCGGCTTCGGTGCCGGCCGCGTTGTCCGGTCATTCGATCTCCACCGGCCTGGGAAGGGGCGGAGCGTGAGTGTGTCGCTGAATTACGGCTGGGCTACCGGCCGTCGCGATGTGGTGGCGGGTCTGACCGTCGCCGCGGTGGCGCTGCCGCAAGGCATCGCGTATGCCCTCATCGCGGGTGTGGATCCCAAATACGGTGTCTACTCCGCGATAGTCGTCACAACGATCGCCTCGATCTTCGGCTCGTCGTCGCACCTGATCAACGGACCGACGAGCGCGATCTCGCTGCTCGTGTTCAGCTCGCTGGCGTTCATCGATCCGGAAAACCGGACCGTGTTGTTCGAAGCGCTTTTCGTGCTGGGGATTCTGGCCGGGACGTTCCAGATTCTTATCGCCGTGTTCAAACTCGGCGACCTGACGCGATACATCTCCGAGTCGGTCATCATCGGGTTCATGGCCGCGGCGGCCTTTCTGCTGGCGATCGGTCAGATCTCCAACGCGCTCGGCGTGAAGAACAAGGGCAACGCTCACATGCAGGTGCTGGAGCGCCTGTACCTCACCGTGTTTCACGGTGACCCGATCAATCTGCGGGCAGTCTTTCTGAGCGTCACAGCCGTTGTTCTGGCCGTCGTCCTCCGGAAACTGGTGCGGCGCTTCGGCTTGCCGCAGATCGACCTGCTGACGGTACTTGTCGTCGCGGCGGTGATCGCTTATGCGGCGGGGTGGTCAACCGCGGGCAAGGGCGGAAAGACGGCCGTGGCGCTCGCCGCGAGGGTTCCTCAAAGCCTGCCTTCGCCACACATTCCGTCGCTGGATCTCGGGTCGCTCGCCCAGCTGTCTCAAGGTGCGTTGGCGATTGCCTTCATCGGTCTGATCGAGGCGTTGTCGATCGCGAAAGCCATTGCCCACCAGTCGCAACAGAAGATCGACTACAACCGGCAGATTCTCGCGGAGGGTCTGGCGAACCTGGTTGGCGGCTTCTTCCAGAGCCTGCCGGGGTCCGGCTCGCTGTCCCGGTCTGCGATCAACTTCCAGGCGGGTGCCCTGACCCGGTTCTCCGGAATCGTGTCCGCAGCGGCGGTCGCGGTCGCGTTGCTGCTCTTCGCTCCCTTGCTGCACTACGTTCCCGAATCAGCCCTGGCCGGGTTGCTGTTGGTCACCGCAGTCCGTCTCGTCGACTTCAGGCGGCTGATCACGACGGTCAAGTCATCGCGCTATGACGCCGGGCTCGTCGTGATCACGGCCCTCACCGGCGTGCTGATCGACCTGGACAAGGCGGTGCTGCTCGGGATCGCGTTGTCCATCGTCCTGTTCGTGCCGCGTGCGGCGAAGCTCAAAGCCGCCGAACTGACGGTGACACAGGACCGCGTGGTGCGTGAGCGCCTCAGCGATGACCCGGAAGATTCGTCATTGGTCATCTACGACCTGGAAGGCGAGCTGTTCTTCGGCGCGGCCCCGGAACTCGATCGGTATCTCGACACACTGCGCGCCCGGATCAGGTCGCAGCAGCTTCCGTTTGTCATCTTGCGGCTCAAGCGAGTACGGAACCCCGATGCCGTGTGCATCGAGCGGCTGGAGCAGTTCCTGCGCGAAGAGGACGGTCGCGAGCACGGCGGCACCCGGGTGGCGATCTTGCTCGCGGGCGTGCGTCCCGACACGCTGAAACTTTTGCGTAAGAGCGGTTTTGACGACTGGTTTCCGGCTGAGCAGGTGTTCCCCGAGGAGGCCGAGGAGTACTCCGCGACACTGCGGGCGGTGCGTTATGCCAGGTCCAAGATCGGCGTCCCACCATCCGAATCCGCGCATGTCGAGACCAACGGAGAGCAGCACCGCGATCCGCTCTACTACCTGGTCTGACTAGTCGCGGAACAGTCGCGGCTCGCCGAGATCGTCGAGGATCGCGGTGAGCTGATCGACGAGTTCGTCCGGTGTCAGCCTGATGGCACCGCCCAGCCAGGCGCTGATGGTCTGACCGACGCCACCGACGACGAAGTGCGCGAACGCCTTGATCCGGTCGTTGGCCGGCCGGTGCAAAGTCGCCTCGACGTGCTGACCCGACAGCATCGCGAACAACGCGCCGGACTCCTGTCGTTTACGGACCACCGTGGCGTTGGACAGCTGCGAACTGAACATCAGTCGCCCGACCCGGGGGTCAAGCTCGATGGTTCGCACGATGTTGGCCATGGCCGCGCGGTTCTGTGCCTCCGCTGGGGCGGTCGCGACTGCCGCCTGGGTGGTGGCGGCGAGCCCGGCCACCACCCACTCGAAGACCGCCGCAACGAACTCGTCCTTGTCGGTGAAGCTCTCGTAGAAGTAGCGAGTGGCGACGCCGGCCTCCCGGCAGATACCGCGAACGGTGAGCTCAGCCGGGTCGACATAGCTGCCCAGCAGTTCCAGCCCAGCCTCCAGCAGACGGGCCCGGCGCCGGGCCAGTCGATCGGCGGCGTCCACGCCGCCGTAGGGGCGAGCCTGGGTCATCAGCCCATATTGACATTGCCGCGGCCAGGGCGGCAATATTGGGAAACATTCGTTGTCAGATTTCAACCCGATAGGTGGCGTGCAGTGGCGATCCGTGAACCCGTCAGCCACGTCGACCGGGCCGTGAGCGCGCCACCCCTGCCGGCCGGGCGTCACCGCAGGTGGGGTCCTGGTTTCGACGACGGATTGATGGGTGTAGCGCTGTTGGCCGGCGCGGCAAACGTGATCATGGAACTGGCCCGGCCCGGCGTCGGCTATGGCGTGAAGGAGAGCCGGGTCGAGAGTGGGCGGGCCGACCGGCACCCGGTTAAGCGGGCCCGGACTGCGTTCACCTACCTCGCGGTCGCGACCCGTGGCACCGAGGAGCAGAAGAAGGCGTACCGGCGGGCGGTCAACAAGTCGCACGCCCAGGTGTACTCGACGCCTGAGAGCCCGGTCCAGTACAACGCGTTCGATAAGGACCTGCAGCTCTGGGTGGCCGCCTGTCTTTACAAGGGCGGGGTCGACATTGCCCGGGTCTTCATCGGTGAGATGGACGACGAGACCGCCGACCGGCATTACCGCGACAGTTCGGCGCTGGCCACCACGCTGCAGGTACCTGCCGAGATGTGGCCGGCCGATCGGGCCGCCTTTGATCGGTATTGGCAGGAGTCGCTTGAGAAGGTGCACATCGACGACACGATGCGCGAGTACTTGTATCCCTTTGCGGTGTCGCGGCTGCGCGGTGTCCGGCTGCCGGGACCGGTACAACGGGCCCACGAGGGGTTCAATCTCCTGGTCACCACCGGGTTCCTGCCGCAGCGTTTCCGCGACGAAATGCGGTTCGAATGGAACGCGGACAAGCAGCGCACGTTCGACCGACTGATGGCGGTCATCCGATTCTTCAATAACCTCGCGCCGAGGTTCATCCGCGAATTTCCGTTCAATATGCTGCTGCGCGATCTGGATTGGCGGATCCGCACCGGCCGTCCGTTGGTGTGAGCCCTGCCAGAATCGGCGGGTACCCTCGCGGTGGTGCGAACTGACAACGACACCTGGGACATCACCACCAGTGTCGGCTCGACGGCATTGTTCGTCGCGGCCGCCCGGGCACTGGAAGCGCAGAAGCTCGATCCACTGGCCGTCGACAAGTTCGCGGAGATCTTCTGCCGTGCGGCGGGTGGTCCGTGGGCCGCGGTGGTCGACGGTGAGGCGCCCGATCACCCATTGAAGTCCGAGGGCTTCGGCCGGCACTTCGTCACGTTCCAGGCCGCGCGGACCCGCTACTTCGACACGTACTTTCGCCGCGCCGCACAGGCGGGTGTGCGCCAGATCGTTCTGCTGGCAGCGGGTTTGGATTCCCGCGGTTACCGGTTGGACTGGCCGGCCGGCACGGTCGTCTACGAGCTTGATCAGCCGCAGGTGCTGGAATTCAAGCGCGACACGTTGGCGGCACATAGCGCCTCCGCGACCGCCGAGCGCCGCGAGATCGCGGTCGATCTCCGCGATGACTGGCCACAGGCGTTACGGGACAGCGGGTTTCGCTCCGACGAGCCTTCGGCGTGGATTGCCGAAGGGCTGCTGATCTACCTGCCTGCCAGCGCACAAGAGCAGTTGTTCGCCGGTATCGACTCGTTTGCGAGCTCGGGTAGCCACCTCGCGGTCGAGGAGGGCAGGCCGATGGATCGTGACGTGTTCCAGGCGAAAGTCCAGGAAGCCAAGGCCGCCGACAACGAGCGCGGCCAGTGGTGGCAGCTCGTGTACAACGAGCAGCATGCGCCTGCTGCGCAGTGGTTCGCCGAGCGCGGGTGGAGCGCCGAGGAGACCACGCTACTGGACTACCTCGCGGACGTCGGCCGCTCCGCGGACTCCGCCGACGCTGAGGCGGCCAACATGCTGGCCAGCGTCAACCTGGTGCGTGCCGTCAAGGGCTAGTCCCACATGAACGGCCGCAGGAACCTGTTGATGCGGCGCAGATACTCCGGCTGACTCACATGCAGGATGTGGTTACCCGGGAACCAGTGCAGCGCACAACGATCCCAGTGTTCCCACAGAGCTTCGGATTGTTCGGGTGGCGCCAGCCGGTCGCCGAGACCGGTGATGATGAGTCGCCGATCCCGCGGCACCAGCGGAGCGTAGTTCAGCGCGCAGTGATACGCCGACGCCGCAGCCGAGTCCTCGCGGCTAATAGTGCCGAACGTGCGGCCCAATTCGATCAGCTTGTTGGCCGGCCACCACTCGTCGAAGGTCCGCTCGGGCGTCACCACCGGGACGTTGGGGATCACCGCTTCGAGCCGGTCGTCGGCGGAGGCGACCAGCGCTGATGTGTAGCCGCCCAACGACATTCCAGTCAGCGCAATGCGTTCCACGCCGGTGTCACGCAGCCAGTCCATCACGGAGCGGAAGTCGTGCACGGCCTGCGCCATGGTTTCAGCGAACCCGGCCATGCCCTGGGAGAAGAAGCCGTAACCGCTGAACGGGGAGCCCTTTTCGGCTCGTCGGCCGTGGAAGGGCAGGGTGTAGAGCAGCACGTCGTATCCGGTCCGGTAAAACCACGGCAGCGAGAAGAACAGCCCGTTGAACAGATACGGCGACCCCAAGAAGCCGTGGATCACACACAGCGTCGGCCGGGGACCATCGCCGTGGCGCCAGTGTTGGGCCCACACGACATTGTTGCGCTCCAGCCGTTTCCACTGCTTGCGCATCTTCGGGTTGACCGGCTCGAAGCTGCTGTCGAACCGCATGTTCTGAACGTTGCCGTGGGCGATGTACTGCGCCACCGGGTTAGCCGGCCGGGTCGAGACCGTCGGCAGCACGGTAGGAGCGGGAAACGACAGGGCCGGATCCTGGCGGGCGGCGAGTTCGGCGTAGAACTCGAGGTTGCCGCGCTCGCGGTGCAGGTCCGACCGGCGGACGATGCTCTTCGCGACAGTGGGCAGCATCGACGCCCCGACCAGAGAGGCGATCGCCGTGCGCAATCCGATGTCGGCGACGGCCGAAGTATCCACGATGAGTTTCTGCATCGTCGTCAGGTCGGAGCGGTCGGGCAATCCCTCGTAGCCGGCGTCAGCACCGGCAACATCGGGTACCGGCATGGGCATATCGGCGTTTGACGGCATTGTCGCGGCCTTTCACGGTGGGGCGTCTTCGGTGGATGCTAACCGGACCGGCGGCTCACAACAGCCGAAATACGGTCGCGCCGCCCACCTTCACCGGTTGGTAATGCTGTACTACCCACTGGGCGATCTGAGTGCCGGTACGGTCGTGACTGCGCATCCGCCCGCTCGCGACGTAGTAGGCGATCTTGCCGGCGTGGACGTCGCTGATGAACTGATCCAAGGTGGGTACCGGGTCGTCGCTCCAGCCGCCGATCGCCATGACTGCGGTACCCGATGCGATCTCCAGTGACGCCGCGGCCTGTGCCCCCGAGGTAGCCGCAGACCACGTGGTTTTAGTGGAGCTGAGCAGCTGTGCCAACTGGGGATCGACGTTGTCGGAGCTGGCGCCGATCATGATCGTCTTCCCGAAGCGAGACCCCACGGTCGGCCACACGTCGGCGGTGTGGGCCGCGTTCGGGATCGATCCGTTGTGCGGGGTGGCCGCTGTTGCAAGCGAAAACATCGCGGTGCCAGCGAGGCTCGCGAATAGCGACACCGCCACAGCGACCGGGGTGAGGCGCGGCCACTTCACCCGCGCGGCCACCAGCAGGATCACGCCTAGGGCGGCACCGGCGCCGATGAGCCAGCGTGTCGACGACGAGGCCAATCCAGCGCGGTGCAGTAGGTAGATGCCCCACGCGGCAGCGGCTATGGCCATCGCCACGGCCGCCGACCTGCTCAATACGGCCGCCAGCCCGATCAACGCGCCCACCGCCGGCGCGAGCGCGATGGTGTAGTACGGGTGGACCATGCCGGTCATGTAGCTGAACACCACAGTGCAGATGACGAACCACACGGTCCATGTGGTGAAGCCGGCCGCCTCCATCCGGGTCAGTTGCCGGCGCACCGCGAGATAGGCCACGGCCACGATCGCGACCACGGCGGCAGGTATCAGCCAGGACGCCTCGTAACCCATCTCCGCGGTCAGAATGCGCAGCACCCCGGCATGGGTACTCCAGAAGCCGCGGTGCCCGTGCGACGCGGTGTCCCCGGCACCGACGATGCGGTCGACGCCGTTGTACCCCAACGCCAGATTGAGCACATTGTTGTTCGTCGAACTACCGATGTAGGGGCGCGAGTCGGCGGGCCACAACTGGACGATCGCCACCCACCAGCCGCCGGAAATCACCAGCGCCGCAGCAGCTCCCAACAGATGCAACGCGCGACGACGCCAATTCGTCGGTGCGAAAAGCAGATACGCGAGGCCGAAAGCGGGCAACACCATCAGACCGGCCAGCATCTTGGTCAGGAATGCCACGCCCAATGCGACACCGACGAGCACGAGCCACCGCCACGACGCGCTCGCGACCGCACGCGTCAGGAAGTAGGCGGCGGCGACCATAAGCAACACCAACAGTGCGTCGGGATTGTTGTACCGGAACATCAACGTGGCAGCCGGCGTGAGGGCCAGGACGGTGCCGGCGATCAAGCCCGCGACGGCTCCGCGAGTCGGGTCGGCGATGGTACGGCGGACGGCGGCGTAGAGGAGCGCGACGGCGCCGACACCCATCAGCGCCTGCGGCACGAGTACCGCCCAGCTGTTCATCCCGAACAGTCGTACCGACAGACCGGTCAGCCACAGCGCGGCCGGGGGCTTGTCGACGGTGATGAAGTTGTTGGGGTCCAGCGAGCCGAAGAACCACGCAGACCAGTTCTTGGCCCCGGATTGGGCCGCGGCCGCGTAGTACGTATTGCCGTACTCGTTGATCGGCAAATTCCAGAGGTAGAGCCCAGCGGTGGCGATCAACAGGCAGGTCAGGGCGATGGCAGGCCACACGCGAGCGGTCCGCGCCGGGGCGTCTGGTCCCGGCGCACCGACCATCTCGGTGCGATCTGCGGTGGCGGTCACCGAACTACGGTGCATGACAGCGCTGCCGAGCGCGCGTTCGGGCGCCTGAGAGATCGCTGTGTATTTCATGATCGAGGCGGATGTGGTGAAGTGGCGGCATGTGGAACCCGCAGATCTACCTCGCCTTCGCCGACCATCGCGGACGGCCGTTTTTCGATCTCTTGGCGCGGGTCGGGGCCGAGTCGCCGCGGCGGGTGGCTGACCTGGGCTGCGGGCCGGGTAATCTCACCGAACAGCTGGCCCGGCGCTGGCCGGACGCGGAGCTAGAGGCGGTGGACAGCTCGCCGGAGATGGTCGCTGCCGCACGTGAGCGCGGTATCGATGCCGAGTGGGGTGACATCTCGGCCTGGACGCCGCGGCCAGGGACTGACGTCGTGCTGAGCAACGCTGCGCTGCAATGGATCCCCGGACAGGCCGACCTGATGGTGCGCTGGGCTGGTCAACTCGAGCCCGGCGCCTGGATCGCGGTTCAGGTTCCCGGCAATTTCGACGCCCCGTCCCATGTGGCGCTGCGCTGGCTGGCCGATCAGGAGCCGTGGTCGAAAATATTGGGCGACTTCGCCTTCCGCACCGGCAAGGTGGTGGAGACGCCGATGCGGTACGCCGAGCTACTGACCGGCGCCGGGTGCACCGTCGATGCATGGGAGACCACATACATCCACCAGCTCAGCGGGGAGAACCCGGTGTTGAACTGGATCAGCGGTACAGCGCTCACCCCGGTGCGCGATCAGCTGACCGACGACCAGTGGCAGCAGTTCCGTGCCGAGCTGATCCCGCTGCTGGACGAGGCTTATCCGGTCCGGCCCGACGGGCGCACCTATTTCCCGTTCCGCCGGATCTTCGTCGTCGCTCAGGTGGGTGGCTGACGCTTCTCGTCGAGCAGGGCGAGGACTTGCTTGACGAGTCCGTCGATGTCGGCGTCGGTGGTGTCGACCACCAGATCGGCGCCCTCGGGTGCCTCGTAGGGCCCGTCGATGCCCGTCAGGCCCTTGAGCTCACCGGCGCGAGCTCGCTTGTACAGGCCCTTGGGGTCTCGCTTCTCGCACTCGCTCAACGGCGTCGCCACCCACACCTCGATGAAGGGCAGCTTCGCCGCATCGTTGAGGGCGCGTGCGATGTCGCGGTCCGACTTCAGCGGTGACACCAACGACGCCAGCGCGACCACACCGGAATCGGCGAACAACCGGGTGAGATGGCCGACCCGGCGGATGTTCTCAGCGCGGTCACCGGCCGAGAAACCCAGATCGTCGGACAGGCCGTGGCGGATGTTGTCTCCGTCGAGCAGATACGCGACCTGCCCGGACTCCACCAGAGCCCGCTCGACGGCGACCGCGAGAGTGGACTTACCCGAGGCGGGAAGGCCGGTGAACCAGATCGTCGCACCGCGTTGTTGCGTTGCCGTCCAGCGATATTCGCGGTCCAGCGATGACGGATGCCATTTGATGTCATTACGGGTCTGCTCGCCGGGCTTGACCTCGCGAGCTTCGAGGATCGTGCCCGCACCGACGGTGTCGTTGGAGTGTTCGTCGATCAGGATGAACGCGCCGTTGTCGCGGTCTTCGATGTAAGGATCGGCCACCACAACCGAACTGGTGCGCAGGGTGATCGAACCGATGTCGTTGATCGCCAGCTCGACGGGGCCGTCGAGCTCGTCAAGGGTCTCCGGGTCGAGCCGTGAGTGCAATGCCTGCACGGTGGCCCGCACAGTTCTGGTTCCTTGCTTGAGTGCCACCCGGTCACCGGCACGCAACGGGGTGTCGGTGAACCAGCACACGGTGGCATCCAGTTCCCGGGCCAGTCTCGGCAGATATGCCTCATCGAGGCCGCTGACCAGGACGTCACCACGACCCACATCGATATCATCGGCAAGCTCCACCGAAACCGACAGCGGCGCAACCGCAGTCGTGCGCGCGTCGTCGAGGACGTCGACGGCGGTCACCACCGAGCTGGTCCCTGCCGGCAGGGAGATAACCGGATCGCCGACCGTCAGGGTGCCGGCCGTCAGCCGCCCGGTGTACCGCCGGCGCTGCTCGGCGGTCGGCCGCGACACCCACTGGATCGGCAGCCGAAGCCGGTTCGCTTCGGCCTGCGGGGCGGCCAGCTCCACCTGCTCGAGGTACTCCAGCAACGTCGGACCCTCGTACCACGGCGTCTTGTCGGAGCGGTGCACCACATTGTCGCCATGCTTGGCTGCTATCGGGATGACCGTCAGATTTAGGCCGCCGAGGCGCGCGGACAGCTGCCGCAGCTGATCTTCGACCTCGGTGAACCGAGCCTGATCGAATCCGACGAGGTCGATCTTGTTGACCGTGGCCACGAAGTGCTTGATGCCGACGAGTTTGGCGATGCGGGCGTGCCGGCGGGTCTGCCGGAGCACACCGGCGCGCGCGTCCACGAGCAGGATCGCGGCGTGCGCGTTGGAGGCGCCGGTGAACATGTTGCGGGTGTAGCGCTCGTGGCCCGGTGTGTCCGCCAGGATGTAGCTGCGGGTTTCCGTTGAAAAGAACCGGTAGGCCACGTCGATCGTGATGCCCTGCTCGCGCTCGGCACGCAGACCATCGGACAGCGCGGCCAGGTCGGCTACGCCTTCCTCGTCGGTGACCGCCTCCAGGTGATCGAGCGGCAGGCTGTCGGTGTCGTGCAGCAGCCTGCCGATCAGGGTGCTCTTGCCGTCGTCCACCGAGCCTGCGGTGGTGATCCTCAGCAGCTGACGTGTCACCGTCGTCATCAGAAATAGCCTTCGCGTTTACGGTCTTCCATGGCAGCGGCCGACGTGCGGTCGTCGGCGCGGGTCTCACCGCGTTCGGACACTGTCGCGGCCGAGATTTCGGCGATGACGCCGTCGATACCGGTCGCCCTGGAACGGACAGCCCCGGTGATGGTCAGATCGCCGACCGTTCGGTATCGCACCCACTCGAGCGCAGAGCTTTCGTCGCCCTGAGGTTGGGTGTATTCGGACACCGCGAGCAGGATCCCGTCACGCTCGAAAACCTCACGCTCGTGGGCGAAGTAGATCGACGGGAGTTCGAGGTCCTCCAGTTCGATATAACGCCAGATGTCCAACTCGGTCCAATTGCTCAGCGGGAACACCCGCACCTGTTCGCCCTTCTTGATGCGGCCGTTGTAGAGCGACCAGGGCTCGGGTCGCTGGGCGCGCGGATCCCACTGGCCGAACTCGTCGCGGAAGCTCAGGATCCGCTCTTTGGCCCTGGCTCGTTCCTCGTCCCGTCGCGCACCGCCGAACGCTGCGTCGAAATCGCCCGCCTCAAGGGCATCGAGCAGTGTGCGGGTCTGCTGGCGGTTCCGCGACGCGCCTTCACCCGGGTCGGCGACCCGGCCGGTGTCGATCGACTCCTGCACCGACGCAACGATCAGCTTGTGCCCCTCACCGGTGACTCGGCGGTCGCGGAATTCGATGACCTCGTCAAAGTTGTGTCCGGTGTCGACATGCAGCACCGGGAACGGCAGGGGAGAGGGCCGAAATGCCTTCTCCGCCAGACGGAGTAGGACGATCGAATCCTTGCCGGCCGAGAAGAGCAGCACCGGGCGCTGCAGTTCGGCCACGACCTCCCGGATGATATGGACGGATTCGGCCTCCAGTAGGCGCAATTCGTCGACGTGGGTGGTGTCCACTGTGCTTGTGTCGGTGGTCATGTCGGCAGGCCTTCCCGTTCCGCGTCGGCACGGTAGCGGTCGACCCAGTCGTCGGAGCGCTGGTCGGCCTGGCGTTCCAGGACGGGCGCGGGTGCCAACCGGGGGTCTTCGCCGAGGGCTTCGAGGACCTGTGCGACAACGTCAGTCAAATTCCGCCACAACACCGGGTAGGGAACGTCGAGCGGATGGACGTCCTCTTCGCTGAACCACGTGCGCCAGCCCTCCTCCTGCGCGCGCAGCATCCGCACCACGTGGGCGATCGCCCCGGCGTGATACTCGGCCCTGGCGTCACGCACGGGGTCGGGGCGACCACGCCAGACCCTGGTCTGGACCGCGCGCCAGAACGACACGGCCTGCGACACCACGTCGGGGCGATAGACGTGGATCAGCACCGGGTCGCTGCCGACGACGTCGCGGATAGCCGACAGCAGGCCCGACCCCGACCGCTCAGGCAGATCCTTGGCGCGGCTGAGCAGCAGGGGGGTCTGGTTCCACATCAGTTTGCCGCCCCAGATGCCGTTGGGCGTTCGGCCGACGGTCTGGATGTAGTCGCGCCAGATCTCGGCGGGAGCAAGATCGGGCTTGCCCTCGATCAGCGGGTCGAGCAGTTGCAGAATCGACGGGTCGTCGGTGTCGGCGAACCACTCCCGTGGCTGCGGCGACATGCTGGTGGTGGGCAGGTACTGGAAGAACTCCTGGGGTTCACCGGCCACACCAGTGGCTCGCAGTGATTCGACCAACAGCGTGCTGCCGCTGCGCTGGGAGGCAAGCACGAGGTAGGCGGTCGGATGAGCGGGCATGCGCTGAAGCCTAATCGCACTGCGACACTGACGCCGACGTCAGATTTTAAACTCTCGCTGACGAAAACTATTGCTGGGAGCCAACTTCGTCGTCGAGTCCGCGCTCAGCGGCGATGGCGGACCTGCTCGTCAGTGTATGACCGTTGATCTCGTAATAGGTCTCGGTGTAGCGCGCCGCGATTCGCGTTCCGGCGAACTCGGAGGGGATGACGTCACCCGTCTTCTGCCGCCACTCATTGAGCCGCACCGCGAGATCGTCGGCGATGATCTCGGCTTCCTCTGTCGTTTCAGCGCCCAGCAGGTTGGTCGACTCGTGGGGATCGGTTTCAAGGTTGTACAGCTCGCGCGCCGGGCGCGGCCCGTGGATGAACGGCTCGACCGCCTGTCCTGATGGGCTCTCCTCGATGTCCAGCGGCAAATCGAGCAGGGGCCGTCGCGCGTAGTTCTCGATGTAGCTGTACTTCTTGGTTCGGATCGCCCTGATCGGATCGTAGGAGTCGTGGTAGGTCTTCTCGGTGTAGACGTGATCGCGGACCTCGTCGGGATTGTCCTGCCGGGTAAGCAGATTGACCGCATGAGAGAGGCCCTCGATGTCTTGGCCGGGGGTGATGCCGACCAGCTCCAGCAGTGTCGGCATGAGATCAACGCCGCTGAACAACTCCTCGTAGACAAGCGGTGTGGTCTGCAGCCGGCGTGGTGGGCGGATGATGGTCGCGATGCCGGTGCCGGCGTCGTACAGGGTGGACTTCGCGCGGGGGAAGGCCGGGCCGTGGTCGGTCAGGAACACCACCCAGGTGTCGGCGTCGAGCCCGGTGTCGGCCAGGGTGTCCAGAAGCCGGCCGACCGCGGCATCGGCAACTGCGATCGACCCGTAGAACTCGGCGAGGTCGCCGCGAACCTCGGGGGTGTCCGGCAGGAAGTCAGGCACGTCGACGTCTGCGTTGTCGGCGGGTTCGTAACGGTCGCGGGGATAGGGGCGGTGAGTCTCGAAGAAACCGGCGGTGAGCAAAAACGGCGTGCCCTCTTCGATCGGGGCGCTTTCGGTGAGCCACTTCTGAGCCTGCTCAACGACATATTCGCAGAACGAATTGGAGACGTCGAACTCGTCGTACCCCAGCCGAACTGGGAATGACGTTTCATGCTGCATGCCGAAAAGTGCTGAGTACCAACCATTGTCGTGCAAGATATGCGGCAGGGTGCGGACCCCGGTGCGGTACTCGAACCCGTGGTGAGCCAGGCCGATCAAGCCGTTACTGTGCGGGTAGCGGCCGGTGAACAGCGAGCCGCGCGATGGTGAGCACAGCGGCGCGGTGGCGTGGGCGCGGGTGAACAGGATGCCCTCGGCGGCCAGCTGGTCCAAGCGTGGGCTCGACACCCCTGGATATCCGTAGACACCCAGGCTACGGCCCAGGTCATGCCAGTGGACGATCAACAGGTTGTCGCGCTGGGGCTGGCTCACGCAGATTGCCTCCGTTCGGTTCGTGGGGTCTAGCTTGCCCCTCCGAGTGACCCTGCCTACACCCGACATCCCTTACAAGGGTTATCCACACGCGGAATTTAGCGCAACAACGGCATCGATCACGGGTTGTGGGGCACTTCCACTGCGCGGTAGACGTATTCAGGGGGTACGTCGAACTCGAGGTGCCTTATGGGCAGCCGGCTCAGCACATCTTCAGGAATGTCGGCTTTGTAGGTCAGTGAGAGCTGGCCGCTGAACTGGGAATCGACGGCGGCGACATCGACTTCCAAACTCACTCCCCTGCCGGATATTTCAGCCGTCACAGAACCCTGTTGCGGATCACTCCACCGGACGTCCATCGTGCGCCCGGCGACCTTGGGCACGCTCGACAAAGTCGCAACCGCGCGCTGCGAAGTAAACACCAGCGAACCCACGTAACTCGCGAAACTGCCGCTGGCACGCAGACCGGGCACCTTGCCGCTGAAACGGCGGCTCACCGCAACGTATTCGGCCAGGTAGATGATGCCCTCGCTGTCGAATTGCTCGCGCATGTCACGCGGAAGCTTGCCGATCCCGAACAAACGGCGCAGGAATATGGCCATGCCGACGATCGTGCCAGACCGTGCTGGTACTGAAGTAGGGATGGTAGCGAGAAAATCCTGGCTGATCACCACAGCCGTAGTTGCCGCGCTCGTGTATGCGGCGATGTGGGTCGGCTATGCCCAGAACTGGGCGTGGCTGTGTGCCGTCGACATGCACCTGTTGCGTCCATTCCACGATTTCGGCACCGCCCACCCCGGATGGGTGTCGTTCTGGGTGGTGTTTTGCGTCCTGTTCGGGCCGAGCGGTTTTCGAGTGGTCGGCCTGGTGCTGCTCATCGTGGCGCTCGTTCGTCGCAATGTGGCGTCGGCGCTGTTCTTGATGATCAGCATCGGCTTGATGGGATTTCTGGCTGAGGGAGCCAAATCCGTCACGGGCCGGCCGCGTCCAGCGACGGCACTGGTATCCGCGGCATCGACGTCGTTTCCGTCCGGGCATGCCCTGGGGGCGATGGTCGGTGTCTTGGCCCTGCTCACGGTGTTGTGGCCCAGCCTCACAACCCGAATCCGCACGGTACTTGCCGGTCTGGGCGGTGTGCTGGTCGTGGTGGTCGGTGTGGCGCGGGTGGTGCTCAACGTCCATCACCCATCGGACGTGGTGGCCGGGTGGGCGCTCGGCTACTTGTTTTACCTGCTGTGCCTGCGCGTGGTCCCGCCACGCGGCCTTAGGACCGCGGCCGGAAGACCGGCAGCGCCCGATAGCGCGCAGTGAAACTCGCGCGCTCAAAGGCGTGCTCGACTTCGCCGTCGTGGGCCAGCGGTGTCGGACCGTCGACAGCCTCGAAGGAGAACTCCGGCACCTGCATCTCGTGGTAGAGCGGGCTGCGTTCCAGCCGGCCGAGTGCCAGTGCGCTGACGATACGCAAGGTGCTCAGCCGCCGACCGGCCTCCAGGATGCGGATGTCGATGAGCCCGTCGTCCATGCGGGTGCGCCTAGACGGCGCGAAACCCGATGGGAGATAAAGGGAATTGCCCAGGAAGAACAACGAGGTCTGGATGGTCTTGTTGTCGAACCGGATGCGCACCGGCGTCCCCTTGCGCAGCGTGTGCAACATCGCGTACAAGCCTGCCAGCGGTTTGCCGATCTTGTGTTCGAGCTTTTCGCGGGTCCGCACGAACTGGGGGTAGGCGGCGATGCTGGCGGTGTTGATAACCAGGTGGTCTTCGTTGAGGCGAACCACGTCCACACAGGACACGTCGCCGGCGCGGATGGCCGAGACGGTGCGCTCGACGGTGTCGCAGCCGATGTCTTTGGCGAAGTGGTTGAAAGTGCCGGCGGGGAAGACCGCCAACGGCACTCCAGCAGCGATGGCCACCCCGGCTGCACACGACACGGTGCCGTCGCCGCCACCCACCCCGAGCACCTCGGCGCGCTGGGCGGCCTCCCGCAGTACGGTCTCCGGGTCGTCATCACCGCCGAGTTCGACGATCTCGGCCTTGGGGAGCTTCTCGCGGACCTCCTCGATGACGCGGGTTCCGGTGCCGCTGCCCGAGGCCGGGTTGATGACGAGGACGACGCCGTCGCCGTCGGGACGTTGGGGCGTGTCCACGAGCAGCGGCTCGGTGGTCGGCAACTTGGCCGGCACGATCGGCGGTACCAGGCGCCCGCCCAGCACCGCGATCGCGGCCCCGATACCGAAGCCGGCGAACACGTCGCCGGGATAGTGCGCGCCGGTGGCCACTCGGGACAGACCCACCAGGCCGGCCAGCAGGGCCAGGCCGAGCCCCAGTGGCGGGTTCTCCAGGCCGACGCCGACAGCGAAGGCGGCTGCGCTGGCCGAATGGCCGGAGGGAAGCGAGTTCGACGTCGGCATCCTGCGGGCGCGTCGGACCAGGGGCACCCGACTGGTGTTGGGCCGCGGGCGCTTCCACACGCGCTTGGCCACCTGGTTGGTGACCAGGCTGGTGACGGCCAGCGAGACCACTCCACGGCCCGCGCCGCGGCGTGCCGACGGTGATCCCGTCGCGACCAGGGCCGCTGCGATGGCGAACCACAGCTTGGAGTGGTCGGCGGCGCGGGTCAGGACGGGCATTGCCTTGTCGAGCAGCGCGGTCGGCGACTCGGCGACGGCCTCGAACAGTTCACGGTCCAGCGTGCCCAGCCCGCCCGTGATCTGACGGATGCCCTGACCTTCGAGCAAGCTTCGCGATGTCATCAACCCAACGTAGCGGTGAGGTCTCACCGAATTTTTCTACGGCGTTGTCAATTCCGCGACCTGTCCGCGCATCCGGGTGTGAAATCACAAGAACGTCCGCGCGAGTGAAGGAGCCGCCATGGGGTGCTCACGGTATGTCGGTCGCATCGGGTTATTAGCGGCGACCCTCGGGGTCGGAGTGGCCGTGGCGACGATGAACCCGGCGATCGCCAACGCGGCGCCGTCGTCGAACTCGAGCGCGACCTCAGGGACCGCGCATGCACGCCCGGGCCAGGTACACAGTGCCAGCGCCGCGCGGGTGGCCACGCCCGATGAGGTGTCCGGCACTTTGACCCGCGTCGCCACTGGTCTGGCCGACGAGTTGGGGCAGCTGGTGAAGCACGGTCCGCAAGCACCCGCCCCGCCGTCACAGGCCATGTTCGTGGCGATGGCCGACGAGGTCCGCCGAGGGCTCAATCAGGCTTTCACGCCCAAGGCCGCGGACGTCGCGCCCGTCACCACCAGCGTGGTGATGAGCGACAACCTGTTGGTCAATCCGGGCGCCGAGTACGGTGATCCGTCGTTGTCCGGGTACAGCTCGGTGACCATCCCCGGCTGGTCGGTCACGGGTACGCCGACGGTGATCAAGTACGGCACCTTGCGTAATCTGCCCGGGCTGTTCGGGACATCAGGCCCGACGTTGCCGGCGTTCCTGGGCTTCCCGCGCACCGCGGTGCCCGACGGCGGAAATCAGTTTTTTGGTGGCGGCAACGTCGCAACGTCGACGCTCAGCCAGGTCGTCGACCTCAGCGATATCCAGAATGAGATCGACACCACCCCTGGCGGCGTCACCTTCGACCTGAGCGGTTATCTGGGTGGCTACCTGCTCGACCCGTCGAGGACGACCGTCAAGGTCAACTTCCTGGACGCCAACAACGCCTACATCAGCAGCGCCCAGATCGGTCCTGTCACCGCGCTAAATCGCCTGTTCCAGACCGGCTTCCAGGAGCGCCAGACCACCGGTGTGATCCCGGTGGGAACGCGCAGTGCCCAGGTCATCGTGACCTTCAAGGACTACAACCCGATCCTGAGCAGCTACAACAACGCCTACGCCGACAACCTCTCGTTCACGGTCGGGGATGCCGTGCCAGCCCCGCCGGATCCGACGCCGCCGGCCTCGAATGTCGGGCCCCTGGACCACGTGATCATGGTCTACATGGAGAACCACGGCGTGGGCGACATCGTCGGTAGTCCCAACGCGCCGTACATCAACTCCCTCATCAACTCCTACGGTTACGCGCAGAGCTACTACGCCCTGACGCACCCGAGTGACCCGAACTATTACCCGATACTCGGTGGTTCCGACTTTGGGATCCACTACAACTGCGCGGCAGACTGTTTCAACGAGCCGAACCTCGCCGACGAACTCGTCAACGACGGTAAGACGTGGGTGGCCTATCAGGACGGCGGCGGTGGGTACAGTTCGCCGACCGATAGGACACCGTTCCTGGCCTTCCAAGACATCTACAACAATCCGACGTTGGTCAATTCGCAGATCCGCGACATCTCCCAGATGGCCACCGATTTCCAAGATCCCTCCACGGTGGGGAATTTCGTGTGGTTCGCCGGGGACGAGGCCACCAACATGGAAGGCCCGATCGACTCGGTCAGTGGACTCGCCCATTTCGCGTTGAGCCAGTTGACAACTCATCAGTACAACGTGGCCGCCGGCGATCAGTTCATCCAGCAGCAGATGACGACGATCTTCAATTCGGCCCTGTGGTCGTCAAATCAGAGCACCGCGGTGTTCCTGACTTTCGACGAGGATTACAACAACATTTCGTTCGGAATCGGCAATGAGGGCAACCACGTCGTCATGGTCGTGATCCCGAACCAGGCCGCCATTGATGCCGGTATGCGCGGGGGTGCGTTCACTGCCACCGACTATTACAACCACTACAGTTTGCAGCGCACCATCGAAGATTCGCTGGGGCTCGCCCCACTGACCGACAATGACGAGTACGCCCAGCCGATGAACGAATTCTGGACCTAGTTTAGGACTTTGAGTCGCCGGCCGACTCGTCCTCGGGCTTGCTGCTGGGCAGGATGATGCGTTTAGTGGCCACTGGCTTGCCGTCGACCTTCTTGGTGACCTGAGGCCCCGGCGGTGGTGTGGTGATGCGGCCCTGAACCGGTGCGCCGTTCTTCACGGTCGGGACGGACACCCGTTTGGTGTCGGGCTTGGCGTCTTTTTCCGAGCCGCCGGCGCCGCCGTGCATCGCACCCGGGGGAATCATCGGCATGCCACCCATGCCGCCGGCGGGAGCAGAAGTCGGCGTGGCCATCCGCGGCGGCGGCATGGCGGTGTTGGCTGACGACGGCGACGTAGCGGCCGACGGGACAGGAGGCGGGCCAAGCATCGCGGTCGGTGAGGTGCCGCCGATTCCGCCGCCCCCGCCAACGGCGGACCCGCCACCGCCGGCACCGGATTCGCCTGGGGTTTCGCCGAATTCACCCAGCGGATCGCTGAGGCTTGCCTTGTCGAGCTGAGCTGATGCGCCGCCCGCCTGCTGCATCATGCCCATGCCGGCTTGCATGGCCTGCTGTGCGCCCTGCGCGACTTGCTGGGGGATCTGGGCAAGGGGTTGCAGCGCGCCACCCATGGCACCAGCCAACGCACCGGCGAGTTGGGAGGCCATCTGGGGCAGCTGTTGGGCCATCTGGTCTGCTTGGCCTTGCCCGGCAACGCCTTTCATCTCACCGCTGGCCTGCTCGTCCTGGGCAGGGAACTTCGCTGCGGCTTCGGCGGTCTTGGAGTCACGTTTGGCGTGCTCTTCGACGCTCTCGCTGTTGTCTTTAGGATCACCGAGATTGGCGGCCAGCCCGAGAACCCGCAACAGCTGCTCGATCGGGGTCATGCCCGCGACCAGCGGATCGGAACTGATGGGCGGCGGCGCGAGATTCATGCCGTTGGCGGCGAGGTACTGGCTTGCGTCTGCGTTGAGCTGTCCACCGCTCATCGGTGCACCTCTCCCTTCAGTGCCAGATTCAACGCCTGAAACCATGCGAAGTGGTAGTTGGCGGTTGTTTTTTCGTTGTTGATGAGTGCGTCGATGGTCGCCAGCAGCTGCCAGTTGCCGACCTTAGCTACGTCGATGTGATCGGGGTAGTCAGTCAGGACCTGCCGGGCGACGGTCGCGAGATGTTCGCGCAGCAGTTCGACTTCGGAGTCCAGAAAACCGGTGCCGGTCGACGCGGCTTTGGCCAGGGTGTGAGCCAGGCGGGGTAGGCCGTCACGCCACTTGGTCGCCTGGGAGAGTTCCCAACCGAGGTCCTGGACCTCGTCGGTGTCGCGGGCACGGATGGACGTCTGCGGGGGTTCGGCGGCCTCGGCGGGCGGAAGGTATTGGCCGGGGGCGTACGCCGCAGTCAGCGCGGTCTCGCCGAGTAAGGCGTCGAGGGTTTTGTCGCGACGGCCGGGCGCGAGCAGCGTGATGCCGGTGGGGATGTCGATGTGCGGCGGGACCCAGCCGCTGGCGAGGTCGGTGGCCAGGACGGTGGTGCCGTCGTCACGGTCACCGATTGCCCAGCGCAGCTGGGGTTCCTGACGAGCGATGGCGTCGAGCAGGCGTTGTAGGCGCTGCTGGGCTTGGGTTTGTGCGGCGCTGGCACCGGCTACGGCGCCTGCACCGGTTGCGGCGACCGCACTTTCGGTGATGCCGCTGGGTGCCTGGGCGACGGGCGTTGCGGCGGGCGTTTGGCGGACGACTGCGGGCTGGCCGAGCTGACCGCCGCTGGACGGGTGGACGGGCGCGGATGCCGGGGACGTTGCCGAGGGCATGGGTGGCGGTGACGCGGGCGCAGTGGCTGCAGGCGGGCGGAGGTCAGCACCGTAGGCGGGAAGCGGGCCAGCCGGAGCCGCAGGGGCGGCGGTCGACGGCATGACGGGCGCTTGGGCCGCGGGGGCGGCCATGTATGTCTGAGTGGTGTCTGGAGCGGGAGCAACTGGGGCCTGTGCCGCATCGAAGGTGCTTGCGGCGTGGGCATTTTCGAAGAGTGGTGTGCCGGCCGACGGTGTGGTCGCCATTGGCGGCGGCGCCATGCTATCGGGGTGGATCGGAGCCTGCGGCTGCACCGATTGCGCGACGCTGTTCGAAAGCCCTTCGGTACCAGCCGACATCGGATTGCCTGTCTGCGTGCCGGCGTTGAAGTTCTGGGCAAAGCCCTCGGGGGAGAGTGGGTTTGCGGGGGCGGAAGCGAGGGCAGATTGGGCTGCCGACAGGCCTGGCGACGTTAGACCTGGAGCTGGCGCCGCCGGAGCGGGAGCCTGCACTCCGGGTGTAGAAGTCACATCCGCAACTCCTGTCGGTGCTGTGTACTGGGGATTAGGGGTGACCCCAGGGGTTCGGCTGCTGTCGGTGAGGCCCAGCCCTCCGCCTGGGGTGGATGAACCCGATTCCAATCGTGTATTCAATGCAGGCGCAGGACCCGAATTCGTCGCGCCGGTCTGTAAGCCGGTTGTAGTACCCGGGGCGGCCGCACTTGTCGCTCCTGAAGGAGCCGCTCGGCCGCCGGAAAGTCCAGACTGACTCGAAAAGTGCGACGCGGCACCATTTGGGGGCGTCACGTTTGAACTCCCCGACTTTCCCGCGCCGGTCAGTCCTGACTGTGTACCGGCACCGGAGAACCCAACCGCGCCGGGATCTGATGTGCCAGTCGAATTCGATTTGTTGAGGAGCTGTGAGACTTGTTTTTGAACCTGGTCCCGGCTCGGCGACGAGAATGCCCCGTCGAGGTCAACTCCATTTGCGCGTGCAAACTCTCGAGCTGAAACTCCGCCGTCTGACTTGTCAAGCACGCGTTGGGCAGCACCGAATACGTTGTCACAGCTGCTAGCTGCGCTGCTATTCGCTTGTGACTGCGAGTCCATAACGACGTCGACAATCTTTCCTAGCTTGATCCCTAAAGGATCTTTCGACTTCTGAATCGCTTCGATAGCCGAATTTCCGTCTTGGGCGATTTCGCTCAGCTGGGTGCGGAGGTACTGTGTCGAGCGATGTGCTGCGTCGTACGATTGCTGATTGACTCCATTCCTTTCGGAGATTGCCCTTGCTTGGGTCTCTCCAGTCTGGAAGCTTACGCGTGCGTCATCGGCCGTTATCCCCTCTTGTTGGCCAAGCGGGCCAGTTCGTATCGCCTGCAGGATGTCGGCATACCTTTCAAACTCGCTGCCAACTAAGCCGCGATTCTCTTGTGCAGAGGTAAGGGTTGTGAGCGAGTCGACTCCCGGCCATTGATGGCCCACAAGCAATTCAGACCACTGGCCCGGTGGTAAATCGGTCATTTGCAATGCTGCTTTATTTGTGAGGTTGCGTCGTCGGCACTCCGCAGTAAGGGGTCTTGATCGGCGTTGGGTGTTTCTCCAAGGTATTCAAGTGTGAGTTTCTCAAGATTTGTCGCCAAGTCGCGGATACCTTGCGCAAGGTCGCTTTGTGTTGCTGGATATTGACTGAGTATGTCGGCCAGATATTGACCACCCGCATGGGCGGAAAGGCGAGCGTTGGCAGCCACAGCCAGAATGGCAGTCGGATCTGAACCACCGCTCTTATTATTCGTAACAATAATTGCGTTGTGAACTAGACTGTAGGCGTCGCATACTGCTTTTTGTGCGTCCGCCACTTGTTGATCGCTGTACGTCTTGGCCGCGGGAGCCTCAGGGTTGGGGATCGGACGGAACCACGCGCCGATCGCGACCCCAATCGCGATTACCGCGATGACGATCGCGATGATCGTCGGCACACGCGACGGGCTGCCACCCGAAGGCGGCGGTTCCTGCCACGGAGCTGGTCCTGCGGGGCCGGGTCCGTACGGCGCTTGTGACATGTCGAAAATGGTATCCCCTGCGTTTGCCGGAGCGCTATTCACCAACAGCTGCAATACCCACTCCGACCAGCGTGTACACGCAGTTCACGTGCATCCGGGACTGACGTCACGTCTCTCCAACTGTCCACACATCGTTAGCTGGCCCAGACACAACCGTGGCCCAACCTTGACTTGACCTGCCCAGAGCCATACGGGGAGCATGAATCGATGCGCCGAACCGCCGTTTCGATCTGTGCTGCCTTCAGCGCGGCACTACTGGCGCTGTCTTCAGCCCCACCCAGCCACGCCGAAACTCCCTGGTTCCAAGCCAACGTCGGCAACGCCGCCCAGGTGCTCTCCGTCGTCAGCACCGGCGGCGCCACGGCCAAGATGGACGTCTGGCAGCGCGGTGCCGACGGCTGGCAACCTGTCCTCGTTGGCGTCCCCACTCACGTCGGCGCCGCCGGCATGGCGCAGCAATCCCACGACGGCGAATCGAAAACGCCGATGGGCATCTTCACCCTCGACTTCGCTTTCGGCACCAAACCCAACCCCGGCGGCGGCCTTCAATACGTCCAGGTGACCCCGGACTATTGGTGGGACGGCGATATGAAGAGCCCGACCTACAACACCATGCAGGTCTGTAAAAAAGCCGATTGCCCGTTCGACACCAACCCGGCCAGCGGCACCGAGAACCTCTACATTCCGCAGTACGCCCACGCGATCGTCATGGGCGTCAACAAGGCGCGAGTCCCGGGAAATGGTGGCGCCTTCTTCGTGCACACCACCGACGGCGGTCCGACTGCGGGCTGCGTCTCTCTGGACGACGCCACCTTGGTCAAGATCATGCAGTGGCTTCAGCCCGGCGCCTTGATCGCCGTCGCGAAGTAACGCACCGAGCGTGGGGGTTGTCGTTGACTCCGCGGGAGGATCGTCACCGACAAGCCACACGCTCGGCGGCAGGCTAACTACGGAGTGGTGGCGACGGCCTTGCCTGCGGTCGCCTTGAAGTTCAGGTTCTCCGTCGACTGCGTGATCTCGTAAGTGCGGTCGTATCCGGTCTTGCTGATCTTCCAGCCGTCGGGCGTCTTGCGGTAGCGGTCGCGGTAGAACCCCGCCCCCATCAACATGAAGTTGTACTCGGGCACGATCACCCGGTCCTGCAAGTACCAGATGGCCTCGGCCTCGTCGCCATCGACGGAGATCTCAGGATGCGTGACGCGATGCTCGGTGAGCACGCCGGCCGGCATCGACCTCTCCATGAAATCCACCAGATCCTTGCGGTTGGTGAAGTGATGCTCCTCGCCCAGCGACGAGCCGTAATCACCGATGATGTCCTCGGTCAGGGTGTCGGCGAAGTCGTCCCAATGCTTGGTGTCCAGCGCCCGCATGTAGCGGTACTTCACCTGTTTGATTGCTTCGATTGCTTCCGCATCAGCCATGTCGGTCATTGCAGCACACCGAATGTCTCGACGGGGAGACTTGTCCCGGTGACAATGTTCCAAGGCTGAGGGATCCAACAATCAGGAGCGCCGATGTCTGAGCCGGAGCAACCTGGGGCCGGTGAGCGCGATGCCACCGTCCAACAGACCAACTTCATCGACGGCTTCCTACGCTCGCCGTTGTCCGGTATCGCCCCCTGGGTCCTGATGGCCATCATGTCGGGACCGGGCCGCTTCGGGCAGTCTGCGGCCGCGTCGCTGACCCTCACCCTCATCGTGATGTGGGCGGGCAGCCGACGCGGCATCAAGGTCCACTCGCTGGAAGTGTTCGGTGCCGTGGTGTTCGCCGTCTTCGTCGGCTTGGGCATCTTCGGCTCCTCAGCGCTGATCAGCACCCTGGAACTGTGGGCCGGCGAGATCACCAATGGCGCTCTGGCCGCCTACGCCCTGGCCACCCTCGTGATCCGGAAGCCTTTCACGATCGCCTACGCCCGCGACACCGTTGACCCCGAGCACTGGAACAGCCCGCTGTTCGTCCGCGTCAACTACATCCTGACTGCGGTGTGGGCCGGTGCGTTTGTAATCAACACGCTCGTCGGCTCGTTCGGCGACGCCGTCTTGCACGACGGCGATAACTTCTGGACGGGCTGGATCGTGCAGCTCGCCGTCACCCTGGCTGCCGTCGCCATCACCGACTTCTACCCGGGCTATGCGCGGGCAAGATTCCTGGCCGCACGCGGCGAAACCGTCCAATCCGCAGCATCTTTCGGCCATCTGTTGGATTGGCTGCCGGGTTTCGGTATCGGTATCGGTGTCGCCGGCTGGGTCAGCGATTCGTTCTCGGCGGGCGTGGGTATCGCGCTGATCGCTATCGGTGTCGTGGCCGGCGCGGCCACGCGAAAACTGTTCCCCGAGGAGAAAGAGGAAACGACATGACAAAGCTGTCGGTCATCTACTATTCGGCCACCGGTCACGGCAAAGCGATGGCCGACAAGGTCGTCGCAGCGGCAGAATCGGCGGGAGCCGAAGTGCGCCTTCGGCACATCACCGAGACCCGCGACCCCGCGTCCTTCGCCCAGAACCCCGCCTGGACGGCTAACTACGAAGCGACGAAGGACGAGCCCGCTGCCTCCGGCGACGATATCGTCTGGGCCGACGCAGTCATCTTCGGCACTCCCACCCGATTTGGCTCTCCCGCATCGCAATTCCGCACATTCATCGACTCACTGGGCGGCTTGTGGGCTCAGGGCAAGCTCGCCGACAAGGTCTACGCCGCGTTCACGTCTTCGCAGACTGCCCACGGCGGTCAAGAGACGACCCTTCTCGCCCTGTACATCACATTGATGCACTTCGGTGGCATTCTTGTGCCGCCCGGCTACACCGATCCGATCAAGTTCAGTGACGGCAACCCCTACGGAGTCAGCCATATCACCGGCCCAGAGAACAAGAATGAAATCGACGAGGCTACTGCGGCTGCCCTTGATCATCTGGCACGGCGAGTGGTCACCATCGCCTCGCGACTGCAGGCGTCCGCTGGAAACGCTTAGCCGCGCAGGTTATTAGCGAGCTGACGCAACGCGTCGTCAACTCAACGGCCGCTGGTTAGCGACCGGCGTCTTCGTATCGCTGCGCGATGGCCACGAGTTCCTCGCGAACCGTTGACGGGGGCAGCGCGTTGATGCGTGCGTACAGACGACGGCGGGTCATGGCCCGCTTCATATCGTTGCGAAACTGCGCAATCGACATTGTGTTCTCAACTCCTAGATAACCCCCGGTTCTTCAGGGGTGTGTTCGCTATCGACGTTCCGCATTCTGGGATCGCCAGCTTGGGGAACCACTCGATCGTTGTTGTTAATTTCGCGTAAATCAACTTTGGCCGTGTGAGTTTGGCTACAGCGCCCGTTTTCCCAGCTCGATACCCAAGAGTCGTGTGACGGCCAGCACGGCCGATGTGAGGTGTGATCGGTTTCGCTGAGCGCGCTCGAGTGGCGAGCCTCAGTCCTGCAAATAGCGGGTGACCATGTCGACCAATAGCTGACGCTCACGCTGCCACTCGAAGTGCGAGTCGACGATCATCTCGACCAGCACCATTCCGCGCAGCGACGACCAAATGACTTCCGCCACAACGGGATCATCCGAGATGAGCCGGCCAAGCTGGTTGATCGCCGTGTTCATCTCCAGCAGGTGGCGTTTCGCGCTGTCGCCGAGGGTGCCGCGGGTGGCGCGCAGAATTTCGAACGCAGCCAACGACGTTGGGCTGCTGTAACAGCGGAATGCGGTATCGACGACAACTTCGATCCGCTCCCGCAACGCGAGATCGGCGACGTCGGCCTCGCCGAGACTCTTGAGTAGCCCGGCGACGCCTTCGTCGACCACCGCCATCAGCAGACCGTTGCGGTCCCCGAAGTGATACTGAATCACTCCCCAGGTGACGCCGGCGCGCTCGGCGACATGCTTGGCGGTCGCGGCCAGAAACCCCTCCTCGACCACGCAGCGGACCGTCTCGTCGATGATCATCGCCCTGGTGTCATCGCCCCGTTTGCGCGGCGACTGGGTCTGGCGGGTGGGAGGAGTGCCGAGCGCCTTCACATCGTTGACTTTATAACATTGACCCGACTATGTTTCGCATTGTGAGCCAGCCCCTCAGTCGATACGCCCAGTTGTCCCGGGCGGAACTTGCCGTCCTCGTACCCGAATTACTGCTGATCGGGCAAATGATCGATCGCTCCGGCATGGCCTGGTGCATCCAGTCCTTTGGCCGGCCCGAAATGCTCCAGATCGCCATCGAGGAATGGGCCGGTGCCAGCCCGCTCTACACCAGGCGCATGCAGAAGGCCCTGAAGTACGAGGGCACCGACATCATCACCATCTTCAAAGGCCTGCAGCTCGACATCGGCGCCCCGCCGCAGTTCATGGACTTCCGCTACACCGTCCACGACCGCTGGCACGGCGAGTTCCACCTCGACCACTGCGGTGCCCTGCTCGACGTCGAGCCGATGGGGCCGGAGTACGTCAAGGGCATGTGCCACGACATCGAGGACCCCACCTTCGACGCCACCGCCGTCGCGACCAACGCCAGGGCTCAGGTGCGCCCGATCCACCGCCCGCCGCGCACTCCCGCGGACCGCACGCCGCACTGCGCTTGGACTGTCATCATCGACGAGTCCTACCCCGAGGTGACGGGCATCCCGGCCCTCGCCGTCGTGGCGCAAACACAGGCCGCCAATTGGGAGCTCGGGCCGATCGATCCGGACGATGAGGGCCAGGCCGACTACTCGGGCGCCCTGCTGTCCGACGTCGATTTCGGGGCGTTCTCGCACTCCGCTCTGGTACGCATCGCCGACGAGGTGGTGCTGCAGATGCACCTGCTGAACCTGTCGTTCGGTATTGCGGTCCGGGCCCGCGCCGGTGACAACACCCAGCTGGCCACCGACATCTGCACTAAGCAGCTCACCGGCATCGCCGGCGTGGCGACCGAACGGATCAAGCGAGCCCTCAAGCTGTCCAACGACTTTGACGGTTTGGCCAAGGTTCTCGAACTGCACCCGCTGTTCAATCCCGCCGGGTATGTCGTCGCCGAGATCGAAGGCGGCCGTCTGCATGTCCACCCCTCGCCGTCACACGACGACGGCTCCTGGGTGTCGCTGTGCTCCCCGGCTTCACCCGCACCGCTGCAGGCCATCGCCACCGCGGTCGACCCGCATATCGCGGTGCGGATCTCTGGAACCGGCGACGACTGGACCGCCGAGTTCGAGAAGACCGACACCGCTGCCAAGGACTCTCCCGAGGTGGAGGTCACCAAATTCAGCCAGGGCGTCACCTTCGTATTCGAGGAGCGACGTTCCCTTCCGCTGACGGTGGTGTAGCCGATGGCCCGCCGCGTCGTGCAGTGGGGCACCGGGGCGGTGGGGGTCGAAGCCATTCGCGGCATCGTCGACCATCCGAACCTGGAATTGGTTGGGGCCAAGGTCTATTCCGAGCAGAAGGCCGGTATCGACGCCGGCGTGCTAGCCGGGCGTGAGCCGATCGGGGTCACTGCGGCGATCGATATCGACACCGCCGGCGTCGATGCCGTCCTGTACGCGCCCCGCCACCCGTCGGTCGACGAAGTCGCAGCCATCTTGGCGTCTGGCGCGAATGTCATCACCACGGCGTTCGCGTTCCACCCTGCCCGGATGGCACAGCACGACCGGGGCCGCCTGCAGCAAGCCTGCATAGAAGGAAGCAGTTCGCTGCACGGAACCGGCTTGAACCCCGGAAATCTCGGCGTCGTCATCCCGCTGGCGCTGACCGGGATGTCGCGGACCATCGAGCACGTCCGGGTGCAGGAGCGCGCCGATTGGTCGGTCTACGACAGCGTCGAGATCACCTTCGACCAGATGCACTTCGGCAGCCCACTCGACGAGGTCGATGCCCAGACCGACGGACTGCGATTCACCAGTCAGCTTTTCCAGGAACAGGTTTGGCTACTCGGGGATGCGCTGGGGCTCGGGGTCGACGAGGTCACCACCGACCTGGAAGTGATCCCCGCCAGTGCCGACCGCGACGTGTGCGGTCGTACCCTGCGTGCCGGAACTGTTGCCGGCCAGCACTGGCGGTGGTCGGGCTTGCGCAACGGCGAGGCGGTCGTCGAGGTCGAAACCCTCTGGACTGTGGGCGAACCCCAGCCGACGCACTGGCCGACACCCCAACACGGGTGGACTGTCACCATCGAAGGCACACCCTCTATGCAGGCCCATTTGATGACACTGGCCAGCTTTCGCCGTGACGTTCCGCTGGCCGAGCATGTCCGGTCAGCCAGCGTGGCCACCGCGATGCAGGCTGTGAACGCCGTTGTTCCGGTGTGCAGCGCCGCTGCTGGTTTCACCACCATGGCTGACCTGCCGTTGAGCCTCTACCGAAGTTCAACTTGTCGACGGGACCAGGAATAACGCGCACACTGGCAGCTATGGAGAACAACGGACCGTTCGGGTTCGATCCCGACGATATCGATCGCGTGGTGCGGGAGGCCAGTGAAGGCCTTCGGGACGCCTTCGGGCGATTTCTGAACAGCTCCGGAGGGGGTGCCGGATTCGGGGTGCTCTTTGACGAGTTCAACCGCCGTTCCCGGCCCCGGTCACAACCGGAGACTGCGGGGGAGGCCGGCGACGGGGTGTGGGCCATCTACATCACCGACGCCGACGGTAAGGCGCACGTCGAGCAGGTCTACCAAAGCGAACTGGACGCGCTGCGCGCCAACAAACGCAACACCGACGCCCACCGCAGTGTGCGGTTCTTGCCATACGGCATCGACGTCAGCGTCCTGGACGCAGCCGCGGACGACGAACCCGACGAGGCCGAGTAGCTACGTCGTCAAGACCATGCGGTAGCGCGCACGGCCCTGCTCCATTGCCGCGTAGGCCTCCGCGGCCTCGGCGAGGGGCCGTTCTTCGATGCGGGCTCGGACCCCCGAGAGCACCGCGAAATGCATGGTGTCTTCGACGTCGGCCGACGTGCCCGCGGGATGCCCGACGATGCTGAAGTTGCCGAATAGTAGCTCGCCTGGACTGACCGGCAGCGGATCGAACGTGGCCCCGATGGCCACCAGCTCACCCTGCGGGGCCAACCCGCCAACCGTGGCGGCCATCGCCGCCGAATTGGCCGCGGTGGCCAGCACCACCTGAGCTCCACCGAGTGCCTGCAGAGCCTCAGCGACATCGCTAGTGGTCGAGTCGATGTAGTGATGGGCACCCAAGTCTTTCGCGTCCTTCTCCTTGCTTGCGCCGCGGGCGATCGCGATGGTCTCGAAACCCATGGCCCGAGACCACTGCAGGCCCAGGTGTCCAAGTCCACCGATACCCAGAACGGCGACACGGTCTCCGGGCTGGGCGCGGGTATGGCGCAGCGCGTTGTAGGTCGTCACGCCCGCGCAGCTCAGCGGTGCGGCTTCGGCGAACGACAATCCGTCGGGGATCCGGGCCAGTGCGGTGCGAGGCGCGGTCACCGACTCGGCGTAGCCCCCCGGGTAGTGCCAACTGGGCACCTCGAGGTTCACACACTGCATGAACTGTCCCTTGCGACAGGGCAGGCACTTGTTGCAGTTGCCGCCGAACCAGCCCACCGCCACCCGATCACCGATCGCGAATTCGTCGACACCGTCGCCGAGTTCGGCTACGGTTCCGGCGATTTCGTGCCCAAGAGTGACGGGCCAGGTCATGTTGGCGAAGGCGCCGGCGACGAAGCCGTGGTCGGTGCCGCATATCCCGCAGGCGTTGACCGCGATGCGCACATGGCCGGGAGGCGGCGACGTGGTCTCCACCTCCGCCAGCTCCAGCGGCGCCCCGGCTGATTTCACGTGTACTGCGCGATGTGTGGGCATCTCTTCCTCTCGGTTCAGTTGTGGCGCTGGGTATGCTGGGATTAACTCAGCATAAGGGTCTTTGACCCCATTCTCCCGCCAAGTCCGGTCGTGCGGCCCCTAATTCGGGAGACAAGGGCGTTTGACCGCAACGCTGGACCGGTCGCACATTCAGACCGACGGCATCTACACAGAGATGCCGTCGTTGTGCGCCTTATGCGTGCAGGGGAGGGGTGGCGCCGAGATAGTTCGCCACTCCCTGCGCGACCGCCTGCGCGTAGGCGGACCGTCCCTGCACGCTGGACAAAATCGCTGCGTCGGCGCTGTTCCTCATGTTGCCCATCTCGATAAGAATCGAGGGGTATTGGGCCAAGTTCAGTCCCGCCAGATCCGAGCGTCCGTAGAGGCCATCGTTGCCCCGATAGGTCGACGGCTGCATTCCAGCGGCGACGAGCTGGTCACGCATGGTTTGAGCGAACCGCACGGCAGGTCCCGCCTGCGCATTGTTGAGCGGCGGGCTGGAGTAGTTGACGTGGAAGCCCCGTCCGTCCGCCGGGCCGCCGTCAGCGTGGATGCTCACGATCGCGTCGGGCTGCAGAGCGTTTGCCATTGCCGCGCGTTGATCCACACAAGGCCCCAGCGCATTGTCATTGCCTCTGGACAGCGCCGTTCGCACCCCCAGTGCGCTGAGCGCCGCACGGATTCTCAGCACGGTATCCCAGTTGAAGGTGTGCTCGGGATATCCGTTGTCAGTGGTGGTTCCAGTGGTCTGGCACTCTTTGGTGCCGCCGCGGCCCGTGGGAACCTGGTCGTTGATTGACGCGTCGTTCGCGCCGTTGTGGCCGGGATCGAGGAACACGATGCGGCCAGCAATCGACGAGGCGGCATTCGCTGTCGGCGATGCCATCAGAGGAATGGTGGGCAGGCTGAGTAGGACTGGCGCACTTGCCGCATACCGCAACAGGTTCCGTCGCGATAGCGAGCCGCGGCAGCCCGACTGCGCGAGCGAATCATGGTCTTGCACGTGGGCACTGTAGCCAGCCAACCTTGGGGCCGACATAGGCGCGCGGAGGCCGATATCGAATTGTGTCCGCGATGTCAAACCTGGAGCGGCGCGCTTCCCGCGACAGCAGCGAAATCCCCGCGTGCACAGAGACATCGCTATCGCCTGTGCGACGAGCGGCCGTGCCCCGCAGGGACGTCATCCCTGCATGCGCGCTGTGAATAACATTCAAATACTCCTACAAGTGTTAGATCCATGCTGCGGACTCGGGTCCCGCGGTGTTGACTGCAGTCATGACCCCGGTTGGCCAACGGTGATCGCCGGGAAGTCTCCCTGATTGGAGTAGTGATGAGGTTTCGGCGTGCGAAAACGTATTCCGCGATAGTCGGCGTCGGCGCGATCATCGTGGCCGGCGCTATGGTTGGGCAGACTGGCAGTCCGTCGTCTGTAAACGTTGCTGGTTCTGGAGATTCGGCAACCGGCACTACATACACCTCCCCGACGATCCCAGGGATGAGCCTGAACCCCACCGCGATGTCCATCGGGCAGACCACGTCTACGACAGTCGCCGCAACGAGCCTGGCGATCGAGGTGGCGACTCCCACCGTCACACCGTCTGCGGTGGCGCCATGTGCAAACAACGGTGTGGTCCTTCCCGGCGGGTGTCATTGACAGATTGGGTTACTCACGACTGAGCGCGCCCACAGCGGGTGTTGGTGCTCGTTGGTGGCCACCGTCGCCGCACCCGAAGGTGATGATCAGTGTGGCAAAGGCGGCATACTGGCCAGACAACCCTGAGATGGTGTCCTGATGTCTTCGATGAAGTACCGGCTAGGCCTTTCGAGCCTCGTGGCAGCGAGCGTCTTCGCTGTGATCTGGATCGGCTTCGCCTCGGATTGGGCCTGGCTGAGTGCGATCGACAACTCGCTGCTGCGAGTAACTCATGATTTCGGTATCAAGCATCCCGCGTGGATCTCGTTCTGGGTGACCGTTTCCGCACTGCTCGGGCCACCGGCGTTCCGTTTTGTCGCCATACCCTTCATCGTCGTGGCGCTGGTAGAACGCCGCTGGCGGGCCGCGTGCTTCTTGGCGCTCACGATCGGAGTGTCGGATGACCTCTCGGATGCTGTCAAGAACATCAGCGACCGCCCCCGTCCGCCGTCAGCATTGGTAGCCGGCACCTCGACATCCTTCCCCTCGGGACACGCGCTCAGTGCAACTGTCGGCGTGCTCGCGCTACTAACGGTCTGCTGGTCACTCATCCCGAAGCGGCTGCACACACCCTCGATCGTGATCGGAACCGTTGTCGTCGTCACCGTCGGGGCTGCACGAGTCCTGCTCAATGTGCACAATCCGTCGGATGTCGTCGCCGGATGTGCTCTGGGCTACCTGTACTACTTGTTCTGTCTGGCTGTGGTGACGTTGAGCCCGCCATGGCGCGCCCCTCTTGACCAGTTGGCGCTGACCCGTCGGCGATCCCGCGGAGCGGCCCCCGACCGCGAGGGCAGCCAGAACGCCGCGTCTGCCCCACCGTCGGCGAAATGAGCTGTGGGCGAGTCGGTTACCCGCATATTCGGTGATCGCCTGCCGAGCTTTTCACCGACTGTGTGGCTGCAGGCCTCCCCCAGCGGTGTCGCGTGGGTCAAACACGTGACCGAAGGTGCCGGCATCGGCCACCGACCGGCGCGTCAGCGTCAATCGAGAATGCGCCGGGCGACGTTAGTGGTCACCAGGTCCAGCAACTCGTCGGCGCGGCCGGCCAGGATGGTGCGGATCGCGTACAACGTGAATCCCTTAGCCTGCTCGGCGGTTATTGCCGGCGGAATGGACAATTCCTGGGGTGCTACCACGACGTCGATCAGCGCCGGCCCGTCGTGGGCCAGCGCGTCGGCCACCGCCTGCTCTAGATCCGCAGGCTGTTCGACTCGGCGCCCGAAGATCCCGATCGCTCGCGCGACGGCGCCGAAATCGGGGTTCTTCAGGTCGGTGCCGAAGTTGACCACCCCGGCAGCCTTCATCTCCAACTCGACGAAATTGAGCGACGAGTTGTTGAAGACGATCACCTTCACAGGCAGGTTGTTCTGCACCAGCGTGAGCAGCTCGCCGAACATCATCGTCAGGCCGCCGTCGCCGGCCAGTGCGATCACCTGGCGGCCCGGGAAGGCGGTCTGCGCGCCTATCGCGTGTGGCAGCGCGCAGGCCATCGTCCCGTGGGTGAACGATCCGGAGATTCGGCGCCTGCCGTTCATCGTCAGATAGCGCGCCGCCCAAATCGTCGGCGAGCCGACGTCGAAGGTGAAAACGGTGTCGTCGGAAGCGAGCTGATTCACCACTCCGGCAACGTATTCCGGGCGGATTGGTGTGCGGTCGCGGTCGTTGACCGCCAGCGCGTCCAGGGATTTGCGGGTGCGCCGGTAATGGTCGAGCGACCTGTCCAGATGGGCCCGGTCAACCTTGCGGGATAGCAGCGGCAGCAGTGCGTCGATGGTGTCTTTCACCGTGCCGACCAAGCCCAGGTCGACCGGTGTTCGCCGGCCGAGGTGGCTCCCCCGGAGATCGACCTGAATGACGCGGGCGTCCTCGGGATAGAACTGCGAGTAGGGGAAGTCGGTGCCCAGCATCAGCAGGACGTCGGCTTCCTTGATCGCTTTGTAGCCGGAGGCAAAACCGAGCAGCCCCGTCATCCCGACGTCGAACGGGTTGTCGTATTCGATGTGGTCCTTGCCGCGGAACGCATGCACGATCGGCGAATTCAGCGTGTCCGCGAGCCGGATCAACTCGGCATGCGCGCCAGCGGTTCCCGCGCCGCCAAGGATGGTCACCCGCGTTCCCGCATTCAGGATGGCCGCCGCGTGACGCAGCGAGTCGTCGTCGGGGCGCAGTACCGAGCGGGTCGGCAGAACCGGACGGGTGTTCCACGCCCCCTCGGGCAGCTTGGCCAGGAACACCTCGCCGGGGATCACCAGCACCGCCACGCCGTTCTGCTCGACAGCGGCCCGCATCGCGATCTCGATCAGACGTGGGGCCATTTCCGGCGTGCTAACCAACTCGCAGTACACGCTGCACTCGCGGAACAGCTCCTGGGGATGCGTCTCTTGGAAATAGCCCGTCCCGACCTCGGCCAGCGGAATGTGTGCGGCGATCGCCAGCACCGGCACGCGGGTGCGCTGCGCGTCGTAGAGGCCGTTGATCAGGTGGGTGTTGCCGGGCCCGCAGCTGCCGGCGCACACGGCGAGCTGACCTGTGAGAGCAGCGTCGGCGGTCGCGGCGAAAGCCGCCGTCTCTTCGTGGCGGACGTGCTCCCAGGTGATCCCCTCGGAGCGCCTGATCGCATCGGTGAACCCATTGAGGCTGTCGCCGGGCAATCCGTAGACCCGCCTGACGCCGCTGGATTGCAGCGCCGCCAACATGTGCTGTGCGACGGTCCGCACGGCTAGACCTCAGTGGCGACGGTCAACTGCGCTTCGGAGCGCCGACGATCGGCGGCGAAGCACAGCAAGCTGGCCAGGAAAGCGACAACGGTTATGGCCGCCGCCGTTCCCGACGCACCGGGACCGGTGGTCCCCAATGTGCTCAGGAACAGCGCGAACGCCACGATGGCGGTGAGGTTCAGCACGAGTCCCACAGTACGGAGGAGCTCGCCCGAAGCGCTATCCCCATCGTTCATTGCTGCTCCCAATTGTCGAGTCGTGCTGGCTCCATTCCCCGCCGAACGGCCGGTCGAAACGTGCGGCCCACCAGATGGAAGTTGTCGGTGGGGGCAGACCCCAATGAAATTGACAGCGTCGTAACGGTTGACCAGCGGATAACTGAAAAACCCGTCCCGTTCGGGCACGGCTCCACCTCAGATACGGGAGGCGCCTACTGAGTCGCTAAATGCGAAGCAGCACTAACGATTCAGACGGATGTCAGACCCGAGTGTCCCGCCACGTGCAGGTAGTCGTGAGGATCGACTTCGTTCCACACTGCGGCGTAGATCGCCACCTTGAGGGCCTGCGCCGGTTCTTCGACGTTCATCAGGTCGGCGATTTCGTCGTAGCCGTAGTACAAGACCGACAATGCCGTGGTCGTCAGCAAGACGTTGTTAATCGCTACCTGCGCGGCGTCCCGGTGGCCCTGGGCGGCCTGGAACAACGCAGGCACCAGATCGGCGATCGACACCGCGGCGCCCAGTCCGGGGACCATCTGCGATACCCGCCAGCTGAGCTCGTAGAGCTCGCGCACATAGGGCTGCGACTCGGCGGGAAACAGTGCTACCAAGCCTTTTTCGGTGTTCCACACCGCAGTGGGCATCCCGTACGGCTTGGGATCGTCAGCCCGGAACGGGTCCGGCGTCTCAGGCAGGTTGACGGTCGGCAACGTGACCTCACTGGCCGAAGTCGCCGCCGCGGCGGTCACCTCGGTGGTGGCCGCCTCTGGAATTGTTTGGTCCGGTGCCGGGGTAGTTGTCGACAGCGGCAACCCGGAATCGCCACGGACGTGCAGTAATGCGAACGGGTCGAAGAGGTTCCACAACGAAGCGATGAACCAGCTCTGCAGCTTCAGTGCCGGCGCTTCCAGGTTCAGGATGTCGGCGACCTCGTTGTATCCGTAGTACAGCACCGCGACCGGTTGAATCGTCACGATCAGGTTGTTGATGACGCGCTGGGCTGCAGCCTTGTCACCGGCGAAGGCATCGGGCAGTTCGGTGATGATGTTGGTGAAGGGGACGATGATGTTGACCCACGGGATCATTTGGGTCAGGCGGTAACCAAGCTCGAATCCTTCACGGGCGACTGGTTTTACCAGGTCGGGGAACACGGCCACGAAGGACTTTTCGAGCGTCCAGATCGGGCCCGGCATGTCTTGCGGGGCCGGCTCGGGCGGCATCGGCCGGAACGGGTTCCAGCTCCACGTGGGCGTGGCGGCAGCCGTCACCGCGGCGGTGGTTTCGGTGGTCGTCGTCGTGGTCGTCGTGGTCGTCGTGGTGGCTGCGACCGGCCGCGGCGCCGCATGCCCGGTGAACAAGCCCTTGAGCTTGTCGATCTGAGCGGCCTCGAACGCGGCCGCGGTGGTCTTGGCACTGGTCGCCGTCGAGGTCGTCGAGGAGGCGGAAGGGGAGTCCGAAACCGCGGCGCTGCTGGACTTGTCGCTCACCGCGGACGTCGGCTTGCTGCGCTTGGTGGCGCCGGTCGCGGACTTCTTTGGTCCCGCATCGGACTTTGCCGAATCGGAAGCGCTCGACGAACCGGATTTGCCCGTGTCAGCGCTTGCGACACCTTGGCTCGCCGCGGCGATGGCCGCGCCTACCCCCACTGCAACAGCGACCCCGCCGACATAACCGACGTATTTGCTTGACCCCATTTGCTGCCCCTTCGCTAACCCATGGGGATAGTAGACGAGGGGGCTGGTCAGGACCACCCGAAACGGTGAATGGCGCGGTTCGGGATGCTTGCCCCTGGTCGACGCTGGGGTTACTCAGCGACTTCACAGTTGCCCACGGCGTCAATTGATGAGTGGGAGAAGCCGAGGTCATCCTATGTTTGCGCACGCCGTCGGGCGGCCCTGGCTTCCGAGTCGACCGGCACCAGATTTGCCGATTCGGGCGGCCCTGTCGGCGTGGCGTCGCCTCGGCGCGACCGGCTGTGAATCGACTGTTTAGAGCGGGTTTGCACCCGGCATCGTGACGACACAGCACAGTTGTTTGCTAGCCGCAGCAGCGGCTCGGCGGGGCGTCTTTACGCAGCTCAGTGGCCCTACGTGAGGGGCCAGTAAAGAAGGTTAACGGCAAAGGTATGCCAGCAAGCCCCCCAGGTACATCAGCCTCAAGGATTCGCCTCTATGGTTTACCGGTGCCTGATATTGATCGTCGACACTTGATGCTCATGGCGGGGTTCGGCGCGGTCGCCGCCGCCCTGCCCATGCCCGCGGCGGGAGCCACCACACCGACACGCCCACAAGCACCGGCGCCCAGCGCAGCGGCGCCGGCCTACCTGTTTCACGACGAGTTCGACGGTCCGGCGGGTTCAGCCCCCGACCCCGCGAAATGGAACATCTCCAAGGCGCGTGAGCTCATCAAGAATCCGGTGTTCTGGGACCGGCCCGAAAACATGGGCCAGTATCGCGACGATCGCCAGCACGTCTTTTTGGACGGCAAATCCAATCTGGTGATCCGAGCGACGCGGGACAACAAGAACAAGTACGTCAGTGGGAAGGTCACCGGAACCTGGTGGGGCGGAATCGGAACCACCTGGGAAGCCCGGATCAAGTTCGATTGCCTGACCGCGGGGGCCTGGCCGGCCTGGTGGCTGATGAACGACAGCCCCGAGGTGGGCGGTGAGATCGACCTGGTGGAGTGGTACGGCAACGGCGATTGGCCCGCTGGCACAACCGTTCACGCGCGTCTGGACGGTACGTCGTTTGCGACCCAGCACGTCGGGGTGGACAGCAACTGGCACACCTGGCGCGTGACGTGGAACGACTCCGGGATGTACTTCTGGCAGGACTACGTCGACGGCGCCGAGCCGTACTTCACGGTGCCGGCGTACTCCCTCGACGACTGGCCGTTCAACTTCCCCGACTACCGGGTGTTTCCGGTGCTGAACCTGGCCGTCAGCGGCTCGGGCGGCGGGGATCCGCGGCCAGGCACCTACCCGGCGGACATGCTCATCGACTACGTCCGGGTCTGGTAGACAGGTCAGCTCATGCCCGCGGCGATCGCCTGGTCCACCTCGTCGACGCGGGCGGCCATCTCGGCGTGCGCCTTGTCCAGTGACTCGGCCTGATCCTCGTCGGCTTTCATCAGCGCCTCGATGTCAAGGCCGGCCAAGTCGTGAACACCCATGTCCCTGAAGGCATTTTGCACCTTGTCGCCCCACAGCCCGATGTCTTTCACGATCGGCACGATGCGGCTGAACAGGTGCGACCGGAACTGGATCATCAGCGGCGAGTGGTCAACCCACTCGGCGCACTCCTCGACGTCCAGGCCGAGCCTCTCCATAACTTCTTCGCCGCGGAACCGGTCGCGCATCAGGTAGCAGGCATCGACGACGAATTCCTCGCGGTCGTTCCGCTCAGCAGTGGTCAGCTCGGAGTAGTAGTCCTTCAACGAGATTCGGCCGAAGGCGACATGCCGGGCCTCGTCCTGCATGACGTAGGCGAGCAACTGCTTGGCGAGTGAGCCCTCGGGTGCCAGGTCGCGCTGCACTCCGAAAGCGGCCAGTGCGAGACCTTCGATGAGGACTTGCATACCGAGATAGGGCATGTCCCAGCGGGAGTCGTTGAGTGTGTCGGCCAGGAGTGCGGACAGGTTGCTATTGATGGGGTAGACGAGGCCGACCTTCTCCTGCAGGAAGCGTGAGAACGCCTCGACGTGGCGGGCCTCGTCCATGGTCTGGGTGGCCGCGTAGAACTTCGCGTCGATGTCGGGGACGACCTCGACGATCTTGGCCGCGCACACCATCGCCCCCTGTTCGCCGTGCAGGAACTGCGAGAAATTCCAGGCCTGGTTGTGCTGGCGCATCTCGGCACGACGTTTCTCGTCTGCCGACTCCCATGCCGGGCTGCCGAACAGCGGATGGAACTCGTCGGGCATCCCGATCGGGTTCATCGGATCGACATCCAGGGACCAGTCGATGCGCGACTGGGCGTCCCACTGCTTGTCCTTGCCCTTCTGGTACAGGGACAGGAGCCGTGCCCGGCTGTCGTCGTACTCCCAGGTGAAGCGGGCGTCGCCGCCGCTGGGCACCTCCCACGAGTACGGGTCGGGCACTTCGGTGTACTTGTCCTTGGTGGTCATCTGACGCCGCCTTTCTCCCCGATACGACTCGAAAGTCATATGACGAGAATCACACTGCGCCGCATTAGGCCTTGCGTCAAGGCGCGCGGGCGCGGATTCGTGGTGACTTCAGGCCGCTACTTCCAGTGGTCCTCGAGCAATGTCGACCAGGCGTGGCTGACCTGTTTCCATTCGTCCGCGCACCCTTGTGCGCGCTCTTCAGGTAGTCCGTCTTTGGTGACCAGGTCGGCGTTGGCCTCTGGATTGGACCCGTAGATCCAGCACTGCAGGTTGTAGACGCGCTGTTGGTCCAACGAGTGGACGTCGGCCATGTCGGCTTGACCCAGCTCAGTCCGCGCCGCGGCCGATGCTTGGAACGCCCGCGCGAAGTTCGTGATGGCCTTCAATGACTCCGAATCGACCTTTCCGTTGTCGCCAGGTGTCAGCAGGATGTAGGCGGCCAACTGGTCGGCGGCGTCCTCTTCCCTGCCGGTGATCGGAAGGTTGTAGAGGTTGATCGTCATGTGACCGGCCTCGTGATAGAACGTCGCGTCCTCGGAACCGATGGCCGACGCGTTCGGGTCGGGGTCACCGTCCTTGGTGAAGATCTTCTGGCCTAGGTCGGCATCCTCGTAGCAGATGGTGACGGTCTTGTCGTTCGGGTTCCAGAAAGCATTGGCCTGACCACACTGCGATCCGTGCAGAGGGATATCGATGGGCAGCTTCAACGACGTGTTCACGTCGTCGGCGAGATCTTCGAGGACCTTGTTGTCCTGCAACAGCTTCTTCCCGTTTTGGGCTTCGGGAGTGGTGGCGTCGTCGTAAACGACCGTCATCTTCCCGCCGCTGGCGTCTGCTGATGTGGTGTCGTCCGGCCCCTTGGCCTTCGGCGCATCCGAGGCAGCGGAGCTGCCGGACGAATCGGCCTTCTGCTCATCGCCCCCGCCACCGCCGCACCCGGCCACCAATAACCCGACTGCCAGTACCGGCAGGACTTGACTACGCATGACCCGACCTCCGTGGACGTGACCCATAATCGACACGGTCGCAGATCCCGCGACTGGGCGCGGCTTCTTGGACAATTCGTGTCCTGACCACGGCAGTTCCTCAATTAGGAGATCGAAGTGACGCTGCATGTCCTTTCCGATCATCGAGACGCTCTCGGCGAAGGCCCGTGGTGGGATGCCGTCGACGACACCGTCTACTGGGTGGACAGCATCGGCTGCGCCGTTCATTGGGCCCGCCTGGGCGACGGTGAAATCGGCACACTGCCCACACCCGGTGAGGTGGGCTTCGTGGTGAAGACCGTGTCAGGAGGCCTTCTTGCCGGCTGCCGCGACGGCCTCTACACGAACGACGGCGCCAGTTGGCAGTTGAGGTGGAAGGGGGACTGGGACACCTCCGCGTTGCGCGTCAACGACGGCAAGACCGACCGCCACGGGCGCCTGTGGTTCGGCACGATGCACGACCTCGAAACCGATTCGGTTGCCCACCTTTTCAGCCTTGATGAAGGCAAGCCGCGGGCACAGCTGGACGGTGTCACCGTCTCCAACGGCCTGGGTTGGTCCCCCGACAGCGGGCTGATGTACTACGCGGACTCGCCCACCCAGACGATCCGCGTCTTCGATTACGACTCGGCAACCGGAGGCATTCGCAACGGCCGGGTCTTCGCGACCGACTCCAGGTCGTCTGAACCCGACGGTCTCACCGTCGATTCGGAAGGATGCGTCTGGTCGGCGAAATGGCAAGGGGGAAAGGTCATTCGGTACACGCCGGATGGCCGCATCGATCGCGAAATCGAGGTGCCGGTGTCCCGGCCGACGAGCTGCATGTTTGTGGGCAGCGATCTGCGCACGCTGGCGATCACGTCGGCGCTCCCGGATGCAGCCGACGCTGAACCACTGGCAGGCGCAGTCTTTTTGGTCGATGTGGGCGTGCAGGGCTTGCCCGAGAAGCGCTTCGACGATCGGCACCTGCCGGGCGGGTGCGGCTAGCCCAGAGTGCTTTGGTAGCGACGCATCCCGGCGATCCACCGTTCGTAGTCGGCGCCTTTCTGCCGGTACATGGTCAGCACCTCGGGGTGCGGCAGCACAAGGAACGTGTGATCGGTGATGGCCTGGACCACCAGGGCGGCCACAGCGTCCGGCTCGATCACTGCGCCGGCGCTGGTGACGGCGGCGCCGGCCACCCGAATCTCCGCATCAGGCGAGTCGGACATGCCCCGCAGAAGTGGGGTGTCCACACCCATCGGGCACACGCAGCTCACGCTGATTCCCTTGTCGCCGTAAGTGATGGCTAGCCATTCGGCGAAGCCGACGGCTGCGTGCTTGGTCACACTATAGGGCGCCGCACCCAGCTGGGTCAGCAAGCCTGCGGCCGAGGCGACGGCGACGAAATGTCCGCCGCCGCGCTCAAGCCATTCCGGCACAACAGCTTTGGCTGCGCGGATATGGGCGCGCAGGTTGACGTCGAGGATGTGATCCCAGGCGGCTTCGTCGTCGCCCAGGCCGGGTTGACCGGTGATGCCGGCGTTGGCGACGTAGATGTCCACCGGGCCGAAAGCCTGGCGTGCGGTGTTGAGCAGGTTGGCGATGCCGTCCGTGATCGAGGCGTCCACGCCCACCCCGACGCCTCCGGTCATCGCGGCGGTCTCCGCGGCTGAATCTGCATCGATGTCACCGGCCACCACCTTGGCGCCGCCCGATGCCAGCGCTTCGGCAATGGACCTGCCGATGCCTGAGCCGGCTCCGGTGACCACTGCTACCGCTCCGTCGACCTTCATGAGGGCATGTCTACCGGATCAAGCCGTGAACTCGTCGTCGGGAATCGAACCCGCGTAACCGCTGCGGCCGATGCGCTCACCCGCCACCTTCGCTCCCGACGCCGTGGTGAACCCGGAACATGTTGCCCGGATCGTATTTTCGCTTGACTTCGAGCAATCTCGGGTAGTGCGGGCCCCAGAACGAGGTTTGCCAATCCGGCTCGAAATAGTCGGCCTCATTCGAGTAGGCCCCGCTGGTCGGTGTCACGGCCCTGATGATCTTCATAGCGGCATCAACTTTGGCAGCCGACGCTCTGCCTTGCGTCAGGTTCGGTTCGTGCCCCGGCAGTCCGGGGTAAACGCGCTCTTGATGCGTGCTCACGATCAGTAGGGCCGGCGAATCGAAGACCACTGGATTCACTGGTGTCCGCCGCGTGCGTTCGATGGCATCCGCGTCAGCACCGGACAAGCCCTTGTTGAAGTGCAGCGTAAATCGATGCTGCCGGGACGCCGCGAACAAAGCGTCGGCGAGCACCTCGGCCGAGGCAGGGTCGAATAGGTGCATCGGCAGCCAGCGTGACTGATAGCTGCAAATGAATTGGGACACCTCGCTCTGGTTGGGGGCCCACCAATATTGCGACGCTGGCTGGCCGGGTCGGTTATCGCGGGTGATGAAGTCGGGATCGGCGTCTTCCCACCATGCGCTGTCCCAAAGCGACTCGAAAGGGAACGCCCTGAAGTTCACGGCTGCGGCATAATTCTCCGGCTGCGCAGCGACCCAGTCGAGAAGTGGCTGCCACGAGCCGCGGGCGTCGACTTCCGAGAGATCGAGAAACGTCATAAACAGTTCCAGTGCATTGTCAGCGCCGACCGTGATCTGCTCGCCCCACTGCGGATTGTTCAAGTTGGCCGCTGAGAAGGGGATCAACTCACCGATAAGCGCCCGGAAGGCGTCGTCGCTGTGCGCCTTGATGCTGCCGGTCACCAAACCCGCTAGCCGAGGGATGTCGTGCAAGAGCAACGTCGCTCGGGTCACCAGGCCGAAAGTTCCCCCGCCTCCGCCGCGCAGCGCCCAGAATAGGTCCTGATTCTGTGCCTCGTTGGCGAGCACGATAGTGCCGTCGGCGGTTACCACCTCGTATTCCAGGACACCTGCCGCGCCGGTGCCGAAGCGCTTCGAGAAGCTGCCGAAGCCACTGCCTTGGATGAAGCCGCCTGCTGCCCCCACGCTGGTGCACCCACCGCCCTGCACGTAGCGGCCATGCTGTGTCGCGGCGCCGTACGCTTCCAGCCAACGGGTGCCGGCTCCCACGCTGAGCGCGGGTACACCCGGGCCGCTCCCGCCGCTGATAGTGAAGTTGTCGTGGACCGTGACATCGCGCATGTTGTGCGTCCAAATGAGCAGGGAATCAGCTGCGTTGGAGCGGCCGAGATAGTCGTGACCGGTTCCTTTAACGACAAGCCTGATGCCGTGCTCCCGTGCGAAGTTCACCGCAGCCGCGACGTCGTACGCGGTTTCGGCGGCAACGGCATAGGGGCTGAGCGCAGCGTCCCACGCATCGACCCAGCCCATCGTCTGGGTCGCGCCCGGCTGGTCCTCATTGAAGAACGGGTTCTGCAGATTCTCCAGCGCTGCTGCGCAGTCCGCGCCCGAGGAGTCGCCAGCGCACGCCTGCAGTGGCGACGTGACTGTCAGCAGACGGCCGCCGACCTGAGCTCTCAGGGTGTCCCACTCCGCCGGGGAAGGCCATGCCGGCGTGGCGGCCGCGGTGGGAAGCCCGAGGCGCCGCACCGATCCGATCAGTGTGGCGCAGGCAGCATTAGCGGTAATGAGAAAACTCCGCCGGGAAATCACCAATTGTTGCTCCTTGCGGGGTTCTACGTCACGCAGGCGGAAGGTAGCAGGACGGCGGTGCTGCATGTCGAATTTTCACGACTATGCCGCAACGATGCCGACCCATGACATCGGGAAATCGCAGTCAGGACCTGGGAGCATCACAGGTCGTGAACACCAGCACCGACGTGACGTATTCGGAATCACTTCACGCGGCGCATCGTCCTACCGGGCACCTACGTGTCAGCCAACGGTTTTCTGGTTGGTGTCTCGTTGTGCCGAGGTCAAGCGACGGTCAAACTTGGTCTGGCGGCTTGTTAGATGTGTGATCGATCGTCGTCCACCGGATCTTTCATGGAGCCGATGACGGGAATCGAACCCGCGTATTCAGCTTGGGAAGCTGATGTTCTGCCATTGAACTACATCGGCCTGGTGTTGACGAAGAATAGCAACCCACCCGCCAGGGTTCACATGCTCCCGCGATCTCAGCCGATCGATTCGTTGACGAACGTGCACTCGTCCTCAAGCGTGTCGAGCATCGCAGGAATCGAGATGTTGAGGCGGCGCAGCGCGCGATAGGTCAGATTCTGCGTCGAACGACTCCCGAAACCGTTGACGAAGCCGGCATTTCGATAGTCGCCCAGCGCGTCGTCGAGGGTGCCGAACCGCGAGCATTCGAACCCTTTCCGCTGTGCGGCATACGCCGAGACCAGGCTGTTGTACTCATCGATGAACCTCGTCATGTCGGTGGCCATCTGTGCGCGGTCGAAATGATCGGGTTGGCGGGTGGGCATCACGATCCAGCGGTCCTCGGAGACCGAGTACTGGCCGATCCCGGGTTGGGGTTCGTAACTCTGGGTGCGCTCGGCGTGGAACGTCACCTCCACCGGGACGCCGTTGAACGTGATCCTGCCCTCCTGACGGCGCTCGACCGCGTCGTTCAGCAGCTTGAGCAACCCGTTGAGCTGCGCCGGCGCAAACGACGGGGAGTGCGTGAACACGTGGATGCCGAAGTCGGAGGCATCGTCGTACTCGTAGGAGGCATTGCTGCCGAACAACTCCACCGAGTCGACGGCCAACCCGTCGATCCCCGACGTCGCCACCACCCGATTGACCACCTGTAGCGACATCTGCCGCACATCGGCCTTCATCTGGGTGCCCTCCCAGATCCGTGGATCCAGTTCGGTCGGAAACGCCGTGATCGCGTCGATCGCGGCGGTGACCGTCTGCGAGGAGCCGTCGGCCAGCGGCAGCCCCTGGTCCGGGTCGGCGTGTGCGGCCGCGCAGCCCGCGACCATGAGAAGGACGATGAAGATCCTCGCGATGCCGAGTGCTACCCCCATGGCTGCCCCTCTCCGGGCTATACGCTCGTCGCGTGTTGCTCTCAGATCGTGACATCCGCACCGCCATCGCCGACGGACGCCTGGGCATTGACCCCTTCGACGACACCCTCGTGCAGCCCTCGAGCGTGGACGTCCGGCTGGACAGCCTTTTCCGGGTCTTCAACAACACCCGCTACACCCACATCGACCCCGCCAAGCAGCAGGACGAGCTGACCAGCCTGGTCCAGCCCGAGGACGGCGAGCCGTTCGTGCTGCACCCGGGCGAGTTCGTCCTGGGCTCGACCCTGGAATGCTGCACTCTGCCCGACGACCTCGCCGGCCGGCTGGAAGGCAAGTCCTCACTGGGGCGGCTCGGCCTGCTGACGCATTCCACCGCGGGGTTCATCGACCCCGGCTTCTCCGGGCACATCACGCTGGAACTGTCGAACGTCGCTAACCTGCCGATCACGCTGTGGCCGGGCATGAAGATCGGCCAGCTGTGCCTGCTGCGGCTCACCAGCCCCGCGGAAAATCCCTACGGGAGTGCCAGCGTCGGATCGAAATACCAGGGCCAACGTGGGCCGACTCCGTCGCGTTCTTATCAGAACTTCATACAGTCCAAGCCGGGCGGGTAACCTCGAAGCTCCAGGGGTCAGTTCAACCACCAGCTAACCCGATTGGCTGTAACACGTCCGCCACCAGCGGCGATGTTATCTCTAGTCGAGCGGCTTAGCAGGGTGGAGTACGGCAGCGGGTCGGGGAGATCCAGCAAACAACCTTGGAGGGGTAATGGACATCGCACTCGGTGTGTCCATGACGCCAAAGACGGTGCGCATGGTGCTGGTCGAAGGCGAGAAAGCGGACGGCGTGACCGTCGACCATGATGTCTTCGACCTTGCGACCGGCGAAGGCGCAGCAACCGCGGCCGAACAAATTGTCGCGGCGATTCTCGGTACCCGGGAGAGCGCCACCGAAGGTGGGCACCGTCTGGTGTCCACCGGTGTCACATGGACCGATTACGCCGCGGCTGCGGGCCTGCGGGACGCGCTGGCGTCGCACAAGATCGACGACGTCGTCCTGGTGTCGGAACTACACGCCGCGGGTGCGCTGGCCCAGGCGGTCGGGCAGACCGTCGGATATGACCGCACGGCCCTGATGCTCCTCGACCGCGACGAGGCGACCGTGTCGGTGGTCGAGACCGCCAGCGGCGACATCGTCAAAGTGCAGACCGAGAGCCTGCACGCCCAGGACGCGGTGGCCGAACTGCAGCGCATGATCACCGGCCTGGAAGCGCTTGACGCGCCGCCGCAGGGTCTGTTCGTCCTTGGCGCCGGTGTAGACGTGGCCGCGGTGAAGTCCCAGCTCTCGCTGGGCACCACGCTGCCCGTGCACGCCCCCGAGGAAGCCGAACTGGCCCTGGCGCGCGGTGCCGCGCTCGCGTCGGCGACAGCGCCCCGCTACGAAGCCTCGACCGTCGGCTTGGCCTATGCCCAGGTCGTCGACGGCACGACCGCCGGCAAGGTGTACCCCGCCGGCCTGGACACCCAGATGGCCGAAGCGGGCACCCAGGTGGCCGCGGCCGGCTATATGGCCCCGCTGGGCTACAGCGAAGTCCTCGACGATGCAGACGGCGAACTCGGCTACGGCGCGGTTCCCGGCGAACTCGACTTCGCTCCGGACGAGCCGACCCGCAAGCCGTTCCTGCTGGTCGGCAGCGCGCTGACGTCGATTTTCGTGATCGGTGTGGTGGCATTGGTGATCTCGCTGGCGGTCAGCATCCGGCCGACGGTCGATCAGCGGCCCAGCCCGGCCCAGAGCGTCGTCGTGCCGAGCAGTCAGGCCGCAGCACCCGTTGCCCCGGAGGCCGCGGCGCCGCCTGCGCCGTCACCCCCGTCGGTACCCGACACCATCAAGGAGCCCATCCCCGTCGTGCAGCAGGCACCGCGGACGGTGTACGTGACCCCCGCGCAAGCCCCGGCTCCGGCGCCCGTACCTGCGGCACCCGCACCTGCTCCCGCCGCGCCCGCGCCCGCACCGGAGGCCCCGGCACCGGTTCCGGACGCTCCGGCGCCCGCGCCGATCGCCCCGGTGGTACCGGCTCCTGTTCTGCCGCCAATCATTTCGCTGCCGCGCAGCCTGCTTCCGCCGTTCCTGCGGCCGCCGCGGCAGCAGTCGGAGTATCCGAACTACCCGTCGCAGCAGTACCCGTCCTATCCGTCACAGCAGTCGCCGGGCTACCCCTCGTATCCGTCACAGCAGTCGCCGAGCTATCCCGGCTCGGGTTCGGGCGGCTACGGCTCTGGCTCGGGCGGCTATGGTGGCGGATCCGGTGGCTACGGGTCCGGCGGATCACACAGTTCCGGTGGCGGTTCGCAGGGCCCGTTATGGCCCTGGCCTGGCATGGGGAACTGACGAGTTCCGAGTTCACCGGCCGTTAGCCTCACGCTAAGTGTCGCGATGCGGTGACATCATCGGGACTGCCTATAGAGGGCAGTATGCGATGCACAGTCTTTGGCACCGGTTATCTGGGAGCAACTCACGCCGCGGGCATGGCCGAACTGGGCCATGACGTAGTCGGGATCGACATCGACCCCGGCAAGATTGCCAAGCTGTCGTCGGGCGACATCCCGTTCTATGAACCCGGACTGGCAAAGATGTTGCGGGACAACCTCTCCGCGGGTCGCCTTCAGTTCACCACCGACTACGACGTGGCAGCCGATTTCGCTGATGTGCACTTCCTCGGCGTTGGAACTCCACAGAAAAAGGGCGAATACGGCGCAGATCTGCGGCATGTGAACGCCGTGATCGACGAATTGGTGCCCCGTTTGACCCGGCACGCCGTGATCGTCGGCAAGTCAACGGTTCCGGTGGGCACTGCCGCCGAACTCAGCCGGCGCGCCCACTCGCTGGCCAGAGACGGTGTGGACGTCGAAATCGCCTGGAACCCGGAGTTCCTGCGCGAGGGCTTCGCAGTGCAGGACACCCTGCACCCGGACCGCATCGTCGTTGGCGTACAGCCCGATTCAACGCGTGCCGAGGCGGTGTTGCGGGATCTGTACGCTCCGCTGCTCGCCGAGGACATCCCCTTCCTGCTGACCGATCTGCAAACCGCGGAACTGGTCAAGGTCTCCGCCAATGCTTTTCTGGCCACCAAGATTTCATTCATCAACGCCATCTCCGAGGTGTGTGAGGCCGCCGGTGCCGACGTGCGCCTGCTGGCCGATGCGCTGGGTTACGACCCCCGCATCGGGCGCCGATTCCTCAACGCAGGACTGGGTTTCGGCGGGGGCTGCCTGCCCAAGGACATCCGTGCCTTCATGGCCCGCGCCGGTGAGCTGGGCGCCAACCATGCACTGACCTTCCTGCGCGAGGTGGACAGCATCAACATGCGCCGCCGCACCCGGATGGTCGAACTGGCCACCACCGCCTGCGGCGGCTCGTTGCTCGGCGCCAATGTGGCGGTCCTCGGTGCGGCATTCAAGCCCGAATCCGACGACGTGCGCGATTCCCCGGCGCTCAACGTTGCCGGCCTGCTGCAGCTCAACGGCGCCACGGTGAATGTCTACGACCCCAAGGCGATGGAGAACTCCCAACGACTGTTCCCGACGCTGAACTACTCGACCTCCGCGCTGGAGGCGTGCGACCGGGCCGACGCCGTCCTGGTAGCGACCGAGTGGCAGGAGTTCGTCGACCTCGACCCCGACCAGCTGGCACAGACCGTTCGGGCCAGAGTCGTTGTCGACGGCCGCAATTGCCTCGACGCCGCACGCTGGGCGGCCGCGGGGTGGAACGTTTACGCATTGGGTCGCCCGGTGGTGACGTAGGTTCGTTGAGTGGACTTCACAAGCGCACTGATCGCCGAAAACGCGGCATTCGCTGACCTTCTCCGCGACGCAGACCTGTCGATTCCTGTGCCGACCTGCCCGGAGTGGACACTCGAGCAGCTGATGCGCCACGTCGGGCGCGGCGACCGCTGGTGCGCCCAGATCGTCGCCGAGCAGTCGATGGATTACATCGACGCCCGCACGGTCGAGGGCGGCAAGCCGCCGGCCGGCCGGGACAACCAAATCGATTGGGTGCTGGAAGGTCCGCGGAAGCTCGTCGACGCCGTCGAGCGGACCGGCGCTGAGACGACGGTGTGGACCTTCATCGGGCCAAGGCCTGCCAAGTGGTGGATCCGGCGGCGCCTGCACGAGGTCCTCGTCCACCGGGCTGATGCCGCGATCGCCCTAGGCGTCGAGTACCACGTCGAGCCTGCCCTGGCCGCTGATGCCATTACCGAGTGGCTGGAGCGGGTGGTCATCAAGGCCGACGAGGAAGGTCCCGCCGGCGGCGACCGGCCGCTGGGTGACGGGCAGTCGCTACACCTGCACGCCACTGAGCCCGACCTCGGCGAGGCCGGGGAGTGGACGGTCTTCGGGCGCCCCGACGGCATCGCCTTCGACCACGAACACGGCAAGGCCACCGCCGCGCTGCGGGGGCCTGCGCGCAGCCTGCTGCTGGCCGTCGTGCGTCGTCGCACCGCCGCCGAAGAAGGCCTGGAGGTATTCGGCGACGCGAGTGTCTGGGACACCTGGCTGGACCGCACGCCGTTCTAGCCCGGTAGTTTTAGCGAAATGAGCACTTCGGAGATCGCCACCGTTCTGGCCTGGCATGACGCGCTGAGCACCGCGGACCTCGACACCTTGGTCTCGCTGTCCAGCGACGACATCGAGATCGGGGACGCCGGCGGCGCCGCGCAGGGCCATGCCGCGTTGCGCGAGTGGGCGCAGCGCGCGGCGGCCACCGTCGAGGTGGGTGACATTTACTACCGCGACGGGGTCGTCGTCGTCAGTGAGCGCCTGACCTCGAATAACGACCCGTCCGACGTCCGCAACGCGGCATCGGCGTTCCGGGTGGTGCACGACCACGTCACGTCGGCGTTCCGTCACGACGACCTCGCCGCGGCCCTGGCCGCCACCGACCTGTCCGACGAAGACCTGCAGGTCTGACCGAGCTGGTCATGTCAGGCTGTGGCGGCTACCCGCTGTCGCTGCTGGACCAGGGGTAGCCAGCACCGCGGCGATCGCGGTGGTCAGCGGCACCGACAATGCCAGCGCGATGCCGCCTACCGCCGAGCGGGCGAGCTCGATGGCCACGCCTTCACTGGTCAGCACGTCCCATAGCGAGCGGTTGGCCACGCTGAACAACAGCAGCAGCGGCAGCGAGCTGCCGGCGTAGGCCAGCACCAGGGTGTACACCGTGCTGGCGATGTGGTCACTGCCGATTCGCATGGCGCGTAAGAAGATCTGGCGACGCGACCCGAGACCCGTCTGGGCGAGCTCGAAAACTGCGGAGGCCTGGGTGATGGTCACGTCGTTGAGCACACCCAGCGAGCCGATGATGAACCCGGCCAGCAGCAAGCCCTGAATCGAAATGTGCCCCATGTAGGCCGCGACCTCGTTGTTCTGGTCCTGTGACAGGCCGGTCAAATGCGCCAGTTCGATTGCTGCCCAGGATAATCCCGCAGCCAGCAACATGGCAGTCAATGTGCCGAGCAGGGCCGCACTGGTGCGCAGACTGACGCCGTGCGCCAGATAGATGACGGCGAAGAGGATGACCGCGGAGGCGACCAGTGCGACGGGAACCGCTGGGGCGCCGTCCCGTAACGCCGGAAGCAGGAAGACCGCCAGCACCACGAAGGCGACGACGATCCCCACCAGGGCGCGCAGCCCGCGCCAACGGGCAACCGCCACAATGACAATCGCGAATACCGCGGCCAAGGCGATCAACGGCCAGGTGCGCTCGTAGTCGTAGAAACCATAACTGGTCGCGCCCTGCTGGTCGACCTGGCGGAAGATGCGAATCGTGTCGCCTGCCAACAGGTTCGGCTGGCCGGGACCAGGGGAGAACTCCAGCATGGTCGACGCGCCCTGGTTGGGCCCGCTGTCGATGGCCACCATCGTCTGCACGCAGGTCCCGCTACCGGACACCCCGGGCGCCGGCGCCGCGGTGAGGACCTGGCCGGCCGACGGGCTGCCGCAGTCAGCCAGACTGCTGGATGTCACGTGACCGCCCTCAGTGGTGACTGCACCGCCGGCGCCGTTCTGGAACGGCAGGGGGATGTCGACCTTCGCGCCGCTCGGCCATAGCAGGACCGCGCCGACCACCGTCGCCAGACCGATCACGGCTAGGGCGATCACCACGACCCGGGCGGCCAGCGGGCTCAGCGGTGCCGGGCCGCTATGGGAGTGTGAGTGCATCACCCGGTCAGGGTAGAGCTGCTGGGCTGGGTATTTACTGGCGGTAGCTGGCCAGGAAATTGCCCAGCCGTTCGATGGCCCTGCTCAGATCCCGTGCCCACGGCAGTGTCACGATCCGCAGATGATCGGGTGCCGGCCAGTTGAAGCCGGTGCCCTGGGTGACCAAAATCTTCTCTTGCAGAAGCAGATCCAGCACGAGCTGCTCGTCGTCATGGATGTCGTGGACCTCGGGGTCAAGCCGCGGGAACGCGTAAAGCGCGCCGGTGGGCTTGACGCAGGACACCCCCGGGATCTCGTTCAGCTTGCTCCAGGCCACGTCACGCTGCTCGAGCAGCCGCCCGCCTGGCAGGACCAGGTCGTCGATGCTCTGGTGGCCACCGAGCGCCACCTGAATGGCATGCTGCGCAGGCACATTCGGACACAGCCGCATGTTCGCCAGCAAGCTGATGCCCTCGATGAAGCTGCTGGCATGCTCCTTGGGCCCGGTGATGACCAGCCAGCCTGACCGATAGCCGGCCACCCGGTAAGCCTTGGACAGCCCGTTGAATGTCAGAGTCAGCAGATCCGGCGCCAGCGAGGCCAGGCTGATGTGCTTGGCGTCGTCGTAAAGGATCTTGTCGTAGATCTCGTCGGCCAGCAGCAGCAGCTGATGCTTGCGGGCCAATTCGACCATCTGTTGCAGGATTTCGCGGCTGTACACCGCGCCGGTGGGGTTGTTCGGGTTGATCACGACGAGCGCCTTGGTGCGGTCGGTGATCTTGGATTCGAGATCGGCGACGTCGGGCATCCAGCCGTTGGTCTCGTCGCACAGATAGTGCACGGGGGTACCGCCGGCCAATGCAGTCGAGGCCGTCCATAGCGGGTAGTCCGGTGCGGGGATGAGCACCTGGTCGCCGTTGTCGAGGAGTGCCTGCAGCGTCATCGTGATGAGCTCGGAAACCCCGTTGCCGAGATAGACGTCGTCGATGTCGAATCGGGGGAAGTTCTCGACCAGTTCGTAGCGCGTGAAGACCGCGCGGCGGGCGCTGGGAATGCCCTTGGAGTCGGAGTAGCCCTGCGCGTCCGGCAAGGCCGCGATCATGTCGCGCATGATCACATCGGGCGCCTCGAAGCCGAAGGGCGCGGGGTTGCCGATGTTCAGCTTGAGGATGCGGTGACCCTCGTTCTCCAGCCGGTTGGCATGCTCGTGGATCGGCCCGCGGATTTCGTACAGAACGTCCTGCAGCTTCGTCGACTGCGTGAACGTGCGTTGCCGGGGGTGCTGGCCGGTGCCTTGCCACGGTAACTGGTGAGTAGTCACGGGACGATTGTCCCATTCCTGCGCAACCTGGTTTCCCTCGTCGCGGTTTGTAGCTTTGCTGTGACCTGTTGTGTCACGTTTCGAATTCAATTATGGGACGCCCCGGATACAACTGTGACTGCGCTGTGCGGGATCGCGGAAGTATGGCCGAAGTCACTGCTAGCTTGATGCGTCACTACCGGCCTAACGGCGCAAAGGGATGAAACGTGAAGATCACACGCACACTGACGACTGCTGCTGCGGCGACGGTTGCTGCCGCGCTGAGCTTTGCTGCTTCCGCTGCTGCCGATCCAGCACCAATCAATGGCACCTACGCTATTCAAGGAGGGGCTGACGGGGCAGTTGTGAATGTCGCGTCGAATTGCGATCCCGTTGTCGACGGGTGCACCGCGAACGTGGCGAGCACCGTGGGCTGGACCAGTGTGGCCACCTATAGCAACGGCCAATGGAACTTCACCGTGACCAAACCGGACGGGGTGGTGTGCGACGACGGCAACTCCATGCCGATCCGGATCGCCTATTCGGTGAACGCCGCCACCATGGCTGGGACCATCACTGGCGATTCCAACGGGGACTGCCCGGGCGGGCAGGTCACGCAGGCACCGTTCCAGCTGGTCAAGGTCGGCTGAGGCGTCGCCCAAACTGTAGTTATCGACGCAAAGTTCGAGTAGCGGTGTCGACAACTACAGCCTCGCGGGAAGCTACTGCCTAGCGCTTGCCTGGTGGGCGTGCGCCGCTGGCGATGCCGAGCCCCTTCACCGGCGGGGCGTCAGCCTTGGGCTCCTCGGCCTTCGCCTCGGGTACCGCGGCCGGCTCTGTTGTCGCCGCGGGCTCAGGCTCGGCGGCCGGAGCTTCAGCCGGTGCGGCCGCAGCCGCGGGCTTCTTGGCGCCTGGGCGACGGGCGCCGGAAGCGATGCCGAGGCCCTTGACCGGCGGCTCCGCAACGGGCTCGGCGGGCTTGGCCGGCGCCTCCACCGCAGGCGCTGCTGCGGGCGCCTCGGCGGCAGGTGCCGACGCTGCGGGGGCTTTCTTGGCGCCCGGCCGCTTGGCTCCCGAGGCGATGCCTAGTCCCTTGACGGGTGCTTCCGCAGCCGGTGCCGGGGCTTCCGCCTCGGGTGCGGCTGCTGTAGGTGTTTCGGCTGCCGGTGTTTCGGCTGCCGGGGCGGCGGCCTTCTTCGCGCCGGGACGCTTTGCGCCAGAAGCCATTCCGAGACCCTTGACCGGCTGAGCTGCCGGCGCTTCCGCGGCCGGTGCCGCTGCGGCAGGTGCTTCGGCTGCCGGGGCGGCGGCCTTCTTCGCGCCGGGACGCTTGGCCCCGCCCGCAATACCCAGACCCTTGACGGGCGCTGCTTCCTTGGCTGGCTCCGAGGGCTCGGCAGCGGCGGGCTCGGCAGCGGGTTCGGGCTCAGCCTCGGTTGCTGCAGGAGCCCCGGCCGGTGCTGCCGCGACGGCAGCCGCCGCAGCTGCTTCAGCCGCTTTGGCCGCGGTGCCCTTCTCCGGCAGCGTGACCGTGCTGAGGTCCAGCGAGCCCAGCAGCAGCTGGGCAACGTCGAGAACGTCGACCTTCTCGATATCGCGCGTCGCAGCGACGTCGTCGACGCCGTCGGTGATCATCACGCGGCAGAACGGGCAGCCGGTGGCGATCGTGGAGGCGCCGGTGTCGATGGCTTCCTCGGTGCGCTCGGTGTTGACCCGCTTGCCGATGTGCTCTTCCATCCACATGCGCGCACCACCCGCGCCGCAGCACAGGCCGCGGTCGGCGTGGCGTGGCATCTCCGTCAGATGTGCACCAGCCGCGCCGATCAGCTCACGGGGCGCGTCGTAGACCTTGTTGTGCCGGCCCAGATAGCACGGGTCGTGGTAGGTGATGTCCTGCCCGACGGGCTTGACCGAGACAAGCTTCTTGTCCCGCACCAGGCGGTTGAGGAGCTGCGTGTGGTGCAGCACCGTGAAATTGCCACCCACTTGCGGGTATTCGCGGCCGAGGGTGTTGAAGCAGTGCGGGCAGGTGACCACGATCTTGCGGTCGACCCGCTCGACACCCTCGAAGAGGTCGTTGAGGGTCTCGACGTTCTGGGCGGCGAGCTGCTGGAACAGGAACTCGTTGCCCGAGCGTCGTGCGGAGTCGCCGGTGCAGGTCTCGCCCGTTCCCAGAACCAGGAACTTCACGCCTGCAACGGCCAGCAGCTCGGCGACGGCCTTGGTGGTCTTCTTGGCGCGATCCTCGTAGGCGCCGGCGCAGCCGACCCAGAACAGGTACTCGAAGCCGGCGAAGCTCTCCACGTCCTGGCCGAACACCGGGACGTCGAACTCGACCTCGTCGATCCAGTTGGTGCGGTCAGAGGCGTTCTGCCCCCACGGGTTGCCCTTGTTCTCCAGGTTCTTGAACAGAACACCGAGCTCGGAGGGAAATTCGGATTCCATCATGACCTGGTAGCGGCGCATGTCGACGATGTGGTCGATGTGCTCGATGTCCACCGGGCACTGCTCGACGCAGGCCCCGCAGGTCGTGCACGACCACAGCACGTCGGGGTCGATGACGCCGCCTTGCTCCAGGGTGCCCACCAGCGGGCGGGTCGCCTGCTCCGGGCCGGAGCCCATGATGCGCTCGAAACCAGACTCCGGGACCGCGTGATGCTCGTCGTGCTTGGACTCGATGAAGCCGCCCTCAGTGGAGACGAGCTGCTCGGCTTCGTTCTCCCCGTTGGGCATCGGCTTACCGCCGATGATGTAGGGCGCCTTTGCGAACAGGTGATCGCGCAGGTTCATGATGACGAGCTTGGGAGACAACGGCTTTCCGGTGTTCCACGCCGGACACTGGGACTGGCAGCGGCCGCACTCGGTACACGTGGTGAAGTCGAGATAGCCCTTCCAGGTGAAGTCCTCGATCTTGCCGCGGCCCAAGATCGCGTCTTCGGCGGGATCCTCGAAGTCGATCGGCTCGCCCTTGTATTCGACCGGGAGCAGCGGGCCCAGGGCGTTGGGCAGCCGCTTGAAGGTGACATTGATCGGTGCGAGGCCGATGTGCAGGTGCTTGGAGTGCAGCACGATCAGCAGGAACGCCAGCATGACGCCGATGTGAGCCATCAGCGCGATGGTCTCGATCCAGACGTTGGCCGTGTGTCCGAGCGGAGCCAACACCGCGGCCATGCCGTGCGAGAAGAATGCGCCCCAGCCGTAGGGGAAGTCCTCACCGAGCGCATTGACCGAGGCGCCCCGGAAGAACGCGAAGGTCAGGATGACCAGGAAAATCATGAACAGGATCAGCCAGGCGCCGCCGGTGTGCGAGCCGTAGAACCGGGAATCGCGCCCATGCTCCTTGGGCTCGGAGCGCAGCCGGATGATCGAGAACACGATGATGCCCAGGAGCACGGCGACAGCGAAGAAGTCCTGCAGGAAGCCGAGCGCATTCCAGCGGCCCACCAACGGAATGTGGAATTCCGGGTTGAACAGAACGCCATAGGCCTCGAGGTAGACCGAGCCGAGGATGAAAAAGCCCCACATGGTGAAGAAATGCGCGAGGCCCGGGATCGACCATTTCAGCAGCTTCTTCTGCCCGAAGACTTCGGTGAATTGGGCCTTGATCCGGTCGGGGATGTCGTCTTTGCGGCCGCTCTCGTCGCTGATCGGCTGACCCGACCGAATCAGGTTGGTCAGGAACTGGACGCGGCGTGCAGCGAACACCAACACGATGGCGGTGGCCAGCAAGCCAACTATCAGTCGGCCCCAGTCGAGAGCGGTCACGGAGTGCCTCCCAGTTATGTTACCCAAGAGTAACTTAGATCAAGTTACCGACCAGTAACTTGACTCCATTCCAGCTCATAGTTGCATCCCCGCCATTAGCCTCGCTACAAAGGCTGACCTAACTTAATGCGGCGCTCCTCCTCGGGACTTAATGCGGCGCTCCTCCTCGGGTTCGTTCCCCACCCGCATTGTCGCTGCCGCGACTTGGACCGAGTGGTCGAGGTCTCAGCTCTCGGTCGTCAAAATCGCCCGCAACATCGACAGCATTTCCGACCGGGATTCCGCACCGAGCCGGCGCCGAATGCGTGCGACGTGATGTTCGACGGTCTTGGCGGAGATAAACAGCTGCGCGCCGATATCGCGGTAGGGCATGCCCAGCAACAGGAGTTCCGCCACCTCGCGCTCGCGGTCGGACAACGGCGACGACATCGGCCGGGCGCCGGTCGACGCCAGTCCGGCCGCCTCGTAGGCCGGGCCCTGCCCGTCGTCGCTCATGGTGTCGCCCACCGACAGCTTCAGATCACGGGCTACCTGCAGCATGAGCCCGGACACCTTGGGGTCGGAGGTCTGCAGTGCTGCCTGCCCGGCCAACCGGGTGGCATCGGCGGTGAGGCCGAATTGAGCGAGCCCGCGTGCAGCAGTGGCCACCTCGTCGGCGTCGACCTGCCCGGCCAGCACCCGCAGCCAGCTCCGCCCGGCGACGGCCAGCGCCTTCGCGAACGGACTGTGCACGGCGGCAGCGGTGAGGGCCTGACCATGCGGTGCCACCGCGGCCGGGTCGTTGGCCAGGATCCCGGCATGCACGCCGGCCCACCGCAGCGGCACCGACCAGGTGGGCGGATCGCCCAGCGACTTGAGCAAGCCGAAGGCCTGCTCAAGAGCGGACGTCACCCGGTCCTGCTGGCCGAGTCGGGCCGACGCGACCCACAGCTCGCCCAACGGCAGTAGCGAGAACAGGTCGACCGAATACTCGACCAGCACCTCCATCGCCGCATACCAATGCTTCTGCAAAGCGCCGCTGTCCCCGCCGCGCCGTGCCAACGCCGTGCGCAGCGCCGCCGTCCACAGCGCATCCCGGCGATGTGAACCGTCGATGCCGTTGATATCGGAGCCGGCCGCGGCGAACTGACCGTCCTGCATCTTGGTCCAGCCCAGCAGCAGGCGGTGCCGATGCCCGTACAGGGCGTCCTCGCTATCCCGGCCGGTGCGGACCGCCCTGGCGATCACGCTGCGCGCCCGGACCGGATCCCCGCCGTGCAACGCTGCCAGCGTGACCAGTGCCGCCGGACTATCCGGCAGCACCTGGGCGGCCGAATGCTCGGCGGCCATGGCCGCCCCGAGTTTGACCGCCGCGGTCGCGTAGGGCGCCTGCAGGGTCGACAGCAGACCTTCGGCCAAGCTGCGCGCGGCGCGCGAGGCCGCGGTCGGCGGCCCCAAACTGTCCACGGCCAGCGCGCGTTCGGCCGCTGCGGCATCCCCGGCCGCGACCAACACGATCGCGGCCGCGGCGCTGACCGCCGCATCGGGATAGGGGCCCAGCCAGCTGAACAACTCGGCGGCCTGCGCGGAGTTGCCGTTGTGCATGGCAACGCTGGCGGCCACCCGCACCGCGGCGGCCCGCTCTGCGGGATCCTCGGAGGTCAGCAGGTCGTCAGCCTCGGTCGCGGCCGACGTGCACTCACCGGCCAGGGCCAGCGCATCGGCCAGCTGCGCCCGTAGTTCCACCGCACCCGCGTCAACGGCGGCCCGGTAGAGCTGGGCGGCTGAAGCGGGATCCGTGCGACCACTGCCGGCCTGTCGGCGCAACACATCAGCCAGCTGTTCGTCGCGCACACCGTGTTCGGCCAGCCGCAGCGCGAGATCCGGTGAGAGCGTGGACATCGCGATCTGTGAGCGCAGCAGTGCGGTCTCGCTGTCGTGATGACGGGCATTGCCCAGGATCTGCGCGGCCGCGCGGTGCACCGAACGAAGGAAATGCGGGCTGTGCGCGGGCTCGACCAGGCCGGTGGCCCGGGCGCGGTCGATCAGCAGCCTGGCCTCCTCGGTCGGAACATCGAGTGCTGCAGCGAGATCGGCGGCACCCAGGTCTCGGCTCAGCGAGGCGATGAGTAGCGCGTCGAGTTCGGGTTCACCGAGCCTGCGCAATCGGTCGATGAGAGCGAATGCCGCCGCCTGCGCGATCGACCCCGCCGAGTGCGGGCGAGCCGACGCCAGCGCGGCGGCGACCAGAAATGGGATGCCTGCCGTGGCGACGAGGATGTTGGTCACCAACTCGGTGCGGGGCGGATGCCCCGACGGGTCTGTCATCAACCGCGATATCTCACCAGATGGCATCGCCGTCAGCGCAATTCGTGGACGCTCTCGTTCGATCGCCGTGATCAGCGCTTGCAGGTCCTCGTCGTAGTCGCGCGGCTGCACCGCCACGACGAGAGTCGCCGACGGATCGCCTGCCACTTCGGTGAGCCGGCGCAGTTCGGTACCGTCCAATAGGTGGGCGTCGTCCACCACCACGGCGGTGTGTGCGGCGTCATCGGGTGCCGGTGCTCGTGTCAGGACGGCAGAACCGGCGTCGCGCAACGCATCACGGATCGCGACGAGAAGGGTGCTCTTCCCCGAGCCGATGCCACCGGTCACCAACAGCTTGACCGGTGCCGAACCCACCGCGCTGACAGCAGCTTGAGCGGTCGGCGAAAGAGTTTGCACCGGAATCGAATCGGCCATTGTTGGCTAATTCGTCGGAGGTGGCGTCACGCCGGTGAGGATCGCGTGTGTCGTCGGCGGGGCGACCGTGGTGGTCGGCGGCGCGACGGTGGTGGTCGGCGGGGGCCGCGTTGTCGTGGTCGGCGGGGGTTGCGTGGTGGTGGTCGTCGTCGGAGGCGGTGTGGTCGTGGTCGTTGTCGTGGTGGGCGGTGTCGTGGTGGTGGTGGTGGTCGTCGTCGTGGTTGTCGTAGTTGTCGTGGTGGTGGTTGTTGTCGTCGTCGGCGACGTGGTGGTCGTCGTGGTCGGATCGGTGGTCGTAGTCGTCGTCGGGATAACGGTGGTGCTCGCCGGGATCGTCGACTCGGTCGCGTTGCCGTCCGAGCCGGTGATCGTAACTGTCTGCGGCGGAACAATACTCGTCGCCGGCGCTCCGCTGGGTTGCTCGCCGGGTTTGGTGACGCGGGTTGTCGTGGTGGTCGGGGTGCTGTCGGCACTGGTCAACGTGATCGCCAGTCCGCCGACCGCCATGGCCGCGAGAACCGCGGCGATGCCGAACAGCAGCGGCGGACGCCGGTACCACTGCACCGGCGCGTCGACCACCGCGGTCTCTTCGTCCGGCTGATCGAACTCGACCATCGGGCGGGCGCCAGTGGCCCCTTGCGCCTGCTGGGCGTAATCGAAGGTGTAGTCCTCGCCGGAATACGGCACGGGTTCCGAACCGCGAGTGTCGTCTTGCGACCAGGCCAGTGCACGGAACGTCGCAGAAGGTGAACCGTCGGTGGCCGACTCCGTGGCGGCCGCTCCTGCCGTCCCGGCCGCCCACGCAGTCGGCGCCAGTCCCGTGGGCGCGTCGGCAGCGGCGACTGCCATGCCGGTTGGCGCATCGGATATGCCGCCGCTCGCGGCGATTACCGCGGCACCGACGGCCGCGTTCAGCCCCGGCAGCGGTGTGGTGATCACCGGAACGCGTAATTCCTCGGAAAGCCGTTGAGTGAGAAGCGGTATCGCTGCTCCGCCGCCGACCGTGGCGACAGCGGCCAGATTGACCGCGGGAATCCTGTTGCGTTCCAGCGCGTCTCCGAGCGCATCGAGGAATCCGGCCAGGGGCTCGGCTATCAGTGCTTCCAATTCCGGCCGGGTGACCCGGATGTCGGATCGGAAGCCGGGCAGTTCGGCCGGCACCACGGTCGCGGTCTCCGAAGACAGCCGCTCCTTGGCCAGCCGGCACTCGTTACGCAACCGGGTCAGTGCGCCGACTGCGTTGGTGCTGGCCGGGTCCACGTTGGCGGCGCCGCGGATGCCGTCCAGCACCTGGGTCAACAGCGCTTGGTCGAGCTGGTCGCCGGAGAAGTCCGCGAAGCGCACCGTCTCGCCGATCGGCTGTAGGTTCGACCCGGCGTCCGCCAGCGTGATGTTGGCGCCGCTGCCGCCGAAATCGCACAGCGCGATGACGCCGCGATCGGGTAGACCCGGGTCTGCCTGCAGGGCCGCTAGCGCGGCCGTCGCATCCGAGATCAACAGCGGCGGTACACCGTTGGGAGACAGCACAGGCCGGGTGCGCAGCGCACCACGCAGGGCGCCAACCGCAGCGGGACCCCAGTACGCGGGGACGGCGACCACCAGGCTGGACGGCGGTGCGCCGTCGTCGACCGTGCGGGCCATCGCCTCGAGCGCCTCGGCGATCAAATCGTCGCTGCGATGCGGTGAACCGTCGGCGGCCACGAGCGGCACCGGATCGCCCACCCGCTCGACGAACCCGCGGAACACCTGACCGGCCTCGGCGAGATTCGGACTGGTCAACTCGGGATTCTGGGAGGGCAACCCGGCCTCGGCGGGCCGATTGCTCCACAACGTGAGTACCGATCGGCGGGTCACCGGCTGGCGGCCCGGGCGCGCCGCTACCAGGTTGGTCGCTCCGATCGACAACCCCAGCGATTCGCTCAATTCGCCCATCCCTTCGCTGCCGTGTCGGCGGCCGTCTTCACCTTAAGTGCTGCCCACCCCAAAACCCGGCAGCAATCCCCTAATGCCGTCGAAACCCCTAAGGTCACACCCCCTAACGCCGCTGCGGATCGGGTGGCTTCGACACCGATCCCGGCGGGTCTGTCGCCCGATAGCATTCTGGACAGCAGCTGGTGGACCACTGTGACTATCGGCGGTAGGAGGGAAGACGTTCCATGGCAAACTCGTTGCTCGACTTCGTGATGTCGCTCGTGCGAGATCCCGATGCCGCCGCGCGGTATGCCGCCGACCCGGCCGGAGCGATCGCCGACGCCCATCTCCCAGACGTGACCAGCGCCGACGTCAATAACCTGATCCCGATGGTGGCCGACTCCCTGTCCGGCCCGATGTCCGGATCCGCGTTCGGCCCTGGTGCAGGAGCCGGGGGAGACGGCAACGTGTGGGCGAGCGGGGCTGCGACCGCCGCATTCGACGCCTTCGACGCACACGTGCCCGCCGCACCGGCGCCGGTCGACCGTCCGGTGATCACCGACGTCGCCCAGCACACCGACCCCGCCGCGGGGCTCATCAGCGACCCCGGTACGGACCACGCCGCGGTGGGCCTGTCGCTGCCAGACACTTCAGCGCAGGTCAGCGACGCCGGCTTCGAGCACTCCGCGCCTGCCGACGCCGGCTCCGACTGGGTGGACCACGCCGCTTGGGACCACACCCACGTCGATGACAGCCACGGCACCACAGACCATCCCGGCTTCGACCTGTTCTGAGTCCCTTCTCGAAACCCCACGTCCATAGTGACGTGGGTTTTGTGGTTTTTGCGGGCTGCCCTAGGGGGCCCCTAACCCCCTAGCGCCGCACCCCTAGTGACCCCTAGTAGGGGCTCTGTGACGAGGGGTAGCGGCCCCGTTTTCGTCTGCCGTTGAGCTTCATAACGTGGTCTGCAGATCGCCGGACAGGCCGGCGAGCACCTTCACCGAAAGGTCCCGAGCATGCTCACTCTCCTCGACTGGATCCTCGACCTGTTCCGCAACGAAGACGCCGCACGCGCGTTCGTTGCCGCGCCGGATCAGACCATGCGCGACGCCGGGTTCGCCGGTGTGACGGCCGCCCAGGTCTCGACCATCGCGGCGACAGCTGTTCCGGGCCTGATGCTCGGCGACGGCGACCCGGTCGTCGGCCTGCAGCGGGCGGTGTCCAATCAGTACGGTTTCGCCCCGGCCTACCAGCCGACCTTCGAACCGGTCTACGCACCGTCGCCGACCTTCGCCCCGCAGACCGACACCTCGCTGCTGAGCCCGGATCAGAACGCCGGCGCCAATGCCCAGCAGGGTGCGGTCAACATCGGCTTCGGCGACATCACCTTCGGTAACAAGACCACCAACACCGCTAGTAACGGCGGCGTGGTCGTCGACGGCCACAACCGCGGTGACATCGTCAGCGGTGACGGCGCGGTCCTGGGCAACGGCAACGACGTCAACAACGGCGACGTGCTGGCCGGAGCCGGCTCCAATGTCGCAGTTGGGCACAGCCACATCGCCGACAACGGCACCACCGCCACCGGCGGCAGCACCGTGATCAAGGACAACAACGGTCCGGTCTTTCACGACGTGGACGCCAGCGGCGGCACCGGCGGCGGCGCCTCGGCCGGCGGCAGCCTGATCGGCCTCGGCGGCGGTCATGCCTCGGGCGGCAACGCGGGCGGTGGCGGGATCACCATCGTCGACAACCAGACCGACACCCGCACCGCGACTACCGTTACCGATCACTCCGACAACTCGGTGCACCAGACCACCGACAGCTCGGTGCACGACTCGTCCAGCCAAACTTCACTGGACTCCAGCCACGACACCACGCTGGTCAACAGCCACCTCGATGCCAGCCACGACTTGGCGCTGGCGTCCGGCAACCACGTGCTGGGCTTCTGAGCAATCCGGCGACGGCGGGGATCTCCTTCAGGATGTCTGGCGGTCCCCGCCGCTGGAGTGCGCATACGGTGTAACCGCGAGCACTGGGAGGGCATGTGACGCAACCGCAGGACCCGCGCCGGGTCAACGTGATCGTCGAGCTGATCGATCACACCAGCGCGATCGCCGACCTCAACGACCGTGGCGACCTGGTCGCCCGACTGGCGGTGGCCAAGGAGCGCATCACTGATCCGCAGATCCGGGTGGTGATCGCCGGCCAGCTCAAGCAGGGCAAAAGCCAGTTGCTCAACTCGCTGCTCAACATGCCGGTGGCCCGCGTCGGCGACGATGAGACCACCGCGTTGGTCACCGTGATCACCTACGCCGAGCAGCCGACCGCCCGCTTGATCGTCTCGGCGGGCGAGGGCGTGCCGCCGCAGGAGATCGAGATCCCGATCGACGACATCCGGCACGATCTCCGCCGGGCACCGCAGGCACAGGGCCGAGAAGTGTTGCGTGTCGAGGTCGGTGCCCCCAGCCCGCTGCTCCAGGGCGGGCTGGCATTCATCGACACCCCAGGCGTCGGCGGGCACGGTCAGCCGCATCTGTCGTCGACCCTCGGGTTGCTGCCCGACGCCGACGCGATGCTCATGATCAGCGACACCAGCCAGGAATTCACCGAACCGGAGATGAGGTTCATCCGCCAGGCCCACGAGATCTGCCCGGTCGGTGCCATCGTGGCCACCAAGACCGACCTGTACCCGTACTGGCGCGAGATCGTCGCGGCCAACACCGCGCACCTGCAGCGGGCCGGCCTGACGCTGCCGCTGATCCCGGCGTCGTCGCTGCTGCGCAGCCATGCGATCGAGCTCAACGACAAGGAGCTCAACGACGAGTCGAACTTCCCGGCGATCGTCGCCTTCCTCTCCGAGAAGGTGCTCTCCCGGGAAAGTGATCTGGTTCGCGATCATGTGGTGTCCGAAATTCGCTCGGCGGCAGAGCATCTCAGCATGTCGGTGAACTCCGAGCTGGCTGCCCTGGCTGATCCGGACGAGGCACGCCGGCTGACCGAGGACCTGGAGCGCCGCAAGCAGGAAGCCCAGGACGCACTGCAGCAGACCGCGCTGTGGCAGCAGGTGCTCAACGACGGCATCGCCGACCTGACCGCCGACGTCGAGCATGACCTGCGCGCCCGGTTCCGGTCCATCACCCAGCACATCGAGGGGGTCATCGACGGCTGCGACCCCACCCAGCACTGGGCCGAGATCGGTGCCGAGGTGGAGGATTCCGTCGCCAACGCCGTCGGCGACAACTTCGTGTGGGCCTATCAGCGGGCCGAGGTGCTGGCCGCTGATGTCGGCCGCACCTTCGTCGAAGCCGGCTTGGACGCCATCCAGATGCCCGAGGTGAGTGCGGCCGAGATGGGTGCCGGCGTGGGCAGGCTCAAATCGCTGGCCCGGCTGGAGGCCAAGCCGATCGGCAAGGGCCACAAGGTGATTACCAGCATGCGCGGGTCCTATGGCGGTGTGCTGATGTTCGGCATGCTCACCTCGGTGGCCGGTCTGGGCATGTTCAACCCGCTGTCGCTGGGCGCGGGTCTGTTGCTCGGGCGCAAGGCTTACAAGGAGGACATGGAGAACCGCATGCTGAGGGTGCGCAATGAGGCGAAGACCAATTTGCGCCGGTTCGTCGACGACGTGCTGTTCGTGGTCTCCAAGGAATCGCGTGACCGGCTGAAAAACGTCCAGCGCCAGCTGCGCGACCACTATCGCGGCATCGCCAACCAGACCACCCGTTCACTCAACGAATCGCTGCAGTCCACCATCTCCGCCGCGCGGCTGGAGGAGACCGACCGCAACAACCGCATCCGCGAACTCGAGCGGCAGCTCAACATCCTCACGCAGGTTATCGATAACGCCGAAAAGCTCTCTCCCGCAACCCCTATCCGCTAGGGCGAGGCCGTTCGAGTCTGGTTGAGCCGTGGACCACTGGTGCTACGTGTTCCCGGCGGGTTCGTGACGCGGGTCGGGAAGGTGCCGGGGAAGGTCGGTGCTGTCCGCTCCGCAGGCGGGATGTCGGACGTATCGCTGGCAGACGTCGTCGTGCCGCTGGTGGCGCTGTCACTCGGCAGCCCGATCTCGGTGGTCGAGAGCCGCACCTGCGGGTAGGACGTGGACGTCGAGGATTCCTTGGAGTTGCCCGCGATGTGCGGTGCCTCGGGCACATAGGTGCCGGGCGGCGCCACGGTCTCGGTCCCCGGTGAACTCCACTCGCTCGACATCGTGATCACGGCATAGACCAGAAGCGTGATCACAGCCAGTCCGAGCACTCCCGCAGCGGAGGTGGCGGCCGAGGTGCGGTACCACGGCGTCGTCACGGGGTCTGGTCCCGAGGGCATGGCGGCTGATCCTAGCTGCGATGCGTACAGCGCGCCGAACCGTAGACTCGTCGTTCGATGAGCACCAGCGATCAGGTTCGCGCCATCCTGGGCGGCACCCGTCGCGCCTACCAGGGCGAGCCCGCGTACCGCGAACGGCCCGACGTCTTCAACGAGCTGGACCGCATCGCCGCCCGGCTCAACCAGCCGATCCGCATCGCCCTGGCCGGGACGCTCAAGGCCGGCAAGTCGACACTGGTCAACGCGCTCGTCGGGGAGACCATCGCGCCGACCGACGCCACCGAGGCCACCCGCCTCGTGACCTGGTTTCGGCACGGCCCCACCCCCAAGGTCACCGCCAACCACGTCGGCGGGCGCCGCTCCAACGTGCCGATCGCCCGGGATGGTGGGCTGACGTTCGACTTCGGCCGTCTGGACGCCCACGACATCGTCGACCTGGACGTGGAATGGCCGGCCGCCGAACTCACCGACGCGACCATCATCGACACGCCCGGCACCTCGTCGCTGTCGCAGGACGTCTCCGAGCGCACACTGCGATTGCTGGTGCCCGAAGACGGCGTGCCCCGAGTCGACGCGGTGGTGTTCCTGCTGCGCACGCTCAACGCTGCCGACATCGCCCTGCTCAAACAGATCGGCGAGTTGGTCGGCGGGTCAGCCGGGGCACTCGGGGTGATCGGCGTGGCCTCCCGGGCCGACGAGATCGGCGCAGGCCGCCTCGACGCGATGCTGTCGGCCAGGGATGTGGCGCAGCGGTTCACCAGCGAGCTCGACCGGACCGGTATCTGCCAGGCCGTGGTTCCCGTCTCCGGGTTGTTGGCGCTGACCGCGCGCACATTGCGGCAGAGCGAGTTCACGGCGTTGGAGAAGCTGGCCGCCGTCGACGCGATCGAGCTGAACAAGGCGATGCTCAGTGTGGACCGCTTCGTCCGCGCGGACAGTGCACTGCCGGTCGACGCGCAGACACGCGCGCAACTGCTGGACCGCTTCGGGATGTTCGGAATTCGGATCTCCATCGCGGTATTGCGTTCAGGGATAACCGATTCCGTCAGCCTGGCCGACGAGCTGCTGGAACGCAGCGGGCTGGTGTCGCTGCGTGATGTGATCGACCAGCAGTTCGCGCAACGCTCCGAACTGCTCAAGGCGCACACCGCGTTGGTGTCGCTGCGCCGGTGTGTCGAGCGGCACCCGATCACGGCGACGCCGTACATCATCGCCGATATCGACCCGTTGCTGGCCGACACCCATGCCTTCGAGGAACTTCGGCTGCTCAGTCAACTCCGCTCGCGCCCAACGACTTTGACTGAAGACGAGATGGTGTCGCTGCGTCGCATCATCGGCGGTTCAGGAACTGACGCTGCAAGCCGGCTGGGCCTGGCACCCGAAGCTCTCGACGACGGGCCACGCGCCGCCTTCGCCGCTGCGCAACGTTGGCGGCGCCGTTCGGAACATCCTCTCAACGACCCGTTCACCACGCGGGCTTGTCGCGCCGCTGTCCGCAGTGCCGAGGCACTGGTCGCGATGTACGCCGCTACTGACCGCCGTTAGGGCGCGGGAACAGATTCGGCAACGTGGGCCGCTCGCGGGTGGTCACCGTTTGGGTCACCGTGCTCACCGAGGTGGATACCGATGTGCTGGTGCTGGTGCTGGTCGACGGCTCCGTCGTGGTCGTCGTGACCGGTGCCTCCGTCGTCGTCGTGGTGGCCGGCGCTTCCGACGTCGCAGTCGGGGATTCGGTCACGGTCTGCGTGACGGGCGCCTGCGGGGCGCCCGGTGCCGAGGTCGCTGCTGAGGTTCCCGCTGACGTCGACGTGGTCGGGGAAGTCGTCGACGTGCCGGCGGGACCCGAGCCGTTGCTGCCCGTGAACTTCACCACCGCGTAGACGAGGAGGGCCAGCACGATCGCGGTGAGCACACCGAAGCCGACCAATGCTGCCGGTTTGCGGTACCACGGGGTGGGTTCCGGCGGCGGGTAGCCGCCGTAGCCGGTGGGCGCTGCGTAATCGGCCTGCTGGAACTCGCTGTAGGCCTCGCCGCCGCTGCCGCCGTAGTTGGCGTACTGCGTCGGGTCACTGTCGGAATAGTTGCTCGGGTCGGGGGAACCGTCACGTGCCACGGGTTCCGATAGTAGTCGTCAGCCTGCGCCGGGCTGCCCCGGGAACGCCGGACGGTGAGTCGGACGGACGCTGATCTGCGGCGGTCTGGTCTGCGGTGTGGTCACGTTGGGCCGGCTATTGTTCTGCGGATATTGCGGATATTGCGGCCGCCAGGTGCCCTGAGTCTGCGCCGACGGCGGGCTCTCCGGTGGAGGCGGTGGCGGCGGCGGTTCGGGCGCCTCCGAGCTGGTCAGATCAGTGGTGGTCGGGGTGCTCGTCACGGTCGCCGATGGCGTGTCCTTGGCTCGACCGGCGTCGTCGGAGTTCAGCGACACCAGCAGGACCGCCGCTACCACGATCGCGACCACCGCGGCGCCGATGGCGCCGATGGCGAGGGTCGCCTGCTTTTTCCGGTACCACGGCCGCTCCGGGAACCAGAAAGCGTCGGGGGCGAACGGGTCGAAACCCTCGTCCAGGGCGACCACGCGCAGGGCGGGGTCGGTCGGCGGCTCCGGGTCGTCGTCGTGGGGTGCCGGGGCGTCGGCCACCGGCGCCGACCCTGGATAGGGCTGGTCCGGATAGGGGCCGAAGGGATCGCCATAGGCAACGGGCGATGCAGTCTCGTCGACATCCCCGACGGGGTCGTGCTTCGCCATGGCTATCAATGCTAATGGCGTTGCCAGGGCAGATGGAGCTTTCCGCAATCAGGCGAGTTGGCGGACGACCTCGGAGGCGAACAATTCCACGTGGTCCAGGTCGGACAGATCGAGCAGCTGCAGGTACACCCGTTGCACCCCGGCATCGATGAAAGGTCCCAACTGGTCGACGATTTCGGCCGGCGTGCCGGCCAGTGGGGTGTTGGTGCGCAGCTCGTCGACCTCTCGCGAGATGGCCTGCGCGCGGCGGCGGATCTCGGCATCGTCGCGACCCGCGCAGACCACGAAAGCCGCCGAGTAGACGATGTCGTCGGGTGCGCGGCCGGCTTCCTGCAGCGCCGCGCGGACCCGGCCGATCTGAGGGGCCACGAAATCCAGGGATGGGAACGCGAGGTTGAACTCGGCGGCGAACCGCGCGGCCAGCGCCGGGGTGCGCTTGGCGCCATTGCCGCCGATGATGATCGGCGGGTGCGGATCCTGCACCGGTTTGGGAAGAGCGGGGGAGTCCTTGACTGTGTAGTGCTTGCCGTCGTAGTCGAAGGTCTGACCTGCGGGAGTGCCCCACAGCCCGGTGATGATGTCGAGCTGTTCGCGCAGGCGCTCGAACCGCTCGCCCAGCGGCGGGAACGGGATCGCGTAGGCGAGATGTTCCTCGTCGAACCAGCCGGCTCCGATCCCGAAGTCGACCCGGCCCGAGCTCATCGCGTCCACCTGCGCTACCGAGATCGCCAGCGGCCCCGGATGGCGGAACGTCGCGGAGGTGACCAGTGTGCCCAGCCGGATGGTGGAGGTCTCGCGGGCGATGCCGGCCAGCGTCACCCAGGAGTCGGTCGGGCCCGGCAAGCCGTCACCGCTCATGGCCAGATAGTGGTCGGAGCGGAAAAATGCTGAGTAGCCCAGAGATTCGGCGGCCTGAGCCACCGCGAGCTGGTCGGCGTAGCTGGCGCCCTGCTGAGGTTCGACGAAGACACGGAAATCCATGTCGCCAGCTTAGAAAACCTTGGCCCCTTCGGTGCTGATGAACAATCCGTGGCCGGTGGCGTCGTTGGTGAACTTGGTTCCGTCGCTGCTGGCGTCGATTGTCCAGCCGACCGCGTGATAGGTCGCGTAATCCAGCGGGGTGGTCGGGATGTCGCCGAGGTTTCCGGCCACCCAGTGCATGGTGCCGCCGGCGGTCACCTGGACTCCGTTGGCGGGCTCGCCGTCGACGGTGGGCGGGTTGGTGAAGTCCGATTCGCAACCGACCGACTGCGCATTGATCTGGCAGCGGGTCTGGCCCGACTTGGTTTCGATGTAGACGTAGCCGCTGTCGCTGGGCGGCAGCGTCTGGCCGCCCGGGGTGGGCGGCGGGGTCGCCGAGGTGGTGGGCGTCGGAGTGGCTGACGACGTCGGCGGTGACACGGTCGGCCTGCTGGTGGGGAAGCTGGGCTCGACAACGGGTCCGCAGCCGCCGCGACACCTGGCCGCTCCGTCGACAGTGGAGCTGCACCCGGCGGCCGCGGCACCGGCTAGCACCAGCCACACCACCGCCACACCGGCCCTCATGCCGTTGGATATCCGCACGCCGAAACTCCTGCCGTCGTCTGTCAGGGTACGCATTCAGTGACGGAAGTGACTCAAGTGACTCGCGGGATGGGGCCGATGCGCATCCGGCGAACCACCGATCCGACGACGGCGATCGCGTTAGATTCGACGCCTCACCGAGGGGAGGCGCGACATGACAGACACCGGCGGACTGCTATTCAATCCGAACACCTACGACCCGCGGCAGTTCGATCCAGGCACGCGGCGCCAGCTGCAGGCGCTGATCGCCTACTTCGAGGAGCGCGGCAAGACGCGGCTGCTGCAGGACGATCTAGACGCTGTCTGGGTGGCGGACTTCCTGGAATTCATCAAGCGGGAGCGGATCTTCGCGACGTTCCTCACCCCGTCCGACTTCGGCGTCGGCGACGACAACAAGCGTTGGGACACCTCCCGAAACGCCGCGCTCAGCGAGATCCTGGGCTTCTACGGCCTGGCGTACTGGTACGCCGAACAGGTCACCATCCTGGGCCTCGGCCCGATCTGGCAGAGCGACAACATCAAGGCCAAAGAACGAGCCGCCGAGCAGCTGGAAGCGGGCGGGGTGATGGCTTTCGGCCTCTCCGAACGTGAGCACGGCGCCGACATCTACAACACCGACATGATCCTGACACCGGCCGAGCGCGACGACGAGGGTGTCGTCTTCCGTGCGACGGGACAGAAGTACTACATCGGCAACGGCAACGTCGCGGGCATGGTGTCGGTGTTCTCCCGCCGGGCCGACGTCGAGGGACCCGACGGTTACGTGTGGTTCGTGGCCGATAGTGCACACCCTGCCTACGAGCTGATCGGCAATGTGGTGCACGGCCAGATGTTCGTGAGTAATTTTGCGCTGCACGACTATCCGGTTCGCGAGGAAGACATCCTGAGCACCGGAACCGAGGCGTTCTCGGCGGCGCTCAACACCGTCAACATCGGCAAGTTCAACTTGTGCACCGCCTCGATCGGGATGTGCGAGCACGCGTTCTACGAGGCGATCACCCACGCCAACAACCGCATCCTGTACGGCAATCCGGTCACCGACTTCCCGCACGTGCGCTCCAGCTTCGTCGACGCCTACGCCAGGCTGGTGGCGATGAAACTGTTCAGCGACCGCGCGATCGACTACTTCCGCAGCGCGAGCCTCGACGATCGCCGGTATCTGCTGTTCAACCCGGTGACCAAGTCCAAGGTGACCTCGGAAGGTGAAACGGTGGTGAGAATCCTCTGGGATGTGCTGGCCGCCAAGGGCTTCGAACGCGATACCTACTTCTCCGAAGTCCGTCAGCTGATCGGTGCGCTGCCACGGCTGGAGGGCACCGTGCACGTCAACGTCGCGCAGATCCTCAAGTTCATGCCCAACTACCTGTTCAACCCCGGGTCCGGCCCTGACGTCGGAACCCGCGACGACCCGGCGGACGACCTGTTCTTCTGGGGGCAGGGTCCGGCCAGGGGTGCGTCGCAGGTGCAGTTCGCCGACTGGGTTCCGGTGTTCGAGAAGGCTTCGGCGATACCGAATGTCGCACGCTTCGCTGAACAGGCGCGAGCGCTTCAGGCGCTACTGGCCAGCGCCGCACCCGATGCCGAGCAGCAGCGCGACCTCGACTTCATGCTCGTCGTCGGACACCTGTTCACCCTGGTGGTCTACGGCCAGCTGATTCTCGAACAGGCCGAATTGCGGGGAATCGACAACGATGTGGTGGACCAGATCTTCGACGTTGTGGTGCGGGACTTCTCCGGCTACGCGGTGGCCCTGCACGGCAAATCGAGTTCGACTCCGGCGCAGCAGGAATGGGCGCTGTCCGCGGTACGCAAACCGGTGACCGATTCGGATCGTTTCGACCGGGTGTGGCAGCAGGTGAGGGCCTACGACGGCGCCTACGCGATGCGGCCCTAGCAGGGTCACCGAACTGTCACCGCCGCGGTGAACGTCCAGGAATCCTTGGCACCGCCCGGCCAGGGCTGGCTGTAACTGGTCAACAGCAAGGCGGTGCCGGCCTTGAGCGCCTGGAAGGTCCAGGTTTCGGTGCCTGCACTGCCCGGCGGGCTGACACCGGAGGGGCCGGCATAGAGATGGTCGCGCTGCACCATGACGGCAGGGTCGCTGATCTGAGCTTGGGCGGACCATTGATAGCCCGTGGATGCGTTGGACGCCAAGATGATCCGTAACTTGTCGCCGACGCCAAGGCCCACGTTCTGGTTGATCTGCTTCTTGTTGAGCAGATCGTCGTAAGACACCTCGATGCTCGTGGTCCGGGGCGGCCTCTTGACGTCGGTGCAGCCGGCCAGCGTCAGAACCAGCGCCAGCAGTGCGATCGTCCGCGGCGTCATTGCTTGAACCCTCTGAACCGGCGCAGATAGGCCGGCAGCCGCCAGAACGGCACCGACTTCGGCCAGTCGCCGGCGCGAAAGTAGGCATCGGACCCACCGTCGACGAAAACGACACTACCGCAGAGGAAGTCGGCCGCGTCAGACAGCATGAACACCACCCAGTCGGCCAGCTTCCCGGCGTCGCCGAATCCGCCGATCGGCACCGGGAAGGAATGAATGGCCTTGGCCTCGGCCGGGGTGGACAGCTGCTTCTCCAGCAGCGGGGTCAGGATCGCGCCCGGGGCGAGGGCGTTCAGCCGGATGCCCGCCCCCGCCCAGTTGCGGGTGACTGCGCGGCTCCGGACCCAGCGGCTGACCGCGAGCTTCGATGCCCCGTAGGCCATCGACGATGCCGCGGGGCCGAAGAGCCGAAGCGTCCGCACCGCCTTCTCACCGTCGCCGTCCAGTAGTGCGCGGATGACCCGGCCCGGTATCGCCGGAATGGTGGTGGTCGAATTGCTGGAAAAAACCACAACTTTCGCGCGATCGGCGGCGGCCAGCGCTGGCTGCCACGCCTGTAGGAGCTCCACCACGCCGAAATAGTTGACTTCGGTGATCAGTGTCGGCTGTTCGCGCCCCGGGGTGGGTCCGAGCCCGGCGGCGAGCACCGCGCCATCGAGGCGCCCGCCACAGGCGCTGAGCACGGCGTCGACCGCCGCCCGGCGGCCGGCCGGCGTCGACAGGTCGGCCACCACGTCGGCCGGCTGGATGTCGACGCCGATGACAGTGTGGCCGTTGGCCCGCAGCCGTGCCGCAGTTGCCCATCCCATGCCCGATGCCGAGCCGGTGACGACGTAGGTACCCATCGAGCGAGTATGTCCTACCGCCACCAGGCGCTTCCAGCTATCGCTCAGTTGTGTCACAGAATAGGGGACCCGAGGACCGCACTCCGGGGAGCTCCGCAGGGATCGGCGTACTCTCCGAGCGTGGACGTCGACGTCATGACCACCGCCCTGCCGCTGGGACAGATCGGCACCCTCGCGGGGCGGACGCTGGCCGCGGGTTTTTCGGGAATGCTCTTCACCGAGACCGGCCGGACCCCCTACCTCAACGCCGCGGTGGCCTCACAGGCTGCGCCGGGCCTGGAGCTGTCGACCGGTGTCGCCGTTGCGTTTCCGCGCAGCCCGTTCATCACGGCCGCCACGGCGTGGGAACTTCAGGAGTCGACCGGCGGACATTTCCGGCTGGGTCTGGGCACCCAGGTCCGCACACATGTGACGCGGCGATACGGCATGCCGTTCGAACACCCGGGTCCGCGGTTGCGCGACTATGTCTTGGCTGTCAAAGCGTGCTTCACCGCATTTCGGACCGGAACCCTCGATCACCACGGTGAGTTTTACAACCTCGACTTCATCACCCCGCAGTGGAGCGCCGGACCCATCGACGCACCCGACCCGAAGGTCGACGTCGCCGCAGTCAACCCGTGGATGCTGCGGATGGCTGGTGAAGTGGCCGACGGCGTGCACGTCCACCCGATCGGTGAGCCAGGGTATATCGCACGCCACGTGGTGCCGAAAGTTGCTGAGGGAGCGGCAAAGTCGGGGCGTTCGCCATCCGATATCGCCTTGATCGTGCCGGTGATGACCGTGGTCGGCGACTCCGAAGAAGAGCGCGCGGCCGAGCGTGAGCGGGTGCGGTTCTCGATGAGCTTCTACGGCAGCACACCCAACTACGCCTTCATCTGGGATGAGGCGGGCTTCGAAGGGACCACCGCCCGCATTCGGGAAAAGCAGAAAGCCGGTGATCTCGCCGGAATGGCTGCGCAGATCACCGACGAGCACATCGCCACCTTCGCGACCGAGTCCACCTGGGACGGGCTGGCCGCCGCGCTCGCGGCGAAATACCAGGGGATCGCGGCCCGCGTCGTGCTGTACAACGCGCTCGGTGACGAGGAGCGGTTCGAGCGCTACGGCGAGGTGGCGCGCCAGCTTTCGCAGAGCGCCGCGCGGTAGCGTGGACAGAGCGGTAGCCTGCGCATCGTGGACGGGTCCGTGAGCACTCACCTGGCCGTCCTCGCGACCCTCGCGCTGGCTCTGCTGTTCAGTCCGGAGACCCTGGTCCTGGGATTGGTTGTCGCCAGCGACAAGAAAGTGCCCCGTCAGGCCACACTGGCCTTTTCGGCCGGCGCGGTCGCCGGTATCGCATTCGCCACCGGTGTCGGGGTGGGAATCGCCGCCCTGGTCGGTGTCAGGAGCGGGACGGCCGATCACGCGTCCTGGCCCGGCTTTGTCGTGCGACTCCTGATCGCCCTCGCTCTGCTGGCGATCGGTGTACGCAGGGCGCTCGGCGCAATCCGGCACAAGCCGATCGCTGACGTATCCAAGCCGCAACGGGCGCCGGGTAAACTGCGGACCCGGCTCGTGCAGCGGTTTCCCGGGCTGGACCTGAAGGCTGATCTGCCTGCCCGCCAACGTATTACCCGCGCCGGGCTGGCCGGCTTCGCGATCTGCGGACTGCACCCGAAAGTCTTCCCGATCGCCATTGCCGCCGGGCATCAGATCCTGGAGATCTCGGGTCGGGGTGAACGCGCACTCGATGCCGTCGTGTTCGCCGTGATCGCTGTGATTCCAGCGGTGGCGCCGACTGTGATCGAGATAGTGTGGCCGGGCGCCGCGGGCCGTATCAAGGAGGGCTACGAACGCGTCATGAAGGTGCACGGCCGCTGGATCGTCGCGGTACTCCTACTGGTAGCCGCCGCCTTCGTCGGCCACGGTGCCTTCGTCCACATGCCGAACCACTGATCGCATGACCCTGACTACCGGAACTGATTCGGTCCGCCTCGGCGGGCTGCTCAGTGGCGTGCTATTGACTCAGATCGTCAACAGTGCCGTGCATCTGGCCCAGCCGCTGCTGGTCGCGGACATGTCCGGATCGCTGGGCAGCGCCGCGTTCTTCTCCGCATTCGGTACCGGGGTTCACATGCTCGGCACCTACCTCGGCGGCTGGCCGACGGATCGCTGGGGCGCCCGACTCGTACTCGCGTTCTCGACGCTTGTGCGCGGCGTGGTCCTGGCCGGCATTCCGATCGCTATGGTCTTCGGGTTCGCCAGCCTGCCCTTGGTGATGGGCTGCTACACCCTCGAAGCGTTGGTCCGCGGGTACGTCGACACTGCGGTGCACACCGTGCCGCTCGAAATGGTCGGGCATCGCCGCGATCTGCTGGACCGGATCAACTCGCGCTACGAGCTGGCCTTCGAGGTGGGCGCGGTGGCCGGACCGCTGATGCTCGGTGGTCTCATGGCCTGGACCGCCGGCATCGTCCCGCACATCGTCATCCCGATCGGGTTCGCTATCTCGGCAGGGCTGTACCTGCTGATCCCCAAACGAGTGCAGAGCGAGGCCGACGCGGGCGTCAAGCCGCATGGCGGATCCTGGGCGGGGATCAAATACATTGTCGCCCATCCGTATCTGCTGCTGGTCGTCGTCGGGCTGATGGTGTTCCACCTCTACGAGTTACGCAAGATTCTCAGCGCGTTCTTCGCCAAGGGGTTGCTTCACCATCCGGCTGTCGTCGGCCACATCGGGGCTGCCTTCGCGCTGGGCGGGGTAGCCGGAGCACTGCTGTATTCGGTGACTCGGCACCGGAAATCGGGAATCGGCTGGGTGGTCGGCGGCGCGCTGGGGACTGTGGCGCTGGCGGTGGGCTGGATGCCGGTGAACCTGGCGATCATGATGGCTGCGGCTTTCGTGTTCGGTGTCGGCAACGTCTGCGCCCGGCTGGTCCTTACCCGCTGGCGCCAGGAACTGACCCCGCTCGAGCACGCCGGTGGCGTGACCGCCGCGTCGGAGTTCGGCCGCACCGCGGTGTCGGTGGGTATCAACAGCGCTGTGGGCGGTGCCTTCTCGTCCAGCGGCACCCCATACGGCGCATTCGGGATCGTCGGCGGCATGCTGGGGATCTTCGCTGTCGCGCAGTTGGCGCTGGCGCGGATGTACGCCCGAAAGGGCGATCCGCAGCTGTAGGCCTACACCGTCCCTACGGTGACGGTCGCGGGATCCACAGTCGGCAGCGACAGTTCCATGCTTGTCACGGTGAGCGAACCCAGGTCCCCGACGGCTCGGTACGAGGCCGACGATGAGAACAACTGCACGGTGACTTTCTGGCCGGGCTTGAGCGTCTGCGCGACCATCTCCAGATCGACGCTCGCCGTCTGCTCGGTTCCGTTCAGCGTCACGGAAATCGGGGTGACCTGGTTGCCCAGCACCTGGCCGGTGGAGTTGTCGACGAGCTGGGCGTAGAGGTGGTCCCCGCTGCCGGTGCCGGAGTAGGTGAAGGTCAGGTGCGGCGCACCGACCACATAGGTGGTCGTGGTGACGGCCGGCGTGGTGAGGTTCAGTGCGTTGATCGCCCGTGACGAACCGATGGGCAACACGCCGAACAGCCCACCGGCCCCGACGAACGGCACCATCGTCAGGGTCCGGGTTTTGGTGCTGGTCGCGACGACCGGGTCGCTGGGCGTCAGGTCGTAGGAAGTCGACGAAAGATGTTGGCCCCGTTGGTCGACCCACTCGAACTGCGGGCCCGTCGAGACGGACTGGTCGCCTTTCACGTAGCGGTTGAGCCATTCGATGGTGCGCTGCTCGATCAGCGTGCCGCCGGTGTTGAACAGATCGTTGGTGCACACGCCGTGCCCACCGCAGAACCACAGCACCTTGGTGTCGACGCCGTTGTCGATGAGCGCCTGGGCGTTGGCGTTCGCCTCCTGCAGGGTGAAGAGCGTGTCGACGGTGCCCTCGATTAACAGTGTGGGGGCGGTGATCTGGTCGATCAGGTTGTCGGGAAGTCCAGGGCCGCTTGCGGCCAGCAGGTTCTGGTCTGCCTGCGTCAGCATCCCGGTCAGGTCGCCGTAGATGGTGGCGGGAATGATCTTCGGGTTCGTGCGGGCCAACGTGGCGACCAGCACCGCGGCCAGGATCGTACCCCAGCCGCTCTTGAACGAATCCGATTTGTAGAGCGCGGTGGTGAGGCTGTTCCACGCGATGGTCGGCACGATCGCGTCGATTCGGTGATCGGTTGCCGCCGCGACCAACTGGATGCCGCCGCCGTAGGAGGCGCCCACCATGCCGATTTTGGGATCGAGGTTGGCGGGATCGCCGTCGAGCTCGACCTCCGGCTGGGTGGCCAGCCAGCTGATGATCGCCGAGACGTCCTTTGCCTCATAGTCCGGCGAGTCGATCTGCAGGGTGCCGCCCGAGCTGTATTCGCCGCGTGGGTCCCAGGTGACGACGTTGTACCCGGCATTGCGCAGGTCCAGGATGCTCGGCATACCCAGGGCGTTGGTGAGCACACCGTCCAGGAAGCTGCCGTCGATGCTGGTCTGGCCGGGCATCCCCAGTCCTGGGCCGTCCAAGATGGTCGGGGCCTGTTGACCGTTCTGCAGGCCGGTGGCCGGCATGAAGTGGACGTAGATCTCGGTGCCGTCGAACGACACCACCTTGACGTCGCGCGGCTGCGCGGCGTTGGGCGATGAGCCGGGCTGCACGGGGTAGCCGAAGAGGGGATGCAGAAGGTCCCCGAAGACCGGGATCTGGTGGATGAACGCCACGATCGGGGTGAACAGGACCGGTCCGAGGATGGGGATGTGCTGCAGGAACGCCAGCGGCGGCGTCTGCGGGATGGCGACGACGGCTGTGGGGGTGGCCGACTCGACGGCGGCGGTGACCTGAGTCGCGGGCGCGACGAGCGTGCGCTGGGTCGGGGGCACCGGCTCCCGGCGGGATGCCGCCGCCAGCGCCAGCGTGACCGGGTTGTCGGCGGGGGTCGCCGGACTGTCATCGACCGGCGAAGGCGCTTTGGTGACCACACCTGTCGCGCCGACCCGGATCAAGGCGGCGGGCCGAAGGGCTACCGGCTGCGCGAGCTTGCTCGCCGCAGCCGAAACGGTCGTGGTTCGCGCGGCCGGTGTGGTGCGGGCCGAGCCGGCGTGAGGGGCCGTGGACGAGGACGACGAATCCGACGGGGCGGCTGCGGCATCTCCCGCTCCGGAAACGATCGCGACCCCGATCCCCAGCGCTACCGCTAACCCACCGACCCGACCCACATGCGCCGCTGCACCCATTTGTCTATAGGTAGCGTGGCCTGCCCGATGTGTCTGGCAGTTGGTCCAAGTTGCGGTCAAACTCTGACGGTGTCGTCAAAAACCGGCATCACTCGTGCTGAGCAACTCAACGCTGGACGGTTTCAGATATCGAGCGCGCCGGTCGCCACGCCAGGGCACCAAGGAGAAGCCCGACGAACGGCACGGCCGCCAGCACCGTGCTGAGCGTCGCGCTGCCGCCCGTGACGAGCGTGAAGTTCGTCAGCACCAGCCACATGCTGGCCAGCAAGCCGAGGCAAGCCAGCGCCGGCGCGATGCGCGTCTGCCAGATGCGTCCGCCGGCCTGTTCGCGGTGGCGCGCGAAATAGGTCAGGACCGCGACGGACGTGGCGAGCATCAGCAGCACCATACCGACGGTCGCCACTCCGGCCATCGAACCGAATACGCCGACGAGGGGGTCGATCCCCAGGATGACGAGGACGCCCAGGATCACCGCAGCCGTGACGGTCTGCACCAGCGAGGAGAACGCTGGGGAGTGATGCCGCGGGTGCACTGTCGCGAGCCGGTCGGGAAGCAATCCCTTTCCGGCGAGCACGAACTGGTAGCGGGCGATGACGTTGTGAAATGACAGCACGCAGGCGAAGAGGCTGGTCAGCAGCAAGACGTTGACGACGTCCCGACCGAGGCGGCCAAGGCTTGCCTCGGTCGTGTCCAACAACATGTTGCCGTCACCGGCGAGGGTGCGCTGCGCGACGGCGGCGACCTGGTCCGGACCCAGCGCGACGACGAAGGCCCAACAGGTCAGCGCATAGAAGGCGCCGATGATGAGGACGGCCGCGTACGTCGCCCGGGGGATGGTCCGCTCCGGGTCGCGGGCCTCGTCGCGGAATACCGCGGTGGCCTCGAAGCCGATGAAACCGGTGAGTGCGAAAAGAACGGCGATGCCCAGTGCGCCGTGGGTGAAGACGTCGGGCTGGAACGGCGCCAGGGTGAGGCCCGCCGGGCCGGGGCTCGAGACGATGGCGAGGTCGAGCAGCACGACGATGCCGATCTCGAGGACGAGGGCGACGCCGAGGACCTTGGCGCTGAGCTCGATGTGTCGGTACCCCAGCAGGGCCACGATCAGAAGAACGGCGAATGAGTAGATGGGCCAGGGGATTTCAGGTCCGTGGTAGAAGCCGACGGTGTTGGCCATAGCCCATCCGATGTAGCCGTAGATTCCCACCTGGATGGCGGTGTAGGTGATGAGGGCGACCACTGCCACCCCCTTGCCCATGCGCTGGCCCAGGCCGACGGTCACGTAGGAGAAGAAGGCGCCGGCCTCGGGTACATACGGCGTCATGGTCACGAAACCGATGCTGAAGAGCAGCAGCACCAGTGCCGCGATCAGGAAGCCCACCGGAGCACCCGCCCCGTTTCCGATGCCCATCGCCAACGGCATGTTGCCCCCGATGACCGTCAATGGCGCGGCCGCCGCGATGACCATGAAGACGATGCCGGCGGTACCGAGCCTTCCGGTCAGTCGGCGCCCTTGTGCTGGGATCGTTCGTTCTGTCATCGGGGCTCCTATGATCGACGGATCGGTTGCTGGGTCGGCGTGAGTGAATCGCGAAACAGGTTGTGGTCGAGCGCATGTGCGGTCATGCCGCGGTGACCGGTCATCGTGGTGGCGGAGGTCAACGCGTTCACGATCGCCTCTTCGGTCGCTTCGATCGTCAGATCGAAGAGGCGGGTCATCAGCTGCGGTGCGACCATCCGCAGTGGTATTTCGGCCGTCGCGGTGGCCACGTCTTCGTCCCAGGCGTAGGGCGGAATGCCACGGTTACCCGTGGCGAACGCCAGCATCAGGTCGCCGCTGTACTGTTCGCCGCTACCGCCCAGTCGGCCGACGGCGAGTGCTGACCGTTGCGCCAGGCGGGTGCATTGGTGGGGTAGCAGGGGCGCATCGGTTGCGACGATGACGATGATCGAGCCCGAACCCGCCTCATACCGCGGCGAGACCTCGGGCAGGGGCACCTTGTCGGGCCCGATCATTTCGCCCACGGGTACGCCGTTGACGCGGAGCCGTTCGCGTCGGCCATGATTGGCCTGCACCAGCACGCCCACGGTGTAGCGGCCCGCGGTGGTCTCGGTGACCCGCGACGAGGTGCCGATACCCCCCTTGAAGCCGTGGCAGATCATCCCGGTTCCGCCGCCGACATTGCCCTCCGCGACAGGACCGCCGCGTGCGGAGTCCAGCGCGGACCGCACGTGTTCGGGGCGCACGTGGTGGCCGTTGATGTCGTTGAGAACACCGTCGTAGGTCTCGCCGACGACCGGGAGCGACCAATAAAGCCCCTCGCCACGGACACTGACCTGTGCGGAGACCAATTCGTCGCGGACGACTCCGACGCTGTGGGTGTTGGTCAGGGCGATGGCTGACGTGAGCTCACCCGATTCGCGAATCCATTCCAGGCCGGTGAACTCGCCGCTGCCATTGAGTCGGTGTGCCCCCGCGAAGATGGGCTGGGTCCAGATGTCGTCGTGCGGGATGACGACGGTCACCCCGGTGTGGACGGCGGGCGGGCCCACCTGGTCCAACGTGGTGTGTCCGACACGCACCCCGGAGACGTCGGTGATGGCGTTGTTCGGCCCGGTGGGATGTTCACCGACGACGACGCCGAGATCTCTCGCGCGCACGCAATCCTCCAGATCAACGAGTTTTTTTCCAAGTTGGAAAAGAATGCGCGCCGAGTGCGGTTTTCGCAAGGGAAAGCCGAAACTGGTTCCGGTGTCTGCACGGTGCCGGGTACTGTCGCCGCATCAGGAGCCCGAACGGCTGGACTGGCAAGAGGAAGCAGACGACCGGTGGCACGGCCTAGCCGACGAGTGGAACGACGCGGTGAAATCCTCGATGCTGCAATCGCTTTGATCGAACGCCACGATTTGGCGAGCCTCAAGATCGCCGACGTGGCTGCGGAGCTCGGGCTGACGGCCAATGCGGTTCGCTACTACTTCAAGGACATGGATCGGCTGTTATCGGAGTTGGCCCTGCGGTCCGATGTCCGCTTCTACGACGAGCGGCTTGCAGTGGTCGAGCGCACCGATGACGCCCCCACGCAGCTGGCGTTGACCATCGCCGCGGGGCTTCCGACCGGGCCGGAGGATGCCGAATGGCGGTCGATCTGGCGGGCGGTGCTGGCCGCAGGCTTCGAGCTGGACCAACGTCGCGACGTACAGGGGATATATCACCGGCAGGTGGATCTCTATGCCCGAGTGTTGACCGACGGCGAGCGGGCCGGCGTGTTTCGACTCGGGTCGCCTGCCCGCGATATCGCGATGACGTTGATGTCGTTGGAGGACTACCTCGGATATCGCATCGTCGCGCGGGACCCGGCGCTCGACCGGCAGACGGCCTTGCGATTGATGCGGGAGTATGCCGAACTGGCGACTGGCGTGCGCCTGCCATCGACGGTGTGACGGGTGTGGCGGCAGTAGGTCCCCGGGAACAAATCGGAAACCCTCGCCGTTGACCGTCTCGACAACTTGAGTGAATAAGACTCAACTCTGGCTTGACAACCGCCCGTCGGCGGGAGCAAGCTTGAGCCTGGTTCGCTCAGATCCAAAGACGTAACTATCAGGAGGAATCTCATGGCTCGTGCGGTCGGTATCGACCTCGGGACCACCAACTCCGTCGTGGCGGTACTGGAGGGCGGCGACCCGGTCGTCGTCGCCAACTCCGAAGGTTCCCGCACTACGCCGTCGGTGGTCGCCTTTGCGCGCAACGGCGAAGTGTTGGTGGGCCAGCCCGCCAAGAACCAGGCAGTGACCAACGTCGACCGGACCATCCGTTCGGTGAAGCGGCACATGGGCACCGACTGGTCCGTCGAGATCGACGGTAAGGACTACACGGCGCAGGAAATCAGCGCCCGCGTGCTGATGAAGCTGAAGCGCGACGCCGAAAGCTACCTCGGCGAGGACATCGCCGACGCGGTCATCACCGTGCCCGCCTACTTCAACGACGCCCAGCGTCAGGCGACCAAGGAAGCCGGCCAGATCGCCGGCCTCAACGTGCTGCGCATCGTCAACGAACCGACTGCCGCCGCCCTGGCCTACGGCCTGGACAAAGGCAGCAAGGAACAGACCATCTTGGTCTTCGACCTCGGTGGCGGTACCTTCGACGTCTCCCTGCTGGAGATCGGCGACGGTGTCGTCGAGGTCCGCGCGACCTCGGGCGACAACCACCTCGGTGGCGACGACTGGGACGACCGGATCGTGGAATGGCTCGTCGACAAGTTCAAGGGCACCAGTGGCATCGACCTGACCAAGGACAAGATGGCCATGCAGCGGCTTCGTGAAGCCGCCGAGAAGGCCAAGATCGAGCTGAGTTCCAGCGGAAGCACCTCGATCAACCTGCCCTACATCACCGTTGACGCCGACAAGAACCCGCTGTTCCTCGACGAGCAGCTGACCCGCTCGGAGTTCCAGAAGATCACCCAGGATCTGCTCGACCGCACACGGCAGCCGTTCCAGCAGGTGATCAAGGACGCCGGCATCTCGGTGTCCGACATCGACCACGTGGTGCTCGTGGGTGGTTCCACCCGCATGCCCGCGGTGACCGATCTGGTCAAGGAACTCACCGGCGGCAAGGAGCCCAACAAGGGCGTCAACCCCGACGAAGTTGTAGCGGTGGGGGCGGCCTTGCAGGCCGGCGTGCTCAAGGGCGAGGTGAAAGACGTTCTGCTGCTTGACGTTACCCCGCTGAGCCTGGGTATCGAGACCAAGGGCGGCGTGATGACCAAGCTCATCGAGCGCAACACCACGATCCCGACCAAGCGGTCGGAGACCTTCACCACGGCCGACGACAACCAGCCGTCCGTGCAGATCCAGGTCTATCAGGGTGAGCGCGAGATCGCGGCGCACAACAAGCTGCTCGGCAGCTTCGAGCTGACCGGCATCCCGCCGGCACCGCGCGGTGTGCCCCAGATCGAGGTGACCTTCGACATCGACGCGAACGGCATCGTGCACGTCACCGCCAAGGACAAGGGCACCGGCAAGGAAAACACGATCAAGATCCAGGAAGGCTCCGGCCTTTCCAAGGAAGAGATCGACCGGATGATCAAGGACGCCGAGGCGCACGCCGAGGAAGACCGCAAGCGTCGCGAAGAGGCCGACGTCCGCAACCAGGCCGAGTCGCTGGTCTACCAGACGGAGAAGTTCGTCTCGGAGCAGCGCGGTGCTGAGGGCGGGTCGAAGGTCCCCGAGGACACCTTGACCAAGGTCGAATCCGCGATCGCGGACGCCAAGACGGCGCTCGCCGGTACTGACATCGGTGCGATCAAGTCCGCCATGGAGAAGCTGGGCCAGGAGTCGCAGGCTCTGGGCCAGGCCATCTATGAGGCCACGCAGGCCGACCAGGCTTCCGGCCCGACCGGTGGATCGTCCGACGACGATGTCGTCGACGCCGAGGTCGTTGACGACGATGATCAGGAGCGCAAGTGAGCGAAGGTCGCGAGGACGAACCGGTAACTGTCACCGACAAGCGCCGAATCGACCCCCTGACCGGAGAAGTTCGCGAGTCCTCCGGCCCGGCCCCCAGCGGGCCGGTGCCGGGGGCGGCGGACACCGGCGGGGAGCAGGCCGACAAGGTCGCCGAACTCACCGCCGATCTGCAGCGGGTACAGGCCGACTTCGCCAACTACCGCAAGCGTGCACTGCGCGACCAGCAGGTCGCCGGCGAGCGCGCCAAAGCCGCTGTGGTCAGCCAGCTGCTGACCGTGCTCGATGACCTCGACCGGGCCCGCAGCCACGGCGATCTGGAATCTGGCCCGCTGAAGTCGGTCGCCGACAAGCTCACGGCCGCACTGACCGGGCTGGGGCTGACGGCCTTCGGCGCCGAGGGCGACGAGTTCGACCCGTCACTGCACGAGGCTGTGCAGCATGAGGGCGAGGGCTCCAAGCCGGTGCTCGGCACCGTCATGCGGCAGGGCTACAAGCTCGGCGATCTGGTGCTGCGGACCGCGCTCGTCGGGGTGGTCGACACCGTCGACGACGGGTCCGTGGGACAAGCCGCGTCAGCCGACACGCCCGTCAACGGCGAGCAGAGCGGCGCGCAGAACGCAGAATCGAACTAACACGATGACGAATGGTGAGAGGAGGTGACGCGGCATGGTTCAACGCGAATGGGTTGAGAAGGACTTTTACAAAGTGCTCGGCGTCTCCTCCGACGCCAGCGAGGACGAGATCAAGCGGGTGGCCCGCAAGCTGCTCGCCGAGAACCACCCGGACCGCAACCCGGACGACGCCGCAGCCGACGACCGCTACAAGGAAGTCGGCGAGGCCAGGGATGTGCTGACCGACCCGGCCAAGCGCAAGGAGTACGACGAGACCCGCCGGATGTTCGCCGGTGGTGGCTTCGGCCGCCGCGGCAACGGCACCGGCAGTGGTTTCGGTGGATTCAGTGGCTACGGCGCCGACGGCGGCGAATTCAACCTGAACGACCTGTTCGACACCGCCGGCCAGACCGGCGGCACGAACATCGGCGACCTGTTCGGTGGCCTGTTCGGTCGCGGCGCTCCGCCGCGACCGAGCCGGCCGCGGCGCGGTAAGGATCTGGAGACCGAAACCGATCTCGACTTCCTGGAGGCGACCAAGGGTGTCGCCATGCCACTGCGGCTGACCAGCCCCGCCCCGTGTACGAATTGCCATGGCAGCGGCGCACGTCCGGGTACCAGCCCGAAGGTGTGCCCGAACTGCAATGGCTCCGGGGTGATCAACCGCAACCAGGGCGCGTTCGGGTTCTCCGAGCCGTGCACCGAATGCCGGGGCAGTGGCTCGATCATCGAGCACCCCTGCGACGAGTGCCATGGCACCGGGGTGACCACCCGGACCCGCACCATCAACGTGCGGATCCCACCGGGCGTCGAGGACGGTCAGCGCATTCGGCTGGCCGGCCAGGGCGAAGCCGGGCTGCGAGGAGCGCCGTCAGGCGACCTTTACGTCACCGTGCACGTGCGCCCCGACAAGGTTTTCGGCCGTGACGGCGACGACCTGACCGTGGCGGTTCCGGTGAGTTTCACCGAACTAGCCTTGGGCACAACACTTTCCGTTCCGACCCTGGAGGGTAAGGTTGGTGTTCGGGTGCCCAAGGGCACCGCGGACGGCCGGATCCTGCGGGTGCGCGGGCGCGGTGTGCCCAAGCGCGACGGCGGGCACGGCGACCTGCTGGTCACTGTCAAGGTGGCGGTGCCGCCCAACCTGGAGGGCCAGGCGCTGGAAGCGTTGGAGGCCTACGCGGCCGCCGAACGGACCAGCGGTTTCGACCCACGGGCGGGATGGGCG
>NZ_NOZR01000050.1 GCF_002250655.1 Mycolicibacterium sphagni
CCGACATCGCAAACAAGCCACCAATAGCCTGCATCGGACCCGACGCACTCCGCAAAGCCACGCCCGGAGACCAACGATCCTTACCTGCCATCGAAACCAGGTCCTTCCAGAATGGTCACCGCAGCTACCGCCGTCGGCCCACCGATGTTGTGGGCCAGCCCGATTCGAGCACCGTCCACCTGATTGGCTGCCTCGCCGCGAAGCTGGTCGAAGAGCTCGACACATTGCGCCACACCGGTGGCACCGGGCGGGTGGCCTTTGGACTTCAGGCCGCCACTCGGATTGACCGGCAGCGCTCCGCCAACACAGGTCACCTCGGCCTCCATCAGCTTGTAGGCCTCCGCGGGTTCGGCGAAGCCGAGATCTTCATAGCTGATCAGTTCAATGCCGGTGAAGAAATCGTGAACTTCCGCCACATCGATATCGGCGGGCGTCAAATTTGCCATGTTGAACGCTCTTTTGGCCGCACGAACCGTGGCCGGGAATGTCGTCAAGTCCGTCTTGTGCTGATGCATCACCGAGTCCAGGCCCAGACCCACTCCCCGGATCCACACCGGCCGGTCGGTGAATCGGTCCACCACGTCTTCTGACGCCAGTAAAAGTGCTGCGGCGCCATCGCTTTGGGGCGCGCAGTCGTAGACGCCGAACGGTGTCACGACCGTCGGAGCAGCGAGCACCTCTTCAAGAGTGACCTCGAAACGCAGCCGGGCTTTCGGGTTGGACACACCGTGCCGATGGTTCTTCACCGCGACCATCGCCATGTGCTCGCGAGTAGCCGGGGTTTCGTGCAAATAACGCGCAACGTGAAGGGCGAATCCGGCCGGCGAGACCAACCCCAGCGGGTAATCCCACGCCATATCGCGGGCCATCGCCTCCCACTCCCACAGCAGTTGCTTGGAAGCGGTCTCACGGACCTTGTCGGCACCCATCACGAGCGCCACGTCGGCCGCGCCGGACGCGACACCGTAGAGCGCATTGCGAACGGCGTCATTGCCGGTGGCGCAAGAGTTCTCGACGCGCGTGACGGGAAGGTTGGGCAGGCCGAGCGAGTCCGCCAAGATGCCGGCCGGAAATCCATCGGGGGTGCCCATCGCACCGAACCACGCCGCGTCGATCTCAGACTTGTTGACGCCCTTGTCAACCCGAGCCGCGCATTCGCTGAACGCCATCGGGAGCAGGTCCTTCATCCCGAGGGCGAAGTGCTCTCCGAACGCGGTCATACCGGCACCCACCACGGCGACGCGCCTCATGCGGCACCCCACGACAGAACCGACGGTTCCCGCGGAGCCGACGGCTGATAGGGCTCGAAGGCGTATCCGTAGTCGGGCACACCGGATCTCATCGCCACCCGCCGCAATGTGAGGCGGCCACGATCTCCGATGGCTACCGTGCCCGCCTCGACCCCGGTGACCTTCACCAGCGCGCGGACGCCGACGTCGTCGAGTTCGACAATCACCAGCGAGTAGGGAGTGCGCAAGCCTGGAACCGGGATGTGGACGGTGACCTCGGTGTAGACAGCGCCCGCGCGGGGCAGCGGCACCAGTTCGTAGTCGGTGGTGAGCCGGCCGTGCTCGTCGAGGCGGTAGCGCGGTGGGAAGTCCAATTCGTCGCTGCCGCTGTGCCTGCCGGCTTCCCACCGAACCTTGGCTTCGAAAGCCCGCTCGTAGGCTGCCAGGGAGATCGGGATCTCGGCGCCGGGAGCGACTTTGGTGTTCGGGCGCGGGCGCGGCGCCGGCTCGCGGCGATACACGGCGGCGTCCCCGCCGACCACCGTCACACCGGACAGGCTGGCCTGTTCGACGGCGACCAACGGACCGTTGGTGTGCGATTCGGCGAGTGCGGCCAACGCGAACAGCGCGGCACTGGCCCCGGACGTCGGCAGGGCGGGCGGCTCGCCGCCGCACAGTTCGGCGGCGCGATCGTGGTCGACGCCGGCCAGGGCGACAGGTGTGTCGAGCCAGGCGGCCGCCAGCGATGCGACGAGGCCGCGCTCGTGGAGAAGTCGCGGGTCGCCGTAGTCGTGAACGACCCCGCTCTCATTGCGGGTGCGGACGGGAAGGCTGCGGGCCACGCGTGCGGCGGTGCGGACCTGCAGCCCGCTGTCGGCGGTCAGAATTGCCGCCGCGCCTGCCGGATCGAGGTCGGTGCCGATGACCAATGTGCGTGACCGGGCCGAACTGACCGCATCCAAAGTGGCGGGCGCTCCCCCGAGCCGCTCGTCCACCTCGAGTTCAGGATCCAGGCCGAGGCCGGCGAGCAACACCGCGGCGTTGCTGCTCTCCAGCAGCGGCAGATTCCTGCTGACCAACACGACGCGTTCGACGGCACCGCCTTCGGACAAGGCCGCCCGGCCCGCTTCAACAGCGAGTGTGATGGCGTCCTCGTCATCGCCGGCAATGCGATGTGCGTCACACCCCCATGAGGGTAGGTAGGTGCCAATGGCGATGATGTGTGGCATGAGCTGTCCGGCGCGACCTAGGTGACCGCGCCAGCGGTCTTCAGTTCGATGATGCGGTCCCAGTCCAGGCCGAGCTCTTCCAGAATCTCGTCGGTCTGCTCGGCGAATCCCGGCGCCGGCCCGGTGTGCGGCGCTGAGACGTCGAATTGCACCGGATTGGCGACGAGTTCCAGTTCGCCTGCCTGCACGATGTATTCGTTGGCGCGGATCTGCGTGTCCTGGGCGGCTTGCAGGGTGTCCTGTACCGGCGCCCACGGCCCGGCCAGGGTCGCGAACCGCTCACTCCACTCCACCAGCGGCCGCTTGGCCATGGCCTCGCGCAGGATCTCCACGGCGGCGGCGGTGTTCTCCGCGATCGATTCCGCGGTGGCGAACCGGGGGTCGTCGGCCAGCTCGCCGAGGTCCATGTGCTTGCACACATCCGCCCAGAACTTGGTGGGCTGCATCATCACAAACGAGATGTAACGGTTGTCGGCCGTCTCGTAGAGGCCCACCAGCGGGTTGATCGGCGACCCGTGCACACCCGGAGGCGGTTGCACCATCTGCTGTTGGAGGTGCTGGGTCAGCGCCACGGTGTGACCCATCGCCCACAGCCCACTGCCGAGCAAGGAGACGTCGACGGTCGTCGGCTCGCCGGTGCGCTCACGCTGGAACAGCGCGGCCGCGATGCCGCCGGCGAGATTGGTGCCCGAGATCGTGTCACCGTAGGCCGGGCCTGGCGGGGCGATCATGCCTGGGATGCCGGGCGGCGTGATGGTCGCGGCGGTACCGGCGCGGCACCAGAAGGCCGTCATGTCGTACCCGCCCTTGACCGACTCCTCGCCGCGCGGGCCGAGCGCACTGCCGCGCGCGTAGATGATCTTCGGGTTGACGGCGCGGATGTCGTCGACGTCGATCCCGAACTTCTGGCGGTGGCCGGGCAGGAAGCTGGTGAGGAACACATCAGCGCGGCGCGCCAATTCCAGCAGTACCTCTTTGCCTTCGGGCACCGACATGTCCAGCCCGATGCTGCGCTTACCGCGGTTGGCGTGCTCGATGTTCGGGTTGGGGTCGCCTTCGACGCGCAGTGGGCCGGTCTGACGCAGCCCGCGCTGCGGATCACCGGTCACCGCGTGTTCGACCTTGATGACGTCGGCGCCCCATTCGGCGAGCACCGCGCCGCACGACGGCACGAAGCCGTACATCGCGACCTCAAGGATGCGGACCCCTTCCAGGGGCCTCACGACACGACCGCCGCAAGAGTCTTGCGCTCGAGGAATTCCTCCAGGCCGGCCACACCCATCTCGCGGCCGACACCGGACTGCTTGTAACCGCCGAATGGACTGTCCGGACCGAAGTAGTTGCCGCCGTTGATGCCCATCGTGCCGGTGCGAATCCGGCGGGCAATCGCCAGGGCGCGATCCTGGTCGCCGAAGACCCCACCGGACAGTCCGTAGATGGAGTTGTTGGCGATCCGCACCGCGTCGTCGTCGTCGGAGTAGGCCAGGACGGCCAGTACCGGGCCGAAGATCTCGTCCTGTGCCAGCTCGCTGTCGGGGTCGACGTTGATGACGAGAGTCGGCTCGTAGAAGAAGCCCGGCCCGTCGACTTTCTTGCCGCCGGTGACCACGGTCGCGCCCGCGGCAACCGCGCGCTGGACCATGCCGTCGACCTTGTCGCGCTGAGCCTCGTTGATCAGCGGTCCCATGTACGTCGACGGGTCAGCCGGGTCGCCGTGGCGAACCATGCCCATGAAGTTCTTCACCAGCTCGACGATCTCGTCGTGGTGCTGACGGGGCACCAACAGCCGAGAAGTGATCGCGCAGCCCTGACCGGCATGCGAGGTGATCATGAAGGCCGCCATCATGGCGCAGTTGTTGAAGTCGGCGTCGTCGAGCACCACCATGGCGGACTTGCCGCCGAGTTCCAGGAAGACCTTTTTGATGGTTTCGCTGGCCGCCGCCATGATTTTGCGGCCGGTGGCCGTCGATCCGGTGAAGGTCACCACGTCCACGTCGGGGCTGGTGGTCAGCGCCGCGCCGACGGCGGCATCGGTGGAGCTGATCACGTTGACCACTCCGGCCGGAATGTCGGTGTACTTCGCGATCACCTCGGCCAGCGCCAGGGTGGTCAGCGGGGTGTCCGGGGCGGCCTTGAGGATGACAGTGCACCCGGCTGCCAGCGACGGGCCCAGCTTGGCCAGTGCCAGCTGGTTGGGAAAGTTGTAGGCGATGATGGCGGCCACCACGCCGGCGGCTTCCTTCTCTACCCACCGGCGGTGGGTCTGCCCACGGCTTTCGATCTCGCCGAGCTCCTCGGTCATCGAATAGGTCTTCAACAGATTCGCGTAGTAGCCAACGATGCGGATGGGGTCGTCCAGCTGGGCGCTCTCGGTCAGCGCGCGGGTCGCACCAACCTCCGCGATTGTCAGCGCACGCAGTTCGTCGCTGTGCTCCACCAGCGCAGCGTGCAGCTGCTCGAGGCAACGGATCCGCAATTCGACGTTGGTGGACCAGTCAGTGTTGTCGAAGGCGTTGCGGGCCGCGGCGATCGCACGCTCAGCGTCGGCGACGTCCCCGTCGGGTGCGTAGCCCACCACGTCTCCGTTGGCCGGGTTGATCGACGGATAGCTGCGCGCAGCCCCGACGAGCTGCCCGTCGATCAGCATGTGCCGCTCGGACACCTGGCTCTCCGCCGCTTGCTCGCCGCTTGCGATGGTGGCCGTCGCATCCTGGGCCGGCATCAGCAACTCCTCCGGTTGTTCGATAACTCGGTTCTCATCTCCGGCGAATCATACATTCGGGCCACGAGAACTCAAGCCGCGTTGGCCGAACAACCTGGCGTCGAAAACGCAGCCGGTTGACGCGACCTCTCGAGGCATCTCCGCAGTTAGACACATTGCGCCGAAGTGTCTTGCGAAATGGATCACACCGAGAGTAGCGTTCTCATATCAGAAAGGGAGATTCTTGAGATTCGAGATCCAGCGGATCGGCGACGCGAGGGAGTGCGGACGCCGTAGTGAAGAGTGTCGTCCCTTTTTCGACGGCAGCGGAGCCTGTCAGTGAAGACGGCGTTGGTGACCGGTGGCGGTTCGGGAATCGGCTTGGCGGTGGCCAATCGGCTGCGCGCCGACGGCTACCACGTCGCCTCGATCGACCTCAACGCCTCAGAGACCGACTTCTCCTACATCGCCGATGTCACCGACCGCGCCCAGATCGATGCCGCGCTCGCCGAGATCCATGCCGCCCTGGGACCCGTCACCATCCTGGTCAACGCCGCCGGCCGGGACTCCTTTCGCCGATTCACCGACATCAGCTTCGAAGACTGGAAGAAGATCGTCGACATCAACCTGCACGGCGTCTTCCACACCATCCAGGCCGTCCTGCCCGACATGATCGAGGCCGGCTGGGGCCGCATCGTCAACATCTCCTCATCGAGCACCCACTCCGGGGTCCCCTACATGTCGGCCTACGTCGCCGCCAAATCCGGCGTCAACGGCCTGACCAAAAGCCTTGCCCTGGAATACGGCCCCGCCGGCATCACCGTCAACGCCGTCCCACCCGGCTTCATCGACACCCCGATGCTGCGCAAAGCCGAAGCCCGCGGCAACCTAGGCGACGTCGCGGCCAACATCGATCGCACTCCGGTGCGCCGCATCGGCCGACCCGAAGACATCGCCGCGGCCTGCGCCTTCTTCATCTCCGACGAAGCCAGCTACATCACCGGCCAAATCCTCGGCGTCAACGGCGGCCGCAACACCTGAGCGCGCGGTACGTCACAGTCATTTCGACACACATAACGAGCAGTTAGAGAGAGGAACACCTGTGGGACGAGTCCAAGGCAAGGTTGCCTTCATCACCGGCGCCGCACGCGGGCAGGGCCGAAGCCATGCCCTGCGGCTGGCCGAAGAAGGCGCCGACATCATCGCTGTCGACTTGTGCAAAGACATCGACTCCATCGGCTACAAGATGGCCACCCCCGAGGACCTCGAGGAAACCGCCGAGCTGGTCAAGAAGACCGGCCGAGGCATCGTCACCGCGCAGGCCGACGTGCGCGAGGCCGCTCAGCTGAAGGACGCGCTCGAACAGGGCCTCACCGAATTCGGCAAGGTCGACATCGTGGTCGCCCAGGCCGGTATCGCCGGGATGAAGGGGCAGCCGCCGCTGCAGGCCTGGTGCGACGTGATCAACACCAACCTGATCGGCACGATCAACGCGATCCAGGTTGCTCTGCCCCATCTGGAAGCGGGCGCCTCGATCATCGCGACCGGCTCCACCGCGGCACTCATGGACGCCCACCAGAAGGCAAGCCCGGGAGCCGATCCGGGCGGCATGTCCTACATGGTCGCCAAGCGCCTGCTGTCCAACTATGTACACGACCTGGCCACCGAACTTGCGGTGCGGGGCATTCGGGCCAACGTCGTCCATCCGACCAATTGCAACACCGACATGCTGCAGAGCGAGCCGATGTACCGCTCCTTCCGGCCCGATCTGGAAAACCCCACTCGCGCAGATGCCGAACCGGTGTTCGGCGTTCAGCAGGCGATGAAGGTCAACTTCGTTGAGCCCCTGGACATCAGCAACGCGGTGCTGTGGTTGGCATCCGAGGAGGCCCGCTATGTCACCGGCATGCAGCTGCGTGTCGACGCCGGCGGCTACCTCAAGTGGTACGACTACCACGTCTAGGTCGAAACGACAACCACGTCCGAATCGAAACGACAACTGCACCGAACAGGGAAGGGAAACTGTGAAGGTCCGGGTTGACCAGGAGCGGTGCCAGGGGCACACGCTGTGCGCCATGATCGCTCCAGATATGTTCCAGCTCAACGATATTGATGGCAGCTCGTCAGCGGTCACCGAAGTGGTCCCAGCCGACCAGATTGAGCTCGTACGCGAAGCCGCCCAGTCCTGTCCGGAGCAGGCAATCCTCATCGAAGAGGACTGACCGGGTCTGCCCACCACGAACTATCAAGGGAGACAATGCCTTGACCATCGATGACGTCACCGACGACACCGAGCGGAAGCAGCCGAACTATCACTTCGACCGGCATACGCCGGAGTATCGACATCAATTCGAGAACATCACCGAGGAAATGCAGTCCCGGTGCCCGATGGCGTGGACTGATGTCTACGATGGCCACTGGGTAGCCGCGGGCAGCAAAGAGGTCTTCGAGCTCGCGCGCTGCCCGGTGGTCTCCAACGATCACGACATCAACGGAGAACGCAACGGCTATCAGGGCATCACGATCCCGAAAGCGCAGCGGGCTACGGTGGTTCGCGGTGGCATCCTCGAGATGGATGAACCCGAGCACAGCGACTACCGCGGGGCCCTGAACCCGTACCTGTCCCCTGCCGCCGTCAAGCGGTGGGTCCCGTTCGTCGACCAGATCGTTCGAGCCTCTCTGGACGAGAAGATCGAATCCGGGCACATCGACTTCGTCGATGACCTCGCCAACATCGTGCCCGCCGTGCTCACCCTGGCCATGATGGGGATCGAGCTGAAGAAGTGGCCGGTCTACAGCGAGCCCGCGCACCTGTCGGTGTCCACTCCGGAACACTCGCCAGACGCGCCCCGCGTCGCCGAGATGAACCGGCAGATGGGCATCGACATGATCACCACCATGATGGAGGTCCGGGAGAACCCGCGGCCGGGACTGGTGAACGCGCTGCTTGCGCTGCGCATCGACGGCGAGCCCGCCCCCGACCTGGAGATCCTGGGCAATCTCGGGCTGATCATCGGTGGCGGCTTCGACACCACCACGGCACTGACCGCACATTCGCTGGAATGGCTGAGCGAGAATCCCCTTGAGCGCGAACGGCTCAGCCGGGATCGCGCGACGCTGTTGGATCCGGCCACGGAAGAGTTCCTGCGGTTCTTCACCCCGGCACCGGGCGATGGACGCACGTTCTCCGCCGACGTCGAGGTCGAGGGGCATAAGTTCAAGGAAGGTGAGCGGCTATGGCTGTCGTGGGCGATGGCCAACCGCGACCCGTCGGTGTTCGAGAAGCCCAACCAGGTCCAGCTTGACCGAAAGGGAAACCGGCACTTCAGTTTCGGCATTGGCGTGCATCGCTGCGTCGGGTCGAATGTCGCACGAACGGTGTTCAAGTCGATGGTGACCGCCGTCTTGGACCGCATGCCCGACTACGTCTGCGACCCCGCGGGCACCGAGCACTACGAAACCATTGGCGTGATCCAGGGCATGAAGCATCTGCCGGCCGACTTCACGCCAGGACCGCGTCTTGGCCCCGGCCTCGACGAGACACTCGAACGGCTGCAGAGGATCTGCGTCGAGCAGGGCCTCGCGCGTCCGATCACCGAGCACAAGGAAGCCGCTGTCATCGACTGGCTCTGACACCGTCCGACAAAAGACCGTGGCCCCCTCCTCACGGAGGGGGCCACGGTGCTTTTGGGGGTTTTAGGCAGCGCCCTTACCGCTGCGGCCTGAACCACCGGAACTCTTCGCGGAGCTGGAGCTGCCGGAGTCGGTCGAAGCCTTGGTATCCGAAGATCCCTTGGTCGACACCTTCGGCAGCGACGGCAACGACAGCTTCGGCGGCGCAGGCAGCGACACCTTCGGCGGCGCAGCCAGCGTCAGCTTTGGCGGCGCAGGCAGCGAGACCGTCGGAGCACTGACCGACGGCGATGCGCTCGCGGCAGCCTTCGATGCGGCACTCACGGTGGGAGCCGGCTCCTTGACATTCAACGAGACCGTCGGCGCATTACCGGCGATGCTCGTTGCCGTCTTGTTGATGCTCGTCACCGTGGATGCTGCTGCGACGCCGGCCGCAGCCAGTGCGGTCGCCGCTGCTCCGCCACCGGCATTAACACCGCCACCGATGTGGATACCACCGATGTTGATGTTGATCGCCGCCGAGATGCTGGCGTTCAGCGCCTTGGCCAGTGCGGTCAGCTGGGCGCTGAAGTGCGCCCCTGCCGCTGCCAATGCGTTGACGACGGCCTGCGGTGATGGGAACGCAGCGAGGGCGGCCTTGATGGCCGTATCCAGTGCTGCGCCACCGACGATCAGCCCGTTGCTGAGCGCGCCGATCAGCGCATTACCCGCCGCCACACCGGCATTCAGACCAGCCTGCAGCACCGCAGCACCGTTGTTGAACAGGTCCCGCCCGACCGCGAGTGCCGTCTGCAATCCGCCGCCGAGCGCTCCGCTGAGTGCGTCGACGAACACCGCCGGGTTCGGGAAGGCCGCCACCGCTGCGTTGAACGCCGCGGCCAGGGCCGCACCGCCATTGGCCAACGCGTTGATGATCGCCTGTGCCCCATCGAGGTTCAGGGTGAGCGCGGCCTTCAGCGCCAACCCGAGGTTGACGTTGATGTTGCCGAGGGCGTCAACCAGCGCGTTGATGAAGGCCTGCGGGTTCGGGAAGGCGGCCAGGGCTGCCTGGAACGCCGCAAACAGTGCGCTGGCCGGGTTGCCCAGCGCGGCGATCAGGGATTGGAAGGCCGTCGAACCAGCCGCGATGCCGGCCTGGATCGTGTCGGCCAACTGGCCCGTGAACGTGGTGAATGCGTTGGCGAGGATGCCCAACGTCGGGTTGATGGCGGCCAGCGCGTTGGCGAAGGCGTTGACGAAGGCCTGCGGGCTCGGGAAGTTGGCCAATGCCGCGTTGAACGCCGCCGCCAACGCCGCCCCACCGGACACCAGAGCGTTGAGGAACGCCTGCGGTCCGTCGATGGCCACATTGAGCACCGCCCGCAAGGCCAGACCCAGGTTGACATTGATGTTGCCGAAGGCCTGCACCAGCGCATTGATGAACGCCGCCGGGTTCGGGAACGCCGCCAAAGCCGCCTGGAACGCCGCAAACAGCGC
>NZ_NOZR01000051.1 GCF_002250655.1 Mycolicibacterium sphagni
CCCAGACGGTGACGGTCACGACGGAACCGCCTCCGCCGCCGCCGCCACCCCCGCCAGCAACGACGGAGGCACCACCGCCTGTGACCACGACGACGGCCCCACCGGCCCCGGCCACCACGCCGACCACGCCGACCACGACGACGACTCCGTCCGGTCCGCGCCAGGTGACCTACTCGATCACCGGGACCAAAGCGCCCGGCGACATCATCTCGGTGACCTACGTCGACGCATCGGGCCGCCAGCGCACCCAGCGCAACGTCTACATCCCGTGGTCGCTGACGGTGACCCCGATCTCGCAGTCCGATGTCGGCTCGGTCCAGGCGTCCAGCCTGTTCCTGGTCAGCCGGCTGAACTGCTCGATCACGACCAGCGACGGCGTGGTGTTGTCGTCGAATCAGAACAACGCCGCGCAGACTAGCTGCTGATGGCGCGCGAATCGGAGCTTCCGTTGGCCGGGGCTACAGACGAAGACGGGCGATCGCCGGAGACGGTGGATCGCCTGCTGGTCGGGGTTTGCGGGGCGATCTGGCTGGTGCTGCTGGCCGTGACGGTCATCGCGGTCGTCGCATTGGTCGACATGAGTCGCGGCCACACCGCCGGCGGCGGTTCGCACACCCCCTGGCTGCTGTACAGCATCATCATTGTGTCGGGGCTGATCATCGTCGGTGCGATCCCACTGTTGATCCGGGCCCGGCGCACCGCACTGGCCGATGCCCGGTTGGCGCCGTCCGAGCCGGTGAAGGCGACAGGGCTGCCACGGCCGACTACGGCTCCAGCGGCCCCTGCGCGCGCCACAGAGGTGCCGACGGAGAAGCTGAAGGTGTTCGGCTCGACGGTCGACCCCTATGAGCGTTTTCAGCCCGACTTCGCCCAGTCTTCGGCGTCGCGGCGAGCCGATCCGCTGATCCCCGCCACCGAGCTGGACCGGTTGTGGCTGCGCTGCACGGTAATGCTGGCCGGCGCGATCGGCTTGGCCCTGGTTGGGACTTCGACCGCGACCTATCTGCTGGCAGTGGACAGCGAGACCCCGGCCTGGGTGGCGTTGGGCCTGGCCGCCGTCATCACCATCGCGATGCCGGCGATCCCGGTGACCTACTTGCGTCAGCTACACGGCGCGGTAGCGGCGGCTGCGCCCGCGGAATAGCAGTCGTCCATTAATTCTGCGGTCGGTGCATCGACCCTGATTGTTCCTACAAACGAAAGAGCCCCGGACCCTTAGGGCCCGGGGCTCTTTCGTTTGTCGATTCTCAGTGGTGGCCGTTGCCGTTGCCGTTCCCGTTGGTCTCGCCGTCCTGCCATTCGCGCAGTGCGGTGAGCGCGCGGTGCTCGGAGGCGTGTGCGGCCTCGTTGAGCGCGGCATCCTCGGATGCCGGGTCCGCGGTCAGGAAGCTGCCGGAGCCGGTCTTGCCGCCAGAGCCCAGCTTGTTCATCCGCTTGGGCAACGCCGCACCCTGGTATTCCAGCGGGAGCGGGTGGCCGTGGTCGTCGACTGGGCCCAGCGGCTGGTGCAGCTCGATGTAGGCACCGTGCGGCAGCCGCTTGAGGATGCCGGTCTCGATGCCGTGCTCGAGCACGTCACGGTCGCTGCGCTGCAGACCGACCGCCCACCGGTAGGCGATGAAGAACACCAGCGGCGGCAGCACCAGCGAGCCGATGCGGCCGATCCACGTCGTCGCGTTCAGCGAGATGTGGAACTTCAGCGCGATGACGTCGTTCATCGCGGCCAGCGTCCAGACCATGTACAGGGAGATCGCCATGGCGCCGATCGCGGTACGCGTCGGAGCGTCACGCGGGCGCTGCAACAGGTTGTGGTGCGCGGTGTCCCCGGTGAACTTCTTCTCCAGGAACGGGTAGGCGATCAGGAGCCCGAACACGATACCCATGGACATCGCGACCCAGAACGCCGCGGGGATCGTGTGGTGCCAGAAGTACAGCTCCCACGGCGGGAAGATACGGGCCAGGCCTTCCGTCCACATCATGTAGAAGTCGGGCTGGCTGCCTGCCGACACCTGGGACGGTTTGTAGGGGCCGAGCTGCCAGATCGGGTTGATCTGCAGCAGACCGCCCATCAGGCCCAGGATGCCAGTGGTCACCGCGAAGAACGCGCCCGACTTGACCGCGAACACCGGCATGACCCGCACGCCGACGACGTTCTTCTCGGTGCGGCCGGGGCCGGGGAACTGGGTGTGCTTCTGGAACCACACCATCGCCAGGTGAACACCGATGAGCGCCAAGATGATTCCGGGGATCAGCAGGATGTGCAGCGCGTACATGCGGGGGAGCATCGTGCCCACTGCGCTGCACTGGTAGCCCAGGCCGCCGCAGGGGAAGTCACCGCCGAACAGCGCCCAGTGCAACCAGGTTCCGACGATCGGCACGCTCATGCTGATCGACGACAGCGCGGCGCGCAGGCCGATGCCGGACAGCAGGTCGTCGGGCAGCGAGTAGCCGAAGTAGCCCTCGAACATGGCCAGGATCAGCAGCAGTGAACCGATCACCCAGTTGGCTTCGCGGGGTCGGCGGAAGGCGCCGGTGAAGAAAATGCGCGCCAGGTGCACCATGATCGACGCCGCGAACAGCAGCGCGGCCCAGTGGTGGACCTGCCGCACGAACAAGCCGCCGCGGACCTCGAAGCTGATGTCGAGGGTCGATGCGAACGCCTTGGACATCTCGACGCCCCGAAGGGGTTGGTAGACACCCTGATACGTCACGTCGGCCATCGACGGGTCGAAGAACAGCGACAGGTACACACCGGTGAGCAGCAGAACGATGAAGCTGTACATGGCGATCTCGCCCAGCAGGAACGACCAGTGCGTGGGGAAGACCTTGTTCAGCTGACGGCGGACTGCAGCTGAAGGGTGGTAGCGGGAGTCGATGGCCTCACCCTGCGCGGCCATGACATCGGCGAGTTTCGGACTCATGATGTGCGCTCCCAGAATGCCGGGCCGACGGGTTCGGCAAAGTCCCCGTTGGCGACCAGATATCCGTCTTGATCAATGGTAATGGGCAACTGTGCTAGTGCACGTGCGGCCGGACCGAAGATGGGCCGCGCGAAATGCAGTGCGTCGAACTGTGATTGGTGGCACGGGCACAGGATGCGGTACGTCTGCTGTTCGTACAGCGAGGCCGGGCAGCCCAGGTGCGAGCACACCTTCGTGAAGGCGAACAGCTCGCCGAAGTTGAAGCTCTCCTGGCCCTGGCGCTTGACCACCTTGGTCATGTCGGCCGGCTTGATGCGGATCAGCATCACCGGGTTGCGCACGCCCATGGCGATTTCCGCCAACCGCTCGTGGCTTTCGACGGTGGTGCCGTCCCCATCGCTGGCACGCCACGGGAACACCGTCTCCATGCCGCCGGCGTCGATGTCCTCAGGCCGCATCTTGACGAAAGGGGACTGGCCCGGCAGGCCGGTGGCCCGTGCGAGATAGATGGTCTCGCCGGCGAAGCGCGGGGTCCAGCCCGACGTCCACAGCACTGCCTTCTTGCCTTCGGCGGTGGGAACGACCGGCTTCCACGGGTTCTTGATCAGACCACCGATGAATGCGACCAGTGTGCCGGCGCCGAACGCGCCGAGTCCGATGCCCAGTGACAGCCCAACGAGCTTGCGCCGCTTGATGGTCGAGGCTTCGAGCGCATCGGTGAGGTTGGCCACCACGGTCTTACGCTCGATCTCGGCGGAGGCGCCATCGTGGCGGTCCTGGATCGAGATCTCCTCGGGGATGAACTTCTTCTGGTAGAGCACCGCGCCGATGCCGATCGCCAGGACCGACATACCGAATGTCAGCCCGTAGAGCGGGGTGGCGAATTCGGACAGCGAGGTCTCGTTCGAGCCGTCCCACTGCCACGGCCAGAAGATGAACACCAGCAGCAGCGCCAGGCCGAAGAGGCCGCCGAGCAGCAACCAGATCGCCACCAGGCGTTCGGCGCGCTTCTCGGCCTTGGTGCCCTCGACCGGCCAGCGCGGCTCTTTGAGGATGGTGGTGACACCGTCGATATTGCCGCCGAGCTCGACCAGTTCTTCCCGCGACATTTCCGCGAGCTGCTCGTCGGTAGGCCGGTTCACGTCACTCATGATGATCTCGCTCCGATCCACAGCGCCGCCGCGATGACGGCGACCATGCCGATGATCCAGATCGCCATACCTTCGGACGACGGTCCGAAGCCGCCGAGGCCGTAGCCGCCGGGATCCGGTGCGCGGGTGGCCATCCGCACGTAGGCGACGATGTCGCGCTTTTCCTCGGGCGAGAGCTGGCGGTCGCCGAACTTGGGCATGTTCTGCGGACCGGTCAGCATCGCGGTGTAGATCTGCGCGGGGGTGGCCGGCTCGAGCTCGGGTGCGTACTTACCCGACGACAGCGCGCCGCCCTTGCCGGTGAAGTTGTGGCAGGAGGCGCAGTTGAGCCGGAACAGGTCGCCACCGCGGGCGACGTCGTTGCCGAGCAGCGAGTGGTCGGCGACCTGGCCGTTGGCGTCGCGCGGAACCAGCGGGCCGCCGCCATTGGCCTGGACGTAGGCACCGAGCGCGTCGATCTGGGACTCGTCGAACACTGGGTCCTTGCGCGCGGCCTGGGCCTCGCCGCGCATCGCCGGCATGCGGCCGGTGGAGACCTGGAAGTACACCGCGGCCTCGCCGACACCGATCAGGCTGGGGCCGCGACCCTCAACGCCTTGAAGGTTGGCGCCGTGGCAGGTGATGCACGAGGTGTCGAACAGCTGCTTTCCGGTGCGCAGCAACGCCGACTGCGATTCGTCGGCCACCGCGACCTGCGGAGTGGGCGTCAGCGTGGCGGCCAGACCGCCCGCCAGCCCGAGGCCGACCACCAGCAGCACCGCTCCGGTCAGGCGGCGACGAAGTCGGCGACGCGACTTGTCGCTCATCGGAACCCTTTGCCCCGATCTCTTGAGCATCGAACCCCTTCTCATCAACGGATGAAGTAGATCGTCGCGAACAGGGCGATCCACACGATGTCGACGAAGTGCCAGTAATAGGACACGACGATGGCCGCAGTCGCCTGGGCAGGCGTGAACTTGCTCATCGTGGTGCGCAGCAGAAGCAGAATGAAGGCCACCAGACCACCGATGACGTGCAGGCCGTGGAAACCGGTGGCGAGGTAGAAAACGCTGCCGTACGAACTGCCCGGGATGGTCGTGCCGTGAGTCACCAGGTGGTAGTACTCGTAGCCCTGTCCGCCGACGAAGAACGCGCCCATCAGGAGCGTGATCAGGTACCAGCGGCGCAGCCCGTAGACGTCGCCGCGCTCGGCCGCGAACACACCCATCTGGCAGGTGAACGACGACGCGATCAGCACCAGGGTCACCGGAACCGCCTGATACAGGTTCAGTTCCGTCGGCGGCGGCGGCCATACCCCGCCCGACTGAGCACGGGCAGTGAAGTACATCGCGAAGAGCCCAGCAAAGAACATCAACTCACTGGAAAGCCACACGATGGTGCCAACACTGACCATATTCGGTCGGTTCAGCGAATGTACGCGCGATGTGATCGCAGTTCCCGAGGTGCCAACAGCGCTCGTCACATCAAGAAGTATGACGCTTTGTAGTTGTTGAGGTACAGCCAGGGGGCGAATTCGTCAGAACTCTCGGCTGACCGGCCTGTGGAGTACGTATGCGGCATGGGAACATCGGCGCGTGACTCACCCCGATTCCGCGCCCGGCTCCGGCTTGCCGAATTCGTCATGGCCGCAGGTCCTGGACCGGTTGACGGCCAGCCTCGAACTCGAAGAGGGGCAGGCCGGCTGGGCAATGGACCAGATCATGTCCGGCGCCGCGACACCGGCTCAGATCGCGGCCTTCGGCGTGTCGATGAAAATGAAGCGCCCGACGGCGGCCGAAGTGCGTGAGCTCGCCGACACGATGCTGAAATACGCGCGCCTGGTGCCCACCGAAGTGATCGGCACCGAGACCGTCGACATCGTCGGCACCGGAGGCGATCGCGCCAACACCGTGAACCTGTCCACGATGGCCGCGATCGTGGTCGCCGCCGCCGGGGTGCCGGTGGTCAAGCACGGCAACCGCGCGGCGTCGTCGAAGAGCGGCGGCGCCGACATGCTCGAGGCGCTCGGCGTCCGCATCGACCTGGGTCCCGACGAGGTGGCCCGCAGCGTGGCCGAGGTGGGCATCGGATTCTGCTTCGCGCCGGTGTTCCACCCGTCCTACAAGTTCGCCGCACCGGTGCGGCGCGAGATCGGCACGCCGACGGTGTTCAATCTGCTTGGCCCGCTGACCAATCCGGCCAGCCCGCGGTCCGGGCTGATCGGCTGCGCGTTCGGGGACCTGGCCGAGGTGATGGCCGGGGTGTTCGCCGCCCGCCGGTGCAGTGTGCTCGTGGTACACGGCGACGACGGGCTCGACGAACTGACCACCACGACCACCAGCACCATCTGGCGGGTGCAGGCCGGGACCATCGACAAGCTCACGTTCGACCCGCTGGGTTTCGGGTTCCCCCGGGCGCACATCGGCGAACTGGTCGGCGGGGAGGCCGAGCAGAACGCACAGTCAGCGCGCGCGGTCCTGGGCGGTGCGCAGGGACCCGTACGCGACGCGGTGATCCTCAACGCGGCGGGCGCGATGGTCGCCCACGGCGGGCTATCCAGCCGCGCCGAATGGCTGCCGTGCTGGGAGGACGGGCTGGCCCGCGCGGCCGAGGCGATCGACTCCGGTGCCGCCGAACAGCTCCTGGCGCGTTGGGCTCGGTTCACGCAGCAGCTCTGAGTCCAGTCGTTCGGCTTGCTCGGCGGCCAGCCGCGCGGAACGCGCGGTGGCCGCCCAGGGGGCCCAGGGGCCCGCTGAATGCAGCGGCGACGCTAAACCTGTTGTAGCGCTGACGATTCGGATACCCGGCGTGTTGAGCCAGCGGGCGATGAGAGACGTCTCTTCGACGAGTGCCCCGCCCAGCGGAGCGGGGCGGGACAGGATCGTCTGCGCGCCGGCCTGCAGCGCGGCGACGACGGGCATGGGCGGCACGCCGCGGCGGGCCATGCCCGCCGCGGCGAGCTGCCCGCGGCGCACGACCGCGAGCTGCCAGCCGCCCGCGCCGTCCGGCGCGGCGGCGATGAGTTCTTCGACAGAGGTCAGAGCGCGTAACCGCTGGCCGCGCCACAGCACGTCGACGGCTGCGGCGATGTGATCGCGCAGCCGCGCCGCGCTTTCGTAGCGAGCTCGCCCCGCGAGCTCCCCGACCTGGTCCACCGCCGCGCCGAGCGGAGCGTTGTCCAGCCCGTCGATCAGCGCCGCCGCCCGCAGTGGGGCAGCGGCGTAGTCCGCGGCTGAGATCCCGCGCGGCGCGGGGCATCCCGCGACTTCCCGCTCGGGACAGGCCGGGCCGTGTTCGGCGCTGCGCCCGATACGGGTTGTGCAGGTGCGCACGCCGCTGAACCGGGCGAGCAGGTCGGCGGTGTCGGCGGCATCGGCCCGCGACCGGAACGGGCCGATCGCACGGTCGTGACGCGGCTCGCGGACCACCGAGAGCCGGGGGAACGCCTCGCCGGTGAGCACCACCCACCACCAGCGGTGCGGGAAGCGTGAGCGCCGGTTGTACGGCGGGGCGTGCGCGGCCAGCAGTCGCAGCTCGCGCACCCCGGCCTCGAGCGGGTGGGCGCATTCGACGTGGTCGACTTTGGTGGCCAGGCCCACCATCTCTTTCATCCGCCCGCGCGGGTCAGCACCGGTGAAGTACTGGCCCACCCGGCGGTGCAGATCGGTGGCGGTGCCGATATAGAGCACCTCGCCCCCTGCGCCCCGGAACAGGTACACCCCGGGTCGGTGTGGCAGGTGGCGGGCCAGAACCCGTTTTCCGCGTTGGGCATTGGAGATATTGGGCAGGTACCCGCGCAGATCGGTATAGGTGTGCACGCCCTGATTGCCGACCCGTTCGATCAACGCGTGCAGCACGTCGACGGTGGCGCGGGCGTCATCGAGGGCGCGGTGGGTGGGCTGGGTGGCGGAGCCGACCAGCCGGGCCAGCGCGGCCAGCCGCACGCTGGGCGCTTCCTCGCGGGTGAGCACCCGGCGGGCCAGGCGCACGGTGCACAGCACTGGCGGGCGCGGCCAGGGGATACCGCACTGCTCGGCGGCCGAGCGCAGGAAGCCTATGTCGAAGCCGGCGTTGTGCGCGACGAGCACGGCGCCGCGGGCGAACTCCAGGAACATCGGCAGCACCGTGGCGATGGTGGGCGCGTCGTGCACCATCGCCGTGGTGATGCCGGTCAGCTGCACGATCTGCGGCGGGATGGATCGTTGCGGGTCGACCAGGGTGGCGAACTCGCCGAGCACCTTGCCGCCGCGAACCTTGACCGCGCCGATCTCGGTGATGGCGTCGCAGGATCCGTCCGCCGAGGCGGTGGCGCGACCGCCCGTGGTCTCCAGGTCGACGACCACGAATGTGGTCTCCCGTAGCGAGGCGTCGGCGGCCGGGTCGACGTCGGCGAAGCTCAGCTGCGCGTCAACCCGGTGCGCAGCACCGGAAACCGCCTCTGGGGAGCCCGCCACAGCAGTTGACGGTAGGCGCGGGCACCGACAGCACCCGTGATTTGTCGGGGGTGCCGGTTACCGTGCGGCCAACAGGATGAGAAGGAGACCCGAGATGGGAATGGAGCCAGCCGAACCAGTCGTCATCGACTGTGACGACTGTGCGGTGCGCGGCCCAGGCTGTCGCGACTGCGTGGTGAGCGTATTGCTCGGAGTGCCGGAGACTTTGCTGGAAGATGAGCGGGCGGCGCTGGAGGTGCTGGCCGAGGCTGGTTTGGCGCCGCGGCTGCGGCTGGTGCCGATCCACCGGCTCGGGGGCTCGGGCCTGGCCAGCTAGTGGCCTGATAGGTTGGTTGGCAGGTTGTGACTGGTGTGGTGGTTGTGGCTGAGAGTTGCGTGAGAACCTTGTTCTCCGTTGGACAACGCCGATGCCATTTCGTAACCTATCCGAGACCTTAGGCACGCGACGCCCCCACGTCGGCGGCACTTACAGGAAGCGCAATCTTGAGCTTTGACCGCATATACCTGACTAAACGCGTTTTCAAACGCCCTCTAGTTGGTGGGATTGCAGGTCTGGCGATCTTCTCCGCCGTTATCTCCGGTTCGGTGCACGCCGACCCTGCCGAAGACGGTGTGGCCAAGCTCAATGAACTCTCACGGCAGGCAGAACAGCTCACCGAGTCGATGCATTCCGCGCAGCTTGATTTGGACAAGAAGCTGCAGGCCGAGAGCATTGCCGAGAAGAAGCACACCGACGACCTGGCCGCCGCCGATGCCGCGAAGAGCCAGCTGGCGACCTATCAGGGCGCGGTCGACAAATTTGCTGCCGCGGTCTACATGGGTGGTCGTACGGACGGCTTCAACGCCATCTTGACCGCTGAGTCGCCGCAAGGCCTGATAGACAAGATGGCCGTTCAGCGTGTGATGGCCACCGAGATGTCGGCTCAGATGCAGAGCTATCGGCAGCTCAACGACCAGCTTCGCCAGGACGAGGCCGCGTCGGCCAAGTCGGCCGACGACGCCAAGACGGCCGCCGAGCAGGCCGCAGCGGTCCGGGCCGACTTGCAGAAGAAGCAGTCGCAGCTGCAGATCCAGATCGCCGCCGTGAAGTCGCGCTACCAGACACTGACCCCGGAGCAGCGCACGGCGCTGGCC
>NZ_NOZR01000052.1 GCF_002250655.1 Mycolicibacterium sphagni
AAACCGGGGGGTGGCCAGTGCAGAACGCGTCCGCTAGGCGCGTTATCCGGCACCGCATGGCAAACATTGAGACCGTGGCTGGCGCGGGTGCGTAATCGGGGCGGCAAAGGAGGGGTGGGTTGATGCGATCGGCGTTCTCTGGCCGTCCCGCGAACCAGTACTACACCCTGACGGCGTTGCTGGCTGCCCGTGGCGCACAGACGTACACCTCCCGGGTGATCGCGGGGTCTGTGTTCATCCTTGGTCTTATCACCTTGGGGACGGTCTTCAGTTCGGCAAGGTTCCAGTGGGGAATCGGCCGAGGGCTGCTGATGGCGGTGGCCGTCCTCTGTTTCGTCTCGACCTTCATCTGGCTGCGGCACCGTTGGCCGACCAGGACCGAGTCGGCATTGCTGGTCGCCATCGCGGCGGTGGCCATTCCGATCGGCACGATCATCCCGGCGGTACCCATGTACGGGGTGCTCGGCTCGTCGTCGTTCGCGTTGATCATCGGCTACACGGCTCTGTTTCACGGCCCGCGGCTGTTAGCGACGATCTTCACCGTCGCCGTCTGCACGCTGGTGTATCTGGGTTCCCGGATGATCAAGGTGGACGTTCCCCTTGCGCTGGCCAGCATCGCATTGATGTTGCTGCTGTTCGCGTTCGCCGCCTTCTCGTGCCGGCTGGTGGTCTGGCTGTCCGGCGCCGAGGACGGGGCCGATGCGGTCGAACCGTTGACGGGGCTGCTCAACCGTGACGCCTTTTATCTCCAGACCGCGACACTGCTGGCCTCTCGCAACCGCGACGATGACCGCTATCTGGTGATCGCGGTGGTCAACATCGACAGCTTCGCGGCGATGGTCAGTGTGGCCGGCAACCGCGGTGGCAATCGGGCGCGGATTTCGGCCGGACAGGCCCTGCGGGAAACCGTGCGGCGCGACGCGATCGTGGGCCACGTCGGCGAGGCCGAGTTCTTTGTCGCCGACTGTTTCACCACCCCGGATTCTTCGCCCCTCGTCGAGCGCATCCGCGGGGCGATCGCGGCGACTCCGTCCGGGATGACGGCCAGCATCGGGGTGGTCAGCACACCGCTGCGTCCCCTCGTGGAGCACCCGCCCAACGAGGTCCTCGATGAGGTCGTCGCGCTGGCCACCACGGCGATGTACGAGGCGCGCCGGGCCGGCGGCAACCAGGCCCGCTATGTGGTGCGCCCGAACCTGAGCATCACCGACGACGAGAGCGACGGGTACGACACCCCGCTGCTGTGATTGGTCAGCGCGTCGCGTGGTGGATATCGGCGGGTGCGGCAGGAGAATCCGGATCGATCTCCACGCCGTATGACGTGATCGACGCGATTTCGCCGCCGGTGAATTGGCAGATGTGGCAACTCGAGACGATGGTGACGCCGTCGGGCCGCTGGTATCGGCCCAGCACCTCGACGACGACGGTGTCGTCCTGTTCGACAGTCAGGCACCGGTCCCACGTCGCCACGGTTGCCGCGAGACCACCGGCGGTCTCGCGGCACGTCGCGGCCACCGCGTCGGCGCCCTCGAGCACCGAGTAGCCCACGATCGTCCACTGAACGTCACGGGCCAGGTGCGGCAGAGCGTCGGCGAACCGGTGCTGGGCGAAGGCGCGCGCGATCTCCGCGCGGCCGCCGACTTCCACCATGTCCCCTCCTGTCCAACACCCTGCTGTCGAGGCTAACGCGAAGTGCACGAAGGTGAACCACGTCGAGCCGATCCCGGCGGTAATGTCTGGGCGATGAGTTCCGGCCACAACCACAAGCCCGAGCGTGAACTGCCACCCGGTATGGCCGAGCAACTGGATCTGCCCTATTCGGGGCTGGTCTCGTTCGGGCAGCGCCCATTCCTGACCGAGCCTGAGCAGCTGGACAGCTGGAAGCCGGACGTGGCGATCGTCGGGGCGCCGTTCGACATCGCCACCACGAACCGCCCCGGCGCCCGGTTCGGTCCGCGGGCGATCCGGGCCACCGCGTACGAACCCGGGACCTATCACATGGATCTCGGGCTGGAGATCTTCGATTGGCTGGAGGTCGTCGACTTCGGCGACGCACACTGCCCGCACGGGTCCACCGAGGTGTCGCACGCCAACATCCGCGAGCGGGTGCACACCATCGCGTCCCGCGGCATCGTCCCGGTGGTCCTCGGCGGTGACCACTCGATCACCTGGCCGTCTGCCACCGCGGTCGCCGATGTGCACGGCTACGGCAATGTCGGGATCGTGCACTTCGATGCCCACGCCGACACCGCCGACATCATCGACGGCAACCTCGCCAGCCACGGCACCCCGATGCGTCGGTTGATCGAGTCCGGCGCAGTGCCGGGAACACATTTCGTCCAGGTCGGCTTGCGCGGCTATTGGCCCCCGCAGGACACCTTCGAATGGATGCAAGAACAGGGCATGACTTGGCACACGATGCAACAGATCTGGGATCTGGGCTTCAAAGAAGTCATGCGGCGGGCCGTCAGCGAAGCCCTCGCCAAGGCTGAAAAGCTCTATGTATCAGTCGATATCGACGTTCTCGACCCGGCCCACGCGCCGGGTACGGGCACCCCGGAGCCGGGCGGGATCACCAGCGCCGATCTGCTGCGCATGGTGCGGCAGCTGTGTTACGAGCACGACGTTGTCGGCGTCGACGTGGTCGAGGTCGCCCCGGCCTACGACCATGCCGAGCTGACCGTCAACGCCGCGCACCGCGTGGTGTTCGAGGCGCTCGCCGGGATGGCGGCACGCCGCCGCGACGCGGCGAACGTCAAACCGGGGCCGCCGTCCCCGCTGGCCACCTAGGCGTCTCAGTACTCGGACTCGGCGGCCAGGATCTCCGCCAGATATGCGTCGGATCCCGGCGCGGCCAGCCGCTGCCGCGCGAATCGCCGGGCTCGCTCCCGCGCTTCCGCGGGTTCGACGGTCGGCGCCCCGACCGTGACCGTGGTGCTCTCCCAGTCCTGGTCCCACGCCGCCGTGGCCGTCACCGGCTGGTTCGTCGTGTCGCGGAGTTCCATTGCCGCCCGGCCTGATTCGTTGAGAACGCCACTGGCGGTGAACCCGTTGCACCGCAACTCGACCGGGATGCCGGCCGGCGATCCGGGGCCCAGGGCCGCGACGTGCAGCACCGCGCTCACATGATCGCCGTCGGCCGCCACCGCCCAGCTGATCGTGTCCTCGGCGGCGTCGAACACCGAACCGGGAACCCCGGACCAGGCCACCGAGGCCGCACCCCGGGCGATCACCCCGGCCGGCAACGGTCCAGTGTCGGCGCCTGCGGCCAGTGCGTAGTCGTCTCGGTGCGCGGAGGTCGGTGACGCTGTCCGGTTCTCGACGGCCTCGGCCAGCTCGGCCCAGCCCGGGCCGTCGACGCCCACGTCCTGGGCCAACTCCACACATCTGTCTACCAAGTCCACCACCCGCGGATCGCCGAGGACCAGGTGCATGGTGAATGCCGGCGCGTGCGGGGCCAGCAGTGCGCCGATGTCGGCGTCGAGGGTGTCCTCTCCCACGAAATCCTCGGCTTCGGCTGTCAGCAGCGCGATCTCGGCGTCCAGCAGCGCGGTGTCCAGGCCTGCGATGCCGTCGCGGACGCTGGCCGGCCACCACCGCCGCAGCCAATGGCCCAGCGCCAGCCGTCGCAGATTGTCGAGCGCGCCAGGACGTACCTCAACGCCCGAAAGATCCACGCCCGCATCGTGATCCGGCGAAGGCAGCGCGGCGTCGGCCACCGCGCGGTGCCCGGGCTCGCCGAGCACCCGCCACAGCCAGTCAGTCCGGCCGGTATCGGTGAGGGTGATCTGTGCATTGTCTGATGCGGGCTCGTCGACCGTCCACGCCAGTACCGCGCCGTCGACCTCCAGCACTGCGGCCAGCGGCACATCGGCGATTGCTGGCCCCATCCGCCACAACCCGGAGTCGGCAACCAATCTCATTGGGCCACCTGGACTTCCAGCATCGACTTGATCCGTTGCCGGTGATCGAGGCTCACCGAACGGGCGACGCCCTCCAACAGTGTTCGCAGATCGTCGACATCATCGCAGGGCTCCTGCCAGACGTCGCGGCCGTGCAGCCGGGCCCACAGCCGGTTCAGATATGGCCGGGCGAAGGAGGACAGGTCGTCAATGACCTGGCGCTGTCGTGGATGAAGCGGCTCCGTCCCGGCCAGCACGCGCCGTGCGTGCAGCACGTAGGCCTCTTTGCGCAACCGGGCCTGGATCGTGGTCGCCAACTGATACCCGCTCGCCGCGCGCTCGTCGAGCGGAGTCAGCTGGCCGGCCACCTCGATGCCGGCAACGAGCGCAGCCTGTTTGTCTTCGCCGAGGAAACCCCAAGGCGCACAGGCGCGGTCGACCTCTTCGGCGCACAGCAGTGGGACATCGGGCAGTTCGTCACGATCCAGCGCGCGGCGCAGGGTCGCACGGACGCGGTCCACCACGCTGCGGTCCAGCGGCCGGTCCCGGTCGGACCCGCCGGACAACGGGGGCGCCAGCAGCGGCAACGTCGAGGTGAGGCCGAGGTCGAGGATCGACCACGGCAGCACCGTGGGTTCGGTGCGGGCCTGGGCACCCAGATTGTGCGGGGTCGCGTCGGCGATCAGCGCCGACCACACCCGCTGGCGGGCGACTGTGGCGCGATGCCCCTCGGCCGGGCCCAGCACCGTGCTCAGGCCGGCCAGAAACGGCCCGCTCATGCTGGTGTCGGCGCGCACATCGGCCCAGCTGCGGTGCAGTTGGGCCGAGAGTCGCGCCAGCACCTGCGGCGAAGCCAGATGCTGATTGAGCACTTCGACGGCGGTGCGGTCACGGTCGTCGTGCACCGCGCGCAACGCAGCCGTCGCCGTCTGCAGGCCACTGCCGCCCGGGGCTCCGTGAGTCACCGCCAGTTCGAAACAGACTGGGAAGTACAGGTCCTGCGCGTTGCCGGTGGTAATGCGCAGCCGTCGCCGTTCGAGTTTCATCAGCTCAAACCACGCCGCGGTCCAGCGCAGCCGTTCGGTGTGGCCCACGATCAGGTCGACGATCTGCCCCGCGACGTCGGCATCGACGAACGGGGCGGAATACGCCGGGTTGCTGCGCAGCCGCAGGACGAGCGGGTCGATGATTCGTTTCACCGTGCGCCGCAACGGCCCGCCGTCGTCACCGCTGAGAATTTCCACCCCGGCCCCGAGCGCCCGCCACGCACGGTCGATCACCGCCCGCCGCGGCTGCGACGTGCCGACGGCGGTGACCGTGTCCGAGCCGGCGCTCATCCGGACAGGATAAGGGCAGCGCGAAGTTGGGTTCGGTAGCCGGTGACGGTAGGCACTCTGCTGACCATGTCTGATGCACTGCTGGGCGCCATCGCCGTCGTCTCCCTCATCGCACTCGCCTCGGTCATCGTCGGCGCCGGCCTGGCGGGTCAGCCGCCGCGAAAGACACGCCAACGCCGGGCTCGCTGCCCGCGATCGATCGGCGTGGGCACCGTACAGGTGGTGGCCGACGCCGACGACCCGGTCATTGTCGTCGAGGTGGAAAGTGTTGCCGGCCAGCGCTTCACCGGACGACTGTGCCACGGCCACGGCGATCCGGTGGTGTCCGCTCTGCGCCCGGGGGTGATCGTGCTGGTGTCGTTCGATCCGGCCAGCCGCAACCAGCTCGCACTGGCCGACGACGCGATCGCCGTACGCGCGACCGTCGATCGCACGCTGCTGGGCAAGGGCGTGCTCACCCGCGACCAGCTGGATCTCATGCGGTTCGGCACCCGCTCGCGCGGTGTGGTGACCGGGATGCGGCCCACCGGCCGCGAGCGTGCCGACTACCGCGAGGTCGAACTGGACCTGATGGTCACCCGCCCCGGCGGCGGTCAGTTCCCCGCCCGCAATACCACCTTGGTGCCCGAGGTCGCGCTGACCAAGGTCTCCCCCGGCAGCATCGTCGACACCTACTACCTGCCAGACGACGAATCTGCCATCGCCGTGTGCCTTCCCCCGGTCTGAGGCTTTCACCGCGCGCCCCCGACCGTGAACGTGACCAGCGCAGCCCAGTACAGCGGGCTGGCCGTGTCATCACCGTCGCGCCAGCGGCGCATCTGCTCACGCTGCCAGCGATTCAGGCTCAACACCGCGTCGTCGGTCTCGTGCGCGTCGTCGACGGCGATGACGACCTGGGCCATCGGATCCTCGGTGCGCGCCGTGAATCGGCGGTATCCGGCGGTCGTGGGCAGCGACCACAGCGTTGCGGTCACCAGCTCGCTCCCGCAGAGGACCATCGCGGCGACCAGGCCGGTCGCCTCGTCGAACTGATAGTCGCCACCGGAGCCGCAGGCCAGCAGCGCCACCCGGGGTGGCGCCGGCAGCTGGGCGGACATCAGGTCGGCGGCCAGCAGCGGGCGATGGTCCCCGACCGGCTCGGCGGCGCCGTCCACCGCGGAGGTGCATGCCAGATGCAGCGCAGCGCGATCGGCATAGCCGTGCGCACGGTCGGCGGCGCTGGCGTGACCGACGAACAGCAGCCGGCTCGGGGCGCGCTCCAGGAGGGCCGCCAGCCAGCTCCGGTCGGCGTCGCTGCGACGGAACAGGTCCACCGCGGTGTCGACCTCAGGCAGCACCGGACGGTGTGCGCGCAGGTCGTCGAAGTGGCGTGACAGCGTGCTCTCGCTTGACGGCCGGCCCAGCACCGAACCCAGTGGGGAGTCCGGCCGCTGGCCCGGTACTCGCGGGTCCATTACGAGAAGCACTGGGGCGTAGCGCCGTTCGTGCCAACGTGCCGGCGTGCGCGGCGCGTGCACGATATTGGGGGGTACCGCCATCACCACGTCGGCCATCTCCATGAGCCGGAAACCCTCTGTGGCGCTGTCGATGTCGACGAGCTGCCACGGGATCCGCGCTGCGTTGGTCCCCTTGAACGTGATGGCCGACTTCCGTGCGGCGACCAGCTCCTCGGGGCTCGGGCCGGTCAGCGGGACCGCCAGCAGGCCCCATGGGATACGAGCCAGCCGTGCACTCGGTGAAATGAAGAGCACGGGCCTCGGGTCGGCGACACACTCCGAGAGCAGCTCCCAGGCCGGCGCGGATATCAGCAACACGCCGAGGATGTAGGCGAGGGTCAACTCGCCGAGAGTCGTCGCGAACGGTCCGCGGGTCAGGGCTCGGTCGAGCGCGTCGGTGAGGCTTTCATCGCCATCGGGGTCGGGCAACCCGCTCTGAAGTTCCTCAAGCGCGGCCAGCACGATCGGCTCGTGCACCACCCAGGTCACGGTGCGATCGGCCTGGCCGACGACGCGCAAGCTGGCGTACGTCGCCACCCCGACGTCGGCGAAGCGCAGTACCAGTGTCGTCATGGCCATGTCGACCAGGCCGGGCTACCGGACGTGACGGCCTGGCCGTAGCGGTTCTGCGCCAGCAGCCGGTAGTGCGCCAGGATAGGCGCGCCGCCGGGGTCCATCTGCAGCGGTGGAAGCGGCCCCAGTGTCGTCAGTGTCAGTGCGTCGACCGAGTATCCGCCGGCCGCCAATGCTTCCTCGTCCACAGTTTCCACGGGAACCGTCACGGTGGCCGGGGCGTCCCACCCGCCGGCCTCCCCGTGCGGCTCATTGGCAAAAGTGCCACGTGCGCAATGGTATTCGATCAGTTCACTGAGAAGTGCGTCGTTCTCCCACTCCCATGCCACCGAGAAGGCGCCGGCCAGCATGCGTGCCGAGACCTGGGAGGCCCATCGCCATCGTGCGTCGGCATCGGTCATGGCGTAGCGCACGGAGTCGACGGCCAGGGCTGCGGGAATCTTGAGTTCCGCGGCCTTCTCCAGCTTTTTGCACGCACTGCGGTGGCGTTCGCTTCCGCTCTCGAACCGGGTGACACCGGCCGAGGCCACCTCGCGTTCCTGGATCTGCTGCCAGCTGTCCGAAGGATCGCCGATGCCGTCGAAGTTCAGGTCGGCCAGAGCGTCGGCGCGCCAGATCGAGCCGAGGTGGTCGTCGAGCCGGGCGTACTGCAGCCAACTCGACCGCGGCCAGTTGTCCAGGAATTCACGCGCCTCGGCGACCCGTTCGACCGCTTCGGTGAATTGCCCCCGGAACACCGAGATCCAACTGCGCTGCAACAAGATCCGATGGATGTAGAGGGGGCGACCCAGCTCTCGCCATTGGGTTTCGGCGTGGCCCCAGGACTCGTCGGCCTCCTTCAGCCAGCCGATTCCCAAGCGGGTGAGCCCGAAGTACAACCAGCAACGGGCGACGTCGTGGGCGCGCAAGTGCTCGGCGATCACCGGGTACGCCGACAAGACCAATCGCTCGGTGGATACGTGATCACCCCGCATCCAAGTGGCCGCCGCGGTCTCGAGTTCGGCTCTCGCCCAGTACAATTCCCACCCCCGGCGCTGCGCCCTGGCGCCCGCCCGATGCAGCCACTGCTCCCCCTCGGCCAGCCGCCCGGTCTCGACGCAGAACCGGCCATACGCAAGACCGGCGGCGACCAGCAGCTGGTCGGCGTCGTCGGTGCCGCCGGTGAGTCCGTCGACGATGGGAATGATGTTCTGCCAGAGCGTCGCCGCCGGCACGTGTAGATCGTCGTCGCACAGCGCCGTCGCGCACAGCACGCCGGCCAAGGTCGACAGGTGGCGCTGTTCGGCCACCAGGTCGGCGAACCGGATTCCGGCGTCGTCGTCGCGCAGGCCGGCGAGTTCACGTGCGGCTTCCTCGTGGGCGCCTGCGGCCGCGGCGAGGCCGGTGCGCAGGAACCGGGCCCGCATGGCGTAGCGGGCGATCATGTGGTCGATCTCGAGGGTTGTGGTGGCGAGCTGGGAGTACTTTGCCAGGCAGTCCGTCGTGCGCTGCAGGGACTCCTGGGCACCGTCGTATGCCGTTCGGGTGAGATAGATTTCGCCGAGCTGAGCGAAGACCTCGAGCGCCAGATCGTCGCGATCGTCGCGCTCGATCTCCGGCATGAGCGACAGCAGAAGATCCTTGGCCGCCTCTTCCTTGGCGGCCAAGGCCAATTCGCGGGCCCGCTGCAGCTCGCCGAGAATGGACACGGCTGGATCATAGGTCGGCGGACCCCTGTGGCGACGGCGAGACGGCGGCCGAGCAAGGCACCTGCCCCCCCCCCCGCCCGGCCGCCCGCGCGGCTGGCCCCTCCCGCCCCCCCGCCCCTGGTCCCCCCCCCGCCCCATCCTCACGGGTTTTGGCGGCCCGCAACTCAAAGTAGTCCCGGACGTACTG
>NZ_NOZR01000053.1 GCF_002250655.1 Mycolicibacterium sphagni
GGTGTCGGGGTGGGCACATCCAGGGGTGCGCCGCATTGCAGCGTGCCGTACAGCGGGTCGTCCTTGGGGTGGAACAGCCGCGGGGCGATGAATTGGTCTGCCTGCGCGACAATTTCGTCGTCCACCAGGATCTCGCAGTGCAGGTTCGAGCCGTAGGGCCATTGGATGGAGACCGTCATCCCGGCGTTCTTGGGATCCTTGAGAACGGTGTTGACCTCGAAGGTCATGCCCGGCAGCAAGGTCGGCTGGTCGCTGTTGACGTTGTTGTCGTCGATCTTGTAGGCGACTACAGCGCCGCGCGAGGTGCCGGTCGCCGAGGCCCGGTAGGTGATGTTGTGCAGCAGGTTCGGGTTGGCGTCGCCGGTGGCCGGGGGCGCGGGTGGGGGCGGCGCCGGGTCTGCCCGGGCAGTAACCGGTGTTAACTGCGATCCCAGGACAAGCACGGCCGCACCGACGATGGTGGGCCATCCGCGCCTGATGGGACTCATAGCTAGCGAGACTACTCGTTCGGTACGGAGCTGCCGATTCGTTGCCCGGCGTTGACGGCTCACCGCCAGGTCAGCGTCATTCCGTCGGCGGCAAGCCAGGCGTTGAGGTCGTGATCGTGCCGGGTCAGGCCCTCGACGGCGACGACGACCCGCTGCACCGCCGCTTCGGCGGTCTCGGTGCTCACCAGCCCGTCTCGGTGGGCGGCGAACAGTTCGTCGATGTCGAGGAGATCGGTGCGGTCGCCGGCGTAGACCACCAGGTCAAGGTAGTGGTCCTCGGCCTGCCAGGCGGTGTCGCCGATCGTGATCCGCCCGATGTCGAGGTAGTAGTCCTGCGGACGCTCATAGCCGGGGTTGAAGTGGAAGACGTTGGCCCGCAGCCCCAGCGACGGCAGTAGCCAGGATTCGAGGTAGTGGAACTGGTCGCGGCCCGGAGTCGGGCGCGCCATGTACAGCCCCCACGGCGTGACGAGGTATTCGTCGACCGCCCGCGCGATGCCCTTCGGGTCGGTGTTGGTGTAGCCGACCAGGTCGAACGTCTCCCGTTTGGGCGGATGGACGGCCACGATGTCAGCCTAACGAGGAATGAATGTGTCGGTGGGGGCGCTTAACCTGAACGCTATGGCATTCGCTACCGAACACCCGGTGATCGCACACTCGGAGTACCGGCCTGCCGCCGATGCCGTCCATGGCCTGGTGCGCAGCGGCGCAGAGTTCGAGGTGGTCAGCCCCTACGAGCCGGCCGGTGACCAGCCCGCGGCAATCAACGAGCTGGAACGCCGGATCCGGGCGGGGGAGCGCGACGTGGTGTTGCTCGGCGCGACGGGTACCGGAAAGTCGGCGACCACGGCCTGGCTCATCGAACGGCTGCAGCGGCCGACCCTGGTGATGGCGCCGAACAAGACGCTGGCCGCCCAGCTGGCCAACGAGCTTCGAGAGATGTTGCCGAACAACGCAGTTGAGTACTTCGTCTCGTACTACGACTACTACCAGCCCGAGGCGTACATCGCGCAGACGGACACCTACATCGAGAAGGACAGCTCTATCAACGACGACGTGGAGCGGCTGCGCCACTCGGCGACGTCGAGCCTGCTGTCACGCCGAGATGTCGTCGTCGTCGCGTCCGTGTCGTGCATCTACGGTCTGGGCACCCCGCAGTCCTACCTCGACCGGTCGGTGGAGCTCGAGGTCGGTACCGAGGTGCCGCGCGACGGGCTGCTGCGGCTGCTCGTCGACGTGCAGTACAGCCGCAACGACATGTCGTTCACCCGCGGCTCGTTCCGGGTGCGTGGCGACACCGTCGAGATCATTCCGTCCTACGAGGAGCTGGCGGTCCGCATCGAGTTCTTCGGGGACGAGATCGAGGCGCTGTACTACCTACACCCGCTCACCGGTGATGTGGTCCGCCAGGTCGACTCGCTGCGGATTTTCCCGGCTACCCACTACGTCGCCGGTCCGGACCGGATGGCGCACGCCATCTCGACCATCGAGGAAGAGCTGGCCGAGCGGCTGGCCGAGCTGGAAAACCAGGGCAAACTGCTGGAAGCTCAGCGGCTGCGGATGCGCACCAACTACGACATCGAGATGATGCGTCAGGTCGGGTTCTGCTCAGGTATCGAGAACTACTCGCGGCACATCGACGGCCGCGCGGCCGGTTCGGCGCCCGCAACGCTGCTCGACTACTTCCCCGAGGATTTCTTGCTGGTCATCGACGAGTCGCACGTGACGGTGCCGCAGATCGGCGGCATGTACGAGGGCGACATGTCGCGCAAGCGCAATCTGGTGGAGTTCGGCTTCCGGCTACCCTCAGCGGTAGACAACCGGCCGCTGACCTGGGAGGAGTTCGCCGACCGGATCGGGCAGACGGTCTATCTGTCGGCCACGCCGGGGCCCTACGAGCTCAGCCAGACCAGCGGCGAGTTCGTCGAACAGGTGATCCGCCCGACTGGTTTGATCGACCCGAAGGTCATTGTCAAGCCCACCAAGGGCCAGATCGACGACCTGATCGGGGAGATCCGGGCCCGAGCCGAGCGTGATGAGCGGGTGCTGGTCACCACGCTGACCAAGAAGATGGCTGAGGACCTCACCGACTACCTTCTGGAGACGGGTATCCGGGTGCGCTACCTGCACTCCGAGGTCGATACCCTGCGCCGGGTCGAGCTGCTGCGTCAGCTTCGGCTCGGAGACTATGACGTGCTGGTCGGCATCAACCTGCTGCGTGAGGGGCTGGACCTTCCGGAGGTGTCCCTGGTATCGATCCTCGACGCGGACAAGGAAGGCTTCCTGCGCTCTGCGCGCAGCCTCATCCAGACCATTGGCCGCGCCGCCCGCAATGTTTCCGGCGAAGTGCACATGTACGCCGACAAGCTCACCGATTCGATGATCCAGGCCATCGACGAGACGGACCGCCGGCGGGCCAAGCAGGTCGCCTACAACGAAGAGCACGGCATCGACCCGCAACCGCTGCGCAAGAAGATCGCCGACATCCTCGATCAGGTGTATCGGGAGGCGGACGACACCGAGGCGGTGGAGATCGGTGGATCTGGGCGCAACGCATCACGTGGACGGCGGGCACAGGGTGAGCCGGGCCGGGCGGTGAGTGCGGGCATCATTGAGGGCCGCGACACGTCGAACATGCCGCGAGCCGAATTGGCTGATCTGATCAAGGATCTGACGGCCCAGATGATGGCGGCGGCGCGCGATCTGCAGTTCGAGCTGGCCGCGCGGATCCGCGACGAGATCGCCGACCTGAAGAAGGAATTGCGCGGGATGGATGCTGCGGGTCTGAAATAGGCCGCCGCGCTTGAGCTCAACCGCGGTTGAGCCTTTACGGTGATCCAATGACCAAGACGACGGCGTCGGCCGCGGGCAGCTGGCGCGAGCTGTTGGGCCGCGAGTATCTCGGTGCTGCGATCGTTTTGGCCGGTGGTGTGGCCATCTACGCCACCAACGAATTCATCACGATCAGCCTGCTGCCCAGTGCCGTGGCCGATATCGGGGGCGAGCGCCTCTACGCCTGGGTCACGACGGTGTATCTGGTGGCGTCGGTGATGGCGGCGACGACGGTCGGTTCGATGCTGACGCGGTTCGGGCCGCGGACGGCGTATCTGGCTGCGCTGCTGTCCTTTGCGGCGGGCAGTGGCCTGTGTTCCCTGGCGCCGACGATGGAGCTGCTTCTGGTCGGCCGGGTGGTCCAGGGCCTGGCGGGCGGGGTGTTGGCCGGCCTGGGCTATGCAGTGATCAGTGCGGCGCTGCCCGATCGATTGTGGACTCGCGCGTCAGCCGTGGTGTCGGCGATGTGGGGGATCGGCACACTGCTGGGTCCGGCCACCGGTGGTCTGTTCGCCCAATTCGGCTTCTGGCGTGGGGGATTCGGCCTGCTGGCCGTACTGGCGGTAGCTGTGAGCCTGCTGGTTCCGCTGGCCTTACCGGCGCGCGCCGAGATTGATCAGGAGGCGCACCGCACGCGGATCCCGGTGTGGTCGCTGTTGCTGCTGGGCCTGGCGGCGCTGGCGGTCAGCGGTGCAGTTATTCCGCATAGTGCGGTGGCGATCGCGGGCCTATTGGCCGTCGGCGTGATTCTGGTGGTGGTGTTCATCGTGGTCGATCGCCGCGCCTCAGCGGCGGTGTTGCCGCGCAAAGCTTTTGAGCCGGGTCCACTGAAGTGGATCTACCTGACGCTGGGCCTGTTGATGGCGGCGACGATGGCGGACATGTACGTCCCGCTGTTCGGGCAGCGGTTGGGGGCACTGGCGCCGGTGGTGGCGGGCTTCCTCGGTGCGGCACTGTCGGTGGGCTGGACGGTCGGCGAAATCGCGAGCGCATCGGTCACCAACGTACGGATCACCGTGCGCCTCGTGGCGATCGCTCCGCTGGTCATGGCGGCGGGCTTGGTGTTGGCGGCGTGCACCCAAACCGACCGGGCGTCAGGCGGATTCGTCGTCGCATGGGCGGTGGCTTTGGTCATCACGGGTTCGGGTATCGGGATGGGGTGGCCGCATCTGTCGGCGTGGGCGATGGGCTCGGTTGTGGACGACGCGCCCCAGCAGGCCGTGGCCGCGGCGGCGATCAATAGCGTCCAGCTGATGTGCGGGGCTTTTGGTGCGGGACTGGCCGGGGTTGCGGTGAATCTACGGGCCGCGCCCGACGCGACGGCGAGCCGGCTGATGTTCGGTGCGTTCGCGGTTCTGGCGGTCATCGGCTCGGTGGCGTCCTACCGTTCGGGTCGCGGCCAGGGGCGGTAGCGCTATTCCTGGACGTCGTCGAGCCGGCGAACCCCGGTGACACCCGTGAGGCCGGCGATAGTGCTGGGTGCGTTCCGGATCTGTGATCCCGAAAGGGTAAGCAGGACACCGCCATCGGGGGAGGTGCTGAGTTCGGTCAGACCCCACTGGTGTTTGTCGCAGGTGGCGAGGATGCGGGTCAGTACGCCGCTATCGGCCTCGTAGGTGACCCGTAGCCGCACCGACCCGGCCAGCCGCGCGACGAGGCGTTTACTGAGCGGGTTGAAGGCCAGAATGATCACGAAGTGCAGGATCGTAACGACTATGGCGAGCTTCACGAGGCCGGCTGCGGCGGCCATGCCGATAGCGGCGCATTCCCAGATCGCCGCGGCGGTCGTCAGTCCATGCACCGCACCCTGGCGGGTGATGATCAGGCCCGCGCCGAGGAAGCCGATCCCGGAAACGATTTGCGCGGCGACCCGCGATGGATCGACCTCGACCGTGCCCGCGGCGAGTACGTCGAAGAAGCCGTACTTGCTGACGATCAGGATCAGCGCCGACGCCGTGCCGACGATCGCTTGGGTGCGCAGGCCGGCGCTCTTGCCGTGGATTTCGCGTTCGAGGCCGATCAGGGCGGTCAGGCCGAAGGCGATCAGCAGCTCGAGGAGCTGCCGAGTGCCCTGTCCGGGGCCGCCGAGCAAGGGGGGATCGGCCAACCAGGTCTGCATGTGCCCAACGGTAAGCGCCGCGGTCAGCAATCATGCTGAGCGAAACAGTGGGCGAGTCGGCGTGGGGCTGGAAAAGTCGGGCCCCTGACACGCGGGTGTGGCTGAGTGGCTAGGCACCGGCCTGCAAAGCCGTTTACACGGGTTCGAATCCCGTCACTCGCTCGTAGGGGATCGTTGATGCTCGGGGTGGCCGCGCCCGACGAGTTCCGGTCGTCCTGGTGCCTTCGGGTGCCGAAAGCCCCTAGCCGTGGTGTGTGCGTCGGCGAAGTGTTTGAGGCTCAGCAGGGATCGCACCGAAAGCGATGTCCCGCCGAGGCACGGCGGGTGGCTGCGCAAAAGACAAGGGCAAAAAAATGGCAGACACACTCACCCACGGCGAGCAGCTCACCAAGGGGCAGTCGCTGACATCCAACAACGGTGCGTACACCCTGACGCTGCAGGACGATGGCAATCTCGTACTCGCCGAGCGTGGCGACCCCGTGTGGGCTACCGCGACGAATGGCCAGGACGTGGTTCGCGCCGAGCTGCAGTCAGATGGGAACTTCGTCCTCTACACCGTCGACAAGGCGGTGTGGGACACCGGCACTAACGGCAAAGCCGACGTCAAGCTCGTGCTACAGGACGATCGAAATCTGGTGCTTTATGCGGCGGATGAGTCTGCGTGGTCGTCCAAGACGAACACCGATGTACCGCCGCCACCAGCGCCGGAGGTCGTGGCCGCCGACTCTCCTGATCCTGCCCCCGCCGAAGCCCCCGCC
>NZ_NOZR01000054.1 GCF_002250655.1 Mycolicibacterium sphagni
TAAATTGTGTTCGGCGGTGTCCTACTTTTCCACCCGTGTTGGGTAGTATCATCGGCGCTGGCAGGCTTAGCTTCCGGGTTCGGGATGGGTCCGGGCGTTTCCCTGCCGCTATGGCCGCCGTAACTTTATTCACTCGTTTTTGAGTGTGAATCTGTGTGTTTTGGTGGTGGGGTGCAGTCGTTTGTTTGACTGTGTGGTTGTGGTTGCGGGCAGTGTGTGCGTCTTTACAGTTTCCGAATCAAACGGTTTGTTTGTTTTGGTTGTTGTAAGTTTTCGGCCGGTTAGTGCCAGTTCCCTGAACACCTTGCGGTGCGTGCAGGTCTGGTCTATCGATCCCGTGGTCTGCGGGGGGCCTTATCCCTCTAAAAGGGTGAGAAACCTGGTCTTGGAGAAGGTTTCCCGCTTAGATGCTTTCAGCGGTTATCCTGTCCGAACGTGGCTATCCAGCGGTGCCCCTGGTGGGACAACTGGTAGACCAGAGGTTCGTCCGTCCCGGTCCTCTCGTACTAGGGACAGGTTTCCTCAAGTTTCTGACGCGCGCGGCGGATAGAGACCGAACTGTCTCACGACGTTCTAAACCCAGCTCGCGTGCCGCTTTAATGGGCGAACAGCCCAACCCTTGGGACCTGCTCCAGCCCCAGGATGCGACGAGCCGACATCGAGGTGCCAAACCATCCCGTCGATATGGACTCTTGGGGAAGATCAGCCTGTTATCCCCGGGGTACCTTTTATCCGTTGAGCGACACCCCTTCCACTCGGGGGTGCCGGATCACTAGTCCCGACTTTCGTCCCTGCTTGACATGTCCGTCTCGCAGTCAAGCTCCCTTGTGCACTTGCACTCAACACCTGATTGCCGTCCAGGTTGAGGGAACCTTTGGGCGCCTCCGTTACATTTTAGGAGGCAACCGCCCCAGTTAAACTACCCACCAGGCACTGTCCCTGGACCGGATATACGGTCCGAGGTTAGAAGTCCAATACGATCAGAGTGGTATTTCAACAATGACTCCACCCACACTGGCGTGTGAGTTTCACAGTCTCCCACCTATCCTACACAAACCGAACCGAACGCCAATACCAAGCTATAGTGAAGGTCCCGGGGTCTTTTCGTCCTGCCGCGCGTAACGAGCATCTTTACTCGTAGTGCAATTTCGCCGAGTCTATGGTTGAGACAGTTGAGAAGTCGTTACGCCATTCGTGCAGGTCGGAACTTACCCGACAAGGAATTTCGCTACCTTAGGATGGTTATAGTTACCACCGCCGTTTACTGGGGCTTAAATTCTCCGCTTCACCCAAGGGTTAACGGGTCCTCTTAACCTTCCAGCACCGGGCAGGCGTCAGTCCGTATACATCGTCTTGCGACTTCGCACGGACCTGTGTTTTTAGTAAACAGTCGCTTCTCACTGGTTTGTGCCACCCCCCACCGCTGCCGGCCGCTAGTGCCATGACAGTAGGAGGTCCCCCTTCTCCCGAAGTTACGGGGGTATTTTGCCGAGTTCCTTAACCATAGTTCACTCGTACGCCTTGGTATTCTCTACCTGACCACCTGTGTTGGTTTGGGGTACGGGCCGTGTGTGTGCTCGCTAGAGGCTTTTCTTGGCAGCAAAGGATCACCGAATTCGCCTCACTCGGCTATGCATCACCTCTCAGGATATGTGAAACCCGGATTTACCTAGGTTTCTCCCTACGGGCTTGCCCCAGTATTACCACTGACTGGTACGGCTACCTACCTGCGTCACCCCATCGCTTGACTACTACCACCGAAGGTCCCGCGCAGCCGGTAGCCCCCGCCTCCCGAAGGAGTTGGTTGGCCACCTTTTGGGCGGTTAGTACCGGTGATTCATCAGGGACGCTCATACACGGGTACGGGAATATCAACCCGTTGTCCATCGACTACGCCTGTCGGCCTCGCCTTAGGTCCCGACTCACCCTGGGCGGACTGGCCTGCCCCAGGAACCCTTGGTCTTTCGGCGGGCAAGGTTCTCACTTGCCTTATCGCTACTCATGCCTGCATTCTCACTCCCACACCCTCCACAGCTCCATTACCAGGCTGCTTCACCGGTGTGCAGGACGCTCCCCTACCCATCCAACAAACGTTGAATGCCGCGGCTTCGGCGGTGTGCTTGAGCCCCGCTACATTATCGGCGCACAATCACTTGACCAGTGAGCTATTACGCACTCTTTCAAGGGTGGCTGCTTCTAAGCCAACCTCCTGGTTGTCTCTGCGACTGCACATCCTTTTCCACTTAGCACACGCTTAGGGGCCTTAGCCGGCGATCTGGGCTGTTTCCCTCTCGACGTACGGAGCTTATCCCCCGCCGTCTCACTGCTGCGCTCTCACTTACCGGCATTCGGAGTTTGGCTGACGTCAGTAACCTGGTGAGGCCCATCGGCCATCCAGTAGCTCTACCTCCGGTAAGAAACACGCAACGCTGCACCTAAATGCATTTCGGGGAGAACCAGCTATCACGGAGTTTGATTGGCCTTTCACCCCTACCCACAACTCATCCCCTCAGTCTTCAACCTAAGTGGGTTCGGGCCTCCACGCGGTCTTACCCGCGCTTCACCCTGGCCATGGGTAGATCACTCCGCTTCGGGTCCAGAACACACCACTACACCAACCCCTACGGATTGGATACGCCCTATTCAGACTCGCTTTCGCTACGGCTACCCCACTCGGGTTAACCTCGCGACATGTCCCTGACTCGCAGGCTCATTCTTCAAAAGGCACGCCATCACCCCACCACGAAGGAGGGCTCTGACGGATTGTAAGCGCACGGTTTCAGGTACTATTTCACTCCCCTCCCGGGGTACTTTTCACCATTCCCTCACGGTACTAATCCGCTATCGGTCACTGGGAAGTATTCAGGCTTACCGGGTGGTCCCGGCAGATTCACAGCAAATTCCACGGGCTCGCTGCTACTCGGGAACCAGACACTACAGAGAACATGTTTTCACCTACGGGGCTCTCACCCACTACGGCAGACCATCCCAGGCCACTTCGATTAACACATTCTTTTCTCACTGCAGCCCAGACCGGCAGATCTGAGAAAGCCAGGCCCCACAACACCGCACACACAACCCCTGCCGGGTATCACATGCATACGGTTTAGCCATCCTCCGCTTTCGCTCGCCACTACTCACGGAATCACAATTGTTTTCTCTTCCTACGGGTACTGAGATGTTTCACTTCCCCGCGTTCCCCCCCATACCCTATGTATTCAGGTATGGGTGACACGACATCACTCGTGCCGGGTTTCCCCATTCGGACATCCTCGGATCAATGCTCGGTTGACAGCTCCCCGAGGCTTATCGCAGCCTCCTACGTCCTTCATCGGCTCCCAGTGCCAAGGCATCCACCATGCGCTCTTAAACACTTACAACACAAAAAACCAATTCGAAAAAAGAAATTGCACATCAACACACAAACACACCCCCAAGACCCGAAAGCCTCAAGAGCCGACATTTGCGTGCTAGATGCTCGCAACCACTATCCACAAATCAAACACCACACCCCACCACCAAAGCAGGGCAACAACACGCCTCCCACCCCACACAGGGGCCAGGGAAAAACGGGCCTGTTGTCTCAAAGCCCAATAGTGTGTCTGATGATCCGCTGCCGGCATCCCCGCCGAACAACACAAGTCTGTCGTGCACCAGAACCCGATCCACTACAGATACAGGCCCATCCAACGAATCGCTTGACTCACCGAACTCCCACAGGCGTGGGCGGGTCCAAGTCTCGTGGTGCTCCTTAGAAAGGAGGTGATCCAGCCGCACCTTCCGGTACGGCTACCTTGTTACGACTTCGTCCCAATCGCCGATCCCACCTTCGACGGCTCCCTCCCACAAGGGGTTAGGCCACCGGCTTCGGGTGTTACCGACTTTCATGACGTGACGGGCGGTGTGTACAAGGCCCGGGAACGTATTCACCGCAGCGTTGCTGATCTGCGATTACTAGCGACTCCGACTTCACGGGGTCGAGTTGCAGACCCCGATCCGAACTGAGACCGGCTTTGAAAGGATTCGCTCCACCTCACGGCATCGCAGCCCTTTGTACCGGCCATTGTAGCATGTGTGAAGCCCTGGACATAAGGGGCATGATGACTTGACGTCATCCCCACCTTCCTCCGAGTTGACCCCGGCAGTCTCTCACGAGTCCCCACCATTACGTGCTGGCAACATGAGACAAGGGTTGCGCTCGTTGCGGGACTTAACCCAACATCTCACGACACGAGCTGACGACAGCCATGCACCACCTGCACACAGGCCACAAGGGAACCGACATCTCTGCCGGCGTCCTGTGCATGTCAAACCCAGGTAAGGTTCTTCGCGTTGCATCGAATTAATCCACATGCTCCGCCGCTTGTGCGGGCCCCCGTCAATTCCTTTGAGTTTTAGCCTTGCGGCCGTACTCCCCAGGCGGGGTACTTAATGCGTTAGCTACGGCACGGATCCCAAGGAAGGAAACCCACACCTAGTACCCACCGTTTACGGCGTGGACTACCAGGGTATCTAATCCTGTTCGCTCCCCACGCTTTCGCTCCTCAGCGTCAGTTACTGCCCAGAGACCCGCCTTCGCCACCGGTGTTCCTCCTGATATCTGCGCATTCCACCGCTACACCAGGAATTCCAGTCTCCCCTGCAGTACTCCAGTCTGCCCGTATCGCCCGCACGCCCACAGTTAAGCTGTGAGTTTTCACGAACAACGCGACAAACCACCTACGAGCTCTTTACGCCCAGTAATTCCGGACAACGCTCGCACCCTACGTATTACCGCGGCTGCTGGCACGTAGTTGGCCGGTGCTTCTTCTACAGGTACCGTCACTTGCGCTTCGTCCCTGCTGAAAGAGGTTTACAACCCGAAGGCCGTCATCCCTCACGCGGCGTCGCTGCATCAGGCTTGCGCCCATTGTGCAATATTCCCCACTGCTGCCTCCCGTAGGAGTCTGGGCCGTATCTCAGTCCCAGTGTGGCCGGACACCCTCTCAGGCCGGCTACCCGTCGTCGCCTTGGTAGGCCATTACCCCACCAACAAGCTGATAGGCCGCGGGCCCATCCCACACCGCAAAAGCTTTCCACCACACCCCATGAAGAGCATGATCATATTCGGTATTAGACCCAGTTTCCCAGGCTTATCCCAAAGTGCAGGGCAGATCACCCACGTGTTACTCACCCGTTCGCCACTCGTGTACCCCGAAGGGCCTTACCGTTCGACTTGCATGTGTTAAGCACGCCGCCAGCGTTCGTCCTGAGCCAGGATCAAACTCTCCAAACAAAAACCCCTCGACAAAACGAGGCAGAATTCGAATCAGAAAAATCTGACCAGACAAAAAGACACCAAAAACTGGCATCAAAAACAAAAAAGCCACACCCCAACACGGGGGTATCAGAATGCAGCAAAAAACAACAACAAACTTAAAAACCACCAAACACACTATTGAGTTCTCAAACAACACACCCGGC
>NZ_NOZR01000055.1 GCF_002250655.1 Mycolicibacterium sphagni
GGCGGAGGTGGTTCGCACGGCGGATCTGGCGATCACGGCGGTGGTGGCGGCGGTCATGGGCATGGCCATGGCGACCACGGGGATGGCAACGGTCATGGAGATGGAGATCGCGATGACTCACACGATGGTCCTCACGACTCCGACGCGTCCGATCCCCCCGGTATCAGTCCCGAGAAACGGGACGAGATTCTGGCGATGGAGAAGGGGGATCGACCGGACCCCTCTGAGTATCTGTCGCCTGAGTTCATCCAGCATCACTTGGAGAAGTTTGATGACGGTGCAGCTCGATTTATGCCGCTCCATAATTTTGAGAAGTACGGACTGGCGCAGGTTGACGGAACAGCGTTCGTAATGCCCAAGGGCGAAGCTGATTCGCTATCGCAATTATTCGTCAGTGACCCGAGCGGGCTGGAACGAGCTCTTGGACTGCCAGAAGGTTTCTTTGATCGGAGGAAACTGGTCCGTATTGATGTCCCTCACGCTGAAGAGTTTGGCCTTAGAATCCCGTCGGGAAATGAAGCGGGAGCGAACGAATACTGGGTTCCGGGTGGTTTCCTGCCCGACGGTTCTTCCGAGGCAGTTATTGACGGCGCCAGAATTCCTTCTGACCGCTATGATGTCACCGTTATATCAAAAAATTCGGAGGGTTGATGTGGTGGAGGATCGATTTGAAGACACCTACTTCTCCAGGGAAGACAGGTATTCGTTAGGTTTGGATCTAGAAGCAGGCGGATTTTATGCATCATTCCCGGTGACTATCGGGATAATTGATTACGAAGAATATTACAAACTGACGCAAGAGCAATATGAGACATTCTTGCACAACCATTCAGCAGCTCTTGATTTCGTCAATTCATGTCGTCGTCACGAACGGGACGACCTCCTGATTGAGAAGCCGGGGTGGAACCGTGGCACGCCGATTTAAGTCCGAAGCTAGAACGGTTCCGTCATCTGCGACAGCGTTTCCCGACAGAGTTGACTTCGACCCCCGTCGGCAGAATTCGGAGTGAGCCGGGCCTGGCGCGCCTAGTAGCTGCGCACAGCTCGCGGACAATCAGGGAGTGAAATGGCGAAGCGATATGCGGCGACGCATTTTCCGAACGACCGTAGGTACTCGATCGGGAACGACCTCAAGACGAGCGGCCACTACCTGGCAATCCCCGTGATTAACGGGATTATCGAATACCCAGAGCAATATTGGCTAAAGCCAGGGAAATATGAAGATTTCGTTAGTGATCAATCTGCTGTGCTGAAGTTTGTCGAGGAGTGTCGTGCTCAACAGCACGACGACCAGTTGATTTTTGTGCCGAGTGAGAACCGGGGGAAGCCGCTGTAGGAGCCTCATCGCTCGGCGAGGCATCTGCGGGGTTGCGTAGACATTTCAGGGAGGGATTCTAGAGTGGCTGACGACATTCTGACAACGCTGTCCAAATTGCCTGCGACGCCGGCGATCACCTTTCGGGGCATGACCGGCGCTAAGCCGAACGCGTCATTCACACTCAGCGGGATCATGCCTACGTCAATGGATCCCCGCGTTGCCAGCGAGAACTTCACAACAGAATGGTTGGCAGCCATAGTGAGCATTACGGGCCGCCTCGTGGCTCCGCTCGCGCGATACCCCCAGGAGCAAGAGATCGCGATGCTCCCGGGCACGATGCTCCTGGTGGCCGGGTCGGCGGAGGTCCCGGGGTTTCCCGGAGGCGTTGTGATTTGGGCCGAACCGGGCGATGGGCCCGGATTGCCTGCGGACTCAGCTGCCTTGAAAGAGACTGTTGTTCAACAAGTTACTGCGGCATTGGCGCGACCGGATATTCCGATTAATTCACCCGGTCGCTTCGCTACGCGCGTCAATGCCCCCCAGGACCAAGTTCAAACGCCTGAGTCCGTCGGTGGACAGAAGTCTGCGATGGATCCCGTTGACAACACCGTTGTCCGGAAGGCTGTCGCTGCTTTCGCGGCCCAGCCGAGCCAACAAGGAGCGCTAGAAGTGTTGCGCTCATGCATGTTCGGCACACTTCTCTTGGATACCACAGGCTCCGACATGCCCACCGCCACCGGCTTCGCGGCCGGTTCGCGACTGCAGATCCGTCGTGGCACAGGCCCAGACGGGAGAGCTGCACTCTTGGCCTTCACGCGCAATGAAGAAATCGCACGGCTCTATCCGACGGGGACAGCTACCTTGTCGATGGTCAATCCCTCGACCGGAGTGCTCGAATTTGCCAAGTCTCAGCAAAGCGCTTGGCTCTACATTGATCCCGCGGGCCCCACGTGTGCGTTGTCCGCATCGGAAATCGACTTCGCGTTGCGCAATCCGAACAACGAGCCTCTGAAGAGCGCGACGGTCGACCTGGCTGCTGGTCGCATTGACCGTCGGGCGGTGCTCGACTTGCTAAACCAGGAGGGCCCGTTACTACTTGGGGTCGACGAGACGTCGGAGCCCGGCAAGATGCGGTTCCGCGCGACGGCGATGCCGGATGGATCCCCTGGACTCTTCGCCTTCACCAGTGCCCCAGAGGTTGTGGCGTACAACCCGGCGGACGCCGTCATGGCAAGCACCACTAGCAAGGTTCTAGAGATCGTCCGTAATGACGGCTACGGCGGTCTCGTCGTGAATCCGTCGGGCCCGTTTGTAGCGGTGACGTTGGCCGAGCTCAACGCCTGACCTACCCAGCCCGCGTTAGTTGTCTGGTGGCGCTTTGGGTTCGTACGGGTTGTACCACTTCCATTGGGCGCGTTCGCCGATGGGGCCTTGCCAGGGTGCGACGTTGGGTGGTGGGTGGTTG
>NZ_NOZR01000056.1 GCF_002250655.1 Mycolicibacterium sphagni
ACAGCTGATATGTAGGCGTTGTTTGTCAAGAGGCAGGTGAAAGCCGCCCCGGTTTTGGTGCCGGGGCGGCTTTCGTTTGATCGGGGTCAGTCGGTGCCGCGGCGGTCGTTGGTCAACGACGGTTGGTGTCAGACTGATATACGCGGGTTGGTACCGCAAGACGATGGTTCGGCGCGAACGGTAGCTGCTCTCTAGGGGCGGGCGTCACATCGGCACTCGGTGAATGCTGTTGTTGCTCATAGCTGTAACGCAGATCCAGTTCGCCTACCTCGCCGTCGACCGACCGGCTCCGATCAAGTTCAGCGATGGCGCGTTAGGTCAGCGTGGCCAGTGACCAGCACCAGCCGGCCAACTGCCGGGCGACCGCGACGTTGGCCACGACGTGGGGCTTCTTGCGTTCGTTGAATCGGCACCACTGTTGATGCAGGCGCCGGTTGCCGGCATGACCGCGATCCTTGAGTGCGGGATCGACTTTGGCCCAGCGGGCTCGCATCGTCGGTCCGGGATTGCGGTAGGCCGCTCGGTGATGCCAGGCCGACTCGATCAACAACCGCCGAACGTGGCTGTTGCCGGCCTTGGTGATCGAACCCTGCACCCGGGAGGCACCCGAGGAGTACTCGGTGGGCACCAGGCCGACGTAGGAGCCGATCGAGGACCCAGTGAACCGGGTCCAGTCGCCGACCTCAACGGTCAACGCCAGCCCGGTCAGGGCTGAGATGCCGCGCAGACAGCCCAGCCGGTCGACTGGGTCAGCCCAGCGCGGCGAGGCCGCGACCGTGACGATCTGCTCATCGAGACGATCACGAGCCGCAGTCGCGCTCAGCACCGCGTCGAAGTGGTGGTCGAAGGCGGCTGTGGTGTGGGAATCGTCGAATCGTTGCCGCCGCAGCCAGGTTTCGTGCACCCCATTCCAGGCTTGCCCACCGGAATACACCCGGCCCTGACGCAGCAGCAGCTTGGACAAGCGGTGCCGAACCCGCATCAGATCGGCTCGGGCGTCTTCGCGAGCGCGGACCAGATCCCGCACCGCCTCCACGTCAGGTTCAGGCACGGTGACCGCAGTAACCTCACCCAACCGCAGCAGCCGGGTCAAATGCGCGGCGTCACGGGCGTCGGTCTTGACCCGATCCCCAGCCGGGCGGATCAACTTCGACGGCGCCGCGACCACGCAGTCGATCTGTGCAGCGGCCAACGCCCGCGCGAGCCCGAACCCTGTTGGCCCGGCTTCATAGGCCACCCGCACCGGGCCACGCAGCTGGTGCAACCAGGCCAGGATCTCACCGTGATCGGGACATAACCGTGCCCGCTCGACGTGACCCGTTTCTTCATCGACGGCATACGCAACTACCGAAAGCGCGTGCACGTCCAACCCGACACTCGTACCGTTGAAACTCACCGGAGGCCTCCTGATCTGCAACTGTGGCTCTACCAGTGCGAGTGTTCACTCGACACCGGCAACCCACGTCCGATTGCAGCCCGAGGCCTTCGGCCCCGAGTCAGCCCCCATACCGTCTAG
>NZ_NOZR01000057.1 GCF_002250655.1 Mycolicibacterium sphagni
GGCGGATTCAATCGGTTGTCGCAACACCGGCTTGTTGGAGCAAGAGTAACTGGTCGTTGAAGGCCTCAGCCGGGGTCTTCCAGCCGAGGGTCTTGCGGGGTCGGGTGTTGAGGGCGTGAGCGACCGCTTCGATGTCTTCTGCGGTCCATCGGGACAGGTCGGTTCCTTTCGGAAAGTATTGCCGTAAAAGACCATTGGTGTTCTCATTCGTTCCGCGTTGCCATGGTGATTGTGGGTCGGCGAAGAACACAGGTATACCCGTCTCCACCTTGAACTGGGCGTGCGCGGACATCTCCTTGCCTCGGTCCCAGGTCAGCGATCGAGTCAGTTGATCCGGCAGAGTCGACATCGTCTCGGCGAGTGTGCTTTTCATGGTGATCGCGCCGTAGCCAGCCAGGGCTGGGCCGTTCTTGATCGTGTGCTTGTGTCGGTAACCCTGCTCGCGGGGCAGGTGGACGAGCATGGTGAATCGCGTTGTGCGTTCGACGACGGTGCCGATGGCTGAGCGCTCCAGTCCGATCAGGAGATCGCCTTCCCAGTGCCCAGGAACAGCACGGTCCTCAGCTTCTGCGGGGCGTTCGCTGATCAGCGTCTCCGGTGTGACGTGCGCCCAGGCCTTGCGGCGGGAACGTTCCCGTGGCGCGCGCAGAGCTCGCCCGGTGCGAAGACACCAGACCAACTCGCGCTTGAGCGCACCGCGGCCTTCAATGTAGAGCGACTGATAGATCGCCTCGTGGCTGATACGCATGGACTCATCATCAGGGAAATCGAGTTTGATCCGGTTGGCTATCTGCTCTGGACTCCAGGCCTGCACCCATGCTCGGTCTTTGCGGTGTGGCTTGTTGTTGCCGGTCCATCGCGGTGGCGGCGGCCCGGCCACGATCGAACCGTCGGGTCTGCTGATCTGGCCCGACAACCGTTGTTGGACATAGGCATGCAGCCGCTCATTTGTGACCAGTTTGGCCCGTTTCGGGCGCTTGGCGCTCAGCTCGGCCTTCCATTGCGCAACCGACGCGCGGTATTCGGATGTGTATCCGCGAGTGGCGGCGTTGCGGCGCAGTTCACGCGAGATCGTGGAGGGATCTCGACCGATCGCCCGAGCGATCTGGCGGACTCCGGCGCCTTGGACCCTCAGCAGCGCGATCTCCTCCCGCTCACGAAACGACAGGTAGCGCCCTGAAGGTGGCGTCAGATCAAACGGTGGCATGCCGCCAGCGTTGTGGAACCACCGCTGCCCGACCGGCTGCGACGCGCCGACGGCGATGGCGGCCGCCGCCGGCAACGACCCCTTAGCAATCTCGATCCAAAACAGCCGCTCTATCTCGCGCTGAAGCCGCGGCGCCCCCGGAGACCTCATCGCACGACGAATAGCGCGATCTGCTGCTTGCTGCCGACGAACCATCGAACACCCTCCAAAATTTCAGGGTGTTGCTTCGACCGGTTGAACCTAGTCA
>NZ_NOZR01000058.1 GCF_002250655.1 Mycolicibacterium sphagni
TGGCGTGTTCCCCGTGAGTGAGACCGGGAGGTTTTAGAGTCCTGTGGCCCGATGTCGGGCCGGAAGGGACGATGGAACACATGGCTGGTCGGAAGCGGAATTCCGCGGAGGACATCGTGCGCAAGTTGCGCCGGGCGGATGAGCTGGCTGCTGAGGGCAAGACCGGTGAGGAGATCGCCGCCGAGCTGCAGGTATCGCCGGCGACGCTGTACAACTGGCGGCGCGCCTACGGCGGCATGGATACCGACGCTGCCAAGGAACTCAAGGAGCTGCGCGAGCAGAACGCCCGCCTCAAGCGGCTGCTGGCCGACGCCGAACTCGAGAAGGACGCGTTGCGGGAGGTCGCCAAGGGAAAATTCTGAGCCCAGCTGCCAAGCGCCGCGCCGTGGATATGCTCAAGACGACGTTGAGCATGTCGGAACGGTTGGCGTGCAAGGCCGTTGGGCTGGCCCGCTCCACCTACCGCCGCCTGCCACTGGCGCAGACCCAAGCCGATCCGGACGCCGAAATGAGGGCCTGGCTGCGCGCCTACGCCACCAAACACCCCTGCCATGGGTTCCGGCGAGCCTGGGCGGCGCTGCGCTACGACGAGCGCCGCGAGGTCAACAAGAAGAAGATCCACCGCCTGTGGCGCGAGGAAGGCCTTCAGGTCCGGGTGCACAGCCCCCGCAAGCGGGCCGGGATCTCCTCGGTACCGCCGGTCCTCGCCGATGCACCGAAGGTGGTGTGGGCGATCGACTTTCAGTTCGACTCCACGATCGACGGCAAGGCCATCAAGATCGCCTCGATGGTCGACGAGCACACCCGCGAGTCGCTGCTGAACCTGGTGGAGCGCTCGATCACCGGCGAGCACCTGGCCGAAGAGCTCACGAAGGTGTTCGCCGCCCACGGTGGCCCGCCGAAGGTGCTGCGCATGGACAACGGGCCGGAGATGGTTTCGGCAGCGCTGCAACGGTTCTGCGAGGACAAGACCGGGACGGTCTACATCCCGCCGGGCTGCCCGTGGGACAACGGCTACATCGAATCGTTCAACAACCGACTGCGTAAGGAGTGCCTCAACCGCAACTACTGGAACACCCTGTTCGAGGCCCGTGTGGTCATCGGCGACTTCAAGGACGACCACAACCATCGACACCGCCACTCGGCCCTGGGCTACCGCACACCGGCCGAGTACGCTGCGGCGTGCAGGTGCACCCACACCCCGGTGGCCTGCAGCATCAACTGAGAACGGATCAAACCAACCCGACTCTAAAACCGGGTGGACTCCGTAACGGGGACTCGCCA
>NZ_NOZR01000059.1 GCF_002250655.1 Mycolicibacterium sphagni
GGGTCTGCTGCACGATCAGGTGACAGTTACGGTCACGCGGCCTGACTGGCCGGTGTGGTCATGATTGCTTCGTATTCGATCGGGGTCAACCGCCCGAGGGCGGCTTGGCGTCGGCGACGGTGGTAGGTCCGTTCGATCCAGGTGACGATGGCGATCCTTAGCTCCTCGCGGGTGGCCCAGCGGCGACGGTCCAGGACGTTCTTCTGCAGCAGGCTGAAGAAGCTCTCCATGGCCGCATTGTCGCCGGCCGCACCGACGCGGCCCATGGAGCCGACCATGTCGTAGCGACCCAAGGCGTGGACGAACTTTCGGCTTCGAAATTGGCTGCCGCGGTCGCTGTGCAGAATGCAACCGGCCACCTCACCGCGTCGTGCCACCGCACTACTGAGCGCGGTCGTCGCCAACCGGGACTTCATCCGGGAATCGATCGAGTAGCCCACGATGCGGTTGGAGAACACGTCCTTGATCGCACAGAGGTAGAGCTTTCCCTCGCTAGTGCGATGCTCGGTAATATCGCTGAGCCACAACTGATTCGGCTCATCCGCGGTGAAGTCGCGCTCGACGAGATCGTCGTGAACCGGTGGCCCGGGCTTGCCGTTCTTGCCGCGTTTCTTGCCGAAGACGCTCCACCACTTGTTCTCGGCGCAGATCCGCCAGGCGGTACGCTCGGCCATCGCCTCACCGGCATCGCAGGCCTCCTCGACCAGATAGCGGTAGCCGAACTCCGGGTCCTCGTGGTGGGCGTCGAACAGTGCATTGGCGCGGTAGGCCTCGACGAGTTCAGCGTCGGTGATGGGATGAGCCCGCCAGCGGTAGTAGGGCTGGCGGGCGAGCTTGAGTACCCGGCACGTCACCGCGACGGGGATCCCGTCGGCGGCGAGCTCGTTCACGAGCGGGTAGAGCCTTTTCCCGGCAGATTGGCCTGCGACAGATAGGCCGCAGCCCTGCGCAGCACTTCATTCTCCTGCTCCAACAATCGATTTCGGCGACGCAGCTGCTGCAACTCCGCAGAATCATTGGTGCTCTTGCCAGGCTTGGTGCCCTCGTCGATATCGGCTTGGCGCATCCACTTGTGCAGGGTCATCGGGTGAACACCAAAATCGGTGGCGACCTGTTCGATCGTCACCCCGTCATCGCGGTTGCGAGCGACCCGCACGACGTCGTCCCGGAACTCGCGGGGATAAGGCCTGGGCATACTGACATCCTCTCAGCCCGCCCCCACGGGGCAAGCCAACTCAGATGTCACCTATTCGTGCAGCAGACCC